>NZ_LBMU02000001.1 GCF_001005085.2 Streptomyces humi
CCGACCAAGCCCCCCCGACCAAGACCCCCCGGCCAGGAACCCAGCCAGGAACCGGCCGGACCATGGTCAGCCCAGCTGGGCCGGGGCCTCCATGGCGATCCGCTCGAAGACCTTCTCCTCGGCGGCGAACATCGAGTCGGGGATCGGCCAGTGGATCACCAGCTCGGTGAAGCCCAGCTCCTGGTGGCGGCCGGCGAAGTCCACGAAGGCGTCCAGCGACTCCAGCGGACCGCCGCGGTCCGGGGTGAACCCGGTGAGCAGGACCCGGTTCAGCTCCGAGACGTCCCGTCCGGCAGCCGCGCAGGCCTCGGTGAGCCGGCCGAGCTGTCCGCGCAGCGCCTCGTGGGACTGCTCGGGCGTGCCCGTCTCGTACAGCTTGGGGTCGCCGGTGGTCACCCAGGCCTGGCCGTACCGCGCGGCGAGCCGCAGCCCGCGCGGGCCGGTGGCGGCCACCGCGAAGGGCAGCCGGGGACGCTGTACACAGCCCGGGATGTCGCGCGCCTCGCCCGCCGAGTAGAACTGGCCCTCGTAGGTCACCGTGTCCTCGGTGAGCAGCCGGTCGAGCAGCGCCACGAACTCGGCGAACCGGTCGGCCCGCTCACGCGGGGTCCACGGCTCCTGGCCCAGTGCGGTGGCGTCGAAACCGGTGCCGCCCGCGCCGATGCCGAGCGTGATCCGGCCGCCGGAGATGTCGTCGAGGGAGATCAGCTCCTTCGCCAGCGTCACCGGGTGCCGGAAGTTCGGGGAGGTGACGAGCGTGCCCAGCCGCAACCGCTCGGTGCGGGCCGCGGCGGCGGTCAGCGTCGGTATCGCGCCGAACCACGGACCGTCCCGGAAGCTGCGCCAGGACAGGTGGTCGTAGGTGTACGCGGTGTGGAAGCCCAGTTCCTCGGCGCGCGTCCAGGCGGCGGAGCCGCCCTCGTTCCAGCGGCGGTACGGGAGGATCACGGTGCTCAGACGCAGACTCATGGGTCCGAGACTAAGGGGACGCGTCGGCGGGGGACGAAACGGTCACCGGCGGCGCGGGAGCGGTCACCGTACGCGGCTGCTCAGCCAGGGGGTGAGCAGGTGCGCGGCGAGGTGCTCCCGGTAGGTGCGGTCCCCGGGCAGTGGCACCACGAGGGAGGCCGAGGGCGGGAAGCGGCGGGCCCGGACGTGGCTCAGGCCGCCGAAGACGGAGTGCAGGAAGCCGGGGACGTCGTCGCGCGGGACGTCGTGGAACGCGACCCCCTCGACCGTGATCAGCGCGTCGGCCTCCGGGAAGAGCCGCACGCTCACCCGGGGCACCCCGCTGAAGTCGGCGTACGCCTCGTGCGGCAGCGAACCGTCCGGGTCCGTGGTGACGCCGAAGCCCGCCGCGCCGCGCCGGGAGGTCCGGTCGGCGCCGATGTCGTGTGTGACCTCGAGCTCCCGCCCGTACTGGGCCGCGATGGTGTGGAGAGCGCCGACGGCCGCCTCGGTCGTCGGCAGGTGTTCCCGGTAGTGCCCCGAATGGTCCATACCACTCATGATGCCGGGCTCAGTGCGCTTCGGGGAAGCGCAGGTAGGCGGGCGGTACGGTCCGCGTCAGCCATACCCCGTTCGCGCTGAGGTGGAAGACGTGGCCGTCCCGGTGCATCGCGCCCGCGTCGACCGACAGCACGACGGGTCGCCCGCGCCGGGCGCCCACCCGGGTCGCCGTCTCGCGGTCGGCCGACAGGTGCACGTCGTGCCGGTTCATGGGCTTCAGGCCGGCCGTCCGGATCGCGTCCAGGTTCCGTGCGACGGTGCCGTGGTAGAGGTACGGCGGCGGGGTCGCCGGCGGCAGTCCCAGGTCCACGTCGACGCTGTGGCCCTGGCTGGCGCGGATCCGCGTGCCGTCGATCGCGAAGCGCTGCTTGTCGTTGGCGGCGACGACGTGGTCCAGTTCCTCGCGGCTGACCGGGAACCCGTGGGCCGCCGTGGCCGCGAGCAGGGCGTCGATCTCCACCCAGCCGGCCTCGTCCAGCGTCAGTCCGATGCGTTCGGGCTGGTGGCGCAGGTGCTTGGAGAGGTATTTCGACACCTTCACGGTGCGCCGATCCTCGTTCTGTCTGACGGTCTTCTTGTCGTTCATGCCACCAGCGTGCCGGGAGAGACGCGGATCACGCAGATATTTTTCGTCGCAGGTTTGATCCACAACCAAGTAGGGTTATCCACAGGGGAATTGGCGGCACTGTGGACAACGGCCGGGCGTTTCAAGACGATTCGTCAAGATCGTTAACAGGCCTGTGATGTGCGGTGAGGGCATCCAAGTGCCGTGCGCGCACCTCTCGTTCGGCGGCGAGGGCGATGAACTCCGGAGTGTGTTCGGGACCAACGAGGCCACGTACGGCCTGAACCGTCTCGGCGGGCAGCGCCACGGAACGCGTCTCGTCAGGCGCGGTCGACCGCACCTCCGCGCCGAGCTGCCTGCGTACCTCGCGGGGAGCGAACAGGCGCATGGCGCGCGCGAGTTCGGCGTCCACGGTCTGCCGGGCCAGCGGCCGCAGGCGCCGGACCAGGTCGGCCGCCTCGGCCGCTTTCGCATCGGTGCGCAGGTCCGGGTCGTCGAGGTAGCGGGCGAAGACGTGTTCGGTGGTGAACTCCAGGAACCGGGCGGCTATGTGCTCGACCTGGACCCTCAACTCCCGCAGGTGGTCGGCGATCACGGACAGCGGTACCCCCGCTCTGTGCAACTCCGCGGCGACCGCCAGCTCTTGGGGGCTCGGAACGAGGAAGGCGTCCGGGTCGTCGGCCACCGGCTCCAGGACGCCGAGGGCCACGGCCTCCGCCACGGCCGCGTCGTCGGAGGTGCCGCCGAAGCGGGCGGCCAGCTCGGCGCGGGACAGCCGGTCCGGTTCCTCGTCGGTCCAGGGGCCCTCCGCCTCGGTGACGAGACCGAGCACACCGGCCAGGCCGCGGCCGGTGTCCCAGGCGTCGAGGAGTTCCCTGATGGAGGCGAGGGTGTAGCCGCGGGCGAGGAGGTCGGCGATCTGGTGGAGCCGGGCCAGATGGGCGTCGGAGTACAGGTTGGCGCGGCCCCGCCGTTCCGGGCGGGGGAGGAGCCCCTTGTCCTGGTACGCGCGGACGGTGCGCACGGAGGTCCGCGAGAGGCGCGCCAGGTCCTCGATGCGGTAGGCGACCTGGGACGGGGGGCCGGTGAGGTCGGTCATACAGGGCTCCTCACACCTTCGGCTCCACCTTCGCGAGCCGCCGCGACATCCCGGGCACCAGGCGCGAGAGCGCCCGCATCCCCCGCGCCTCCGGCGTCACCGGCACCACCGCACGGTTCCGCTCCACCGCGTCCAGGATCGCCGAAGCCACCTTCTCCGGTGGGTAGTTCCGCATCCCGTACAGCCGAGCGGACCGCTGCCGCCGACGCCGTTGCTCCTGCTCGTCGACTCCGGTGAAGCGGGCGGTCGAGGTGATGTTGGTGTTGACGAAGCCGGGGCAGACCGCGCTCACGCCGATGCGCCGGTCCGCGAGTTCCGCGCGCAGGCACTCCGACAGCATCAGGACCGCCGCCTTGGACGTGCTGTAGGCCGGGAGCGCGCGGGAGGGCTGGTACGCGGCCGCCGACGCGACGTTCACGATGTGCCCGCCCTGCCCGCGTTCGGCCATCCGGGCCCCGAAGAGCCGGCAACCGTGGATCACGCCCCACAGGTTCACGTCCAGGACCCGCCGCCAGTCCTCCGGTGTCGTCGTGAAGAAGGAGCCCGACAGGCCGATGCCCGCGTTGTTGACCAGCACGTCCACCACGCCGTACGCGCCGTGGACCTTCTCCGCGAGCTTCTCCATGGCCTGCTCGTCGGAGACGTCGGCGGTCTCGGCCCAGGCGTCCGCCGCGCCGGTCAGCCGGGCCAGCTCGGCGGTGCGGGCGGCGGCCTCCCCGTCCCGGTCCACGGCCACCACCCGCGCGCCCGCCTCCGCGAAGGCGAACGCGGTCGCCCGCCCGATGCCGCTGCCCGCCCCCGTGACCAGCACCAGCTGGCCGCCGAAACGCTGCGCGTGACGGTCCGCGCGCGGAGGCTGGGCGTCCTGTCCGCTCTCGACCGCCAGCACGAACTCCTCGATCCAGGCGGACACCTGGTCCGGGCGGGTGCGCGGGATCCAGTGCTTGTCGGGCAGGGTGCGCAGGGTGAGCCGGGGGACCCAGTGCTCCAGATCGTCGTAGAGGCGCTCGGAGAGGAAGGCGTCGCCGAGGGGCGTGATGAGCTGCACGGGCGCGTGCGCGTACGCGTCCTCGCGCGGGCGGCGCAGCCGGGGCCGGACGTTGTCGCGGTACAGCCATGCCCCGTGCGCCGCGTCGGAGCGCAGGGAGGCGGTCGGGTAGTCGTCCGTGGGCAGCCCCTCGGCCCGGCGGAGGATCCCGGGCCAGCTCCTGCCGAGCGGGCCGCGCCAGGCCAGCTCGGGGACGACCGGGGTGTGCAGCAGGTACACGTACCAGGACTTGGCGCCCTGGCCCAGGAGCTGGCCCACCCGGCGGGGCGTCGGGCGTTTCACGCGCGCGTCGATCCAGTGCCCGAAGTGGTCCAGGGACGGCCCGGACATCGAGGTGAAGGAGGCGACACGGCCCTCGGTGCGGCCCACCGTGACGAACTCCCAGGACTGCACCGAGCCCCAGTCGTGGCCGACCAGGTGCACCGGCCGGTCCGGGCTGACCGCGTCCACCACCGCCAGGAAGTCGTCGGTCAGCTTGGCGAGGGTGAAGCCGCCGCGCAGCGGTTTCGGGGCGGTGGAGCGGCCGTGGCCGCGGACGTCGTACAGCACCACGTGGAAGCGGCCGGCCAGCCGGGTCGCGACCTCGGACCACACCTCCTTGCTGTCCGGGTAGCCGTGCACGAGGACGACCGTCGGGGCCGACGGGTCTCCCAGCTCCAGCACGCACAGGTCGATGCCGCCCGTGTGCACCCGGCGCTCGCGCGCGCCCTCCAGTGCCGTCACCTGTCCTCCGCCCAATGCCGCACTCCCCCACGCGGTGTCCACAAGCCCGTGAACGCCGTGTCCCGCACTCCCCGCCCGCGCAGCCACTCGCGCCGCACCCGCCGGAAACCCTCGGGCTCCATGGCGCGTTCATCCCTCAGTGCCGTCGTCATCCGCCCCGTCCTCGTCGACTGCGGTACGCGTCCGTAACGTGACACTGGTGAATGTGACAGTTGTTAGAGGCAGCGTCAATAGGTCTGCCAAGGCCTGTGGATAACTCTGCGTAGCTCTCAGGAAGGGGATCCCCTAGGGCCCCGTAATACTCGAGGGTGATGCGAAGACGGCTCTCGGGTCTGACGACCGGGCGTGGTCCAGGTCACTACCTTCGACGTTGTGACTGTGATCGCGACCGAAAGCCTGAGCAAGCGGTTCCCCCGGGTGACCGCGCTCGACCGGCTGTCCGTGGACATCGGACCCGGTGTGACCGGACTCGTCGGAGCCAACGGCGCCGGCAAGTCCACCCTGATCAAGATCCTGCTGGGTCTGTCCCCCGCGACCGAGGGCCGCGCCGAGGTGCTCGGCCTCGACGTCGCGACCAAGGGCGCGGCCATCCGCGAGCGGGTGGGCTACATGCCGGAGCACGACTGCCTGCCGCCCGACGTCTCGGCCACCGAGTTCGTCGTGCACATGGCCCGGATGTCCGGCCTGCCGCCCACCGCCGCCCGCGAGCGCACCGCGGACACCCTGCGCCACGTCGGCCTCTACGAGGAGCGGTACCGCCCCATCGGCGGCTACTCGACCGGCATGAAGCAGCGCGTGAAGCTCGCCCAGGCCCTGGTGCACGACCCGCAGCTGGTCTTCCTGGACGAGCCGACCAACGGCCTCGACCCGGTCGGCCGTGACGAGATGCTCGGCCTGATCCGCCGTATCCACACGGACTTCGGCATCTCGGTCCTGGTCACCTCGCACCTGCTCGGCGAACTGGAGCGCACCTGCGACCACGTGGTCGTCGTCGACGGCGGCAAGCTGCTGCGCTCCAGCTCCACCACGGACTTCACCCAGACCACGACCACCCTCGCCATCGAGGTCACCGACAGCGACGAACACCCGGACGGCACCCGCGCGGTCCGCGAGGCGCTCACCGCGCGCGGGGTGGCGACCGACAACGAGGGCGCCGGTCTGCCCGGCGCCGGCCACATCCTGCTGCTCACCGCCCAGGGCGAGGAGACGTACGACCTGGTCCGGGACGTCGTCGCCGACCTCGGCCTGGGCCTGGTGCGCATGGAGCAGCGCCGGCACCACATCTCCGAAGTGTTCACCAGCAGCGACGAGCAGCGGAAGGAGGCGGCCGTCCATGGCGGTTGAGCAGCCCCTGGCCACCCCCGCGGGGGACCAGTCCCGCATCCACGACATCGGCTACCGCGGCTACGACGGCCCGCGCCTCGGCCGCGGCTACGCCCGGCTCTCCCTGTACTCGCAGACCCTGCGCGGCTCCTACGGCCTCGGCCGCTCGGTGAAGTCCAAGGTGCTGCCGATGCTCCTGTTCGCGGTGATGTGCGTGCCGGCGGCCATCATGGTCGCCGTCGCCGTCGCCACCAAGGCGCACGACCTGCCGGTGTCCTACACCCGGTACGCGATCATCATGCAGGCCGTCATCAGCCTGTACGTCGCCTCGCAGGCACCGCAGGCCGTCTCCCGCGACCTGCGCTTCAAGACCATCCCGCTGTACTTCTCGCGGCCCATCGAGACCGCCGACTACGTCCGGGCCAAGTTCGCGGCCCTGGCCTCCGCCATGTTCATCCTCACCGGGGCCCCGCTGCTCGTGCTGTACCTGGGCGCACTGCTCAGCAAGATGGACTTCGCCCACCAGAGCAAGGGGTTCGGCCAGGGACTGGTCTCGGTGGCCCTGCTGTCCCTGCTGTTCGCCGGCATCGGCCTGGTCATCGCGTCGGTCACGCCGCGCCGCGGCTTCGGCATCGCCGCCGTGATCGCCGTACTGACCATCTCCTACGGCGCTGTCTCCACCCTCCAGGCCATCGCCGACGCCCAGGGCAGCTCCGGCGCCGTCCCGTGGATCGGCCTGTTCTCGCCGGTCACCCTGATCGGCGGCCTGAGCAGCGGACTGCTCGGCGGCACCAACACCTTCCCGGGCAGCGACGGACCCACGCACGGCCAGGGCGCGGTGTACCTGCTCGTCATCCTCGGTCTCGTCGCCGCGACCTACGGCCTGCTGCTGCGCCGCTACAAGAAGGTGGGACTGTGACCACGCTCTCCATCGACCACGTCTCCCGCTGGTTCGGCAACGTGGTGGCCGTCAACGACATCACCATGACCATCGGCCCCGGCGTCACCGGCCTCCTCGGCCCCAACGGCGCCGGGAAGTCCACCCTCATCAACATGATGGGCGGCTTCCTCGCCCCCTCCACCGGCACGGTCACCCTCGACGGCCAACAGGTCTGGCGCAACGAAGCGATCTACAAGCACATCGGCATCGTCCCCGAGCGCGAGGCGATGTACGACTTCCTCACCGGCCGCGAGTTCGTCGTCGCCAACGCCGAGTTGCACGGACTGGGCGCCAAGGCAGCCCAGAGGGCGCTCGCGACCGTCGAGATGGAGTACGCCCAGGACCGCAAGATCCAGACGTACTCCAAGGGCATGCGTCAGCGCGTGAAGATGGCGTCCGCCCTGGTCCACGACCCGTCCCTGCTCCTGCTCGACGAACCCTTCAACGGCATGGACCCACGTCAGCGCATGCAGCTGATGGACCTGCTGCGCAGGATGGGCGACGAGGGCCGCACGGTCCTGTTCTCCTCGCACATCCTCGAAGAGGTCGAGCAACTGGCCTGGCACATCGAGGTCGTGGTCGCCGGACGGCACGCGGCCAGCGGCGACTTCCGCAAGATCCGCCGTCTGATGACCGACCGCCCGCACCGCTACCTGGTCCGCTCAAGCGACGACCGGGCGCTCGCGGCGGCGCTCATCGCCGACCCCTCCACCTCGGGCATCGAAGTGGACGTGACCGAGGGCGCGTTGCGCATCCAGGCCGTCGACTTCGGCCGCTTCACCGCCCTGCTGCCCAAGGTCGCCCGCGACCACGGCATCCGGCTGCTCACGGTCTCGCCGTCCGACGAGTCCCTCGAATCCGTGTTCTCGTACCTGGTCGCGGCGTAGGAGGCCGAAGATGTACGACCCCACAGTCGCCCGGCTCACCTACCGGGCCCTGCTCGGCCGTCGCCGGGCCCTCATCCTGGGGGCGCTGCCCCTGCTGCTGATCGTGATCTCCGTGGTCGTCCGCGCCCTCGCCGGAGCCGACGACCAGACGGCCGCCGACCTGCTCGGCGGGCTCGCCCTCGCCACCATGGTGCCGCTCATCGGCGTCATCGCCGGCACCGGAGCGATCGGTCCCGAGATCGACGACGGCTCGGTGGTGTACCTGCTGTCCAAGCCGATCAAACGGCCGACGATCATCTTCACCAAGCTGATCGTGGCGATCGCCGTGACCATGGTGTTCTCCGCCCTGCCGACCCTGATCGCGGGCTTCGTCCTGAACGGCAACGGCCAGCAGATCGCCGTCGCCTACACGGTGGCCGCGCTCGTCGCGTCGATCACCTATGCGGCGCTCTTCCTGCTGCTCGGCACGGTGTCCCGGCACGCGGTGGTCTTCGGGCTGGTCTACGCCCTGGTCTGGGAGGCGCTGTTCGGCTCCCTGGTCCCCGGTGCGCGGACGCTGAGCGTCCAGCAGTGGTCGCTGGCGGTCGCCCACAAGGTGACAGGCGGCGACCTGGTCACGTCGGACGTCTCCCTGACGACGGCCACGGTGCTGCTGGTCGTGGTGACCGTCCTGGCGACCTGGTACGCCGGACAGAAGCTGCGCTCGCTGACGCTGGCGGGCGAGGAGTAGACGGCCGGCTTATTGACGGGGACTTCACCCGTGCCCGGGCAGACTGGGCGAAGGGGACGTTCTGTGGAGAGGAACGGGGATGGCAGAGGACTGGGACGGCGTCGTTCTGAACGAGGACTTCATACGGTCGGCCGAGACCTCTGAGCCGTCCGCGCGGGCGCGGATGCTGGCGGCGCGGTGGAAGGCGGAGGAACCGGAGCCGCAGCCGTGGCGGTCGGACGAGGCGCCCGCGGGGTGGTTCTTCAGCAAGGCGCGGCGCAAGTGGTGGCGCCGGTAGGCGGTTCTTCGGCTGCGCGCCGGTGGGGGCGGTCGCGCAGTTCCTCCGCCAGCCTTCGGCTGGGGGTACCCCCAGCGCCCCTGAAGGGGCGCGTGCAGCCGGCGCCTCTCGAATAATCACTGGCGTGCAACTCGGCTCAAAGGCACAGTAGTTGTGTCAGCCCACCATCTGGGAGAGGAGCCGGACGATGTCCATGCACGACAGTACGTCCCGCTCCCGTCAGGGCAGCCTTCGGCGGATCGCCGTGTAGCTGCCCGGGGCGGCCGCTTCGAGCACGCGATGGTCGCTCTCGCGTGGGCCGCCCACCCGGAGGATTGGCCGAGTGGTAAGGCACCGGCTTGCTAAGCCGCGGTCGGGCCCGAAAAGCCCGCGCACGTTCGATCCGTGCATCCTCCGCAAGACATGAAAGAGGCCTCGGCCGCAGCGCCCCTTCAGAGGCGCCGGGCGTACCCCGGCCGAAGGCTGGGGAGTAACTGCGCGACCAGCCCCCACGCACCCGCAGGCAAAGGCGTGCCTCACCCGAGCAGACGCTCCACGACCACCGCGATCCCGTCCTCCTCGTTGGAAGAGGTCACCTCGTCGGCCACCGCGCGCAGCTCCTCGTGAGCGTTGGCCATAGCCACCCCGCGCGCCGCCCACGCGAACATCGGGATGTCGTTCGGCATGTCGCCGAAGGCGATCGTGTCGGCCGCCTTCAGGCCCAGCCGGCGTGCGGCCAGCGACAGGCCCGTCGCCTTCGACAGGCCGAGCGGGAGCAGTTCCACGATGCCCTGGCCCGCCATGGCGACGGTGACGAAACCACCGGCGGCCTGCCGTGCCGCCTCGGCCAGCTCGTCGTCGGACAGCTCGGGGTGCTGTATGTAGATCTTGTTCAGCGGCGCCGACCAGAGGTCCGCGGCGTCCGTGAACGGGGTGGACGGAAGGTGACCCGTCACCGCGTACCCCGGGCCCACCAGCACGTCGCCGTCGAGTCCGTCCCGGCTCGCCGCCAGGTACAGCGGGCCGACCTCGGCCTCGATCTTCGCCAGGGCGACCCCGGCCAGCTGACGGTCCAGCGTCACGGAGGTCAGCAGGCGGTGCGACCCGGCGTCGTACACCTGCGCCCCCTGACCACAGACGGCGAGGCCGTCGTAGCCGAGGTCGTCGAGGATGTGCCGGGTCCAGGGGACCGCGCGGCCGGTGACGACGATGTGCGCGGCGCCCGCCGCGGTGGCCGCGGCGAGCGCGTCACGGGTGCGCCCGGAGATCGACTCGTCGGAGCGCAGCAGCGTCCCGTCGAGGTCGGTGGCGATGAGCCCGTAGGGGAAGGTCACCGGGACACCGGCTCCAGGACCTCCCGGCCGCCCAGGTACGGGCGCAGCACCTCGGGCACGCGCACCGAGCCGTCGGCCAGCTGGTGGTTCTCCAGGATCGCCACGATCGTGCGCGGTACGGCGCACAGCGTGCCGTTGAGCGTCGCGAGCGGCTGCACCTTCTTGCCGTCCCGCATCCGGACGGACAGCCGGCGGGCCTGGAAGCTGTCGCAGTTGGAGGCCGAGGTCAGCTCGCGGTACTTGCCCTGGGTGGGGATCCACGCCTCGCAGTCGTACTTGCGCGACGCCGACGCGCCGAGGTCGCCGGAGGCCACGTCGATGACCTGGAAGGGCAGCTCGAGGCCGGTCAGCCACTGCTTCTCCCAGTCCAGGAGCCGCTTGTGCTCGTTCTCCGCGTCCTCGGGGGCGACGTAGGAGAACATCTCGACCTTGTCGAACTGGTGCACCCGGAAGATGCCCCGGGTGTCCTTGCCGTAGGTGCCCGCCTCACGGCGGAAGCAGGGCGAGAAGCCCGCGTAGCGCAGCGGCAGCTGGTCGGCGTCGAGGATCTCGTCCATGTGGTACGCGGCGAGGGGGACCTCGGAGGTGCCGACCAGGTAGTAGTCGTCCTTCTCCAGGTGGTACACGTTCTCGGCGGCCTGGCCGAGGAAGCCGGTGCCCTCCATGGCGCGCGGGCGGACCAGCGCGGGGGTCAGCATCGGGACGAAGCCGGCCTCGGTGGCCTGTGCGATCGCCGCGTTGACCAGCGCCAGCTCGAGAAGGGCGCCGACACCGGTGAGGTAGTAGAAGCGCGAGCCGGACACCTTGGCGCCGCGTTCCACGTCGATGGCGCCCAGCGCCTCGCCGAGCTCCAGGTGGTCCTTGGGCTCGAAGCCCTCGGCGCCGAAGTCGCGGATGGTGCCGTGCGTCTCCAGGACGACGAAGTCCTCCTCGCCGCCGACCGGGACGTCGGGGTGGACGAGGTTGCCCAGTTGCAGCGCGAGGCGCTTGGTCTCCTCGTCGGCCTCGTGCTGCTCGGCGTCCGCGGCCTTGACGTCGGCGGAGAGCTGGCTCGCCCGCGCCAGCAGCTCGGCCTTCTCGTCGCCCGAGGCCCTGGGAATGAGCTTGCCGAGTGACTTCTGTTCGTTGCGCAGCTCGTCGAAGCGGACGCCGGAGGACCTGCGCCGCTCGTCGGCAGAGAGGAGGGAGTCGACGAGCGCGACGTCCTCTCCACGGGCGCGCTGGGACGCGCGCACACGGTCGGGGTCCTCACGGAGCAGGCGAAGGTCAATCACGGAGCCAAGGCTACCGGTGTGGGGTTGCCCCTCACGAATCACTATTCCTACGTGTTCCGATTCGCTACATACGTTCCGTTATGACGGAATTGCCGAGCGTGTCAATAAAAAGTGTCTCACTCCCTGGGACGGGGCAAGTCGGCGGTCCTCGGTTGACTCGATTTCCTTGTGGAGAGCGGAACTTGGGGGCGCGGTTGTCCACAGGGATCCACGCCCTCGCGAGAGTTATCCACAGGGTGTGTGGATGAGGTGTGGACTTCGGAATTGATCACTCCGTAACGGCCTTGTGAAGGGAGGAATTCCCGGTTCAAACCAGGACAACACCCACTTTCGAGTGGAAAGGCATCGCTCCAAAAGACGAACCATGGGAAACGAGTGGACGAAGGGTGATGTGGGCGACCGGGGTCGCACCGATGGCTCGTAGGGCGATTTGTCGACAGACTCACGCGGCACTGTCGACTTGTCCCCAGGTCGAGAAGAGCGCCTGTGGATAACTCCTGTGGATAACGAAGATATGAAGGTAGGGCTGGCTAGAAGCGGCCGTCCTGGCAGCGCGCCACCCAGTCCGAGGCGGCCACGAACTCCTCGTCGGACGTCCCGGGCAGCGTCGGGCCCACGGTCTCGCCGGGTCGGACGTCCGCCCGCGGATAGGAACCCAGGAACCGCACCTGGCGGCAGATCCGCTTCAGTCCCATCAGGGCCTCCGCCACCCGCCGGTCGGAGATGTGCCCCTCGGCGTCGATGCAGAAGCAGTAGTTGCCGATGCCGGCACCGGTCGGCCGGGACTGGAGCAGCATCAGGTTGATGCCCCGGGTGGCGAACTCGCCGAGCAGGTCACGCAGGCCGCCGGGGTGGTCCTCGTTCTGCCAGAGCACGATCGAGGTCTTGTCCGCGCCGGTCGGGGCCGCGGGCCGGGCCGGGCGGCCGACGAGCACGAACCGGGTCTGCGCGTTCTCCGCGTCGTGGATCCCGGCCTCCAGTACCTCCAGACCGTACCGTTCGGCCGCGAACTCACCGGCGAACGCGGCGTCGTAACGGCCCTCCTGGACCAGCCGGGCGCCGTCCGCGTTCGAAGCGGCGGACTCCCAGACGGCTTCGGGGAGGTGGGCCCGCAGCCAGTTGCGGACCTGCGGCTGGGCGACCGGGTGCGCGGTCACCGTCTTGATCCCGGAGAGCTTGGTGCCCGGCCGGACCAGCAGCGCGAAGGTGATCGACAGCAGCACCTCGCGGTAGATCATCAGCGGCTCGCCGGCGACCAGCTCGTCGAGGGTCGTGGTGACCCCGCCCTCGACGGAGTTCTCGATCGGCACGAACGCGGCCTCGGCCTCGCCGTTCCGCACGGCGTCCAGTGCCGACTGCACGGAGACGTACGGGACGAGCTGCCGGGTGGCGGACTCCGGAAGCGTGCGCAGAGCGACTTCGGTGAAGGTGCCTTCAGGACCGAGATACGCATAGCTCGCTGGCATGTCCCTCACCCTAATGGGCCCAGGAACGCCAAGCCGACCTGTCTCACCGGAACCACTCGACCGGGTGGTTTGAAACCCGGAAGCGCACCGATGGATCAGCCTTCCAGCAGCCGCTGCCCCACGTACTCCCCTTCGGCCGCGCCACCCGGCACCGCGAACAGCCCGCTCGCCTCGTGCCGGATGTACTGCGACAGCGCGTCCCCGCGGTCCAGCTTCCGCTGCAACGGCACGAACCCGCGCAGCGGATCCGCCTGCCAGCAGACGAAGAGCAGCCCCGCGTCCGGCGTCCCGTCCGCGTCGATCCCGTCGTGGTACGAGAACGGGCGCCGCAGGATGGCCGCGCCCCCGTTCTGGTCGGGCCGGGTGATCCGGGCATGGGCGTTGACCGGCACCACGTACTCGCCGTCGGACCGCGCCTTCTCCAGGTCCATCGGGGTCGTCTCGGTGCCTCCGGACAGCGGTGCCCCGTTCGACTTCTTCCGCCCGATCACGTTCTCCTGGGCCGTCAGCGACAGTTTCTCCCAGTCGTCGAGGAGCATGCGGATCCGACGTACGACGGCATAGGAGCCGTTCGCCATCCAGGCGGGCTCGCCGGACGAGGGCACGAAGATCCGTTCGTCGAAGTCGGGGTCGGCCGGCTTCGGATTGCGGGTGCCGTCCAGCTGGCCCATGAGGTTGCGGGCCGTCATGGGGTGGGCGGTGGCGCCCGGGGTGCGGTTGAAGCCGTTCATCTGCCAGCGCACCCGGGCCGCGCTGCCCGCGTCCTTCTGGAGGGCGCGCAGGGCGTGGAAGGCGACCAGCGCGTCGTCGGCGCCGATCTGCACCCACAGATCGCCGTTGCTGCGCGACCTGTCCAGGTGGTCGGAGGAGAAGTCGGGCAGCGGGTCCAGGGCGGACGGCCGCTGCTTCTCCAGCCCGGTGCGGGCGAAGAAGCTGTTGCCGAAGCCGAAGGTGATCGTCAGCGAAGAGGGACCCGCGTCCCGGGCCACCTCGGTGTCGTCCTGCGTCATCGGCTCGCCCGCCATCAGCCGCCCGGCCGTCGTCGACCAGCGGCGCAGCAGCGCCGCGGCCTGCGCGCGGCCCGCGCCCGCCGCCAGGTCGAAGGCGACCAGATGGCCGCGCGCCTGAAGGCCCTCGGTGATGCCCGGCTGATGTTTCCCGTGAAACATCGCCTCGCCGGAGCCCACCGAGCTGAGCGGGGTGGCCTGGGCGGGCGCGGCCGTGTAGCCGGCACCCGCGCCCGCGGCACCGAGTACGAGCCCGGTGGCCCCGGCCGTGCCGAGCAGCGCGCGCCGGCTGACGCCGCCCGCGGCGGCGGCCGAGGGGGCGGCCGAGGGGGCTTCCCCGGTGACCGGGGTACGAAGGGACTGGGACTGTTCAGCCATGGTGCGGTTCAGCCGATCTGCGCGTGCTTGGAGACGGTCACCTGGTCGATGTCGGAGGTCCGCACGGTCACGGAGACCGTCCAGTCGCCGGCCATGGGGATCTGCACGCCGTTCGCGGCCCAGTGCCCGGTGGTGATGTGGTCCGGTGCCACGGGAAGCGGCCCGATCTTCTTGGCGTCGAGGGTGAAGGCGACCTTCACCTCGGGGATGTCGAAGGCGCGTCCGTTGGGCCGCTGGACGTAGACGTGCATCTCGTTGCTGCCCACGGCCGCGGGGTCGAGGTCGACGCGGACGACGCCCTTGCCGTCCTTGCCGCCGGTGTCGAAGGACATGTCGAGGGTCAGCGCGCCGGAGGACGAGTCCGAGGAGGAGGACGACGAAGACGATGACGAGGACGACGAGGCGGCGGCCTTGGCGTCCAGTTCGGTCCGGCCCGGCTCGGTCTGGGTCAGCACGGTCGTGACCGCGAGCAGGGCGACGGCGACCCCGGCCTCCGCGAGCACCGAGCGGCGCAGGCCGAAGCGGTCGGGGTCGGCGTCCCGGACGCGCTTCTGCCGGGCGAGGTCCTTGGCGGTCTGCTGCCGGGCCAGCTGCGCGGCGCGCTCCGGGTCGGTTTCGTCGCTGTCGGAAGCGGCCTTCCCCGCGGACGCCTCCTCGCCGGGACCGGCGACCCGGGCACCGGCCGTACCGGACGTCTCCCTGGCCGCGGCGGACGCCTTGACCGTCTCCTTCCCGGCCTGCTTCGTCGCGGCGGACGTCGTGACCGTCTCCTCCCCGGCCGCCTTTCCGGTCTCCTCCCGGGCCGCCGCCTTCGCGGTCTCCTCCCCGGTCTCGGTCAGTGCCGTGTCCGCGAGCCGGCCCGTCCAGCGCCGCGAGATGGACGCGATGCCGACGAGCAGCGCCACCAGCGCGATCTTGACCATCAGCAGCTGTCCGTACGCGGTGTCGGTGAACGCCGACCAGGAGCCGAGCTGGCGCCAGGACTGGTAGACGCCGGTGCCGACCAGCGCCAGCACGCTCCCGAAGGCGACCTGGGAGAAGCGTCGTACCGCCGCGGACCCGACCGGGGTGTCGGCGGGCGCCCGGTACAGGGCGACCAGCAGGGCGGTGAGGCCGCCGAGCCAGGTGGCGACGGCGAGCAGGTGGACGATGTCGACCGGCATCGCGATGCCCGGCTGGAGTCCGGTGGAGGCGTGCTCGGCCATGGCCCAGCTCGCCGCGAGCCCGGCGGCCACGACGGTCCCGCCGATGGCGAGCCCGAAGGTCAGGTCGCGCTTCTCCGCGCCCTCCTCGCGCTTGTCGTAGGCGCCGAAGAGCACCGCGATGAACAGCGCGGCGGCGGCGAGCAGCAGCAGCCGGGAGACCAGCGCCGCGCCGGTCTTGGTCTGGAGGACCTGGCCGAGCAGGTTCAGGTCGAAGATGTCGCCGACACTGCCGGAGGTGGTGTAGGAGCCGCGCAGGAGCAGCAGCCACAGCGTGGCCGCGGTGAGCGTCAGCCAGCCGCCGACGACGAGCCGTTGCAGGGCCCGCACACCCGAGCCGCGCTGCCAGCAGGCCAGCACGAACGCGGCGCCGCCGACGAGCACGATGTACCCGGCGTACGACATGTAGCGCCCGAAGCCGTAGAGCCAGCCGACGAACCCGCCGCCGGCCTCCTGGTCCCCGACCGAGGCGACGGTCGTGGACGGCGCCCCGACGGAGAAGGTGTAGGCGCCGGCGACGGGATGGCTGTCCGCCGAGACGACCTGCCAGGCGACGGTGTACGTGCCCTTGCCCAGGCCGGTCCTGAGCTGGACCCCGTAGGTCGTCCCGGACAGGTTGTCCGGCTTGGCGGTGTCGACCCGCTTGCCCTTGGGGTCGAGGACCCGGATCGAGTTGCTGTTCAGCGACACGTTCTCGGAGAACGTGAGGGAGACCTGGTCGGGCGCCTTCGGGACCACCACCCCCTGGGCGGGGTCGCTGCCGGTCAGCGCGGCGTGCGCGGAGGCCGGCCCGGCCCCGGCCAGCAGCGCGCCGGCGACGGCGAGGATCAGCAGCACCAGGGTGCGCAGGCGGGGGGTGATGGTCCGCGTCAAGGTCGGTCCCTCCCTCAGTGTCCGGTCGACGGGTTGTACGTGGCGGACTTCACCGGCATCTCGACCGTGAGCGGACCGGATTCGGCGAACTTGAGTTTCAGCGTGATCGTGTCGCCCTGCTCCGGGCGGTGCTTCAGCTTCTCGAACATCAGATGGTTGCCACCGCTTTTGAACACGAGTTGACCGTGTGCGGGCACCTCGAAGGAGCGGACCTCCTCCATGGCACCGCCGTTGGTCTCGTGCATGGTGATATCGCCGGCGGAGTCGCTGGTGACGGAGGTCAGTTCGTCCTTCGTGCCGCCCTTGTTGGTGATCGTCAGGAACCCGGCGGCCATGTCGGCGGAGACCGGCTGGGGCATGTAGGAGGCGCCCACCGACAACTCGGCTCCCGAGGCGGCCGAGCCGCCGCAGCCCACCAGGACCAGCGCGCCCGCCAGGGCGGTGCCGGTGGCGGCCACGCCGGTCAGCGCGAGCCGCCTTCCGGTCAGGGCCGGACGGCGGACGGTCAGGGCCGGACGGCGGACGGTCAGGGCCGGACGCCTCACGGGTTCTCCCCCTTGATCAGCTTGGGGAGGTCCTTGGTGTAGTCGTCGACGGTGGCGTCCTCGCCGTACAGGACGTAACCGCCGTCGGTCTTCGGCGAGAACGCGACGACCTGGGTGCCGTGCACCGAGACGACCTTGCCGGTCTTCTTGTCCTTGTGGGTCGGCTCGATGGAGATGCCGAGGGTCCGGGCGCCGGCCTGGATGGTGGCGAAGTCGCCGGTCAGGCCGACGAAGCTGGAGTCGATGCCCTTGAGCCACTTGCCCAGTTCGGACGGGGTGTCACGGGCCGGGTCGGTGGTGACGAACACGACCCGCAGCTTCGCCTGGTCGGCCTTGGACAGCGCCTTCTTGGCGACCGCGAGGTTGTTCATGGTCAGCGGGCAGACGTCGGGGCAGTGCGTGTAGCCGAAGTAGACCAGCGTGGGCCGGCCCTTGGTCTCGGCGCGCAGGTCGTACTTCTTGCCCTGGGTGTCGGTGAGCACCAGGTCCGGCTTCTCGAACGGCTGGTCCAGGATGGTCGCGGCCTTGTTCGAGTTGTCCCCGGCGACGACGGCGACGGGCGATTTGGCGTCGTCGCCGCTGCCGCAGGCGGAGAGGGTGAGGGTGGCGGCGGCGAGCAGGGCGGCCGCGGCGAACGTCTTCTTGCGCATAGAGAAATGTCCCAGATGTGAGAGATCCGGCGCGCACCGGGGTCGTACGGGGCCGCGGAGCCCCGACAGCCTCGCACGACCCCCGGTGCGCGTTACGGACGTGGCACTCAGGCCTCGGAGCCCGTGGACCGGCGGCGGCCGGCGAGTACGCCGTAGGCGACCCCGGCCGCGCCGACGGCGATGCCGACCACGCCGAGGACGCGGGCGGTGGTGTCGCTGCCGCCGGACGAACCGGCGTCGTCGGAGGCCGTGGTCTCGGTCTTGGCGGCGGTCTCCGCGGCGGTGTCCTCGGCGGTCGTGGAGCCGTGGTGGTCGTCGGCGGCGGCGGACAGGGTGAGGACCGGCGCCGGGTTCTCCGGCTCCTCCTGGCCCTTCTGCTGGACCTCGATCCAGCGGACGACCTCCTTGTCGGAGTACGTCTGGAGCGCCTTGAAGACCAGTTCGTCGGTGTTCTCCGGGAGCGCGCCCACGGAGAGCGGGAACTTCTGGAAGTAGCCCGGCTCGATGCCCTTGCCGTCGGAGGCGGTCCAGGTGACCTTGGTGACCGCCTCGCCGATCTTCTCGCCGTGCATCTCCAGCGGCTTGGCCAGCTTGGACTTGGTGACGTCGATCTTCCAGCCGGCCATCGGCTGCGGCATCACGGACGCGATCGGGTGGTCGGCGGGGAAGGTGACCTCGACCTTGGTGGTCGAGGCGTTGTCGCGCTCGTTGGGGACCTTGAAGTCGATGACCGCGTAACCGCCCTTCGCGGCGGTGCCCTCGGGCTGCACACTGACGTGCGCGAACGCGGGCGAGGAGACGGCGAGTACGGCCGTACCCGCGACGGCGGTGACGGCGGCGAAACGAGAAGCCTTCATGGCAGGAGCACTCCACTCCGAGTGAGTTCTGTCGTCGAGGGGGCGTGCGGGCGGATGCGCACGCACGCGCGCGTGCCGCACGACGGCGGCAGGCCCCTCCGGACGAGCTCCGGGGGAGTGCTCTGGTCGCGTCGTGTCAGGCGGCGAGAACGAGTGCGGCGGCCGCCGGCGGGCCGCGCCGGAGCAGGGAGTGCCGGAGTGTGACGGTGTGCGGTGCGGGCGGTTCGTCCCAGGCGCCGCGACCGCCTCGCGCGGGCGCCTCGGGCACCGCGACGAGCCCGGCGCACAGTGCGCACGCCAGCGCGAGCGCGCCGCGCAGGGAACGGACGAGCGCCCCCTCGGCGACTCCGTGCGCCGACAGGTCGACCAGCCGGAGCACTGCCAGATCGCCCCGGCGCAGCAGCCAGCCGGCCACGACGGCCGCCAGCAGGTGACCGAGCAGCATGGGCACGGAGGGCAGCATGAAGGCGGACGATCCGGCGTCCGACGCCATTCCGCTCATGTCCATGGCCGAGCCGGAGGTGCCGGTGGCCGAGCCCGAGGTGGCGAGGTGCGCGGCGGTGAGGATCTTGTACGCGTGAGCGGGGCTGATCTGCCCCACCCCGGCCCCGCACACCAGCTCGGCGGCCCGCTGGACCAGCGCCGCGTCCCCCGCCGCCGTCGCGGAGGCCGACGACGTCCCGGATCCGGTCATCGCGGAACCGGCGGCCATCGCCGCAGCGCCGTGCTGGCCGAGCCCGAACAGCGTGTGCAGCAGGGTCTGTAGGACCGCGAGCAGGGCGACGGTCCCCGGCAGCGAGCGGGCCTGCCCGGTCAGCGGGGCGACGAGTGCCAGGGTGCCGAGGAAACCCGCGCCGAGCGTCCACAGCGGAACGGTCGCGCAGGACGCCAGGGCGTGCCCCGCCGCGGCCAGCACGACGCAGAACGCGGCGAACACCGCGGCCCGCGGGAGCCGCAGTCCGCTTCCGGGACGCGCGGTGCGCGGGCGGGGGGCAGTCATGGCGGGCTCATCATCGCACTGGACCCGGGCCTCCCTGACGGCAGGTCCGGAAGATTCCGTTACGACCGGAAACGCTGGAAGGCCTCGCGGAGGACGGCCGGGACGCCGGGGCGCCGGGGCCGAACGGGGTCCGGCGGCGGCCTGGAGCCGGCCGGTCGCCGCCGAAGCGGAAGGTGCCGGGCGGGGCGGCGGAGGGCTTTCGGGACGGGAAACGAGAGGGGGACGGCAGGAGAACAAGAAAGCGAAGCGGAAGATCGATTTTGTGCCGAACCGGCCGCTCATACACCGAAACCTCCCCGGGCGCATCCCCCGGATGGGCGTTCTCACATGAACGGAGTGCTTACACCCGCGCACGGCTGGCAATAGGTATCGGTATGTCGAGCCGCGGCCAGGAGGCTGGAGCATGAGCATCTGGTGGTCACTCCATCTGCGGCGTGAGGCCGCCAGCGTGCCGCTCGCCCGCAGGCTGCTGATCGGCACCATGGAGACCGCGGGCGTCGACCCCGACATCTCCTACGACCTCTCCGTCGCCCTCAGCGAGGCCTGCGCGAACGCCGTCGAGCACGGCGGGGCCGGCCGTCCCTCGGAGGCGTACCGGGTCACCGCCTACCTGGACGGCGAGAAGTGCCGTATCGAGGTGGCCGATTCGGGTCCGGGCATCGGTCCGGGGTTCGCCCGCACCCAGGACATCAGACCTGCCCGCCTCGACGCCGAACACGGCAGAGGGCTCTGTCTCATCAGGGAACTCGCCGACCACGTCCACATCGGCAGCAAACCGGGCCGCGGTGGCACGGTGGTCAGCTTCGACAAGATCCTCAAGTGGAAGAAAGATCCTTCCCTGCTTTCGGCATGACTCTCGCCCCCGCATAACCCGCGCGCTAGGGTGCGCGCATGTTTCTCAGAAAGATTAAAGAAATCCCCGTCCTGCCCGACGTGATATTGCGTCCGCTTGCCGTCGGCGACGCGCGAGCGCTGAGCATCGCATACACCGTCAACCGAAGCCATCTCGAACCCTGGGAGCCGGTCAGACCCGAGTCCTTCTTCACCGTCGAGGGGCAGACCGAACGCATCCACGACCTGCTGAAACAGGCCGCGGACGGGGTCCTGCTCCCACTGCTCATGGAGTCGGCGGGTACCGGCCGGATCGTCGGTGCGATCACTCTTACCGGAATTTCACTGGGGCCTTTCTGTAGTTCCTACGTCGGCTATTGGGTGGCCGGCGATCAGCAGGGCCGCGGGCTGGCCACGGCCGCGCTCGAACGGGTCTGCGGGATCGCGAGAGAGGTTGTCGGACTGCACCGGATCGAGGCATCCACCCTCATCGACAACACGACGTCCCAACGCGTGCTGAAGAAATGCGGATTCGAGACGATCGGTGATGCCCCGCAGTATCTGCACATCAACGGAGAATGGCGGGACAGCCGGCTCTTCCAGCGGATCCTGCACGACCGCGATCCGGCCCTGTGACCAGCGGCTTCCAGCCGGTTTCAGCTTCCTGGGCGTTCACAGGTCGTTCCCAGCTCGTGCCCATGCCCCTGACAAACGGCGTTTCTAGCTTCGTCGCCCATGACGGGAAACCACAAAGACACGTCGATCACCCGCCGCCGCGCCCTCGTGGTGTCCGGCGGCACGGTGGCGGCCGGCGGCCTCGCGGTCGCCGGCTTCCAGTCGGCCTTCGCCGACACGACCGACGGCACCGACGCGGACGCCACGGCCTCCGCCGGCTCCACCAGCAGTGAGTGCATGACGCTGATGACCAGCGTCACGGAAGGCCCGTACTACCTCGATGGTGCCTTGGTGCGCAAGGACATCACCGAGGGCAAGGCCGGCGTTCCGCTGACCCTCCGCCTGACCGTCGTCGACGCCACCGACGGCTGCACCCCGGTCAAGGGCGCGGCGGTCGAGATCTGGCACTGCGACGCCTGGGGCTACTACTCCGGTTACACCACCGCCAACCCCGGTGGCTCCGCCCCCGCGGAGAGCGAGGAGGGCGACTCCGCCAACGACCAGACATACCTGCGCGGTTACCAGATCGCCAACGCCAACGGGGTCGTCAAGTTCGAGACGATCTTCCCCGGCTGGTACACCCCGCGTACCTGCCACATCCACGTGAAGGTGCACACGGGCGGCGAGAAGGAGGACGGCACCTACGAGGGCGGCATCGTCAACTACACCGGCCAGCTGTTCTTCGACGACGGCATCGCCGAGGAGATCTTCGCGCTGGAGCCCTACTCGAAGCACACCGGCAGCTACACCGTCCTCGCCGACGACATGGTGTACGACGGCGGCGGCGCTTCCAGCGGGCTGCTGACCCTGAAGGCGGTGCACAAGAAGGACCCCTCGAAGGGCTACAAGGGCTCGCTGACCCTGGGCATCGACCCGGACACCGAGAACACGGGCGCCGGCAGCGGTGGTGGCGGTACGCCGCCGAGCGGTGCCCCGAGCGACGCGCCGACGGGCACCCCGCCGAGCGACGCTCCGACCGGCAGCGCCTCCCCCTCGGCCTCCGCCTCCTCATAAGGTAAGGGACATGACAAACCGCGAGGACGACGCGCTGGCGCTGGCCGCGGTGGCCGCGCTCACCGGGCAGCTGGCCCTGGCCCCGAAGCCGGGGCTGCCCGACCCGCGTGACCTGGACGCGCACAGCACGCGCCGGGAGCACGACAGTCTGCGCTGGTCGGCCAGGGCGCTCGCGCCCGGCCTCGCGGCGATGGCCGCCTCCGCCCGCCGTACCGGCGAACCCTCGCCGGCGCTGCGGGCGGAGCTGGGCGCGATCGGCCGGTGTACCGAGCACTCGGTCGGCCTGGCCGGCGGCGGCCACAAGGGCGCGCTGTGGGCCCTCGGCCTACTGGTCGCCGCGGCCGCCCTGGACCCCCGGGCGAGGGCCCGCGAGATCGCCGCGACGGCCCGCAGGATCGCCGCCTTCAACGACAAGGGCGCCCCCAGACGCCCCTCGCGTGGTTCGACGATCTCCGCGAAGTACGGCGCCGCCGGTGCCCGCGGCGAGGCCAGGGCCGGATTCCCGCACGTGCGCAGGGCGTTGGAGGCACTGGCGACGGCCCGCAAGGCGGGCGCCACCGAGGACGAGGCCCGTCTGGACGCCCTCCTCACCGTGATGTCCACCCTCCAGGACACCGAACTCCTCTACGACACGGGCCCGTTGGGCCTGCGCCACGTACAGGCGGGCGCGCGGGGAGTGCTGGAGGCGGGCGGCACGTCGACGACCGCGGGCGCTGAAGCCCTGGCGGCCATGGACGCAGACCTGCACGAACGAGGCTGGAGCCCGAGAGGCAGCGCAGGCCTCCTGGCCGGCGCCCTCTTCCTGGACGCACTGCCCACTGTGTAACACCGTGACTGAGCGCCCCTTCAGGGGCGCGAGGAACCGCGCGAGCAACCACCCACGACCCGCGGACCGACGAATGGCCGGGCACCCACCTGGTACCCGGCCATTCACCTCACCTCACCTCACGTCACCGCACGTCAGCTCTTCAGCGCGGCCATCCAGGCCTCGACCTCGTCCGACCGCCGGGGCAGCCCCGCGGACAGGTTCCGGTTCCCGTCCTCCGTCACGAGGATGTCGTCCTCGATCCGCACGCCGATCCCCCGGTACTCCTCCGGCACGGTGAGGTCGTCGGCCTGGAAGTACAGCCCCGGCTCGACGGTGAGCACCATCCCCGGCTCCAGGACGCCCTCCACGTACGTCTCGGTCCGCGCGGCGGCACAGTCGTGGACGTCGAGCCCGAGCATGTGCCCGGTCCCGTGCAGCGTCCACCGGCGTTGCAGGCCCAGCTCCAGCACCCGCTCCACCGGCCCCTCCACGAGCCCCCACTCGACGAGCCGCTCGGCCAGCACCCGCTGCGCGGCATCGTGGAAGTCGCGGTACTTGGCACCCGGCTTCACCGCCGCGATGCCGGCCTCCTGGGCGTCGTACACGGCGTCGTAGATCTTCTTCTGGAGCTCGCTGTACGTGCCGTTGACCGGCAGCGTGCGCGTGACGTCGGCGGTGTACAGGCTGTGCGTCTCGACGCCCGCGTCCAGGAGCAGCAGCTCGCCGGAGCGCACCGGCCCGTCGTTGCGGACCCAGTGCAGCGTGCAGGCGTGCGGGCCGGCCGCGCAGATGGAGCCGTAGCCGATGTCGTTGCCCTCCACGCGCGCGCGGAGGAAGAACGTGCCCTCGATGTACCGCTCGCTGGTGGCCTCGGCCTTGTCGAGGACCTTAACGACGTCCTCGAAGCCGCGCACGGTCGAGTCGACGGCCTTCTGGAGCTCGCCGACCTCCCACTCGTCCTTGACCAGGCGGGCCTCGGAGAGGAAGACGCGCAGTTCCTCGTCGCGCTCGGCGGTGACCTTGTCGGTCAGCGCGGCCTCGATGCCGGCGTCGTACCCGCGCACGACGCGGACCGGGCCGGTCGCCTCGCGCAGCTTGTCGGCCAGCTCGCGGACGTCGGCGGCGGGGATGCCGTAGAGCGTCTCGGACTCGGTCAGCGAGTGGCGGCGGCCCACCCACAGCTCGCCCTGCCCGGAGAGCCAGAACTCGCCGTTCTCACGGTCGGAGCGGGGCAGCAGGTAGACGGTGGCCACATGGCCGTCGTCCTTCGGCTCCAGGACCAGTACGCCGTCCTCGGTCTGGTTGCCGGTGAGGTAGACGTACTCGACCGACGCACGGAACGGGTATTCCGTGTCGTTCGAGCGGGTCTTCAGGTTGCCTGCCGGGATCACCAGGCGCTCGCCCGGGAAGCGGGCGGACAGCTCCGCGCGGCGGCGGGCGGTGTGCCCGGCCTGCTCGACGGGTTCGAGGCCGCGCAGCTCGGTGTCGGCCCAGCCGGACTTCATGCTGTCGGCGAGCTCGTCGGACACGCCCGGGTACAGGCCGTTCTTGCGCTGCTTGATCGGCTCTTCGTCCGCCGCGTCAGCGGCATTGTCGAGCACAGTTTCCGGGGTCTCCGGGAGCTCGTCGGCCACGTTCATCCTCCTCGACACTGCTGTGGATCCCGTCCATCGTACGTTCGTACCGAACGGCGTCCCAGGGACGGGGACCGGACGGGGACCCATGGCCGTATGAGGTGCGTCGGCCTCCGCTTCCTGACTGGCCGGTCAGTCGAACCGGGCGGCCAGCAGGACGACGTCCTCCTCGCTCTCCGCCGTGTCCAGGCCGTCCGGCAGCACCGTGCGCAGCACGTGGTCGGCGACCGCCCCAGGGTCGTGGCGCAGCGCCCGCGGGATGCTCGCGGCGGCCGTGTGCAGGCGGGCGAAGGCGCGGTCCATGGGGTCGCCGGTGCGGTGCAGCAGCCCGTCGGTGTACAGCAGAACCGTCTCTCCCGCCGCGGCCTGGATCTCCACGCTCGGCGCCTCCCAGCAGGCCAGCATCCCGAGCGGCGCGGACACCGAGGTCTCCGCGAACTCGGTGCGGTGCGGACCGATCAGCAGCGGCGGGCTGTGGCCGGCCCCGGCCAGGGTGACCTTGCGCAGCGCGGGTTCGCAGTACGCGAACAGGGCAGTGGCGGAGCGGGCCGGTTCGGTCAGCCTGAGCAGCAGTTCGAGGTCGGAGAGGACCGCGACCGGGTCCTCGCCCTCCATCACCGCGTACGCCCGCAGGGAGGCCCGCAGCCGGCCCATCGCGGCGACCGCGCTCGGTCCTGAGCCGGTCACCGAGCCGACCGCGAGACCGAGGGCGGCGTCCGGCAGCGGCAGCGCGTCGTACCAGTCGCCGCCGCCGCGCGGGCCGGTGCGGTGCCGGGCGGCGAGCTGGACGCCGGCCACCCGGGGCAGCCGGGACGGCAGCAGTTCCTCGGCGATGGTCGCCATGCACGCGCGCGTGCGCTGCACCTCGAGGAGCCGCACCAGGTGCTCGGCGGCGTGCCGGACGTACAGGCCGATGAGGTGGCGCCGCCGCTCGTTCGGTTCGGCCGGTTCGTCGTAGAGCCAGACGACGGCGCCGAGACGGGCACCCGCGTCGGTGGCGAGGGGGAGCGCGTAGCTGGCGGCGTAGCCGAGGCGGGCGGCGACCTCCCGGTGGCGTGGGTCGAGGCCGTCCTCGGCGAACAGGTCCGGGTGCGCGATCTCACCGGCGGTACCGCTGTCGTACGGCAGCGCGCCGCGCGGGACGGTCTCCAGGTGGCCGAGGTCCGCGGGGCCCAGTCCGAGGCCGATCGTGGTCCGCGGCCCGAGGCCGTCACCGGGTTCCAGCGCCACGAGGCCGCGCCGGGCGCCCACGAGGGCGGCACCGGCGCGCAGCAGCTCCTGGAGAGCGGGCTCCGGTCCGTCGGTCCGGGCGAACCGTTCGGTCAGTTCATGGAGGGTGGTGAGGTCGGAGACCCAGCCGGCCAGCCGGTCCTGGAGGAGGGTGCCGGGGGCCGGGACGGCGGGGGCCTTCGGGACGGGAGGTGCGCCCGGGGCGGGGGGAATCGGCGCGACAGTGTGGGCGGGCGTGGGAACCGTTGAATCGATTCCAGCCACTTTCGGAGGGTGCGGGGCGTTCATCGCGTCCGGCTTTCAGACCTGTGCGTACTGCTCAAAAGCATCGCAAACCCCCATGTCTTTCTGCGCCGCCGGCAGTGTCTCCACATGTACACGCACTCGTAAGGAGATGTCCAGCATTGTCCTGCCGGGATTCCTGGTGTCCGTGGGACCTTGCGGAGGTGTCTCCCGGACGGCTTGCACAAAAGCAAAGTTGGCTTAAAACTGACTCGGGTAACGGTTCATTGCGGTCGACTGGCCTTGCTCCACGGAGCGTCACAACGGTCGTGATGGGTACGTACTCGGTGAAGGCCAGGGGTGGTTGGGGAGCACCCGGAACCTGGCGACGGACCCGGGCGTCTTAACCACCGACGACCGTGCCCCATCCTCCCGTGGCGGAGGCGGAGAGAAACACTCGGAACGGCAAAACGCCAGACTTCGCCACCCCCACGCCGTGTCCGTGGTTTTGATAGAGGCAGTACGGGACGCGGGTGCGGCCCCCGCTCGACCCCCTGGGGTTCCCCTTGCCCGGCGCAAGGGTGTGATGCGCCAACAGGTACGCACAGTGAAGTGATCGACACATGGTGTGATGTGGTCCTCGGTGTTGCCAGCGGTGCAACGGAAAGGAACGAGCGCTCATGCGCGAGATCCTCAAAAGGCGACGCAGGCTCCTGTCCAAGCGCAACGACAAGGGGCCTGAGTTCCTCGGCGCGGCCCTGACCTTCGCGACGGAATGGCAGTGGCCCGTACTCCCGGGAGTGGCCCCGGATCCGCAGGGCCGGGCCCGGTGCGCCTGCCCCGACCCGGAGTGCACGGTGCCCGGCGCGCACCCCTTCGACCCCGGTCTGCTCGCCGCCACCACCGACGAGCGCATGGTCCGCTGGTGGTGGGGCAACCGGCCGACGGCCCCGATCGTGCTCGCCACCGGAGCGGCCGGCGGCAAGGCGCCCTGCGCGGTCAGCCTGCCCGCTCTCGCCGCCTCCCGCGCGCTCACCCTCCTCGACCGCCGCGGCATGCGCCTCGGCCCGGTGGTGGCGGCGCCCAATCGCTGGGCGCTGCTCGTCAAGCCCTACTCCATGGAGCAGTTGGGCGAGTTGCTGTACGCCAAGGACTTCGTCCCCGGCTCGCTGCGCTTCCACGGCGAGGGCGGCTATCTCGCCCTGCCGCCCTCGGAGACCGGTCAGGGCGCCATCCGCTGGGAGCGGGCTCCGCTGCCCGGCTCGGCCAAGCCCTGGGTGCCCGATGTGGAGGCCGTGGTGGACGCCGTGGTCGACGCCCTCACTCGTACGGGTGTGAGCGCACCCGAGTTGTGAGGATCTCGGGCGCGCGCGCGTGGCTTGCCCCGTCGTGGTCGTTATCTTCCGCTACATGAACGTACGTCTGCTCGCCCTCGCGGGCGTCGTGGTGTGCGCGGTCGCGCTGCCGCTGACCGTGGCTTCCGCAGGGCAGGTGGGCGATGCCGCCGCGCGCCCCTCCGGTCCGTCCGGGCGGCGCGACGACGCGAAGCTGCCGGTGCCCGCCCGCTCTCCTCTGGTGCTCGGGCTGGGCCTGGCCACGGCCGCCCGCTGTGGTCCCGAACTCACCTCGCCCGACGGCGTCGAGGCGCAGACCTGTGTGATGACCCAGGGCGCGGACACCTGGGCGCGCACCTACTACCGCAACGCCACCGGGGCCGGCCTGGACTCCGTGCTGAGTCTGATGGGCCCGCACGGCCACACCGTGCAGACGCACTGCGACACCGACGCCGACGACGAGCCCGCCACCTGTGAGACGCCCCGGGAACACACGCGGGGCGCGCTGGACGCCTACACGGCCGTCTCGGAGTTCGCGGCGCGGGACGACGACGGGCCACTGCTGCTGCGCTCGGCGAGCAACTCCGCAAGCGACTCCGGGACCGGATCCGCGAGCGATGCCGGGAGCGACTCCGGGACCGGACCCGCGAGCGATGCCGGGAGCGACAAGCCCGGGGACGCGTCGGCAAGCGGTTCCGAGGCGGGCCGGCAGAGTGGCGCCGACGGCGATTCCGGGGGTGGCGCCGGCAGCGGTTCCGCGGAAGTTCCCGGGGCCGGCTCCGCGGTGTCGTCCGGCGGCAACTCGAAGGCTGTTGACGGGAGTTGACGCTTCGCTGCGGTCCGTACACCGGACGCGGGCATGAAAAGGCCCGGTTGCTGGCGACGGGGGATGCACCAGCAACCGGGCTACTGAGACGGTAACAAGAGATCGGCGGTTCGCAAATTCGATCTCGGCTATTCGGACACGTATTTGCTTGCCACGTAGGGAAGTTGTGACAGGAGTCACCTGACCCGACGGGCCTGGCGCGGCTGACCGACCGGTCAGCCGCGCCCCGCGTCCGCGCTGATCGTCAGCTGAGCGTGACCTGCCGGTTGGTGAGCCCGCCGCGGGCCCGCCGCTCGTCCGCCGTGAGCGGTGCGTCCGAGGCCAGGGCGGTCGTGAGCCGCTCGGCGAACTCCGCGGCCGGCTTCTCCACGTCCTCCGCGCCGACGCCGCTCGGCAGGTCCCAGACCGGCACGGTGAGCCCGTGGGCACGGAAGGAACCGACCAGCCGGGTGCCCTCACCGAGGCTCGAGCTGCCCGCCGCGTGCAGCCGCGCGAGAGCGTCCAGAAGCTGCTCCTCGGCATACGGCATGACCCAGCGCAGGTGGTTCTTCTCCGGCGTCTCGCACCAGTAGGCGGAGTCCACGCCGGTCAGCTTCACCGTCGGGATGGCCGCCGCGTTGGCCCGCTCCAGGGAGGCGGTCACGTCCGGGGTGGCGTTCTCCGCGTCCGGCACCCAGAACTCGAAGCCCTCGTGCACAACTGGCTCGAACGCGCCCTCGGGGTCGAGCAGGTCCTGGAGCCGGGGGCCGTCGGCGGGTGCCCGGCGGCCCTGCACCGGAGTGCCCGGCTCGGCGGTCAGCGCGCGCTGGAGGATGTCGGCGAGGTCGCGGCTGATGTCACCGGACGCCGTGTCGTTCTGAAGGCCGAGCAGGACCGAGCCGTCGTCGCGGCGCAGGGCCGGCCAGGCCATCGGCAGCACCGTCGCGAGCGTGACCGACGGGACGCCCTCGGGGAGGCCGTCCTTCAGGGTGAGCTCGACGGTGGCGGCGGGCACCAGCTCGCGCAGCGCGACCCAGTCGCCCTCGCCCGCCAGCCCCTCGAACGGGCGGTGCACCAGCTCGGTCGCCGCGTGCGCGGCCGCCCGGCCGTGGCACGCCTTGTAGCGCCGGCCGCTGCCGCACGGGCAGGGTTCGCGGGCGCCGACAACCGGGATCTCAGCGTCGCTGAGCTGCGGCCGCGTGGCCTTCGTCTGGGGTCGCTTCTTGGCCATCTGGGTGTCTCCCGGTTACGGCTCGTCTCGTACTGGCGGGAGCCTAGCCGTTCACGCCCCGGACCACGGGAACCTGTGGACAGAGCGGCGGCGGGAAGCGGTCCGGGAAGGGCGGATCGTGGACGGCGCGCCGGGCGAGGCGGGCCCGCCCGGCCGGCCGATCGTGTCCGGGGCGCCGAGCGCGCCGATGCGTCGAACGCGTCCGGGGCCGGTGAAGCCCGGTGCGGCGAGCGTGTCCGGGGTCGGTGGCGCCCGGTGGGTCGAAGCGTGTCCGGGGTCGGTGGCGCCCGGTGCGTCGAACGCGTCCCGGGTCGGTGGCGCCCGGTGTGGCGAGCGTGTCCGGGTCAGTCCAGGTCGTCGAACGCGTCCGTGAAGTCCAGGTCGGTGAGTTCCGGGCCCGTGGGTGTCGCGACGCGCGCGGCGAGGGTGTCGCGGCGGTCCCGGGCGCGGGGGACGCGCGCGTCCTCGTGCACCACGACCCACACGGTCACCTCGCCTCGGGCGTCGTCCCGGACACCCCAGTCGTCGGCGAGCGCGGTGATGATGTTCAGCCCGCGGCCGCCGTGTGCCGTGACCGAGGGCGTCATGGGGGCCGGCCGGGTCGGTCCGCCGCCGTCCGTGACCTCGACGACCAGCCGTCCGCGCGAGTCCACCCGCCAGGCGGCCCGCACGTCACCGTCTCCGGCCAGGGCGTCCCCCAACGGGCGCCCGTGCTTGCAGGCATTGCTCAAAAGCTCGGAAAGGATCAGTACGGCATCATCGATGACCGCTTCCGACAGGCCGCCCGTGCGCAACTGATCGCGCATACGGTGTCGCGCCTTCCCCACGCCCGCAGGGCCATGGGGAACGGCCATGCTCGACGACGTGGGCACCTCCTGTGCCACCACCAACGCCACCCCCGAGACCTCCTTTGCCCCACGCCACGGTGTGGATGCCCCATCGGCCTGAACCGGAAACCGGCCAATGAATGTCCGGTGACGCATTCGCAACGGGCGAATACACACCGAACGCGCCGGAGCACTCCCTGTGACGGGTCGTCGCCGCGTCCCCCAGACACGGCTTCGTATGGCTTGATTTCGACGGTGTGGCCGAAAGTGAGAATGATGTGAGTGGGGCGCCTGGGTCAAGAGGCGCGAGACGTCCTTTACGTGTCTCTTTATCTGAGACTTATTCAGCTCACCGCCCCAGCCGGCGCAGCACCGCCGCGGGCCGGTTGGTGATGATCGCGTCGATGCCGAGCTCCACGCACAGGTCCACGTCCTCCGGCTCGTTCACCGTCCACACGTGCACCTGGTGGCCGTTGCGTTTCAACCGCTCGATGTACGAGGGATGGTTGCGCACGATCCGGACGGAGGGGCCCGCGATCCGCACGCCGGCAGGCAGCCGTCCGTCGCGCAGCCGGGGCGAGAGGAACTGCAACAGGTAGACCGTCGGCAGGGTCGGCGAGGCCGCCCGTACCCGGTGCAGCGACCGCGCGGAGAAGCTCATGACGCGCACCGGCGAGTCGGCCGTCGTGGCCGGGGCGTCCAGCCCGAACCGCTTCAGCAGCGTCAGCAGCCGGTCCTCCACCTGGCCCGCCCACCTGGTGGGGTGCTTGGTCTCGATCGCCAGCTCCACCCGCCGTCCGGCGTCCGCGACCAGCTCCAGCAGCCGTTCCAGCGTCAGTACGGAGGTGTCCCCGCGGTCCTCCGGCCGGAACTCCCAGTCGGGCTCCTCGTCCCGCCCCCGCCAGGCCGGGCTCTTCTTCCACGCGCCGAAGTCCAGGGCGGCCAGGTCGGCGAGCTCCAGGGCCGAGACCGCGCCCCGCCCGTTGGACGTACGGTTGACCCGTCGGTCGTGCACGCACACCAGGTGCCCGTCGGCGGTCAGGCGAACGTCGCACTCCAGGGCGTCGGCGCCGTCCTCGATGGCCTTCTTGTAGGCGGCCAGCGTGTGCTCGGGGGCGTCCTCGGAGGCCCCGCGGTGGGCGACGACCTGGATGCGATGCTGTGGTGCGTGGGTCACCGCGACATGGTGCCACCGTCAAGGGGTACCCGGGGGCATCCCCGATGCCAGCAAAGGGAACTTTTGTCGGACAGGCCCTATATAAAGGTTGTCCGTGTACCCACAGCCACCGCTTATGGTGCTCTGACGGCCTGTGGGAAAAGCTGACGGCATACAAAAGCACATGCACAGCTGAATCGCGCCGGACCGACATACAAGCGTGAACGAGCGTGACCGAGTGCGACCGACAAAAGCAGCCGTGGACCGAGGAGAGAAGCTGTGAGCACCGAGAACGAGGGCAACCCGGTACCCCCGGCCCCGTCCACACCTCCAGTGCCGCCGGCGACTCCCGCTGCCTCCCCGCAGCCCGCCGCTTCCGAGGGGGACGCGCCGACCGCACCGATCCCGCCGGCCCCCCAGGGCGCCCCCGCCCCGGCCGCGGGCGACCCGTACGCGGCCGCACCGCAGGCCCCCGAGGGTGCCTGGCCGCCCCCGCCGCCCGCGACCCCTTCCTACGCGGACGCCGGAGCGGGTGCCGGAGCGGCCGCCGGAGCCGGCTGGGGCTCGCCGTACGACCAGCAGCAGCACCACCCGTACCAGCAGCCGCAGCACGCGCCGAAGAAGGGCAGTGGACGCGGCGGCCTGATCGCCGCCGTCCTGGTGGCCGCGCTGGTCGCGGGCGGCGCCGGCGGCGGTCTCGGCTACACGCTGGCCAAGAACAACGACGACAGCGGCTCCACGACCGTCTCCGCGTCCACCGACAGCGGTGTCACCCAGGTCAAGCGCGCCGCCGGCACCATCGCGGCGGTCGCCAACAAGTCGCTGCCCAGCACGGTCACCATCGAGGCCGAGTCCACCAGCGGCGACGGCGGCACCGGCACCGGGTTCGTCTTCGACACCCAGGGCCACATCGTCACCAACAACCACGTGGTCGCCGACGCCCTCGACGGCGGCAAGCTGACCGCGACCTTCCCGAACGGCAAGAAGTACGACGCCGAGGTCGTCGGCCACGCGCAGGGCTACGACGTTGCGGTGATCAAGCTCAAGAACCCGCCGTCGGACCTCAAGCCGCTTCCCCTGGGCGACTCCGACAAGGTGGCCGTCGGCGACGAGACGATCGCGATCGGCGCCCCCTTCGGCCTGTCCAACACCGTCACCACCGGCATCATCAGCGCCAAGAACCGCCCGGTCGCCTCCAGCGACGGCAGCGCCTCCAGCAAGGCGTCCTACATGAGCGCCTTGCAGACCGACGCCTCCATCAACCCGGGCAACTCCGGCGGTCCGCTGCTGGACGCCACGGGCGCGGTGATCGGCATCAACTCGGCGATCCAGTCCGCCTCCAGCGGCGGTTTGGGCAGCACCGGGCAGTCGGGCTCGATCGGCCTCGGCTTCGCCATCCCGATCAACCAGGCCAAGTACGTGGCCCAGCAGCTGATCAAGACCGGCAAGCCGGTGTACGCGAAGATCGGCGCCTCGGTGTCCCTGGAGGACTCGTCGAACGGCGCCCAGATCACCGACTCCGGTTCGGGCGGCTCGGCCGCGGTCGAGTCGGGCGGGCCCGCCGACAAGGCCGGCCTCAAGCCCGGCGACGTCATCACCAAGCTGGACGACTCGGTGATCGACAGCGGGCCGACCCTGATCGGTGAGATCTGGACCCACAAGCCCGGTGACAAGGTGGAGGTCACCTACAAGCGGGGCGGCTCGGAACACACGGTCACCCTCACCCTCGGCTCCCGAGTGGGCGACAACTGACTCCCACCCGCCCGCACGAACCGGTTACCCTGTTCCCCGCGCCGATCTCGATCAGCGCGGGGTGGGTTGCCCGAGCGGCCTAAGGGAACGGTCTTGAAAACCGTCGTGGCGAGAGTCACCGTGGGTTCAAATCCCACACCCACCGCATGACGCGAACGGCCCCTGACCAGGCAAGACGGTCAGGGGCCGTTGTCGTGTCCGCTCCCCGCCGGATACCGCTGTTCCCCCTTGTTTCCCGCTCTATCGGGCACGGAAGGGGCACGGCTGGGGCACGACTTGCGGGCCTCGGACCATGGCCTGAGGGGGCTGTCGCCTACCGGTTGATGGGAATCTCGTAGACGATCTCGCAGTGGGCGGCGGGCACGATGATGTCCGCGGTCTCGACGGGCCGTCCCTGGTCGCTGTAGTAGGTCCGCCGGATGTGGGTGACCAGCGCGGCCTTCTGGATACCAAGGAGCGATGCCTCCTCGGCGGTCGCATGCCGGGGCTCCGGCTGTTCCACGGCGTGGCTGACGGTGATCCCGATGGCGGCCATGCGGTTCACGACACCCGTCCCGGCGTGCGGGCCTCCCTCGGGGAGGACGACGAGGGTGCCGGCCGTGAGGTCGTAGGGCTCCCAGCTCGTGGAGAGCTGCGCGGGCCTGCCGTCGGCCAGGAACTCGTACGCGGTCCGCACGCACAGGTCGCCTTCGGCGATGCCCAACCGCGCGGCGATGTCGGCGGGAGCGGGGACCTTGGCGTCGGTCCGGCTCTCCCAGTCCCCCTGCTTGCCGAGGGCCTTCATGTCCGCGCGGAACGGCGACCCCTGGGGCTGCTCACGCGCTGAGGACCGAACGACCCGAACGCGCTGCCGTGGCTCGGCGACGTAGGTGCCCGACCCGGCTCGCCCCTCCAGCACGCCCTGCGAGATCAGCAGTTCCTGCGCGCGACGGACGACGTTCTCGCCCACGCCGCACTCCTGGCCGATCTGCGCGCGGGAAGGAAGGCGGTCCCCCGGCTCCCACACATGCTCCGCGATCCGCCGCCGGAGTTCGTCGGCGATGCGCAGGTAAGGCGGCTGCTCAGACATGTGGAAAATCTAGTCCACTAGCTCTAATCTAGTTAACTAGCTTCACCGAAAGTGATCGCTGGTGACGGAGGCTGCCCTGTGCCCGCTTCGGGAGTTAGCGCGGCGGCCATCGCCGCCCGGCTGTCCGCCGTCGGACTCCCCACGCGCGTGGAGGAACGCGCCGGCTTCACATGGGTCGAAGCGGAGTTACCGGAATCGCTCTCCACCGAGGCGTGGAGGGAGGTCCTGGAGGTGGTGGCCGAGGCCGACAGGTTCGGGCTCCACGCCACCAGCTTGAACGGCCGCACGCTCTGGGCGGCCGTACGCAAAGCGGTCCCCACGGCGGGCGATGCCGGGGGACCGAGCCATCAGCGATAGGAGCTGATTCAGCGTGCTCAACCGTATCCGCCGCGCCCTCTCCTCCACCAGGGCGCGCAACGTCCCCAGGGGCAGACACCGTCGCGGCTTACCGCCGTCCTGCCCGCCAGCCGCCCCCGCTTCCGCCAGGCCCGTGGAGCAAACCACGGTCACCCTGGGGCTGGTCCGCGAATGGACGGGCCATCGCTACCTGCTCAGAGGTGAGGACGTCGCACTGGTCCGCCCATACATCCTGGCCTGGGAGAAGCGTGCACGACGGCACGCTCTGACCGCCGAAGCCTCGCACCACTCGCCGGCCAGCACGTGGACGCCATTCCTGGGGGTCGGCTGATGCCCGCCCAACGGCAACCACGCAGCACGGAGACCGCAGTCACCCCGTACCGCTCAACGGCCTGCCACATCGGCACGCACCACGCCTGCGCGGAGTCCTCTCCGGCATTGTCGCCGGTTGATGTCCCGGTGATCTACGAGGCGTGCGACTGCACGTGCCACTCGTCCACTGGATCCACAACCATCGAGAGGCAGGAGCAGGCATGACGGCACGGAGCGAGTTGAGGCTTCTCCCGTGGGTGGGACCGGAAGGCAAGCCCTGCTACCTGAGCACCGACGACCCGGAAGGCTTCATGTCCCGCCTCGCGGACCACGTCGAGTCGATACAACTCGGCATGGCGGGGGAACTGCTGGAGCAGGCGCCTCAGGTGCTTGATGGTGAGACCACGACCGAGGCGGAACTGAGCTTCTACGCCGCTCAGTTGGTAGACGCATTACGGGATGTTCTGCGTGTCGCCACCAGCCGCGGCCGTCGTGACGCTGCGACGGAGCCGGGGATATAAACGCCGCTAGAAGTCCAACAGGCGGTAGACAGAGCTGAAGGCAGGGTGAGGCGAACTGGCAAGAGGCCAGGATGTCTCACCCTGCGATCTTTTAATCCGTAGCTCTGTAGAGATCGGTCATTGGAGGTCATAGAGGCTGCGGGGAAGGGCTCGGCGGCCGGTGGTGGTCGCTGCCGGTTGCTGGGGTTGCTGTACCTCGTTGCTGTACAGCAGGATCCCGACGGGGGTGTGGTCATGGAGCGGGAACAGCTCGAACGGCTGCTGTGCGGTGGCGACGACACGTCGTCGGCCGCTCTGGCTGCCCTCCGCGCCGGCGCTTCTTACGTCGTCTGGGACAGTACGACGTCAGCTAAGTCACTCGCGACTATCTACGGGCGCCGGCTCCGTCACACCCTTCGGAGAGGCATCGAGACCTCCGGGTTGGCGCGGGCCGTGCAACGCCTCGACCTACACGGCGGGCCGATTCGGCTGGGTCAGATCAGGACAGCCGACGGATCATGGGTCTTCATGCTGTTCCTCGCCGAGGACGGCAGCACGCTGGTGACGTGCACAGGCGTCCGCCAATCCCAACCAGGCCCGGCACGACCAGCCATCTGCTGAATCGCGCACCGCCAACACGCTTTCCAACTGTGGTGGTGGGGGCACGGGGCTCGTACAGGGCCGTTCACCTGCGTTCACCGCTGGCCGGTCCGTGAGTTGGCTGCCACGTGCGGTCCGGGCTGAACGGCCATGTACTGCGCTGAATGAGACGGAAACTGAGACGGCTGCTCTGCCCGTCCATCACGCCGTCGGGCCATGCCTGGACGGCGCCCCGGGTCCTTATGTGTGCCTGTCAGCAGGGGTGCCTGTCTGCTGTGCGAACGACTGTCGTGTGCGCCACCGTGGTGGCCTCCTCCGGCGGCCCAACGAATACCGGCATGCCTTCCGCTGTGAACACGTGATCCACTACGTCCGTCAGCCTCGGGTCAAGGCGCCACAGGATGAGATCGTATTGCTGGCCCTCCGGACTGGCGGCGTTGCCGACCTGGAGGGAGCCTACGCCCCAGCCGTTGCCGCTGGTGTCTGGCTGAACCTGCCGGGACAGGTAATAGCCGCGGTTGCCAACTCCATGGACCACGAGCCACAGTGCCCCCTCCTTGGGCACCTGGCCGGCCCCCTTGACGGAGTGGAGACAGAGCCCGATTCGGTCCGCTTCGCTGGGCGTTGTGATCGCGTACCCGGTGGACGCCTGTGTGGAGGACGCAGGAACCATGAGGTAGGTGCCTAGGCCGCTAAGCGCCAACCCGACGATCCCGGACGTGACAGTCCAAACGTTCATGGTCAGCCAGGTAGGTCGGTGCCAACCCTTGTTCCCCCCTACGTGAGTGTTGGCCAGAGAGTAGAGGGACTGCTGGTACGTCATAGCGATCTGACCGCATTCGATCAGGCATTTGAGCGGTCGCGGGATCAAGTAGGCATATTCGATCGCCACCGATCGCACTGCTGACAGGGAACATCAGCACAAGTACATGCCCTCAGCTTGGGAAGCTGCGAGCACTTGGGACTCATTGGAGCGCTGACCTGAGCGAATGGTGACGCGGAGAGTTCACCGCGCGGAGCCGCTTTCACCGTGGTTCTCCGCTGTTCCCCGCGTGATCTGGTGCGCTTGTGGTTGCGGCCCGCGTTCCCTGCACGGCGTCATGAGAGATCCCTCTACGGGACGTGGGAGCACCTCTTCTGCTGGGTGTAGCCGCCGGGTACGTCCGTGCCGACGGAGTCCCAGAAGGGTTTGGCCTGGCGGAAGTGCCCGCCCGCTGTGTGCCACCGGAGCCCAGGGTAGGCACGGCGTAATGACTGGAGAGCGGCTGAGGCGAGGCCGTAGCGCTGGTAGCCCTCGTAGGAGTGGGGCGATTCGACCCAGCCGATCTTGCACAGATCGCAGACTACGTACTCGACCTCGAAAGCAAGGCTGGATTTGATGTAGGCGGCACGAATACGCCAGCCTGTCCGCTCGTAGTGGCCGGCGGGCCGGTCGACCCAGGGTCTGGGTGGGGTGCCACCCCGGTTGTACTGGTAGGCCTCGGGGGACACCCATCGGTGGAGCCGGTCACGCCAAGTCGGCTAGTCGGGCCACTTCCGAACCCAGTGCACGTGGTCAGCGAGCTGTGCCAGGGCGCGGATTGCCCCGTCTTCCTCTGCCATGGGCTCCCCTGGAGTCACGCTGAGGAACAGTTCTTGCTGACCGACTCGCGTTGTGGGTAGGGACCTTGAGGCACAGTGCCGTGCAGCCAGTCGGCAAGCCACTGGGCCAGGGACTGTTCAAGCGGGGCGAGGGCATGCTGCATGCAGCACAGGTTGGGGTCCCAGTCCCACATCTGCCCGTCCTCCGCGCGGAAGTCGATCAGGGCCCACATCGCGCAGCCCCTGTCCATCAGAGGGACGATCCCTCGTGGAAGGGACTCATCAGGGTTGGCGAAGTCGTGGTAGGCCATCGCGATGTCGACGCGTTCGCTGAACCAGTCGCCCGTGTCGGTCAGGGACACCACGCCCCGAGGTCCGAAGCCGCCGTTGACGATTTCGAGGTAGAGCCTTCTCAGGAGTTGGGGCATCGGATGCCCCACGGTCTCTTCCGCCTTACTGACGTCCGCCTCCAACGCCGGGGGCGGCAGCGTCCGGCCGACTACATGTGCGCGGACAGCCGTGATGAGTTCGTCATCAGTCACAGCGCTGATCCTCTGCCGGGTCGAGCACCGTGTCGAGAGTGCCCCCATGATCAGACCTGTGCACTGAGCTTGGGAGTCCTCGGCACTCCCCGTGATTCCCCCCTACGGTCACTGGCGTCCGACAAGCCGCGACGCTGGGGGACGCAGCCTCGCGAGCGAGCGGGGCCTGGCAGCCCACTCGCTGCACAAACCCAGACACAGTACGCCCGGACGTGCCAAGCTGTGTGGGCTGCACACGCACATACAAGGGAGCGAATCTTGTCAACTGAAGTCCACGTTTCCATTACCCCCCGCGGCATGAGTGTTCAGGAAGCGTATCGGCTTTTCAGGGACGATTCACTCCTGGTGAATCGGCGGTACCAGCGAAAGCTAGTCTGGTCCGTAGCTGAAAAGCAGCTTCTAATTGACAGCATCCTGGACGGCTATCCAATTCCTTTGATTCTCCTTGCTGAAAGGCCAGAGATTCACGGAAGCGGCAAGTATGAGATCATCGATGGCATGCAGCGGCTAGACGCCATCTTCTCCTTCATTGAGCAGAAGTTCGAGTACAAAGGCATGCATTTTGATCTAGGGCAAAGCGCTCGGGCGCGCCAGGCAGCTGATGCAAAAGCCTTCACGCCAGCCGAAGCCAATTCTCTGCTCCCTGCCGACAAATGCGCGAACCTACTCGATTACCAGCTGGCTGTTACGATCTTTCCGACTCAGACTGAAGGGCAAATCACAGACGTATTCAGTCGAATTAACTCAAATGGTCGCCAGTTGAGCGCTCAAGAAAAACGGCAAGCCGGTATGCTCAACCCGTTTTCGGAGCTGGTGCGAACCGTTGCAAGCTCACTACGAGGCGATGTTTCCGATGACGTGCTTCTCTTGCACGACATGCCCAGCATCTCCATCGAATCATCTCGCGAGAAGCAGAAGTACGGGGTTCGCGCGGAAGACACAGTGTGGATTCGGCATGGAATTCTCAATGTGAAGCAGTTGCGGGAAGGTGACGATGAACAAATGGTGGCAGATGTCGCGGCTTCCATCTTGCTCGGAAGTCCTTTCCCTGCCAGCAAAGAAGAGTTTGATGAAATTTACGACTCGCAGAGTGACAAGCACAAGCGCATCGAAAGAAATCTTGCAGCTTATGGGAGTCGGCGACTGCAAGAGGAGATTCAATCGACATTCTCCGTGCTGACTGAGGTAATCGACGCGGAACTGCCTGGTCCGAATGGTCTTCGAAATTTGGTTCGTCCGGGGGGCGGAAACCCCATCCGTACGCCGTTCTATGCGATTTTCATGGCCTTCTTTGAACTCGTCGTGCGCCAACAGAAGTCACCATCCGAAAATGCGGCTATCGTGGCCGCCCTCAAGAATGTAGGACCTCGCCTTAACAGTGCGCGACACTACACTTCGGCAGAGGAGCGCACTTCCAACATTGACACAATCACGGGGCTTATCCAGAGGTACTTCGTAGATAGGGTGCCGCCCGTGTTTGGTCACGGTCCAGGCTTGGCTCTGGATTTCGAGAACTCACTGCGAAGGTCCCGGATCGAGACCAGTCGATACGAGTTCAAGCAGGGGGTTCTCAGGCTGGATAGTCGCAGGAAATGGGACGACGCCCTTTTTGAGCGGCTAGCCGAGACTATTTGCGGAATCGCTAACGTGCAACGTGGCCATGAGGGATATCTGTTTGTTGGGGTTGCCGATAAAGAGGCTGACGCAAAGAGAATCGAAACGCTTGATTCCGTTACTCCATTGGAAGTTGGCCAGCATCACGTCGTGGGCGTAGACAGGGAAGCGAAGCTCCTAAAAATTTCGCTAGAAGCTTACGTGCAGCGCTTCATGGCGAAGCTTGCTCAGCAGCCGATCAGTGAACCTTTGGCTACCCAAATCATGAGTGGCGTGGATACGATCGAGTACAAGGGGCTCTCGATCATCAGATTCTTGATTCCCGGCCAGAATGACCTTTCTTACTGTGGGGAACGAGTCTTTGTCCGGCAAGGTTCCTCTACGGAAGAAATCACCGATTTCAGAAAAGTTGCAGCGCTAGTGAAGGCATTCAGCTGACAGCGGGCACCTGCCAAATAGGTCGGTGTAGCGGCTATGGGGTGGCGCTGCTTTGGCGCGAGTGATCATGGCCCCGTAAGCTTTCGGTGCGTCGGGCAGGCTGTGGACCTGCCCGGTAAAGCACGACGTTGGGGCCATGATCTTCGAGGCTCGCGCCAAAGTGGCTCCGTAAAGCCGTGGAGCCGACCGTCCCAGGGCTGGAGCGGGGGCGGCCGAGGAGAGGGGCCGACATCAGCCAGCCCATGCGCCAGGACGTTCTCGAACCGACGAGCGCGCAGAACGGGGCCATGAGGAGCGCGTAGAAGAAGAACGCGGCCAAGGCGATCGGACCTGCACCTGAACCCACGGTCTCTCCCCCTGGTGTCGGTTGTCGGAGCGGCGAGAGCCCGGATGCGGCCGCTGGGGTGCACCCCCTTATTTGAACACGTTCAAATATCTTTCGCAGGGGTTCCGTGCTGCCGGGGGCTTCCCGGCAGCGGAGGGGGCCGTGTCAGGGGGCGTTCAGGGGTGGTGGCCCGTCATTCGTGCGGCTGATGCGATCGTCGCTCGGGCCTCGCGTTCCGTCAGGCCCGTGTGGACCGCCGCGTCGATCAGCGGGGCCCGCAGGGCGCGGCCGATGCCGTTCTCGTAGGCGCGGCAGGCCGCCCAGAAGAGGCGGGTGTTGCGCTGGCCCTCGTGGGCGGCGAGGACGAACTGGACCAGGCCCTGGCCCCGGTCGCCGACCGAGGGGTGGGTCGCGGGGTGGGGTGCTCGCGGGGGCGGCAGCAGCAGGCGGAGGAGGGACGGCGGGCAGGGCGCCGGGACCAGGTGGGCGGTGCCGGGGGCGGTGGCGTAGACGCCGTGGTCGGTGCGGGAGCCGGGGCCGACCAGGTAGCCGCCGGCGCCCCGGATGTCGATGCCGGGGGCGAGCCGGCCCGCCGAGTTGGGGATGACGGCGTCCGGCGGTCCGGTCAACCAGACGTGCCGGCCGCCGCTCGGGGTGAGCACGACGACCGTCGGCGGGATGGTGAACAGGTGGCGCAGCGCCAGTTCGCGCAGGGACCCGGTGGCGTCCGTACCGGACTTCACGTCGAGGTCGACGCCGATCAGGCGGTGCGGGGGCAGTCCGCAGGCGATGCCGTAGCCGGTCGCCCAGGGGGCCGCGGCGAACAGCTCACGGATGCGGGCCGGGTCGGTGGTGGCGTCGTACACCCCGTGTCCGGGACGGCCGCACTCGCCGTGGCAGGGCGGTGGCACGGGTTCCGGGCCGGAGTGGCGGGAGTCCGCGTGTGCGGGTCCGGGCGCGGGGCGGTGCGGGGAGCGCAGCGCCGGGAGCTTGGTCCGGGACAGCGGGATGACGGACAGACCGCGCTCGGCGGCTGACAGGGCGTGTGCGAGGGCCAGCGTCGTGGCCTGCCGGTCGGTGGTGGCCATGCCTCCATGTTCGTACGCACGTTCGAAAAAAGAAAGAGGGATTCGCTGTGACACGCCGCGGCCGGCGATTTCGTCCTGGATGGCCGCCGGAACGGTTCTCCCCTTGTGGTGCTTGAGGGGGCGGATGTCCGGCGTGGTCACGAGTGTGTCGAGAGGTGGCCAAAGATGGTGAAAGGGGTTTATCGACTTGTCATCACGCTTGAGGGCGAATAGGGGCTTCCGGGCTGGTTCGCCGGGGATTCGGTGGGCAATTCTGATCTCGCGACGTCGATGACAACCACCGAGGCGGTCGGCCAACTGCCCCGGAAAAAGCCTTACTTGACGTACCTCCGGCACAGCCGGGCACTGAGAGGAAACAACATGGCAAGCATCCGTACCGCCCGCGTCCTCGCCGCCGTCTCCGCCCTTCCGCTCGCCGCGGCTCTCTTCGCCGGGGTCGCGGCAGCGGACAACGGCGCGATCGCGGACAACGGATCGAGCGCCAACGCCGGCGTGGCCGGCATCGTCGGCAGCGGGGTCGGCCACGACAACAACGGCAACTCCTCCACCACCCAGCAGAACGCCGTGGGCAACGGCGCGTCGAACCAGAGCAACACCGCTCAGGTCAACGGCTCCGCCTGGACGGCCCTCCAGCAGGGCAACGACAACGTCGCCGTCCACTTCACCCGGCTGTGGTAGGCCGCGCCTGAGCCCTGGTGGGGGGTGTCTGTGGGGATGGCAGCGGGTCCGCGCGGCGGTGCTTCGGCACCGCCGCGCGGGCGTTTCCCGGCACTCCCTCCGCGAGGGCCCGACCGCCTTGACAGTGGACCGTATCTGACGGACAGTCAGAAATCATGCATCTGGCCCCCACCGAACGCCAGCAGCGGCTGCGCGCGGAACTTCGCGCCTACTTCCGCTCCTTGATCCCGTCTCCCGCACCGGAAGCGCCCGACGAACGCCGTGCCCTGCTGCGCCGCATCGGTGCGGACGGCCTCCTCGGCCTCGGCTGGCCCGTCGAGTACGGCGGTCAAGGCCGGGGCGCCGACGAGCAGTTCGTGTTCTTCGACGAGGCGTACCGGGCGGGCGCCCCCGTCTCCATGGTCACCCTGAACACCGTCGGGCCCACGCTGATGAAGTACGGCAGCGCGGAGCAGAAGGCCCGTTTCCTGCCCGGCATCCTCCGCGGCGACCTGGTCTTCGCCATCGGCTACAGCGAACCCTCCGCAGGCACCGACCTCGCCTCGCTGCGCACCCGGGCGGTGCGGGACGGCGACGGCTGGCGGATCGACGGGCAGAAGATCTTCACCTCGGGCGCCCAGTACGCCGACTGGATCTGGCTGGCCTGCCGCACCGACCCAGAGGCGCCCAGGCACCGCGGCATCTCGATCCTCCTGGTCCCGACCGACGCCCCCGGGTTCTCCTGGACGCCGATCGAGACGGTGGGCGGCCAGATCACCACGGCCACGTACTACGACGGCGTCCGCGTCCCCGCCGGGAACCTGGTCGGAACCGAGCACGACGGCTGGTCGCTGATCACCAACCAGCTCAACCACGAGCGGGTCGCCCTCGCCGCGACCGGCATGCAGGCCGAGGACTTCTACGCGGCCGCGCTCACCGCCGCCCGCACCCCTGATCCAGTGACGGGACGGCGCCGTGTTGACGAGCCCTGGATTCGTTTCCGGCTGGCCGAAGCGCATGCCCGGCTGGCGGCGAACCGCCTGCTCAGCTGGCGTCTGGTGGGGGACGCGGGGGCGGGCCGGGTGGCTCCCGCGGAGGCCAGCGGAGTGAAGTTCGCGGGAACGGAATCGGCAGTCGCGACGTATCGCATGTGTCAGGAGATCGTCGGTGAGACGGCATTGGTCCGGTCCGGATCGCCGGGGGCGTTCGAGGGCGGCGAACTCGAGCGGCTCAACAGGGCGGCGCAGATCAACACGTTCGGGGGCGGGGTGAGCGAGGTGCAGCGGGAGATCGTCGCGACGATGCGGCTCGGAATGAGGAGGGGTGGCCGTGACCGAGGGGAGTGATGAGCGGACGGCACGGCTGAGGGTGTACGAGGGGCAGCCGGCGGCCGTCTCGGGCGTGGGCCGGGACCCGGTCAACCTGCCCATGATCCGGCACTGGTGCGAGGCGATGGGCGACACCGACCCGGCCTACCGGGGGCCGGACGCGGTCGCCCCGCCCACCATGCTCCAGGCGTGGACGATGGGCGGCCTGTCGGGACACCTGGGGCGCACGGGCGCGTACGACGAGCTGATGGCGCTGCTCGACGAGGCCGGCTGCACCTCGGTGGTCGCCACCGACTGCGAGCAGGAGTACCTGAGGCCCCTGCGGCCGGGCGACGAGGTCGTCTTCGACACGGTGATCGAGTCGGTCTCGGAGCGGAAGACGACCAAGCTGGGCACGGGCCACTTCGTCACGACCCGCACGGACGTCCGGGTCGGGGGCGACCTCGTCGGCACCCACCGCTTCCGGATCCTCAAGTACGCCCCGCGCCGCAGGCCGCCGGCCGACCACCCCCGGCGGCCCCGCCCGGTGGTCAACCGGGACAACGCCGGTTTCTGGGAGGGGGTGGCCGAGGGGCGCCTGCTCGTCCAGCGCTGCACCGGCTGCGGAACCCTGCGCCACCCCTGGCTGCCGGGGTGCAACTCCTGCGGTTCCCTCGACTGGGACACCGTCGAGTCGTCCGGCGAGGGCACGGTGTACTCGTACGTCGTCATGCACCACCCGCCCTTCCCGGCCTTCGACCCTCCCTACGCGGTGGGCCTGATCGAACTGGCCGAGGGAGTGCGGATGGTGAGCAACGTGGTGGGGGTGCCGTACGACAAGGTGCGGATCGGGCTGCCGGTACGGGTGGAGTTCCGCCGCTACGACCGCTACGACGAGGGGGCGGGGGACTCGGCCGCGGCCGACGTGCTGACCCTGCCGGTCTTCCGGGTCGTCGAGGGCGTCGAGGGCGTGCAGGGCGCCGAGGGTCCCGAAGGGCGGGTCTGACATGGACTTCACGCCCACCGAGCCGCAGGCCGAGGCCCGCGGGCTGGCCGTCCGGATCTTCGCCGACCTCGCCACCCACGAGCGGCTGCGGGCCGCAGGCACCGGCAGCGACCCGGAGCTGTGGAAGGCCCTCACCGCGGCCGGGCTGGTGGCCGCGGTGCCGGAACTCGGCCTGCTGGGACTGGTGTTGCTCCTGGAGGAGCAGGGCCGCACCACGGCACAGGTGCCGTACGCGGCGAGCTGTGTGTACGGACAGCTGGCGATCACCGCACACGGCACGGCCGAACAGCGGGAGCGGCTGCTGCCGGGGATCGGCGAGGGCTCCCTGGTGGTGACGGGTGCGTTCCCGGCACAGCCGACGGTACGGCCGTCCGGGCGGGGGCGGCTGAGGGGTACCGTGCCCGTCGTCCCGTGGCTGCGTGACGCCACGCACGTCCTGGTCGCGGACGCCGAGCGGGAGCTGTGGCTGGTGGCGCTCGGAGAGGGCGCCGGCATCGAGGAGACCGAGCTGACCGCGCCCTGGTCGGCGGGCCGGCTCACGCTGGACGACACACCCGCCGAGGCCCTCGGCTCCGGTACCCCCTCCGGCTCCGGCCTCGGCTCCTACGTTGACGTCCTGGCCACCGCGCGTACCGCCTTCGCCGGGCTTCAGGCCGGGGTCTGCGCGGGTTCCCTCGCCCGGGCCGTCGCGCACACCAACACCCGCGAGCAGTTCGGGCGCCCGCTCGCCACCCGCCAGGCCGTGCAGCTGCGGGCCGCGGACGCCCACATGGACACCGAGGCGATACGGGTGACGGCGTACGAGGCGGCCTGGCGGCGGGACGCGGGGCTGCCGTACACGACGCATGCGCTGACCGCCGCCTGGTGGGCGTCCGAGGCGGGGCAGCGGGTGGTGCACACGGGCCAGCATCTGCACGGCGGTGCGGGCGCCGACGTCGAGCATCCGGTGCACCGGCACTTCCTGTGGGGGCGCCAGTTGGACGCCTATCTGGGCAGCGGGGGCGAAGTGCTCCAGGAACTGGGGGAGTTGATCGCGAGTGCGGACTGAGACGACACGGGTGGCCGTGGGCACCGAGCTGCCGGCCCTGGAGATCCCGATCACGCGGACACTGATCGTGGCGGGGGCGATCGCGTCCCGGGACTACCAGGACGTGCACCACGACGCCGAGCTGGCCCGGCACAAGGGCTCGCCGGACATCTTCATGAACATCCTGACGACGAACGGCCTGGTCGGCCGGTACATCACGGACTGCTTCGGCCCGGGAGCGGTGCTCCGCAAGGTGGCCATCCGGCTGGGGGCGCCCAACTACCCGGGGGACACGATGGTGCTGACCGGCCGGATCGAGGAGCTGGACGGCGAGCGGGGGACGGCGACGGTTCGGGTGGTCGGCGCCAACGCCATCGGCAAGCACGTGACCGGCACGGTGACCGTCACCTTCAGCGGCGGGACCGGCGGGGCTGGCGGGGCTGGCGAGACGGGCGGGGCCGGCGGGACCGGCGGGGCTGGCGAGACGGGCGGGGCCGGTGGGAGCAGCGAGGCCGGTGGGAGCAGCGAGGCCGGTGGGGCCAGCGGGGCCAGCGGGGCCGGCGAGGTCAGCGGGACCGGCGGGACTGGTGAGGCCGGTGAGGCCGGTGGAATGGATGTGGCCCATAGGGCCCACGAAGGCGACGAGGCGGGCTCATGAGTGTGCGGGGGCGGGACTCGCTCGGTGGGCGGGCGGCGGTCGTGGGGATCGGGGCCACCGAGTTCTCCAAGGACTCGGGGCGCAGCGAGCTGCGGCTGGCGGCGGAGGCGGTGCGCGCCGCGCTCGCCGACGCCGGGCTGACACCGGCGGACGTGGACGGGATGGTGACGTTCACGATGGACACCAGCCCGGAGATCACCGTGGCCCAGGCCTGCGGGATCGGCGAGCTGTCCTTCTTCTCCCGGGTCCACTACGGCGGCGGTGCGGCCTGCGCCACGGTCCAGCAGGCGGCGCTGGCGATCGCGGCCGGGGTCGCCGAGGTGGTGGTCTGCTACCGCGCCTTCAACGAGAGGTCGGGCCGCCGCTTCGGCTCGGGCGTACAGCACCGGGAGCCGTCGGCGGAGGGGGCGGCGCTCGGCTGGGCGCTGCCTTTCGGACTGCTCACCCCGGCGTCCTGGGTGGCGATGGCGGCGCAGCGCTATCTGCACACGTACGGGCTGACCCCGGAGGCGTTCGGGCACGTGGCGGTGCTGGACCGCAGGTATGCGGCGACCAACCCGGCCGCCTACTTCCACGGCCGCCCCATCACCCTCGCCGACCACGCGGCCTCCCGCTGGATCGTCGAGCCGCTGCGGCTGCTGGACTGCTGCCAGGAGACGGACGGCGGCCAGGCCCTCGTGGTCACCTCGGTGGAGCGGGCGCGGGACCTGCCGCAGCGGCCGGCCGTGATCGCGGCGGCCGCGCAGGGGGCGGGCCGGGCCCAGGAGCAGATGACCAGCTTCTACCGGGACGACCTGACCGGGCTGCCGGAGATGGGCGTGGTGGCCCGGCAGCTGTGGCGGACCTCGGGGCTCGCCCCGGCCGACATCGACGTGGGCATCCTGTACGACCACTTCACCCCGTTCGTGCTGATGCAGCTGGAGGAGTTCGGGTTCTGCGGGCCCGGGGAGGGAGCGGACTTCGTGGCCGGGGAGCGGCTGCCGCTGAACACGCACGGGGGCCAGCTCGGGGAGGCGTACCTGCACGGGATGAACGGGGTGGCGGAGGGGGTGCGTCAGCTGCGCGGCACGGCCGCGAACCCGGTGCCGGGAGCGGACCGGGTGCTGGTCACGGCTGGGACGGGGGTGCCGACGTCCGGGCTGGTGCTGACCTCGGACGGGTGAGCGGGCCCGCTCCGGCGATGGTGCCCCCTCAGGGGTAAACCCGCAGGAGTACCGCACCCGTACTCCACCTTCAGGAGGTGTAGGCAGCCCCACCCCTACAACCTGAGGGGGAGTCTCCTTCGGGACCTGCGGCCGATCCGCCGGAACGCCGCTCACTCATAGCGTGGAGCCATGACCACACCCGTCTGCACCAGCGCTTCGGACGTCGCCGTCTCGGCGAGGCAGACCGGCGCGTACCAGCGGCCGTATCCGTCGTTCGCGTCGTACGTCAGGGCCCGTCAGCCGGTCCTGTTGCGCACCGCCCGGTCGCTGACCGCGAATCCGAGCGATGCCGAGGACCTTCTCCAGACCGCGCTCGCCAAGACGTACGTGGCCTGGGAGCGGATCGAGGACCACCGGGCGCTCGACGGCTATGTGCGCAGGGCCCTGCTGAACACCCGGACCTCGCAGTGGCGCAAGCGCCGGGTCGACGAGTTCGTGTGCGACGAACTGCCCGAGCCGGAGCTGGTGCCCGGGGAGGACGACCCGGCCGAGCGGCAGGCCCTGCACGACGCCATGTGGCGGGCGATCATGAAGCTGCCCGCGCGGCAGCGCGCGATGGTCGTGCTGCGGTACTACGAGGACCTGAGCGAGGTGCAGACGGCCGAGGTGCTCGGGGTGTCGGTGGGTACCGTCAAGTCGGCGGTGTCGCGTGCGCTCGGCAAGCTGCGCGAGGACCCGGAGCTGGTCCTCGCCCGGTAGCCGGCCGGCGGTCGCGGGGCGGTCGCGGGGCGGTCACCGGGCGGGCTTTGTTGCCCATCTCCTAGTGACATACCGCCTGGTATGTGAGCAGAATCAGCGCAGCCCCTTTACCACCGAGTAGGCGATGACGCCCCCGGGAGGACGCCGTGCTGAGCACCATGCAGGACGTACCGCTGCTGATCTCCAGGATCCTGACCCACGGGTCGCGGGTCCACGGCGAGTCACAGGTGACCACCTGGACGGGCGAGGCCGAGCCGCACCGCCGCAGCTTCGCCGAGGTCGGTGACCGTGCCGCCCAGCTGGCCCACGCCCTGCGCGACGACCTGGGCGTCCGCGACGACGACCGGGTCGCCACCCTCATGTGGAACAACGCGGAACACACCGAGGCGTACTTCGCGATCCCCTCCATGGGCGCGGTCCTGCACACCCTCAACCTGCGGCTGCCCGCCGAACAGCTGGTGTGGATCGTCAACCACGCCGCCGACGGGGTCGTCATCGTCAACGGCTCGCTGATCCCGATGATCGCCCCGCTGCTGGGCAAGCTGCCGACCGTCCGGCACATCGTGGTCTCCGGCCCCGGTGACCGTGCGCCGCTGGAGGGCGCGACCGCGGCCGTGCACGAGTACGAGGACCTGATCGCCGGGAAGCCGACCACGTACGACTGGCCGGAGCTGGACGAACGCCGGGCCGCCGCCATGTGCTACACCTCCGGGACCACGGGCGACCCCAAGGGCGTGGTGTACAGCCACCGTTCGATCTACCTGCACTCCATGCAGGTCAACATGGCCCAGTCGATGGGCCTGACCGACCAGGACACCTCGCTGGTCGTCGTACCGCAGTTCCACGTCAACGCCTGGGGCCTGCCGCACGCCACCTTCATGACGGGCGTCAACCTGCTCATGCCGGACCGCTTCCTCCAGCCGGCCCCGCTCGCCGAGATGATCGAGAAGGAGCGTCCGTCGCACGCGGCCGCCGTCCCCACCATCTGGCAGGGCCTGCTCGGCGAGCTCACCGCCCGTCCCCGTGACGTCTCCTCGCTCACCCAGGTCACCATCGGCGGTTCGGCCTGTCCGCCGTCGCTCATGGCCGCCTTCGACAAGCTGGGCATGCGGGTCTGTCACGCCTGGGGCATGACGGAGACCTCCCCGCTGGGCACGGTCTCCCGTCCGCCGGCCCATGTGGTGGGCACCGAGCAGGAGTTCGCCTACCGCCTCACGCAGGGCCGTTTCCCGGCCGGCGTCGAGGCCCGGCTCACCGGCCCCGGCGGCGAACGCCTTCCCTGGGACGGCGAGTCGGCGGGCGAACTGGAGGTGCGCGGCCCCTGGATCGCGGGCGCCTACTACAACGGCCCCGACGCCGAACCGCTGCGCCCCGCCGACAAGTTCAGCGAGGACGGCTGGCTGAAGACCGGGGACGTCGGCATCATCTCCGCCGACGGCTTCCTCACCCTCACCGACCGCGCCAAGGACGTCATCAAGTCCGGCGGCGAGTGGATCTCCTCGGTGGAGCTGGAGAACGCGCTGATGTCCCATCCGGACGTCGCCGAGGCGGCGGTCGTCGCCGTCCCCGACGACAAGTGGGGGGAGCGCCCGCTGGCCACGGTCGTCCTGCGGGAGGGCTCCGCCGCGACCTTCGAGACGTTGCGCACCTTCCTCGCCGAGGAGGGGAAGATCGCCAAGTGGCAACTCCCCGAGCGCTGGACGGTCATCGAGTCGGTGCCGAAGACGAGCGTGGGCAAGTTCGACAAGAAGGTGCTGCGGAGGCGGTACGCCGACGGTCAGCTGGACGTCACGAATCTCTGAACGAGGTTCGCCTCAGGGCGGGGAACTGCCGTCGGCCGGCTGCTGGTTCGTCGTGGCCGGTCGCGCGGTTCCTCCCCCAGCCTTCGGCCGGGGGTACCCCCAGCGCCCCGGCAGGGGCGCTGGGGGTACTTCCAGCGCCCCGGCCGGGGCGCTTCAGTGAGCCCTAGTTCGTGCCGATGCGGGCCAGCAGGTCCACGATCCGGCTCTGTACCTCCGTGCTCGTCGACCGCTCCGCCAGGAACAGCACCGTCTCGCCGGACGCCAGCCGCGGCAGGTCCGCCTGGTCGACGGCCGCCGTGTAGACGACCAGCGGCGTCCGGTTGAGCTGCCCGTTCGCCCGCAGCCAGTCGATGATCCCGGCCTGCCGGCGGTGCACCTGCATCAGGTCCATCACCACCAGGTTCGGCCGCAACTGCCCCGCCAGCGTCACCGCGTCCGCGTCGCTCGCCGCCCGCGCCACCTGCATCCCGCGCCGCTCCAGCGTGGACGTCAGCGCGAGCGCGATCTCCGCGTGCTCCTCGATCAGCAGCACCCGCGGCGGATGCTGCTCGCTGTCCCGGGGCGCGAGCGCCTTCAGCAGTACGGCGGGATCGGCGCCGTACGCCGCCTCGCGCGTCGCCTGGCCCAGCCCCGCCGTGACCATCACCGGCACCTCGGCCGCCACCGCCGCCTGCCGCAGCGACTGAAGCGCGGTGCGCGTGATCGGTCCGGTCAGCGGGTCCACGAACAGCGCCGCCGGGAACGCGGCGATCTGCGCGTCGACCTCGTCGCGGGAGTTCACGATCACCGGGCGGTAGCCGCGGTCGCTCAGCGCCTGCTGGGTGGTGACGTCCGGCGCGGGCCAGACCAGCAGCCGGCGCGGGTTGTCCAGCGGCTCCGGGGGCAGTTCGTCGTCCATCGGCTGCGGGCGCGGCGGGTCCGCGACCTCGACCGCTCCACCGGGTCCGTCCAGCGGTTCGGGGCCCTCGGCGGCGTTCACGTCCGGTGCGCCTATGGCGTACGACCGTCCGGCGCCGTCGGTGGCACCCACCAGCCGGGTCTGCCCGGCAAGGGACGGCTGCGGCAGCGGCTGGGCGGTCACCGGCTGCTCGGCCGACGGGTGCGGACGGGCCGACTGCTCCGGCTGTGCCTGTTCGGCACCGGCCGGGTCCGGGCGGGTGCCCAGCTTGCGGCGCCGTCCGTTGCCGCCCGGCTGGTGCGGGGGCGGGGTCGCGGTCGGCTGCTGCACCTGCGCGGCCTGCCGGGAGAACGGCACGCCCTGTCCCAGCGTCCGCACACTGAACGCCCGGCCCTGCGTGGAGTCCGGGTCCACCGGCGCGGCCGTCGCCGCTGCCTCGGCGGGCAACGGCTGGGCGGCGCGCGCCGGTTGCGGGGCGGCACCGGGCGCGTCGTCGGCGCCGGGCCACTGCTGCGGTACGGGAGCCACGGGCCCGGCGGCCTCCGCCGGAAGCGGCTGGGCGGCGGCCGGGCTGTCCTCGCCGACCGGCGCGGGCGGCACGGGCTGCGCGGGCGCCACCGGCTGCGCGGGCTGCGCGGGCGCCGGCTGGGCCGGGATCGGCTGCCCCGGGGCCACCGGAGCGACGCCCTGCCCCTGTGCCGGTACGGCGGCGGCACCGGGCAGCGCGGGCGGCACCGGCTGGCCGGGCTGAGCCGCCTGCACCGGCCGGCCCACCTGCTGTCCGGGAACCGCTTGCACGCCGGGCAGCCCGGTCGGCGCGACGACCTGCGCGGCGGGCCCGGCCTGAACCGGGATACCCGGCCCGGCGAGAACCTGCTGTCCGGGCGGAACCTGCTGTCCCGGCGGCACCGGCTGTCCGGGCGCGACCGCCTGCGCGGGCACCGTCGGCATGCCCGGCACACCCGGCGCACCCGGCATGCCCGGCACACCCGGCGCACCCGGCACGCCCGGCACGCCCGGCGCGACCGGCATCATCCCGGGCCCGGCACCCGGCATGCCCGGCCCGGCACCCGGCATCCCCGGTCCGGCACCCGGCGTCCCAGCCGCCCCCGGACCGCTCGGTACACCCGGTACACCCGGTACACCCGGTACACCCGGTACACCCGCCGCACCCGGTACGCCCGCCGCACCCGGTGCCGCGGCCTCCGGCGGCTGGCCCACGGCGCGGCGCCGGCGGCCGGTCGGTGCGCTGGTGGGGTGGGGCTGCGGCGGGGTGTGGTCCTCGCCCTGGTCGTGCGCCACGGCGTCGTGCCGGCCCTCGTCGCCCGCCGCCTCGGCGGCTTCGGGGGTGCGGTCGGCCTCGGCGGGCGGCAGCGCGAAGACCGGCCGGGGGCCCGCCTGCTGCTGTGCCTGCTGTTCGGCAGCCCGCTCGGCGGCCGCGGCCAGCGCACGGCGCCGACGTCCGCTCGGCTGCTCCTCATCGGCCTGTCCGACGGTCTGTCCGACGGTCTGTCCGGGGACCTGTCCGGCCGCCTGTCCGGCCGCCTGTCCGGCGGCCGCGGAGGGCAGCGCCGGCGGCAGCGCCTGCCGCTCGTCGGACTCCTGCCGTGCCCGCCGCCCCGACGCCGGCGCGGGCACGCCCTGCGGCGGAACGGTGCCGCCGAGTCCCGTGCCGGCGGCCGCCGTACCGGCACCCTGCTCGGCCGCCGTCACCACGGCACCCTCGGCCGCCACCCCGGCGTCACCGGCGTCACCGTCGGCGGGGCGTCCGCGCCGCCGGCCGGTGCCGCCGGACTCCGCCTCCGCGCTCTCGATCGCGGCCGGACCGCTCTCCTGCTCCGCCGCCTCGGCGGCACGCCTGCGCCGCCGTCCGGTCGGCATGCCCGGGGTCTCGCCCTCCCCGGCCTCGCCGGGGGCGTCGCTCTCCAGGAAGGCGTCCACGGAGGACCGCCGTCCCCGCCGTCGCCCACCGGCACCCGCCTCGTCGGCCGGGGCGGGGACGGGGGCGGGAGCGAGTACGGCCATCTCCGTGCCCGGCGGCGGGGGAACGGCCCCGGCGCCACCGCCGATCGGCACCTCCAGGACGAACGCGCTGCCGCTCATGCCGGGCACCTCGTGGGTCTGGAGCACCCCGCCGTGCGCCCGCACGATCCCGCGCACGATCGGCTCGTGCACCGGGTCTCCCCCGGCGTACGGCCCGCGCACCTCGATCCGTACGACCTCGCCGCGCTGGGCGGCCGCGACCACCACGGTGTTGTCCATGTAGCCGCCGGCCGAGACGGGCGCGTTGCCGGTCGCGTCGACGCCGGCCACGTCCGCGATCAGGTGCGACAGCGCGACGGCCAGCCGCAGCGGGTCCACCTCGGCCTCGATGGGCGGCGCGTGCACGGCGAACTGCACCCGTCCGGGCCCGATCAGCTCCACCGCGCCGTCGACGCCGGCGGCGACGACGGCGTCCAGCATGACCTTCGTACGGGTGATGTCCTCGGTGCCCGCGTCCAGCCGCTGGTAGCCGAGCACGTTGTCGATGAGCTGGGTGATCCGCGAGTACCCGGCCGAAAGATGGTGAAGTACCTGGTTGGCCTCGGGCCACAGCTGCCCGGCGTCGTCGGCGGCGAGCGCGGCCAGTTCCCGGCGCAGTTCGTCGAGCGGCCCGCGCAGCGACTGCGCGAGCAGGGTCAGCAGCTGCTCGTGACGCCCGTGGAGGGCCTCGTAGCGGTCCTTCTCGCGCTCGCCGAGAGCCGCGTACCGGTCCTCGCCCGCCGCCAGTTCCTCGGCGTGCCGCTCGCGCAGTTCCTCCACCTCGGTGACGTGCTTCTGGCGCAGCGCGGTCAGGTCGGAGGCGTGTTCCTCGGAGAGCTTCTCCAGCTCCTCGGCGTGCGCCTGCTCCAGCGCCGTCTTCTCGTCGACGACGGTGTCGTACGGCCGCCGGTCGGTGAAGGTCATCACGGCGCCGACGAGCTGGTCGCCGTCGCGCACCGGCGCGGTCGTCAGGTCGACCGGCACCTTCTTGTCGCCCTTGGCCCACAGCACCTGTCCGCGCACCCGGTGCTTGCGTCCGGAGCGCAGGGTGTCGGCGAGCGGCGACTCGGCGTACGGGAACGGCGAGCCGTCGGCGCGCGAGTGCAGGACGAGGTTGTGCAGTTCCTTGCCGCCGAGCTCACCGGCCCGGTACCCCAGTATCTGGGCGGCGGCCGGGTTCACGAGGACGATCCGCCCGTCCGTGTCCGTCCCCACGACGCCCTCGCTGGCGGCGCGCAGGATCATCTCGGTCTGCCGCTGCGAACGGGCCAGCTCGGCCTCGGTGTCGACGGTGCCGGTCAGGTCGCGTACGACGATCATCAGCAGCTCGTCGCCGCTGTAGCCGTAACCGTCGTACGCCTGCTGCCCGTTCTCCAGGTTGGCGCTGGTGACCTCGACCGGGAACTCCGTGCCGTCGGTCCGCCGGGCCACCATCCGGGTCGGCTTGGTCCGGCCGCGCGGGTCCATGTGGTCGGGGCGCCGCATCGACCCCGGGATGAGCCGGGAGTCGAACTCCGGAAGCAGGTCGAGCAGCCCGCGCCCCACCAGCGCCGTCCCCGGTGCCTCGAAGGCCTCCAGGGCGATGGTGTTCGCGTTGACGACGGTTCCGTTGGCGTTGACCAGCACCAACGCGTCCGGCAGCGCGTCCAGTATGGCTGCGAGGCGAGCAGCGCCTCGGGATGGCCTGCTGCTCACGAGACGCTTCCTCCCTGTTACCGCACCTTGCCGACCGCTCGGGCCATCTTGCCAACCGGCCCGCGACGTGTCACGCGAGGGAGTCTAAAGGCACCGGTTCCGGTCACGGCGCCGGATGAGAGGGAGGTCGCACGACGAAGTGACGGCGAACGTGTGACCGACGCGCCTCGCCTCCGCCGTACCTTCGCGAGACCTTTACGCGAGCGGGGTGTCCGCCGTGGGCCGGCTGTGCGGGCGGGTCAGGGCCCCAGGTCGGGCAGCAGCGGCACCATCCGGTCCCAGCGCCCGGTCTCGCAGCCGTTGCTGCGGTCGTACGTCGCGTCGACCGGGCGGCCGGCCCAGGTGCCGGTGACACGGGCGGTGGCCGGGCCGCCGTGGAGCATGGTGCAGGCGGTGCCGGGCGCGACCGGGGCGAAGGCGTCCCGCCCCCACCGCGTGTTCCGGTCCAGCGCCCGGCATGCCCCGCTCACGTCCGGGTGACTGCCGGCGCCGGGGTGACAGGACAGCTCGTAGGTCCCGTCCCGCCCGTCCCCGGCGTGCGCCACGGTGACGGTGAGACGGTCCCCCGTCCCGCCCGTCCCGCCCGCGAAGGCCGAGGCGGAGGCGGAGGAGGAGGCCGAGGCGGCGGAGGCGGTCAGGAGGGGGAGGACGGCGACGGCGGCGACGGCGGCGACGGCGGTCCCGAAGGTGCCGCGCACGATGAGATGAGCCATGCCCTGCCCAACGCGCCGCCCGCCCGGACGTTGCGCGGCGCCCCGCCGACGGAAGGGCTTTGCCCTGCGCACCCGCTGCCTAGTACCGTGGGAGCCGATTGGTGACAGCACGCTCGACTGTGTCATCATCTGCACGCACCACTCGCGCTCACGCGGGCGGCTGTGCTGGAGGCGTCGCCTAGTCCGGTCTATGGCGCCGCACTGCTAATGCGGTTTGGGCCTTAAAGCCCATCGAGGGTTCAAATCCCTCCGCCTCCGCCATCTGATCATCGAAGCCCCGGTCCCGCGGACCGGGGCTTCGATGCGTCTGGGCCCGAAACCCTCGTTGACCATGTTTCCGCAGGCCACAAGGGGTACGCCTAACGGATTTCACATGGCGGCGGCAGTCATGTAATGTTCTTCCTGTCGCCGCGAGCGGGCCGGAAGGGCCGGGAGCCAAGACAGGAAAACAGCAGAACAAGCACTCGTAGCTTAACGGATAGAGCATCTGACTACGGATCAGAAGGTTGCAGGTTCGAATCCTGCCGAGTGCACACAGATGGAAGGCCCCGGAGAGATCCGGGGCCTTTCGCGTTGTCGTCGTTGTCGTCGTTGTCTTCGCGTTGTCGTTCGCGTCGTCAGGGGGTGGGTCAGGTCGTCGGTTGCGGACCCCACTCGTCGGGGCCCGTGCCGCGCCAGTCGATCCACGGGGCCTGAGCCACCTCCGCGGGGTCGATCTCCAGGCCGGCGCGGCGCAGAAACTCCGCCACGTCGGTCGTGTTGTGGGCCAGGCCGAGGATCTCGCCGTCCACGCGGACGCGGCGGCCACCGGTGGGGGACGGCGGGTGGATGATCACGCGAATCGGTCCGGACATGTCTTCAGGATCGTCCGGGGTGTACGGTCCCGCATTCCAGTGCGTCATGGGCGCGGCCGCTCGCAGGTGTCCCCGTGCGCGGGGGACAGGTCGCGCAGTTCCCGCCAGGCCGCGGGGGCCGGGCGGCGCTGCTGCCAGTAGGGGTGGAAGAAGACCTCGACCGACAGCCGGTGCAGGCGTCGGCGCAGCTCGGTACGGCCGGGGCGCGCGGCCAGCCGACGGTAGACGGCACTCCACTCCCGCTGTGCCCGGGTGAGGTCGTCGGGGAACGTCCGCATGACCGGATTCAATCACGTGTTCGATTTTTGGGGCCAGTCGAGCCGGAGCCGGCGGTACGAGCGGTTCGTGTCCCTGGCCGGCGATCGAGTCAGCGGCGGACCCGCAGCACGGCCTTCCCCTTGTTGGCGCCCGATTCCAGCAGGCGCTGGGCCTGTGCCGCGTCGGTCAGGTCGTACTCGGCGGTGATGTCGATCCGTACGGCCCCCGACGCGGCCTCGCCCAGTGCGGCGAGGGCGTGCCGGCGGAGTGCCTCGGGGTCCCGGCGGCCGAGGTCGCCGATGTTGTAGCCGGTCAGGGTGCGGTTGTTCTTCCACAGGGAGAGGACCGGGAGGGCGAGGTCGGGGTGCCGGGCCGCCTCGCCGTAGACCGCGACCCGGCCGAACGGGGCCAGGATGTCCAGGCTCGCCGACCGGGTGGGGCCGCCGACCGGGTCCAGGACGAGGTCGACGCCCCGGCCGGACGTCGCCTCGCGCACCGCCTCCGGGAAGCCGTCCCGCAGCAGGACGTCGTCGTATCCGAAGCGCCTCGCGTACTCCGCCTTCTCCCGTGTGCTGACGGTCCCGTAGACCGTCGCCGCCCCCAGCGTCCGGGCGAGCTGTGCCGCCGCCGAGCCGACCCCGCCCGCCGCCGCGTGGATCAGCACGGTGTCGCCGGAGGCGATCCGGCCCGCGCCCGCCAGGACCCCGTACGCCGTGGTCAGTACGAGGGTCGCGGCACCGGCGGTGCGGAGGTCGAGGCCCAGCCCGGCCAGCGGGAAGACGAACGGCGCGGGCGCCACCGCGTACTCCGCGTAGCCGCCGCCGTCCGGGAGATACGCGGCGACCTCGTCGCCGGGCCGCAGGCCGGTCACGTCCGCACCCGCCGCGGCCACGGTGCCGGACACCTCCAGACCCGTGACCGTCTCACCCTCGGGAGCGCCGAAGTCGCCCAGGCGGTGCTGCACTTCGCCGTAGTTGACGCCCGCGTACGACACCTGGATCAACACCTCGCCGGGACCGGGTTCCGGGTCGGGCAGCTCCACGGGGCGCAGTACGTCCGGTCCGCCGATCTCCTTGAACGCCACAGCCCGCATGTGTCCCCCTGGTCGCCGTTGGTCGCTACGACGGCCGGAACCCGCGTCCGGGGCGCCCTATTCCCGGGACGGCTCGTCAGCAGGGGTCCGCCGAGTCGTTCCGGTTCAGCTTCTCCAGGTAGTCGTGGGCCAGTGCCGTCGCGCGGGTGAACCAGTCGGTGAGGACGGCCAGTTCGTCGGGGGTGTAGTCGGCGAACAGTTCCGTGAGGCGTTCGTAGTGGCCGGCGTACACCGCGGCGACGCGCGTGACGGCGTCCGGGAGCGCGGCGACACGGACCCGGCGGCGGTCCTTCGGGTCGGGACGGCGGGTGACGTAGCCCGCGCGCTCCAAGCGGTTGAGGATGCCCGTCACCGCGCCCGTGGTCACGTGGGCGCGGGCCGCCAGGTCGCCCGCCGTCAGCAGTTCGTCGCCCGCCTCCAGGACGAAGCCGAAGCAGGTGAGGTCCGTGACGTTCAGTCCCAGCCGCCGGGCCAGTTCCTGCTGGCCGATCACATGGGCCGCGATGAGGTGGTCCATGGCGGACAGCGCCCGGGCCGGGTCGGCGTGCGGTCGAGGTCTGCCGTGCATGGTGGTTCCCGACTCCTCGTCGAAGACTTTCCGAATTCCCTTAGCGCGTGAGAGATGCAGGGAGTAAATTTCTTATGTCGTGAGGGATCCGATTCTAGTCTCCCTCGCGTCCGGCGGTCGGTACGTCTCCGTCGCCGATGAGGCTGCCTACGAGAGGGAGTCGGGTCCGTGAGTCTGCACGACGAAGGCCATACGGTCGCGGGGTGGACCGGCACCGCGATCGCGACCGCCGGCAGCGGTCTGCTGGGGTGGGGTGTGTGCGCCGTCTCGGTCCCCGCGCTGGTCGCGGGGCTCGCGGTGTGTGCCGTGAGCGTCCTGGTCACCTGGTATCTGCATCTCGCCGGCTGGGGCAAGCCGCCGGGGCCGCGGCCCCGGTCGCAGTGGCCCCTCGGGGTACGGGACGCCGGCGCCCGCGACGGCCACCCCGCCTGCGTGTCCTGCCGCCTGGCCGGGCGCGCCCGCCGCCCGGCCCCCCGCCCCACCACCGACACGCCCCTCACGGGAGACCCGCGACCGGCGATCGCGGAAACCGGCGGCTGACCCGAGAAGCCGTCGACTGACCGGAGAAGCCGTCGGCCGACCGCGGAAACCGTCGGCCGACCGCGGAAACCGTCGGCCGACCGCGGAAGCCGGCGGCTGACCGCGGAAACCGGCTGCCGACCGCGGAAACCGTCGGTTGACCGCGGAAACCGGCGGCTGACCGGAGAAGCCGGCTGCCGACCGTGGAAACCGGCGGCTGACCGAGCAGGCCGACAGCTCACCGGGAAGCCCGGCAGTGGTTCAGGTATGCCGGCGACTGGTCGGGCAGGCCGGGGAGAAGTCGCCAACCAGCCACCCCCGGTCGCCCAAAGCGGCCCTTCGATCGACGCGGGCGGCCTCCCGGTCGGCGAGCGGCGGCTCCTCGTTGTCAGTGGGGGCCTCTACGCTCGCGAGTGATGGGACAGGTCTGGAAGTGCTCGGGGCTGCGGTGGTCGGGGGGTGGGCCCGTGCTGGTGTGGAGCGGTGGGCGGCGCAGTCCGCTCGGCCGGGGGAGACACGTGGCCTTCAAGGCCGTCGAGGGGGGTGCCCGGGAGTGCGTGGGCGCGCGCGGGAACCCCTGTCCGGTCCGGGCGGCCGTGTCGGCGCGGAGCACCGGCGCGCGGTGCGAGGAGTGTGCGCGGCTGGACCGGGCGCACTCCGTCGCCGCCGACACCGTCGCCGACGACCCCCGGCCGTACCACGTGTACCTCGCCTGGTTCGGGCCCGGGATGACCAAGGTCGGGATCACGGCGGTCGAGCGCGGACCGGCGCGGCTGCTGGAGCAGGGGGCGGTCTGCTTCAGCTGGCTGGGTGCCGGGCCGTTGATGGCCGCGCGGCGGGCCGAGGAACTGCTCCGCGCGGCCCTGAAGGTGCCCGACCGGATCCCGTACCGCGACAAGCGCGTCGTACGGTCCGCGTTGCCGGGCGGCGACGCGGAGCGGGCAGCGGAGATCGAGTCGCTGCACGCCCGTGCCCTCGCGCTGGGCGGCTGGCCGGAGGCGCTCGTCCCCGAGCCGTGCCAAGTCGTCGATCACGTCCGGGTGTTCGGGCTGGCCGGGGTCCCCGCCGCCGTCGGCGAGGTGGCCGGTCTCGTGCCCGGCGCCCGGGTCGGCGGTGAACTCGTCGCGGCCGCCGGGCCGGATCTGCATCTCGCCACCCCGAGCGGGGTGCTCGTCCTCGACACGCGCTTGCTGCCCGGCTGGGAGCTGACCGCCGCCGGGGACGCGGACGGCCCCGGACCGGCCTTGTCCGTGCGGGAGTTCGCGGTGCCCCAGGACGGGCTTTTCTGAGGTGCCGCGCAACGCCCCGCCCGGTACCCTCTCATCAGGGGTTCATCGGCGCTTCATCCGAGGCCCGCGGTGCACGGCGGACGTACACGATCCGCACAGCCCGCGGCGATCATGCTCATGACTTCGTGCGCACGTGATGTGATTCCCAGGCGTTCCCTGAGAGGTGCCTGTGTGTTTCTTAGGGAAATCACAGATTAGTGAAAGCGTGTTCTCAGAGGACCCCGACAAGGTGTCCACCATGACCACGACCTCGCCCCAGGGGCGCACCGAACTGCTGAGGCCGGACGGGAGCCCCGTCCGAGTGCTTGTGGTGGACGACGAGCTGTCGATCACCGAACTCCTTTCCATGGCCCTCCGTTACGAGGGCTGGCAGATCAGGAGTGCGGGCGACGGCCAGGGCGCCATCCAGACCGCCCGGGAGTTCCGGCCCGACGCCGTCGTCCTCGACATGATGCTGCCCGACATGGACGGCCTCACGGTCCTCGGACGCCTGCGGCGTGAACTGCCCGACGTGCCGGTCCTGTTCCTCACCGCCAAGGACGCGGTCGAGGACCGGATCGCCGGTCTCACCGCCGGCGGCGACGACTACGTCACCAAGCCCTTCAGCCTCGAAGAGGTCGTGGCCCGGCTGCGCGGGCTGATCCGGCGTTCCGGCGCCGCCGACCGGCGTTCCGACTCCGTGCTCGTGGTCGGCGACCTCACCCTGGACGAGGACAGCCACGAGGTCTCGCGGGCCGGGGAGGGCATCCACCTCACGGCCACCGAGTTCGAACTGCTCCGCTTCCTCATGCGCAACCCACGGCGCGTCCTCAGCAAGGCCCAGATCCTGGACCGGGTGTGGTCGTACGACTTCGGCGGCCAGGCCAACGTGGTCGAGCTGTACATCTCGTACCTGCGCCGGAAGATAGACGCGGGCCGCGAGCCCATGATCCACACCCGGCGCGGTGCCGGTTACCTGATCAAGCCCGCCGCGTCATGAGCGGGCGACGACGGCCGCGTGCGCAGAAGTGGCGAGCGGGAAAGCCGCGCACGCTGCGGACCCGGCTCGTCGTCGCGTCCGTGGCGCTGATCGCGGTGGTCTGCGCGGTGATCGGCACGGTGACCACGCTGGCGCTCCGCTCCCACCTGTACGACCAGCTCAACGGCCAGCTCGGTGAGGTGTCCGCGCGGGCGGCCGGCGGGTTCGGCGAGCCGCCGGAAGCCATCAAGAACGGCACGAAGCCGCCCGGTACGCAGGGCACAGGCACCTCGGGCAAGGGTTCGGGCGACAGCAAGGCCCAGACCGACCTGACGAAGTTCGTCACCGGTCCGCAGCCCCAGGGCACCATCGTGGCCAAGGTCGTGAACGGCTCGATCACCGACGCCAAGGTCGGTGAGAAGACGAACGACGACCAGAACGTCCCACAGATGAGCGCACGGGACCTGTCGCCCGCGGCGCTCAAGGTGCTCGGCTCGGTCGATCAGGTCACCATGAAGCTACAGACCGTGGACATCCCCGGCATGGGCAGCTACCGGGTCGCCTACGTCGACGGGAACAAGGGCACCTACTACGTCGCCATCCCGACCGCGGACGCCGACAACACCATCAACACCCTGATCCTCGTGGAGATCAGCGTCACCGCGGCCGGCCTGATCGCCGCCACCCTCGCCGGCACCGTCATCGTCGGGGTCGCCACGCGGCCCCTGCGCAAGGTCGCCGCCACCGCCACCCGGGTCTCCGAACTTCCGCTGCACACCGGCGAGGTGAACCTCAGCGAGCGGGTACCGGAGTCGGAGTGCGATCCGCACACCGAGGTCGGCCAGGTGGGCTCCGCGCTCAACCGCATGCTCAACCACGTCCACGGGGCGCTGCACGCGCGCCAGCAGAGCGAGATGCGGGTACGGCAGTTCGTCGCCGACGCCAGCCACGAGCTGCGCACCCCGCTCGCCTCCATCCGCGGCTACGCCGAGCTGACCCGGCGGGGACGGGAGCAGGTCGGGCCCGACACCCGGCACGCGCTGGGCCGTATCGAGTCCGAGGCCGGCCGGATGACCCTCCTGGTGGAGGACCTGCTGCTGCTGGCCAGGCTCGACGCCGGCCGGCCGCTCCAGTTCGAGCACACCGACCTCATCCCGCTGGTCGTCGACACCATCAGCGACTCGCGCGCGGCCGGCATGGACCACAACTGGCGGCTCGACCTGCCCGACGAGCCGGCCCTGGTGTCGGCGGACGCGGCCCGCATCCAGCAGGTGCTGGTCAACCTGCTCGGCAACGCGCGCAAGCACACCCCGGCCGGGACCACCGTCACCGCCCGTATCCAGCGGCGCGGTCCGTGGATGTGCGTGGACGTCGAGGACAACGGGCAGGGCATCCCGCCGGATCTGCTGCCGCACGTCTTCGAACGGTTCGCGCGCGGCGACTCCGCACGTTCGCGGTCCACCGGGTCCACCGGTCTGGGCCTCGCCATCGTGCAGGCGGTCGCGTCCGCGCACGGCGGCGCGGTCACCGTGGACAGTGTTCCCGGCCGCACGGTGTTCACCCTGTATCTGCCCGCGCTCGCCCCGGCGGTCCCCCAGCCGGCCCCCGAAACCAACTGGCAATCGCACTCACAGGCACAGCACAGTGCCACCACATGGGTAGAACAGGGCGCTTGACCAGAGTCGTTCCCATGCGAACCGACTCTTCTCCCGGCACCCTGCCGGCGCGGGAGCACCTCCCGGCCGGAAACGCCGGTACGCCTGTCCTGGACGTAGTGATCCCCGTCTACAACGAGGAGAAGGACCTCGGCCCATGCGTCGTCAGACTGCATGACCACCTCAAGCGCACCTTCCCGTACGCGTTCCGCATCACCGTCGCGGACAACGCGTCCACGGACACCACCCCCCAGGTGGCGCAGCGGCTGGAGGCGGAACTGGCCGAGGTCAAGTCGTTCCGGCTGGAGCAGAAGGGCCGCGGCCGGGCGCTGCGGACCGTCTGGTCCGCCTCGGACGCGCCGATCCTCGCGTACATGGACGTGGACCTGTCGACCGACCTGAACGCGTTGCTGCCGCTGGTGGCGCCGCTCATCTCCGGCCACTCCGACCTGGCGATCGGTTCCCGGCTGGCCCGCTCGTCGCGCGTGGTGCGCGGCGCCAAGCGGGAGTTCATCAGCCGTACGTACAACCTGATCCTGCGCGGCTCGCTACAGGCCCGTTTCTCCGACGCGCAGTGCGGCTTCAAGGCGATCCGGCGTGATGTCGCGCAGGTGCTGCTGCCGCTCGTCGAGGACACCGGCTGGTTCTTCGACACCGAGATGCTGGTGCTGGCCGAGCGCGCGGGGCTGCGCATCCACGAGGTGCCGGTCGACTGGGTCGACGACCCGAACTCGACCGTGCACATCGTGAAGACGGCCACCGACGACCTCAAGGGCGTGTGGCGGGTCGGCAAGGCCCTGACCACCGGTGCGCTGCCGCTGGACCGGCTCACCCGCCCGTTCGGTGACGACCCGCGCGACCGTGACGTCCAGGACGTGCCGAAGGGCCTGGCCCGCCAGCTCGTCGGGTTCTGCGTGGTCGGCGGCCTGTCGACCCTCTTCTACCTGGTGCTCTACAGCCTCTTCCGGGAGTTCTCCGGTTCGCAGATCGCCAACGCGCTGGCGCTGCTGGTGTCGGCGGTGGCGAACACCGCCGCCAACCGGCGGCTCACCTTCGGGGTGCGCGGCCGGGGCGGAGCGGTCCGGCACCAGGCGCAGGGCCTGGTCGTCTTCGGCATCGGCCTCGCGCTGACCAGTGGCTCCCTCGCCGCCCTGAACGCGGCGAGCAGCGACCCCGCGCACTCCACCGAGCTGGCGGTGCTGATCGCCGCCAACCTCGCGGCCACCGTGCTGCGCTTCCTGCTCTTCCGCGCCTGGGTCTTCCCGGACCGCGACGGCTCCGCCCGGCCGGAGGCGTCCCAGTCCACGGTGGTGGCCACGCACACCCCGTCGTCGCCGACTTACACGACCGGCGGACACCAGCCGTACCAGCCGCAGTACCAGCCGCAGGGCCCGTTCCCGCAGCGTCCGGGGCACCAGCCGTACGCCCAGGGCGGCACCACGACGACCACCCAATTCCGCGCCGGTGAAGCCGCGGACGGCACCTGGAGGGACAGCACCATGCAGTTGCAGCCGGTGCGTCCCCATGACACCGAGCCGGGGGAACCCCGATGACCACCCACACCGACCGACCGACCGAGTGGGGCCCGGCCCCCGCGTCTCCCCCGCCGCCGCGGTACGCCCCCGAGGTCCCGGCGCCGGAGTCGGGCGACCCCCGGCAGCCCTTCGTCCACAGACTCTGGCGCGGCCGTCCCGAGGACCCCCGCTGGGTACGCCCGGCCTTCCTCGGCCTGCTGGCCGCCACCCTCCTGCTCTACCTGTACAACCTGAGCGCCTCCGGCTACGCCAACTCCTTCTACTCGGCGGCCGTGCAGGCGGGCAGCAAGTCCTGGAAGGCGTTCTTCTTCGGTTCGCTGGACGCCGGCAACGCGATCACCGTCGACAAGCCCCCGGCCTCGCTGTGGCCGATGGAGCTGTCGGTCCGGATCTTCGGTCTCAACTCGTGGGCGATCCTCGTCCCCGAGGTCCTGATGGGCGTCGCGACGGTCGCCGTCGTGTACGCGGGGGTGCGTCGCCGGTTCAGCCCCGCCGCCGGTCTGATCGCGGGCGCCGTGCTCGCGCTCACTCCGGTCGCGGCGCTGATGTTCCGGTTCAACAACCCGGACGCGATGCTGGCGCTGCTGATGGCGGTCGCCTGCTACGCGGTGGTCCGCGCGGTCGAGGACGGCCGGACGAAGTGGCTGGTGTGGGCCGGGGCCGCGATCGGCTTCGCGTTCCTCGCCAAGACCCTCCAGGCCTTCCTGATCCTGCCGCCGCTCGCGATCGTCTACGCGGTCTGCGCGCCGGTGTCGGTGAAGAAGCGGTTCGGTCAGCTGGCGGTCGCCACCGGCGCCCTGATCGTCTCCGGCGGCTGGTGGGTCGCGATCGTCGAGCTGTGGCCGGCCTCCTCGCGCCCGTACATCGGCGGCTCGCAGAACAACAGCTTCCTCGAACTCACCTTCGGCTACAACGGCTTCGGCCGCCTCAGCGGTGACGAGACCGGCAGTGTCGGCGGCGGTGGCGGCGGCAACGGCAGCACCGGCCAGTGGGGCGAGACCGGCTGGGACCGGATGTTCAACTCCGAGATCGGCGGCCAGATCTCCTGGCTGCTGCCCGCCGCGCTGATCCTCCTGGTCGCCGGTCTGGTGGCCACCCGGAAGCTGCGGCGGACCTCGGTCACCCGTGCCGCGTTCCTGGTCTGGGGCGGCTCGCTGCTGATCACCATGGTCGTCTTCAGCTACATGGCGGGCATCTTCCACCAGTACTACACGGTCGCCCTGGCCCCCTACCTGGCCGCCGTGATCGGTATGGGCGCCGATGTGCTGTGGAAGCGGCGCGCCGAGATGTGGGCGTCGATCACCCTCGCCGGCTCCGTGGTCGCGGCCGCGGTCTGGGGATACGTCCTGCTCAACCGCACCTCCGACTACCTGCCCTGGCTCAAGTTCCTGGTCCTGGTCGGCGGTCTGGCCGCCGCGCTCGGCCTGGTCTTCGCGGGCCGGATCAGCCGTCAGCTGGCCCTCGGGGCGGCGGCGGTGGGCCTGGTGGCCGCGCTGGCGGGCCCGACCGCGTACACCCTGAGCACCCTCCAGACGGGTCACACCGGTTCCATCGTCACGGCGGGTCCGGCGGGCGCGAGCATGATGGGCGGCGGCCCGGGTGGCGGCGGCGGTATGCGCGGCGGCGGCATGGGCGGCGGTGGTGGCTTCGGCCAGAACCAGCAGGGCCAGCAGAACCAGCAGGGCCAGCAGAACGGCAACGGTGGCACCCAGAACGGCGGGCAGGGCTTCCCCGGCGGCGGCACCGGCGGCAACGGCACCGGCGGTACCGGTGGCTTCGGCGGCGGCATGCCGGGCCAGAACGGCACCGGCGGCACCCAGAACCAGCAGGGCAACGGCACCACCCAGAACGGCAACGGCTTCCCCGGCGGCGGGATGGGCGACGGTGGTGGCATGGGCGGCGGCGGTGGCGTCGGCGGCCTGCTGAACGGCGCGACCGTCAGCTCCCGGGCGAAGCAGCTGCTGGAGAAGGACGCGTCCAAGTACACCTGGGCGGCGGCCGCCATCGGAGCCCAGAACGCGGCGAGCTACCAGCTCTCCACCGGCGACGCGGTGATGGCGATCGGCGGCTTCAACGGCACCGACCCGTCCCCGACGCTGGCCCAGTTCAAGAAGTACGTGGCGGACGGCAGGATCCACTACTTCATCTCGTCCGGCACGGGCGGTGGCATGGGCGGCAGCAGCAGCGGCACGTCCTCGCAGATCACCTCGTGGGTCGAGAAGAACTTCAAGAAGGTGACGGTGGGTTCGGCCACCTTCTACGACCTGACGCAGAAGGCGAGCGGCAGCTGACGGTCCCCTGACCGGCGCGAGGGCGGTGGCTTCGGCCACCGCCCTTCGCCGTACGCCGACCGCGCGCCGACCGCGCGCCGAAATCGCGTTGTACACCGTACGGGAGTCATTCTACGGTGTATGGCATGACTTCTCAGGGCCATCCCCAGCGCTGGCTGATCCTCGGTGTCATCTGCCTCGCGCAGCTCACCGTGCTGCTCGACAACACCGTTCTCAACGTGGCCATCCCCTCCCTCACCCGGGAGCTGCACGCGGCCACCGCCGACATCCAGTGGATGATCAACGCCTACTCACTGGTCCAGTCCGGCCTGCTCCTGACCGCGGGCAGCGCGGCCGACCGCTACGGCCGCAAGAAGATGCTGATCGCGGGGCTGGCCCTGTTCGGCGCGGGTTCGCTGGCCGCGGGCCTGGCCGGATCCACCGGTCAGCTGATCGCGGCACGGGCCGGCATGGGGGTGGGCGGCGCGCTCCTGCTCACCACCACCCTGGCCGTGGCGATGCAGATCTTCACCCCCGACGAGCACCCCAGGGCGATCGGGATCTGGAGCGCCGTCAACGCGCTGGGCTTCGCCGCCGGACCGCTGATCGGCGGGTTCATGCTCAACCACTTCTGGTGGGGCGCGATCTTCCTGCTCAACCTCCCGGTGGCGGCGCTGGCCCTGGTGGCGGTCGTCGCCCTGGTGCCCGAGTCGAAGAACCCCCGGGGCGACCGGCCCGACCTGCTCGGCGCCCTGCTCTCCACGATCGGCATGGCCGCCCTGGTCTTCGCGATCATCTCCGGCCCCGGGCACGGCTGGACGTCGGCGCGGGTGCTGCCCACGGCGGTCGTCGCGGTCGTGGCCCTGGCCCTGTTCGGGTACTGGGAGCTCCGCGTCCCCTACCCCATGCTCGACCCGCACTTCTTCCGGGACCGCCGCTTCACGGGTGCCGTCGCCGGTGCCGTCCTGATCACCTTCGGCATGGGCGGAGCGCTGTTCCTCCTCACCCAGCACCTGCAACTCGTCCTCGGATACGGCCCGTTGGAAGCGGGCCTACGGACCGCGCCGCTGGCACTGACCGTCGTCGCCCTCAACTTCTCGGGCCTGTCGGCGAAGTGGGCGACGCGACTGGGGACGCCGGTGTCGATCGCCCTGGGCATGCTGCTGATGGCGCTGGGGCTGGTCTCCATCGCCGTACTGGACGCGGGTGGTTACGGCGGCACGCTGCTCGGGCTGTTGCTGATCGGCGCGGGCTGCGCGGTCGCCAACCCGGCCATGGCGCACGCCATCATGAGCGCGATTCCCGCGGAGAAGGCCGGGGTGGGGGCCGGGATCAACGGCACGCTGGCCGAGTTCGGGAACGGGCTGGGGGTGGCCGTGCTGGGCGCGGTGCTCAGTTCCTGGGTGGCCTCGGGGAAGTCCGTGTCGGCGGGGCTGGGGGCGGGACAGCTGGTGGGGGCCGCCGCCGTGGTGGCCGGGGGGTTCGTGGCGGCGGGACTGCTCAGGAGGGCGGAGAAGAATGTCGCCTAGTGGGGAGGGGGTACATGTTCCTCGGCGGGTGCGGGTGGAATGTGGCTGGTCGCGCAGTTCCCCGCGCCCCCGAAGGGCGCTTCGGTCTTAGCATCGTCAGAAGTGATCGTTGGGTGAGGAGGGGTCTCGATGGCGCGGGCCAGTGTGTGGCTGGAGGGGAAGGCCCGCAAGGGCGGGCGTACCGGGCAGCCCTCCGGTCTTGACCGGGACCGCATCACGTCCGCCACGGTCCGGCTCCTCGACGCCGACGGGCTCGACAAGTTCTCCATGCGGCGGCTGGCGGCCGAGCTCAACGTGACCGCCATGTCCGTGTACTGGTACGTCGACACCAAGGACGACCTGCTCGAACTCGCCCTCGACGAGGCCTTCGGCGAGCTGCGCCTGCCGGACGCCGACGACGGCGACTGGCGCACGCAGCTGCGGGCGCTGGCCACGGAGTACCGCGCGCTGCTGGTCCGCCACCCCTGGCTCTCCCCGCTGGCCGGCCGCTACCTCAACATCGGCCCGCACTCGCTCGCCTTCTCCCGGGCGGTCCAGCGGGTCGTCCGCCGCGCCGGCCTGCCCGCGCACGGGGTGACGGGGGCGATCTCGGCCGTCTTCCAGTTCGTCTACGGCTACGGCACCATCGAGAGCCACTTCGCCGCACGGGTGGCCGCGGCCGGCATGACGGCCGACGAGTACTTCGACTCCACGATGGACGCCGTGACCGAGGCACCGGACACGGCGAGGATCATCGAGGAGTCGAGGGACCTCATGGCGGCGCGCGGCGGCGACACCGTCGCCGAGATGCTGGACCGGGACTTCACCTTCGCCCTGGACCTCCTCATCGCGGGAATCGAGGCGAAGGTGAGTCGTCCTGCCTAGGGGCGCCGGGGGCAACCCCGGCCGAAGGCTGGGGAAGGAACTGCGCGGCCGGCCACAGCACACCCGCACCCGGCGGCGAGACCACAGCGCACCCGCACCCGGCGACGAGGACGCACCCACGGGCTCTCAGGCGTCCGGCTGAGCCAGCCGTGCCGGGAACCCCCCGGTGGCCACCGGCCCCCACCGCTCCGGGGTCACCCGGATGATCGACTTCCCCTGCCGCACCATGGCCGCCCGGTACTCGTCCCAGTCCGGGTGCTCCCCGGAGATGTTGCGGAAGTACTCCACCAGCGGCTCCACCGACTCCGGCGAGTCGATCACCTCGGCCCGCCCGTCCACCTGGACCCACGGCCCGTTCCAGTCGTCGCTCAGGACGATCACGCTCACCCGCTGGTCCCGTTTCGCGTTCCGCGTCTTCGCCCGCTCGGGGTAGGTGGAGGCCACGATCCGCCCGGAGTCGTCGACCCCGCAGGTCAGCGGCGACCCCTGCGGGCTCCCGTCGGCGCGCCGGGTGAGCAGGATCGCGCGGTGGCGGGGTCGTACGAAGTCCAGCAGGTCGTCGAGGGAGACGGACGTGTTCGTCGCGATGTTCGGTGCCATGCGGCCAGCCTAGGGCCGGGGCGCCCGCTCAGCCTGTCCCTGGCGTCACCACCCTCACGCCTGCGGCAGTGACTCCCCCTGTACCGCCTGGATCTCCAGCTCCACCTTCAGGGTCGTGCCGATCGCGGCGATGCCCGCCTGGACGACCTGGTTGTAGTTCATGGCGAAGTCCTCGCGGTGCAGCTCGGTCGTCGCGCGGAACGCGGCGCGGGTGCCGCCCCAGGGGTCGGCGCCGGTGCCCAGGTAGGCGAGGTCGAGATCGACGGGGCGCACCACACCGTGCAGGGACAGCTCGCCGTGCACCGTCCAGCGGTCCGAGCCCGCGGCCGTCACGCCCGTGGAGACGTAGGTGATCTCCGGGTGGCGTTCGACGTCCAGGAAGTCGGCGGAGCGCAGGTGGGTGTCGCGCATGCCGTTGCCGGTGTCGATGGAGGCGGCCCGGATGACCGCCTGGACGCGGGACTTGGTGACGTCGTCCGGTGCGATCTCGATCGACGCGGAGAAGTCCGTGAAACGGCCGCGCACGCTGGAGATGCCCAGGTGCTGGGCGACCGCGCCGACCGTGGAGTGCGCCGGGTCCACCGTCCACGGACCGGGCGGCGGCAGCTCGGTGCCGCCCTGCCGGGCCAGCGTGACCGTGCCGATCTCGGCGCGGCCGCTCGCGGTGACGATGGCGCTGGCGGCGGCGGGCGCGTAGCCCACGGCGGTGACGATGACGGTGTACGCCCCGGGCACCAGCGGGTTCGGGTCGCGTACCGCGCCCTCGATGTCGGCCTCGGCGCGCAGCACCTGGCTGCCGGTCATGTCGGTCACCGTGACGACCGCGTGCGACACGGCCCATCCGTCCCGGGTGCGGATCCTCGCGGTCAGTCCCATCCCGTTTCTCCCTGCGAATACTCAGAAAACTCAGTACAAATCGGCCTTATGGAACCGGCCCGCGGCGGGCGCCTCCTTGTGGGCGCACCCGCCACGGGCCGGAGTGGGAACTACTCGCCCGGGTGGGAGAGTTCGATGTCGTGGCCGTCGACACCGGCGCCGGTGACGTTCAGGGCCGTCGCGACCGGCGGGTAGCCCGTCGCGATCACGGTGTAGTCGCCGCCGTCCAGGTCGGCGAAGGCGTACGCGCCGTCCACGCCGGTGGTGGCGGTGCCGACCACGTTGCCCGCCGCGTCCACGAGGGTGACGCGGGCGTCGGCCAGCGGCCCGTGCGGGGCCCTTACGACACCCTGGAGCTGGGCGCCGGCGTCCAGGTCGACCTCGATCCGGGTGACCCCGGTGGTGCCGATCTCGACCGGCAGGGCGCGCGGGCGGTACCCGGCCGCGTTCACCGCGATCGTGACGACACCCGGCACCAGGTCGCCGAAGCGGAAGTCGCCCTGCTCACCGGTGGCCGCGGTGGCCAGCAGGTCGCCGCGCACGTCGGTGACGATGACCATGGCGTCCTTGACCGGCAGCGCGCTGCCCGCGCCCCGCACCACACCGCTCAGCCCGCTGGTGCCGCTGAGCAGGATGTCGTACGACAGCGCGTCCTCGCCCACCACCACGGTGGAGGCCTGCGGCTGGTAGCCGTCGGCGGAGGCGATCAGCACGTACGAGCCCGCGCCGGGCGCGTCCAGCCGGTAGGAGCCGTCGTGGCCGGCGACCGCGCGGCCGAGCTGGCGGCCGGCGAGCGAGATGAGGGTGACCGCGGCCTGGGGGACCGGGGCGGTCTCGGCGCCCCGCACGAATCCGTGCACCGGGGTGCCGCCGGAGCCCGTGGGCTGCCCGGGGGCGTCGAGGGTGGCCACGGCGGCGAACTGCCGGGTGGCCTCGACGGCGTTCTCGGTGCCGCCGTTCACGACCGGGGCGGCCCAGCTGGGGACCTGCTGGTTCGCGACGGGGGCCGCGACGGGGGCCGCGACAGGGGCCGCGGCGACGGCCGTCTCCGCGGGCGCCTCGGCCGACTGCTCCTGCTCGGCGGCCTGGGCGAGCCCGCCCTTGGTCCGCAGCGGGACCTCCTTGATGAACAGGCTGATCACGAACGCGAGGGCGGCGAGGCCGGCGGCGATCAGGAAGACGTCGGCGATGGCGTGGCCGTAGGCGCTCTCCATGAGGGTGCGCAGCGGCGCGGGCAGCTTGCCCAGGTCCGGCAGGCTGTCGCTGGAGGAGCTGGAACCGGCCAGGGCGGCCTGGTACTTGGGGGAGAGGGCGGCGGCGCCCTCGGTCACGTAGTGCGTGATCCGGTGGGCCATCACCGCGCCGAGCGCCGAGACGCCGACCGCACCGCCGAGGGACCGGAAGAAGGTGACCGTGGAGCTGGCCGAGCCGAGGTCGGCGGGGGCGACCTGGTTCTGCGTGCAGAGGACCAGGTTCTGCATCATCATGCCGATGCCGAGACCCAGCAGCGCCATGAAGATCGACATCTTCCAGTACGCCGTGTCGTAGCGGATGGTCCCGAGCAGGCCGAGGCCCGCCGTCACCAGGACGCCACCGCTGACCAGCCAGGCCTTCCAGCGTCCCGTGCGGGTGATGAACTGGCCGGAGACGGTGGAGGAGACGAACAGACCGCCGATCATCGGGATCGTCATCACACCGGACATCGTCGGGGACTTGTCACGGGCCAGCTGGAAGTACTGGCTGAAGAACACCGTGCCGGTGAACATGGCGACACCGACGAACAGGGAGGCCAGCGAGGCCAGGGTGATGGTGCGGTTCTTGAACAGCCGCAGCGGGATGATCGGTTCCCTGGCCTTCGACTCGACGAGCACGAAGATCAGGCCGAGGACGATCGAACCGCCGATCATCGTGTACGTCTGCCAGGAGATCCAGTCGTACTTGTCACCGGCGAAGGTGACCCAGACCAGCAGCAGCGAGACGGCGGCGGCGACGAAGAACGCGCCGGCCCAGTCGACCTTGACGTCCCGCTTCAGGACCGGCAGGTGCAGGGTCTTCTGGAGCACGATCAGCGCGATGACGGCGAAGGGCACGCCGACGTAGAAGCACCAGCGCCAGCCCAGCCACGAGGTGTCGGTGATGACACCGCCGAGCAGCGGGCCGCCGACGGTGGCGACGGCGAAGGTCGCGCCGAGGTAGCCGGAGTAACGGCCGCGCTCCCGCGGCGAGATCATCGCGGCCATGACGATCTGGGCGAGCGCCGACAGACCGCCGACGCCGACGCCCTGGATGACACGGCAGGCGATCAGCATGCCCGCGTTCTGCGACAGACCGGCGGCGGCCGACCCCAGGACGTAGATGACCAGGGCTATCTGGACGAGCGCCTTCTTGCTGTACAGGTCGGCGAGCTTGCCCCACAGCGGGGTGGTCGCGGTCATGGCCAGCAGCGAGGCGGTGACGACCCAGGTGTACGCGGACTGGCCGCCGCCCAGGTCGGTGATGATGTGCGGCAGGGCGTTGGTGACGATCGTGGACGACAGGATCGCCACGAACATGCCGAGCAGGAGGCCGGAGATGGCCTCCATGATCTGCCGGTGCGTCATCGGGGTCTGCTCGGCGGAGCCTCCCCCGTGCGGCTTTGCGTGAGCCCGCACACCGGCTGGTGTGGTCGTTGCCATGGGCTTCCTTTTCTTACGTCTTATGCGGGTGTACGGGTGGTCGGTTCGAGAGCGTCGAGTACGGGGGTGGGGGCGCGGGCGGCGGAGGTGAGCGTGGGCCCGGTCGTGGCCTTCGGGCTTCCCCGGTCCGGCGCCGTGCCGGCGGCGGACCGGGGATGCGGGGCCGTGGCCCGGCAGTCGCCGAAGCTGGCGCGGAGCCGGGTCATCAGCCGGATCAGCTGCTCGACCTCCTCGTCGCTCCAGTCGCTCAGCCGCTCGGTGAGCAGTTCGGTGCTGCGCCGGGACAGGTCCTGGAGGGTCGCCTCGCCCGTGGGGGTGAGGTGCAGGATGCGGGAACGCTTGTCCGCCGGGTCGGGGGACCGCTCGATCCAGCCGCGCTCGGCGACGTGCGCCACGTGCCGGCTGGTCACGGACATGTCCACGGCGAGCAGCTCGGCGAGCTTGCTCATGCGCATGGAACCGTGGCGGCCGAGCAGCGTCAGCACCGCGGCGGAACCGGCCGGGCACTCGTGCGGCAGGATCCGCGCGAGGTCCCGTTTCACGGCCCCGACGGCGCTGAGCTGACGCGCCAGCTCCTCGAACTGCGCCTGCTCCGCCATCACACCTCCCGTATTCGTTGCTTGGGGCAACCATAGAACTGCTTGGTTGCCACAGGCAAATAAAACGGCGGGGCTCGGGCTAAAAACTTGGCAAAGGCAAGTATTGCGAACGTAAACACGCAGGTGGGGGCAGAAACGACCCCTGAGAGCCCCCCACTTGGGCGACTCCCCCGGATTCGCTAGTGTCTCGGGCCATGGCTAACACCCAGGGCCCCCAGGGCAACCACGACCCCGCCGGCAGCACCCAGATGTTCCGTGCGTTCGTCGACGAGGCCCCCCAGACCTCCCAGCAGACGGCGACCACCTACTCCTCCTCCGGCCCCCGCCTCGGCCTGATCCTCGGCGTCGTCGCCGTGGTGGTCGTGGTGGCGGCGGTCGCCTGGCTCGCGCTCATGTAAGACGGGCCGAGGCCGACGCCGACGCCGACGCCGACGCCGAGGCCGAGGCCGGGGCCGGGGTCGCCGGTACGGCGGTCGCGGCAGCGGCGCGGAAACGAAGAACCCGGGGTTCCGCACCCCGGGCTTTCGTTGTGCCCCGGCCCTTGGCCGTGCCTCGGGCTTTGGCCGTGCCTCGGCCCTTGGCCGTGCCTCGGGCTTTGACCGTGCCCCGGGCGGCTCGTGTTCGGGGCGGCCGCGCTTCCTCAGCTCCAGTCGACCGTCTCGACCCGGGTCTCGATGTGCATGCCGAGCGGCACCCGCCAGTCGTCGACACAGACCGTCCAGGTCTTGTCCGTACGGGAGTCGGGGCCGATCGGGGTGGGGAGCGGCCGGGTGGCGGTGATCGTCGACCAGTCGATGCCGAGCAGGTCGATGATGTGCGTGCCGAGCGTGACCGTCCCGGAACGCACCGCCGTGCCACCGGAGTTGCGGAAGGACACCGTCACCTTCTCGCACCAGCGCCGGTCCGTGGCCTCACGGGTGGGGGCGCTCCAGGTGAGGGCGGCGGCCGAAGGGGCGCTGGGCCGGGCCGAGTTCGACGCCGCGGGGCCGGACGGCTGGGGTCGGCCGGTGCCGGTGCCGGAGCGCGACGGAGCCGAAGGCGCCGTGCCGGAAGCCGAGTTGCCCGTACCGTCCGCCGAGCCGCCTGTGCCGTCCGTGCTGTTCGCGGAGTCGCCGGTACCGTCCGCCGCGGAAGCCGCCCCGCCCGTCGTCGTACCCGCCGGTCCGTGCGTGGAGGCTGTCGGTCCGCCCGCCGTGCCTTTCGGCCCGTCCAGCGGGACCAGCGTCACCGACCCCGTGGGTCTCGCCGAGGTCTCCTGCGGGCCGCCGGCCGCACCCACCGCCGTGTAGCCGCCGCCGCTGCCGCCCCCGCAGGCCGTGAGGGAGCCGGCCAGGCACAGCCCGACCAGCGACCCCACCGCGACCCACCGTCTCCGCGGCGCCCTGCACGGGCGCGCGGCCCCGGCGGCCGAGGCCGCTGCCACGGGCGTCACCGGTGCCACGGCCACGGCCATCACCGGTGCCACGGCTGTGACCGGGGCCACGGTCGTCATCGGGACGGCCGTGACCGGGGCCGCGACCGTCGGCGGGGCCGCCGGCCTCGCTGGGAGGGCCGGCGGCGCCTTCCTCCTGGCGGAGTGTCGGCCGCTCCGGGTTCTGGGTGTCCGGCGAGGAGGCATCGCGCCAGTGTGGCTGACGCCTCGTCAGTTCGGAACCCTCAGTCCGAGATCAGGCCCTCGCGCAGCTGTGCCAGCGTCCGGGTCAGCAGGCGGGAGACGTGCATCTGGGAGATGCCGACCTCCTCGCCGATCTGGGACTGGGTCATGTTCGCGAAGAAGCGGAGCATGATGATCCGGCGCTCGCGGGGCGGCAGCTTGGCGAGCAGCGGCTTGAGGGACTCGCGGTACTCGACGCCCTCCAGAGCCGTGTCCTCGTAGCCGAGGCGGTCCGCCAGGGAGCCCTCGCCGCCGTCGTCCTCGGGGGCCGGGGAGTCGAGGGAGGAGGCGGTGTACGCGTTGCCGACCGCGAGGCCGTCGACCACGTCCTCCTCGGAGACGCCCAGGACCGCCGCCAGTTCCGTCACCGTGGGGGAACGGTCCAGCTTCTGGGAGAGCTCGTCGCTGGCCTTGGTGAGGGCCAGCCGCAGCTCCTGGAGGCGGCGCGGGACGCGGACCGACCACGAGGTGTCCCGGAAGAACCGCTTGATCTCGCCGACCACGGTCGGCATCGCGAACGTCGGGAACTCGACGCCGCGTTCGCAGTCGAAGCGGTCGATCGCCTTGATCAGGCCGATGGTGCCGACCTGGACGATGTCCTCCATCGGCTCGTTGCGGCTGCGGAAGCGGGCCGCCGCGTAGCGCACGAGCGGGAGGTTGAGTTCGATCAGGGTGTCCCGGACGTAGGCACGCTCGGGGCTGTCCTCTTCGAGTGCGGCGAGGCGCAGGAACAGGGAGCGGGACAGGGTGCGGGTGTCGAGGCTCTCTGAGACGGCCGGAAGCTCCTGGGCCGGCGGGGCCTCCAGCGCCGGAGCGCCTTCGATGGCGCCATCGATGCTGTCGAGCACGTCGATGGCGTCGAGCTCCTTGGGCGCTGCCTCGCTCTTCGTGGGCGTGAGCACCTTCGAGCTGCCCTGTTCTGCGGACATGCCACCCCCTTTGGGTCGCGGGACGGTCGCGGCGGTGTTCCCTCGCGAGGAACGATGCCTTCACCTGAATACCGGAGCCGGAGCCCCGGCAAACGCGCTTCCCGCAGAATGTCACATGTCGGCAACACGCTGTAGTGACATGTCGACATGTGAAATGTGAATCAGCCCTGGATACAAGGGGTCTGACGGTTTTTCGTCCCTCAATTGTCGGGAAGTGCGCTGGTGAGCGATTCGCTCGCGGCGGTGATGGCTCGATCCTGTTTGCGGTTACGGCCTCACCGGGCCGTCCGGGGCGGGTCTCGGCCCGGTAACGGACCCGTCGGGCGCGGGTCAGGCCTCGATGCGGTTCGCCGAGCGCAGGCGCTGGAAGCTGCGGGCGAGGAGGCGGGAGACGTGCATCTGGGAGACGCCCAGCTCCGCGCTGATCTGGGACTGGGTGAGGTTGCTGTAGTAGCGCAGCAGCAGGATCCGCTGTTCCCGCTCGGGGAGTTGGACCAGGAGGTGGCGGACCAGGTCGCGGTGTTCCACGCCGTCCAGGGCCGGGTCCTCGTACCCGATGCGGTCCAGCAGGCCCGGCAGTCCGTCGCCCTCCTGGGCGGCCTCCAGGGAGGTCGCGTGGTACGACCGGCCGGCCTCGATGCAGGAGAGCACCTCGTCCTCGCTGATCCGCAGCCGCTCGGCGATCTCGGCGGTGGAGGGGGAGCGGCCGAAGGCGGTGGTCAGGTCCTCGGTCGCGCTGTTGACCTGGACCCACAGCTCGTGCAGGCGCCGCGGGACGTGCACGGTGCGGACGTTGTCGCGGAAGTAGCGCTTGATCTCGCCGACGACGGTCGGCATCGCGAACGTCGGGAACTGCACGCCCCGGTCCGGGTCGAAGCGGTCGATGGCGTTGATCAGGCCGATGGTGCCGACCTGGACCACGTCCTCCATGGGCTCGTTGCGGGAGCGGAAACGGGCGGCCGCGTAGCGTACGAGAGGGAGATTGGCCTCGATGAGCGCCGCGCGCACCCGGTTGTGCTCCGGCGTGCCCGGCTTGAGGTCCTTGAGCTGACCGAAGAGCACCTGGGTCAGGGCCCGGGTGTCGGCGCCGCGGCGCTTCTCCGGGGCCGGGGCGGGCGCCTGGGCGGGAGGTTGGGCGGGCGGTTGGGCCGGGTTCTGGTCGGCGGGCTGGGCGGGGGCGGGCGCCTCTTCCTGGGGCGGCGCAGAACTGGCCGACACGGTCAACGCCACCTCTTCATCGGTCAATCATCCGTCAAAAGCGGTCATAGCATCACAAGACATGTGCACTGTGTGCAAGCACCCCATTACGCCGTGTTGAGTTCAAGTGATGGCAAGTTGGGGCATGGAGCGCACGAAAGCCCCCCGCCTGTCCCGGCGGAGGGCCATGATCCGAAAAGGGCGGGGCGTTCAGAACTCGTAGTCGGCGATCACCCACGTGGCGAACTCCCGCCATCGCGCGGCGGCCGCCTGGTGGTCCGGGTGCTCCAGGTACCGCTTCAGCGCGTCCGCGTCCTCGACGGCGGAGTTGATCGCGAAGTCGTAGGCGATGGGCCGGTCGGTGATGTTCCAGCCGCACTCCCAGAAGCGCAGGTCCTCGATCACGCCACCGAGCGCGGAGAACGCCGCGGCGCCCGCGACGGCACGCGGATCGTCCCGCTCGACGCCCTCGTCGAGCTTGAAGAGGACCAGATGGCGGATCATGGGCTACTCCCGGTGGGTCTACTTCGCCCCGTTGGCCAGCCAGGTGAAGAAGTCGCCGACGGCCTTCGCGGCGTCCGATATGCCCTGGAAGACTATCTGGACCCAGTCCGCCGCCCTGGGCGGGTCGGTGATGATCACGTACAGCGCGAAGACCACGAGTGCGTAGACGGCGATCTTCTTGGCGTTCACCGCCACCTGGCCTCTCCCCTGATTGCCCCCTGTTGCCGGGCGCGAGTGTAACGCTCCGATCGTTTTGTATGACCAACGGCACGGTGGACGCCGGATTTTTTTCTGCTCCGAAGCGTGAACCGATCGCGGTGGCCGGTCCGATGAGGGGGTGACGAAGCGGAAGCGGAAGAGGAAGCGGGAGAGGGAGAGCGCTGATGATGATGACGGCGATGGCCTACGGACTCGTCACCCTGCTGATCGTGTTCGTGGTGGCGGCGCTGCTCGACTGCGCCCGCACCCCGGCGGAACGGGTCCGGTACGTCCCGAGGTGGCTCTGGCTGCTGTTCATGCTGCACACCCCGGTGTTCGGCGCCCTCGTCTGGAACTACGCGGGCAAGCGCCCCGAGTCGGCCGGGTGACATGCCGAAGGGCCCGGTCCGCCGGACCGAGCCCTTCTCAGAGCGGTAGCGGAGGGATTTGAACCCTCGGTGACTTGCGCCACACTCGCTTTCGAGGCGAGCTCCTTCGGCCGCTCGGACACGCTACCGAGGGAGACCCTACAGCACCGGGGGCCGTGCTCTGAAATCGGTATCAGGGGCCCCGGGCGGGCTCCCGGACCGGCGGCTCAGCGGGCGCGGAAGAACTCCGTGAGCAGCCGGGCGGATTCCACGGCGAGGACGCCCTCGACGACCTCGGGACGGTGGTTCAGCCGCCGGTCCCGTACGACGTCCCACAGCGACCCCGCGGCGCCCGCCTTCTCGTCGCGGGCGCCGTAGACGACCCGGTCCACCCGGGCCTGCACCAGGGCGCCGGCGCACATCGTGCAGGGCTCCAGCGTGACGACCAGGGTGCAGCCGGTGAGCCGCCACTCCCCGAGGCTCGCGGCCGCCCGGCGCAGTGCCAGGACCTCGGCGTGCGCGGTGGGGTCGCCGGTGGCCTCGCGTTCGTTGTGACCGGCCGCGAGGACCGTCGTACCGTCCGGGGACAGCACGACGGCGCCGACGGGGACGTCCCCGCCCCGGACGGCCTGCCCGGCCTCGTCCAGGGCGAGCCGCATCGCGGCCCGCCAGCGGTCGCGTACCGGGTCCGGGGGCCCGGACGCCTCGTGGTGGAGCGTCAGCGGACGGTCTCCAGGACGTCGGAGGCGCCCAGGGCCTCGGCGATGTCGCCGAGCGCGTCCTCCTCGAGCGTCAGCAGCTCCTTGGCGCTCACGCCCAGGTCGTCCAGGATCCCGGCGTCGCCGACCGGGCCCGAGGGCACGGCGGAACCGTCCGTGTCGTCGTCGTCCTCCGTTTCCGGCTCACCGTCCTCGGTGCCGTCGAGGTCGAGGGCGTCCAGGTCGTCGGCGTCGTCCTTGGGCTCCCTTCCGAGCATTTCGTCGGTGAGCAGGAGCTCGCCGTACGAGCTGCGGGCGGCTGCGGCGGCGTTGGAGACGAAGACCCGGGGGTCCTCCTCACCGTCGACGCGCACGACACCGAACCACGCGTCCTCCTGCTCGATGAAGACGAGCACCGTGTCGTCGGCGTCCGGCGCCGATTCCCGGGCCAGGTCGGCCAGGTCCGACAGGGTCTCCACATCGTCGAGCTCTGTGTCGCTCGCTTCCCACCCGTCTTCGGTGCGCGCGAGCAGTGCGGCGAAGTACACCGTGACTCTCCCACTGGTCTTAGGCGTGCCGGTTGGGGGTCCCCCCGGCGGAGGTTCTGGGCGGAGAGAGCTGTGCTCCGAGCCCCGCCCACTCGGAATCGTGGCAGAAACATGGCGCTCAGGGGACGTCTTCGGCTCCCTGTGTCTGGCAGTTTTGATCGCACGTATGCAAAGAGGCATCCATACGTCCGTGACCGCAGTCACCAGCGCACTCGTTGCCGCCACCTGCGGATCGTACGCGGGTTTTCCCGCGGCCCACGCACGGCCTTCCCCGTGCCGGACCGCAACGCGCCACCTGTAGTGGATCTCTGCCGAGGGATCGCCTTCACGACTCTCGCGACTCCGGTCGGCGTTACCAGCGGAACGTCCGCATGCGCATCGCGTGTCGCAGCCGGGCCACCTTCGCCCGGCGCGGCTGGACCCGGTCGCGCAGCGCCCGCGCCTCGGCGAGATCGCGCAGGAAGCGGGCCCGGCGACGGCGCCGCTCCGCCTCGGTCTCGCCCTCGGGGGCGCCGTAGGCGCGGTCGGGTGGTTCAAGCGGTTCAGGAAGTTCGGACACAGTCAGATCACCCCACTCCGACACTCCCGCTTTCCCCCGGACGGACGGTTTGATGCCAGGGTGGGACAGCCCGGACCTGCGCGGGCGGCGGTCGGCCGGCGGTCGGGCGCGGTTACTGTTGTCGGCATGCGTCTCCACGTCGTCGACCACCCCCTGGTCGCTCACAAACTCACCACGCTGCGCGACCAGCGCACCGACTCCGCGACGTTCCGGCGGCTCGCCGACGAACTGGTCACCCTGCTCGCCTACGAGGCGACGCGGGACGTGCGGACCGAGGCCGTCGACATCCGGACCCCGGTGGCCGCCACGACCGGCGTCAAGCTCGCCCGGCCGCGCCCGCTGGTGGTGCCGATCCTGCGGGCCGGGCTCGGCATGCTGGACGGCATGGTCCGGCTGCTGCCGACCGCCGAGGTGGGCTTCCTGGGCATGATCCGCAACGAGGAGACGCTCCAGGCGTCCACGTACGCCTCGCGGATGCCGGAGGACCTCTCCGGGCGCCAGGTGTACGTCCTGGACCCGATGCTGGCGACGGGCGGCACGCTGGTGGCGGCGATCCGTGAGCTCATCAGGCGTGGCGCCGACGACGTCACGGCGGTGGTCCTGCTGGCCGCCCCCGAGGGCGTCGAGGTCATGGAGCGCGAGCTGGCGGGCACCCCGGTCACGGTGGTGACGGCGGCGGTCGACGACCACCTCAACGAACACGGGTACATCGTGCCGGGGCTGGGCGACGCGGGGGACCGCCTCTACGGCGCGGCCGAGTAGGCCACCTGGCGTGTCGGCGTGTCGGCGTGTCGGTGCCTTCGCGCCGTAGCGCCGTAGCGCCGTGGAGGGCATGGGCGCGCGTCGGCGGCCGCGGGTACGTCGTGGCCGCTGTCGTGGCCGCTCGCGCAGTACCCCGCGCCCCTCGCGGGGCGCTCAGCAGGACTTCTTCGATGCTGCCTTCGGCTCGGGGTGGGACAGGGCCGTGATCGCCTTGGCGGCTGTCGTCTGGGGGGTGAGGGCCTTGAAGGCGTCGCCGATGATCAGGTCCACCGCGGTGCCCTTGCGGCCCGCCTCCGTGCGCTGGTCGGCCGCCGTCAGCTGGGTGGCCAGGACCGGCAGGGAGGTCTTCAGGGCGGACGCCGGCCCGAGCAGCACCGCCGTGCCCTTGACCTTCGAGTCGAACCTCGCCGGTGCGTTCCCGACGTCGCCGATCTTGAAGCCGCGCTTCTTGAGCGCGTCCGCGGTGTCCTTGGCCAGGCCCGTACGGGTGGTCGCGTTGTACACGTTGACCGTGATCTGCGCGGGCTTCGGCAGCGCCGCGGCGGACGCCCCCGCCGCCGGACTCGGGCTCGCGGCCGCCTCCTTGACACAGTCACCCGCGGAACCGGCCGCCGAGGCCGTCCCGCCGCCGCCCGTGAAGACGTCGATGAGCTGTAGCGTGCCCCAGCCGACCAGGCCGAGCGCGGTGACGGTGGCGACCACGGAGAGGGTCAGCCGGGCACGCCGCCGGCGCGGGCGCATGCGAGGGTATTTGTCCCCTGTGATCCGGTACTGGCCACCCATGCCGGGGGGAGTCAGCATGCTCATGAGCGCAGCGTAGTGCGCCGCGGGTGCGTTGACTAATAGATGATCATCCGACGGTGTGCGGTCCAACCCGAAAGGGGCAACCGGCGGGTGACGAGCGGGTGTCCGACCGGCGTCAGTCGAGTTCGAGCACGCGCGCGTGCAGCACCTGGCGCTGCTGGAGGGCGGCGCGGACCGCGCGGTGCAGCCCGTCCTCCAGGTAGAGGTCGCCCTGCCACTTCACGACGTGCGCGAAGAGGTCGCCGTAGAACGTCGAGTCCTCGGCGAGGAGGGTCTCCAGGTCGAGCTGCCCCTTGGTCGTCACGAGCTGATCGAGGCGGACCGGGCGCGGTGCGACGTCCGCCCACTGCCGGGTGCTCTCCCGGCCGTGGTCGGGGTACGGCCGGCCGTTTCCGATGCGCTTGAAGATCACACGGAAAGCCTACCGGTCCTGACGTTCCGGGCGCAGCCATGGCGACCGAGTGCGACGCTGGAAAAGACGCCGTAAAGGCCATCAAAAACACAAACCGGGAAACGGGTGGTCCGATGACGAGTGCCGGCGAGGCCGCCGGAGCGGAGGGGGCCGGCGCCCCGGTGCCGCCCCCGGTCGCCGCGATCGCTTCGGGGTACGCCTTCACCGGCCCGGCGCTGGACCTCGGCGCCCTCCTCTGGGACGGCCGGTGCCGCCCCGACGTCCCGGTCCGCGTCCCCCTGTCCGTGCTCAACCGGCACGGCCTGGTCGCCGGCGCCACCGGTACCGGCAAGACCAAGACGCTCCAGCTGCTCGCCGAGCAGCTGTCGGCCCAGGGCGTCCCGGTGTTCCTGGCGGACGTCAAGGGGGACCTGTCCGGCATCGCCCGCCCCGCACCGGGCGGTGGGCAGGTCCTGGCCAGGGCGGAGCAGGTGGGCCAGCGATGGACGGCGGCCGGTTCCCCGGCGGAGTTCCTCGCGCTCGGCGGCCTCGGCCACGGAGTCCCCGTCCGCGCCACGGTCACCAGCTTCGGGCCGGTGCTCCTCGCCAAGGTGCTCCGGCTCAACCAGACCCAGGAGCAGTCCCTCGGCCTGATCTTCCACTACGCCGACACCAAGGGCCTGGAACTGGTCGACCTCAAGGACCTGCGCGCGGTGGTCGCCTTCCTCACCTCTGACCAGGGCAGGTCCGAACTGCGCGACATCGGCGGCCTGTCGACGGCCACGGCGGGTGTGATCCTCCGCTCCCTGACCGCCTTCGAGGCGCAGGGCATGGCGGACTTCTTCGGCGAACCGGAGTTCGACACGGCCGACCTCCTGCGTACGGCACCGGACGGCCGCGGTGTCGTCTCGGTCCTGGAACTCCCCGCCGTCCAGGAGAAGCCCCTGCTCTTCTCCACCTTCCTGATGTGGCTGCTGGCCGACCTCTTCCACGACCTCCCGGAGATCGGCGACGCCGACAAGCCGAAACTGGTCTTCTTCTTCGACGAGGCGCACCTGCTCTTCGACGACGCCTCGAAGGCGTTCCTCGACTCGATCACCCAGACCGTGCGCCTGATTCGCTCGAAAGGGGTCGGCGTCTTCTTCGTCACGCAGACCCCGAAGGACGTACCGTCCGACGTCCTCGCGCAGCTCGGCAGCCGTGTCCAGCACGCGCTCAGGGCGTTCACACCCGAGGACGAGAAGGCGCTGAAGGCGACCGTGCGGACCTTCCCGAAGTCGCCGTACGACCTCGCGGAGCTGCTCACCGGGCTCGGCACCGGCGAGGCCGTGGTCACCGTGCTCAGTGAGAGCGGCGCCCCGACGCCGGTCGCGGCGACCCGGCTGCGGGCCCCGGGGTCCCTGATGGGCCCGGTCGACCCGGCGGAGCTGGACGCGGCGGTCCGGGCGTCCGCCCTCCACGGGCGTTATGCACAGGCTGTGGACCGCGAGTCGGCGTACGAGAAACTGCGGGCGGCCCCGGCCCCGGCTCCGGCGCCGACTCCGGCTCCCGCTCCGGCACCGAGACCTGCCGCGGGGTCGGAACGCGCGGCCCATGAGGAGGAGCCCTCGCTCGTCGAACAGGTCGTGAGCAGCGGGATGTTCAAGTCCCTCGCCCGTTCCGTGGGCACCCAGCTCGGCCGGGAGATCACCCGCTCCCTGTTCGGCACGGCCCGCAGACGCCGGTGACCCGCGGGCGCCACTGAGCCCCGGGCGCCGCTGAGCCGGGCGCCGCTGAGCCGGGCGCCGCTGAGCCGGGCGCCCCGTGCGGGCCGCCCGGCTCAGCCCCGGTGGGCTCAACCGCGCTTGGGCTCCTGGAGTCCGGTCCGCGGCGGCTCGGCCGCCTTCTCCGCCGGCTTGGGGGTACTGCGAACGGCCTCGGCGCGCAGCAGGGCGCGCAGGACCGCGTACGGGTCTGAGGACATGACGGTGTGTTCCTTGCGTAGAGCTGACTGCCTGACTGGGGGTGCGGGGCGTCGGACCGGTCAGCAGCGCAGGACCACGGTGCGCGGCAGTGGTGTGGCGTACGGCGGGTGCGCGGCGGCAGGGCAGGAGGGCCGCCGGTCGCGGTCCGCCGGGTCGGTGGGCCCCGTGGCCGGGAGCGGCGCGGGGCGCTGGGGGACGTCGGCGCGGTGGACGGCGCGGCCGGCCGGCCGCAGCGGGGTGTCGAGGACGTCGTGCTCGGCGGTCCCGGCCGAGGAGGCGGCGGTCGGGGCGGCGGCCGCGAGGGCCGCCGTGGGGGCGCCGGTCAGCAGCAGGGCGAGCAGCAGCGGCACGAGGGCCCGCAGCCGGACGGAGCCGGGCCGCGGGCGGCCGTACGCGGGTCCGCTGCTCATGGCGGTCATCTCCCCGCGTGGTGGGGGGTGTTCATCGTGCTGGGCGGCAGAACCGCTCGCTCGGCGTACCTGCGGGGCGCGAGGTTGACGCTTTTCACACGGTCCGCGGAATGTGCTGGGCGCGACCGCGGAGGCCGAACGAGGAGACGATCTCGACGATGCCGACCACGACCAGCCAGATGCCGGCGACCAGGGTCAGTACGGCGACGGACTGGAACGGCGAGACGATCAGCACGATGCCGGCGATGAAGGTGACGATCCCGAGGAAGATCATCCAGCCGCGGGCGGGCATCGCCGGGTCGTGCACGGCGGCGATGGTCTGGGTGATGCCGCGGATCAGCCAGCCGATCCCGATCCACAGGGCGAGCAGCAGGATCGACTCCAGCGGGCCGCGGAAGCAGAACAGGCCCAGCAGGATCGACAGCGCGCCGCTGATGAAGGCCAGCACGCGCAGCGAGGTCGTCTTGTGCGTGCCGAAGGCGGCGACCAGCTGGAAGATGCCGCTGATCAGCAGGTAGATGCCGAAGAGCACACCGGCGGCGAGCAGCGAGGCGCCGGGCCAGACCAGGACCAGGATGCCGAGGATCAGTGAGGCGATCCCGGTGAGCAGGACGGTCTGCCAGGCGGCCTTGGCGAGTGAGTGCAGCGGTCCTTCGAACGGCGGTTCGGCCTCATGCCGCCCGGCACCGGCGGCATGAGCCTTCCGGTCGTCGTCGGCGGGGCCGGTGCTGGGAGGTTCGGTCATGTCTCCAGAGGAGCCCGAGACACCCGCCGACGCCAACGATGACCACCCAACCGGGTGACTCGTCTTTCCCCCCGGGCGCGCCACAACTCCGACGCCCGTCCCCCCGGATCGGGGCGCGCCACAACTCCGGCGCCCGTCCCCCCGGATCGGGGCGCGACACAACTCCGGCGACCGTCCCTACCAAAGGGGCGCGGGGAACTGCGTGCCCAGCCACGAACCACCCGCGGCCAAAGACGCACCGACCCAAGTCACCCGCCGCCGGCACCCCCAGCCAAAGACGCGCCGACCCACGTCACCCACCGTCGGCACCCCCAGCCAAAGACGCACCGACCCGCGTCACCCACCGCCGGCACCCCCAGCCAAAGACGCGCCGATGCACGTCACCCGCCGTCGGCCCGCGCAGCCTTCGCCGCCTTCGCCGCCGCCTTCATCTCCTGCTTGTGCGCCCGGACCTTCGCCAACGACTCCGGCCCGGTGATGTCGGCCACCGACCGGAACGCCGCCGCCTCCCCGTACGCCCCCGCCGCCGCCCGCCACCCCGTCGGCCGCACCCCCAGCTGCTTGCCCAGCAGCGCGAGGAAGATCTGCGCCTTCTGCTTCCCGAACCCGGGCAGTTCCTGTAGCCGCCTCAGCAGCTCCGTCCCGCTGTCGACGTCACGCCAGATGCCCTCGGCGTCCCCGTCGTAGTGCTCGACGAGGTACTGGCACAACTGCTGGATCCGCTTCGCCATGGATCCGGGGTAGCGATGCACCGCGGGCTTCTCGGAGAGCAGCGCGGCGAACGCCTCCGGGTCCTGCGCGGCGATCTCGTGCGCGTCCAGGTCGTCCGTGCCCATGCGGCGCGCGATCGTCGCCGGCCCCTTGAACGCCCACTCCATCGGCACCTGCTGGTCTAGCAGCATCCCGGTGAGCGCGGCCAGCTTGCTGCGGCTGAGGAGTTCGTCGGCCTCGGGGTCCTGCGCGAGGCGCAGCCCGGCGGAGTCATTGGTGTCGGCGTCCATGGCTAGATGATCCCGCGGCCCCGCCCCGCGCGCCCGTGAAGCCCCGCTCTCCGCGACCCCCTCACCCCTCCCGTACGATTCCCCACGATTCAACTTAGGCAAGGCTAACCTCAGGCAAGGGGTGTCACAGGGTGACCATCGAGACGTACCGCGACGCCTGGGGCATCCCGCATCTGCGCGCGGGGAGCGCCCGTGAGCTCGCCCGCGCCCAGGGCCGGGTCACCGCCCACGACCGGGCCTGGCAGCTGGAGGTGGAACGGCACCGGGCCCAGGGCACGTCCGCGTCCTTCCTCGGCGCCTCCGCCGTCGCCTGGGACGTCCTCGCCCGCCGGGCCCGGCTCGCGGACACCGCGAGACGCTGCTTCGAGGCGCTGGAGAGACGGGACCCGGAGACGGCCCAGTGGGTACGGTCGTACACCGCCGGTGTGAACGAGGGACTGCCGGCCGGTGCCGCCCGCACCCCGGAGTTCGCCCGCGCCGGCCTGGCCCCCGGCACCTGGGAGCCCTGGCACCCGCTCGCGGTATGGCTCACCACCCACATCCTGTTCGCCGGCTTTCCCGCCAAGCTCTGGCGCGAGCGGGCGACACGGCACCTGGGTCCGGCGTCGGTCCCGCTCTTCGCCGCGGACGGGCCTGCCACCGCGGGCAGCAACGGCTGGCTGCTGGCGGGCTCCCGCACCACCACCGGCCACGCCCTGCTCGCCGGCGACCCCCACCGTTACCTCGAGGCCCCCGGCGTCTACCAGCAGATCCGGCTGGCCTGCCCGGAGTTCGACGTCGTGGGCCTCGCGGTCCCCGGCGTCCCCGGTATCGCCCACTTCGCCCACGCGGGCACGGTCGCCTGGTCCATCACCAACGCGATGGCCGACTACCAGGACCTCTACCGGGAACGCCTGCGCCGCACGGAGACCGGCGCGGTGCTGGCGCTCGGCCCGGACGGCGTGTGGACCGAGGCCGAACGCCACACGGAGACGGTGGAGACGGCCGGGCAGCCGCCCCTGCGGATCGACATCCTGGAAACCCCGCGGGGACCGGTGATCACCGAAGTGCCCGAGGCGGGCACCGAAGGCGAGGCCGAGGCGCTGGCCCTGCGCTATCCGCCCCGGGTCACCCACGACCTCGGCTTCACGGCCCTCCTTCCGCTGCTCCGGGCCCGCCGGGTCGCCGACGTCGACCGGGCCCTCGACTCCTGGGCCGAGCCCGTCAACGTCGTGCACGCGGCCGACACGGCCGGCGGCACCCTGCACCGCGTCGCCGGCCGTGTCCCGCTCCGCTCCCAGGTCAACCGCACCCGTCTCGCCCCCGCCTGGCTCCCCGGCCACGAATGGCAGGGCTGGCACGAGACGCCGTACGGCGAACTCACCGACGGCGCGGCCGTGATGGCCAACCAGCGTGGCCTCGCCGCGCCCCTCGGCGTCGAGTTCGCCCCGCCCCACCGCGCCGACCGCATCCGCGCCCTCCTCGACGAGCGCCGCACCTGGTCCGCCGCCGATCTGTCCGCGATCCACATGGACACCCACCTCGCCTCCGCGGCCCCCCTCCTGGACCGCCTCGCCGCCCTGGACGGCCTCACCCCCGAGGCCGCCGCCCTCCGCGACCGCCTGCTCGTCTGGGACCGCCGGATGGACGCCGACAGCACGGCCGCCGCCGACTACGCGGCCGTACGCTCCGCGGTCGTACGGCACCTCGCCGCCCACCCCGCCTTCGCCCCCCTCACCGAAACGTCAACCGAAGCCCCAACCGAAACCGCAACCGCAGCTGAAACCCCCACCGAAGCCCCAACTGAAACCGCCACCGAAACGTCAACCGAAGCCCCCACCGAAACCCCCACCAAGTCTCCCGTCGGGTCGTCCGCCGAGCTCCCCGCCTGTCCGGAGCCCCTGCTCCCCTGGCTGGCCCTCATCCCCCGGATCGCCTTCGCCCTCGAACACCTGCTCCGCGCCGAGGAGTTGTACGGCGTCGACCGCCCCGCCCTGGTACGCGCCGCGCTCGAGGAGACCGCCGCGGACGGGCCGGCCGGCACCTGGGGCGACACCCACCGGCTCGCCCCCTGGCAGGCACTGCCCGAACGGCCGTACGACGGGCCCGCCCTCTCCGGCGACCACGACTGCGTGCTGTGCACCACAGCGGTCCCCGGTCTCACCGACCTCTCCGCCCGCGGCCCGGCCGCCCGCTACGTCTGGGACCTGGCCCGCCGCGAGGACAGCCTCTGGGTGGTCCCGCTCGGCGCGGACGGCGTACCCGGCGCGGCCCATCACACCGACCAACTGCCCTTGTGGACCAAGGGAGAACTGATCCCGGTCGACACCGACTGGGAGCGCCTGGAACTCGTGGAGGAGACCGACACCGATGTCTGAGCAGCGCCCCGCCTTCGAGTTCGACCACACCGTGCCCGGCTTCGGCACCGTGCGCCTGCGCCCGCTCGACCCGGAGCGCGACGCGGACACCGTGCACTCCTGGGTCGACGCCGAACGCGCCGCCTTCTGGGGCATGACCGGCCTGACCCGCGCCCAGGTCGCCGAGATCTACGCCCACATGGCCGGCCTCGACACCCACCACGCCCACCTCGCGGAGAAGGACGGCGTCCCCGTCGCCCTCCTCCAGACGTACGAGCCGGCGGCGGACCGGGTGAGCGAGTGCTACGAGGCCCGCCCCGGTGACATCGGCGTGCACGTCCTGCTCGCCCCGGCCGGCCCCGAGGGCCGCCGCCCCGGCTGGACGGCGGCCCTGCTCTCCGCGTTCACGGCGTACGTCTTCCGCGCCCTCGGCCGCCGTCGCGTCGTCGTGGACCCGGACGTCCGCAACACGAAGGCGATCGCCCGCTTCCGCAGCCAGGGTTTCGAGCTGGGCCCCGTCGTCGTCCTCCCGGAGATCGACCTGCCGGAGGTGTACCTGCCCGAGAAACACGCCCAACTGGCCTTCCTCGCCCGGCCGGCCGCCTTCCCCGACCCGGGGGCCGGGTGATCGGCCCCCACCCGCCCGCGGACAGAATGAGCACGTCGCGCCCCGCGTCCGTATGACCCATGAACGTGTTTCCGAACTCAGGACGGTGACGTGAGCGAAGGACACGACCGGCGGCGCACCGCGGCCCCCTACCGGGCCGCCCTGCGCGCCGCCGCCCTGCTGGGGACCCTCCTGGCCGCCCTGCTCCTCGGCTCCGCCGCCCCCGCCTCCGCGCACGCGGCCCTGCGCGGCAGCGACCCCGCCGACGGCGCGGTGCTCAAGTCGGCCCCCGGCTCGGTCACCCTGACGTTCACCGAGTCCGTCGGCCTGCTCGACGACTCGTTCCGGGTGTACGACCCCACCAACCACCGTGTGACCACCGGCGACGCCGAACACGGCCCCGCCGGTTCGGACACCGCCCGGATCACCTTCCCGAAGCGGCTCGGCACCGGCACGTACACCGTGGCGTGGCGGATCGTGTCGGCGGACAGCCACCCCGTCTCCGGTGCCCTCACCTTCTCCGTGGGCAAACCGTCGGCGACCGTGGCCGCCGTCCCCACCGGCCCGGTCGAGAACCCGGTCACCGAGGGCCTCTACAACATCGGCCGCTACACCGCCTACCTCGCCGTTGCGCTGCTGATCGGCGCGGCGGCCTTCGTCGCCCTGTGCCGGCCCCCGGACCCCGCCCCGCTGCGCAAGCCGGTCCGGGCCGCCTGGTGGGCGCTGCTGGCGGCCACCCTCTTCCTCCTCGTCCTGCGCTCCTCGTACGAGGAGGGCACCTCCCCGGTGACCGCCCTCGACCTCTCCGCCCTCACCAGGTCCGCGACCGGCCGCCCGGGTCTGGCCCTGCTGGCCAGGGTCGCCCTCCTGGCGGTCGTCGCGGTCCTGCACCTGGTGCTCGTCCGCCGGAGCGCGGACCGGTCCCGCCCGTTCCGTCCGTCCCGCCCCCTGCTGGCCGCGGCCACCGCCCTCGCCGTCGCCCTGTCGCTGACCTGGGCGGCGGCGGAGCACGCCTCGGCCGGTATCCAGGTCCCCGTGGCGATGACGTCGACGGTCCTGCACCTGCTGGCGATGGCGCTCTGGCTGGGCGGTCTCACGGCCCTCCTCATCACCCTCCAGCGCGGCACCGCACCGCTGCCGGCCGTCGTCGTCGCCCGCTTCTCACGGGTGGCCGCCGTCTCCGTGGCGGTCCTCGTCGTCACCGGCGTCTACCAGTCCTGGCGGGGCCTCGGATCCTGGCAGGCGCTCACCGACACGTCGTACGGCAGGCTGCTGCTGCTCAAGCTCGCCGCGGTGACCCTGCTGCTGGCGGCGGCCTCCCGGTCCCGCCGCTGGACGGCGAGGCTCGCGGCGGCCCCGGTCGTCACGGCGCGCGTCCGGGAGACGGTCGGCGCCCCGGTACCGGTACCCCTGGAGGCATCAGGGGCATCAGGGGCATCAGGGGCATCAGGGGCATCAGGGGCATCAGAGGCGTCGGAGACGTCGGGGATATCCGGGATATCGGGGAGGTCGGAGATATCGGGGATGCCAGATGCGTCTTCTGATGCGGCTGAGGCATCCGATGCGCCTGAGGCGTCCGATGCGCCTGAGGTGTCCGATGCGCCTGAGGCGTCCGGAGTGCGCGGTCTTCCGTCCGGGCACGACGCCCGTCGTGCGCTGCGCCGCTCGGTCCTCGCCGAGGTCGGCGTCGGGGTGGTGGTCCTGGTCCTCACCACGATCCTCACCGGCACCCTGCCCGGCCGCGCGGCCGCCGAGGCGGCCGAGTCGGGCGCGGCGTCGGCCACGACCGGCATCCCCGCGGCCGCCGTGGCCCTGGTCCCCTTCGACGTCGGCACCCCGAACGGCCACGGCAAGGTGCAGATCACCCTGGACCCGGGCCGGGTCGGCAAGAACTCCGTGGAGGCGGTCGTCTTCGGACCGGACGGCGGTATCTCCTCCGTCCCCGAGCTGCGCCTCTCCTTCACCCTCGGTTCCCAGAAGATCGGCCCGCTGCCCGCCGGTCTGGCCGACCGCGGCGGCTACTGGGCGACCAACGCCGTCAGCATCCCCATCGCGGGCGAGTGGACGATGAACGTGACGGTACGGGTCTCCGACCTGGACCAGGTGACGGTGACGAAGAAGATCAGGATCGCGGCCTAGCACATGTACGTATGAGGGAGTTGTGTGAACGGCTCCCTTTTCCTCAATTCTCGGCGAAAGTTTCTACAACCATCCGCCGCAGATGTCCGTCTGGTTAACACAAGGAAGTGTGAGGGTTGACGTAGAGGAGCCGAGAACGTGACGGTCCGTTCCTTTGCCCGGCGTATGCGGCCGCGAGTCGAGCGGAAGGCGGCCGAGACCGTCTGGCAGCTGCGCACCCAGCGGCGGCGCCGCCGTGCGGCGGTCACGGACCCGGTGCTCCGCCCGGTGGCGGTGCGCGGCCAGCAGCTCTACGGACGGGTGGTCACCCGGTTCAGCGCCGCCGACGCGGCCGCCGCCAACCTCGGCCTGGCCGTCGCCGCGCTGGAACAGGAGGGCATCCCCTACTTCCTGGTGCCGGCCTCCCGGATCCGCCACACGGTCGGGGTGAACGCCGTCGACCGGGAGCGCCTGCTCACCGCCCTGGAGACGCTGAACGCGGGGAAGGCCGTGTTCATCGGCCGGCCGCTGCCCGGCGGCAAGCTCAAGCACCCCGCGCTGTTCATGGACGGCGTGCTGCCGGCCGCGCTGCGTACGGCCCCGGTCCTGCGGATCGGCGAGAACCACCTGGGTCCCACGGGCCAGCTGCTCGCCGGTCCCGAACTGGCCTGCGACATCGAGTTCTGGGAGGACGGGGCGGCGCTGCTCGCCTCCGACAGCGGCCCCCGGCGACTGGCCTCCGTACAGCCGCAGGCCTCCGAGGACGTCTTCACCGAATCCCTCGTCGCCCCGCGGAACAACGGCGTCACGGACGTGCTGCCGGCGTCCGAGCAGAAGCCGGCCGTGGTGCGCGTCGGCGACCGCGAACTGCCGAGCTTCGCCGCGCTCACCCTGCCGAGGGTCGACGACGTCACCTTTCCCGTCGACGTCGTGTACACCTGGGTGGACGGCGAGGAGCCGGCGATGCGCGCCAAGCGCGCCCGGTACCAGGAGCGCGGCACCGCCGAGATCCTGGACAAGGAGACCAACGCCTCCCGCTACACCAGCCACGACGAACTGAAGTACTCGCTGCGCTCGCTCGCCATGTACGCCGGTTTCGTCCGCCACGTCTACCTGGTGACCGACGGCCAGAAGCCGCACTGGCTGGACGACTCGGTGCCCGGGATCACCGTCGTCGACCACCGTGACATCTTCCCGGAGGGCGTCCTCCCGGTCTTCAACTCGCACGCCATCGAGACCCGGCTGCACCACATCCCGGGCCTGTCCGAGCACTACCTCTACTTCAACGACGACGTGTTCGTCGGCCGCCGGGTCACCCCGGAGCACTTCTTCCACGGCAGCGGCCTGATGAAGATCCCGGTCTCCCCGCTCAAGATCGGCGTCGGCAAGCCGCACGCCGAGGAGACCGCCACCAACTCCGCGAGCAAGAACGTCCGCGAGCTGTTGCTGGCGAAGTTCGGGCGCATGACTACGAACAACTTCATGCACACCCCGCTGCCCCAGCGGCGCGAGACCCTGCGCACGCTGGAGGAACTCTTCCCGGAGGACATCGCCCGCACCACGGCGTCCCGGTTCCGCTCGCCGCAGGACATCGCCGTGACGGCCCCGCTGCTCTACCAGTACGCGCTGATGACCGGCCACGGCGTGCCGGGCCGGTTCGGCTTCCGGTACGTCAACATCAGCCGGCCCGACGCCGAGGCGCGCCTGGCCGACCTGCGCCGCAACCGCCGCTTCGACTTCTTCTGCCTCAACGACGTCGACGTGCCGCCCGAGGAGCGGGAGCGGGTGGGCGCCCGGATGCACGAGTTCCTGGAGGACTACTTCCCCTTCCCGAGCCCCTTCGAGAAGTCCGGCGAGAAGTCCGGCGAGGGGTTCAGTGAGGTGTCCGGCGAGGCGTCCGGCGAGAAGCTGAAGTGACGGGGCCGGGGGGCATGGACATCCGTCACCGTCTCACGGCACCGTCGGGTCTGCGTGCCGCCCGGAACCTGCTGCGGCGTCTGTGGCTCCGGCTGTCGGCCGGCCTCTGGGCGCTGCGCGCGGCCCGGCCCCGGCACCGGCTGCGTGCCGTCGTACCGGGCACCCGGCGCATCGCCTTCGGCCCGGCACGGCTGTACGGCCGTACGGTCACCGCCTACACCGCCGCGGACGCCGCCGAAGCCGACCTGGAACGGGTCTGCACCCTGCTGGAAGGGCTTCGCGTCCCGTATTTCCTGGTCCCCGTCGAGCACGGGCACGGCGTCCCGCGCCAGGTGGTCGGCGTCGAGGAGGCGCACCGTGACGCGGTGCTCGCCCGGGCCGCCCGGCGCTTCGCCGGCACCGCCGGGTACGTGGGCGCCGTCGCCCCGGACGGTGCCGTGACGAACACGGTGCTGTGGGCCGACGGCAGGCTGCCGCGGGCGCTGCGGCGGGCCCCGGTACTCCGCACCGGCGTGGTGCGGCTCGGCCCCCGGGGACAGGTGCTCAGCGGCCTCGAAACGGGCTGCGACATCGAGTTCTGGCGGCCCGGCCGTGACCTGGGCGCGGCCTCGGCGCCGCGGCAGGGTCCGGCGCCTGACCCGGCGGCCGTGCGGGTCGCGGCCGACGGCACGGTGGCCGGGGGCTGCGATCCCGCCTGGCTCACCGTGCCCGGCAGCCGTCTCGCGGACGTCTTCGGACCGGCGCTCGTCGCCCCGCGCCCCAACCCCGTGACGGAGGTGCTCCCGGCGGCGGCGCGGCAACCGGCCGCGGTGACGGGACGGCACCGCACCTTCCCGACGTTCGCACCGTTCGCCGAGCCGGGCATCGACGAGGTCCTCTTCCCCGTCGACGCCGTGTACACCTGGGTGGACGGGGACGACCCGGCGATGGCCGCGAAGCGCCGTGCGCACCAGCGGCACTGCTCCGGGAACCGCATAGCCGCCCGCGAGACCGGTGCCTCCCGCTACACCAGCCACGACGAACTGAAGTACGCCCTGCGCTCCCTGGAGATGTACGCGGGCTTCGTCCGGCACGTCTACCTGGTGACCGACTCCCAGCTCCCGTCCTGGCTGGACCCGCACGCCGAGGGCCTGACGGTGGTCGACCACCGGGACATCCTCCCGGCGGCCGCGCTGCCCGTCTTCAACTCGCACGCCATAGAGAGCCGCCTGCACCACATCCCGGGCCTGTCGGAGCACTACCTCTACTTCAACGACGACGTCTTCATCAACCGCCCGGTGGGGCCCGAGCACTTCTTCCACGGCAACGGCATCGCCCGCATCCCGCTCTCCCCGCTGAAGCTCGGCGTCGGCGCCCCGCACCCGCTGGAGCCGGCCCCCAACTCCGCGGGCAAGAACGCCCGCGAGGTGATCCGGCGCTTCCACGGCCGGTACGCCACGCACAAGTCGCTGCACACCCCGCACCCCCAACTGCTGTCGGTCATGCGGGAGATGGAGAGCAGCGGCATCGAGGAACTGGAACGCACCGCCTACTCGCGCTTCCGCGCCACCTCCGACGTGGCCCCCGCCTCCACGCTGCACCACCACTGGGCGCTGGCGACCGGCCGGGCCGTTCCCGCGGACTACCGGTTCCGCTACGTCCAGCTGGGCACCCCGGACATGCGCCGCCGCCTGGCCCGCCTCGCGGCGGGGGAGGACGTCGACTTCTTCTGCCTCAACGACGTCGACACGCCTCCGGAGAGCAGACCGGCGGCCCGGGCCGCGATCCACGCGTTCCTGGACCGCAAGTACCCCTTCCCCAGCCGCTACGAAGGCGCCTCCCGAACCACGCCCCGCCTCATGGCGCCCCTCACCACGGGCATCCCTTCCCAGCCGACCCGCGAACAGACCCACCGCCCCGACTGAGACCGCCTCGACTGAGACCGCCCCGACTGAGACCGCTCC
>NZ_LBMU02000010.1 GCF_001005085.2 Streptomyces humi
GCCCACCCGTGCCGCCCTGCGGCACGCCTGTCCGCGGCTGGGGGGCTTGATGGGACGCGGCTGGGCAGCGGCCCACAAGGGCGCTGGGGATGCCCCCGGCCGAAGGCTGGGGGAGGAACTGCGCGAGCGGCCCCCACGCGCCCGCGGCCGAAGAACCCCCCGGGCCACCCCGCTGAAACGCCGTCGCCCCCTTCGCGCCGTCCTTCACCACCAGCACCGCCGGCTCCGGCAGCAGCTCACGAATGGCCTCCGGTCCGCCGCTCACCCCCCACGCCTGCTCCGCCTCGTCCTCCCCGACGAAGACGATGTCGGCCCGACGCGCCAGCTCCAGCAGCACCCGCGCGCCGTCGGAGCCGGTCCACAGACTCGGCCGGTGGTTGACGTCGAACGACACCAGCGGCCGTGCCCCGCCGGCAGCCGTCAGTTCGCGCAGCAGCCCCAGGCAGCCCTCGGACAGCGCGGCCGTGATCCCCGACAGGTGCAGCACCCGCCCCGCGCGCACCGCGCCCAGGTCCACCGTCTCCACCGACATCGCGGAGGCCGCCGACCCCGCCCGGTAGTAGGCCACCTCGTGCGCGTCCGTCGCCCGGTCCCCCGCCGTGCGGAAGTACACCCCCGTCGGGCGTACGGCGTCCCGGCCCACGCACGAGACGTCGACGCCGTACGACGCGACCGTCTCCACCAGGTGGTCGCCGAACCCGTCCGCCCCGACCCGGCTCACCCACCGCACGGTGTGCCCGGCGGCGGCCAGCCCGCAGGCCACGTTGGACTCGGCGCCGCCGATGGCGCGGTCGAAGGAGGGCACGTCCGCGAGCCGTCCCGGCCGGCCGGGCAGGAACGTGACCATGGATTCGCCGAGGGCGACGACATCCACCGTGTCCGGGGCGTCAACGGCGTCCGTGGCCTTCACGATGGGAAGGGCTCCTCGTGGTCTCGGGTCGCTGCGGGCTCCATTGACCCGGCATTGGCGTGGATGTTAGACAGCCGTAAGCGATATACGCAATGAACGTTGCAGAGAACGCAACCACTCTGATCAGGGAGGCTCCGTGTCCCTCGACACCGGCACCGAAGCGCTGGCCCGGCTCGCGGAGGAGCGTGTCGACCACCGCTTCAAGGGCCTCCCGCCGGACGCCGAGGGCCTCACCGTCGGCGAGCTGACCGCCCAGCGCCGCAACCTCTTCACCGACGGCTTCACGACGCCGGTGCTGACGCTCTCCGCCGAGCGCCTGGAGCACAACCTCGCGCTCATGGAGTCGTACACGGCACGGCACGGGCTCGCCTTCGCCCCGCACGGCAAGACCTCCATGGCGCCCCAGCTCTTCCGGCGCCAGATCGAGCGCGGGGCGTGGGGCATCACCCTCGCGGTGCCGCACCAGGTACGGGTGGCACGGGCGTTCGGCACCCGCCGTGTCTTCCTCGCCAACGAGCTGGTGGACGCGCCGTCGCTCCGCTGGATCGCCGCCGAGCTGGCCCGGGACGAGGAGTTCCGCCTCGTCTGCTACGTCGACTCGGTGCGCGGGGTCGAGCTGATGGACGCGGCCCTGCGCGGCAGCCCGCGGCCGGTGGAGGTGGTCGTCGAACTGGCGGCCGGGGAGGGCGCCCGTACCGGCGTGCGCACGGAGGCCGAGGGCGCGGCGGTCGCCGAGGCGGTGGCCGGGACGCGGACGCTGCGGCTGGTCGGCGTGGCCGGGTACGAGGGCGAGGTCCCGCGGCCGGACCCGGACCGGGTGCGCGCGTACCTGCGCCGGCTGGTCGCGCTCGCCGTCGACCTCGACAAGGCGGGCCGGTTCACCGGCGGCTCGGAGATCGTGGTCAGCGCGGGCGGCAGCGCGTGGTTCGACGCGGTGGCGGACGTCTTCGCGGAGATCCCCGAACTCTCGCTGCCGGTGCTGAAGTTGCTCCGCTCGGGCGCGTACGTCTCGCACGACGACGGCCACTACCGCGAGCTGACCCCTTTCAACCGCGTCCCCGAGGAGGGTGCCCTGGAGCCGGCGTTCCGGCTCTGGGCGCAGGTCGTCTCCCGCCCCTCCCCCGGACAGGCCTTCGCCAACGCGGGCAAGCGGGACGCGGCCTACGACCTCCACCTGCCGTTCGCCCAGGTGGTCCGCCGGGAGGGTGTGCGGCGTCCGGCGACGGGCATCACCGTGACCGGCCTGTCCGACCAGCACACCTGGCTGGAGACCGCTCCCGGGGCGGACCTGGCGGTCGGGGACTGGATCGGGCTCGGCCTGTCCCACCCCTGCACGTCGTTCGACAAGTGGCAGCTGATCCCGGTCGCCGAGGCGGACGGGACGGTCGTCGACCACATCCGTACGTTCTTCTAGGAGGGGTCGTGGAGGATCTGGTCATCCGGGACGCGGACGTCGTCGACGGCAGCGGCGAACCCTCCTACCGCGCGGACGTGGTGGTGGACGCGGGCCGGATCGTCGCCATCGTCAAGGAGGCCGCGGCGGCCGGCTGCCAACGCCCCCGCGCCATGCGCGAACTGGACGCCGAGGGCCTGGCCCTCTCCCCCGGTTTCGTGGACATGCACGCGCACAGCGACCTGGCGCTGCTGCGCGACCCCGACCACAGCGCCAAGGCCGCGCAGGGGGTGACCCTCGAGGTGCTCGGCCAGGACGGGCTGTCGTACGCGCCGGTGGACGACCGCACCCTGGCGGAGGTCCGCCGGGCGATCGCCGGCTGGAACGGTCTCGGCGACGACATCGACTTCGACTGGCGGTCGGTCGGCGAGTACCTGGACCGTCTCGACCGGGGCATCGCGGTGAACGCGGCCTACCTGGTCCCCCAGGGCACGGTCCGCGCGCTCGTCGTCGGCTGGGAGGACCGCGCGGCGACCCCCGCCGAGCTGGACCGGATGCGCCGTCTGGTCGCGGAGGGCCTGGAGCAGGGCGCGGTGGGCCTGTCCTCCGGGCTCACCTACACCCCCGGCATGTACGCCCCGGACGCCGAACTGACCGAGCTGTGCCGGGTGGTGGCGGAGCACGGCGGCTACTACTGCCCGCACCACCGCTCGTACGGCGCGGGCGCCCTCGACGCCTACGCGGAGATGGTGGCCCTGGCGAGGGAGGCGGGCTGCCCGCTGCACCTGGCCCACGCCACCATGAACTTCGGCGTGAACGAGGGCCGGGCACCGGAGCTGCTGTCCCTCCTCGACGAGGCCCTCGCCGCGGGCGCCGACATCACCCTCGACACCTACCCGTACACCCCCGGCAGCACGACCCTCGCGGCGATCCTGCCGAGCTGGTCGAACGAGGGCGGCCCGGCGGCGGCCCTGGCCCGGCTGGCGGACGACGACACGTCCGAACGCGTCCGCCACCACTTGGAGGCGGTCGGCTCCGACGGCTGCCACGGCGTCCCCGTCGAGTGGGACACGATCGAGATCTCGGGCGTCGCCGATCCCGCGCTGGCGGAGTTCACCGGCCGCACGGTGGCGGAGTCGGCGCGGCTACGCGGCGAGACCCCGTGGGCGACGGCCCGCCACCTGCTGCTGACGGACCGGCTGGCCACCTCGATCCTCCAGCACGTCGGCCACGAGGAGAACGTCCGCACGATCATGCGCCACCCGGTCCACACGGGCGGCTCGGACGGCATCCTGCACGGCACCAAGCCCCACCCTCGGGCCTACGGCACGTTCCCGCACTACCTCGGCCACTACGTACGGGAGTTGGGCATCCTCTCCCTGGAGGAGTGTGTGGCCCACCTCACCTCACGCCCCGCGGCCCGGCTACGCCTGCCGGACCGCGGCCTGATCCGCGAGGGCCACCGCGCCGACCTCGTCCTCTTCGACCCGGATACGGTGGCGGCGGGCGCGACGTTCGAGAACCCCCGCACCCTGCCGACCGGCATCCCGCACGTCCTGATCGACGGCCGCTTCGTGATCGAGGACGGCCGGAGAACAGAGGTACTCGCCGGACGGTCGGTACGCGGAACACCCCTTTAGGGGCACGAGGAACTGCGCGACCAGCCCGCACGCACCCGCACCCGCACCCGAAAGACGACCCCTACGGCTTCGGCAACGTGCACGCGCTCGCGCCGAGGTTCAGCACGTTCCCCGTCGTGAAGCACGCCGGGATGTTGTACGTCTCCTCGGCGTAGTTGATCCCCTGCCGCACCGTCACGTTCCCGCTCTCGTCGACCTCGCACGGGTTGTCGACGGTGCACCGCTCCCCGTCCTCGTTGCCGGTGTTGTTGACTGCGACCACCTGCCCCGTGGTGGTGTCGATCACCGGCGAGCCCGAGGTCCCCCCGATCGTGTCGCACGCGGAGGTGTAGCGGACCGAGTCCTTCCAGGTCCAGTCGCCCTCCTTCAGCCGGTACACGAACCCGTCGATGTTGCAGCTGTAGATCGTCTTCCAGTAGCCGGAGACGACCTTGATGGCGGTGCCGGCGACGGGGTGGGTGGCGCTGACGGTGAGCGGGCTGATGCCGTAGGAGCTCTTGATGGCCGCGTACGTCGTGGTGGTGCGGTAGATCGTGACGTCGGTGTCGGTCATCGTCGAGTAGACGACCTGGTTGGCGCGGAGGGTGGCGACGCGGGTACCGGAGGAGTTCAGCAGGCCGAAGGTACGGCTGGAGGACTGGCCGGTGATGACCTCGCCGGGGTCCGGGAAGCCGGTCTCCAGGCAGTGGCCGTTGGTGAGGACCAGCGCCGGGTCGGTGTCCGCGGAGTTCGGGAAGCGGATGACGGAGCCGGAGCAGTTGCTGAGCGAGACGGTGCCGGCGAAGTTGACGGTCACCGCCGCGGCCGCCTTGGCCTGTGGTGCGGCGACCGCCGGTGCCGTGCCGATCCCGGTGATGGCCAGGGAGGCGAGCGCGGCGACGAGAGGCTTGTTCATGTGGGGGTCCCCTCTATATGACGAGGTGACCGGAGATCTTCCGGTCACCCGCTGTTTTGTCATGCACATTCTCAGCACAAGCGCACGCGAGGGCAAGGAGTTGTTTCCGGAACGGCCATGGCCGATTTCCGCCCGTGACAGCGGCCCGCGCTTCCGGCGGCCGGGGACTGGGGCCTGTCCGGCAATTCCCGCCCGCTCCGCGGCGCCCACCCTCCGGGCGGACGACGGGAATGGTCGGACAGGCCCTAGCGGGAGTGGCCGCCGCCCCTGCCGTGGCCCCAGCCGTGCCCCCCGTAGCCGGCGGACCCGGTGGGCGTGGCGCCGGTGACCGTCGGTGCGGGCGTGGAGCTCGCGGCACGGCTCGGGGTGGTGTTCGAGGTGGCACCCGGCGCGGCGGTGGTCGCCGACGGGGCGGAGGCCGTGGCGGTCGCGGCCGCCGACGTGGCCGTGCGGGCCGACGGCGGCACCGCGGCGGGCACGGCCGACTCCGGCGACGGCGCGGCGGACGTACCGCCCGGGGTCGCACCCTCCGCGGGCGCGGACGCGTCGGCCGTCGCGCGCTCCGTGTGGTTCCGCTCACCCTGCGCGCCGTCGGACGACGAGGTCCAGGCGACTCCGGCGAGCAGCGCGGCCACGGAAGCGGCGCCGATCGCCCCGGCGGCCGCCACCCTGTTCCGCGGGCGGCGGCCGGCCGCCGCCCGGCGCCGCTCGGCCCGGCCCGGCGCCGCCGGAGGTGCCCCCGGTGCCGCGGCGGGGGCGATCCGGGGCAGTTCGCGCGTCTCGTCGTAGGCGTTGAGCCAGCCGTGCGCGGACGCCGGGTCCCGGTACTCCTCGTACTCCGGGGCCGGTCCGGCCTGGGTCTGGTAGACGCTCGGCGCCCCGGTCTCGTCGTCCTCGGCAGGTCTCGGCATGGACGCGGATTGTAGGGAGAGGAAGGGCCTTTGAGACAGCTACCGGCGATAACAGGCCAAATCACCTGGGCCCGGAACCGTCCCAGGTATCCCTCGTCCGTGTCTCACGTGGTGGGAAACACGGCACGGCGGGCGTTACCGGGCCGTAAGCTCACCGGCATGCAGGTGATCCAGTCGACCAAGCTCGCCAATGTCTGTTACGAGATCCGGGGCCCGGTTCTCGAGGAGGCGATGCGGCTCGAGGCGGCGGGGCACCGCATCCTCAAGCTGAACACCGGGAACCCGGCGGCCTTCGGCTTCGAGTGCCCGCCGGAGATCCTGGAGGACATCCTCCGCAACGTCTCCACGGCACACGGCTACGGCGACGCGAAGGGCCTGCTGGCCGCCCGCCGCGCGGTCGTCATGCACAACCAGACCATCGGGATCGAGACCGACGTCGAGCACGTCTTCATCGGCAACGGCGTCTCCGAGCTGATCGTGATGGCGATGCAGGGCCTGCTCGACGACGGCGACGAGGTGCTCGTACCGGCGCCGGACTACCCGCTGTGGACCGCGGCGGTCTCGCTCTCCGGCGGTACGGCCGTGCACTACCGCTGCGACGAGCAGGCGGACTGGATGCCCGACCTCGCCGACATCGAACGCAAGGTCACCGACCGCACCAAGGCGATCGTCATCATCAACCCGAACAACCCGACGGGCGCGGTGTACGACGAGGCGATGCTGAGGGGCCTGACCGACATCGCCCGCCGGCACAACCTGCTCGTCTGCTCCGACGAGATCTACGACAAGATCCTCTACGACGGCGCCACCCACACGCCGACCGCCTCCGTCGCCCCCGACCTGCTCACGCTCACCTTCAACGGCATGTCCAAGGCGTACCGGGTGGCCGGTTACCGGGTCGGCTGGATGTCCGTCTCCGGGCCCCGCGCGCACGCCGACTCCTACATCGAGGGTCTGACGATCCTCGCGAACATGCGGCTGTGCGCCAACATGCCGGGCCAGCACGGAGTGGTCGCCGCGCTCAGCGGCCGGCAGACCATCAACGACCTCGTCCTGCCGGGCGGGCGGCTGAAGGAGCAGGTGGACCTCGCCTACGACCTGCTCACCCAGATCCCGGGCGTCACCTGCGTCCGCCCCAAGGGCGCCCTGTACCTGTTCCCGCGCCTCGACCCGCAGGTGTTCAAGATCAAGGACGACCGGCAGATGGTCCTGGACCTGCTGCGGCAGGAGAAGATCATGGTCGTCCAGGGCAGCGGCTTCAACTGGCCGGAGCCGGACCACTTCCGGGTGGTGACCCTGCCGACGGTCGGCGACCTGCGGGACGCGATCACCCGGATCGGCCGGTTCCTGGACGGGTACGGCCAGCCGTAGCCGCGAGCGGGCGCAGCCGCTGGTAGCCGCCGGGCCACCGTCCGTGAACCGGGTCAACTTTAGACGAGATCTAAGCTAGGATGGTTTCCTGCCAGAGCACAGGAGGCCATCTCCCATGTATGAGCCGATCCGCAGCAAGTCGGTCCACAGCACGATGGCCGGCACGCCCTCGGACTTCCCCCACCGCACGCGCGAGGAGGAGCTGGACATCCAGCTCGCCGGGCACCTCGCGGCGCTGCTCGCCGTCACCGACGAGCTGCGCACCCTCACGCCGTCCACCGACCTCGACGCCGCCGCGACCCGGCTGGCCGAACAGGTGACCCGGCTGCGGGGCGGACGCACTCCGGTCCGCGCCTCGCTGACGACGGTCCAGCAGCCGGCCACGCTCCACGAACGCGCCCACGCGCTGGCGGGCCGCGCCCTGGTGGTCGCCGCCTCCCGGGCGGACACCGCGGCGGCGATCCTCGCGGCTGAGCGCATGGACGCCCACGCGGCGGCGACGGAACTCACCACGACGGGCTGACCCGCCCCTTCCCAGGAACGGCCCCGGTCCGCGCGCACCCGCAGCGACGCGCGGACCGGGTTGCCACAACCCCGCCCCCGGACCCGCCCGTTGCACTCCTGAGCGGCCTTCGTCCCCCCGTTGTAATCCGGGACGTCCGATTCACCCCCCGTTCACCCTGGACGCCCAGGAACGTGGGGTTCCGCGAGCACGCTCCCCCGCGTGAGACGAATCGCAGGAATCGTCCTCGCGGTACTGCTGATCGGCGGCGTGGTGGCTGCCGTCGTCGCAGGCCGACACGGGGATGACAAGGGCACGGCAACGAAGACCGTGCGCGGTGTGATCGGTTCGGAGAAGTCGGACTTCTTCGCCGATCCCGATGTGGTGAAGGCCCTCGCCGCCAAGGGCTACACCGTGAAGACGGAGGCGTCGGGGTCCTGGGCCATGGACGGACTGGACCTGAAGGGCTACGACTTCGCCTTCCCGTCCAGCTCCGCGCCCGCCGACGCGCTGGCCGCGAAGTACCACGCCCGCCAGCCCCTCCCCCGGCCCTTCTACTCGCCCCTCGTGGTCGTCGCCCACCGCAGCGCGGCCCAGGTGCTGGCCGCCAACGGGCTCGCCGTGCTCGACGGCAAGGGCAAGGGCACCCTGAGGATGGCCGGCTACCTGGACGCCGCCCGGCACGACCGCACCTGGCAGCAGCTGAAGGGGGCCAAGGCGCACGGGGAGCTGACCGGGACGCTGTACGTCACCAGCACCGACCCGGAGACCTCCAACTCCGGTGCGCTCTACCTCGCCGCCGCCTCCTACGTCGCCAACGGCGGCCGGGTCGTGGCGAGCGACGCCGACATCGCACGGACCGCACCGCTGCTGCACAAGATCGTCAGTGTGCAGGGCGCCCAGCAGCCCAGCAGCGACTCGGTGTTCCGGGACTTCATCAGCGGTGCCGGCAACCCGCTGGTGTTCCTGTACGAGTCGCAGGTCGTCTCGCTCCTCGCCGAACAGCACGGCGCCGACGACCTCGTGGTCCTCTACCCCGACACCACGGTCAACAGCGACCACACGATCGTGCCCCTGGACGACGCCGGACGGCAGCTCGGCGACCTCCTCAGCACCGATCCGGCCCTGCGCAAGCTCGCGGTCCGGCACGGCTTCCGGCCCCAGGGCGACTCCGCGGAGTTCGTCCAGGCCACCGCCGACCGCGCCGCCTATCTCAACCAGACACTGACCGGCGTCCGGCAGGCGCCCGTGCCCACCTCCGCGGTGCTGCACGAGATGGCCCGCCGGGCGCGCGGCTGACGGGGGGACCCTGTGAGCAACTTCGACAAGATGACACCGAGCGGCGGCGCGCACCCGCCCACCCTCAGCGGCGAGGACGTCTTCACGCTGACCCCGCCGGAGGCGGTGGCACCAGTGCCCCGGGAACGGGCCGGCGGCCTGGTGCCGGTCGACGACGGCGTCCGCGCCGACATGACGGACAAGGCCGCCGAGTACGTCCGCGGCCTCGCCGCCCTCGACGCGCGGTCACCGGAGTTCGCGGTCAAGGTAGGTGAGATCACCGGCCTCGGCGCGGGCGAGATGCGCACCGCCGCCGCACAGTCCAACCGGATGCTGGAGCGCGCCGTCCGCAGCCTCCCCGACAAGGGCGGCGACGCCCAGGCCAAGGTGGCCGGTTCGCTGGTCGAACTCCGCCGGGTCGTCGAGGACCTGGACCCGCGCGACCTGCCCGCGGGCAAGGGCCGCAAGTTCCTCTCCCGGCTGCCCGGCGGCAACCGGCTCCGCGACCATGTCGCCAAGTACGCCTCCGCGCAGTCCACGTTGAACAGGATCGTCGGCTCGCTGCGCGGCGGTCAGGACGAACTCCGCCGGGACAACGCGGCGTTGGGGACCGAGCGGGTGCGTCTCTGGGAGACCATGGGCAAGCTCCAGGAGTACGTGGTCCTCACCCAGGCCCTGGACACCGCCGTGGAGCAGCACCTCGCCCGGCTCCAGGACCCGCAGGACGCCGACGCGCTCCGCGCCGACGTGCTCTTCCCGGTCCGGCAGAAGCACCAGGACCTGCTCACCCAGCTCGCGGTGTCCGCGCAGGGCTACCTCGCGATGGACGTCGTACGGCGCAACAACGACGAGCTGATCAAGGGCGTCGAACGCGCCGCCACCACCACCGTGTCCGCGCTGCGCATCTCGGTGATGCTGGCCTCCGCGCTCGACAACCAGAAGAAGGTCATCGAGCAGGTCGACGCGTTGCGCGGGACGACCGAGGAGCTGATCCGGGGCAACGCGGAGATGCTGGCGAGCCAGAGCGGGGAGATCCAGCGCATCGCCGCCGACCCGGCCGTCGGCGCCGAGACACTGCGCGCCGCCTTCCAGCAGATCTACCGCACCCTCGACGCCATCGACACCTACAAGGTGCAGGCGACCGAGGCGATGTCCGAGACCGTGCGGTCCCTCACCGACGAACTCCAGCAGGCCGGTGCCTACCTGGAGCGCAGCCGCGCGAAGGGCGCGCTGGAGGGCGGCCTCGCATGAACAGACGTACGCTGCTCGCCCTCGCGGCGGCCACCGCCGTCATGCTGACCGGCTGCACCTCCGGGCCGGACGAGGACGACGACTCCACGGCGCCGAAGCCCGGCACCCTGCGGGTCCTCGCCTCCTCAGAGCTCAGCGACATGACAGCCGTCCTCGACCGCGTGCAGAAGGACACCGGGGTCACCGTCCGCCCCACCTACATGGGCACCCTGGACGCCGTCGACCTGGTCGCCCGGGGCAGGGCGGACGGCAGGTACGACGCGCTGTGGCTGTCCTCCGACGACTACCTGAGGCTGCGCCCGGAGGCGGCGCGGAAGGTCGTCTCGGAGACCTCGGTCATGACCAGCCCGGTCGCGATCGGCGTGCGGACGGCCACTGTGAAGGCCCTCGGGTGGAAGCCGGACGCGGTCACCTGGTCCCAGATCGAACAGGCCGTGACGGCGGGCCGGCTGACCTACGGCATGACGGACCCGGCGCGCTCCAACTCCGGTTTCGCCACGCTGATCTCGGTGGCCTCCGCGCTCTCCGGCGCCCAGTCGGCGCTCACCGACGCGGACGTGACCAAGGCGACCCCGCAGCTGAAGGAGTTCTTCAAGGGCCAGAAGCTGACCTCGGGTTCCTCGGGCTGGCTGGCCTCCGCCTACCGGCGGCGCGGCGACGTCGACGCGCTGCTCAACTACGAGTCCGTCCTCAAGGGCATCCCGGGACTCACGGTGATCCGGCCCAGCGACGGCGTGGTCACCGCCGACTACCCGTTCTCCTCGCTCGCCGGCACCTCCGCCGACACCCGCGAGGACGTCCGCAAGGTCACCGAGGACCTGCGCACGACGGCCGTGCAGAAGCTCATCACCGACACCACGCACCGCCGGCCGGTGGTCGCCTCCGTCCCGCCGGCCGCCGGTCTCGAGACCACCCGCCGCCGCGAACTCCCCTTCCCCGGCAGCAAGTCGGTGGCCGACGGGCTGATCTCGGCCTACGAGAACGAACTGCGCCGCCCGTCCCGCACGGTCTACGTCCTGGACACCTCGGGCTCCATGGACGGCGACCGGCTGGACCGGCTGAAGAAGGCCCTCACCGCCCTCACCGGCGACTTCCGCGACCGCGAGGAGGTCACCCTGATGCCGTTCGGCTCGGCCGTGAAGAGCGTCAGCACCCACGTCGTGGAACCGGCGGACCCGAAGGCCGGCCTGAACGCGATCCGCAAGGACACCGAGGCCCTGAACGCCGACGGCAACACGGCGATCTACACCTCGCTGGAGAAGGCGTACGACCATCTCGGCAGCGGCGAGGACACGTTCACGTCGATCGTGCTGATGACGGACGGCGAGAACACCACGGGTGCGAAGGCCGCGGAGTTCGACGGCTTCTACCGGGGTCTGTCCGCCGCCCGCCGGAACATCCCCGTCTTCCCCATCCTCTTCGGCGACTCCTCACGCGCCGAACTCCAGCACATCGCCGACCTGACCGGCGGTCGTCTCTTCGACGGCCGGGAGGGCTCCCTGGACGGCGCCTTCGAGGAGATCCGTGGCTACCAGTAAGGTCCTCGCCCACCTGGAGTCCCGCAAGAACCTCACCGGTTCGGCGGGCGGTCTCCTCGGCCTGGTCCTGACCTTCACCGGTGTGGCGGGCCCCTACTGGCCGGTGGTGGTGGCCGGCCTGTACGGCGCGGGTGCCCTGATCGCGCCGCCGGAGCGTCCGGCGCCGCCGGACTTCCCGACACCCTCGGCCCAACTGAACGAGGTGCGGGGTGACTTCGAGCAGCTGGGTGCCTATCTGGCGGAGGTGGACCTGCCCCCGGCGGCCGCCGGGCGGCTGACCGAACTGCGGGACCTGCTGGCCGCGTTGCTGGATCCGGGCTGGGCGGCCGAGCTGCTCGCCCAGGACCCCGAGGGAGTGCACGTGCTCTCCCGGGCGGTACGGCAGGACATCCCGGAGGCGGTCGACAGCTTCGTGAGGACCCGGTGGTGGACGCGGATGGCACCGGGCCAGGAACCCCCGGAACGCCACCTGGAACGGCAGTTGGCGGTCCTGAAGGAGGAGGCCGAGCAGCTGGCGGCGGGCCTCGGGGAGACCGAGGCCCGCCGCCAGGAGACGCACACCCGCTATCTGGAGGAGCGGGGCAACTGAGCGCCGCTCAGGGGCAGCTGATCCGGGTGTCGCCCGGGTCGGTGGTGCAGGTGTCGGTGCCCAGGCCGCCGTTGGCGGTGTCGTTGCCGGAGACGCCGTCGGTGGTGACCACCCGGTCGTTGCCCGCGGAGCCGCTCACCGAGTCGTCGCCCGGTCCGCCGTACAGGGTGTCGTTGCCGGCGCCGCCGTCGATGGTGTCGTTGCCGTAGTCGCCGTAGACGGTGTCGGTGCCACCGTTGCCGAGCAGGGTGTCGTTGCCGCCCAGGCCGCAGATCACGTCGTTGCCGAAGGTGCCGTTCAGGCGGTCGGCCCCGCTGGTGCCGATGATCGTGCAGCCCCGGGAGTTGACGACGGTGCCGGTGGCCGTGGCGGTGTTGTTCCCGGTCACCGGGTCGGCCGGGGTGCCGCCGGCCGTGGCGGTGTTGCGCAGCGTGCCGGCGGTCCGGGGTTCGGCGACGACCGTGACGGTGGCGCTCGCGCCCGGGGCCAGCGTGTTCAGGGCGCAGGTGGCGCCGGTGGCGGTGGTGGTGCAGCTGCCCTGGGAGGGCGTGGCCGAGATCAGGGTGGCGCCCGTCCCGGAGAGGGTGTCGGTCAGGCTGACCCCGGTGGCGGAGGCGGTGGAGGTGGCCGAGTTGGTCACGCGAACGGTGTAGGTGGCCCGGTCGCCGAGGGTGACGGAGGACGGGCCGGCCTTGGTGACCGACAGGTCGGCGCTGGGCGGGGGCGGCGGCACGGTGCCACCGCCGCCCAGGTAGCGGACGAGGGCGAAGTCGCCATTCGGGCCGCCCTGGCCGACGGCGACGATCCGGCCGTCGGACTGGAGCGCCACGCCGTGCGCCACGTCGCTCCCGCCGAAGCTCGTGGTCGTCCTGCCGTTGTCGCCGAAGCCGCCGTCCAGGCTGCCGTCGGGGTTGTACCGCAGCACGTTGAACCCGCCGGAGCCACTGCCCGCGACCACGATCCGGCCGTCGCTCTGGAGCCTGACGTCCTGGGCGGCGCCGCCGCGGGTGACGACCAGGCCGTTGCCGTCGAAGCCCGGATCCAGGGTGCCGTCGGGGTTGTAGCGGGCCAGGGCGAAGCCGCCGCCGCCCCCGCCGGCCGCGACGATCTTGCCGTCGGGCTGGAGGGCGAGCGCCTCCGCGGAGTCGTAGTCGCCGAAGTCGGTGCGCTGGATGCCGCCGTTGCCGAACCCCGTGTCGAGGCTGCCGTCGGGGTTGTAGCGGATGAGCGCGAAGTCGAAGCGGGTGGTGCCGACCTCGCCCGCGACCACGATCCTGCCGTCGGGTTGCAGGAGCAGGGCGCGCGCGTCCCCGCCCTCCTGCGGAGTGGAGCCCGCGGGGTTGGTGGTCACCATGCCGTCACCGCTGAAACCGGTGTCCGGGCTGCCGTCGGGGTTGTAGCGGGCCACCGCGGCCCGGCCGCCGACATAGCCCGCGGCGACGATCTTGCCGTCGGGCTGCACCGCCACGTCCGCGGCCTCCTCGGGGGTGCCGAAGTCGGTGAACACCCGGCCGTCGCCGTCACCGAAGCCCGTGTCCAGGGTGCCGTCCGCGTTGTAGCGGACCACCGTGAACCAGCAGCAGTTCTCGTACCCCCGCCAGCTGCCGCCGGCCACCACGATCTTGCCGTCGGGCTGGAGCGCCACGGCGTGGGCCTCGCTCCACTGGAGGTCGCCGTCGGCGATCATGTTGTTGACGGGGGTGGTGACCTTGCCGTCGCCGCCGAAACCGGTGTCCAGGGTGCCGTCGGGGTTGTGCCGGGTCACCGCGAAGTCGCTCTCGGGTACCGAGTCGTCGGCGGCGGAACCGACGGAGACGATCTTGCCGTCGGGCTGGACCGCCACGTCGTTCGCCGAGTCGTCGCCGCCGAAGTCGGTGACGACCCTGCCGTTGCCGCCGAAGCCGGTGTCCAGGTCGCCGGGGGCGGCGACCGCGGTGCCGGGCAGGGCCAGGACGAGCGCCAGGAGGGTGGCGGCCACGGTTCCGGCCCGGACCGTGAGCGATCGAACACCAGGTGTGATCGATCGAACGTGAGGTGTGAGCATGGGCGACAGCGTCCCGGTGCCGGACCGGGAGTCAGCTCGCCACGAGGGCTCTTGGGCTCACCGGCCGCAGGAATCCACCCCGGCGGGTGAGGCCTGCGCCACGCACAGGCGAAGGCCTGCCGTCGCCGGGCTCCCGTCGGGGCGGACGGGAAGAGGCGACGGCAGGCCCGCAGGCCCCGCACGCCGTTGTGCGCGGCCTCGCCGGTTCACACCGCGGCCGGTCGTGACGATCGCTGGTCAGGGCACACCACCGGAACCGGCCGCGGAGTCTTCGTCGGGGGTCAGCCCAGGCGCTCGACCAGCGCCCGGTACTGCTCCCACAGCTCCTTCGGCGTGTGCTCGCCGAAGGTGTCGAGGTGGTCCGGGACCAGCGCGGCCTCCTCGCGCCAGACCTCCTTGTCGACGGTCAGCAGGAAATCGAGGTCGCTGTCGTCGAGGTCGAGCCCGCGGGTGTCGAGGGCGTCCCGGGTCGGCAGCACGCCGATCGGCGTCTCCACACCGTCCGCCTTGCCGTCCAGCCGCTCCACGATCCACTTCAGGACACGGGAGTTCTCGCCGAAGCCGGGCCAGACGAACTTGCCCTGGTCGTTCTTGCGGAACCAGTTGACGTAGTAGATCTTCGGCAGCCCGGCCTGGTCCTTGCCCTTGGCCACGTCGATCCAGTGGGCCATGTAGTCGCCCATGTTGTAGCCGCAGAACGGCAGCATCGCGAACGGGTCGCGGCGCAGTTCGCCGACCTTGCCCTCGGCCGCGGCCGTCTTCTCGGAGGCCACGTTGGCACCCAGGAAGACACCGTGGTTCCAGTCGAAGGACTCGGTGACCAGCGGTACGGCGGTGGCGCGCCGGCCGCCGAACAGGATCGCCGAGATCGGCACGCCCTTCGGGTCCTCCCACTCCGGCGCGATGATCGGGCACTGCGCGGCGGGCACGGTGAAGCGGGCGTTGGGGTGGGCGGCCGGGGTCCCGGACTCCGGCGTCCAGTCGTTGCCCTTCCAGTCCGTGAGGTGGGCGGGCAGTTCCTCCGTCATGCCCTCCCACCAGATGTCGCCGTCGTCGGTGAGCGCGACGTTGGTGAAGACGGCGTTGCCCCACAGCGTCTTCATCGCGTTGGCGTTGGTGTGCTCACCGGTGCCGGGCGCGACGCCGAAGAAGCCGGCCTCGGGGTTGATCGCGTAGAGGCGGCCGTCCTCGCCGAACCGCATCCAGGCGATGTCGTCGCCGATCGTCTCGACGGTCCAGCCGGAGACGGTGGGCTCCAGCATCGCGAGGTTGGTCTTGCCACAGGCGCTCGGGAAGGCCGCGGCGACGTACTTGGACTCGCCCTGGGGAGGGGTGAGTTTGAGGATCAGCATGTGCTCGGCGAGCCAGCCCTCGTCGCGCGCCATGACGGAGGCGATGCGCAGGGCGTAGCACTTCTTGCCGAGCAGGGCGTTGCCGCCGTAGCCGGAGCCGTAGGACCAGATCTCGCGCGACTCGGGGAAGTGCGAGATGTACTTGGTGCTGTTGCACGGCCACGGGACGTCCGCCTGGCCGTCGGCCAGCGGGGCACCGAGGGTGTGCACCGCCTTCACGAAGAAGCCGTCGTCGCCGAGTTCGTCGAGGACCGCCTGGCCCATGCGCGTCATCGTGCGCATGGAGACGGCGACGTACGCGGAGTCGGTGATCTCGACGCCGAGCGCGGAGAGCGGGGAGCCGAGGGGGCCCATGCAGAACGGGACGACGTACATCGTCCGGCCCTTCATCGAGCCGCGGAACAGGCCCTTCTCCCCGGAGAAGATCTCCCGCATCTCGGCGGGGTCCTTCCAGTGGTTGGTCGGGCCCGCGTCCTTCTCCTGCTCGGAGCAGATGAACGTGCGGTCCTCGACCCGGGCGACATCGGTCGGGTCGGAGGCCGCGTAGTACGAGTGGGGGCGCTTGATCGGGTCGAGCTTCCTGAAGGTGCCCTTCGCCACGAGCTCCTCTGCCAGTCGCTCGTACTCGGCCTCGGATCCGTCACACCAGACCACGCTGTCCGGCTGGGTCAGTTCGGCGATCTCGTTGACCCACGAGATCAGTTCCTGATGGTTGGTGGGGATGACGGTGGGAGCCGCGATGTCGCGCGCCACGATTGCTCCTAAATGAGGGATTTTTGATCTTTCGGCCTTGCTGGAAGGCCTTGTTGCCCCGTGGGGGCTGCGACCCGGATGCTTCGTAGCCGCTCATCCGGTGCCGACCGCACTCATTTGATCCTCCGACTCGATCTCCCATCTGTCCAGAGGGAGTCACAGATGAGCGACGTGAGGAAGGCCACGGTTTCCGTGTTTTCCTGCGCTTCTTTGCGTCCACGTGGAGTTCAACTGGAGATCTTTTTGCCCACACCCGGCCGCGCGTGAGGGGCGCGTGAGATGATGGCCACTCCGGGTAGCGCACCGGCCGGGACTGACGCGTAACCTACGGTTCCGTAGGTACGATGCGGTCCATGACTGCGTCCGCCCCCGACGCGCCCACGGACCCGCCGGCCGCCGGCCGCGGTCCCGCCGCGCTCTCCTCCCTCTCGCAACAGGTCAAGCCCAAGCTGCGCGGCTGGTTGCACCTGGGCATGTTCCCGGCCGTACTCATAGCGGGCCTCGTCCTCACCGCCCTCGCCGACTCACCGCGCGGCCGGGTGGCCTGCGGGATCTACGTGCTGACGGCCTGCCTGCTGTTCGGCGTCAGCGCGCTGTACCACCGGGGCGACTGGAGCCCGCGCATGGACGGCATCCTGCGCAGACTCGACCACGCCAACATCTTCCTGATCATCGCGGGCACCTATACGCCCCTGACCCTGCTGCTCCTGCCGGAGGCGAAGGGCCAGTGGCTGCTGTGGAGCATCTGGGGCGCGGCGGCCGCGGGCATCGTCTTCCGGGTGTTCTGGGTCGGCGCACCGCGCTGGCTGTACACGCCCTGCTACATAGCGATGGGCTGGGCGGCCGTCTTCTTCCTGCCCGACTTCATGCGCACCGGCGGTATCGCCGTCCTGGTCCTGGTCATCGTCGGCGGCCTGCTCTACAGCGCGGGCGGCGTGATCTACGGCATCAAGCGCCCGAACCCGTCACCGCGCTACTTCGGCTTCCACGAGGTCTTCCACTCGCTCACGCTGGCCGCCTTCGTCGTCCACTACGTGGGCATCTCCCTGGTGGCGTACCAGCACTCGTAGCTCCACCCCACCTCCCGCGCGTGGCCACGGCTCCCGAGCCGTGGCCACTTTTTCATGCCCTGACACTCCCTACCTGTTGACAGTAACTAGATTTTGAGAGTTACTTTCATTTCATGGCTACTGTCACTCACGCTGGTGAGACACCCCCGGACCCCCGCCGCTGGTGGGCGCTGGGCGCCCTGGTCGCGAGCATGCTGGTGCTCGGCTTCGACACGACGATCCTCAACGTGGCACTGCCGACGATGGCCGGGCAGCTCGGCGCCACCACCAGCCAGCAGCAGTGGATGGCCGACGCGTACGTCGTCGTCTTCGCCTCGCTGATGCTCCCGGCCGGCCTGCTCGGCGACCGCTTCGGCCGCCGCCGGATGCTCGTCACCGGACTCGTGGTCTTCCTCGCCGGTTCCGTCATGGGCGCCCTCGCCGACGACGTGAACTGGGTGGTCGCCGCCCGCACGGTGATGGGCGTCGGCGCGGCCCTGGTGATGCCGCTGGCGATGTCGGTGCTGCCCTCGCTGTTCGGCCCCGCCGAGCGGACCCGGGCCGTCGGCGTCGTCTCGGCCGCCTCCGCGCTCGGCCTGCCGCTCGGCCCGATCATCGGCGGCTGGCTGCTCAACCACTTCTGGTGGGGCTCGGTCTTCCTGATCAACGTGCCGATGGTCGCGATCGGCGTCGCCGCCTGCGTCTTCCTGCTCCCCGAGACCAGCGACCCCGCCTCCCCCCGGGTCGACGTCCTGTCCACCGTGCTCACCGCGACCGGCCTCGGCGCCCTGATCTACGCCATCATCGAGGCCCCCGACCGCGGCTGGGGCGACCCGCTGGTGCTCGTCCTGCTCGGCCTCGCCGTGCTCCTCGTCGGGGGCCTGGTACTGCGGGAACGCCAGGTCGAGCGGCCCATGCTCGACATGGAACTGCTCACCCACCGCGGCTTCCTGCTGAACGCGACCGCGGCGACACTGGTGATGTTCGTCCTCTCCGGCCTGATGTTCGTCCTGCCGCCCTACCTCCAGGCGGTCCTCGGCAACGACGCCTTCGGCACCGGACTGCGCATGCTGCCCATGATGGGCGGCCTGATGGTCGCCGCCCGGGGCGCCCAGCCCTGCGTGGCCCGCTTCGGGTCACGGGCCGTGGTCTCCGCGGGCCTGGTCGTCCTCGCCTTCGCCGCGCTCCTGGGCAGCCGTACGACCGTCCACGACGGGTACGGCTTCACCGCGCTGTGGCTGTCCATAGCGGGCCTCGGCTTCGGTTTCTCCGTCGTCCCCTCGATGGACGGCGCGCTCGGCGCCCTCCCCGCGGACCGGGCCGGCAGCGGCTCCGGACTGCTGATGACCCTGCGCCAGGTCGGCGGCGCGATCGGCATCGCCCTGCTGGGCAGCCTGCTCGCCGGCGTCTTCCGGGACCGGCTGGACGTCACCGGTCTGCCCGCCCCGCTCGGCCACACCGCCGGCGAGTCGGTGGTCGCCGCCCACCTGGTCGCCGCGCGGACCGGCGCGGCCCGCCTGGCCGACTCCGCGAACGCCTCCTACGTGCACGGCATGGGCCTGGTCCTGCTGGTCTGCGGGATCGCGGCGCTCGCGACCGCGCTGCTGGCCGCCGCGCTGCTGCCCGACACACCCACCACGCGCCGCACCGAAGAGGACGGCACCCCGGCCGTGGCCCCCACCGCGGTCGATGCCGGAGAATGACCGCCATGACGGCACCAGACACCTCCTGCTCCCCCGCCGACAACCCCCGGCTCGGACTCCGCGAGCGCAAGAAGATCAAGACCCGCGAGGCGATCCGCTCCGCGACGTACGCGCTGGTGGAGGAGCAGGGGTACGACGCCACCACGATCGAGCAGATCGCCGAGCGGGCCGAGGTGTCGCCGTCGACCGTCTTCCGGTACTTCCCGACCAAGGAGGACATCGTCCTCACGGACGAGTACGACCCGCTGATCATGGAGGAGCTCCGGGCGCGGCCCGCCGACGAGCCGTGGCCGGACTCCCTGCGCTACGTGATGCACCGGGCGGTCCAGCTGGGCATGAAGGAACCCCTGCGGGTCTCCCGGCTCCGAACCCGGCTGATGGTCGAGGTCCCGGCGGTGCGCTCCCGGATGATGGAGAGCATGTCGGCCACCGGCCGCATGCTCTGCCAGGCCATCGGCGAGCGCACCGGCCGGGACCCGCAGAGCCTGGAGGTCCGGGTCTACGCGATGTCCCTCGTCGGAGGCCTGATGGAGACCTCGATGTACTGGGCGGAGCACGCCCACGAGGGCGACTTCGACGCCCTCCTGGACCGCACCCTGGACGTCATCGGGTACGGCCTGCCGCCGGAAAACCACTGAGGTCACGCCCGGTCCCCGTGCCATCCTGACCAGGTGAAGACCGCCGAGATCCACGTCGAAGTCGCCCCCGAGCTGGCCCTGTTCGTCCCGCACGCCCGCCGGGTGGGCGTCCACCCGCTCGCCGTCGACGGTGTGTCGACGCTCGGCCACGTGATCGAGTCGCTGGGCGTCCCGCTGACCGAGGTCGGCACGCTGCTGGTGGACGGCCGCGAGGTGCCGGTCGCCCACATCCCCGGGGACGGCGAGCGGGTGGCCGTACGCCCGGTCAGCCGCCCCCAGCCCGTCCCCGGCGCCCCGCTCCGGTTCCTCCTCGACGTCCACCTCGGCACCCTGGCCCGGCGGCTGCGCCTGCTCGGCGTGGACACGGCGTACGAGTCGACGGACATCGGCGACCCGGCCCTCGCGGCCCGCTCGGCGGCCGAGAAACGGGTCATGCTGAGCCGGGACCGGGGCCTGCTGCGCCGCCGCGAGCTCTGGGCCGGCGCCTACGTCTACAGCACCAGCCCCGACGACCAGCTCCGCGACGTCCTCGCCCGCTTCGCCCCCGCCCTGCACCCGTGGAGCCGCTGCACCGCCTGCAACGGCGTGCTGCGGGCGGCGGCCAAGGAGGAGGTGGCGGAGCAGCTCAAGGGCGGCACACAGAAGTCGTACGACGTCTTCGCGCGGTGCGAGGAGTGCGGGCGCGCCTACTGGAAGGGCGCGCACCACCGGCAGCTGGAGGAGATCGTGGCGCGCGCCCTCGCCGAGTTCGCCTGAACCGGCCGTAGCCCGGGGTCAGTTGCGGCCGAGCGCCCGGTACTCCCAGCCGGCCGCGCGCCACCGGACCGGGTCCAGGGCGTGCCGGCCGTCCACCACCCGGCGCCGGTTCACCACCGAGCCCATGACCTCCGGGTCGATCTCCCGGAACTGCGTCCACTCGGTCAGCAGGACCACCACGTCGGCGTCCGCGGCGGCCTGGAGCGCGTCGGTCCCGTACGTGAGCTCCGGGTGGACGCGGCGGGCGTTGTCCATCGCCACCGGGTCGTAGACGGTCACCCGGGCGCCGGCCCGGTGCAGGCCGGCGGCGACGTCCAGGGCGGGGGCGTCGCGGATGTCGTCGGAGTCGGGTTTGAAGGCCGCGCCCAGCGCGGCCACCCTCGTCCCGGCGAGGTCCCCGCCGGCCAGCTCACGGACCAGGTCCACGGTGCGGGCCCGGCGGCGCTGGTTGATCCCGTCCACCTCGCGCAGGAAGGCGACCGCCTGGGCGACGTCCAGTTCCTCGGCACGGTGGATGAAGGCCCGGATGTCCTTGGGCAGGCAGCCGCCGCCGAACCCCAGCCCCGGCTTGAGGAAACGGCCCCCGATCCGGTCGTCGTGGGCCAGCGCCTCGGCCAGCCGCTGCACGTCGGCGCCGGTGGCCTCACAGACCTCCGCCATGGCGTTGATGTACGAGATCTTCGTGGCCAGGAAGGAGTTGGCGGCGACCTTGACCAGTTCCGCGGTCGGCAGGTCGGTGACCACCACCGGGGTGCCCTGTTCGATGACGGGCGCGAACACGGTGCGCAACCGCTCCTCCGCCCAGGCCGATTCGGTGCCGAACACCAGCCGGTCGGGGTGCATGGTGTCGTCCACGGCGAAGCCCTCGCGCAGGAACTCCGGGTTCCAGGCCAGCTCCACGGCGTCCCCGGCCGGTGCGGTGGTGCGCACCAGCTCCGCCAGCCGGGCCGCGGTACCCACCGGCACCGTGGACTTCCCGACCACCAGCGCCCGGCGGCGCAGATGCCGGGCCAGCTCGGTCACCGCGCCCTCCACGAAGCGCAGGTCGGCGGCGTACGAGCCGGACTGCTGCGGGGTGCCCACGCAGACGAAGTGGACGTCGCCGAAGTCCGCCGCCTCGGCGAGGCTGGTCGAGAAGTGCAGCCGGCCCGAGTCCAGGGCCTTGACCAGGAGCTCCGCGAGACCTGGCTCGAAGAAGGGCACCTCCCCGGCTCTCAGCAGGTCGATCTTCGCGGGATCCACGTCGACACCGAGCACCTCGAAGCCGAGCTCCGCCATGCACACGGCGTGCGTGGCGCCCAGGTAGCCGGTGCCGATGACGGTCAGACGGGGACGGGTGTCCATGATTCCTCCGGGAGGTCGGGGAGCAGACGCAATGCCCGTATGTGGATGAAAGGGGCATGCGGGGGATACGTGAGGGCCGGGCGCGGGCGAGGGACCCGGCGTGACCGGGCCCCTCGCCGTCAGGAGGAGCAGGCGACGTTGGCGAGGCCCTTCGTCGCGTCGCCGACCTTGTTGTCGCAGGTGACCTTGTTGCCGTCGGCGGGCGTGAGGTGGAAGCCGTAGCCGGGGCCGTCGACCTGCGCGGTGTTGGCCTGGAAGACGTTCCCGGTGCCCCAGCCGTCGAGGATCCGGTGGGTCTGGAAGCCGTCCTCGCGGGAGTGCCGGCCCACGTTGCCCTTGATCAGCCAGTCGTTGCCCTTGACGTCGACCCAGGAGTCGTTGTGGCCGCCGCTGAGGTCCGCGCCGTCGAAGGTGTTGCCGATGACGGAGCCGCCCGTGGTGCCCTCCTTGATGTCGACGGACTCGGCGGTGGTGGCGCTGACGTGGTTGCCACGGATGACGTTGTGGTCGCTCCGGTCCGGCTTGCAGTCGGTGACGGTGCACCAGTTGGACTCCGCGGAACCGACGTAGATCCCCTCGCCGAACTGCTCCTTGCGCTTGCCGGTGTCGCGGACGGTGTTGTTCTCGACCACGTTGCCGGAGCTGAAGTCGCGCAGGTGGATGCCCTCGTCGCCGATGTTCTCGACCGTCAGGCCCTGGATGACGGTGCCCTGGACGCGGTCGGCCATGACCCCCTTCTGGCCGTCGCGGACCGTGAAACCGAGCAGCCGCCAGTGGCTGGCGCCGTCGAGGTGGAAGGCGTAACCGCCGTCCACGTCACCGGCGTCCAGGACCGCGCCGGGGCCGCCGCACAGGAAGATGGGGCGGTCCGCCGTGCCGGGGGTGTCGGCGGTGAACCGGTCCGCGTAGACGCCGTCCAGCATCCTGATGACGTCACCGGGCCGGGCCTGCTTCAGCGCGTCCTTCAGGGACTTGGCGTCGCCGACGGTGACGGTGGCGGCGGGACACGTCACCGGCCCGGCCGCCCCGGCCCCTGCCGAGCCGTCGGCGACCGCCCCGGCCGCCCCTTCGGTGGCCGCCCCGGCCGTCCCTTCGACGGCCGCCGTGTCGCCCGGTGCCGGACCGGAGGCCGTGGCACCCGAGCCGTCGGTGTCGCCCCCGTCACCCCCGTCACCCCCGTCGTCCGTGGCTCCGGCGACCGGGATGGTGGGACCGGCGGTGGGACCGGCCCCGTACACGACGGCCCGGTCATCACCGGCGGACACCCCGGCCACGACCAGTGCCACCACCGAGACCACCAGGGCGACCGACGCCACCCACAACGGCACACCACCGGAAACCCAGATCCGCCGCACCCGCTGCCCGACGGACTCCCCCACCGAGAACCCACCGCCACCGGACAGGCCGCCACCGGACAGGCCGCCACCGGAGAGGCTGCCGTCGGTCGCTGGGGAGCCGCCGCCGGTGGGCAGGCCGCCGTCGACCGGCGGAGCGCTGCCGTCGGTGGGCGGGCTGCCGGCGGCGGAGGAGCCGGGGGCGGGGCCGGGGGGCGGGCTGCCGGTGCCGGGGCGGGCGTCCGGGGGCGGTGGGAGGGCGTCGTCGTTCATTCGCTCATCACCGGTTCCGGTCGGCGGCCCGCCACGGCGATCTCGCTCGCGGGCGGGGCGGGCAGCGGTGCCTTGTCGGAGTACGGGTGGACGATTCCGCCGTCCCTGCCCCGCCGGCCCCGCCGTCTGCGCCGGCCCATCGCGGCCGAGAACAGGATGAGCAGCAGGATGCCGGTCCACAGCAGGGTCATCGGGCTCGCGTAGTGCTTGACCTTGACCCAGAAGGAACTGGTGTCGTACCAGGCGAAGGTCTGGTTCTCCTTGATGTCGGCACCGCCGTGCGAGCGGCTGGAGTCCAGCGCGCTGGGGCCGACCCCGCCGATCACGTTGAAGGAGACCGACGTACCGTCCACGGCGCCGACCAGGCTGACCCCGTGACTGGTCGCGTCCTGGACGGTGTTGCCGCGGATGTCGGCGTCCGAGTCCCGCACGTACACGCCGGTCTCCGGGCCGTCGATGATGTTGCCGGTGACCGTGGCGCCGGTGACCCCGTCTCGGACCGAGATGCCTTGCCGGTCCTGCCCGCTGAGCCGGTTGCCGGTGATGGACACCTTGTCGGCCGCCAGGCGGGCCACGATGCCCATGTCACCGCCCTCGATGCGGTTGTTCTGCACGCCGACGTCGAAGCCGCCGAGCACCTCGACGCCGTACCGGCCGTTGTCCTTGGCCACGCTGTTGGCGACCGAGTTGGAGCCGTAGCTGTCGACGGCCTGCCCGGAGGCGGAGGGCCCGTCGGCGAGCGGCTTGCCGCTCAGTGTGTAGCCGTTGCCGCCGTTGCCCTGCGCGGTGGAGCCGCTGATCCGCACCTGCTGGGTGGCCCGGGAGAGGATGAAGCCGTCGCCGCCGTTGTCCTTGGCGACCGTGCGCTGTACCAGCGAACTGGAGACGAAGCGGTGCAGGACCACCCCGTCCTCCAGGCTGTCCCGCACGGTCGTGTCGCTGATCTCGATCCCCGTCGCACTGGAGATGAAGATCCCGAAGGCGTTGCCGGTGATCGTCGAGTGGGTGATGGAACCGGAGACGTAGGACAGGCCCGCGGTCGAGAACCGGGCGTCGGGCGTGGTCAGCGCGCCCGAGGGCATGGCCGTGATCCCGCTGCTGTCGGAGCTGCCGTCGTCCCGCGCGTCGTCCTGCTGCGCCCGTTCACGCGCGGCCTTGCCGTGCACCTGGCCGGTGTCCTCCAGCGAACCGGTGTTGGGCCGGTCGGTCCCGGTGAGGCTGAGCCCTCCGGTACGGCCGCTCCAGAACCCCAGGTTCGACAGCGCGGTGTGCGTCATCCGGAACTGTCCGCCGATGGTGCGGATGTAGGCGCGGCCGTCCCGGACGTCGGTGTCGGGCTTGTCGGCCCGCGGGTTCCAGCTGGTGATCGTCAACGGCGCCTGCGCGGTGCCCTGGAGGGACAGCTCGCCGCCGAAGGAGACGATGGAGACGAAGCCGCTGCGGTTGCTGGCCATCCGCAGCGTCAGTCCGCCCGGGTTGGACAGCTTCAGCTTGGCGCCGACGTTGAGGTAGATGTTCTCGGTCAGAACGTACGACCCGTCCTTGCGCCGCACGAAGGTCTGCGGGGCGAGTCTGAGCAGGTCGGCCACCGTGTAGGGGGCGCGGCGCTCGGTCAGCACCAGGGTGTAGCCGTTGTCGGTGTCCAGCCGGTACGGCACGGTCCACTTGGTGCTTTGCAGGGGTGCCACCGAGGTGAACGCCCGTACCTGGTTGAGCCGGTGGTCCTCGTCGGCGACCAGGGCGGCCTGGGTCTCCGCGTCCTCGGAGGCCGCCCGCTGCTTGTCGGCGGCCCCCTTCCCGTCCGCGTGGGCCGTGGCCGAGGTCCCCAGCAGCAGCGGCACCGCCACCGCGCAGGCGCCGAGCAGGCCCACCGCCCTGGCACCGGCCCGGCGCAGCCGCCCGGCACCCGGTCTTCTCCGCGTCACGCTTCTCCGCGTCATGAGACGTGCGGTCATGGCCTCAGATCACCTCCGGCTGGAGCGCGGAGTGGTTCTGGGATCCGGCGGCGGGACCGGAGAGGGTGGCCGCGCTCTGCCCCTCGCCCCCGATGCTGCTGCTGTTCCGCGTGAGCCAGCCCTGCTTGTTCATGGTGACGAAGGCGTACAGCTTGATCGGCAGCGAGATCATGATGACGACGAGGGCGGTCAGCGGCAGCAGGAGGATCTCCTGCGGGTGCCGGCGCAGATGCGAGTAGCCCCGCACGGCGCGGCCGAGCAGCAGCCAGATCAGGGTGAGGACGATGCCGCGCCCGCTGAGGTCGAGCCGGCTCAGCAGCAGGTAGCCGAGGGCCATGCCCATCGTGACCGGGGTCAGCAGGATCTGTAGCACCGTGATCTTGGTGACCAGCGGGGCCCGCCACAGCCAGCCCTTGTAGAGCGCGGTCAGGTAGCAGCGGTAGGAGTTGCGGCTCCAGCGGACGCGCTGCTTCACGAACGCCCGGAAGGACGACGGGAACATGGAGAGCGCCCGCGCGGAGGACTGGTGCACCGTCCGGTAGCCGGAGGCGAGCACCAGCCAGGTCAGCCGGCCGTCGTCGCCCGCCACACAGCGGCGGCCGAGGAAGAACTCGTTCTCCAGGTTCTCCAGCACCGGCAGCACCGCCGCGCGGCGGTAGGCGGCGGTACGGCCGGAGAGGCAGGCCACCGCCCCGGCCCGGCCCATGGCCGGGACGTAGTCGTAGTAGCGGAGGTTGACCAGCCAGTCGGCTATTCGGCGCCACACGCTGGTGGTGCGCTGGTAGACGTTCTGCTGGGTGCCCACCCCGCCGACGGTCGGATCGGCGAAGGGCATCTGCACGGCGTCCAGCAGGCCCGGTTCCCATCGGGTGTCGGAGTCCACCAGGACGACGACCTCCCCCTGGGCGGCGCGGATGCCGACGCCGAGAGCGGAACGTTTCCCCCGGTGCTCGAAGGCGAGCACCCGGACCCGCGGGTCCTCCACGAGGGACAGCCGGTGCAGCACCTCGTGGTCGTCCACGTCGGGGACGATGATGATCTCAGCGGGATCCTGCGCTATCCAGGTCTCCAGGCATTCCAGCAGGATCTCCGGGTCTTCCCGGTACGCCGGGACCACCACGGAGACGCTGGTACGGAAGTCGTTGACGACTGGTCTGGCGAACCGCGAGAGCACCGCTCGGTACAGCCACAGGGCCCAGACGAAGAGTCCGGCAAGCCCCAGTGGCATCAGCTCCCGCCACGAAGTCTCCCCCACAGCCTCGACGATCCACGACCAGACCTGGTCGAAGAACTCGGACAATGTTGCGTTCTCCCCCCACATAGCACGATCGCCGCGGTCCGAAAACAGTCAGAACCGGGCACTGCTCGAGCGATGCTAGGAGATCTTGAATGAACAGGGGACACACGAGACACAAACTTCACACACAGAATCTGCACGAAACACGGTCGCGCCGTATTGCCCGAAACGGCCGCAGGGCGTGGGGAATTGGGCGGCCGGCCCCCACGCGCCCGCGGACGACCGCCGGTCCGGCGCCCGGTCAGTCGCCGAGCGCCGCCTTCAGCCGCTCCGGATCGGTGGTCGGGGCGTCACAGGTGAAGTTGCGGCAGACGTACGCGGTCGCCGCGCCGCCGACGAGCGGCCGGTCGGCGAGCAGCGGGAACTCGTCGCCCCCCGGCGTCCCCACGGCCACCACCGCGCCGGGCGCGGTACCGAGAAGCGCGGTGCGGTGCAGGGCCGCCGTGTCCCGGTCCCCAGCCGCCGGCCCGACGATCGCGACCTCGCGCGGTCCGTCGAGCAGCGCCTCGGCGACGGCCAGCCCCCAGCCGACGAACCGCGGCACCCGCGGCCCGAGCGTCCCGACCACGCCCAACGCCCGCTCCGCCGCGGCGCGATGGGGTTCGGAGCCGGTGTGGGCCGCGTAGCCCAGCAGGGCGCCCGCGGCGGCGGACCAGCCGGACGGGGTGGCGTTGTCGGTCGGGTCCTGGGGGCGGCGGATGAGCCGTTCGGCGTCCGACGCGGTGTCGTAGAGGGCGCCGGTCTCCCCGTCGGCGAAACGGGCCAGGACGTGGTCGAGCAGCAGCCCGGCGAAGTCCAGCCAGACGCCCTCGCCGGTCACCGACGCGAGCGCGAGGAACCCCTCGGCGACATCGCCGTAGTCCTCCAGCACGCCCGCGTTGGCGCCGACATGGCCGTCCCGGCTGGTCCGGGCGAGCCGGGCGTGGTCGTCCAGGTGCAGTCGTACGAGGAGATCCGCGGCGCCGACGGCGGCCTCGACCAGGTCCGGGCGGTCGAAGTAGGCGCCGGTCTCGGCGAGCGCGGCCACGGCGAGGCCGTTCCAGGCGGCGACGACCTTGTCGTCACGGCCGGGGGCGGGGCGCTCGGCCCGCTTCGCGAGCAGCCGCCGCTTCACGGACTCGATCTTCTCCGCGTCGAACACACCTTCCTGCTGCGGGAGTTGAAGGACCGACTGGCCGTGCTCGAAGGTGCCCTCCGGTGTGACGCCGAAGTACCGGGCGGCGAGGTCCGCGTCGTCACCGAGGGCCTCGTCGAACTGCGCGGGCGTCCAGACGTAGTACGCCCCCTCGACGTGCTCACCGGTCCCGTCGTCGCTGTCGGCGTCCAGGGCGGAGGCGAACCCGCCCTCGGCGGTGCGCAGTTCGCGGACCATGAAGTCGGCGGTCTCCAGCGCGACCCGGCGGGCGAGCGCGGACCCGGTGGCCCGCCACAGGTGGGCGTAGGCGCGGCACAGCAGGGCGTTGTCGTACAGCATCTTCTCGAAGTGCGGGACGACCCAGTCGCGGTCGACGGAGTAGCGGGCGAAGCCGCCGCCGAGCTGGTCGTAGAGGCCGCCGCGGGCCATGCGCTCGCAGGTGTCCGCGGCCATCTGGAGGGCGCCGTCGGCGCCGGTGCGGGCGTGGTGCCGCAACAGGAACTCGACGACCATGGACGGCGGGAACTTGGGGGCGCCGCCGAACCCGCCGCGCTGCGGGTCGTACTCGCGGGTGAGGCCGAGCAGGGCCTGCGCGAGTTCCTGCTCGCCGGGCGGCCGGGTGCCCTGGTGGCTGATCTCGCGCTGGGCGAGATCCCGGACGATCTTCCCGGCGACCTCGGCGACCTCGTCCCGCCGGTCGGCCCAGGCGCTCCGGACGCCTTCCAGTACCTGCCGGAAGGAGGGCATGCCGTGCCGCGGGGCGGGCGGGAAGTAGGTGCCGAAGTAGAAGGGTTCGGCGTCCGGGGTCAGGAAGACGGTCATGGGCCAGCCGCCCTGCCCGGTGGCCGCCTGCACGGCCTCCATGTAGACGGCATCCACGTCCGGCCGCTCTTCACGGTCGACCTTGACACTGACGAAGTGCTCGTTGAGGAAGTCGGCGGTGGTCCGGTCCTCGAAGGACTCGTGGGCCATCACGTGGCACCAGTGACAAGAGCTGTAACCGACGCTCAGCAGGACGGGTTTGTTCGCGGTCCGCGCGGCCTCGAAGGCTTCGGCCGACCAGGGCCACCAGTCGACGGGGTTGTCGGCGTGCTGGAGCAGGTACGGGGACGTCTCATGGGCCAGTCGGTTCACCGTTCCACTCTCCCACGGGCCCGGGCGCCGCGTAGAAACGCATGTCGACCGGGCGCGCCCCCTCGGTGGCGGTCTCTCGGGAGTGGGCGTAGCGGTCGAGGAGGGTCCGGTACTCGCGCATGAAGGCGAGGAACTCCTCCTTGGTCAGCCAGGTTCCGTACCGCTGCACCTGGGCCCATCCCTCCGGGCCCCGGTACTCCCGGTGGGCGCGGCGGAAGAGTTCGGTGTCGACGTCGATCTTGAGCATGGCGAGCTGCCTGGCGGCGTCGTACTCGTCCGGGGCCATCGTCGCGGGGTCGGGCGTGGTGTGGTTGAAGGGCAGGCTCCGCCACCAGCGCTCCCGCCCCCGCGACTTCTCCGGGATCTCCTCGATGAGCTTCTGCTCGGCGAGTTTGCGCAGGTGGTAGCTGGTGGTGCCGGAGCTCTCGCCGAGTTCGCGGGCGAGCACGGTCGAGTTGGCCTCGGCGTGCCGGTGCAGGTAGTCGAGGATGCGGCGGCGCAGCGGGTTGCCGAGGGACTTGTAGAGGGCGGTGCGCTCCAGGCTGGTCAGCTCGGGCGGTTCGGGCGTGCCGTCGGTCATGCGGTCACCGTAACCCTGAGAACCCTGAGCCGTCCCTGATGTCTGCCGAATTTTCTTTGCAGAGTTTTCTCTGCGGTCTAGTGTGGGGGCGTGCGGATTGGACCGGCACGGACGGGACAACCGAGGACGGAACAAGCCGGGGGGCGATCACGTTGCAGGAGACGACTACGACGAAGGCGCGGCTGATGAAGCGGACGAAGCGGTGGGCACTGATCCTGCTCGGCTCCTCCGCCGTGCTGCTCGTGCCGTGGATGGTGGTGCTGGCGGTGACGCTGCCCGCCAGCACCGAGGTGCACAACTGGTCGCTGGCCTGGATCGGGCTGGACGTCCTGATGGCGGCGGGCTGCGCGGCGACGGCGGTCCTGGGCCTGCTGGGCGACGCACGGGCCCGCCTCACCGCCTCGGCGACGGCATCGGTGGCCGTCCTGGACGCGTGGTTCGACATAACGACCTCACCGGTGGGCCGGGCGCTCGTGGAGGCTCTGGCGAGCGCGGTGGCGGAAGCGGGTCTGGCCGTGGCGTGCGTGTTCCTGGCGCTGTCGAAGGGACGGCAGAGCGAGCCCGTGCCCCGGGGCTGACGCGCCCGGGATGATCCCGCCCTCTCGCAACTTCGCCTCCTCCGAAGGACACTCGTAGGCAACGGAGTTACCGCTGGAGGGGGACGGGACATGCGGGACGCCCACCGGGCGGAGGCCGACCGGCTGCTGGTACGGGCCGTGGAGGAGGAGGTCCGCCGCTCCGGCGGGCGCGTCGACGGACAACTGCTCCTGTCACGGGCACGCGCGGGCATGGAGACCATGGCGCGGTCGGCCACCGAGGAGTACACGTCGTACACCCACGCGCTGGACGAGACGGAGGCGGGCCGGCAGAGCTTCGGGCAGCGCTACGCCAGAGAGGGCGGCGGAACTCCCTTGCTGGTCGCGGCGGTCGCCGCGGTCGCTGCCACCGTCGCCGACCTCTCCCTGGGCACCGGGGCGGCCACGGCGCTCGGCGCGGGTGCGGTGGTCGGGGTGATCGGCGCCGCGGCCACCGTGGTCAAGGTCGCCGGTTCCCATCTGCCGGCCGCTCATCACCACGCCGGCGCGGCCGGTCAGCCCGGCGGACCCGAGCAGTTGCGGCTGGAGTGGCTGACCGCGCTCGAGGTGCGGGGCATCCGTCCGTTCCTCGACCAGCAGCGGGTGCTCAGCGCCTCCACGGGACCGAAGAAACAGGGCCCCGGGCTGCGCGGCACGGACAAGAGCGCGGCGGCCCGCCGACGGACGGTGCTCCAGCAGTCGTTCGGCCAGCTGCCCGACCAGGCGGGCCCGTTCGCCGGCCGGCAGCAGGAGCTGGCTCGGATCCGGCAGTGGGCGCAGGCGGCCCGGGCGGCCACGGAGACGCGTCCGACGGTCGTCGTCCTGCACGGCGAGCCGGGTTCCGGCCGTACGACCCTCGCGGTCCGGGCCACCCACGAACTGAAGGACCTCTTCCGGGGCGCGGTGGTGGTGGATCTGCGCGGCGGCAGCCGGGACGAACCACCGCTGCCCACCCGGGACGCCCTGCTGCATCTGCTCAACCGGCTGGGCGCGCCGCGCGAGCAGTTGCTGTTCCGTGAGCGTTCCTCGCCCGACCAGCAGGTGAAGCGGCTGAGCGAGCTGTACCACCAGCACCTCACGGGGCTGCCGGTGACGATCGTGCTGGACGACGCCTGTGACGCCGAGCAGGTGCGCACGCTGATCCCCGAGCGGTCCGACAGCCTGGTCCTGGTCACCGCCCGGGAGCAGCTGGACCTGCCGGCCGACCTCCCGGCCTGGGTGCACCAGCTGCCGGTGACCGCGCTGGACGCGGCGGGCGCCGAGGAGCTGCTCGACGCCGCGGCGCGGGAGACGACGGGTCCGTACGACGCGCAGTCGGCGGACCGGATCCGGGAGCTGTGCGGCGGGCTGCCGCTGGCCCTGCGGATCGCGGGTTCCTCGCTGGGCGCGGACACACCGTCGGGCGCGCGTTCCCCGGACCGGCTGGCCGCCGATCTCGGTGCGTACGGGCCGGTGGAGCCGGTGGAGCGGGCGCTGTGGCTGCGTTACACCGACCAGCCGGAGACCGGGCGCCGGCTGCTGCGGAGGCTGGCGCTGGCCGGGCGGGCCTCGCTCGGCGCGGCGGCCGCGGCCTCCCTGCTGGCCACCGACGAGGCGGAGGCGACCCGTCAGCTGGTCGCCCTGGCCGGGGCCGGTCTGATCGACCATGTCCGCGGCAGCCGGTACCGGCTGCACGACCTGGTCCGCTCCTTCGCCCAGGCCCGCCTGCTGGACGAGGAGGAGGCGGCCGACCGGACGGCCGCGCAGGAGCGGCTGATCGTGAACTACGCGGAGCTCGCGGACTCCGTGCTGCGCCTGGTGGACGGCAACATGTCGACCCGCTCGGACCGGTTCAGCCCGCACGGCTTCACCTCGCTCGACGAGGCGCTGCGCTGGCTGGACGACGAGTCGAGTTTCATCACGGCCGCGCTCCGGCACGCCGAGGGTGTCGACGAGACCGCCGTGCAGAACCTGCTGGGCGCCCTGTGCGACTACTGCCTGCTGCGGGGCGACCTGTACCGGCTGGGCGAGATCAGTGAGCTGGCGCAGGCGGTGGACCAGGGGCTGATGGTCCGTTCCGTGCAGTGGCGCACGGGTATCGCGGCCCGTCAGCTGGGCGAACTGGACAAGGCCCGCACCACCCTCGCCTCGGTCGTCGACCTCTACATGGAGGCGCACCACGACGCGGGCGCGGCCCGCGCCCTGTGCTCGCTCGGGATCACCCTGCACCACCAGGGCCAGCTCACGGAGGCGGCGGCCAGGCTCCAGGAGGCCCTGGACCTCCAGGCGGCGCCCGAGCTGGCCACCGACCGGGCCTGGACGATGCACGCCCTGGCGGCGGTGCAGCGCGACCGTGCCCGGCTGTCGGAGGCCCTGGACCTGCTCACCCGTTCGCTCGTGCTGCACCGGGAGGGCGGCTCGGTGCACGGGGAGGCCTGGGCGCACTTCCAGCTGGGCCAGCTGGCGCTGCGGATGGGGGACGTACCGCGTGCGGAGCGGGAGCTGGGGGCAGCGCTGGAGCGTTACGGCCGTACCCGGGACGCGCGGGGCGAGGCCTGGGCGCTGACCCAGCTGGCGCGGGCCCGGCTGGTGGACGGGGACACGTCGCCGGCGGTCGACGGACTGCGCCGGGCCGCCGTCCGCCACCGGGACAACGAGGACGCGCGCGGCGAGGCGTGGACCGTCTACTACCTGGGCCAGGCCCTGGAGGAGGCGGGCACCCTGGACGAGGCGGTCCGGGAGCTGGAGCGTTCCCGGACCATGTTCTCCCGGATGCGGGACGTGTACGGCCTGGCGTGCGCCCGGCACCACTCGGCGCGGGTCACCCGCGACCAGCGGGCGGCCCAGACCGGCTCGCTGCGCAACTCCGGTTTCGCCCGGCAGCTGCTCGTCGACGCCCGTGCCGACTTCCAGCGCATCGGCGTCGCCCACGGTGAGGCGTGGACGTGTCTGGAGCTGGCCGTGGTGGACGCCGGCAACGCCCGCACCCAGCAGGCACTGGGCCTGTGCGACGAGGCGGTGACCCTGTTCGCCTCGTACGGGGACCGCCGCGGTGAGGACTGGGCGCGTTTCCTGCGCTGCACCCTGCTGCCCTACGCCGCGCCCGGCGGCACGGAGGTGGGCACCGCGGTAGCCCAGGAGGACCTGGCCCAGCTCGCCCGCGCCCGGCATCCGCTGCGCGACGAGAAGCTGGCCGAGTACGTCACGGCGTACGGGCTGCTCCTGGAGCGCGGCGTGAGCCTGGAGTCGGGGTGGCAGGCCTGGCGCCTGGGCATGGTGCCCGGCCGGCACGCCCGTGAGGTGATGGGGGTGCCGGTGCCGGGCGGGGCGTGACGCGGGTCAGCCCTTGGGGCGTGCCGCGGGGGACCCCGGGTCGGCCTTGGCCGCCGGGGACCCCTTGGACTCCTTGGACTCCTTGAAGTCGACCTTCTGCATGTGCTTGCTCATGGACTTCATCAGGCCCCAGACCGCCAGGGCCATCACCGCGAAGACGATGAAGCCGAGGACGCCGGGGGTGACCTTGTTCTCGTCGACCTCCTTGGCGAGGGGGACGAGGTGCGTCAGTGCCAGGCTTGCGCTCATGTCAGGCATTGTCGCGGATGCCCGCAAAGAGGTCGTCCTCGGGGAGGGAGGTATCGACGAGCGACTTCGCGAGCTCGTACTCCTCGGTCGGCCAGACCTCCTTCTGGAGGTCCATCGGGACCTTGAACCAGCCGCCGTCCGGGTCGATCTGCGTGGCGTGCGCGATCAGCGCCTTGTCACGGATCTCGAAGAAGTCCGCGCACGGGATGTGCGTGGTCAGGGTGCGCTCGGTGCGCTCGAACTCGTTCCACCGCTTCAGCCAGTCGCCGTACGGCGACTCCATGCCGCGCTCCAGCAGGGCGTTGTGCAGGGCCTCGGTGCGCGGGCGGTTGAAGCCCTGGTTGTAGTAGAGCTTCTGCGACTGGTGCACGGGGCCGTACTCGGCCTCGGGGTACTTCTCGGCGTCGGCCGCGCCCTCGAAGGCCACCATCGAGATCTTGTGGGTCATGATGTGGTCGGGGTGCGGGTAGCCGCCGTTCTCGTCGTAGGTGGTGATCACCTGCGGGCGGAAGGCGCGGATCTTGCGGACCAGTTCACCGGCGGCCTTGTCGACGTCCTCCAGGGCGAAGCAGCCGTCGGGCACCGGCGGCAGCGGGTCGCCCTCGGGCAGGCCGGAGTCGACGAAGCCGAGCCACTCCTGCTTGACGCCGAGGATCTCGCGGGCCTCGTCCATCTCCTTCTTGCGTACCTCGTGGATGTGCTCCTCGATGTACTTGTCGCCCTGGAGCTTGGGGTTGAGGATGGAGCCGCGCTCCCCGCCCGTGCAGGTCACGACCAGCACGTCCACCCCCTCGGACACGTACTTCGCCATGGTCGCCGCGCCCTTGCTCGACTCGTCGTCGGGGTGGGCGTGGACGGCCATCAGTCGCAGCTGGTCAGTCAAGACTCAATCCTCAGTAAGTCGGCGCCCCGGTAGCTCGGGGGCAATCGGCGGCTTCTATAGTGACCGAATCAGGGGGCGAATAATTCCGGGGTCCGGTTCCTGACGGGCCCGGGGGTGGTTCCTGCCAGGAGGACGATCATGAGTACCGCGAGCACGCGGCTGCCCGAGGGCCGCTACGGCCGCTCCTCGGACGAGCGCGCCGACCGCCGGCTCAAGGTCGCGGGCGCGGTCCTGGGTGCCCTGGTGCTCGTCCTCGTGGGTTACCTGGCCTACCACTACGTCGTGCAGAACAAGATCAGCGCCCAGGTCGTCACCTTCGACGCCTCCGCCGACGCGGTGAAGGTGCACCTTGAGGTCCACAAGGACGCCGGCGCCTCCGGCTACTGCACGCTGCGCTCCCAGGCGGCGGACGGCTCCGAGGTGGGCCGGGCGGACTTCCGTTTCACCGGTTCGGCGACCGAGATCGACCGGGTGGTCACGCTCCGCACCACGGCCCGGGGCACCACGGCGGAGCTGCTGGGCTGCCACGCCGACTGAGGTCAGCCGGAATACGTACACGCTGACCTGCGTTGACGTGATTCTGATGGCTTATGTCCTCCCCCTTCCGCCGTTGAATTGTTAGGCTCGTGGTTTCGCCCTTCCATGAAGGAACATGCTTCCGGGTAGGGCGATGCTTTGTATTCCCAGTACCGACGAGGAGCACCTGTGACCCAGACCAGCGAGAACGTCACCTGGCTGACCCAGGAGGCGTACAACCAGCTCAGGGCCGAGCTGGAGTACCTGTCTGGTCCTGCGCGCACGGAGATCGCCGCCAAGATCGCGGCCGCGCGCGAGGAGGGCGACCTGCGCGAGAACGGCGGGTACCACGCGGCCAAGGAGGAGCAGGGCAAGCAGGAGCTCCGTGTGCGCCAGCTGACCCAGCTCCTGGAGAACGCCAAGGTCGGTGAGGCGCCGGCGTCGGCGGACGGGGCCGTCGCGCCCGGCATGGTCGTGACGATCGCCTTCGACGGCGACGAGGACGACACCATGACGTTCCTGCTGGCCTCCCGCGAGTACGCGAGCGCGGACGTGGAGACCTACTCCCCGCAGTCCCCCCTGGGCACCGGCGTCATCGGGCACAAGGTGGGCGAGAACGCGGAGTACGAGCTGCCGAACGGCAAGAAGGCCTCGGTGAAGATCCTGAAGGCCGAGGCCTACTCGGGCTGACGGACACCGGGCCGAAGAACACCGACCGGGGCCCCCGGCGTCCGCAATGACGCCGGGGGCTCCGTCGTGACCTGGGTCACACGACAGCGGCGTAAACTGTTCCTGCGCAGGTCGGCTTCCTCCGTATCCCGGTGTCTTCCGTACCCGGTTTCTCCCGGAGGTCGGTTTCCATGGACCTCAACACCATCACCGAAGTGATCCGGCGGCCGTCCGAGCGGCCCGGCCCGGACTGGCGCGAGGGCGACGCCTGGCTCGCGGGCGGCACCTGGCTCTACTCGGTGGCCCAGCCGGACCTGCGCCGGCTGGTCGACCTGACGGCGCTGGGCTGGGAGCCGCTGGTCCCGACGGACGCGGGGCTGGAGATCGGCGCCACCTGCACCGTCCGCGACCTGTACGCCTTCCCGTGGCCACGGCACTGGACGGCCGGGCCGCTCTTCCGGGTCGGCTGTGAGGCGTTCCTGTCCTCGTTCAAGGTGTGGAACGCGGCGACCGTCGGCGGCAACATCTGCCTCTCCCTCCCGGCCGGTCCGATGATCACGCTGACGGTCGCGCTGGAGGCGCGGTACGAACTGTGGGCGCCCGACGGATCCGTCCGCTTCGTCGACGCCGTCGACTTCGTCACCGGCGACCACCGCAACGTCCTGGCCCCCGGCGAGGTCCTGCGGCGCGTCACCCTCCCGGAGCAGGCGCTGCGCGGACGCGTCGCGCACCGGCGCTTCACGCTGACCCGGCTCGGCCGTTCGACCGTGTTCCTCGTCGGCGTCCGGCGGCCGGGAGCGGAGGGCCTCGCGCTCACCGTCACCGCCGGCACCGTGCGGCCGGTCCGGTTCGCCTTCGACTCCCTGCCCGACGCGCGGACCCTGCGGCAGAGCATCGACGCGCTGCCGGCCGCCGTCTGGTTCGCCGATCCCAACGGGACACCCGACCACCGCCGGCATCTGACGCGGTACTTCGCCGAGCGGATCCGCCGCGAACTCGACACTGGTGACCTGCCATGACGTACGTCGTGAACGGCCGGAAATTCGACCGGGAACCGGCCCCCGGCCAGTGCCTGCGCACCTTCCTGCGCGAACTCGGTCACTTCGGCGTCAAGAAGGGCTGCGACGCGGGCGACTGCGGCGCCTGCACGGTGTGGCTGGAGGGCGCCCCCGTGCACAGCTGCGTCACTCCGGCCTTCCGCGCGGAAGGCCGGGAGGTGACCACGATCGAGGGTCTCGGACGGCCCGGCGCCCCGCATCCCGTCCAGCGGCGGTTCGAGGACGCCCCGGGGTTCCAGTGCGGTTTCTGCACCGCGGGCATGATCATGACGTCGGCGGCCCTCACCGAGGAGCAGAAGGCCGATCTGCCGCGGGCGCTGAAGGGCAACCTCTGCCGCTGCACGGGATACCGGGCGATCGAGGACGCCGTGCGGGGCGTCGGCTCGGTGCAGACGGCGGCGCCCGGCCGGGCCGTCGGTACGAGTGTCGGCGCGCCCGCGGGCCACGATGTGGTCACCGGCCGAGCCGAGTTCACCATGGACACACGGATCGACGGCCTGCTGCACCTGAAGGTGCTGCACTCGCCGTACGCGCACGCCCGGATCCTCTCGATCGACCGGAGCGCCGCCCTCGCGGTGCCCGGCGTGCACCGCGTCTACACCTGGGAGGACGTGCCACGCAGACGCTTCACCACGGCGATCCACACCGATCACCTGGTCGACCCGGACGACACCTACGTCCTCGACGACACGGTCCGGTTCGCCGGCCAGCGCGTCGCCGCGGTGCTGGCCGACACGGTCGGGGCGGCCGAGGAGGGCTGCCGGCGGCTCGCGGTCGCGTACGAGGTGCTGCCGGCGGTGTTCGACCCGGAGGCGGCCATGGCCGACGGCGCGCCCCGGCTGCACGGCTCCGCGGATGCGTTCGTCCGCGATCCCGTCCACAACGTCCTGCTGGAACTCCATTCGCACATCGGTGACGTCGACGCCGGGTTCGCCGCGGCCGACGTGATCCACGAGGGCACCTACGTCTCGCCGCGGGTGCAGCACGCGCATCTGGAGACCCACGGATCGATCGCCTGGCTGGCGGACGGCCGGCTGAACGTCCGCACCAGTTCGCAGTCGCCGTCGATCGCGAAGGTCAAGCTGGAGTACCTGTTCGCGCTCCGTCCGGACCAGGTGAGGGTGTTCTGCGAGCGCGTCGGCGGCGGGTTCGGCGGCAAGCAGGAAGTGATCACGGAGGACCTGGTCGCGCTCGCCACCCTGGACACCGGGCGGCCCACCTGCCTGGAGTTCACCCGCGAGGAGGAGTTCACCACGGCCTCGCCACGGCACCCGATGACCCTGACGGTCCGGCTCGGCGCGAAGGCCGACGGCACGCTCACCGCCCTCCAGGTGCGCAACGTCTCCAACACCGGCGCCTACGGCAACCACGGCGGCGAGACGCTGTACGCGGGCGGCGCCGCCGTCATGATCTACCGCTGCCCCAACAAGAAGTACGACGCGTACTCCGTCTACACGAACACCGTGCCGAGCGGGGCGCTGCGCGGCTACGGGATGACGCAGCCGGCGTTCGCGGTGGAGTCGGCGATGGACGAACTGGCCCGTGCCCTGCACCTGGACCCGCTGGAGCTGCGCCGGCGCAACATCGTGCGGCCGGGTGAGCCGCTGGTCGCCCTGCACGACGGCCCCGACGACGTGATCTTCACCGAGGACGGACTCGGCAGGTGCCTCGACCTGGTGGGCAGCGCTCTGGCCCGGACCGCCGGGCGGCCGTCCCCCGGTCCCGAGTGGCTGGTCGGCGCCGGTGTGGCCGCCTCCCTGCACGAGACGGCGCCCCCGACGGAACACCTCTCCGAGGCCTGGGTCACCCTCGGCGACGATCTGGTCTACGAAGTGGCCGTCGGTACCGTCGAGTTCGGAGAGGGCACCTCCACGGCCCACGTCCAGATCGCGGCCGGCCAGCTGGGGACGACGCCGTCGCGGATCCGGCTCGTGCAGTCCGACACCGACCGCACCGGGTTCGACACCGGCGCCTTCGCGAGCGCGGGCCTCTTCGTGGCGGGCAACGCGGTGCTGCGCGCGGCGAACGCCGTACGCGACCGCATCCTGGAGTTCGCCGCGGCGCACACGGGCGTCCATGTCGTGCTGTGCGCCATGGACGACGACGGTGTCGTGTGCGGGGACCGGCGGGTATCGCTGGCCGAACTGGTCGCGCTGGCACGGGCGCGTGGCATCCGGTTCACCGCGGCGCGCAAGGCGTACGGCTCGCCCCGCAGCGTCACCTCCAACGCGCAGGGCTTCCGGGTGGCCGTGCACCGTGTGACGGGCGAGATACGGATCCTGTACAGCGTGCAGGCCGCGGACGCCGGGGTGATCATCAATCCGGCGCAGGTCCGGGGCCAGATCGAGGGCGGTGTCGCTCAGGGCGTCGGCTTCGCGCTGACCGAGAACCATCACCTCGACGACCACGGCGTGATGACGAACCCGAACCTGCGGAACTACCGCATCCCCACCTTCGCCGACGTCCCCCGGACCGAGGTGCTGCTGGTGAATTCGGCGGACTCGGTGGGACCCGTGCGGGCCAAGGGGATGGCGGAGTGCTGCATCAACCCGGTCGCTCCGGCGCTGGCGAACGCGGTGCACGACGCCACGGGCGTCCGTTACCGTGCGCTGCCGCTGACTCCGGAACGGGTGTACGGCCGGCTCCCCGCCGAGCAGTCGATGCCGACGGGCTGAGCGCCATGGACACCGAACGGAACGTGGCCTGCGCGGCGACGGCGATCATCGGCCAGAAGGTCCTGCCCGGGATGGACCGGCAGTTCGAGTCGTGGCAGGAGGACCTGAACGCCGCGGCCGCCTACTACCCCGGTTTCCTCGGCGCCGAGGTCTCCCGGCCGACCCCGCTGCAACCGGACTGGGTCGTCGTGTACCGGTTCGACTCGGTGCCGCACCTACAGGCGTGGATCAACAGCGCGACCCGGCAGACGTATCTGGACGTCGGTGCCCGGTACTTCGACGGTCCGGCGACCCAGCAGGTGGTCAGCAGCGGCAGCCGGTCACTGGATCCGCTGGTCACCGTGGTGGTCACGCACCGCGTCGACGGGAAGCAGGTCGACGCCTTCCTCGACTGGCAGCGTCACATGGTGGAGGAGGAGAGCAGGTTCGAGGGGTTCCGCGGGACGGAGCTCTTCCGTCCGGTCGAGGGACTTCAGGAGGAGTGGACCACGCTGTACCGGTACGACACCGCCGAGCACCTGGACGCCTGGCTGACGTCGCCCGAGCGGCGGGAAATACTGGCCGAGGGCGAGAAGTTCAGCGACTTCGGACTGCGCACCATCGACAACTCGTTCGGCAGCTGGTTCGCCTTCGAGGGCAACGGCAAGGAGGCACCGCCGCCGCCCTCCGAGACCCGGACCTCGCTCGCCGTCTGGGTGGGCCTCTACCCGACCGTCGTCCTGCTGTCGCTGGCGCTGTCCCCGCTGCGCCTGCCGCTCTGGATCAATCTGCTGGTGGGCAACCTGCTGTCGAGTTTCATCATGAGCTTCCTGACCATGCCCTACTACGTGAACCCACTGCTCGGACGGTGGCTGCGGCCCTCACCGGACGAGCCGCCGGCCCGGGGCAACGCCCGGGGCCTGGGGCTCGTCGCGGTGGTGATGGCCTGCTGGGCGGCGGTCTTCTACCTCGTCACGGTCCGGTTCTGGACCCTTCCCTGACCAGCGGAGCCCCGGCCGTCAGCCGGCCGCCCGGCGGTACTTGCGGACCGCGAGCGTCCGGAAGGCCAGGATGATCACGACCGACCAGATGAGCGACGCCCACACCGGGTGCTGCATGGGCCAGGCGTCCGACGCGTTGAAGCCGGGCGGGAGGTTGCCGAACAGTTCACGGCAGGCCTGCACGGTGGCGCTGAACGGGTTCCACTCCGCGATGTGGCGCAGGAAGGCCGGCAGGTGGTTCGCGTCGACGAACGCGTTCGAGATGAACGTCAGCGGGAACAGCCAGATCAGACCGCCCGAGGTCGCCGCCTCCGGAGTGCGCACCGACAGACCGATGAGCGCGCCGATCCACGAGAACGCGTACCCGAGCAGCAGGAGCAGGCCGAAACCGGCGAGCACCTTCCCGATGTTCTCGTGCGTGCGCCAGCCGACTATCAGCGCGACGACCGCCAGCACCACCAGGGTGAGCGCCGTCTGCACCAGGTCGGCCAGAGTGCGCCCGGTCAGCACCGCGCCGCGCGCCATGGGCAGCGAACGGAACCGGTCGATGAGTCCCTTGTGCATGTCGTCGGCGATGCCCGCGCCGGCGCCCGCCGTGGCGAAGGTGACGGTCTGGGCGAAGATGCCGGCCATCAGGAACTCGCGGTAGGCCTGCGTGGAACTGGACGAGCCGACCGTGATCGAACCGCCGAACACGTAGGTGAACAGCACCACGAACATGATCGGCTGGATCAGCCCGAAGATGAGCATCTCGGGGATCCGGCCCATCCGGATCAGGTTCCGGTGGGCCACGACCATGGAGTCGTTCACGGCACTCACTTCGCGGCCTCCTCGTTGCTGTCCTTGCCGGTGTTCCTGCGGGTGTCCTGCTTGCTGCCCGGTGCGCCGTCGCCCTCGGGCCGCTCCTCGGCCACGTGTCCGGTCAGGGACAGGAAGACGTCGTCGAGGGTGGGGCGGCGCAGGGCGATGTCGTCTATCTCGATGCCCCGGCCGTCCAGCTCGCGGATGACCTCGGCGAGCAGCTTGGCGCCGCCGGTGACGGGCACGATGAGCTTGCGGGTGTGCTCCTCGACGGTGGTGTCGCCCTTGCCGAAGCCGGTCAGCACCTCGGCCGCGGTCCGGATGTGGTCGCGCTCGTGCACCACGACCTCGACCCGCTCCCCGCCGGTGCGGGCCTTGAGCTGGTCGGAGGTGCCCTGGGCGATGACCCGGCCGTGGTCCACGACCGCGATGTCATGGGCGAGGTGGTCGGCCTCCTCCAGGTACTGGGTGGTGAGCAGCAGGGTCGTACCGCCGGAGACGAGCTGCTTGATGACCTCCCACAGCTGCTGGCGGTTGCGGGGGTCCAGGCCGGTCGTCGGTTCGTCCATGAACATCACGGGCGGCGAGACGACCAGGGCGGCGGCGAGGTCCAGGCGGCGGCGCATACCACCGGAGTACGTCTTGGTGGGGCGGTCGGCGGCGTCGGTGAGGTGGAACTGCTCCAGCAGCTCGACCGCGCGGGCCTTCGCCTCCTTGGCCCGCATCTGGTAGAGCCGGCCGACCATGTGCAGGTTCTCGCGGCCGGTCAGGTACTCGTCGACCGCGGCGAACTGTCCGGACAGGCCTATGGAGCGGCGTACGGCGTCGGGCTGTTTGAGCACGTCCACGCCCGCGACGACGGCCTTGCCGCTGTCGGGGCGGAGCAGCGTCGTCAGGCAGCGCACGGCGGTGGTCTTGCCGGCGCCGTTCGGCCCCAGCAGTCCGAGGACCGTGCCTTCGGGGACATCGAGGTCGACGCCGTCCAGAGCCCTTACGTCTCCGAAGGTCTTCACCAGGCCTTCGGCATAGATGGCGCCCGGCATATCAGTCTCCACGTCGTCGGGGATTCTTCGAAAAAGGCTAGGTATGCACGCTTCGGCCCGCCTATGGTTTTCGCCGACGCGGCGGTGTGCGGGCACGGCGCGACCACGGACACACCATAACGCGATGTATCGCGTCCGTCGACGGATTTTCCCGAACGAGTGAATAAACGGTCCTGACCTGTGGTTTCGCCCCGTCAGGAGGAATCAGCCGCTCAGTCGATGACCGTGTAACCCGCCTCGCGCAGGGCCTGGCCGACCTCCGTGCAGTGCGCCGGCCCCTTGGTCTCCAGGTGCAGTTCCACCTCCGCCTCGGACAGCCCCAGCCGGGGGTCGGTCCGGACGTGACTCACGTCGAGGACGTTGGCGTCGGCCGCCGACAGCACCCCGAGCAGCGTGGCGAGGGCCCCGGGCCGGTCGGTCAGCCGCAGCCGTACGGCCAGGTAACGGCCCTGCGCGGACATGCCGTGCCGCAGCACGCGCTGCATCAGCACCGGATCGACGTTGCCGCCGGACAGCACCGCGACGACCGGTCCGGCGAAGGCGCCGGGCTCGGCCAGCAGCGCCGCCACCGGACCCGCGCCGGCCGGTTCCACCACCAGCTTGGCCCGCTCCAGGCACAGCAGCAGCGCGGCGGAGAGCTGGTCCTCACCCACCGTACGGACCTCGTCGACCAACTCCCTGACGATCGCGAACGGCACGTCACCGGGCCGTCCCACCTTGATGCCGTCGGCCATCGTCGCCGGGTTCGCCACCGTCACCGGGTGCCCGGCCGCCAGCGAGGGCGGGTACGCGGCCGCGCCCGCCGCCTGGACGCCGACGATCCGCACGTCCGGCCTGATCGACTTCACCGCGACCGCGATCCCGGCCGCGAGCCCGCCGCCGCCCATCCCGACCACGATCGTGCCGACCTCCGGGCACTGGTCCAGGATCTCCAGACCGACCGTGCCCTGACCGGCGATGACGTCGGGGTGGTCGAAGGGGTGGATGAACACCGCGCCGGTCTCGGCCGCGTACTCCTGGGCGGCGGCCAGCGTCTCGTCGACCACCTGGCCGTGCAGCCGCACCTCGGCGCCGTAGTGCCGGGTCGCGCTGATCTTGGGCAGGGGCGCGCCGACGGGCATGAACACCGTCGAGTGCACCCCCAGCAGCGACGAGGCCAGCGCCACGCCCTGCGCGTGGTTCCCGGCGCTGGCGGCCACCACCCCGGCGGCCCGCTCCTCGGGCAGCAGCCCGGCGATCCGGACGTAGGCGCCGCGCAGCTTGAACGAACCGGTCCGCTGGAGGTTCTCGCACTTGAGGTGCACCGGCGACCCGACCAGCTGGGACAGGTACCTGCTGCCCTCCATCGCGGTCGTCCGCGCGACGCCCGTGAGCATCTTCTGGGCGCCGCGCACGTCGTCGAGGGTCACGGAGCGCAAGGAGTCAGCCGTGCTGTAGCTCATGACTCGAGTCTCGCAGTTCACCGGCCGAAGGCGCGGGTGTGACCAAGCTCCGAGACCGGTTTGCGCAGCGCCGGTACGGCTCGCCCCCTGTCCGCGTACTCTGTCCCCCACACTCCAGCACTCTTCATGAAGTGAGCCCCCGGCCATGCCCACAACACCTGAAATGTCGATGGACATGACGACCGTCGGTGACACCGGTCTCCTCGACACGTTGCAGCACGAGGTGGCGGTGTTCGCCCGCCGTGCCGAACAGACCCGGCTCGGCGGCGTCGGGCAGGTGCGCAACTCCATGGACCGCGCCGCGTACCTGCTGCTCAACCGGCTCGACAAGGAAGGCCCCATGGGGGTCAAGGCACTCGCGGCGAGCATGGGGATCGACTCCTCGACGGTCACCCGCCAGGTGGCTCCGCTGGTCGACACCGGGCTCGTCAAGCGCACCTCGCACCCCGAGGACGGCCGGGCCGTGGTGCTCCAGCTGTCCCCGCGCGGGCTGTCCCGGCTGGAGGAAGTCCGTTCTTCGCGGCGCCAGTTGATGGCCGAGCTGACCCAGGACTGGGAGCCGCAGGAGCGCGAGACGTTCTGTGCCCTGCTGACCCGCTTCAACAGCGCCCTGTCCGCCCGGATGTCCGTGACACCGGGTACGGACGCCCCGCCGGCCTCCTGAACCGACGGCCCGTCGGCGCGGTGGCCCGCACCGGGGCCTGCCGGGAACATCCGTCCCGCGCGCGTGGTGCGCGGCTCTTGACCGAGGGCCCGGCCCTGGCCTCATATGAGACCGGGGCCCGTCGTACCCGTGTCGGGGGCCCCGCGGAGGGGGAGGCGCGGTGCGTGATCGGCAGGCGTCCCAGGATGCCCGCCGGGCCCGGGAGTTCGAGGCGTTCGTCGCGGGCGCGGCCGGACGGCTGCTGCATGCCGCCACCCTGCTGACCGCCGAGCCCCCGGACGCCAACCCGCGCGCGCGGCGCCTGCTGACCCTCGCCCTCGCGCACACCTACGCGGGCTGGGACCGGCTGCGCGGCGACGACCCGTACGACCGCGCCCGCCAGCACCTCGCGCTGCGCTTCGCGAACTCCGCCTGGCACCAGTACGGCGGTCCGCTGAGCCGGACCCGTCCGCACCCCGGCACCACCCTCGCCGCGCTCACCCCGCAGGAACGTCTGGTCCTGGTGCTGCGGCTGTACGAGGGGGTCGCGGAGGAGCAGACGGCGGCACTGCTGGGCCTGCCCACGGAACGCGTGCACCTGCTCTGCGACCGGGCGACGGCCACCCTGCTGCACCCGCCCGGCAGGGCGGCGCGCACCCTCCTCGGCGCGAAGCCGGCACCGTCGTGAACCGGATCGAGCGCGAGGCGGCCGCCCGCCGGCTCATGGAGCGCACCCCGCCCCCGGTACCGCCCGACCTCCACGGCGAGGTGCTGCGGCGGGGCGGCCGCATGCTGCGGCGCCGGCGCCGGACCCGCAGGCTGCTGTGGCTGCTGCTGTGCGCGGCCGCGGTGGCGTTCACCGTGTGGGCGGCCACCGTCCACCCGTGGGCGGAGCCGCCGTCCACGACGACCCCGCCCGTCAGCAACTGGTGACCGGTCAGCCGAGCGCCTGCTTCAGGTCTTCCAGCAGGTCGTCGACGTTCTCGATGCCCACGGACAGCCGCACCAGGTCGGCGGGCACCTCCAGGGCGGAGCCCGCCGCCGACGCGTGCGTCATCCGTCCCGGGTGCTCGATCAGCGACTCGACCCCGCCGAGGGACTCGCCGAGGGTGAAGACCTTGGCGCGGTCGCAGACCGCGACGGCCGCCTCCTCGCCGCCCTCGACCTGGAAGGAGACCATGCCGCCGAAGGCCTTCATCTGCTTGGCGGCGGTCTCGTGCCCCGGGTGCTCGGGCAGGCCCGGGTAGAGGACACGCGTCACGCGCGCGTGCCGGCTCAGCATGTCGGCGATCCGGGTGGCGTTCTCGCTGTGCCGGTCCATGCGCACCGCGAGCGTCTTGGTGCCGCGCAGCACCAGCCAGGAGTCGAACGGCCCGGCGACCGCGCCCATGGCGTTCTGGTGGTACGCCAGCTCCTCGCCCAGCGTCTGGTCCGACACGATCAGCGCACCGCCGACCACGTCCGAGTGACCGCCCATGTACTTCGTCAGCGAGTGCACGACCACGTCCGCGCCGAGGGAGAGCGGCTGCTGGAGGTACGGCGTGGCGAAGGTGTTGTCGACGACGAGCCGGGCGCCCGCGTCGTGCGCGACCTGGGCGACGGCGGCGATGTCGGTGATGCCCAGCAGCGGGTTGGACGGGGTCTCCACCCAGACCGCCCTGGTCTTCGGGGTGATCGCGGCGCGCACGGCGGCCGGGTCGCTGGTGTCGGCGACCGACCACTCCACGCCCCACCGGGAGACGACCTTCGCGAACAGCCGGAACGTGCCGCCGTAGGCGTCGTTCGGGATGACCACGTGGTCGCCGGGGCTGAGCAGCGTGCGCAGCAGGGCGTCCTCCGCCGCCAGGCCGGACGCGAACGCCAGCCCGCGGCGCCCGCCCTCGAGCGCGGCGAGGTTCTCCTCCAGGGCGGTCCTGGTGGGGTTGGCGCTACGGCTGTACTCGTAGCCACCGCGCAGGCCGCCGACGCCGTCCTGCTTGTAGGTCGAGACCTGGTAGATCGGCGGTACGACCGCACCGGTGAGGGGGTCCGCCGTGTTGCCCGCGTGGATGGCGAGGGTCTCGAAGTGCTGACTGATGTGCCTGTCGCTCATGAGTAGTGAGCCTAGTGCTCCCGCGCGCCCGGCGCGTTTTCCACCGGGCGCGCCACCGGTTGTCCACAGGCCACGGGACCGGTTGGCCAATTGTCGGCGCCGTCTGGTTCGCTTGACTCATGGCGATTCTCTGGACCCTGATGGCGCTGCTCCTGCTGAGCTTCGCGCTGCTCCCCGTCCTGCGGCGGCGGCGCGGCATGATCGAGCGGGTCCACCCGGGCCACCCGGACGCCGCCGACCCGGCGGACTACGGATTCGTGCGCGAGGAGGACCTGGACGTCCGCCTGCCCGGCCCCGACCAGGACCTGCTCGACGTCCTCGACGTCGTGCAGCGCACCCAGGACTACCGGGCGGCGGCCCAGCTGCTCGCGGGCACGGAGATCACGGGCGAGGTGCGCTGGCAGCGGGTCCAGGCCTTCGCCGGCGCGGCGGCCCTGGAGCTCCAGGAGCGGCCGGGCGGGGTCAGCGAGACGCCGGGCGGCCAGTGGCTGCGGGTGTGGCGGGCCGAGCAGCCCAAGGACGCGGGCGGTGCCGCCGTGCACGCGGAGTTCCTGGCGCAGCAGGCGTGGCGGACGTCGACACCGGGCACCGACGACTTCCGGATCATCATGGAGGAGGCCAGGGACGCCTGCGGGCAGGCGGCGCTGCTGTCCCCCGGCGACCCGGTGCCGTACGTCACCGAGCTGTCGGTGGCCCGCGGGCTGAACTGCCCGCAGCCCGAGTTCGAGAAACTGTGGCTGAAGATCCTGGACCGCGCGCCCACGCACATGGGGGCGCACCTGGCGGCCCTGCACTACTGGTGCGAGAAGTGGCACGGTTCGCGCGAGCTGGCGTACTCCTTCGCGGAGGCCGCCGCCGCCCGTGCCCCGCGGGGCTCGCTGCTGGCCGCGCTGCCGTTGTTCGCTGTCTTCGAGCACCTGCCCGAGGTCAACCTGGTGGCGGGCTTCTACCAGAGCGAGGTCGTCACCAAGGCGGTCCACGGCGCCCTGCACGCCGTGCACGCGGCCCGCCAGGACGACCCGATGCTCGCCCACGTCCGGCATCTGCTGGTCTTCTTCCTGGTGCGCTCCGAGCGCTGGTCGGAAGCCATGGGGGAGCTGATAGGCGTGGACGGGCACGTGGGGGCCCTGCCGTGGACGCTGTCGGCGAACCCGGCCGCCGAGTTCGCCCTCTACCGCGCGCTCGCGGTGGCCGGCTACGAGGCGAACGGCGGGAGCCCGGCGACGCTGCGGAGCTGAGGGCACCGGAGCAGAAAGGCCGTCCTGCCGGCCGCGGGCGAGTGGGGGTCGGTCGCGCGGGCGAGTGGGGGTCGGTCGCGCGGGCGAGAGGGGTCGGTCGCCCGGTTCGTCGCGCCCCTGTCGGGTGCGGACGGCCGGCGGCGTTCGACCGGTCCCGCATCCCGCACGTCTGTTCGTTCTTCATGTCGTTGTCGGTTCCCCGTTCCGGGGTCCTGTGGGGGGATCTGCCCGATGGGCGCAACTCTGCGGGCGCTGCGCGCCCTTGTGCTGTTCTGCGGTTTCTATCTGCTGAGCCTCGTCGTGCTGGCGGTGGCGGTCGCCGTCGACGCGGCGGCGGTCACCTGGGCGCCCGGCGCCCTCGCCGGGAAGGTGGTGATCGTCTCCCTGCTGCTGGCACTGCCGGTGGTGCGGGGCCTGTTCATGCTCCGCACGCCCGAGGACGAGGGCCTGGCCGGGCTGCCGGTCACCGCGGCCGACGAGCCCCGGCTCTGGGAGCTGGTGCGGGAGCTCGCGGCGGCGACGGGCACCCGCGCGCCGGAGACCGTCGTACTCACCGGTGACGTCAACGCGTCGGTCAGCGAGCGGCCCCGGCTGCTCGGCCTGCGCCCCGGGCCGCGCCGCCTCCATCTCGGTGTGCCGCTGCTGACCGGGCTGACCGAGGCCCAGCTGAGGGCCGTGCTCGCCCACGAGTACGGGCACTTCACCGGTGGCGACACCCGGCTGTCGGCGCTCGTCGTACGCGGCCGGGCGCAGATCGCGCGGACCGTAGGGCACTTCCACGCGAAGGCCGACGGCAAGGAGGCCGCCGAGCGCGTCCGGCAGGAGAAGGCCGCCGCGAAGCGAACCGCGAAGGGCAAGCAGGCCAAGGAGGTCGACACCGCGGGCGCCGGGTTCGTCTACCGGCTGATGGCGGCGCTCTACACGGCGTACGCGAAGTTCTACCTGAGGGCCACGCTGTCGACGGCCCGCGCGCAGGAGTACGCCGCCGATCTGGCCGCCGCGCGGATCACCGGCCGGGACGCGACCGCGTCGGCGCTCCGCGAGATCCCGGTCCTGGACGCGGCGCACGGCTTCTACCTGGAGTCGTACGCCACGCTCGGCCTGCCGGCCCGGCAACTGCCGCCGCGCGGACAGCTCTTCGGGGGTTTCGGCCGGATGCTGACGGCGCGCGCGCCGGAGCTGGCGAGGCTGCGGGAGCGGCTGCCGGCGGAGCCCGCGTCGCCGTACGACTCGCATCCGCCGATCGCCGACCGGGTGCTGCGCGTCGAGGCGCTGCCCGCCGACGGGCGCGGCGGGGAGACCGGCGGTCCGGCGCTCGCGCTGCTCACCGACCCGGCCCGGACGCTGGCGGCGCTGGAGGACGCGGTGCTGAGCGACGAGGTGCGGCAGTTCGCGCGCGCCGCCGAGTGGGAGCAGTTGCTGGACTCGTCGATGGCGGCGGGCCTGGCCTCGCTCGACACCCCGCTGCACCGCGCGCTGGCCGCCTGCACCGAGGACCGGCCGACGCTGCCCGCGCTGCTCGCCCTGATCGACGCGGGCGGGCTGTGGCAGCTGGCCGAGCGTCTCCCGTCGCCCGCCCAGGCGCCGGCCCCCGGGGACCCGGCCTTCCGGGAGGCGGTGCGGCCGGTGCTGCGGGACTCGTTGCGGAGCATGGTGCTGGCGGAGTTCAGTGCCCGGTCGCTGCTGCACTGGGAGTTCTCCTGGGCCCGGCCGGCGGCGGTGCGACTGCCCGGCTCGGCGTCCGACCTGGTCGGCGAGGCGGGCACCGAGGCCGCGCTGCACGCGGCGGTGGCCGCGGCACTGGCCGACGCCCCCGACACCGCGCCCCTGCGGGCCCTGCTGCCGCCGGCCCCGCAGCCGGCGTGAGCGGGTTCCGCTCCGTGGTTCAGCCCCTGTCGCCGCCGCACCTCGGCCCGGCGAGCCTGCCCTGCCGGGCCGTTCGCGCCGGCGGGGACGGGTGGGTGCCGTCTCCGGCGACCGGCTGGAAGTAGTGGTCCAGGGCCCAGGCGGCCAGGCGGGCGCCGGCCCGGCAGCCGGCCACGTCCGCCGTGCGGGAGTGGACGCCGCCCCACACCCGGGCGTCGACGACGTCCCGGTCGAGATCGTCGGCGGACCCGTAGAACCGCGTGCTGCCGGTGACGTCGGAGGGGACGTGAAGGTCGATGTGCGAGGTGCCGAGGACGCCGGTCAGGGCGCGTGCCACGGCGGCGGCGACGGTGGTGTGGCCGGCGACGTAGTCCGGGTGCGGCGGGGTGACGAGCAGCGGCTCCCAGGCGGGGTCCGCCGTCGTCGCGGGGTTGCCGTCGGTGTCGGCGAGGCGGATGGCGGTGATCGGCCGCCAGGAGGCGTAGTGGAGCTTGGCGTCCCAGGCCGTGACGACGGCGTCGGTCGCGGACGCGTTCACCGCGGCGAACAGCCGGGCCGTCTCGGCGATGCCGAGCCGGTGCCGGGCGGCGTGGTCCCGTACGGCTGTCTGGACCTGTTCGACCAGGTTGCCGCTGAAGAAGAGGGCGGTCTCGGTCTGCCGCGCGCTCCGGCCCGAGCCGGTCTTCGCGCCCATCGCCTTCAGCTCCTGGAGGTCCCGGGCGTAGGCGGCCGAGGACAGGGCGGGGGGTCCGCCGGGGCGGAACTGCCGCGGGGAGGCGAGCAGGAGGGGGCGGAGCCCGGCGAGCCAGGTGTCGATGAAGGGCTGGAACGCGGGCGGGGTGGGCCGCCAGACCCCCGGTGCCGGGGCGGCGGTGAACGGAACGTCCGCGAACCGTCCGTCCCCTTCGCGGAGTTCGATGACGCGGGCGGCGGCGCGCCGTCCGTAGGCGACGCCGCGGTCCGTGGCCTGGCCGGCCGGCAGGGCGGCGAGCGTGTCCGCGTAGGCGGTGTCGAGCCGCGCGCCGAAGGCGGGGAAGCAGGTGAGCAGCACGTCGTGGGCCGCGGTGGCGGCGGCCGCCGCGGAGGAGGCCCTGGCCGGACCGCGCTCGTGCCACTTGTACAGGGCGTAGCCGCCCTCGATCCCCACCACGGCGTTGTACACCGCGACGGAGACGAACCCCTCCCAGACGGCCGCCTGCCCGGAGGGGCGGGGGCCCAGAGCGGCCTTGATCGTGTCGGTGGCGACGGCGTTCCAGTCGCGGACCACGGCTGCCGGGTCCGCCACGGCCCGGCTGTCCGCCGCGGCCCGGCTGTCCGCCGCGGGAGGGGGCGCCGCGGCGGTGAGCGTCACGAGGGCGGCGGCCGCGACGGCGCAGACGAATCCCCGGACACGAGAACTCGGCCGAACGGGAAGGGAGGGCTCTTGGTACACGTCGTCCTCACTGGAGTCGAGTGCCCAAGGCATAGCAACGCGCCACTCCACGATCAAGACAACCCGCCGCAAACCGGGCGGAAATGCCGGGCCGTCGCCCGCTCCGGAGTCAGGCCTCGCGGCGCTGCTCCTGGACCGTCTTCATCAGGTCGGCCAGGGCGGACTCGCTCTCGTCGTCGCGCCGGTCGTCGATCGCGGCGAGGGCGGCGGCCGCGGCGGCCCGCACCGGGTGGGGAAGACCGTCGGCGGCCGTGAGCCGGTAGGCGGCGTTACGGCGGGCCCGGCGCTCGGCGGAGTCCACCGCGTCGGGTCCCGACAACGGGAAGACGGCGGCCCGGTACGCCGATATCCCGAGCACCATCATGTCCGCGATCCCGTCGGCGTAGCCGAGCGCCGCCGCCCTGCCCTGGCCCTCCCGGATGGTCGCGATCATGTGCCGGCGGGACAGCACCGAACCCAGCGCTCCACCGCCTCCCAGGGAGAGGGCGCAGGCGACCGCGAGGAACGGCCCGTCCCACACGTAGCCGGTGATCCCGCCGAGGACCGCGAGGGCGACGGTCCACGCCGCCGCGGTCCGGGCACTTATCCGCTCGGGTGTGGTGTCCATGGCGAGAGTGTGACAGCCGGCGGGGACGGCACCCGCGCCGGGTGGGCACCGCCCCGCCCCGACCCCGCCGTCCCGTCGGAGCCGGGTGGGCACCGCCCCGCCCCGACTCTCGCCGCCCCCTAGGTCGCCCCTGCTCAGCCCTGCGTGCGGGCGGGCAGGCGCCAGCCGGGGCGCGGGAAGTGGCAGGTGTAGCCGTTGGGGTAACGCTCCAGGTAGTCCTGGTGCTCGGGCTCGGCCTCCCAGAAGGGACCCACCGGCTCCACCTCGGTGACGACCTTGCCCGGCCACAGTCCGGAGGCGTCCACGTCGGCGATGGTGTCCTCGGCGACCCGCTTCTGCTCGTCGTCCGTGTAGTAGATCGCCGAGCGGTAGCTGAGGCCGATGTCGTTGCCCTGGCGGTTCCTGGTGCTCGGGTCGTGGATCTGGAAGAAGAACTCCAGGATCGCGCGGTAGTCGGTCTGCTCGGGGTCGAAGTGGATCTCGATGGCCTCCGCGTGCGTGCCGTGGTTCCGGTACGTCGCGTTCGGCACGTCACCCCCGGTGTAGCCGACCCGGGTCGCGGTCACGCCCGGGAGCTTGCGGATCAGGTCCTGCATCCCCCAGAAGCATCCGCCCGCCAGCACGGCCCTCTGCGTCTGCGCAGCCATCGCGGCGCCTCCCATTTCTGTCAGCCGGTTCATAGGTCACCCGGGCCGGCCGGTCCGCCGTCTCGGCGTCGCCGGCTCCCGTGGCCACTGCTCTCAACGCTCGGGGGATCCGAGCGATTCCGCGCCCGCCCGACGGGGCCCTGCGGTACCGGGAAAATGGGTTGCCCCGGGTCGGGGCGGGGGGCTGAATGGCGGGCATGGCCGACATCCATGGGTCGTACGACGAGTTGTTCGCCGCTGTGCCCCGGCTGCTGTCCGGGCTGCTGGACGACGGGGACGCGGGAGGTGCCGTCGCCGTCTTCGTGGACGGGGCGGCCGTGGTGGACGTGTGGGGCGGGTTCGCCGACGCCGCGCGGGTGCGGCCGTGGGAGCGGGACACGATCGTCAGCGTGTTCTCCGTGACCAAGACGATGACCGCGCTCTGCGCGCTCGTGCTGATCGACCGGGGTGAGCTGGACCCGGATGCGCCGGTGGCCCGCTACTGGCCCGAGTTCGCCGCGGCCGGCAAGGAGAACGTGCTGGTACGGCATCTGTTGTCGCACACCGCCGGGCTGCCCGACTGGGAGGGGCCGGTCGAGGAGCTGTACGACTGGACGGCCGCCACGGCGCGGCTCGCCGGCCAGGCCCCGCAGTGGGAGCCGGGGACCGCGGCCGGCTACCACTCGCTCACCCAGGGGTTCCTGGTGGGCGAGGTGGTGCGCCGGATCACCGGGCGGACCGTGGGCGGGTTCTTCGCCGCCGAGGTGGCCGGGCCGCTCGGCGCCGACTTCCATGTCGGGCTGGGGGCCGAGCACGACCGGCGGGTGGCGCTCACCGTGCCGCCGCCGGGGGCGGACGAGGACTACACGGCCAGCGCGCCGGGCCGCGACGCGACGGCGCCCTCCACCGCCACCGCGCTCCGGGTCCGGGACGGCAACAGCCTGGCCTGGCGCCGGGCGCAGATCCCCGCGGCCGGCGGCTTCGGCAACGCCCGATCGGTCGCCCTGGTCCAGTCCCTGCTCGCCTGCGGCGGAACGGTCGGCGGGGTGCGGGTGCTGTCCCCGGAGGGTTGTGCGCGGGCACGCGAGGTGCAGTTCGAGGGCGTGGACCGGATCCTCGGCATGCCGTGCAGGTACGGCCTCGGGTACGGCCTCTTCGGCAACGCGCTCGGCTGGGGCGGCTGGGGCGGCGCCCTCGTCTGGGTCGACCCCGAGGAACGGCTGGCGATGGCCTACGTGACGAACCAGATGCGCGAGCCCGCCGCCGACAACCGCGGTATCGAACTGGTCATGGCCGCCCAGGACGGCCTCAAGGGGCTCCGCGCCTGATCCGTCCCCGGCCCGTCGGTCAGCCGCCGCTGCCGTAGGGGCGGGTGAGGATCTCCAGCCGGTGGCCGTCGGGGTCGTCGAAGTAGGTGCCGCGACCGCCGTCGTTGTGGTTGATCTCGCCGGGGCGGCTGTGGTGCGGGTCGGCCCAGTAGCCGATGCCGGCCTCCCGGACCCGGCCGAAGATCGCGTCGAAGTCGTCCTCGGAGACCAGGAAGGCGTAGTGCTGCGGCGGGATCTCGCCGGAACTGTCCATGTAGTCGAGGGTGACGCCGTTCGGCAGTGCGACGGGGACGAACGGACCGTATTCCGGGCTGACTTCGAGACCGAGGATGTCGGCGAGGAACCTCGCCGAGGCGTGCCTGTCGTGAGCGGCGACGATGGTGTGGTTCAGGTTCACGGTCATCGTGGGACCTCCTCCCGTCCAACGTACTCCCGGCACCGGTTAAGGTAAGGCTTGCCTTAGTCGATGATCGGGAGGGCCAGTCGTGCGTGCGTTGAGATCGAGGGCCGTCCTGGCCGTGTCCGCCGTGTCCGTGGTGGGCGCCCTGCTGGCCGGCTGCGGCTCCTCCGCCACCGGCGACAGGGCCGCCGCCCACGCCGACGGGTCCGTGAACAAGGTCGCCGGCGCCTCCGAGGGCCCCGCCGCCGCACCGAGCGCCCTCGCCGACGGCATGGGCTCCGACAACGCCACCGACGGCAACTTCCCGCGTACGGTCACCCACTTCGAGGGCAGCACCACCATCGAGGCACGGCCGGAGCGGATCGCGGTGCTCAGCACCGGGCAGCTCGACGACCTGCTGTCCCTCGGCGTCGTGCCGGCCGCCGGCACCCGCGCCGAGAACGCCGGTCTGGTCCCCGACTACCTCGCCGACGCCTTCCCGCAGTACCGGCGGAAGCTCGCGGCGATGACCGACGCGGGCACCCGTCAGTCCCCCAACCTGGAGTCCCTGGCCGCCGCCAGGCCCGACCTGATCCTGGTCAACGACTCGCTCGGCGACCTCTACCCCCAGCTGTCGAAGATCGCGCCCACCGTGGTCACCGCGGGCCAGGGCATCAACTGGAAGCGCGACCTGCTGCTGGTCGGCGACGCCGTCGGCAAGGGGCAGCAGGCACGCGAACTCCTCGACGGCATCGTCCGCGGCGCGAAGGCGAGCGGGTCGGCCCTGAACGGCTCCGCCACCGTGTCGATGGTCCGCTTCACCCCCGACCGGACCCGGATGTTCGGCGTCTCCTCCTTCACCGGTTCCATCGCCGTCGACATGGGCCTCTCCCGCCCCGCGTCCCAGCGGTTCACCGCCATCTCGCAGGACATCAGCGCCGAGAAGGTCGACACCGCCGACGGCGACTGGATCTTCTACTCGGTACAGGGCGACCCCGCGAAGACGGACGCCGGGAGCACCCTGGCGGGGCCGCTGTGGAAGTCCATGAAGGCGGTGCGCGCCGGTCACGCCGTCCAGGTCGACGACGACCCCTGGTACCTCAACGCAGGTCCCACGGCCGCGCGACTGGTCGTACGACAGCTCGCCGAGCACCTCCGGTAAGTGCGCCGCGCCCTCGTCTGGCCGACGGCCGCCCTCGCGGTGGCCGTCGTCGCCGTGCTCAGCCTCGCCGTCGGCACCCGTGCCGTGCCGCCCGCCACCGTGTTCGACGCCCTGCTGCACGGCGGGACCTCACCCGACGCCCTGGTCGTACGGTCCCTGCGGCTCCCCCGCACCGGGATCGGCCTCACCGCGGGCGCCGCGCTCGGTCTCGCCGGGGCGGCCCTCCAGGCCGTCACCCGCAACCCGCTCGCCGACCCCGGCATCCTCGGACTGAGCCAGGGCGCGGCGGCGGGCGTGGTGCTCGCCATCGTCCTCGGGGGCTCCGCGTACGGCTTCGGGGCGTACGTCTGGTACGCCTTCACCGGCGCCGTCGTCGCCGCGTGCCTGGTGTACGGCGTCGCCGCGCGCGGCCGGGGCGGGGCGTCGCCCGTGAAGCTGGCGCTCGCCGGCACCGCCCTGTCCGCGATGACCGCGGGCGCCACGACGGTGGTCCTCACCTCCAGCTCGGCGACCCTCGACCAGTTCCGGTTCTGGCAGGTGGGGGCGCTCAGCGGCCGGGACGCCGGGACGGTCGTACGGATGCTGCCGTTCCTGGCGGCGGGCGCCGTACTGGTCCTGTCGTGCGCACGCGGTCTCGACGCGCTGGCCCTGGGCGACGAGACGGCCCGCGCGCTCGGGCACCGGGTGCATGTGGTCCGGGGGTGTGCGGCGCTGGGCGCGACCCTGCTGACCGCGTCCGCGGTGGCGGCGGCCGGACCGATCGCGTTCGTCGGACTGGTCGTGCCGCATCTGGCGCGACGGGTGGTGCGGGGCGGCGGGAACGTACGGATCCTGCCGCTGTCGGCGCTGCTGGGGGCGGGGCTGCTGGTGGGGGCCGACGTGGTGGGCCGGGTGGTGCGGGCCCCTGCGGAGGTGCCGGCGGGTGTGATGACGGCGTTGGTGGGGGTGCCGGTGCTGGTGGGCCTGGTACGGAGGAAAGGTACTGCGACATGAGGCGTACCCGGAGTGAGGGCTGGGGCCGGGGTTTCGCTCACCGGCGCTCGCCGGGTGCCGCTGCGCCCACCCTCCCCCACTCTCGGCTTCGTTCGAGCGGCGGGACCCCCATCGCCCCAGCGGCACGACTGCCCGCAGCTGGGATGAGTGACAAGAGCGCGGGCGGCTGGGACGAAACGGCCGGACAGCGTCCCGTCAGGGGCGCGGGGAACGGCGCGCCCAGCCCCCACCAGCCCGCAGAGACAACCGCGCTCCACCCCCACCGGCCCGCCGGGACATACGCGCTCCGCCCCCACCCCCGCTTCTCCCTCCTCCTCCACAGACGGTCGGTGATCGTCGCCCTCGGGCTGCTCGCCCTCCTCGCAGCCGCCCTGACCGCCTCCGCCTGCCTCGGTCAGACCTACGTCCCGCCCCTCGACGTCTGGCGCACCCTCCGCGGCGACCCCACCCCGTACGCCCTGGTCGTCGGCGAACTGCGCGTGCCCCGCGCAGCGGTCGGCGCCCTCGTCGGCGTGGCCCTCGGCCTCGCCGGGGCCCTCGTGCAGACCGTCACCCGGAACCCGCTGGCAAGCCCGGATGTCATCGGCGTGGGGCACGGCGCCGCCGCCGCGACCGTGCTCGCCCTGGCCACCGGCGTCACCGCGGCCCCCGCCGCGATGCCCCTCGTGGCCGTCGGCGGGGGCCTGGCCGCCGCCGCCCTCGTGTACGCGCTGGCCTGGCGCCACGGCATGCGGCCCGCCCGCTTCGTGCTCACCGGTGTCGGTGTCGGCGTCGCGCTGTCCGCCGTCGTCCAGCTGTATCTCACCGACAGTGAGCTGGACGCGGCCGAGCAGGTCAAGCTGTGGCTGACCGGCAGCCTGAACGGCCGCGGCTGGGACCAGGCCGGCCCGCTCGCCGTCGTCCTGCTGCTCACCCTGCCGGGACTGGTGTGGGCGGCCCGGGCCGCGCGCCCCCTGGGGCTGGACCCCGACACTGCCGCCGCCCTCGGTCTGCGGGTCGGCCGCGCCCGCCTCGGCCTCACGCTCCTCGGCGTCGTGCTCGCCGCCACCGCCACCGGCGCCGCCGGGCCGATCGGGTTCGTCGCGCTGACCGCGCCCCAGCTGGCCAGGCGGCTGACCCGCACCCCGCAGCTCCCGCTGGTCTGCTCGGCGCTGACGGGCGCGGTCGTGCTGGTGACCGCCGACCTGGCGGCCCGCACCCTGGTCCCTCCGCTGGAGATCCCGGTGGGTGCGCTGACCTCCCTGGTCGGCGGTCCCTATCTGCTGTACCTGCTGGGCCGCGGGCGGGCGCGCTGACTCAGATCGTCGCGGTGTCGATCACGAAGCGGTAGCGGACGTCACTGTTGACGACCCGGTCGTACGCCTCGTTGATCTGGTCGGCGCTGATGAGTTCGATCTCCGCGCCCAGGTTGTGCTCGGCGCAGAAGTCGAGCATCTCCTGGGTCTCCGGGATGCCGCCGATTCCGGAGCTGCTCAGGCTGCGGCGGTTGCCGAAGACGGAGGAGAGCAGGATGTGCACGGGCTCCTCGGGGATGCCGACGTTGACCATCGCGCCGTCGGTGCGCAGCAGCGACAGGTAGGCGTCGAAGTCCAGCGGGGCCGACACCGTGTTGAGGATGATGTCGAAGGTGCCCTTGAGCTCCTCGAAGGTCTTCGGGTCGCTGGTCGCGCGGTAGTGCGTGGCGCCCAGCTTCAGGCCGTCGTCCTTCTTGCGCAGGGACTGGGACAGGACGGTGACCTCGGCGCCGAGCGCGGCGGCGATCTTCACGCCCATGTGGCCCAGGCCGCCGAGACCGACGACCGCGACCTTCTTGCCGGGACCGGCGTTCCAGTGCTTGAGGGGGGAGTACGTGGTGATGCCGGCGCACAGCAGGGGGGCCGCCACGTCGAGCGACAGGCCGTCCGGGATGCGGACGACGTAGTTCTCGTCGACGACGATCTTCTGCGAGTAGCCGCCGTAGGTGGGCCGGCCGTCCTTGCCGACGGCGTTGTACGTCCAGGTGGGGCCGCCGCCGGTGCAGTACTGCTGGAGACCGGCCTTGCAGTTGTCGCACTCGCGGCAGGAGTCGACCATGCAGCCGACGCCCACCCGGTCCCCCACCGCGTACTTGGTGACACCCGTGCCGACCTCGGAGACGACGCCCGCGATCTCGTGACCGGGCACCATCGGGAAGATCGCCGTACCCCAGCCCTCGCGGGCCTGGTGGATGTCGGAGTGACAGATACCGGCGAACTCGACGTCGATGAGCACGTCGAACTCGCCGACCGCGCGCCGCTCGATCGTGGTCCGCTCCAGCGGGGCCTTGGCGGCGGGCGCGGCGTAAGCAGCAACAGTGGACATGAGGGGGGTTCTCCTAGGGATGACGTCGCGCCCGGTTGCCTTCTTCCGTTCCGGGCACGCTTCCAGCCTCCCCCACGCTACGTCCGTCACCCAGCCCCCGCCTCTGCGTACGTCCGCTGTGCCTACCACTGGCGGGGTCAGGTTCCGGTGCGTACGACCGTGAATACTGGAGGTATGGAAGACCACCCCCTGCCCGCCTCCCCGGCCCTGGACCGGCCGTCCCTCTCCCCGTCCCTGGACCGGCGTGCCGAGCTGAGCGAGTTCCTGCGCAGCCGGCGGGCCCGGCTGCGCCCCGCCGACGTGGGGCTGCCGGACTTCGGGCGGCACCGCAGGGTGCCGGGGCTCAGGCGGGAGGAGCTGGCGCAGCTGGCCGGGGTGTCGGTGGCGTACTACACGCGCCTGGAGCAGGGCAACGGACGGAACGTGTCGGCGGAGGTGCTGGACTCGATCGCCCGCGCGCTGCGGCTCTCCGACGCGGAGCACGCGCACCTCACCCATCTCGCCAAGGGCAAGCAGCACAAGAAGAAGCCGTCGGGGCGGCCCCAGCAGGTGCGGGCGCCGCTGGCGCAGCTGCTGGACGCGATGGAGGGCGTGCCCGCCTACATCGTGGGGCGGCGCTCGGAGATCCTGGCGTGGAACCGGCTGGCGGCGGCGGTCTTCGGCGACTGGGCGGAGCTGCCGGCCGCGGAGCGCAACTGGGCGCGGCTGACGTTCCTGCGTCCCGACTACCGCGATCTCTTCGTCGACTGGGAGCAGAAGGCGATCGACATCGTGTGCCAGCTGCGGATGGACGCGGGCTGCTATCCCGACGACACCCGGCTGTCCGCGCTGGTGGGCGAACTCTCCGTGAAGAGCGAGGAGTTCCGCCGGCTGTGGGCGACGCACGACGTCAAGGAGAAGAGCCACGGGCTGAAGCGGATGCACCACTCGCTGGTGGGTGAGCTGTCGCTGAACTACGAGTCGTTCCGGATGCCGGACGACATGGACCAGGCCCTGGTCACGTACCACGCGGAGCCGGGTTCGGCGTCGGCGGAGGCGCTGCGGCTGCTGGCCAGCTGGGGCCGGGACGCGACCCGGGTGCCGTCCGCCCCCTGACCTCCCCGCACGGGGAACGGCCCGCCGGAAGCCGCGCTTCCGACGGGCCGCTCGCTGAGGGTCTACTCGGCGGCTGACGCGCTCACTTGGCGTAGTACGCGTTGTAGATCGAGATCGTCGACCGGTTGCCCTTCTTGTCGGCGATCTTGGCGTGGAACGAGACTGCCTTGCCCTTGGCCGGGTTCTTGACGGTGATCTTGCCGTGGCTGACCGTCAGCTTCTTCCAGGTCTGGCCGTAGTCGTACGACACGTAGACCGTCAGGGACTTCAGGTTGCGGCCGGCGGCCGAACCCTCGACGGTGACCGGGAAGGTGACCGTGCTGCCCGCCGTGACGCGGCTGTCGAGACCGGTCTTGGCGCCGAAGTGGACGGTGGAGGCGGGCAGCTTGGCCGGCACGCCGTTGCCCGGCTTCTTCGAGTGGAAGGTCCAGCTCGCGTCGATCCGGGTGGAGGCGGCCGCGACCTTGACCGAGCGGATGACCGAGGTGGTCAGCTTGTACTCGGCGTCGCCGGACGGCACGGTGAACAGGCCGTCGCCGAACAGCGGGTCCTTGTTGGAGCCCACCTTGGTGCCGTTGCGGTACAGGGTGGTGTTCACCGACAGGAAGTCGGAGGACCCGGGGTGCTTGGCGCTGTCGGAGAACAGCGGGACGATGCCGTAGATCTGGTTGCCGTCCCGGTAGAGCCCGTACTCGGAGGTGAGGTGCGGGCCGAACACGGCGGTGTTGAAGGTGTTCTGGTAGGTCTTGCCGGCCTGGTAGGCCTTCGCTTCGCCGACGGTGTAGTAGGCGTCGGCGACCGGGAAGCCCTGGGCGTCGTGGGAGCCGAACTGCATGGCGTCGAAGGCCCACTGGGCGTGGTCGGCGGTGGAGAGGTGGAAGGTGCGGGAGCCGGGCAGCTTCTGCTCCACGGCGTCGCCCATGACGACGTCCTCGCCGACGACACCCCACGGGGCGACCGCGCCGGTCTTGCCCGGCGCGGACGCGCCGACGGTGTTCCGGACCGTGGCCAGCTCGCCGGCCTTGAAGTGCCGGACCTTGCCGGCCTGGAACTTCCTTACCAGGGCGCTGGTGGCGACGTCGTACTCCTCGTCGGCGCCCTTGGTGAACTGGCCGCTCCAGGTCTGGGTCAGGCCGTCCGTGACCTCGCCGCCCAGCGGCGCGGTCCGGATCTTGTCGAAGGTGTCGAAGCCGACGCCGAACCCGACGCCCGCGGGGTCGTACATGTAGTCGATGGTCGCGGAGTGCGGCTGGGCCTGCGCGTCCGGCACGGTGATGTCGGACGCCTTGGTGGTGCGGGCGTCGACGGTGACCGTGAGGTCCCTGGTGACGCTCAGCTTCGGCTGGACCAGCCAGTCGAGACCGCCGTCGAAGGTGGTGAGGTCCTTCGCGATCCAGGCGTCGAGCAGGTACGTGCCCTTCGGCACCCGGATCGTGGTGGTGCCGGAGTCGGACACCGGCACGTTGATCGCGCTGCCGCTGCCGAGGCCCGCGTAGCCGACCAGAGCGGTGTTGTAGACGCCGGTCGGGTTCCCGTCCCGCCCGATGTGCTTGACGGTCACGCTGTACGACTGGACCTCGCGCTGGACCGCGGCCGCCGTACGGACGGTCTGGCCGCCGCCGGTCGCCGTCACGTACGCCGAGTAGCCGCCGTCGAGGGTGCCGCCCAGCTTGGTGTCGACGGTGACGTCGACGGAGGCCGTGCCGCCCGCCGGTACGGTCACCTTGGTCGCGCCCAGCTTGAAGAAGCCGGCCGGGGCCGTCGCGCCCTTGGGGTCGGTGGCGGTCGCCGCGAGGCTGAGGGTGACGTCCTTGGTGCCGAGGTTGCGGTAGGTCAGCTGCTTGGTGACCGGGGTGTCGTCGGTGTGCGGCCACTGCTGCACTCCGAAGTTGACCGACGACGGCTCGGCGAGCACGGTCTGCTTGATGGCCTTGTCGACGGCGATCCGGCCCGTGCCCTGCTGGAACGGCGAGTACTTGCCGCCCTTGGCGGAGCCGGTCAGGGCCGCCTTCAGCTCCTGGTAGCCCCAGTCCGGGTGCTCCTGCTTGAGGATCGCGGCGGCGCCCGCCACGTGCGGGGTGGCCATCGACGTACCGGAGATGGTCAGGTAGCCGGCCGGGTTCTCGCCGACCTCCTGGTCGATGAGGCTGCCCTTGGCCGCGGCGGCGGTGATGTCGACGCCCGGCGCGGTGACGTCCGGCTTGAGGGAGCCGTCGGCGGCGGGGCCGGTGGAGGAGAAGTCGGCGAGCTTGTCGTTGCCGTCGACGGCGCCGACGGTGAGCGCGGACTCGGCGCTGCCCGGCGAACCGATCGACTGGGGGCCCTCGTTGCCCGCGGCGATCGCGAACAGGATGCCCTTCTCCTTGGAGAGCTTGTTGACCTCGGCCTCCAGCGGGTCGATCTCCGGGGAGTCGTAGCCGCCGAGGCTGAGGTTGACGACGTCGGCGCCCTCGGCCGCCGCCCACTCCATGCCGGCGAGGATCCCGGAGTCGTCACCGGAGCCGGTGTCGTCGAGGACCTTGCCGTTGAGGATCTTCGCGCCGGGTGCGACACCCGTGTACTTGCCGTGCGACTTGGCGCCGGTGCCGGCCGCGATGGACGCGACGTGCGTGCCGTGGCCGAAGTGGTCGGAGGCGTCGGTGGCCGTGGTGAAGTTCTTGGAGGCGATCACCTGGTCCTTGAGGTCCGGGTGGGTGGTGTCCACACCGGTGTCCAGGACGGCGATCTTGACGCCCTTGCCGTTGTAGCCGGCCGCCCACGCCGTGGGGGCGCCGATCTGCGGCACGGACTTGTCGAGGCTGGCCTTGCGGACGCCGTCCAGCCAGACGTGCGCGATACCGGAGGCCGCCCTGTCGCCGTCGGTGACGGCGTCCCACAGCTCGGGTGTGTCCTTGACCGGGGTCTGCACGGCGTCCGCGTTGAGCGCCTTGAGGCTGTGCCGCAGGGTGCCCGCGTCCCGGACGTCGGCCTTGGCCGCGGGGGCGGCACCGCTGTAGCCGACGATGACCTTCAGGCCGTTCTTCTGTGCCCTGCGGGTCGCGGCCTTGTTCAACTCGGTGACGTCGAACAGCCGTTGGTCCAGCTTTCCGGAGGCCACCAGTTGGACGGCGTCACCGGGCACGACGAGGGTGTGTCCTTCGATCTTGCTGATCCGGAACGGTATGTGCTCGCGCCCCTTCGCCCGGTCCAGGCCGACGACGCGGCCCTTGGCGTCGAGGGCGACCCGGTCGCCGGTGATCAGGGTGACGTGCTGCTTGGCGGTGAGCGAAGAGCGGGCCGCGGCGACGGCCGAGGCGGCTCGCGGTTCCGGCTTCGCCGACGCCGGGCTGGTCATGCCCGCGGCGAGGGCCACGGCCGCGGCCGTGGCCACGGTGGCGCCGGCGGCTCTTTTCACTTGTCTGCGCAAGACTCCCCCTGGGAGACGGTGTGCCGGGCGAATTCCCCGTTCACCCGGCCGGGGGAAGTCTCGTACGCACATACGTCAACCCCCCGGAACACGGAGTATGCCGGGGGGTGATCAGCGGCCTCAATAGATGAGAGACCGGTAAGAAGAGCGCGCGGGATTTGTTACCCGCCGGGGCTGACACCGTTACACAACCGCGCGGTCAGGCTGTGGAGTTCGGTGTTATGCGCCGGCGTTCTCCTTGACGGTGATCTTGCCCTTGCGGATGGTCGCGAGGCGCGGGGCCTTCTTCGCGATCGCGGAGTCGTGGGTGACCATGATGAAGGTCAGCCCGTGCTCCTTCCACATGCGCTCCAGTACGTCCATGATCTCGTCGCGCATGCCCTCGTCGAGGTTGCCGGTGGGCTCGTCGGCGAGCAGCACCTTGGGCTGCTTGACCAGGGCCCGGGCGATGGCGACACGCTGCTGCTGGCCGCCGGACATCTCGCCGGGCAGGTGGCCGAGGCGCTCGCCGAGACCGACGGACGTGAGCGCCTCGGCGGCGCGCTCCCGGCGCTCCCTGGCCTTGACGCCGAGGGGGACGAGGGCGGTCTCGACGTTCTCCTGGGCGGTGAGCGTCGGGATCAGGTTGAAGGACTGGAAGACGAAGCCGATGCTCGCGCTGCGGACCGCCGTGAGCTTCGTCTCGGAGAGCTTGGCCAGGTCGGTGCCGTCGAGGACGACCTCGCCCGAGGTGGGGCGGTCCAGCCCGCCGAGCATCTGGAGGAGCGTGGACTTGCCGCCGCCGGTGGGGCCCTGGATGACCAGGCGGTCGCCGTCGGCGATGGTGAGGTCGATGCCGTCGAGGGCGCGGACGGTGTCCTTGCCGCGCGAGTAGAGCTTGGTGACGTTTCTGAGTTCGTACATGGGGACTCCTGGAGGGTTTTTGGGGTAGGGCGGTCGGTTGTCGGCTGCGGGCCGGTGGGGGTCGCTCGCGCAGTTCCCCGCGCCCCTTCCCAGCCGCGGGCAGTCGTGCCGCTGGGGCGATGGGGGTCCCCCCGCTCGAGCGAAGCCGAGAGTGGGGGACGGTGGGCGCGGGCGGCACCCGGCAAGCGCCGGTGAGCGTCCCCACCGCCCCCAGCCGCATCCGGCGTCGGCTACTCCACGCGCCGCAGTGCGTCCGCCGGGCGCAGCCGCGACGCGCGCCAGCCGCCGAACGCGCCCGCGATCAGGCCGCCGGCCACCGCGAGGGCCACCGCGAGGACGATCGTCGTCACGCTCACCGGAGCCGTCAGGGCGACCTCCAGGGTCTTCGCGGTCCCCCGGCCGGGGCCGAAGCCGCCGCCACCACCGCCGCCGAACCCACCGCCGCCGGGGCCACCCCCCGTGTTACCGCCGCCGCTGCCGAGGGAGGCCTCCAGGGTGGGGCTGATCTCGGTCACGACGTACGCGCCCGCGAGGCCGAGCGCGATCCCGAGCGCGCCGCCGACCAGGCCGTTGACCATGGCCTCGCCGATGACCTGCCGGGTGACCCGGCCGGACTTCCAGCCCAGCGCCTTCAGGGTGCCGAACTCGCGGACCCGGCGGGAGACCGCCGACGAGGTGAGCAGACCGGCGACCAGGAACGCGGCCACCAGCACCGCGATGGACAGCCACTTGCCGACGTTGGTGGCGAGGCTGGAGGCGGTGGAGAGGGAACCGGAGACCGTCTTGGCGAGGTCGGCGGAGGTGGTGACCGTCGTACCCGAGACGTTCTTCTGGATGGCGCTCTTGACGGAGTCGATCTGCTGCGAGTCGGTCGCCTTGACGTAGATCGTGGTGACCTTGTTCTTCTCACTGGCCAGCGTCTGCGCCTGCTGGAGCGGGATGTACAGGTTGGCCGCGGAGTCACCGGAGTTGGCGGTGGCGATGCCGATCACCTTGAACTTGACGCTCTTGATGGTGACCGTGGAACCGACCTTGTACTTCTTCTGCTTGGCGTAGGCCGAGTCGGCGACGACGACCTTCGCGTTCGCCTCGCTCGACTTGAAGGTACGACCGCTGGTGATCTTCGACGAGGTCAGCGGGCCGAGGTCGGCGTTGGCGACGTCGGTGCCGAAGACGCTGTAGCTGTTGACGTCGAAGTTGGCGCCGCCGCCGCGGACCTCGCCCTGCGGGGCGCCGGAGCTGCCGCCGCCCGGGAAACCGCCGCCGTTGCCGCCGGAGTTCTGGTTCTGCTGGAACTGACCGCGGGTGAACTGACCACTGATCTTGACCACGTTGAGGCTCAGCCCGCCGACCGCGGTCGAGACGCCCTTCTGGCCGGAGACCTTGGTGACGGTCGAGGAGGCGAGGGTGGTGAACCCCTGCACCATGACGCGGTCACTGCTCTGCGTCTTCGCCGAACCGCTGTTCTGCGCGTCGAAGTTGAAGCGCGGACGTTGGGAGCTGCTCGCGGTGGCGGAGGCGGCCTTGGTGACCGTCATGTCCGTGCCCAGGCCGTACAGCGACTGGAGGACCTTGTCCTGCGCCTTCCCCATGCCGGAGGACACGGAGGTGACCACGATGACCAGTGCGATGCCCAGCGCGAGGCCGGAGGCGACGACGAGAGCCGCCTTTCTGCGGCGGCGCAGTTCGCGCCTCAGGTAGGTGAAGAACATGACCGCAAGGTAGGGACGCACCGTGATGGCTCTATAAGGCCGAAATAAGAGAAGCATGAGAAGGCTGTGGCGGACCCCAGAAATGCCGGTGCCGCCCCTGGGGGCGGCACCGTGAAGCTGTGGGGCGGCTGTGCGGCGGGCCGCCCGGACCGGTCAGACGGCCGAACCGGCCTTCCAGGCGGCCCAGTTCATGTTCCAGCCGTTGAGGCCGTTGTCGGGGGCCACGGTCTTGTCGCCGGTGTTGGAGATGACCACGACGTCACCGACGATCGAGTGGCTGTACATCCAGTAGGCCGGCGTGCTGGTGTCGTTGGCGCCCTTGGTGTCGGAGAGGCCGACACAGCCGTGGCTCGTGTTCACGGCACCGAAGATGGACTTGGCGCCCCAGTAGTTGCCGTGCAGGAAGGTGCCGGAGCTGGTGAGGCGGATGGCGTGCGGCACGTCCTTGATGTCGTACTCGCCCTTGCCGTCGCTGTCGGTGAAGCCCACGGTCGCGCCGTTCATGCGCGTCTCCTTGAACTTCTCGGACATCACCATGACGCCCTGGTACGTCTTGTTCTCCGGCGAACCCGCGGAGATCGGGATGGTCTTGACGGTCTTGCCGTCCTGGGTGACCTTCATCTCCTTGGTCTTGGCGTCGACGTAGGAGACCTGGTTGCGGCCGATGTGGAAGGTGACCGTCTTCTGCTGGACGCCGTAGACACCGGAGGCGCCCTCGACACCGTCGAGCGCCAGCTTCAGCGTGACGGTGGAGTTCTCCTTCCAGTAGTCCTCGGGGCGGCAGTCCATGCGCTGGGTGGAGAACCAGTGGCAGGCGACCTCCTGGCCACTGGTGGTGCTGACCGTGATGCCCTTCTGGACGGCGGCCTTGTTGGTGATCTGCTTGTCGAAGTTGATCGACACGGGCATGCCCACGCCGACGGTCGAACCGTCCTCCGGCGTGAAGCTGCCTATGAAGCTGTTGGCCGGGGAGACCGTGGTGAAGGACGCGTTCTCGTGCGCGACCAGGCCCGCGGAGTCCTTGGCCTCGGCGGCGACCTTGTAGGTGGTGGACCGCTCCAGCTGGGCGGAGGGCTTCCAGCTCTTCTTGTCGGCCGACAGCGCCCCGGAGACCGCCTTGCCGTCGGCGGTGGTCATGGTGACGCCGGTGAGCGTGCCCTTGCTGACGGTGACGGCCGCCGAGTTGTTGATCGACGCGTTGCTCGACCCGTCCTTGGGCGTGATCGTGATGTCGGCCTGCGACGACTTCTTGGCCGCCGCCTCGTCCGCCTGGGCCTGGGTGCTGGTGTCGCCGCCGGACGCCTTGTCGTCGCTGCCGGAACACGCCGTGAGCACCAGAACACCACCGAGCAGTGCGGACGCGGCCACCAGGCCCTTGCGCCGCTTACTGTCCGTCATCACACGCTTCTCCATCGTTGCCGAGTCCGCGAACACACCGGGAGTCCCCGTCAGGAAGTCTCAACGCTCCGGCCGCGCCGCCCCGTTCCGCATTCCTGGGATCTGTGGGGCACACCACGTCCGCCGGGGCGGCCGGTGCGCGAGGGTCGGTCCGAGCGTCCTTCGGACGACGAAACCCCGGACGGCCGTTGCCGTCCGGGGTCACTGGTTCCCCGGATCGCTCAGCCGATGCCGTCCTCTTCTTCGTCGTCCTCGCCATCATCCTCGTCGAGATCCCACTCCGGCGAATCCGGATCGTAGGAAATCCGCTCGCTGGACCAGGAGGCCTGCTGGAGCTCGACCCCGGGCACCTCGCTGACCAGGTCGAACGGATCCACCAGGTAGGCGACGGCCTCGGCGGTGTCTTCCGTCACAGCCGCCTCGGCATGGGTCCGCTCCTCGTCGGGCAGCTCGGGGTCCTCGGCGATCCGGTCCAGCGCGGCCTTGGCGACCTCGGAGGCGTCCTCGACCTCGAGGACCAGTTCCACCCGAAGCCGTACAAAACGTGATGTCTCTGGAGTGCTCATGACCGGAGCGTACGACCGAAACCTCCCGTGACTTTCCCGTGACCCGCGACTTTCACTAACATCTGCCCACACGGCCAATTCGCCAGCGTCACAAGGGGATCGATATTCCGTGTCATCCGTTCGCCGCCCGTTGCTGACCGCCACCGCCGCAGGCACGCTCCTGTGCGCGCTGTGGTTCGTCCCGTCCGCCAACGCGTCCCAGGACGCCCCGGCGAGAACCAGCACGTCGGAGGGCACCGCGACGCGGGTCACCCAGCAGGCCAGGGCGCTCTCGGTGGCGACGTCCGAGGCGACCGGGGACGCCACCCGGCTCGCCGACACCGGCAGCCCGAACACCACCCCGTACGTCGTCGGCGGGACCCTTTTCCTCGCGGTCGGCGCGGGCTTCGTGGTCTATTCGGTCCGCCGCGAACGGCTGGAATTTTAAACAACTTGACCACTCCTTGACCGAGGACTCAGAGTCCTCTCATGAAGAGATCATCGGGCGTGCGGATCTGCGCCCTCGCCGTCGGCGGCACGCTGTCCCTCGCCCTCGTCACGGGCTGCTCCGGCGGGAGTTCGGAGGAAGAGTCCGCGCGGAAGTCCACCGCTCCGTCCGTACGGGCGCTGAGCGCCACGCAGTTGAAGCAGCGCATCCTCGCGCAGGGCGAGGTGGACGGCTACAAGGTCAACGCGGTCGGCGACGGCGCCCCGGTCAAGAGCAAGGTGCGGACCAGCGACGAGAAGTGCCGGCCGCTGGCCTACGTCCTCACCGGCCTGGCCCCGGCCGACGCGCCCGCCGAGATCGGCCGCACGGTGCGGGAGGACAAGAAGGACCCGACCGACGACGCGACCTCCCTCGACGACCTGGCCGACGGCAAGTTCGAGAGCGCGCTCAAGGACTCGCTGAACCTGGACGTGACGTCCCTGGACCTGTCGTCGTACGACGGCCGGGGCGCCGAGGACGCGATGAAGGCGGTCTCCACCGCGCTGAAGGACTGCGCGGCCGGCTTCACCGGCGGCACCTCCGGCGACGAGCAGAAGATAACGAAGGTGACGGCGGTCAAGCCCTCGGGCGCCGGCGACGAGTCGGTGGCCTTCACTGCGATCACCGACATGGACGGCGACAAGGCCCCGCTGCACGCGGAGGTGGTCCGCCACGGCAACACCCTCGCGACGTACTTCACGATGAACATCGGCGCGATGATGGCCGGCAAGACCTACACGGTCCCGCAGACGGTCATCAAGGCCCAGTCGGCGAAGCTGAACTGACAGCACCTCCTGAGGGGCGCTGCCGAAGCGCCCCGAAAGGAGCGCTGGGGGCATCCCCGGCCGGAGGCTGGGGGAGGAAGCGCGCGACCAGCCCCCACGCACCCGCACGGAACGACCTACCGCAACGGCCCGGTCACCGTCTCCACCGCCGCGACGACTCCCCCGCCCCGCACGAACTCCTCCGCCGCCGCCAGATCCGGCGCCAGGTACCGGTCAGGCCCGGCCCCCCGCACCCCCGCGGAGCGCGCCGCCTCGATGACCGCGCGCGACGCCGGCGCCGGCGTCAGTCCCTCCCGCAGCTCGATCGCCCGGGTGGCCGCGTACAGCTCGACCGCGATGACCCGCGTCAGATTCCCCACCGCCGTACGCAGCTTGCGCGCGGCCGACCACCCCATCGACACGTGGTCCTCCTGCATCGCCGAGGACGGGATCGAGTCGGCGGACGCCGGAACGGCCAGCCGCTTCAACTCGCTGACCAGCGCCGCCTGCGTGTACTGCGCGATCATCAGCCCCGAGTCGACGCCCGCGTCGTCCGCGAGGAACGGCGGCAGACCGTGGCTGCGGTTCTTGTCGAGCAGCCGGTCGGTGCGCCGCTCGGCGATGGACCCGAGGTCGGCCACGGCGATGGCGAGGAAGTCGAGGACGTAGGCGACCGGCGCCCCGTGGAAGTTGCCGTTGGACTCGACCCGTCCGTCGGGCAGCACGACGGGGTTGTCGACGGCGGAGGCCAGCTCGCGCTCGGCGACCAGCCGGGCGTGCGCGAGGGTGTCCCGCCCGGCCCCGGCGACCTGCGGGGCACACCGCACGGAGTACGCGTCCTGGACCCGCGGCGCGTCGTCCTGGTGATGCCCGGTCAGCTCGGAGCCGTCGAGCACGGCGAGCATGTTGGCGGCGCTGTCGCCCTGCCCGGGGTGCGGGCGGATGGCGTGCAGTTCGGGCGCGAGCACCTTGTCGGTGCCGAGCAGCCCCTCCAGGCTCAACGCGGCCGTGACGTCGGCGGACTTGTAGAGCATGTCGAGGTCGGCGAGGGCCATCACCAGCATGCCGAGCATGCCGTCGGTGCCGTTGAGGAGGGCGAGCCCCTCCTTCTCGCGCAGCTCGACGGGCGCGATCCCGTGCTCCGCGAGCAGTTCACCGGCGGGCCGTACGACCCCGTCCGGGCCCTCGGCGTCGCCCTCCCCCATGAGGGTGAGAGCGCAGTGGGACAGCGGGGCCAGGTCGCCGGAGCAGCCGAGGGAGCCGTACTCGTGGACGACCGGGGTGATGCCGGCGTTCAGCACGTCGGCCATGGTCTGCGCGACCTCGGGACGCACACCGGTGTGTCCGGAGCAGACGGTCTTCAGCCGCAGGAACATCAGGGCCCGTACGACCTCGCGCTCGACCCGCGGCCCCATGCCGGCGGCGTGCGAGCGGACGATGTTGCGCTGTAGCTGGGCCCGCAGCTCCTGGCTGATGTGCCGGGTCGCGAGAGCGCCGAAGCCGGTGCTGACGCCGTAGACGGGGTCGGGCTTGGCCGCCAGCGCGTCCACGATCTCCCGGGCCGCGCCGAGCGCCGCGACCGCCTCCGCCGACAGCTCCACGCGGGCGCCGCCGCGAGCCACGGCGAGAACGTCGGACGCGGTGACGCCGGACGTCCCCACCACCACAGTGTGCATATCCATATTCAGGATCGTAAGCACTGAATGCGGCTGCTGTCACTAGTGGGGTGCGGGGTTGCCCCTTACTTCTGCGTCACAGTCCCCGGCGTCCCCGGAAGCTGCGCCGCTCGGCCCGCTCCGGCGGGGGCGCGTCCGCCAGCCGTACGACGGGATCGTCCGGCCCCTCCCGCCCGGCCACCACCGGCCGGTCCGCGCGGAGCGCCTTGGCACGGTACTGGGCGGCGTCGGCGAGCCGGAACAGGCGGCGGGCCGAGCGCACCGGCCCGATCGGGTCCGCGGTCGAGGCGACCCCGCACGCGACCCCCTCCCCCAGCTCCAGTTCTGCCGCCCGGCGACAGAGTTCGTCGGCGGCCTTGACCACGTCGTCGGCCGGCGGACCGACCGCCAGCAGACAGAACTCGTCCCCGCCGAGGCGCGCGGCGAGGGCGCCCGGGAGCATCGCCCCGCACAGGGACAGCACCGAACCGAAGCGTTCGAGGAGCCGGTCGCCGACGGCGTGACCGCGGGTGTCGTTCACCTTCTTCAGCCCGTTGAGGTCGCAGACGACCAGACTGACCACGGCGCCGTCCGCGCGGTGCCGGTCGATCGCCTCGTCGAGGCGCGCGTCGACGGCCCGCCGGTTGGCGAGACCGGTGAGGGCGTCGGTGTATGCGAGCCTGCGGGCCTCCTCCAGCCGCTCGGTCTGGGCGATCCCGGCGGCGACGACGGAGGCCAGGACGGTGGCGAAGTCGGCGTCGGCGCGGTCGAAGACGGGGGCGTGGGCGGCGCGGGCGACGTACAGCTCGCCCCAGGCCCTGCCGTGCAGCACGATCGGGGCGACCAGGCAGCAGCCGCGGCCCCGGCGGCGCAGGGCGTCGACGCGCCGGTGGGAGTAGCCGGGGCGGCCGGCGGCGGCGCCCTCGGCCGTCTCGACCCAGGCGTTGGGGCCGCCGCCGCCCGCCCAGCGTTCGTGCAGGAACTCGGTGATCTCCGGGAACTGGTGCACCGGATAGGCCTCGGCCTCCGGGAACTCCTCCTCGTCCGGGGCACGCTCCCCGACGTTCACGAGGACCCGCAGCCGGCCGAGGTCGCGCTCCCAGACGGAGAGCGCCGCGAAGCCGCCGGACAGGGCGCGGCAGGCGCCGGTGGCGGCGGCGTGCCAGCACTCACGTGGGGTGTGAGCGGCAGCCATGCCCTGCGCCAGCGTCACTACGGCGGCGAGGCGGTTGTCATCACCCATTACTCCAGGTTAGGGATGATTTGCTGCATTCGGGACTCTGGTGCGGCGAACAGGTGTTGCGACTGATCGCCCCGTCGCGGACCGCGGGCCGGTGGCGGCTGCTCGCGCAGTTCCTCCCCCGGCCTCCGTCCGGGCGTACCCCGGCGCCCCTGCCGGGCGCCGCACAGCCGCTCCCCTACTCCCCCGGCCACTGCGGCGGACGCTTCTCGTTGAAGGCCGCCACACCCTCCGCGCGGTCGCCGGAGAAGGCCACCGATCGCCAGGCCGCGTCCTCGACCTCCAGGCCGGTCCTCAGGTCCAGGCCGTGCCCGAGCCGCAGCGCCCGCTTCGCCGCGCGCAGCCCCACCGGCGAGTTCGCCGCCATCCGCGCCGCCAGCGCCAGTGCCGCCTCCCGGTCCCGCCCCGGCTCCACCAGCTGGTCGACCAGGCCCAGTTGGTGCGCCTCCGGCGCCTCCACCCGCCGGGCCGAGAAGATCAGCTCGGCCGCGCGGGCCGCGCCCACCCTGCGGGGCAGCAGCTGCGTGCCACCGCCGCCCGGGATCACGCCCACCGACACCTCGGGCAGGCCCACCACGGCCGTACCGTCGGCCACGATCACGTCGCAGGACAGCGCCAGCTCGAAGCCCCCGCCGAGGGCGTAGCCGTGCACGGCGGCGATCGCCGGCATCGGCAGTTCCAGCACGCCCGTGTACGCCCCGCGCGACAGCGGCCGCGACCGGAGCAGCTCCGCGTCGGTCATGGAGTTGCGCTCCTTGAGGTCGGCGCCGACACAGAACGCCCGCTCGTGCGAGGAGGTCACCACCACCACCCGGGCGTCCCGGTCGGCGCTCAGCGCGGCGCACGCGGCCACGATCGAGCGGGCCATGTCCGCCGACACCGCGTTCATGGCCTTGGGCCGGTCCAGGACCAGCTCCGCCACCTGACCGTGCCGTCGCACCAGTACGAACTCCCCGAACCGCTCCTCGCTCACGACACCCTCCGGTTAACGCGGGTTAACAGCCTGGCCCCGATCATCGCAGCCGGGGCGGGCCGGGGAAAGGGGCACCGGCGGACCCCGGACACCGATCGGCCCCGCAGACCCCCGTTCGGGTGACATCCCGGGAGACTCCCGGCGCACACCCCACAGGAGCGCATAACGTGCGCTCGCCATGGCACATCGGGGAGGCACGGCGGGGAGGGAAGGTCATGACGGGAACGTCCGCAGTCCGGCGCCGGGGGCGGCACCGCAAGCCCCGGCCCCGCAAGGTGCTGCTCGCCACCGGAGGGCTCGCGGTGGCCGCGGGTGTGCTGAGCCTCGTACGGCTGGCGCCGGACGGCGGCGGGGCCGGTGCGCCCGGCACGGCGGAGGCCGAGCCCCGGCTGGATCCGACCGCCGACGCGACGACGGCCCGCTCGGCGAACGCGGCCGCCACCATCGGCTCGGTCCCCACGGCCGCCCCGTCCGCGGCCGGCGGCACCGCGGGCGCGAGCCCCGCGCCGACGTCCACCACGGCGGGCGGTACGGCCGCCGCGTCGCCCTCGCCCTCGGCCTCGCCCACCGCCCTGCCCAGCACGGTCACGGTCCCGACGACCGTCCCGGCGGGGCCGGCCCGCCCACCGGACACGCCACCCCCCGCGACCACCACCGCACCGACCACGACCACCACCCCGCCCCCCGCCCCGACGCCCGGCACGCACCGGCCGACCGGCACCGTCTGCCTGCCGATCGTCGGCCTGTGCGTGAACCCGCTCACGACCGGCTAGGGACGTCCGCGGATCAGCTCACGGGGAGAGGTCACGGTGCCGCACCGGCCGGGATCACCCCCTGTCCACGGACCAACCCCCACCGGGCGGCCTCCGGACGGTCCGGCGGACCAGGTCGCGGTGACGCACCAGCAGAACCGGCCCGTGCCCGCGGACGGAGCCACCGGACGGCCTCCAGGCGCCCGGCGGACCAGGCGAAGTGCGGGAAGCGGTAGCGGTAGCAGTAGCAGTAGCAGTAGCAGTAGCGATAACGGTAGAAGCGGCAGCGGCCGTAGCGGCGGCGGTCCAGGGGGCCGGGGTGAGGGTGTCGCCCTCGGTGTCGGTGCGCACGGCCGTGGGCACCGGTGTCGGCCGGCGGCTAGGGCTCCCCGTCGCGGCGGGTCAGGAGCCACGGTTCCACGACGCCCAGGCCGCGCACCGGACGCTGCCACATCGGCTGGAGCGCGAAACGGTAGGTGGGGGGCTCCTCGCCCTCCTTCTCCGCCGCCGCGGCCGCCTCGGCGGCCTCCGCCTCCGACGCGGGGGCCTCACCGGAGCGGATCAGCTCCTCGGCGAACGCGGAGTCGACGAGCACGGCGTCCCTCGGGGCTATGGAGGTCAGCCGGGAGGCCAGGTTCACGGTCGTACCGAAGACATCGCCCATTCGGGTGGTGACGGTGCCGAAGGCCATCCCGACCCGCAGCTCCGGCATGGTCTCGTCGTGCGCCATGGTCTCCACCAGGCGCAGCGCGATGTCGGCGGCGACACCGGAGTCGTCGGCGGCGTACAGCACCTCGTCACCGAGAGTCTTGATGAGCCGGCCGCCACGGGCCGCGACCAGGTCGGCGGCGGTGGTCTCGAAGGCCTCGACCAGCTCGCCGAGCTCCTCCTCCTCCATCCGGCGGGTCAGCCGGGTGAACCCGACGAGGTCGGCGAAACCGACGGCGAGCCGCCGGTCGACCATCTCCTCGTCGTCGGCGGCCTGCACGACCCGGCCCGCCGAGGCGGCCAGCTGGCGGCGCCAGACGTAGACGAGGAACTCCTCCAGCTCGGGCAGCAGCAGCTCGACGATCGGATACGTGACCTCGGTGCGGGTCATGCCCGGCTCGGGGGGCTCGGTCAGGCCCTCCAGGAAGGAGTCGATCTGCCATTCCGCCAGACGGGCGGTGGTCTGCCCGGTCGACCGCGCCACCTGCACCGCCATGGCCTCGCTGAGCAGGCCCGCCTCGACGAGACCGGCGAGCCGGCGCAGGGCCAGCACGTCGGCCTCGGTGAGCGCCTTGGCCTGTCCGATGTCCGCGAAGCCCATCGCCCGCCAGAACCTCGACGCCAGTTCCATGGAGACACCGGCGCTGCGGGCCGCCTGGAACGGGGTGTAGCGGCGCTCGGCCCCGAGGATCAGGCCTTCGAGGCGCAGCGCGAGGGGGTCCTCGCCGGAGTCGGCGGCGTCCGCGCCCTCGCCGGAGCCCGTGTCGTCGACGGTCACGCCTGCTGCCTTTCCGATCTACCGCGGTCGCATACCGACCGGCCTCAACTCTACGGCAGGTGTGCGGTAGCTCACTTCGTGAGGTAAGCCGACATCGGGGTGGTGGGGGTCGGTCTCCACGTGAGGTAAGCCGACATCGGGGTGGTGGGGGTCGGTCTCCGGGTGCGGGTGGGTGGGGGCCGCTCGCGCGGTTCCTCCCGCAGTCTCCCGCCGGGGGACCCCCGGCGCCCGTTACGAGGCTCTGCCCTTACGAAGCGCGCTGCCCTTACGAGGCGCTGCCCATCTCTCACGCCGGACGCAGGTGCACGATGTCGCCCGCGCCCACCGGCTCCTGCACGCCCTCCTTCGTGGCGATCACCAGCCGCCCGTCGCCGTCGACGGCCACCGCCTCCCCGACCAGCGACCGGTCCCCCGGCAGCTCGGCCCGCACCGACCGCCCCAGCGTCGCGCAGCCCGCCGCGTACGCCTCCTGGAGCCCGCTCACGGCCGGATCGCCGCCCGCGGCGCGCCACCGGCCGTACCAGTCCTCCAGGGACCGCAGAACGGCCCGCAGCAGGGTCTCCCGGTCCGTGCTCACCGCCCCGGCCAGCGCCAGCGACCCCGCCTGGGGCACCGGCAGCTCCGTGGCGCGGAGCGTGACGTTGATGCCGACGCCGACCACCACGCCGTCCTCACCGGCCCGCTCCGCGAGGATGCCACCGGCCTTGCGCTCCTCGCCGTCCACCGTGACCAGGAGGTCGTTGGGCCACTTCAGCGCCGTGTCGACGCCCGCCGCCCGCGCCAGCCCGGTCGCCACCGCCACGCCCGTGAGCAACGGCAGCCATCCCCAGCGGGCCACCGGCACCTCGGCCGGCTTCAGCAGCACCGAGAAGAACAGCCCGGAGCGCGCGGGCGCGGTCCACTGGCGGTCCAGCCGCCCCCGCCCCGCCGTCTGCTCCTCGGCGACCAGCACGACCCCCTCGTCGGCGTCCCCCGCGAGGGCCCGGGCCACGAGATCGGAGTTGGTCGATCCGGTACGCGGCACCACCACGACGTCGCAGTAGAGACCCCCGTGTCCCCCGTCCCGCACCAGGGCCCTGCGCAGTCCCGTCTCCTTGAGCGGTGGACGGTCCAGGTCGGACCAGGGATTGTTGTTGGCGTCTGCTGCATCTCGCGGCGTCATGCAAGCCACCCTAGGTGTGTTGTACGCCGCACTGCCGTTTGGTAGGTGCCCCACTACGCTACGGATGAGTAACCGTCCCCCCTTTTGAGCAGGCAGGGAGCCGCATCCCGATGTCCGAGCCGGAAGAGATCGACATTCACACGACCGCGGGCAAGCTCGCGGATCTCCAGCGCCGTGTCCACGAAGCGACACACGCCGGTTCGGAGCGCGCGGTCGAGAAGCAGCACGCCAAGGGCAAACTGACGGCCCGTGAGCGGATCGAGCTGCTCCTCGACGAGGACTCCTTCATCGAGCTGGACGAGTTCACCCGGCACCGCTCCACCAACTTCGGCCTGGAGAAGAACCGCCCCTACGGCGACGGTGTGGTCACCGGCTACGGCACCGTGGACGGCCGTCCGGTCGCCGTCTTCTCCCAGGACTTCACCGTCTTCGGCGGCGCCCTCGGCGAGGTCTACGGGCAGAAGATCGTCAAGGTGATGGACTTCGCCCTGAAGACCGGCTGCCCGGTCATCGGCATCAACGACTCCGGTGGCGCCCGCATCCAGGAGGGCGTCGCCTCGCTCGGCGCCTACGGCGAGATCTTCCGTCGCAACACCCACGCGAGCGGCGTGATCCCGCAGATCTCGCTCGTCGTCGGCCCCTGCGCGGGCGGTGCCGTGTACTCCCCGGCCATCACCGACTTCACGGTCATGGTCGACCAGACCTCGCACATGTTCATCACAGGCCCGGACGTCATCAAGACGGTCACCGGCGAGGACGTCGGCTTCGAGGAGCTGGGCGGCGCCCGTACCCACAACTCGGTCTCCGGCGTCGCCCACCACATGGCGGGCGACGAGAAGGACGCCGTCGAGTACATCAAGCAGCTGCTGTCCTACCTGCCGTCCAACAACCTCTCCGAGCCCCCGCTCTTCCCCGAGGAGGCCGACCTCACGGTCACCGCCGAGGACCTGGAGCTGGACACCCTGGTCCCGGACAGCGCCAACCAGCCGTACGACATCCACACCGTGATCGAACACGTCCTGGACGACGGCGAGTTCTTCGAGACGCAGGCGCTGTTCGCGCCGAACATCGTGACCGGCTTCGGCCGCGTCGAGGGCCACCCGGTGGGCATCGTCGCCAACCAGCCGATGCAGTTCGCCGGCTGCCTGGACATCAAGGCGAGCGAGAAGGCGGCCCGCTTCGTGCGCACCTGCGACGCCTTCAACGTCCCGGTCCTGACCTTCGTCGACGTGCCCGGCTTCCTGCCCGGTGTCGACCAGGAGCACGACGGCATCATCCGCCGCGGCGCCAAGCTGATCTACGCCTACGCGGAGGCCACCGTCCCACTGATCACCGTCATCACCCGCAAGGCCTTCGGCGGCGCCTACGACGTCATGGGCTCCAAGCACCTGGGCGCCGACCTCAACCTCGCCTGGCCCACCGCCCAGATCGCCGTCATGGGCGCCCAGGGCGCGGTCAACATCCTGCACCGCCGCACCATCGCGGAGGCCGAGTCCTCGGGGACCGGTGAGGCCGTCCGGGCGCAGCTCATCCAGGAGTACGAGGACACTCTCCTCAACCCCTACACGGCGGCCGAGCGCGGTTACGTAGACGCCGTGATCATGCCCTCCGACACCCGCCGGCACGTCGTACGGGGTCTGCGTCAGCTGCGCACCAAGCGCGAGTCCCTGCCCCCGAAGAAGCACGGCAACATCCCCCTCTAAGGAACCGAGGAGCCACGGTGACGATCAAGGTCGTACGGGGCAACCCCACCCCGGAGGAACTGGCCGCCGCACTGGCGGTCGTAAGAGCACGCGCGGCCGCCATGGCGGCGGCCGTCCCCGAGCAGGCCACGGGAGACAAGGACGCCTGGTCGGACCCGGCACGCATCGCCCGGCGCCGCTTCCCGCTGCCGAGCCAGACGGCGTGGACCCGCACCTACTGGCCCGGCTAGCAGCCACCCGGACCGGGCACCGAGCAGGTCACCGGGCTCCGATCTGAGTACCCCTACTCAGGCGCCCGCCCCCGGCCGGGCCGCACGCTGGTGACATGCTCTGGTCGGACCCCGAAGACGAGCCGCCGAAGGAACTGCGGGACATGCAGAACACACTCCGGCGGCTCGGCGTCTTCCTGGCTCTGGCCATGCTGCTGGCGATGATCGTGCTGGGCGTCAGCTGAACCGCAGCCACTACGCTGACGCCATGCGCAGACTCGTCCTCGCCTCCCAGTCCCCCGCCCGGCTGAACCTGCTGCGTCAGGCCGGTCTCACCCCCGAGGTGATCGTCAGCGGCGTCGACGAGGAGGCCGTCACCGCCCCCACCCCGGCCGATCTGGCCCTCGCCCTCGCCGAGGCCAAGGCGTCCGTGGTCGCCGCCCGTCCGGACGTCCAGGGCGCGATCGTGATCGGCTGCGACTCGGTACTGGACCTCGACGGCCAGGCGCTCGGCAAGCCGGCCGACGCCGAGGAGGCGACCGCCCGCTGGAAGGCGATGCGCGGCCGGGCGGGCACCCTTCAGACCGGGCACTGCGTGTGGGACACGGCGGCCAAGCGCTGGGTGTCGGCGACCGCCTCCACCGTCGTACGGTTCGGCGAGCCCACCGACGAGGAGATCGCCGCGTACGTCGCCACCGGAGAACCCCTCTACGTGGCGGGGGCCTTCACGCTGGACGGCCGCAGCGCGCCGTTCGTCGAGGGCATCGACGGCGACCACGGCAACGTGATCGGCATCAGCCTGCCCCTGGTCCGGCGGCTCCTCGCCGACCTGGGCGTGGGCATCACGGAGTTGTGGGCGCCGGCGGGGTGACGGGTCCGGCGGGTGGCGTGCCGTCCTTGCGGAGCGCCGGTGCCGGGTCCCCCTCGGGACCGGGTCCGGTCACGGCGCCGTCGTCGCCTCCGCTCGCCCCACCTGGCCCACCCGGCCCGCTCGTCTCGCCCGCACCGGTGTCGTCCGTCCGGTCGTACGTCATCAGGAGCAGGACGACGAGCGCGAGGACGACCACCATGTACAGGAACGCGTTCCAGCCGACCAGGCCCCACGACACGGCGCCCAGCAGCGCGTGCACGACCGCCACGCTGATCAGCAGCACCCGGCCGAAGCCGGCCGGCGGGCGGTTGCGCACGGCCACCAGCAGGGCCACCAGGGCGCACAGCGCGAAGTAGAGGCCGAAGACCACGGCGCCGATCCGCGCGGACATCGACATCCGGTCCGCGTCGAGGCCCGCCAGGGACATGTGCTGGCGGTCGACGGCGACCGCCATGAACCAGTTGAGCGCCGCGATGCCGAGTGCCTCGGCGAAGAGTATGACCGCCACGACCCACGCCACCGGTCTGCGCACCACCGGTCCACCCACTTTCGTCCCCGGCACTAGTGAGCCGGTGTTACTTGAAGTTCGTTCAAGACATCGCGAACGCTACTAACGGGTAAACCCGGGGACAAGGGTCCGGTCGCCAGCAAAGAATCGTTGGGCCATTCGTAGGGACTCGACAAAGAAACGGAGTGGGGCGCGGCACGCTCTCACAGAGACCTTGACCACACGACGGGGCTAGGGTTTCCCGAAGGAGTCCTGCGTACCGTGGTGCGACAAGGACTTTCGCGGGTCGGGCGAGCCTCGCATCACGCTCCGTGTGGGCAAGCTCACCATTGGGGACGGGTCGAAGTGCCGTGTCGGCCTTCCCTAAACTCGGCTTGTTTCAAGGAGGGAGCCTCAATCGTGCGCAAGGTGCTCATCGCCAACCGTGGCGAAATCGCTGTCCGTGTGGCCCGGGCCTGCCGGGACGCGGGGATCGCGAGCGTGGCCGTCTACGCGGATCCGGACCGCGACGCTCTGCATGTCCGCGCCGCGGATGAGGCGTTCGCCCTGGGCGGTGACACCCCGGCCACCAGCTACCTGGACATCGAGAAGGTCCTCAACGCGGCGCGCGAGGCCGGGGCGGACGCCGTTCACCCGGGCTACGGCTTCCTCTCCGAGAACGCGGAGTTCGCGCAGGCGGTCCTGGACGCGGGCCTGACCTGGATCGGTCCCCCGCCGCACGCGATCCGCGACCTGGGCGACAAGGTGGCGGCCCGTCACATCGCCCAGCGCGCCGGTGCCCCGCTGGTGGCCGGCACCCCGGACCCGGTCTCGGGCGCCGACGAGGTGGTGGCCTTCGCCGAGGAGCACGGCCTGCCGATCGCCATCAAGGCCGCCTTCGGCGGTGGCGGGCGCGGCCTGAAGGTCGCCCGCACCCTGGAGGAGGTCCCGGAGCTGTACGACTCCGCCGTCCGTGAGGCGGTGGCCGCGTTCGGCCGCGGCGAGTGCTTCGTGGAGCGCTACCTGGACCGTCCGCGGCACGTGGAGACCCAGTGCCTGGCCGACACCCACGGCAACGTGGTCGTCGTCTCCACCCGTGACTGCTCGCTCCAGCGCCGCCACCAGAAGCTCGTCGAGGAGGCCCCCGCGCCGTTCCTCTCCGACGCCCAGGTCGCCCAGCTGTACCGCGCCTCCAAGGCCATCCTCAAGGAGGCCGGCTACGTCGGCGCCGGCACCTGCGAGTTCCTGGTCGGCCAGGACGGCACGATCTCCTTCCTGGAGGTCAACACCCGCCTCCAGGTCGAGCACCCGGTGACCGAGGAGGTCGCCGGCATCGACCTGGTCCGTGAGATGTTCCGGATCGCCGACGGCGAGGCGCTCGGTTACGACGACCCCGAGCTGCGTGGTCACTCGTTCGAGTTCCGGATCAACGGCGAGGACCCGGGCCGCAACTTCCTGCCCGCCCCCGGCACCGTCACCCGTTTCGACGCGCCCACCGGCCCCGGTGTCCGCCTGGACGCGGGTGTGGAGGCCGGCTCGGTCATCGGCCCCGCCTGGGACTCCCTGCTGGCCAAGCTGATCGTCACCGGCCGCACCCGCGCCGAGGCCTTGCAGCGGGCCGCCCGCGCCCTGGACGAGTTCCAGGTCGAGGGCATGGCCACGGCCATCCCCTTCCACCGCGTCGTCGTCCGCGACCCGGCGTTCGCGCCCGAGCTGACCGGCTCCGAGGACCCCTTCACGGTCCACACCCGCTGGATCGAGACCGAGTTCGTCAACGAGATCAAGCCCTTCGCCGCCCCGGCCGACGCCGAGGCCGACGAGGAGACGGGCCGTGAGACGGTCGTCGTCGAGGTCGGCGGCAAGCGCCTGGAGGTCTCCCTCCCGGCGTCCCTGGGCATGACCCTGGCCCGCACCGGACTGGCCGCGGGCGCCAAGCCGAAGCGCCGCGCCGCCAAGAAGTCCGGCCCGGTCGCCTCCGGCGACACCCTCGCCTCGCCCATGCAGGGCACGATCGTCAAGGTCGCGGTCGAGGAGGGGCAGGAGGTCAAGGAGGGCGACCTGATCGTCGTGCTCGAGGCGATGAAGATGGAGCAGCCTCTGAACGCCCACCGCTCCGGCACCGTCAAGGGCCTCGCCGCCGAGGTCGGTGCCTCCCTCACCTCCGGCGCCGTGATCTGCGAGATCAAGGACTGACCCACCCGGACCGCACGCACCGCCCGGCGAACGGCATCCGCCCGTTCGCCGGGCGCCCGACTTTCTGGAACGGCCCATGCGCGCCGACGCCCGCCGCAACCACGACCGGCTGCTCGCCGAGGCCCGTACCGTGTTCGCCGAACACGGCACCGACGCCTCGCTGGAGGACGTGGCCCGCCGGGCGGGCGTGGGCATCGGTACCCTCTACCGGCACTTCCCGAACCGGCACGCCCTGATGAGCGCGGTCTTCGAGGACGCCGTCGACGAACTCCTGGCCCGGGCCCGCGACCTGCGGGCGGCTCCCGACCCGTGCCGGGCCCTGCTGACCTGGCTGCGCGAGGTGGTCACGCACGCGGCGGCCTACCGGGGCCTGTCGAGGGCCCTGATGTCGGCGTCGTCCGCCGGCTCGGCCTCGGCCCTGTCCCGCTGCGGCACCCCGATGAGAGAGGCGGGCACCGCCCTGCTGACCCGTGCCCAGGAGGCGGGGACGGTCCGCACCGATGTGGAGATCGGCGACCTGCTCCAACTCACCCATGCCATCGCCCTGGCGGGTGAGGAGTCACCGGGAGACCCGGATCTGGCGGACCGCTTGCTGACCCTGACGCTGCGGGGACTCAAGCCCTAGCGTCCCGTCCGGGGCGCGGGGCCGTGCCGGCTTACGGCTACCGCCGGCGCATGTCGGCGACCCGGCCCCGCTGTTCGGTACCCGTCGGCTGCTCTCCCCCCAGCATCGAAGCCGACCGCAGCCCCGAGCCGGGCACATTTCGCCGCGGTCCCGGCAGGGCGACGTCCCGGCGCTGCTGGTGCTGTTGCTGACGCGCCGGGACCTGGTCACCCCCCGGGCTCCCGGACGCCCCGGCCACGGCGATCTGCACCCCCTGGTCGGCGAGGGCCTGGAGTTCGGTGGCGGCCCGGTCGTCGTGAGCCGGCGGCTCGTCCGTGACCAGTCGGGTGATGAGATCGGTCGGCACGGTCTGGAACATCGTGTCCGTACCGAGCTTGGTGTGGTCGGCGAGGACCACGACCTCCGCGGCGGCCTGCACCAGCGCCCGGTCGACGGACGCCGACAGCATGTTGGACGTGGACAGCCCCCGTTCGGCCGTCAGGCCGCTCCCGGAGATGAAGGCCCGGGACACGCGCAGCCCTTGGAGGGACTGCTCCGCACCGGAGCCGACGAGCGCGTAGTTGGAGCCTCGCAGGGTTCCGCCGGTCATCACGACCTCGACCCGGTTGGCATGCGCCAACGCCTGTGCCACCAGCAGTGAGTTGGTGACGACGGTGAGGCCGGGCACTCTCGCCAGCCGGCGGGCGAGTTCCTGCGTGGTGGTTCCCGCTCCGACCACGATGGCCTCGCCTTCTTCGACGAGGCCCGCGGCGAGATCGGCGATGGCCGTCTTCTCGGCGGTCGCGAGATGAGACTTCTGCGGAAAGCCGGACTCCCGCGTGAACCCGCCCGGCAATACCGCACCGCCATGTCGGCGGTCGAGGAGTCCTTCTGCCTCCAGTGCGCGCACGTCCCGCCGTACGGTCACTTCGGAGGTCTGGACGACGCGGGCGAGCTCACGGAGCGACACGGCCCCGTTCGCTCGCACCATTTCGAGGATCAATTGGCGACGTTCTGCAGCGAACACGAAACTGACAGTAACCCCAACGACCGTCTGCTTTCAGCAGTTTGCGCCGAATAGCAGAAGTTGTTCGCACAGGAGGGTCGGGAGTGGTATAGAGCCTACCCACCCCGACTATGCCGTACGCATGCTCGACAACTCCCCGTGACCAGCGGGGAGTCGGTTCCGGCCGTCAGGCCTCGCCGCCGGTCTTCCGGGTGTGCAGCTGCCGCGCGACCTCCGCGATCGACCCCGAAAGGGACGGGTACACGGTGAACGCGTTCGCGATCTGTTCGACCGTCAGATTGTTGTCGACGGCGATCGAGATCGGATGGATCAGCTCCGAGGCGCGCGGTGCGACCACCACACCGCCCACCACGATCCCCGTGCCCGGCCGGCAGAACATCTTCACGAAGCCGTCCCGGATGCCCTGCATCTTGGCGCGCGGGTTGCGCAGCAACGGCAGCTTCACGACCCGGGCGTCGATCTTCCCGGCGTCCACGTCGGCCTGCGTGTAGCCGACGGTCGCGATCTCCGGGTCGGTGAAGACGTTCGACGAGACGGTCTTCAGGTTCAGCGGCGCCACCGCGTCGCCGAGGAAGTGGTACATGGCGATCCGCCCCTGCATGGCGGCCACCGACGCGAGGGCGAACACACCGGTCACGTCACCGGCGGCGTACACACCCGGCGCGGTCGTCCTGGACACCTTGTCGGTCCAGATGTGCCCGGAGTCGCGCAGCTTCACGCCCGCCTCCTCCAGTCCCAGCCCCGCGCTGTTCGGAATGGCACCGACGGCCATCAGACAGTGCGAACCGCTGATGACCCGCCCGTCCGCGAGCGTCACCTCGACCCGGTCCCCGACCCGCTTGGCCGCGGCCGCCCGCGACCGGGCCATGACGTTCATGCCGCGCCGCCGGAAGACGTCCTCCAGCACGGCGGCCGCGTCCGGGTCCTCACCGGGCAGCACCCGGTCCCGCGACGACACCAGCGTGACCTTCGACCCCAGCGCCTGGTAGGCACCGGCGAACTCGGCACCCGTCACACCCGACCCGACCACGATGAGCTCCTCGGGCAGCTCGTCGAGGTCGTACACCTGCGTCCAGTTCAGGATGCGCTCGCCGTCGGGCTGCGCGTCGGGCACCTCACGGGGATGCCCACCGGTCGCGATCAGCACCGCGTCGGCGACGAGGGTCTCCTCACTGCCGTCCGCCGCGCTCACGACGACCTTCCGCGACCCGTCCAGGGCCTGCATGCCCTCCAGCCGCCCCCGCCCCCGCATGACCCGCGCACCCGCACGCGTCACCGAAGCCGTGATGTCGTGCGACTGCGCCAGCGCCAGCCGCTTCACCCGCCGGTTGACCTTCCCCAGATCGACCCCCACCACCCGGGCCGCCTGCTCCAGCGGCGGGGTGTCGTCGGCGACGATGATCCCCAGCTCTTCGTACGACGAATCGAAGGTCGTCATGACCTCGGCCGTAGCGATAAGGGTCTTCGACGGCACGCAGTCGGTCAGCACCGACGCTCCGCCCAGACCGTCGCAGTCGACGACGGTCACCTCCGCGCCGAGCTGCGCGGCCACCAGCGCCGCCTCATAGCCGCCGGGTCCGCCACCGATGATCACGATCCGAGTCACGTACTCCATTGTCCCGCACGCTTCAAGGTGCCACTGCCCGGGGGGCCGCCACCCGGCGCCGCCTGGGACAGGAGTGGCACACGGTGCGGCTGCCGTACCCTCTCCCCATGTCGTCGCTCTACGCCGCGTACGCCGGCAATCTCGACGCGAGGCTGATGTCGCGCCGCGCACCGCACTCCCCCCTGCGCGCCACCGGCTGGCTGAACGGATGGCGGCTGACCTTCGGTGGCGAGCAGATGGGCTGGGAGGGCTCGCTGGCGACGATCGTCGAGGACCCGCTCTCCCAGGTCTTCGTCGGTCTCTACGACATCGCCCCGATGGACGAGGAGTCCATGGACCGCTGGGAGGGCGTCGGCCTGGGCATCTACCGCCGTGCCCGGGTGCGCGTGCACACCCTGGAGGGCGAGGAGACCGCGTGGCTCTACGTCCTCGACGGCTACGAGGGCGGCCTCCCCTCGGCCCGCTACCTCGGCGAGATCGCCGACGCCGCGGAGTCCGCGGGCGCCCCCCACGACTACGTGATGGAACTCCGCAAGCGACCCTGCTGAAGCCGCACAGACCGTCCACAGCCACCACAAAGGTCGCCTGCGTCACACGGCTCGTTGGAAACGACAAGACAACGATCGCCATCCCGTGAGCTCCGTCATCTACGCGCGTAGGCCCAGACCGGCTACTCTCATCCGCGTGAACGCATCTCTCCTTCCGGACGACATCCAGGGCGACCCCCACGCCGCCGCCGACGCGGCCGCCGCGCGCCTGCGCGAACTCACGGGCGCCGAGACCCACGACGTCACCCTCGTGATGGGCTCCGGCTGGGCTCCGGCCGTCGACGCCCTGGGCGCTCCCGACGCCGAGTTCCACGTCACCGAGCTGCCCGGCTTCCCGCCGCCGGCCGTGGAGGGTCACGGCGGCAAGATCCGCTCGTACTCCATCGGTGAGAAGCGGGCACTGGTCTTCCTGGGCCGCACGCACTACTACGAGGGCCGCGGGGTGGCCGCCGTCGCGCACGGCATCCGCACGGCCGTCGCCGCCGGCTGCAAGACGATCATCCTCACCAACGGCTGCGGCGGCCTGCGGGAGGGCATGCGCCCCGGTCAGCCGGTCCTCATCAGCGACCACATCAACCTCACGGCGACCTCCCCGATCATCGGCGCGAACTTCGTCGACCTCACCGACCTCTACTCCCCCCGCCTGCGCGCCCTGTGCAAGGAGGTCGACCCCAGCCTCGAAGAGGGCGTCTACGCCCAGTTCCCCGGCCCGCACTACGAGACTCCGGCCGAGATCCGGATGGCCCGCGTGATCGGTGCGGACCTGGTGGGCATGTCGACGGTCCTGGAGGCGATCGCGGCGCGCGAGGCGGGCGCCGAGGTCCTGGGCATCTCCCTGGTCACCAACCTCGCGGCGGGCATGACGGGCGAGCCCCTGAACCACGAGGAGGTGCTCCAGGCGGGCCGCGACTCGGCGGCGCGCATGGGCGAGCTGCTGACGCAGGTGCTCGGCCGCTTGTAAACGCCGCCGCAGAGGGTGCCGCCGAAGGCCGTGGAGCGTCCGCGCCCCCGTCGTGGCCGATCGCGCAGTTCCCCGCGCCCCTGCCGGGGCGCTGCACTCACCCCCTGCCGAAACGGAGCACCCGCCCCCTGACGGAGCGGGGGTCCGCCCCCGAATGGGTGCTGTCGCCCACGGCGGGAAGGGGACGGGGTGGGGAGTTTCCGCCCGCAGCGGCCGGCGTTTCGCAAGCCGCGCGGCTCGAGAGACGGCACCGCCGGTCCGAGGACGGAGACTCCCCTCCCCGGCCCCGACTCAGCACCGCCCCTGGGCGCCGCGCGCACCCCCACCGAAGCCGCGGCGGCGCCGCAGGCATCCACGCGAACCACCCGAGACCAGGAGACCGACCGTGCACGACGACCTCACCGCCCGGGCCAGGACCTGGCTCGCCGAGGACCCCGACCCGGACACCCGCGACGAGCTGGCCAAGCTGATCGACGCCGGTGCCACCGAGGAACTCGAAGCCCGCTTCAGCGGCACCCTCCAGTTCGGCACCGCCGGCCTCCGCGGTGAGCTCGGCGCCGGCCCGATGCGCATGAACCGCGCCGTCGTCATCCGCGCCGCCGCGGGCCTCGCCGCGTACCTGAGGAAACAGGGCCAGGGCACCGGCACCGTCGTGATCGGCTACGACGCCCGCCACAAGTCCGCCGACTTCGCCCGCGACACCGCCGCCGTCATGACCGGCGCCGGCCTGCGGGCCGTCGTACTCCCCCGCCCCCTCCCCACCCCCGTCCTCGCGTTCGCCATACGGCACCTCGGCGCGGTCGCCGGCGTGGAGGTCACCGCCAGCCACAACCCGCCCCGCGACAACGGCTACAAGGTGTACCTCGGCGACGGCTCCCAGATCGTCCCGCCCGCAGACGCCGAGATCGCCACCGAGATCCAGGCGATCACGAGCCTCCACGACGTCCCCCGCCCCGACACCGGCTGGGAAACCCTCGACGACACCGTCCTGGAGGCCTACCTGGCCCGTACGGACGCCGTCCTGTCCCCCACCTCCCCCCGCACCGCCCGCACGGTCTACACGGCCATGCACGGCGTCGGCAAGGACACCCTCCTCGCCGCGTTCGCCCGCGCCGGCTTCCCCGCCCCCGTCCTCGTCGCCGAACAGGCCGACCCGGACCCGGACTTCCCGACCGTCGCGTTCCCCAACCCGGAGGAACCCGGCGCGATGGACCTGGCCTTCGCGCAGGCCCGCGCCACCGACCCCGACCTGATCATCGCCAACGACCCCGACGCCGACCGCTGCGCCGCCGCCGTCAAGGACGACGGCGAGTGGCGCATGCTCCGCGGCGACGAGGTCGGCTCGCTCCTCGCCGCCCACCTGGTCCGCCGCGGCGCCACCGGCGTGTTCGCCGAGTCGATCGTCTCCTCCAGCCTCCTCGGCCGCATCGCCGAGAAGGCGGGCCTGCCCTACGAGGAGACCCTCACCGGCTTCAAGTGGATCGCCCGCGTCGACGGCCTGCGCTACGGCTACGAGGAGGCCCTCGGCTACTGCGTCGACCCCGACGGCGTACGCGACAAGGACGGCATCACCGCGGCCCTCCTGATCACCGAACTGGCCTCGGTCCTCAAGGAAGAAGGCCGCACGCTCCTCGACCTCCTCGACGACCTCGCCGTCGAACACGGCCTGCACGCCACCGACCAGCTCTCGGTCCGCGTCCAGGATCTCTCCGTCATCGCGGACGCGATGCGCCGCCTGCGCGAGCAGCCCCCGACCGGACTCGCGGGCCTGCCGGTCACCAGGGCCGAGGACCTCACCCAGGGCACGGACACGCTCCCGCCCACCGACGGCCTCCGCTACACCCTGACCGGCGCGCGGGTCGTCGTCCGCCCGAGCGGCACCGAGCCCAAGCTGAAGTGCTACCTGGAGGTGGTCGTCCCCGTGGCGGACCACCACGAGCTGCCCGCCGCCCGCGCGAAGGCGGCCGACCTGCTCGCGGCGATCAAACGGGACCTCTCCACGGCGGCCGGCATCTGAGCCACGACGGGCGCCCCACCCGGCGCCCCCCGCTTTCCCACGACCCGGCGCCCCCCACACAGCACGACACGGCGCCCCCCACCACACAGCACGACACGGCGCCCCACCCACCACACAGCACAGCACTCCTGCACACGACACAGCGCGCCCCCTCCC
>NZ_LBMU02000100.1 GCF_001005085.2 Streptomyces humi
CAGGCGTGCCGCAGGGCGGCACGGGTGGGCGCGGCGGCACCTGCTCACGCCGGTAAGTGACACCCCCCCGCGCCGGCCACAGCGGGGGCTCGCCTGGACGTCCGTTACGGTTCACCCTCATGCGCACCATCCTGATCACCGGCCCCGGCGGCAGCGGTCGTACGACGGTCGCCGCGGCCACCGCCCTGCGCGCCGCCGGCGAAGGCACCCCCACGCTCGTCGTCGGCGCCGACCGCACGGACACCCTCGGCGCGGCCCTGGGCGCGGCGACAGGACCGGAGCCGACCCGGATCACCCCGAACCTCACCGCCTGGCGCCCCGACGCGGCCGCCCGCTTCCGCGAGGACCTCACCGCCTTCCAGACCCGCGCCGCGAACGTCCTCGACCTGCTCGGAGCCTCCCGCCTGGACGCCGAGGAACTCACCCCCCTGCCCGGCGCCGAGGAACTGTCGCTGCTCCGTGCCGTACGGGACGCCGCCCTCTCCGAACGCCACGAACTGCTCGTCGTGGACCTCCCGCCCACACCGCGCGCCCTCGACCTGCTCGCCCTCCCCGAGGAACTCCGCCGCTACCTGCGCCGGCTGCTCCCGCCGGAACGGCAGGCGGCCCGCGCCCTGCGGCCCGTCCTCGGCCGGCTGGCCGGAGTCCCGATGCCCGCCGACTGGCTCTACGAGACCGCCGCCCGCTGGGACGTGGAGCTCGCCGCCGTCGAGGCCGTCCTCGGCGACCGCCGCACCGCCGTACGCCTGGTCGCCGAACCCGGCCCGGCCGGCGCCGACGCCGTCCGCACCGCCCGCCTCGGCCTCGCCCTGCGCGGTCTGCCCACCGAGACCCTGATCGCCAACCGAGTGCTCCCCGAGGCCGTCCCGCTGCACGGGCTCCTCGCCCAGCAGCGCAAGGCCCTCGCGGAGTGGACGGACGCCCTTCCGGTCTCGCCGGTCGCCCACCTTGGCCACGACCCGCGCGGCGCCGACGACCTCGCCGCGCTCGCCGTGCCCGGCGTCAACACCGGGCACCCCCCGGTCGAGTGGCCCGTCGTCGACCGCACGGCGGAGGACGGCGTCCTGGTCTGGCACGTTCCGCTGCCCGGCGCGATACGGGACGACCTCGACCTGGTCCGGCGCGGCGACGAGGTGGTCATCACCGTCGGCGGGTTCCGCCGGATCGTCGCGCTGCCCTCCGCCCTGCGCCGCTGCACCGTCGCCGGGGCCGCCCTGCGCGACGGCGAGCTGCGGCTGCGCTTCGCGCCGGACCCGCAGCTGTGGCCGCGCTGACGGTGAAACCGGTACGCCCGTTCGGGTAACGTCGGAAGGACGAACCGTAGTCAGGAGTCCGCCATGAGCGAAGAGCGCCCCACAGCTGACGCCTCCGGGGCCGCGGACGAGGCACGGGCGACGGACGCCGACGCCTGGGCCACCGCCTGCGCCGAGGACCTGGCGGCCGAGAAGGCCCGCCGCCGCACCCAGTACGGCCCGCCGCCGGGGTCGGCCGCCGAGGAACTGCGCAAGCTCGTCGACGCCGTCGCGGACAAGCTCGCCGGCCTCCAGAGCCCGCTCCTCGGGGCGGTCGCGGGGCCCGCCGCCCAGCAGGTGGTCCGGCAGGTCGTGCAGCAGGCGAAGAACGCCGTCGAGCCCGTCATAGAGCGCAACCCGGACGTCTTCGACCACCTGGCCGCGGCCGGCGGTGAACTCCTCGCGGCCTACCGCTCCGCGGTCCAGACCCAGGAGACCCGCTGGACGGCCCGCAAGGGCGCCGACGACGCCGACGGCGGCCCGGGCGACATGGGAGACAAGGGCGACGACCCGGGTCCCGGCGAACGCATCGACCTCGACTGAAAGCCCTCTCGGGTACGGTTGGCCGTAGCGGGGCTCGACCGAAACTGAGGGATTCATGGGACTCACCATCGGCGTCGACATCGGCGGCACGAAGATCGCGGCCGGCGTGGTCGATGAGGAAGGCAACATCCTCTCGACCCACAAGGTGCCGACCCCGGGTACGCCCGAGGGCATCGTGGACGCCATCGCCTCCGCCGTCGAGGGCGCCCGTGCCGGGCACGAGATCGTCGGCGTGGGCATCGGAGCCGCCGGTTACGTGAACCGGCAGCGCTCCACGGTCTACTTCGCGCCCAACATCGACTGGCGCCAGGAGCCGCTGAAGGCCGAGGTCGAGGCCCGGGTCGGCCTCCCCGTGGTGGTGGAGAACGACGCCAACGCCGCCGCCTGGGGCGAGTACAAGTTCGGCGCGGGCAAGGGCCACCGCAACGTCATCTGCATCACCCTCGGCACCGGCCTCGGCGGCGGCATCATCATCGGCAACAAGCTGCGCCGCGGGCACTTCGGAGTGGCCGCCGAGTTCGGGCACATCCGGATGGTCCCGGACGGGCTGCTGTGCGGCTGCGGCTCGCAGGGCTGCTGGGAGCAGTACGCCTCCGGCCGCGCCCTCGTCCGCTACGCCAAGCAGCGCGCCAACGCCACCCCCGAGGCCGCCGAGATCCTGCTGGGCCTCGGCGACGGCAGCCCCGACGGCATCGAGGGCAAGCACATCTCCATGGCCGCGCGCCAGGGCGACCCGGTCGCCGTCGACTCCTACCGCGAGCTCGCCCGCTGGGCCGGCGCCGGTCTCGCCGACCTCGCCTCGCTCTTCGACCCCTCCGCGTTCATTGTCGGCGGCGGGCTCTCGGACGAGGGCGAACTGGTCCTCGACCCGATCCGCAAGTCCTACAAGCGCTGGCTGGTGGGCGGCAACTGGCGCCCGGTGGCCGACGTCATCGCCGCCCAGCTGGGCAACGAGGCGGGCCTGGTGGGCGCGGCCGACCTGGCGAGGGAGCCGGACCCGATCATGTGACGCCTGCCCTTCCGGGAGGCGGCAACCGCAACCCCTGGGGGCGCGGGGAACTGCGCGACTGGCCACACACAACCGGCAGTCGCACACCTGCCTCGCGCCCCACCCCGGTAGGCGCACAGCCCCGCTCCCGGCGTACATTGATCAATATGGCGTCGCTCCCCAACTCCCACACAGAGCCCGACGGTTCCGCCGTCATCCGCGTCCTGAGCTACAACATCCGCTCCCTCCGGGACGACACCGACGCCCTCGCCCGCGTCATCAAGGCCTGCGCCCCCGACCTGGTGCTGATCCAGGAGGCCCCGCGCTTCTTCCGCTGGCGCAAGAAGCTCGCCCGACTGGCCTCCGCCTGCGACCTGGTGATCCTCACCGGCGGCGCGACCGCGGCCGGCCCGGCGATCCTCTGCGACCTCCGCGCCACCGTCGAGCGCACCGAGGACGTCCTCCTCCCGCTCACCCCCGGCCTGCACCGCAGGGGCTTCGCCACCGCCGTCGTCCGGTTCGGCGGCGTCCGCCTCGGCGTCACCAGCTTCCACCTGAGCCTCCAGCAGGACGAGCGCCACGAGCAGGGCGGCATGCTCCTCGACCGGGTCGCCGGGCTGGGCGTGACGCACGCCGTCGCGGGCGGCGACCTCAACGACCGGCCCGAGGGCCGCACCTTCCGCCGCCTGGCCGGCGCCTTCCAGGACTGCCGTACCACCGTGCCCTGGGGCGGCGAACTCACCTCCGGATCCACCGACCCGCACCAGCGCATCGACGCGATCTTCGCCACCAAGGGCATCGAGGTGCTCGGCTGCGGTGTCCCCCTGGACCAGCCCGGCGTCACCGAAGCGGACCTGAGGGCGGCCACCGACCATCTCCCGGTCCTGGCCGCCCTCAGAATCCCGGCGTCCTGACGCGACTCAGACCACGGCGCCCCGGCCGGGGTCCCCGTCCTCGTCGTCGTCCGTCTTCATGCGCGTCACCAGCGTGACGAACCCGCCGAGGAACCCGCCGATCCCCAGCGTCGCCAGCCACCAGGTCATGTCCCAGCCCAGCAGCACCGCGAGCAGCAGCAGGAGCGGCCCGCCCACCACGCCCAGCCAGGCGAACCTGGCGGTCGTGTCGGCGGCGGGCAGCGGCGGCGGCTCGGGCGGCACGAAGTGCCCCTCGTCGTCCTCGTCGAAGTCGTCCTCGGACGGCTCCGGCGCCGTGTGGTCACGCGGGCCCACGCCCGGCGCGAAGGAGACGGAGCTGCCCAGCGGCTTGGCCGGGGACTTCTCCTGCGAAGCCGCCGGCCCGGGCACGGGCTCGTCCTCCTCCATGGGCGGCAGCGCCAGGTCCTCCACCGGCTTGAACGGTGTCGTGCCCGGCGGATCCGGCGGTTCCTCGCCGTACCCCGCGACGATCGCCGCCCAGGCGGCCGCCTCGTCGAAGGGCACCCCTTTCTCGTCCGGCTCGCGGTCCTCGCGGTCGGAGTCGTGCTCAGCCAACTGCGGCCGTCCCTTCCTTGCCGACACTGGGTGCGAGCCGGCCGATGAAGGCGAGGCTCTCCTCGAAGATCCGGTCCGCGTCATGGTCCAACGTCGCCACGTGGTAACTCTGTTCCAGCACGACCTCCGTTACGTCCGTGGACGACACGCGGCTCAGGATCCGGGCGGAATCGACCGCCGGAACCACATGGTCCTCGGTGCTGCGCAGGAGCAGCAGCGGCTGGGTCACCTGCGGAAGCTCGCCGTCCACCCGGCGGAAGAACTTCCTCAGCGAGTGCGCGCTGTGCAGCGGCACCCGGTCGTACCCCACCTCCGCGGCGCCCGGCTTGGCGATGTCGCTGGCGATGCCCGGCGTCGTGCGGACGAGATGCCGGGCCACCGGAAGGGCGTACGCGGACAGGCCGTGCACCTTGTTCGCCGGGTTGACGATCACCACGCCTTCCACACCCGTCCCGTTCCGCGCGGCCAGCCGCAGGGCCAGCGCGCCACCCATCGACAGACCCGCCACGAACACCTGGGAGCAGCGCTCGCGCAGCAACCGCAGCTCGCGGTCCACCTCCGCGTACCAGTCCTCCCAGCCGGTGACCTGCATGTCCTCCCAGCGCGTGCCGTGTCCGGGCAGCAGGGGCAGGGACACGGTCAGGCCGTGTGCCGCGTGGTGCTCGGCCCAGGGGCGCAGCGACTGGGGTGAGCCGGTGAAACCATGACAGAGCAGGACGCCGACCTCCCCGCCGGCATGGCGGTACGGCTCGGCTCCGGGGAGAACCGGCACCTTCGCTCTCCAATTCATGAGAGGGGGAACTTCCGGGAACTTCGGGGAACTGCGAGAGGTGGGAACTGCGAGGGGCGGAAACGACGACTTCGGATGTGCTTCACCGTACGCGACGGCACTGACACCGACCAGGGTCGTCGGGGCCATTCCCGGCGCTCCGGGTTAAGGTCTGATCGACGGAAACAGGAGGCACTCGGTTGTTGTACGGCGCGATGAAGGTCGCTATCGGGGGACCGCTCAAGGTCACCTTCAGGCCCTGGGTGGAGGGCCTGGAGAACGTCCCGGCCGAGGGCCCGGCGATCCTGGCGAGTAACCACCTGTCCTTCTCGGACTCGTTCTTCCTGCCCGCGGTGCTGGACCGCAAGGTCACGTTCATCGCGAAGGCCGAGTACTTCACCACGCCCGGCGTGAAGGGGCGCCTGACGGCGGCCTTCTTCAAGGGCGTCGGCCAGCTCCCGGTGGACCGCTCCGGGGCGCGCGGCGCCGGCGAGGCGGCGGTGAAGAGCGGCATAGAGGTGCTGGAGCGCGGCGAGTTGTTCGGCATCTACCCGGAGGGCACCCGCTCGCCCGACGGCCGGCTCTACCGCGGAAAGCCCGGCGGCCTCGCGCGCGTGGCGCTCGCGACCGGCGCCCCGGTGGTCCCGGTCGCCATGATCGACACCGAGAAGATCCAGCCGCCCGGGCAGGTCATGCCCAAGCTGATGCGGCCGGGCATCCGGATCGGCAAGGCCCTGGACTTCAGCCGCTACCAGGGCATGGAACACGACCGGTTCGTGCTGCGCGCGGTGACCGACGAGGTCATGTACGAGATCATGAAGCTCTCCGGCCAGGAGTACGTCGACATCTACGCGACCGCCGCCAAGCGGCAGATCTCGGAGGCCGCCAAGGCCGAGAAGGACGCGGTCAGGGCGGAGAAGGACGCGGCGAAGGCCGAGAAGAGAACCACCGAGTCGTAGTCGGCGGCCGGGGGGCGAGGGGGGACCGGGGGAGATGACCAAGCGGGAACGTGTCGTACGCATGTCGGTGGAGCAGCCCCTGTGGCGTGCGCTCACCGGCTACCGGGTGCTGACCCTGCTCTACGCCATCGGTCTGTTCGCCTCCGCCTACGAGGACTACGACCGCCCCGGTGTCGCCATCGCCTACTTCGCCGTCCTGACCGTCTGGACGCTGGCGACCCTCCCGCGCGTGCAGAACGCGGCGGCCTGCACCAAGCGCTTCCTCGCCGTCGACCTGGCCGTCGCGATCACCGGCATCGTGCTGACCCCCTGGGTGGTCACCCAGGGCCACATCGACCGTGGCGGCCCCACCCTGCCGTCGATCTGGACGGCAGGCGCGGTCCTCGCCTACGCCATCAAGGGCGGCTGGCGCTGGGCCGCGTTCGCCTCCACCCCGGTCGCCGCCGCCAACCTGATCGAGCGCGGCCACCCGGCCCGCGACACCGTCCACAGCGTGGTCCTGGTCTGGGTCGCCTCCATCGCCATCGGGTACGTCGTGGAGGTCGCCCGCGCCTCCGAGCGCACCCTCGCCCGCGCCCTGGAGATCGAGGCCACGACCCGCGAACGGGAACGGCTCGCCCGGGACATCCACGACGGCGTGCTCCAGGTGCTCGCCATGGTGCAGCGGCGTGGCGCGGTCCTCGGCGGCGAGGCGGCCGAGCTGGGCCGGCTCGCGGGGGAGCAGGAGGTCGCCCTGCGCACCCTGGTCTCCGGCGGCCTGGTGCCGCCCTCCCGGCTCTCGGAGGACGCGGCCGAGGGCGCGGTCGTACGCCTGGTCGAGGAACCGGACGACGCCGGTCCCGTCGACCTGCGCACCCTGCTCGCGCCGTACGCCGGGTCCCGGGTCAACCTGGCCGAACCCGGTGCGCCGGTGGAGGTGCCGCCGCGCGCGGCACGCGAGCTGGCCGCCGCCGTCGGTGCCGCCCTGGACAACGTCCGCAGGCACGCGGGGGAGCAGGCACGGGCCTGGATCCTGGTCGAGGACGAGCCCGACGGGATCGTGGTGACCGTACGGGACGACGGCCCCGGCATCCCGGAGGGGCGGCTCGCCCAGGCCGAGGGGGAGGGGCGGCTCGGGGTGGCCCAGTCGATCCGCGGCCGGCTGCGTGACCTCGGCGGCAGCGCCGAGCTGTTCTCGACTCCCGGGCAGGGCACGGAAGTGGAGCTGAAGGTACCGAAGGTCTCCCCGGGGAAGGCGGAGCGGCGATGAGCATCAAGGTGATGGTGGTCGACGACCACCCCATGTGGCGCGACGCGGTCGCCCGGGACCTGGCCGAGGCCGGGTTCGAGGTGGTCGCCACCGCCGGGGACGGCGACCAGGCGGTGCGCCGTGCCAAGGCCGCCGCGCCCGACGTCCTCGTCCTGGACCTCAACCTGCCGGCCAGGCCCGGTGTCCAGGTCTGCAAGGAACTCGTCGGCCACAACCCGGCGTTGCGGGTCCTGGTGCTGTCCGCCAGCGGGGAGCACGCCGACGTGCTGGAGGCGGTGAAGTCCGGCGCGACCGGCTACCTGCTGAAGTCGGCGTCGACGGAGGAACTCCTCGACGCGGTGCGCCGTACCGCCGTCGGCGACCCGGTGTTCACGCCCGGCCTGGCCGGTCTGGTCCTCGGCGAGTACCGCCGGCTGGCCTCCGAACCGGCTCCGGCCGCGGACGCCGACGGGCCGGACGCGCCCCGGCTGACCGACCGCGAGACCGAGGTGCTGCGGCTGGTGGCCAAGGGCCTGAGCTACAAGCAGATCGCCGAGCGGCTGGTCATCTCGCACCGCACGGTCCAGAACCATGTCCAGAACACCCTCGGCAAGCTCCAGTTGCACAACAGGGTGGAACTGGTCCGGTATGCCATAGAGCGCGGCCTCGACGACGAATGATCCACAGCTGATGTGATCTTCGCGCTTGACGGCAAGTAAACCAACCGCCCACCGATTCACCGGAATTGCCCTTCCCGCCCATCCCTGTGTGACCTGGATCACCACTAGCGTGACCCTCACCAGGCAACCGCGGCGAAGGGACATTTCCATGCGGGTCGGAGTACTGACCGGAGGCGGCGACTGCCCCGGGCTCAACGCCGTCATCCGGGGCGTCGTCCGCAAGGGCGTGCAGGAGTACGGCTACGACTTCGTCGGCTTCCGGGACGGCTGGCGCGGACCCCTCGAAGGCGACACCGTCCGTCTCGACATCCCCGCCGTGCGCGGCATCCTGCCCCGCGGCGGCACCATCCTCGGCTCCTCGCGCACCAATCCGCTCAAGCAGGAGAACGGCATCCGCCGGATCAAGGACAACCTCGCCAAACTGGAGGTCGAGGCGCTCATCGCGATCGGCGGCGAGGACACCCTGGGCGTCGCCGCGCGCCTCACCGACGAGTACGGCGTGCCCGTCGTCGGTGTCCCGAAGACCATCGACAACGACCTGTCCGCCACCGACTACACCTTCGGCTTCGACACCGCCGTCGGCATCGCGACGGAGGCCATCGACCGGCTGCACACCACCGCCGAGTCCCACATGCGGGTCCTGGTCTGCGAGGTGATGGGCCGGCACGCCGGCTGGATCGCCCTGCACTCCGGTCTCGCGGGCGGCGCCAACGTCATCCTCATCCCGGAGCAGCGCTTCGACCTGGACCAGGTGTGCGCCTGGATCACCTCCCGCTTCAAGGCGTCGTACGCCCCGATCGTGGTCGTGGCCGAGGGCGCCATGCCGAAGGACGGCGACGTCGTCCTCAAGGACCAGTCCCTGGACTCCTTCGGGCACGTCCGGCTCTCCGGGGTCGGCGAGTGGCTGGCCAAGGAGATCGAGAAGCGCACCGGCAAGGAGGCCAGGACCACCGTCCTCGGGCACATCCAGCGCGGCGGTACGCCCAGCGCCTTCGACCGCTGGCTGGCCACCCGCTTCGGCCTGCACGCCATCGAAGCCGTCCGCGACGGCGACTTCGGCAAGATGGTCGCGCTGCGCGGCACCGACATCGTCCGGGTGCCGATCGCGGAGGCCACGGCCAGGCTGAAGACCGTGGACCCGAAGCTGTACGAGGAGGTCGGGGTCTTCTTCGGCTGAGAGCCGGGGTCTTCCTCGGCCGGGACCGGACGACCGGATCCCGCACGCCCCGTTCCGCGGAGAGCCACGGAACGGGGCCGCGGCAAGGCCCGGTCCGCACCCGGGACTCAGGCCTGGACTGTCCCGGTGTCCCGCAACCGCCCCACCAGCTCCCGCACGATCGACGCCCCGTTCAACGTGAGCACCGACTCCGGATGGAACTGCACCCCGGCGAACCCGGGTCCCCGCAGGGCGTGCACCTCGCCGTTCGCCGCCCGGCTCACCTCCACCCCGTGCGCCGCCAGCTCGCGCGCCGCGTCCTCGTCGCACCGGGCCACGAAGCTGTTGTAGAAGCCGACGGTCTCCGCCCGCCCGAACAGGTCCACGGTCGTCTGCGCCCCCTGGAAGGGGACCTCCTTGCGCACGATCCCCAGCCCCAGCTCAGCCGCGACCAGCTCGTGCCCGAGGCAGACGCCCAGCACCCCGTGCCGGTGCTCCCGGATCACCGACGCCGTCAGCTCCCGCAGGAACCGCATCTTCGGATCGGCCAGGTCGGACGGGTCACCCGGCCCCGGGCCCAGCACCACCGGCCCCAGGTGCGCGAGCACGTCCGCCCGCAGTCCCGGCTCGTCGTAACGCCGTACGGTGACGTCGAGGCCGCCCGAGCGCAGCAGGTGCGCGAGCATCGCCGTGAACGTGTCCTCCCCGTCCACCACCAGCGCGTGCCCGGCCAGTTCCCCGGTCCGCTCCTGCATCCGCAGCCAGAAGGGGGCGAGCGACGCCCGGCGCCCGTCCAGCGCGGCCCGCACCCGGGGGTCGTCCGCCAGCCCGGGGCGCTGCTCCTCACCCCGCGGCCGGGCCGGCCGTACCCCCAGCGCCGCCAGCACCCCCGCCGCCTTGGCGTGGGTCTCGGCGACCTCGCCCGCCGGGTCCGAGCCGCGCACCAGCGTGGCGCCGACGGGAACCCGCAGCCGGCCCCGCGCGTCGATGTCGGCGGTACGGATGAGGATGGGGGAGTCCAGGGTCTGGGCGCCCCCGGAATCCCGGCCGAGCAGCGCCAGCGCGCCCGCGTAGTAGCCGCGCCCGCCCACCTCGTGCCGCTCGATGACCCGGCAGGCGTTCTGCACCGGCGACCCCGTCACGGTCGCCGCGAACATGGTCTCCCTCAGGACCTCCCGCACGTCCAGCGAGGACTTCCCGCGCAGCTCGTACTCGGTGTGCGCGAGGTGCGCCATCTCCTTGAGCCTGGGGCCGACGACGACCCCGCCCATGTCGCCGACGGTGCACATCATCTTGAGCTCCTCGTCGACGACCATCGACAGCTCCTCGATCTCCTTGCCGTCGGCCAGGAAGCCGAGCAGGTGCTCGGGGGTGGGGCCCTCGGCGGGATAGCGGTACGTGCCGCTGATCGGGTTCATCACCACCGTGCCGCCGGACATCCGCACGTGCACCTCCGGGCTGGCCCCGACCAGCGTCCGGTCCCCGGTGTGCACGACGAACGTCCAGTACGCGCCCCGCTCGCCCGCCAGCAGCCGCCGGAACAGGGCCAGCGCGTCGGCGCGCCCGAAGCCCGGGACCTCCCCCTGGTAGGTCCGGCGGATCACGAAGTTCGCGCCCTCGCCCCGGCCGATCTCCTCGCGCAGCACCCGCCCGACGATCTCGCCGTACGCGTCGTCGTCCACGTCGAAGCCGCCGCGCTCCACCCGTACGTCGTGCGCGGGAAGCGCGGCGAGGGCGTCGGCCAGCGGCACCCGGCCCACCACCTCGGGGGTCAGCACCAGCAACGGCGTCCCGTCGTCCCGCACGTCGAAGCCCCGCTCGCGGATCTGCCGGAACGGGACCAGGGCCAGGCCCTCCTCCGGCAGGTCGGCGAGCCGGTCGCGGGCGGTGACGGGGCCGACCAGGACCTCCACCGTGTTCTCGTCGTGGCCGGGGGTGCGGCGCCGGAGCAGGGCGAAGGGGCGGTCGTCGTGGAGCAACTGGGTCAGGTCCATGGTTCCTCTGCGGTCCTCTGGCAGGTGGGAGAGGAACGACCCCGGAAACACCGAAGGCCGCCCCTCGGGCGGCCTTCGCGAAGTCTTGCGTACGCGCAGTCAGTGGGCCGCCGGAGAAGCGGTCCACCACCAGTTCTGGGTCGAGTGCGCGAACATGTGGAAAACCCTACCCCACCGCCCGCCCTGTCCACAGGGCAATCACGGCGTCTCACCAGTCGAGCCGGAGGAAAATATGGCGACACGACCCCGTAATGTTTACGAGGTGACCGTGAACGCTAAGACCAGCGCGAGCGCTGGCAACACCTGGCGAGACCTGCCCGCGGCGCAGCAGCCCGAGTACCCCGACCCCGAGGCTCTGCGCGCAGTCGTTGCGGAGCTGGAGTCGTATCCGCCGCTCGTCTTCGCGGGCGAGTGCGACCAGCTGCGCGCCCGGATGGCGGCCGTCGCCAAGGGAGAGGCGTTCCTCCTCCAGGGCGGCGACTGCGCCGAGGCCTTCGACGCGGTGTCGGCCGACCACATCCGCAACAAGCTCAAGACGCTCCTCCAGATGGGTGCCGTGCTGACGTACGCCGCGTCGGTGCCCGTGGTGAAGGTCGGCCGGATCGCCGGCCAGTACTCCAAGCCGCGCTCCAAGCCGACCGAGACCCGCGACGGCGTGACGCTGCCGACGTACCGCGGCGACTCCGTCAACGGCTTCGACTTCAACGAGGCGGCCCGGATCCCGGACCCCGAGCGGCTGAAGCGGATGTACAACGCGTCCGCCTCCACGCTGAACCTGGTGCGCGCCTTCACCACCGGCGGTTACGCGGACCTGCGCCAGGTGCACGCCTGGAACCAGGACTTCGTGAAGTCCTCCCCGTCGGGCCAGCGCTACGAGCAGCTCGCCCGCGAGATCGACAACGCGCTGAACTTCATGCGGGCCTGCGGCACCGACCCGGAGGAGTTCAAGACCGTCGAGTTCTTCTCCTCGCACGAGGCGCTGCTGCTCGACTACGAGTCCGCCCTGACCAGGGTCGACTCCCGCACCGGCAAGCTGTACGACGTCTCCGGGCACATGGTGTGGATCGGTGAGCGCACCCGGCAGCTGGACGGCGCGCACATCGAGTTCGCCTCGCGGATCAGCAACCCGATCGGCCTCAAGCTCGGTCCGACGACCACGGCCGAGGACGCGCTGAAGTACATCGACCGCCTCGACCCGGACCGCGAGCCGGGCCGGCTGACCTTCATCGTCCGGATGGGCGCCGACAAGGTCCGCGACAAGCTCCCCGAGCTGGTCGAGAAGGTCACCGCCTCGGGCGCCACCGTGGCCTGGGTGACCGACCCGATGCACGGCAACACCTTCGAGGCCGCCTCGGGTCACAAGACCCGCCGCTTCGACGACGTGCTCGACGAGGTCAAGGGCTTCTTCGAGGTCCACAAGACCCTCGGCACCCACCCGGGCGGCATCCATGTCGAGCTCACCGGTGACGACGTCACCGAGTGCGTGGGCGGCGGCGACGAGATCTTCGTCGACGACCTGCACCAGCGCTACGAGACGGCCTGCGACCCCCGCCTGAACCGCAGCCAGTCCCTGGACCTGGCGTTCCTGGTCGCGGAGATGTACCGGGACCAGTGAGGGCACTGAGCGACTGCTCTGGGGCGCGGATCACACCGGATCCGCGCCCCTCGCACTTTTGCGGTTCCCCGACGATGGGTAAGGTTAGGTTTGCCTCACCGAAAAGCGGGATGGCAGTAGGAAGAACCGTCCCCGCAGGGAGGTGGAACCGCGTGTACGTCTGTAGCTGCTTCGGCATCACCGAGGCCCAGGTCAAGCAGCACGCGGCGGACGGCGCCTGCACCCCCCGGCAGATAGCCTCCGCCTCCAAGGCCGGCACCGACTGCGGTTCGTGCGTCCGCCGGATCCAGGCGCTCCTCGGCCGCGGCGCCTGCCCCCGCCGCGAGGCGGCGGAACAGGGCAGGCCTGTGCTGGCGGCGCTGCCCGGCGAGCGCCCCGAAGGGGCACGGGAACCCGCGCGATCGGCCGCGACGGCCCCGCAGCCGGCCGACGGCCTGCCCCGGCCCTTCCCACGGAGCGCCTAGCTGCTCTCCGGCTGCTCGATGATCTGCGAGATGTAGAGCGCCTCACCCAGCTTCTCCACCAGCTCCAGCTGGGTGTCGAGGTAGTCGATGTGGTGCTCCTCGTCGGCGAGGATGTCCTCGAAGATGTTCGCGGACGTGACGTCGCCCTTCTCGCGCATCACCTTGATCCCGCGCTTGAGCCGGTCGATCGCCTCCACCTCGATCTGCCGGTCGGCCTCGAACATCTCCTTCACGGTCTGCCCCACGCGGACGTGGAACAGCCGCTGGTAGTTGGGCAGCCCCTCCAGGAACAGGATCCGGTCGGTGAGCACCTCGGCGTGCTTCATCTCGTCGAACGACTCGTGCCGGGTGTACTTCGCGAGCTTGTACCAGCCGAAGTTCTCCTGCATCTTCGCGTGCAGGAAGTACTGGTTGATGGCGGTGAGCTCGCCGGTGAGCTGCTCGTTGAGGAATTCGATGACCTCGGGGTCGCCCTGCATCGCAGAGGCTCCTTCCGCATGGTTCCGTACCGGACGGATGGGGATGTTTGCGGCGCATGATTGCACCGGCACAGAAGATCGTCCAGTAAGTGCGTACTTAGTAAGTAAGTCCACGCTTGGCGTCAGTTGGACCTTTTGGTGATCTCTGCGGTGGTCTGCCTGGTCGGGTGCACCGCCCGTGGTCTGTCAGGATGGAAGGCATGGGTCATCCGGTGGAGCACGCGTCCAGAGGAGCCGCAGGGTCCGAGCTTCCGCCGGGACAGCGGCTCCAGCGCGGCTGGCCGGTCACCCACTACGGTCCGGTGCCCAAGTTCCGGCCCGAGCGCTGGGAGTTCAGGGTCTTCGGCGCCACCGCCGACGGGGACGCGCACACCTGGAACCATGAGCGGTTCACCGCCCTGCCGTACACCACCGTGGTCGCCGACCTGCACTGCGTGACGAAGTTCAGCATGCTCGGCGCCGAGTGGGGCGGAATCCCGGCACGGACCGTCCTGGAGCTCGCGCCGCCCGCCTCCGAGGTCACCCATGTGATGGTCTGGGCGGAGTACGGCTTCAGCTCCAACCTGCGCCTGGCGGACTTCGCCGCCGAGCGCACGCTCTTCGCCACCCACAAGGACGGCGAACTCCTCACCGCCGAGCACGGCTTCCCGGTCCGCCTGGTCGTGCCCCAGCTGTACGCCTGGAAGGGCCCCAAGTGGGTCCGCGGCATCGAGTACATGACCGCCGACCGCCGGGGCTTCTGGGAGGAGCGCGGCTATCACAACATCGGCGACCCCTGGAAGGAACAGCGCTACTCCTACCAGGAGGGACCGGGGGACGGCCCCGGGGTCTGAGCCGGAACGCCTCAGTGGTGGTACTGGTGCACCACCGCGTGCCCCATGCCCCGCCCGATGGTCCACTTGTTGACCGGCGTGGTCACCACGAACGCCAGCACGAGCGAGACGGCCAGCGAGATCCAGAACAGCGCGTCGCCCAGCTGGGCGTCCATCGCGGCCGGCCAGACCAGGATCGTGCCGTTGTCGATCAGTTCCATCACGGCGATCGAGACGGTGTCCGCCGCCAGCGCCACCCGCACCGCGGTACGGAGGTCCACGCCCGCCCGCAGCACCCCGCGCATGGTCAGCGAGTAGCCGAAGAGGAACGCCAGCACGATCGCCAGCAACGTGGTCGGCAGGTTCCCCCAGCCGAAGGCCGTGCCGACGACCATGCCGAGCACCTCGCCGACGGCGCACCCGGTGAGGCAGTGCAGGGTGGCCTGCACGGCCGTGGCCCAGGACGCCCCGGCCCCGGCGTGCCCGTGCGCGGCGTGTTCGTGATCGGCGTGGCCGTGGTCGGTGTGGTCGGTGTGGCCGTGGTCGGTGCGGTCGTGGTCGGTGTGGTCGTGAACTGTGTGCTCGTGGTCCATGGCTGACCCCCGGTGTCAGGTGTGGCTCCTGTAGGACGTCAACATGTATACCCCCCTGGGGTATTCCCGTGAAGGCTTCGGGCTCGTTCCGGTAACAGCGAGCACATTCCGTGCCCAGAGCGCTACGCTGAGATCCTTGCCTGGCGGGAGACGCGCCGGGCGAAGACGGATCCGAGGGGCCGTTGAGGTTCCGCTTGTGATCCTGTTCGGGGGCGAGCGGTCGGGGGCGACGGTGGGGCTGTTCGGAGAGCGGCATACCTTCATGGGGGGACTCGGACCGGGGGACCGGGAGGCACTGGCGAGCCTCGGCACCCGGCACGAATACCCCGCGTACGACACGGTCATCACGGAGGGCGACCGCACCACCTTCGCGGTGGTCCTGCTCAGCGGCTGGTGCACGGTGTGGACGCCGACCGAGCGCGGCGGCCGGCTGATCCTGGCACTCCGCCGGGCCGGCGAGGTCGTCGGGGACATGGCCGCGCTCGACGGCCGCCCGCGCAGCGCCTCGGTCAGCACCCTCGGCGAGGTGACCGGCCTGGTCGTACCCGGTGAGCGGTTCCGCCGGTTCCTGGCCTCCCGGCCGCACGCCAACGCGCTGATGACGGTCCAGCTCACCGAGCGGCTGCGCAGCGCGGACCACGAGCGCCGGGCGCTGGCCTCGATGACCGTGCTGCAACGGCTCGCCGAGCGCCTGGTCGAACTCGCCGACCGCGCAGGCCGCCGGGAGAACGAGGCCGTGACCATCCGGCTGCCCCTCGCGCAGCACGAGCTGGCCGCGTCCGTGGGCTCCACCCGGGAGGCCGTCGCCAAGGCCCTGCGCCTGTTACGGGAACAGGGCCTGGTCCGCACCGGCCCCGGCACCTTGGCCGTGGCCGACCTGGACCCGCTCCGCCTGCTCGCCGCCGGACAACCGCACGAGACCTGAACGCACCGAGTCCCGTGCTGTGTAAACGGCTACAGCGACGACCGGCCGGCTCCGCGACCATCGCAGCCAGGCAGCCGGTGGTCCGGCGGGACAGCTGGGAGGAGAAAGCGATGGAGGGGGAAGCCGCGTACGGCTTCATCGTCAACGTGGACGCACAGGGCTCGGGTCTGCTGACCGACACCGAGAAACCCGAGATGCGGCGCAGACTCTACGACGTCACGGGCACCGCCTTCGAGCGGGCCGGCATCCGCCCGCCCCGGCTCTACCAGGAGGACCGCGGCGACGGCATCCTCGGCGTCCTGGCGCCCGACGTCCCGCCCGTCCGGGTGGTGGGGGAGTGGATCGAACACCTCCACCAGAACCTGCGGGAGACCAACCAGCACCTCAGGAAGCCGCTGCGGCTGCGCGTGGGCCTGCACATCGGGCGGGTCACCGCCGACGCCCACGGCCGCTCCGGGCGCGCCGTGGACCTGGCGTGCCGGCTGGCCGACTGCGCCGTCACCAAGGCGGTCCTCCGGGCCGCGGACGGCGCGCCGCTGGTGGTGGCCGCCTCCGACCGCGTGCACGAGGACTTCATCCTGCCCGGCGGACGCTGGGTGGATCCCGGGCACTACCGCCGGCACGACGTGGACCTCAAGGAGGGCCGCACCACCGCCTGGTTCATGGTCCCGGGCCGGTCCGAACCCCCCGAGCCCGAGCCGCGCGCGGAGCGGGAGCAGGCGCCGGACACGGCGGCGGCCGGGCCGGCCGGACCGCTCCCGCCGCACCCGCCCCGGCCGCCGCAGCCCCAGGCCGAGAAGGCCGCCCCCGCCGCCGCGGACGACGCGGCCGCCCCCGCCCCCGCCGCGGACGACGCGGCCGCCGGTGACCGTGTCGTCCAGAACATCCACCAGCACGGCACCGGCCGGATCGTGGTCGGCGGCACCATCGACACCATCAACTTCTCCGACGGCGGTGGCCGGTGAACGCACAGGGCCCGCAGCCGCCCCAGGGCTCCCCGAAACCACAGCAACAGCAGCAGCCGAAGCCGGAACCGGACAAGCCGCAGGGCGCCGAGCCCGCCGCCGCACCCGAGCCGGAGAAGGCCGACGTCATCGGCGGCCCGGCCGCCGACCCGCTCGGCGAGGAGGCACTGCCCGGCGCCGCGGCCGCCGCCTCCCGCGTCTACCGCTCGACCGTCAGCCAGTACGGATCCGGCACCCTGGTCAGCTCCGGCTCCGTCGGCACCATGAACTTCTACGGCCGGCAGACCACGGAACGCGTGCTCGCCGGCCCCCTCCCGGACGACCAGCTGCGCCGGCTCCGCCAGGTCTTCAAGCAGCCCGCGGAGTACGACGACCACCTCGACCAGCTGAGCACCGGCCGCCTCCTGGTGCTGTTCGGCCAGCCCGGCACCGGCCGCGCCTACACCGCGCTGTCCCTGCTGGACAGGGTGACCGGCGGCCGCGTCTCCCGGCTCGACCCGCGCACCGACCTGGACAAGCTCGACGACGACCAGATCAGCGGGGGCCACGGCTACGCCCTGGAACCAGGCGCCGCACTGCCCGACGAGACGGGCCTCGACCGGCTCTGCCAACTGCTCGGCAGGAAGGACGCCTACGCGGTCCTGCTCGCCACCCCCGAACCCGGTGACGTGCTCTCCCGCAGCGCCCGCTACTACCGCGTCCACACCCCGGCCGCCCAGACCGCCGTACTCGAAGGCCACCTCGCCCTCGAACTCGACGGCGCCGGGCCCGACTACGAACGCGCCCGGGCGACCGCCCTGGACCCCGACGTCCTCGCGGCGCGCGGCCTGAACGACCTGCGGCCCGCGGAGGCGGCGCACTTCGCCACCCTGCTGGCCCAGCACACCCGGGGCAAGCTCAGCCACGACGAACTCATGGACGAATGCCGGAAGTTCGCCGAGAACCAGGCAGCCGAGTGGTTCGCCGGCGGACTCCGCTCCGAGACCCCGGAGCGGCTGCGGGACGCGGCCTACCGGATCGCCGTCGCCGTCCTCGACGGGGCCTCGCTCAGCGCCGTCGCCGAGGCCGCCGAGGTGCTCGCCTGGGAACTGGCCGTCACCGTCGACCCCGAGGCCACCCCCGGCCGCCCGCTGTTCAGCGACGGCGTCGACGCCCGGCTGGTCTCCGCCCGCGCGGTCGCCGAACTGGGCACCGAGGAGGTCGGCACCGAGGAGGTGCCGGTGCGCACCGTGCGGTTCGCCGGCGAGGCGCTCGCCCCGGCCGTCCTCGGCCACCTGTGGCAGCACCGGCACAACGCGCGCGGACCCGTGCTGCGCTGGCTGGCCGGACTCTGCGAGGACGGCCGGCCGCAGGTCTGGGTCCGGGCCGCCGTGGCCGCCGGGCACCTGTGCCGCCTCGACCTCTCCCACACCGTCCACGAACTGGTCCAGCCCATGGCCCGGTCCGAGCGGGCGCCCCGCCGACTGTTCGCCGCGACCGTCCTCGACGTCGCCCTCGGCTCGCCGGAGGTCGGCACCGCCATCCGCGCCCTGGTCGCCTCCTGGGCCCGGTACGGCGACGAGGAACTGCGCTGGACCGCGGGCGCGGTGCTCGGCCGGGGCCGGGCCACCGGCACCGTCCGCGACTCCCTCGACCTGCTCGGCGGCATCGGCGTCCGGGACGAGGGCAAGCTGCGGTCCGCGGCGTCCGTCCAGGTCGCCCACTTCGCCGGCGCCCACCCCGAGGCCCAGACCCTGCGCCGGATCCGCGCCTGGCTCTCCGACGAACGCCGGCCCCAGCAGGACCTCGGCCTCCAGTCCACCGTCTACCTCGCCGGCCTGCCCGCCAGCGACCTGTGGAACCTGCACGAGGACCTGGAGGGCCACGGCGACTGGCCGCTGATGCTCGCCCTCGCCGAGGTACGGCCCGCCCTCGCCCCGGAGCTCGCCGGGCTGCTGTGGACGGCGTTGCAGACCCCTCGGTCGTACGAGGCGGCCGTCGAGACCGTGTCCGACTGGCTGCGCCGCTCGGCCGACCAGCCCTGGGCCGGCCGGCTGGAGCGGTTCCTGCCGCTCCTCGTGCACGGCCACGACGACCGCAACCGGCTGCTGTCCCTCATCAAGGAACTCACCGAAGACCCCGACCAACCACTGAACGAACAGCAGGTCCGCCGCCTGTGGGGGGCGGTCCAGGGAGCGAGTACACCATGACGTACAACCAGTGGCCGCCGCAGGACCAGGAGTTCGTCCTCCCGCACGACCTCAGAGGCCCCTTCGTCCGCGAGTTCGCCCCGCAGGCCGCCTACCGGCACCGCAACAGCCAGGTGGCGTCGGTGCTGTACTACAAGAACGGCGGGCACAGCGTCATCACGGTGCGCGGCGCCGAGCACTTCAACAAGCCGCTGATGGGCAAGCCCACCTCGGTGTGCTGGATCGCCCGCGGCCAGCACCAGGTCTCCTTCCAGCTGGAGCTGCCCACCTACGGCGACCGGTCCCGGTTCCGGGCGGGCGCGGACGTCAACTGGGAGGTGCACGACTTCTACCTCGCCGCCGAGAAGCGCGTGGTCGACGTGGAGCGCATGCTGCGCCCCTCGCTGGAGGCACGGCTGCGCGGACTCAGCCGCCGCTACAGCCTGGACTCGGCCCAGCAGGTCGACGAGGCCATCCAGGACGAGCTGGCCAGCGGCCGGTGGGGCGACTTCGGCGCCGAACTCGGCCTCGCCACGCAGGTGTTCGTCCGCATCGACCTCGGCCAGGCGGCCGCCGACCACCAGGCCCAGATGGTCGCGGTGGAGAAGGGCTCCATGGTCCAGGAGGCCATCGACACCGTCAACAAGGCGCGGATCGCGGCCAACATCGACGACGCGCAGAAGCTGATCGGCGCGGGCGAGACCGCCCAGTACGCCCACATGATGGCCGCCGACCCGAGCCGTGCCCACGAGATCCTCGGCGTGCTCCAGCAGCAGGCCCGCGAACAGCGCAAGGGCGCCCTGGACTACCTCACCAACCTGATCAACCAGGGCGTGGTGCAGCGCCACCAGATCGACGACCAGGTGCAGGCCCTGATCGAGTACAGCCGTACGGTCTCCACCGGTGTCTTCCCGAACGGCATCCCGCAGGCCCCGACCTCGCTGCCGATACCGCCGATGCCGCCGGCGCCCCCGCTGCTCCCGGCCGACGCGCCGCCGCCGATCCCGCCGGCCCCGCCGGTCTCCCCGACGGACGCCGTCCCCGGAGAGGGGACGGGGGTGGAGGACGACTCCAGCCCCGAGGCGCGCCGATGAACCCGGGCGACCCCGCCGACGCCGCCGCGCACTATGTCGCCGAACGGCTGCTGCTGACCGTGCGCGAGGACCTGGGCAGGGCGGACGTGAAGGCGTCCGTCCTGCTCTCGGGAGCCGTCGCGGTACCGGCGCTGGTGCTCGGCAGAGGGGCACCGGCCGGCGCCTCCGGCCTCGCCCTGGTCTGCCTCGCGGCGGGCGGGGCGCTCTGGGCGGCCGGCACGCTGCTGCTGCTCGCGGTGATCGTGCCCCGCACCCGCACGGTCCGCTCGGCACCCGGCCCGACCTTCTACGCCGACGCGCTGGGCGGTGTCGACCGGGAGGTGCTGCGCGGGGCCGCCGCGGAGGCGGGGGCGGACCGGGTGGGCTGGCTGCTCACCCAGTTCCAGGACGTCAGCGTGATCCTCTCGGCGAAGTACCGGTGGCTGCGCCGCTCGATGGCCCTGCTGGCGGCCGGCCTGCTGCTGGCGGCGGTGCCGCTGGCGGCGGCGTGAGCCCCGGCCCGCCGGACGTCAGCCGTCGCGGAGCCGCTTGAGGCGCTCCACGTCGGCCGCGTGCCCCTCCTTGCCGCCGGGCGTCTCGATGATCAGCGGTACGCCCGCGGTCGCCGGGTGGGTCATCAGGGCGCGGAAGGGGTCCTCGCCGATGTGCCCGGCGCCGATGTTCTCGTGCCGGTCCTTGTGGGCGCCGACGACGTCCTTGGAGTCGTTGGCGTGGACCAGCTTCAGCCGTCCCTCGCCGACGGTGTCCACCAGCAGGTCCAGCGTCTGATGCATGCCGCTCGGCCCGGTCAGGTCGTGCCCGGCGGCGAAGACGTGACAGGTGTCCAGGCAGACGCCCAGCTTCGGATGGGCGTCCAGCGCCTCGAAGTACGGCCCGAAGTCCCAGGTCCGGGAACACAGGGAGGCACCCTGGCCGGCGGTGGACTCCAGGAGCAGGAACGGGTCGTCGTCCGCGGTCAGTTCGTCGAGCAGCGGCAGCAGGTGCGCCCGTACCTGCTTCAGTGCCACGTCCCGGGCCCGCCCGCCGGTCGCGCTCCCGGTGTGCACGACCACCCCGAGCGCGCCGATCTCCCGGCCGCGGCGCAGCGAGTGCCGCAGCGACTCCACTGACCTCTCCACCGTCGCCTCGGTGCCCGAGCCGAAGTTGATCAGGTAGGGAGCGTGCACGTACGCCGGCACCGAATCCTCCGCACAGGCCGCGCGGAACGCCTCGTCCTGCCGGGGGTCGCCCGTCGGGGTCGCCCAGCCGCGCGGGTTGGCGACGAAGACCTGCACGGTCTCCGCCTTCAGTTCACGGGCGTAGGACAGCCCCACGGAGTGCAGGCCGCCGGCGACGGGCACATGACCGCCGACGGGGTTGCGGGCGGGGCCGGACGGCGGGTTCTCGGCGGGACGGGACTGCTGGTTCTTCACCCGTCCAGGGTGGCACGGCGGCGCCCGGCTCCCGTCACCGGATGGTGATGGTGATCGTCGACCCCTTGGGCGCCTGCTCACCGGCGTCCACCGACTGCTTCTTCACGGTGTCGCCGAACAGCCCGAGCAGCCCGCGGTCCTCCTTGACCTCGAAGCCCGACTGCGCCAGCAGCTTCTCCGCGTCCTCGACGGAGGCTCCGACCACGTTCGGCACCTCGACCATCTCCGGGCCCTTGGACAGCGTCAGCGTCACCGTGTCGCCCTCCGCGACCTGGGCGTCGCCCGCCGGGCTCTGCCTGGCGACCTGTCCCTGGTCGTACTCGGAGTTGACCTCGGTCGCGGAGACCGTGACCTTCAGTCCGGCCTCCTGGAGCTCCTGGCGGGCGTCGTCCAGGTCGTCGCCGGTGACGTCCGGGACGTCGACCGGGGAGCCCTTGCTGACGACGAGCGCGATCGCCGTCCCGGCGTGCCGCTTGCTCCCGGCGCCGGGATCCGTGCTGATCACCGACCCCTTGGGCACGTCGTCGCTGAACTCCCGCGTCACCATGCCGGCCGCCAGCCCGTCGGCCCTCAGCAGCGCTCTGGCCCCGGCCAGCGTCCGTCCCTGCACGTCCGGCACGTTCACCGTCTCGGGGCCGTCGGAGATCGTGAGCGTCACCGAGTCGTTGCTGCGGATCCGCCGGCCGGCCGCCGGGTCGGTGCTGATCACCGTGCCCCGCTTCACCGTGTCGCTGTAGGCGTGCTCGACCGCCTTGACGTCGAGCCCGGCGTCCTTCAGCCGTGCGGTGGCCTGCGCCTCGGTCTTCGACAGCAGCGGGGGCACCTTGGTGAACTGACCGGAGTTGATGTACCAGACGCCGGCGCCGACACCGAGGACGAGCAGTACGGCGACGACCAGCGCGATCGGTCCGCGCCGTGAGCGACGGCCCCCGCGCCGCCGCTCCGGCACCGGCTCCGCCTCGAACCGGCTGGTCCGCAGCACGCCGTCGTCCTCGTTGACCGGCAGGGGACGGGGCACGTCCAGCGACCGGGGTATGACACTGGTCCGGTCGTAGGCGATGTCGTGGCCGTCCGCCAGCGCCTGCGGCGGTACGGCGTCCAGCTGCGCGTCGGTGAGCGCGGCCCGGGTCCGGCGCGCCAGGGCGAGCATCGCGACCGCGTCCTGCGGCCGGACCCCGGGGTCGCGGGCGGTCCCGAGGGCGGTCAGCTCGTCCAGCGCGGGCGCGAGACCCGGCACGGCGGCGGACGGGCGCGGCACGTCCTCGTGGAGGTGCTTGTAGAGGACCACCGCGGGCGAGTCCCCGTCGTGCGGTTTCTCCCCGGTGAGCATCTCGTAGAGCACCACACCGCACGCGTACACGTCGACGCGCGGATCGGCGGACCCGTTCTCGACCTGCTCGGGCGCGAGGTAGGCCACGGTCCCGAGCACGGCCCCCGTGGTGCTGGTGACGGAGCCCACGGAGCGCACGAGTCCGAAGTCGGCGACCTTGACCCGGCCGTCGTCCCCTATCAGCACGTTCTCGGGCTTCATGTCCCGGTGCACGAACCCGGCGCGGTGCGCGGCGCCCAGCGCGGCCAGCACCGGCTCCAGGATGTCCAGCGCGGCCCGCGGCTGAAGCGCGCCGCGTTCGCGCAGCACGTCCCGCAGGGTGCAGCCGGCGATGTACTCCATGGCGAGGTACACGTACGTGCCGTCGGTGCCCTGGTCGAAGACCTGCACCACGTTCGGGTGGGCCAGCCGGGCGACCGACTTGGCCTCGCGGATGAACCGCTCGACGAACGAGCCGTCGGCAGCGAGGCCCGGGTGCATCACTTTCAGCGCGAGCACGCGGTCCAGCCGGACGTCCAGGGCCCGGTAGACCGTGGCCATGCCGCCGACGGCGATCCGCGCGTCGACGCGGTACCGGCCGTCGAGCACCTGCCCGACAAGAGGGTCCTGAAGGGTCGTATCCACCCGGCGAGTGTACGAGCCCGCACCACGGGCCCCACCGCTGAGACCGCTTTCGCCCATGGACTGAAGCGGAGCTGTGACGGTCGTCATACCGACCGAACAAAACAGTAGCCATGTACATAGTAGCCATGTACTGTATTTCTCGTGAGTACAGCAGCGGAGAACGCGACGGCCGGATTCCTGGTCTGGCGCCTGTCGATGAAGTGGCGGGTGGCCGTCGACCGGGCGGTCGCACCGCTGGGCCTGACCCATGCCCAGTACGCGCTGGTCGCGTCGTTGTACGGCATGGCGCGCACCGGGGAGCGGCCCAGTCAGCGCGGCCTCGCCGACCACACCGGGCTCGAACCGCTGTACGTCTCGAAACTCGCCCGCGCCCTGGAAACCGCCGGGCTCGTCACCCGCACCCGCGACCCCGGCGACCCGCGGGCCATGCGGCTGACGCTGACCGAGCAGGGCCGCGAGGTCACCGGGCGGGCGATCACGGTCGTCCAAGGCCTCCTGGACCAGCTGCTGGAGCCGCTCGGGGGACAGGACTCCCCGCGCGCGCACCAGTTCACCCGGGAGCTCGTCGCCCTGCTCGACGCACCTCTTGATCCGCACGCCGAGAACGAGAAGGAGCAGCCATGACCACCACCACCGCACCTGCCCTGAACGCCCGCGTCATCGCGTTGGCGCACCACGCCCCGCGGGCCCTCCTGGAGGGCGTGCTGACCCGTTACGGCATCACGTTCCACCAGAGCGTCACGCTCCGGGCCGCCGTGGTCGCCGGTGCCTCCGTCGGCCGTGACGAGCTCGTCGCCGAGGTCACCGGCGCGCTGAAGACCGACGCGTCGGTCGTGCACGGCGTCATCGAGGAGCTGACGGCCGCGGAGCTGCTGGAGGCGCACGAGTCCCGGCTCCAGGTCACGGCCACCGGCCGGGACCTGTACGAGGGCACCTCCGCCGAGAGCGCCGAGATCGCCGCCCGCCTGTACGCCGGCATCCCGACGGAGGACCTGGTGACGGCGGCCCGAGTCCTGACCCTGGTCACGACCCGCGCCAACGCGGAGCTGCCTGGATCCTGAGCCCACCGCCGCTCATTCCCGCCCGAAGCCCACGACCGGCCGACGCCGTTCACCTGCCCGAAGCCCACGACCGGCGGACTGCGCTCGCCCCGCCCGAAGCCCACGACCGGCCGACGCCGTTCACCTGCCCGAAGCCCACGACCGGCGGACTGCGCTCGCCCCGCACACGGCAGGGCTTCCCGGTACGGGCCACCGCTCCGGCCATGCCCTTCCCGGAGCCCACGGCCCGCACCGCCGACACCCCTCCCCACCCGCGCTGTCCGAAGCCCGCGGCCGCCGGCGGCGCTGTGCCCCCACGGGAGAGGTCCGCTTCTTGAGAAGGGGTTTCGGGGGTGCGTGGGTGGGAGACGTCTGGGCGGGAGCGGGCCGGAGGTCAGAACGCGGGGCGCTCCGGGTCCAGCGCCGCCAGGCCCTCCGCAGGAGACGACGCCTCCGCGAAGTGCCGCCGCGGGATCCGCCCCGCCAGCCGGGCCAGCCGCCCCGCCTCCACCCCCGCCCGCATGGCCAGCGCCATCCGCGCGGGATCCTGCGCCCGCGTCACCGCCGACGCCAGCATCACCCCCGCACACCCCAGCTCCATCGCCAGCGCCACGTCCGACGCCGTACCGGCCCCCGCGTCCAGGATCACCGGCACCCGCGCGCGCTCGACGATCAGCTGGAAGTTGTGCGGGTTCCGGATCCCGAGCCCCGACCCGATCGGCGACCCGAGAGGCATCACCGCCGCGCAGCCCACGTCCTCCAGCTTCCGCGCCAGCACCGGATCGTCGTTCGTGTACGGCAGCACCGTGAAGCCGTCGTCGACCAGCGTCTCCGCCGCGTCGAGGAGCTCGACCGGATCGGGGAGCAGGGTCCGTTCGTCGGCGATGACCTCCAGCTTCACCAGCGAGGTCCCCAGCGCCTCCCGCGCCAGCCGGGCCGTCAGCACCGCCTCGCCCGCGGTGAAGCACCCGGCGGTGTTGGGCAGCACCCGGATCCCGAGCCGTTCGAGGACCGACAGCACGGAGCCCCGTACCCCCGGATCCACCCGCCGCATCGCCACCGTGGTCAGCTCGGTACCGGACGCGACCAGCGCCCGCTCCAGCACCTCCAGGCCGGCCGCGCCCCCGGTACCCATGATCAACCGGGAGGAGAAGGTCGTACCCCCGAGGACGAAGGGATCGTCGGCCACGGCGCTCAGCCTCCCTGCACGGCGGTCAGGACTTCCACCCGGTCGCCCTCGGCGAGACCCGTCACCGGCCACTGCGTGCGCGGTACGACGGTCTCGTTGACGGCCGCGGCCACCCCGGAGGGCGCGGCCGTGAGGGACTTCACGAGGGTGTCGAGAGCGGTGCCCGGGGCGATCTCCCGGCGCTCCCCGTTGACGGAGATGTTCATGCGGTCTGCTCCATGAGTGCGTCGGGAACGGTGCCGAATCGCCCCGGCGTGAACGGACGGGCCTCCTCCGGCAGCTCACCGCCGGCCAGCAGCTCCGCCATCACGTCCCCCGTGACCGGCGTGAGCAGCACCCCGTTGCGGTAGTGCCCGGTGGCCAGCAGCAGCCCGTCCACACGGGTCGGCCCGAGCAGCGGCGCGTTGTCGGGGGAGCCGGGGCGCAGCCCGGCCCGGGTCTCCGTCAGCGGCAGCTCGGTGATGCCGGGGACCAGCTCGTGGGCGTCCCGCAGCAGCTCGTAGACACCGCCCGCCGTGACGGTGGTGTCCCAGCCCAGTTCCTCGCTGGTCGCGCCGACCACCAGTTCGCCGTTCTCCCTGGGCACCAGGTAGACGTTGCCGCCGCGCACCACGGCCCGCACCGTCCGGCTGAGGAACGGCGCGTACCGCGGGGGCACGGTCAGCCGCAGCACCTGACCCTTCACCGGCCGCACCGGCGGCAGCACGTCGTCGGGGACGCCCGCCAGCCGCCCGCTCAGGCTGCCGGCCGCGAGCACCACCTGCCCGGCGCCCAGTTCCTCGCCCGCACGCGTGACGGCACCGGTGGCCCGTTCCCGTACCACCGTCAGCCGCTCTGCCCAGTCGCGGTGGAAGACCACCCCGGCCCGTTCGCACGCGGTGACCAGGGCGGCCGCCAGCCGGCGCGGGTCGATCTGGTGGTCGCCGTCCACCCGCAGCCCCCCGCGCACCCCGGGCGCCAGCATCGGCTCCAGGCGCCGGCACTCCCGCCCGGACAGCCACTCGGACTCCAGCCCCGACTCCCGTTGCAGGGTGTGCAGCTCCCGCAGATGGGCACGGTCGTCGGCGTCCAGGGCGACCGCGAGCGTGCCGCAGCGCCGGTAGCCGAGGTCCTGGCCGGTGAGTTCGGTCAGCTCGGCGGCGAAGCCCGGATAGCGGCGGGCGGAGGCCAGGTTGAGCCCCAGCAGGGTCTGCTCGCCGTAGTGCAGTTCGGTGACCGCGGCCAGCATCCCGGCCGCGACCTGCGCGGCCCCGCCGCCCGGCGCGGGATCGGCCACGACGGTGACGAGCCCGCGCTGCGCCGCCCGCCAGGCCGTGACCAGGCCGATGATCCCGCCCCCGATGACGAGGACGTCGGACGTGTGTGAGGACATGGGCGTCCAGCCCCTCCCTTCGCCGGCATGACCCGGATCAGGTTCGTACGGTCGGAGGCCGCCAGCCTCCCTCTCAGCCCGGTGCGTCCGGGCTCCCGCGTGTGCTTGCACGCCACCCTAGCCCGCACCGCTCCGCCCCGGTAGGACGGCCCCGGCGGCCACTGTGGAACAGGTCACCCGGCAGGCCCCCTGACTGACTCCGTGTCAGTTGTCTATCGTTCTTGTCCATGGTGATCAGGTGAGCGGGCAGACGCAGCAACGAGGCACGTCACAGGCGCGGCGGGTGGTCGTCGTCGGCGCGGGCATGGCCGGGGTGCAGACCGCCGTCGCCCTGCGCGAGCGCGGGTACACCGGCACCGTCACCCTGATCGGCGCCGAGCCGCACCAGCCGTACGACCGGCCGCCGCTCTCCAAGGCCGTCCTGCTCGGCAAGGCGGAGGGCTCCGCCTTCGAGGTGGACTTCGACGCCCTCGGCATCGAACTGGCGCTCGGCCGCGACGCGCTCGGCGTGCGCACCGCCGACCACGAGCTGGACACCGAGGCCGGACCGGTGCCGTACGACGTGCTGGTGCTCGCCACCGGCGCCGAACCGGTCCGGTTGCCCGGCACCGAGGGCGTGCCCGGCGTCCACCTGCTGCGCACCCTCGACGACGCCGAGCGGTTGCGGCCGGTGCTCGCCCGGCAGCACGACATCGTGGTGGTCGGCGCAGGCTGGATCGGCGCGGAGTTCGCCACCGCGGCCCGCGAGGCCGGCTGCGCGGTGACCGTCGTCGAGGCCGCCGACCGGCCGCTCGCCGGCGCGCTGCCGGCCGAGGTCGCCGCGCCGATGACCACCTGGTACGCCGACAGCGGCACCGAACTGCGCACCCGCGCGCGCGTGGCGCGCGTCGAACCCGGCGCGGTGGTCCTCGACGACGGCTCGCGGATCCCGGCGGGCGCCGTGGTGGTCGGCATCGGCGCCCGCCCCGCCACCGGCTGGCTGGCCGGCTCCGGCATCGGACTGGGCGCCCAGGGCGACGTGCTCGCCGACGACCACCTGCGCACCGGCGCGCCGGACGTCTACGCGGTCGGCGACTGCGCCTCGTTCCCGTCCGGTCGCTACGGCACCCGCCTGCTGGTCCACCACTGGGACAACGCCCTCCAGGGCCCGCGCACGGTGGCCGCGAACATCCTCGGCGAGTCCGACGCGGTCTACGACCCGGTGCCGTACTTCTGGTCCGAGCAGTTCGGCCGTTTCGTCCAGTACGCGGGCCACCACGCCGGGGCCGACCGCATGATCTGGCGCGGCGACCCGTCGACCCCCGCCTGGAGCGTCTGCTGGCTGCGCGAGACCCGCCTGGTCGCTCTGTTGGCGGTGGGCCGTCCACGCGACCTGGCCCAGGGCCGTCGCCTGATCGAGGCGGCCACCCGAATGGACGCCGAGGCACTGTCGGACCCGGCCCGCCCGTTGAAGAACGCGACCGCGGCGCCCCTCTAGGGGCGCTGGGAACGCTCGGCCGGCCCCCACGGCGCCGCACCCGGACGACCACCCATCGCCCCCCACCCGCCGAAACGCCTACCCTTGACCCCGTGACCGAGATTGACGCAAACATCGATGCTCTCGTCCCCGCCTGGCTCACCCTCCCCGACATCGCTGAAATGATGGACGTCGAGGTGACCCGCGTGCGGCAGCTGGTCAAGGAGGGCCAGCTCATCGCCGTCCGCCGTGGTGAGAACAGGGCGCTGCACGTCCCCGCCGCCTTCATCGACGAGGACAAGGTGGTCAAGGGCCTGGCCGGCACCCTGACACTGCTCCGGGACGACGGCTTCACCGACGAGGAGATGCTGGAGTGGCTCTTCACTCCTGACGAGACCCTGCCCGGCACCCCCGCGCAGGCGCTCAGCGAGAATCGCGGCACGGAGGTGAAGCGCCGCGCCCAGGCGCTCGCCGTCTGAGCCGACCGGCACCGACACCACGGGGGACCCACCGATGACCGACACCGCCCGCGCGCAGCTGGCCGACGCCCGTCTCTACCTGTGCACGGACGCCCGCCGGGAGCAGGGCGACCTCGCCGAGTTCCTGGACGCGGTCCTGGCGGGCGGCGTCGACATCGTGCAGCTGCGCGACAAGGGCATGGAGGCCGCCGAGGAACTGGCGCACCTCGCCGTGTTCGCCGACGCCTGCGCCCGGCACGGCAAGCTGCTCGCGGTCAACGACCGTGCCGACGTGGCCCACGCCGCCGGCGCCGACGTGCTCCACCTGGGCCAGGGCGACCTGCCGGTCCCGGCCGCCCGCGCGATCCTCGGCCCCGACGTCCTCGTCGGCCGCTCCACGCACACCGAGGCGGAGGCCGCCGCGGCCGCCGTCCAGGACGGCGTGGACTACTTCTGCACCGGTCCCTGCTGGCCCACCCCGACCAAGCCCGGCCGCCACGCCCCCGGGCTGGACCTGGTGCGCTCCACGGCGGCCCTGGGCACCGACCGCCCGTGGTTCGCCATCGGCGGCATCGACCTCGGCAACCTCGACCAGGTGCTGGCGGCGGGTGCCCGGCGCGTGGTGGTCGTCCGCGCACTCACCGCGGCCGACGACCCCGGCGCGGCCGCGGCCGAGTTCGCGAAGCGGCTGCGGTCCGCGTGACCGCTCCGGGCGTCCCGGCTGTCCGGAAACATGTCCAGTATCCGGACGCGAGGTCGGCAATTCGGGCAAATGACCCGAGTGTGGTTGGGTGTCCGTCCGCCCCTGACTAACCTGCGGGTATGGCCCTAGGAACCGCGTCAACCAGGACTGATCGCGCACGCACCGTGCGCGACATGCTCGCGAGCGGCAAGACCACGTACTCCTTCGAGTTCTCGGCGCCGAAGACCCCCAAGGGCGAGCGGAACCTGTGGAGCGCGCTCCGGCGGGTCGAGGCGGTGGCGCCCGACTTCGTCTCCGTGACCTACGGCGCCGGCGGTTCCACCCGCGCGGGCACGGTCAAGGAGACCCAGCAGATCGTCGCCGACACCACGCTCACGCCGGTCGCCCACCTGACCGCGGTCGACCACTCGCTCGCCGAACTGCGCAACATCATCGGCCAGTACGCGGACGCCGGGATCCGGAACATGCTCGCGGTGCGCGGCGACCCGCCCGGTGACCCGATGGGCGACTGGGTGGCGCACCCGCAGGGGCTGACCTACGCGGCCGAACTCGTCCGGCTCATCAAGGAGTCCGGGGACTTCTGCGTGGGCGTCGCGGCGTTCCCCGAGATGCACCCGCGGTCCGCCGACTGGGACACCGACGTCCGGCACTTCGTCGACAAGTGCCGCGCGGGCGCCGACTACGCCATCACGCAGATGTTCTTCCAGCCCGAGTCCTACCTTCGCCTTCGCGACCGGGTCGGCGCGGCCGGCTGCGAGACCCCCGTGATTCCGGAAATCCTGCCCGTCACCAGTGTGAAGATGCTGGAACGGCTGCCCAAACTCAGCAATGCGGTCTTCCCGGACGCCCTGAAAGAGCGGATCCTCACAGCGAAAGACGATCCGACGGCGGTACGCTCCATCGGTATCGAATACGCCACGGAGTTCTGCGCCCGGCTGCTGGCCGAGGGAGTGCCCGGACTGCACTTCATCACGCTGAACAACTCCACGGCGACGCTGGAGATCTACGAGAACCTGGGCCTGCACCAACCCCCGCGGGCCTAGACCGGCCGCACCGGAGTACGACACACTGCGTAGCGGTCACTGGAGGAGGGGCGTACATGGGCTGGACGGTCCTCTACGTAGCGTTCGGCATCGTCGCACTGTGGTTGCTCGGCGAGGTACTGCTGCAATACAAGGCGCGGCTGCGCTGGCGGCTGCTGGCCTTCGTCGGCTTCCTCGGGGTCGTCTTCGGTGTGCTGATCCCGTCCGTGATCGTCATCGGTGTGGGCGCTATCGCCTTCGCGGTCGGCCAGACGTACGTCACCCTGTCGTTCCGCCGCGGCTTCGAGGCGGGCTGGGCGGTCAAGCGGCCCGACGCGGACAGTGACGGCGGCGGCCTGCTCAGGCGCCGCCGCGGCGAGCCGGACGAGGACCCGGGCCTGGAGGCCACCGACCCGGACGCGGCCGACGCCGCCTACGCCGGCCAGCAGGCCGGCTACGCCACCGGCAGCACCCCCGCCTACCGCGGCGACGACGACTACGACCGCGACGACGTCTTCACCCCCGGCCCCCGCTCCGGCGAGCCGGCCGCCGCCGAGGCCGGCACGGTCTACGAGCCGCAGCCGATGCCCGACGACACCGGCTCCTACGGCGTCTACCGCGACTCCGGCCACGCCGCGGCCGGCGACCAGCAGGCCGCCTACGCGACCGCGGGCCAGGACCAGGCGTACGCCGCCCAGGGCACCGACCAGAACTACGCCTACGACTACTCCGGGTACGGCCAGCAGCAGTACGGCTACGACGCGAACGGCCAGCAGCAGTACGCCAACTACTCCGACCCGTACATCGGCAACCAGACCTACGGCGGCGCCGGGTACGACACGTCGTACGGCACGCAGCAGTACGACCAGCAGGGCTACGCCCAGGGCCAGTACGGCACCGGCGGCTACGGCGAGACCCCGGCGGGCGGTGTCTGGGTGCCCCAGCAGCGCGCCGACGAGACCTACGGCGGGGAACTCCCGCAGGAGCAGCCGTACCCCTACCAGGGTGACGGACAGGCACAGCAGGGCCAGGGCCAGGGCCACCAGGGCAACGGGTACGACGAGCAGTACCGTTTCTGACGAGCGCGGCTCACTGTGAGCCGCGGAACTCCGGCCCCTCCACGATCAGCCCGGCCACCAGCGCGCCCGACATGCCCGCGTGCGGCAGCCCGCCGCCCGGGTGCGCCCAGTCGCCCACCCGGTACAGGCCCGGCAGCCGGGTGGTGTTGGCCGGGTGCAGGAAACGGCCCCGGCCGGCCGCGAGGGCGGGCGCGGAGACCTCTCCGGCCCCGGACCCGGCCGCGGCGGCACCCGTGACCTGCCCCGGTGCCAGGGTCTCCTGCCACAGCAGCCGCTCCCGCAGCCCCGGCACGGCGGCCTCGCCGGCTTCCAGGAGGAAGTCCGTGCAGGCCCGGACCGTGTCCGCCCGCTCCCAGCCGGCCTCGCCCGACACCACCGCCGACAGCACCACGGACTCGTGATCGCCGTCCGGCCGGAGCGCCGGGTCGTCGGGGCGCAGCACGGTCACGGTGGGGCGCACCAGCCGGTCACCGCCGGGCGCGACCAGCAGGTCCAGCTCGGTCTGCTCGTCCGGCGCGTGCACGACCGTGCGATGCGCGGCACCCGTCGCGCGCGCGCCGCGGAGCGCGAGCAGCACCGTGCAGCGGCTCGGCCGGACCGTCCCGGTGCCGGCCCGTACATCGCCGTCGGCGTCGAGGCGGCACCCCGTCGGCCGGACGAGGGCGTCGAGCCGTACCGGGTCCACCCCGGCCACCACGTGGTCCGCGTCGGCCACGGTGCCGTCGGCCAGTTCCAGTCCCACCGCGTGGCCGTCCTTGGCCCGTACCGCGGTGACCTCGGCGCCGAAGACGAACTCGACCCGGCGCCGTACGCACCGCTCGTACACCGCGCGCGCCAACTCCCGCATGCCACCGCGCACGTACCAGACACCGAAGGCGTGCTCCAGGTAGGGCAGCACGGCGGCGCTCGCCGGCGCGGTCCGGGGGTCGAGGCCGTGCGCGAGGGCGTGGCTGTTCAGCAGGGCCGCCAGCCGTTCGTCGCGCAGCTCCCAGGCGCCGATCTCGGCGAGCGTGGCCGCCCGCCGGGTGCGCAGCAGCTTCTTGTGCGGGACCGACGGGTACGGCTCACGCTCCGCCAGCACCTGCCAGTTCGGCCACAGCGGCTCCTCCAGGAGCGGACGCCGGGTGCGGTCCCAGGCCTCCCGGGCCCGCACCAGGAAGTCGCCCCAGCGCTGCCCGGCGCCGGCGCCCAGGGCCGCGTCCAGGGCGGTGACGACGCCCGCGCGGGACGCGTTCGGGAGCGACACCTCCGTGCCGTCCGCGAAGACGTGCCGGGCCGACGGGTCGACCTGGACCAGTTCGACGCAGTCCTCCAGCGGCTCCTTGCCGGTCTTGACGAACAGGTCGCGGTACACGGCGGGCAGCGGCAGCAGCCCCGGGCCGGTGTCGAAGGCGAACCCGTCGCGCTCGAAGCGGCGCACCGCACCGCCGTACGTCTCCGTACGCTCGTACACCGTCACCCGGTGGCCCGCGACGGCCAGCCGGGCGGCCGCCGCCATGGCGCCCATCCCGGCGCCGATCACCGCAATCCGTCCCATGCCCGCGACCTTATCGACCGCCACCGACAACCCGGTCCGGCGGGCCCTCAGCCCGGTGGCGGGGGCAGCTGCGCGGACAGCCGCCGCTCCTCCCGGCGCTGGGCCCGGCGGCGCCAGAACCGCCGGATCCGGGAGATCAGGAACACCAGCACGATCAGGCCCGTGGCGAGCAGCACCGCCGCGATGACCGCCGCCGCCAGCGGGTGGAACATCGCGAACGAGACGATCCCGGCGACCCCGAGGTCCTCGGCGAGGCTCAGCACGATGTTGCTGAAGGGCTCCGGGGAGGTGTTGACCGCCATCCGGGTCCCGGCCTTGACGGTGTGGCTGGCCAGCGCGGTCGAACCGCCGACCAGCCCGGCCACCACGTCGTTGAGCGAGCCGCTCTGCCCGGCGAGCAGCGCCCCGACCCAGGCACCCGCCACCGGCCGGACCACCGTGTGCACGGAGTCCCACGCCGAGTCGACGTACGGGATCTTGTCCGCGACCGCCTCGCACAGGAAGAGCACGCCCGCGATGATCAGCACCTCGGGCCGCTGCAAGGTCTCGGGCACGTCGTCGCTCAGGCCCGTCGCGCCGAACAGACCGAGCAGCAGCACCACCGCGTACGCGTTGATTCCGCTGGCCCAGCCGCTGGTGAAGACCAAGGGGAGTACCGACACGGACGCGATCGTAGCCAGTCGGCGGCCCCGCGTCCTGGGTCCGGGTGCGCAGACCTGAGTACAGGTACCCAGACGGCGAGTTGAGTACCCGCGCGGATGGGCCCCGGCCTGCGCGGACGGGAGAGTGGAGGCACGGAAGAGGGCGCGAGGTCCGGTACCGCCGACACGGGGCGGCGGAACGGCGCCGGCGCCCTTGACCGCTCCTTCCGCCGATGTCCGTCGGCGGAAGCGAGACACGGGGGAGAGGAGACCCGGGGGAACTCCGGGAAACCGGGGAACTCCTGGAAACCGGGGAACTCCGGGAAACCGGGGGCACGGGGAAGTACGGGGGTGCAGGGAAGGCGCCGGTCCGACGGTGGCCCGCGGGGGACGCGGCCACCGGCGGACCGGCGCCTTCGCACGTCCGGTCCCGGTTTCAGCCCTTCCCGCTCACCCGTCCCTGGAGCAGCCGGGAGAGCGCCGCGTGGACGTCGTCCAGGGAGCGCTCCGGCTGGAAGGACTTCCAGTCCAGGGCCGCCACCAGCACCATCCCCACCAGCGCGGCCGCCGTCAGCTGGACGTCGATCTCGTCGCTGAACTCGCCGTTCTCCACGCCCTCGCGCAGCACGCCCTCGACGACCGCGACGGCCTGCTGCCTGACCACCATGAGCGTCGACTGCCAGGCCCGGTTGGTGCGCCACAGCTCGGCCACGTAGAGCTGGGTGAAGGCCGGGTAGCGGTCGATGAAGACGAGACCCGCGCGGACCATCGCGTCCAGGGCGTCGACCCGGCCGCCGCCCTCCCGCGCGGTCCGCTCGGCGGCTTCCCGCAGCGAGGCGGTGAGGAGGCCGACCCCGTGCCGCAGCAGCTCCTCGAAGAGGACCGACTTGCTCGCGAAGTTGTAGTAGACCGTGCCCTTCGCGACCCCGGCCCGCTCGGCGATCTCGTCCACCGTGGTGGCGGAGAAGCCCTGCTCGGCGATGAGTGTGACGGCGGCCTCGTAGAGCTTCTGCCGGGTGGCCTCACGGCGAGTGCCGCCGCCCGTGGTGCTGCTGCTTTCCATGGTTCTGATTCTCACAGGAACACCGCCCCCGCAGGTACGGAAGAGGAGGTCAGGGGAGAGGGGGCGAGGGAGGAGGAGGTCATCGGGGCCTCACAGGCTCAGTTCGGGATGCAGCCGGTCCAGAGTCCACACCTGGCGGCGCCGGGCCGACAGCGCGGTGAGTGCCAGCGTGCCCGCCGTGAACGCCGTCAGGACGGCACAGGCCTGCCAGACCGGTCCGAGGCCGCCGCCCGTGATCAGCCTGCGCAGCGCCGCCACGACGTAGCTCATCGGCAGGAACGGGTGGACGGCGTTGAAGAAGCCGGGGCTGGTCTGGACGGGATACGTGCCGCCCGCCGACGTCAGCTGGACCATCAGCAGGGCGAGGACCAGGATCCGGCCGGCCGCCCCGAAGCGTGCGTTGAGCCACTGCACGATCGCCCCGAAACAGGCCGCGACGAGGAACAGGAACCCGACCGTGCCGGCCGCGCGCACCATGTGCAGCCCGATCGCCCAGTGCAGTACGGCCATCAGGGCGGCCGTCTGGAGCACCCCGACCGCGACCACCGGCAGCCAGCCCGCCAGCGCGATCCGCCAGGCCGCCGAACCGGCCGCCAGGGCACGCCGGTTGAGCGGCTGGATCAGCATGTAGGCGACCATCGCGCCGACCCACAGGGACAGCGGGATGAAGTAGGGGGCGAACCCGGTGCCGTAGTTGGGCGCGTGGTGAAGGTCGTGGGAGGCGAGCTGGACCGGGTCGGCCATGACCCCGGTGCGCCGGTCGCGGTCCTTCTTGTCGTAGTCGGGTATCTTGCCCGCGCCGTCGTGCAGTCCGCCGGCGAGCTTCCCGGAGCCGTCGATCAGCTTGTACATGCCTCCGTCGAGGTCGTAGGCGCCGGTCTTGAGCTTTCCGATGCCCGAGTCGAGGTCGGAGGCGCCGCTGGCGGCCGTGCCGAGACCGGTGTGCAGCTTCGCGGTGCCCGCGGCGACCCGGGCGGCGCCGTCGTTCAGCTTGTCGATCTTCTGGACGGCGTCGGCGACGTCCTCGGAGAGGTGCGGGGCGCGGTCGGCGAGGGCCCGGGCCTGGGTCTGGAGCGTGCCGAGGTTCTCGTCGAGCGTCTTCAGGTCGCCGTTCTGGTCGGCGATCAGGGTGTTCAGGTCGTCGGCCACGGCGGCCACGTCGTCGGCCGCGTCCCTGGCCTTCTTCAGGTCGGGGCAGACCGGGTCGGCCGCCAACCTGCCCTCGCAGCGGGCCCGGTAGACCTCGTCCAGGGTGCCGGCGGCCGTGTGCGCGGTCTTCGCCGCCGCCGGGGCCGTCTTCACCAGGACGCCCAGGTTCTCCCGGACCGTCCCTGCCGAGTCGGCGACCAGCCGGGCGGTGTCGCCGATGGTCTTCTCGTTCTTCGCCAGGTACGGGCCGACCTTGGCGTAGACGCCGTCGACCTTGTCGGCCAGTTGCTGGGTGCCGTCCGCGACCTGCCGGGAACCGGTCTCCAGGGTGCCCGCGCCCGCGTTCAGCTTCTTGATGCCCTTGGCGAGCTTCCCGCTGCCGGTCTTGGCGTCCGCCAGGCCGTCGGCGAGGTCCTTCGAGCCCTTCTCGGCCTTCCCGATGCCCCCGGTGAGGGTGTCGGCGCCCTCGGCGGCCTTCACGGTCTGCCCGTGGATGTCGGAGAACGAGATGAAGATCCGGTCCAGGAACGACCGCGACGCCTTGGTGGACGCGGCCGAACGCACCTCGTTGAAGACCGTGCGGGAGATCTGCCCGACGATGTAGTTGTTCGCGTCGTTCGTGCGCACCCGGAGCGCGCCGGTCTCCGGATCGGCGCCCGCGCTGGAGGCGACGCGCGCGCTGAGGTCGGCGGGCATGGTCAGGGACAGGTAGTAGGTGCCGTCCTCGACGCCCCGGCGGGCCTCGGCGTCGGTCACCTCGTGCCAGTCGAAGGTGTCGCTGTGCCGCAGCCCGGCCACGATGTCGGCGCCGGCGCTGACCTTCTGACCGTTCGCGGACGCCCCCTTGTCGTCGTTGACGAGCGCGACCGGGATGCGGTCCAAGCGGCCGTACGGATCCCAGAACGACCACAGGTACAGCGCCCCGTACAGCAGCGGCAGCACCAGCAGTGCCACCAGGGCCGCGCGCGGCAGCTTCCCTCGTCCGAAGCGCCTGAGCTCAAGCGCGGCCAGTCGCGGCGAGCGCATCGCCGTCCCCCTTCCGGTCGGTGGCTTCCGTGCCCTCCGCGGCTTCCGCGGCTTCGGTCGTCCGCGAGGCTTCCGTCGCCTCCGCGGCCTGCGTAACTTCCGTCGCCTCTGCGGCCTGCGTAACTTCCGTCGCCTCCGCGGCCTGCGTGGCCTGCGTGGCCTCCGTCGCCTCCGCGGCGTGTGCGCCGGTGGTGCGTACGACGACGGCCCCCGCCATCGCCTCCCCGCACACCGCGAGCACCGTCGTGCCGGTCTCGGCGATGGACCTCAACAGCGTCCGCACCTCGGCCCGTTCGGGCTCCGACAGCTTCAGGTCCACGTCGTCGACGGCGAGCAGCCGGGGCTTCGCGATCATCGCCAGCGCCACGGACAGCCGCAGCGCCTCGATCCGCTCCAGATCCCGTACGGCGGTCCGGGCGCCCTTGGGCAGCGACTCCAGGTCGAGCCCGGCGGCCGTCAGGGCGTCGTCGACGCGCTGCCGCGCCCGCGCGCCCCGTTCCGCGCGCGGCCGCAGCAGATCGCGCAGGGAGTCACCGAACCGGCTCTGCAACAAGGCCCGTTCGCGCAGGTGCTCGCCGACCGTCAGGGCGGGTTCGAGGTCGGTCACCCCGGCGACGTTGGCCACCGCGGCGATCCGGCGCACGGCCGCCGACTGCTTGGGCAGCCGCGCCTCGCCGACGGTCGCGGTGCCCTCGGTGGCCTTCATCCGGCCGGTGAGCGTCAGCAGCAGACAGGTGCGGCCGGAGCCGGACGGCCCCTCCACCGCGATCAGCGCCCCGGGCCCGGCGTCCAGGGCGACGCCCCGGAACACCCACCCCCGCGGGCCCTTCAGCCCGAGGCCCTGGGCTGTGAGAGAAACGCCGTCCACGGGGTACCCCCTCCTCGTCCGCATCGGCCGTGTTTTTGAACTGACTGGTCAGTGCAAAAACTAGCCCGAACTTGCGATCGAAGCAAAAGCGCAGGTCAGAACGGATTGTCAGTGGCATACCTCACGATGGGCACATACGGCACGCACCCCGTGTGCGGGAGCCGTCACCCAGACGACAGGAGGTTCGTCATGGCCAACCCGTCAGCCGCCGCCCGTCGGCGCCGCGCCACCGGCCCTGCCCCCTCACTGACCGGCCCGGCGAGCGACGTGCACCCCGTGCTCCGCCGGGCCACGGCTCCGCCCGCCGCCCTCGACCTGCTCGCCCAGGCCCGCGCCGCCCTCGACGAGGCCGAACTCCTCGACACCCCCAACGAGCGCTACGCGACGGCCCATCTGGCCGCCCTGCGCACCGCGGCCGCCGTGCTCGCCGCCCGCGCCCAGCCCGAGACCTCGCCCCGCCGCCGGGCCCGCATCCGCAGCGCCTGGGAGGTGCTGCCCGAGGTCGCGCCCGAGCTCACCGAGTGGAGCGCCCTGTTCGCCTCCGGCGCCGGCCGCCGCGCCCGCGCCGAAGCCGGCATCCAGGGCGCGGCCGGCCGCCGGGACGCCGACGACCTGATACGGGACGTCGCGATGTTCGTCCGCATCGTCGAGCGGATGCTGGTGCTCCAGCCCGTGCTGCCCCAGCCGCGCCGCCAGGAGGACGAGCGGCCGGACGGCGGCACGGAGAGGCCGGGCAGGCAGGAGCGGCCGGGAGGAGCGGGCAGGCAGGGGCGGCCGGGAGGAGCGGGAGGGCCGGGAGGGCCTCGCAGGGAGCTGCCCGACGCGGGATGACCAGGCGAGGCGGCGAAGGCAATAGGGTGGAGAACGCCTGAAGCCTTCCCTCCGCCCGCGCCCGGGCCGGGAAGGCACCGAGTTCGCGCCGCCGGGCAGCAGGCGGTGCCGCGCCGAGGAGTCAACTGCCGTGCCGGACCCCACACGACCCCGCGCTTCTCTCCGTACCGCCGTGGTCTGGGAGGTCCTCCAGGAGGCCCTCGACCGCCGGGTCAAGGCCACCGGCCGGGACTCCCTGGACGTACTCGACACCGGTGGCGGCAGCGGTAACTTCGCCGTCCCCCTAGCCCGCCTCGGTCACCGCGTCACCGTCGTCGACCCCAGCCCCAACGCGCTGTTCGCGCTGGAGCGCCGCGTCGCCGAGGCCGGCGTCACCGACCGGGTCAGGGGCGTCCAGGGCGACGTCCTCGGCCTGTTCGACGTGGTCGAGCGCGGCAGTCACGACGTGGTGCTCTGCCACGGCGTCCTGGAGTACGTGGACGACCCGGCCGAGGGCGTGCGCAACACGGTGGCCGCGCTGCGCTCCGAGGGCGTCCTCAGCCTGCTCGCCGCCGGGCTCGGCGGGGCCGTGGTCGCCCGGGCCCTCGCCGGCCACTTCACGGAGGCCAAGCAGGCCCTCGACGACCCAGACGGCCGCTGGGGCGGTGGCGACCCGATGCCCCGCCGCTTCACCGCCGAGCAGCTCACCGGCCTGGTCGAGGGCGCGGGCCTGGCCGTCGCCGCCGTGCACGGGGTGCGGGTCTTCGCCGACCTGGTCCCCGGCGTCCTGGTGGACACCGAGCCCGGCGCCCTCGACGCGCTGCTCAAGCTGGAGGCGGCCGCCGCCGAGCTGTCCGCCTTCCATGCCCTCGCCACCCAGCTCCACGTGCTCGGCGAGACGCCGGGTGCGGCCGGGACCTGAGAGACTCCTGAGACGACCCCGCTGATCAGGGGCTCGGCAGCGGATGGAGTACGCCACAGGCCCCCCGATCGAGCGGTTTGCGCCGTATGATCGAGGGAGACCGCCCGGCATGACGGGCCGACCGCCGGGGAATGGAAGCCTCAGCGAGCCGGGACCGCCATGGCGGGTTCCGGTTGGCCAATTGGCCTAGAGGGGCGGGTTTCACGGGGGCGATTCCCTGCCTATCCTGAAGGGACCCCCCGGGTCGCCCCGGCGACTGCACGATGAGGAGGACGCCGTGCCGCTCTCGGAGCACGAGCAGCGAATGCTTGAGCAGATGGAGCGAGCGCTGTACGCCGAAGACCCCAAGTTCGCGACAGCGCTTGAGGGAAGCGGCCTGCGGACGTACACCCGGCGACGGGTCTACCAGGCGGTGGCCGGCTTCCTCGTCGGTATCGCGCTCCTCATCGCCGGAATGGTCGTCCAGCAGATCTGGGTCAGCGTGGTGGGCTTCCTCGTCATGCTGGGCTGCGCGGTCCTCGCCGTCACCGGCTGGCGCAACGCCCCCAAGCCCGGCGAGCAGCCCGCGGGAGGCCCGCAGGCGCGCCGTCAGGGGCGGCCGAAGCGTTCCATGATGGACCGCATCGAAGAGCGCTGGCAGCGGCGCCGCGACGAACAGGGCCAGTGACGGCTTCGCCGGGAGGCCGGACAGAGCGTGACTGAGGGGTGACCGCCATCGGGCGGTCACCCCTCAGTCGTTCCCGGTCGGCCGTGGACGGGCGGCCCGGGAACGGGCGGCCGTGGACAGGGCTTCGCTTCGCCGCGGGCCGTGAGTCGCTGCGGGTCGGTGGGGGCTGGCCGCGCGGTTCCTCGCGCCCTGAAGGGGCGCCGCGGTCGGCGCCCCTTTCCAGTGCCCCCGTCTCCGGTTCCCTCCGGTCAGCCTTCCTGGCCCGACGGCTTTCGCAGGGTCGGGCGGACCGCCCTCGCTCGCTCCCGCAGCCCTGCCCACCCTGCCGACGCCGCCCACAGCACGCGTACGGCCGACCGGGGAGCGAACAGCGCCCTGAGGCGGGACGGGACGCCGGCCGAGTCGCTGAACGCGGCCGTCACCCTGCGGACGTCGTCCGCGAGCCCGGCCGCGGGCCGCGGCCGCGGCGCGTACAGCACCTGCTCCACCGCGTCCGCAACCCGGTGCACCGAGGCCTCCGCGTCCGGATCGAGACGGCCGAGCAGGACGATCCGGGCGGCCGTGCCGCGCGGGGTCTGCGAGTCGTCCGGCGGGATGCCGAAGTCCCAGACGGTGTCGGTCAGTTCCTGCCAGACGGCCAGGGTGTGCGCCGCCACGCCCCCGGGAGTCCGGTCATGGGCCCCGAGCCGCCGGGCACGCACCCGCTTGCGGTACAGCATCGGCGACAGCGGCACCACCGGCACGGCGAGCCCGGCCAGTGCCCACAGCGCCAGCTGCCACCAAGGCGGCCCGCCGTCGCTCTGCTGCACCGTGCCCACCGCCGACGGGCTCTCACAGATGCCCTGCTTGCGCAGCTGGGGCGTGCAGCCCGCGCTCTCCGACGCCGAGGCGGACGGCGCCGTCGACGTGTTCGTGGAAGGCAGCGCCTCGTTCGGCACCGACGAGCCCGGAGTGTCCGACACGGTGTACGACGGCGCCGTGCCGCGGGTCGGGGTCGGCTCGAAGCGGGTCCAGCCCACGCCCTCGAAGTACAGCTCCGGCCAGGCGTGCGCGTCCTTCAGCCCCACCGACACCGACCCGTCCGCCTGCGGGGTGCCGGGCGCGAAGCCCACCGCGACCCGGGCCGGGATGCCCAGCGTCCGCGCCATCGCCGCCATGGCGAAGGAGAAGTGCACGCAGAAGCCGCGCTTCTGCTTCAGGAAGTTCGCGATGGCGCCCTCGCCGCGGCCCACCGCCACCTGGGTGTCGTACTGGAAGCCGCCGGTCACCGCGAAGTAGTCCTGGAGCTTGACCGCCTGCTCGTAGTGGCTGGACGAGCCCGCGGTGACCTGCCTGGCCGTGCGCGCCACCACGGACGGCAGCGAGGAGGGCACCTTGGTGTACTCCTTCCGCAGCGCCGCCGCCGGCTCCGGCGCCGAGGCCAGCTGCTCCGCCGTCGGCTGCACGTCCAGGCTGGTGACCTGGTAGGTCTCACCGCGGGTGTTCTGCCCGTGGTCGCCGACGAGGGTCATGCCGACCGGCTCGTAGCGCCAGGTGCCGGCCACCCGCACCCCGCTCGGCGGGTACGGCATCGGCAGCCAGTCCTGGGCGTACCAGTCGGCGGCCGAGATCGTCGTCCGCACCGTCGCGCGCTTGACGTCGCCGCTCAGGCCGGCCGGGGTGGGGAACTTGCCCGGCACCCCGGTGATGTGCCGCTGGGCCGGCTTCCAGGTGGTGCCGTCGAAGTCGTCCAGTGACACGATCCGCAGGTACATGTCGGTGGGGTCGTCGCTGTTGGTGCGGACGGACAGCACCTGGCGGTCCTCGTCCACGTTGAGGCTGTCCCGCAGCGACACCAGCGGGTTGACCGCGGAGATCGTGCCGCCGTTCCCGCTGCCCACGCCGACCCCGGCCCCGGTGCCGTCCAGCAGGCCGCCCTCGATCGAGGGCATCGCGAGCGGCACGAACAGGGCGACGCCCAGCACGGCGAAGCCGATCCGGCGTCCGGTGCGCACCGGGGCGACCGCACCGAGCTCCGGGCCGCCCGGCGAACGCGAGACGCCTCCGAACACCCGGCCCCACTGGGAGAGCCGGTCCCGGCCCTCGGCGAGCAGCAGCATCAGGTAGCCGGCCGCCGCCACCAGGAACCACAGCCAGTCGTACGGCCCGTCGGACAGACCGGCGGCCACCGAGTACAGCGCGAGCAGCGGCAGCCCGGCCGGGGCCGCGCTGCGGAAGGTCACCGCCAGGGTGTCCACGATCAGCCCGACGATCAGCACCCCGCCGACCACCATGAGCCGGATGCCGTCCGAGAGCGGCGCGGGTATCGCGTACCGGCTGACGTCCTCGGAGCCCTGCTGGAGCAGGTCGGCGAAGTACCGGAAGGTGCCGGGGCCGGGGATCAGGCCGAGGACGGCGTGGCTCCGGGCGAAGACCAGGGTCAGGGTCAGCAGGGAGACCAGGGCCTGTGCGGCCACGGTCAGCGGCCGGGCCAGCGGGACCCGCCGGGCGGCGGCGCCCACGCCCGTCTGGATCACGACCAGGAACGCCGCCTGGAGCAGCCAGGTCCGCGGGGAGACCAGGGGCAGCAGGGCGCAGGACGCCATCAGGGTCGCCGCGGCCGCGGTGAGGGCCAGCCGGGCCCGTCCGCTCATCACCGTGCCTCCCCGCTGAGCGCGGCCGTCGAGGTGCGCTCCCGGTCGGCCTGCCGCCACAGCTCGGCGAGCGAGGCACCGCGCGGCACGCTGAGGGCCGTCCAGCCCGCCTCGCGCAGCATCCGCAGCCGCTCCTCGTGGGCGGCGCCCGGCGGCGGCGCGTCGGTGGGTTCGCGTACCCAGGTGTCCGGGTCCAGCACGAAGGCGACGGCACCGCCGCTGCGTCGGCGCATCTTCGCGGCCACCGCCGCCTGCTCCTCGTCGAGATCGCCCAGGAAGGCCATCAGCAGCCCCTCGTTCCCGCCGCGCAGCACGTCGTAGGCCCGGGACAGGCCCGCCCCGTCGGAGTGGTCGACCACGGCCAGGGTGTCCATCATCAGCCCGGCCGCGTCCGCCGACTCCTGCGAGCCCGCGAAGCCGTCCGTGCCCTCGCCCGGCACCGAGCTGCCGGTGTCGGTCAACAGCCGCACCGCGAAACCGCGTTCGAGCATGTGGACCAGGACCGAGGCGGCGCCGGACACCGCCCACTCGAAGGCCGAGTCCGGGCCCGCTCCCTCGTAGGCACCGCCCCGGGTGTCGAGGAGCACCGTGCAGCGGGCGCGCTGCGGCTGTTCCTCGCGGCGCACCATCAACTCGCCGTAGCGGGCGGTGGAACGCCAGTGCACCCGGCGCAGGTCGTCACCGTAGCGGTAACCGCGCGGGATCACGTCGTCCTCGCCGGCCAGGGCCAGCGAACGCTGCCGCCCGTCGCCGTACCCCTTCGCCTCGCCGCTGAGCCGGACCGGCGGCAGCGGCTCCACCTTCGGGATGACGGTGAGGGTGTCGAACGTGGAGAAGGACCGGGTCAGTTCGCACATCCCGAACGGGTCGGTCAGGCGCAGCTGGAGCGGGCCGAGGGGATAGCGGCCGCGCAGGTCCGAGCGGACCCGGTAGGAGACCTCGCGGCGGCCGCCCGGCTCCACCCGGTCCAGGACGAACCGGGGACGCGGGCCGAGCACGTAGGGCACCCGGTCCTGGAGCATCAGCAGGCCGGTGGGCAGCCGCGAGACGTTGTCCATCCGCAGATGGACCCGGGCCTCGCTGCCGGCCGGCACCCGCGCGGGGGAGAGCCGGCGGCTGCCGGCCACCCGGTAGCGGGTGCGGTAGAGCACGGCCGCGCAGATCAGCGGCAGCACGGCGAGCAGCATCCCGACCCGGCGCAGATCGGCCTGGCCGAGGATGTACGCGCAGATCACCGCCGCGACCCCGGCCGCCAGGAAGGAGCGGCCACGGGTGGTGAGCCCGGCCAGCGCCGTGCGGAACCCGCCCGGCTCCCCGCGGTCGGCCTCCGCCGGGGCGCCCATCACCGACTCCGCGGGGGCTGCTGCGGATACGCCGGCACGCCCCGGCCCAGACCCCCGAAGCCGCTCTGCTGCTGGGGCGCCGCGGGCACCGGGGTGGACCCCAGGATCTCCTGGACCACCTGCTCCGAGGTGCGCCGGTTCAGCTGGGCCTGGGCGGTGGGCAGCAGCCGGTGCGCCAGGACCGCGACCGCGAGCGCCTGTACGTCGTCCGGCAGGGCGTACTCCCGGCCGCTCAGGGCCGCGGACGCCTTCGCCGCGCGCAGCAGGTGCAGCGTCGCGCGCGGGGAGGCGCCCAGTCTGAGGTCGGGGTGGCTGCGGGTGGCGGCGACCAGGTCCACCGCGTAACGGCGGACCTGTTCGGCGACATGGACACCCCGCACGGCCTCGACCAGCTTCACGATGTCGTGGGCGTGCGCCACCGGCTGGAGGTCGTCCAGGGGGTTGACCGCGCCGTGGATGTCGAGCATCTGCAACTCGGCCTCCACGCTCGGGTAGCCGACCGAGACCCGCGCCATGAAGCGGTCCCGCTGGGCCTCGGGCAGCGGGTAGGTGCCCTCCATCTCGACCGGGTTCTGGGTCGCGACCACCATGAACGGGCTGGGCAGTTCATAGGTCTGCCCGTCGATGGTGACCTGCCGCTCCTCCATCGACTCCAGCAGCGCCGACTGGGTCTTGGGGGAGGCGCGGTTGATCTCGTCGCCGATCACGATCTGCGCGAAGATCGCACCCGGCTTGAACTCGAAGTCCCTGCGCTGCTGGTCCCAGATGGAGACGCCGGTGATGTCCGACGGCAGCAGATCGGGAGTGAACTGGATACGCCGCACGGTGCAGTCGATGGACCGTGCCAGCGCCTTCGCCAGCATCGTCTTGCCCACGCCCGGGACGTCCTCGATCAGAAGATGCCCCTCGGCGAGCAGTACGGTCAGCGAAAGCCGTACGACCTCCGGCTTGCCCTCGATCACAGCCTCCACCGAACTGCGGACCCGCTCCACAGTGGCGGTCAGATCAGTAAGGCTCGCTCGATCGTCATAGGTCGTCACCCGGCCCTCCTCGGCCCGTTATTGCCCGGGCCGGCGCTCCGTCTCGCATCTCCGGCCCACCCCGAATCACGGACACCACGCGTGAATGGTTCCGCGTGACGTCCCACACCGCATTCTTGCTGCCGTTACCGATTCGTGTCACTCGCCTGTGGACAACTGCCCGCACTATGTCGGTCTTACGGCCTTTCGACCGGCGGTTCGACAGCGGGCCGACAGCTTTCGGAGGGACGTTCCGGGGTCTTCGGGAGGTTCAGGAGGACGGTGCGGACGGCCGGCGCGACGGGGGCGATGCGGTCCCGTCGCGCCGCGGCGGCGCGGTTCCCCGGCGCCGCGCCGGGACGCTCAGGCGGGGTCGACCTCGCGGAGCAGACCCGCGCGGACGTCGAAGACGAAGCCGCGGACGTCGTCGGTGTGCAGCAGGAACGGCGAGGTGCGCACGCGCTGCATGGACTGCCGTACGTCCTGGTCGACGTCCCGGAAGGACTCCACCGCCCACGCCGGCCGCTGGCCGACCTCCATCTCCAGCTCGGAGCGGAAGTCCTCGGTGAGGGCCTCCAGGCCGCAGTTGGTGTGGTGGATGAGCACGACGCTGCGGGTGCCGAGCTTGCGCTGGCTGATGGTGAGGGAACGGATCACGTCGTCGGTGACCACGCCGCCGGCGTTGCGGATGGTGTGGCAGTCGCCGAGTTGCAGGCCGAGGGCCTTGTGCAGGTCGAGGCGCGCGTCCATGCACGCCACCACGGCCACGTGCAGGACCGGCCGGGCGTCCATGCCGGGGTCGGTGAAGGCGTCGGCGTAGGTCCGGTTGGCGTCGACCAGGCGGTCCGTCACCGTGCCGCCGGTGGTTATGGCGCCTTCGGATCCAGTGGGAACTGCTGCGGAAGTCGTCATAGTCACGACGTTACTGGTCACGGGTGGTCACGGCCTCCTGTGAGAGGGGACAAAGAACGTCATCGTGGCTTGTTGTGAGCTACCCCACAGTGGGGGCAAACCGGGTCCGGGCGGGTGATCGAGCATCAATCGCCGCCCCTCGGGCATGCCGTACGCGCCGCGCAGGCCGGTTGATTGACCGGGCGACACGGTGGACTAAAGTGACGCGAAGCGGGAGGCGAGACTCTCCCCGCTGGTGACATCCCCCGGAGACCCCGGCACGGCGCCCGGGCCGTCTCCCCACGTGCGCGGCGCGCGTACCGAGCGGGCGGGGACCCGGCGGTGCGTCCTCTGCGCCGGAACTGAGAGGCCCCCTTGAGTCAGAGTCGACACGTTCCCGTGATGCTCCAGCGGTGCCTGGACCTGCTGGCACCCGCGCTGGAGGCGCCGGGAAGCGTGGTCGTCGACTGCACCCTCGGCCTCGGCGGCCACAGCGAGGCGCTGCTGACCCGCTTCCCCGAGGCCCGCCTGGTCGCCCTGGACCGTGACACGGCGGCGCTGCGCCTGTCCGGAGAGCGGCTCGCCCGCTTCGGCGAGCGCGCCACCCTGGTGCACGCCGTCTACGACGAGCTCCCCGACGTACTGGACCGCCTCGGCATCGCGCGCGTGCAGGGCGTGCTGTTCGACCTCGGCGTCTCCTCCATGCAGCTAGACGAGGCCGGCCGCGGCTTCGCCTACGCCCAGGACGCGCCCCTGGACATGCGGATGGACCAGACGACCGGCATGAGCGCCGCCGAGGTCCTCAACACCTACCCGCCCGGTGACCTGGTCCGCATCCTCTATGCCTACGGCGAGGAGAAGCAGGCCAAGCGGATCGTGTCGGCGATCGTCCGGGAGCGTGAGAAGGAGCCGTTCAGCAACAGCGCCCGGCTCGTCGAGCTGATCCGCGACGCGCTGCCGCAGGCCGCCAAGCGCACCGGCGGCAACCCGGCCAAGCGCACCTTCCAGGCACTGCGGATCGAGGTCAACGGTGAACTGGCGGTCCTGGAACGGGCGATCCCGGCCGCCGTCAAGGCCCTCGCGGTCGGCGGACGGATCGCCGTGCTGTCGTACCACTCCCTCGAGGACCGGCTGGTCAAGCAGGTGTTCGCGGCCGGCGCCGCCTCCACCGCGCCGCCCGGGCTGCCGGTGGTGCCCGAGCAGTACCAGCCCCGGCTCAAGCTGCTCACGCGCGGTGCCGAACTTCCCACCGAGGAAGAGGTCGCCGAGAACCGCCGGGCCGCGCCCGCGCGTCTTCGTGGCGCCCAGCGCATCAGGGAGTCCATTGAATGAGCGGCGTGAGCGAGCGGGACGTCCGGACCCTCCGGAGGACACGTGAGTAGGAAACCCGAGCTGAAGGGGCGGGCCGCCCGTCTCGCCCGGCTCTTTCCGGCCGGCCGGGGCAACCAGGCCGCCCGCACCCCGTTCGTGCTGCTCGTCGTCCTGCTCCTCGGCGGCGGTCTGATCGGTCTGCTGGTGCTGAACTCGGCGCTCAGCGAGGGCTCGTTCAAACTCGACGACCTCCAGAAGCAGACCAAGAACCTCACCGACGAGGAACAGGCCCTCCAGCGGGACATCGACGCCTACTCGGCCCCCGACGCGCTCCAGCGCCGGGCCCGCGAGCTCGGCATGGTGCCCGGCGGCGACCCGGTCTTCCTGGACCCGGACGGCACGGTGAAGGGCGTCCCGAGTCCCGCCGCCCTGCTCGGGGCCACGGCGGACGGCACCCGGCCGCTCGCCCCCGAGGCCCTCCGCGTGCCGTCCGCCGCCGGCCCGTCACAGACCCCGGGGGCCTCTGTGGGCACACCGACGGACACGCCGACGGAGACGCCGACGGACACCGCCTCCGTGCCGTTGACGGACACCGCCGCCCCCACGCCCGTGACCCCCCCGACCCCGACCCCCGGCAGGTGACGGAAGTGTCCGACAGGGAACCGCGCCGCCGTGTGCCCGGCCCCGCCAAGCCGCCCCGCCCCCGGGACCCCCGCGATCCCCGGGGCGCCGTCCGCCGGCAGCCCGGACCCGGTGCCCGCCCGGTGCGCCGCCCGAGCGCGTCCCGTGCCCCGGCCCAGCCCCCGCTGCGCCTCGGCAGCCCCCGGCCGCGGCTGCGCATGGTCGGCCTCGCCCTCACCCTCGTACTGCTCGTCTTCGTCGGCCGTCTGCTCCAGGTGCAGGCCGTCGACGCCAGCGCCTACGCGGCCAAGGCCGAGCTGAACCGCTACGTGGTGCACACCCTGACCGCCGAGCGCGGCGGGATCACCGACCGCAACGGCGTGGCCCTCGCGATCAGCGAGGACGCGTACGACATCACCGCCGACCCGACGATGTTCACCAGCAAGCAGCTCAAGGTGGACGACGGCCCCGAGCAGGCCGCCGCGCTGCTCGCCCCGATCCTCGGCAAGACCCAGGCCGACCTGGTCAAGCTGCTCCGGCCGGAGAACAGGGAGCTGCGCTACGTCCGGCTCGCCACCCGGCAGACCCCGCAGGTCTGGAAGCAGATCAAGGACCTGAAGGCCGCGCTCACCACCAAGGCCGGGACCGACAACAACACCGTCAACGTGCTGGCCGGCGTCTTCGCCGACCCCAGCAGCCAGCGGGTGTACCCGAACGGCGACCTGGCCGCCGGGATACTGGGCTGGGTCAACGCCGACGGCAAGGGCGGCGGCGGTATCGAGCAGCAGCTCGACAAGGAGCTCTCCGGCAAGGACGGCAAGATCCGCTACGCCCAGTCCGGCGGCCGCGAGGTGCCCACCGTGGCGTCCACCGAGACGCCCGCGGTGCCCGGTACCGACGTGGAGCTCACCATCGACCGTGACATCCAGTGGGCCGCCCAGAACGCCATCACCGAGCAGGTCAAGAAGTCCAAGGCGGACCGCGGCTACGTGGTCGTCCAGGACACCCGGACCGGTCAGATCCTGGCCATGGCCGACTCGCCCGGCTTCGACCCGAACGACCTGTCGACGGCGGACGCCGAGGCGATGGGCAACGCGGCCCTCCAGGACGCCTACGAGCCCGGCTCCACCGCCAAGGTCATGTCGGTGGCGGCCGTCCTGGAACGGAACGCCGCGACCCCCCTCACCCACGTGGTGGTGCCCAACCGGCTGCACCGCGGCGACCGGCTCTTCAAGGACGACGTCGACCACGCCACCTGGTACCTCACGCTCAACGGCGTGCTCGCCAAGTCCAGCAACATCGGCACCATCCTCGCCGCCGGCCAGCTCGGCAAGACCCAGGAACAGGCCAACCAGGTCCTCTACTCGTACCTGCGCAAGTTCGGCATCGGCAGCTACTCCGGGCTCGGCTTCCCCGGCGAGACCAAGGGCATCCTGGCCGCCCCGGACAAGTGGTCGACCTCGCAGCAGTACACGATCCCTTTCGGCCAGGGCTTCTCCATCAACGCCATGCAGGCGGCCTCCGTCTACTCGACGATCGCCAACGGCGGGGTCCGCGTCGACCCGACCCTGATCCGTGGCACGAAGGGCGCCGACGGCCGCTTCACCCCGGCCGCCCAGCCCAGGAAGTCCCGCGTGGTCAGCGCGAAGACCGCAACGACCCTGGCCGGGATGCTGGAGTCGGTCGTCGACGACGAGCAGGGCACCGGCGCCAAGGCGGCCATCCCCGGCTACAACGTCGCCGGCAAGACCGGCACCGCCAACCGAGTGGATCCGGCCACCGGCAGGTACCGCGGCTACACCTCGTCCTTCGCCGGGTTCGCCCCCGCGGACAAGCCCCGCATCACCGTGTACTGCGCCATCCAGAACGCCACCGCCGGCAGCTACTTCGGCGGCCAGATCTGCGGCCCGATCTACAAGCAGGTGATGGAGTTCGCCCTCAAGACCCTCCAGATCCCGCCCACCGGCGCCAAGGCGGCGAACCTGCCCGTCGACTACAAGCCCTGATCAGCGCCGCAGCACCGCGCACAGACCACCAGGAACGAGCCCGTGACAACGATCACCCCCGATCCCGGCAACCCCGGCGCCCGGCGCCCCTCACTTCGCCCCGGAGCGGGTACGCCCGGTACGCTCACCGCCGTGCCACACGCTGATCAGTCCCAAACCACCCAGAAGGGCGTTTCCGTGACATATCCGGGGCCGCCACGACCGGTTCAGAACCCCGCCACACCCCTCGCGGAGCTCGCCGATCAGCTGGGGACCGCCGTCCCGGACCGCGCGGACAACGCCGTGGAGGTCACGGGCATCACCCATGACTCACGCGCGGTCCGCCCCGGCGACCTGTACGCCGCCCTGCCGGGTGCCCGCGCGCACGGCGCCGACTTCGTCACCCAGGCCGCCGGCCTGGGCGCGGTCGCCGTACTGGTGGACCCGACGGGGGCCGAGCGGGCCGCCGCGACCGGCCTGCCGGTCCTGGTCGTCGACGACCCGCGCGCGCGGATGGGCGAACTCGCGGCCACCATCTACGGCCGGCCCGGCCGCGATCTGCTCCAGATCGGCATCACCGGCACCTCGGGCAAGACCACCACGGCCTACCTGGTCGAGGGTGGCCTGAAGTCGACCCGCAACACCGGCCTCATCGGCACGGTCGAGATGCGCATCGGCGACGAGCGCATCAAGTCCGAGCGCACCACCCCCGAGGCCACCGACCTCCAGGCCCTGTTCGCCGTCATGCGCGAGCGGGGGGTCGAGGCGGTCGCCATGGAGGTCTCGAGCCACGCCCTGGTCCTCGGCCGGGTCGACGGCTGTGTCTTCGACATCGCCGTCTTCACCAACCTCAGCCCGGAACACATGGAGTTCCACTCCGGCATGGAGGACTACTTCCAGGCCAAGGCGCAGCTGTTCACCCCGCGGCGCAGCAGGCGGGGCGTGGTCAACGTGGACGACGAGTACGGCCGCCGGCTCGCCCGGGAGGCCACCGTCCCGGTGGTCACCTACTCGGCCGAGGGCCATCCGGACGCCGACTGGCGCGCCACCGACGTCCACATCGGGCCGATGGACTCCACGTTCACCGTCGTCGGGCCCGAGGGCGTCCGGATCGCCGCCAAGTCGCCGCTGCCCGGGCCCTTCAACGTGGCGAACACCCTCGCCGCGATCGTCGCCCTCGCCGCCGCGGGAATCGAACCGCAGACCGCCGCCGACGGCGTCGCCGCCGTTCCCGGGGTCCCGGGCCGCCTGGAGCGCGTGGACGCCGGACAGCCCTACCTCGCGGTCGTGGACTACGCGCACAAGACGGACGCCGTCGAGTCCGTCCTCAGGGCCCTGCGCAAGGTCACCAAGGGCCGGCTGCTGATCGTCCTCGGCTGCGGCGGCGACCGCGACCGCACCAAGCGCGCCCCGATGGGCGCCGCCGCGGCCCGGCTCGCCGACACGGCCGTACTGACCTCCGACAACCCCCGCTCCGAGGACCCCCTCGCCATTCTCGCGACCATGCTCGAAGGCGCCGCCGCGGTGCCCGCCCACGAGCGCGGCGAGGTGCTGCTCTTCGAGGAGCGGGCCGCCGCGATCGAGGCCGCCGTCGCCCGGGCGCACCCCGGCGACACCGTGCTGGTCGCAGGCAAGGGCCACGAGCAGGGCCAGGACATCGCCGGCGTGATCCGTCCCTTCGACGACCGCCAGGTGCTTCGCGAAGCCATCCGGAAAACCCAGGGATGAAAATCCAGAAGACCCAGGGGATGAACTTGTGATCGCCCTCTCTCTCGCCGAGATCGCAGCAGTCGTCGGCGGGCAGACGCACGACATACCGGATCCGTCCGTCCAGGTCACCGGGGAGGTCGTCCGGGACTCCCGGGAGGCCGGACCGGGCAGCCTGTTCGCCGCCTTCGTGGGCGAACGCGTGGACGGCCACGACTTCGCGGCCCAGGTCGTCGCACAGGGCGCGGTCGCCGTACTGGCGTCGCGTCCCGTCGGCGTGCCCGCGATCGTCGTGGACGACGTCCAGACCGCCCTCGGCGCCCTGGCCCGTCATGTCGTACGACGGCTCGGCGCGACCCTCGTGGCGCTGACCGGCTCGGCCGGCAAGACCAGTACCAAGGACCTCATCGCCCAGGTGCTGCGCACCAAGGCGCCGACCGTGTTCACGCCGGGCTCCCTCAACAACGAGATCGGGCTGCCGCTGACCGCCCTGTCCGCCACCGAGGAGACGAGGTTCCTGGTGCTGGAGATGGGCGCCCGCGGCATCGGGCACATCCGCTACCTGGCGGACCTGACGCCCCCGCGGATCGGCCTGGTCCTCAACGTCGGCACCGCCCACATCGGGGAGTTCGGCGGCCGGGAGCAGATCGCCCAGGCCAAGGGCGAGTTGGTGGAGGCGCTGCCGTCGGCCGACGAGGGCGGCGCCGCGATCCTCAACGCGGACGACCCGCTGGTCCGGGCCATGGCCTCCCGTACCAAGGCGAAGGTGGTCCTTTTCGGAGAGTCGGCCGAAGCGGACGTACGCGCCGAGAACGTACGACTCACGGACACGGGACAGCCCGCGTTCAGCCTTCACACACCCTCCGGTGCAAGCGATGTGACCATGCGCCTGTACGGTGAGCACCACGTGTCGAACGCGCTCGCCGCGGCCGCCGTCGCCCATGAGCTGGGCATGTCCGTGGATGAGATCGCCACCGCGCTCTCCGAGGCGGGCTCCCTCTCCCGCTGGCGTATGGAGGTCACCGAGCGCCCGGACGGCGTGACCATCGTCAACGACGCCTACAACGCCAACCCCGAGTCCATGCGAGCCGCGCTGCGCGCGCTCGCGGCCATGGGCACAGCCTCACAGGCAAAGGGGGGACGCACGTGGGCGGTGCTCGGCAAGATGGCCGAGCTCGGGGACGAGGCGCTCGCCGAGCACGACGCGGTCGGACGGCTAGCCGTCCGGCTCAATGTCGGCAAGCTCGTCGCCGTCGGGGGAGTGGAAGCCTCCTGGCTGCAACTGGGCGCATATAACGAGGGTTCGTGGGGTGAGGAGTCGGTGCACGTGTCCGACGCACAGGCGGCGGTCGACCTGTTGCGCAGCGAGTTGCGCCCGGGGGACGTCGTACTCGTGAAGGCGTCACGTTCGGTGGGCCTGGAGAGCGTTGCGCAGGCGCTCCTGGAGTCCGGTGCCGAGGGTGTTGATGCCCGATGATGAAGCAGATCCTCTTCTCGGGTGTCATCGGTCTCTTCCTGACGCTGATCGGCACCCCGCTGCTGATCAAGCTCCTCGCCCGCAAGGGCTACGGCCAGTACATCCGTGACGACGGCCCGCGCGAGCACGCCAGCAAGCGCGGTACGCCGACGATGGGCGGTATCGCCTTCATCCTGTCGACGGTCGCCGCCTACTTCCTGTCCAAGGTGATCACCGGCTACACCCCGACCTACTCGGGCCTGCTGGTGCTCGGCCTGATGTGCGGGATGGGCCTGGTCGGCTTCCTGGACGACTACATCAAGATCGTCAAGCGGCGTTCGCTGGGTCTGCGGGCCAAGGCGAAGATGGCCGGCCAGCTGATCGTCGGCATCGCGTTCGCGGTGCTCTCGCTCCAGTTCGCCGACGCCCGCGGGAACACCCCGGCCTCCACCAAGCTGTCGTTCATCACGGACTTCGGCTGGTCCATCGGCCCGGTGCTGTTCGTGGTCTGGGCGCTCTTCATGATCCTGGCGATGTCCAACGGCGTGAACCTGACGGACGGTCTGGACGGCCTCGCCACCGGTGCCTCGGTGCTCGTCTTCGGCGCCTACACGTTCATCGGCGTCTGGCAGTTCCAGGAGTCCTGCGCCAACGCGACGACACTGACCAACCCCAACGCCTGCTACGAGGTGCGCGATCCGCTGGACCTCGCGGTCATCGCCTCCGCGCTGATGGGTTCCTGCCTCGGCTTCCTGTGGTGGAACACCTCGCCGGCCAAGATCTTCATGGGTGACACCGGTTCGCTCGCGCTCGGCGGTGTCCTCACCGGCCTCGCGATCCTGTCCCGCACCGAACTCCTCGTGGCCATCATGGGCGGCCTGTTCGTCCTCATCACCATGTCGGTGGTCATCCAGGTCGGCTCCTTCCGGCTCACCGGGAAGCGCGTCTTCCGGATGGCGCCGCTCCAGCACCACTTCGAACTCAAGGGCTGGTCCGAGGTACTTGTGGTGGTCCGTTTCTGGATCATCCAGGGCATCTGTGTGATCGTCGGACTGGGCCTCTTCTACGCAGGATGGGCAGCGGACAAGTGACCTCCACGGTGCCTACCGGTCCTTCAGGGTTCCAGGGCAAGCACGTCACCGTCGCCGGGCTCGGCGTCTCCGGGGTCCCGGCGGCCAAGGTGCTGCACGCGCGCGGGGCGGTCGTCACGGTCGTCAACGACGGCGACGACGCCCGCGCCCGCGAGCAGGCCGCCGAACTGGAGGCGCTGGGCGTCACGGTCCGGCTCGGTGACGGCGCGACCCTGCCGGAGGGCACCGAACTGATCGTCACCGCGCCCGGCTGGAAGCCCGACAAGCCGCTGTTCCAGGCCGCCCGCGAGGCCGGCGTCGACATCTGGGGCGATGTCGAGCTGGCCTGGCGGCTCCGGGGCCCCGACGCGGCCCCCTGGCTGGCCGTCACGGGCACCAACGGCAAGACCACCACCGTCCAGATGCTGGCGTCGATCCTGAAGGCGGCGGGCCTGCGCACGGCCGCCGTCGGCAACATCGGCGTCTCGCTGCTCGACGCGGTCCTCGGGGACGAGCGGTACGACGTGCTGGCCGTCGAGTTGTCGAGTTATCAGCTGCACTGGGCGCCCTCCCTGCGCGCCCACTCGGCGGCCGTGCTGAACCTCGCCCCCGACCACCTCGACTGGCACGGCTCCATGGAGGCCTACGCGGCAGACAAGGGCCGCATCTACGAGGGCAACCAGGTCGCCTGCGTGTACAACGTCGCCGACAAGCTCACGGAGGACCTGGTCCGCGAAGCGGACGTGGCGGAGGGCTGCCGCGCGATCGGCTTCACCCTCGGCGCCCCGGCACCCTCCCAACTCGGTGTCGTGGACGGCATCCTGGTCGACCGCGCCTTCGTGGCGAACCGGCAGAAGAACGCCCAGGAGCTTGCCGAGGTCTCCGACGTCAACCCGCCGGCCCCGCACAACATCGCCAACGCCCTTGCCGCGGCGGCCCTCGCGCGCGCCTTCGGGGTTCCGCCCACGGCCGTCCGCGACGGGCTGCGGAACTTCTCGCCGGACGCCCACCGCATCGCGCACGTCGCCGACGTGGACGGGGTCGCGTACATCGACGACTCCAAGGCCACCAACACGCACGCGGCGGAAGCCTCGTTGGCGTCATATGAACCGATCGTATGGATTGCGGGCGGTCTGGCGAAGGGCGCCACCTTCGACGAACTGGTCGCCAGGTCGGCGAAGCGGCTCCGCGGCGCGGTGCTGATCGGCGCCGATCGCGCCCTCATCCGTGACGCCCTCGCGCGACACGCGCCGGAAGTACCCGTCGTCGACCTCGACCGGACCGACACTGGGGCGATGCTCGCGGCGGTCCAGGAGGCCCGGCGGCTCGCCGTCCCGGGAGACACGGTGCTTCTCGCACCCGCCTGTGCCTCCATGGACATGTTCGCCAACTACAACCAGCGCGGTGACGCGTTCGCCCAGGCCGTTCGCGAACTCGGCGCCTGACCCGGCCGCCTGCCGGGCGACCTTGGGAGGGACGCGTGCGACGGTCGACGATCAGCGGAGGCGTTGATGCCCGGTAGCCGCACCGGCCGCCCGCCCGTGCAGCGGGCGGCGCGCAGGCCCGCCGCTTCCCGCACGACGCGCGAGAACCCGCTGCGGCGGCTCTACACCCGCGCCCACCGGGCCTGGGACCGGCCGCTCACCGCGTACTACCTGATCCTCGGCGGCAGCCTGCTGATCATCGTGCTCGGTCTGGTGATGGTCTACTCGGCCTCCCAGATCACCGCGCTCCAGATGTCGCTGCCGGGGTCGTTCTTCTTCCGCAAACAGTTCCTGGCCGCGTGCATCGGCGGGGTGCTGCTGCTGGTCGCGTCCCGGATGCCGGTGAAGCTGCACCGCGCGCTCGCCTATCCGATCCTCGCCGGTGCCGTCTTCATGATGGTGCTGGTGCAGGTACCGGGGATAGGGATGTCGGTCAACGGCAACCAGAACTGGATCTCGCTGGGCGGCTCCTTCCAGATCCAGCCCAGCGAGTTCGGCAAGCTCGCCCTGGTGCTGTGGGGCGCCGACCTGATGGCGCGCAAACAGGAGAAGCGGCTGCTGACCCAGTGGAAGCACATGCTGGTGCCGCTGGTCCCGGTCAGCTTCCTGCTGCTCGGGCTGATCATGCTCGGCGGCGACATGGGCACCGCGATCATCCTGACCGCGATCCTGTTCGGCGTGCTGTGGCTGGCCGGGGCGCCGACCCGGCTGTTCGCGGGGGTGCTGTCGATCGCCGGCCTGCTCGGGGTGATCCTCATCAAGACCAGCCCCAACCGGATGGCCCGGCTCGCCTGCATCGGCGCCACCGAGCCGAAGACCGGGGTCGCCGACTGCTGGCAGGCGGTGCACGGCATCTATGCCCTGGCCAGTGGCGGGCTGTTCGGCTCGGGACTGGGCGCGAGTGTGGAAAAATGGGGCCAACTGCCAGAAGCCCACACCGACTTCATCTTCGCCGTCACCGGTGAGGAACTGGGCCTGGCGGGGACGCTGTCGGTACTGGCCCTCTTCGCGGCTCTAGGCTATGCGGGTATCCGCGTGGCCGGACGCACGGAGGACCCCTTCGTGAGGTACGCCGCGGGAGGCGTGACCACCTGGATCACCGCCCAGGCGGTGATCAACATCGGTGCGGTGCTCGGCCTGCTGCCGATCGCCGGCGTCCCCCTCCCGCTGTTCTCCTACGGGGGCTCCGCCCTGCTGCCGACCATGTTCGCCATCGGGCTGCTGATCGCCTTCGCGCGCGACGAGCCCGCTGCGCGGGCGGCGCTTGCGATGCGGCAACCCCGCTTTGGTAGAAAGCGGGGAGCCGGGGGTCCTCGCGGACCCCGGAGATGGAACACGATGCGACGGCGCGCCCCGGTGGCGCGCTCGTCCGGAGAGCGGTGAATTTCGGTGCATGTCGTACTCGCTGGTGGGGGGACCGCCGGCCACATCGAGCCCGCGCTCGCCCTCGCGGACGCCCTGCGCAGGCAGGACCCCACCGTGGGGATCACGGCCCTGGGCACGGAGCGCGGCCTGGAGACCAGGCTCGTACCGGAGCGCGGTTACGAGCTGGCGCTGATCCCGGCGGTGCCGCTGCCCCGCAAGCCCACCCCGGAACTGATCACCGTCCCCGGCCGGCTGCGCGGCACCATCAAGGCCGCCGAGCAGATCCTGGAGCGCACCAAGGCGGACTGCGTGGTCGGCTTCGGCGGCTACGTCGCCCTGCCCGGCTATCTCGCCGCCAAGCGCCTCGGGGTGCCGATCGTGATCCACGAGGCCAACGCCCGCCCCGGCCTGGCCAACAAGATCGGCTCCCGGTACGCGGCCAGGGTCGCCGTCTCCACGCCCGACAGCAAGCTGCGTGACGCCCGCTACATCGGCATCCCGCTGCGCCGCTCCATCTCCGTCCTGGACCGCGCCGCCGCCCGCCCGGAGGCCCGCCACCGCTTCGGCCTCGACCCCAACCTGCCCACGCTGCTGGTCTCCGGCGGCTCGCAGGGCGCCCGGCGGCTCAACGAGGTCGTCCAGCAGGTCGCGCCCTGGCTCCAGCAGGCGGGCATCCAGATCCTGCACGCGGTCGGCCCGAAGAACGAACTGCCACAGGTGCACCAGATGCCGGGAATGCCCCCGTACATCCCGGTAAGTTACCTGGACCGGATGGACCTCGCGTACGCCGCGGCCGACATGATGCTCTGCCGCGCCGGCGCGATGACCGTCGCCGAACTCTCCGCCGTCGGGCTCCCGGCCGCCTACGTCCCGCTGCCCATCGGCAACGGCGAACAGCGGCTGAACGCGCAGCCGGTGGTCAAGGCCGGCGGCGGCCTGCTGGTCGACGACGCGGAACTCACCCCGGAGTGGGTGCAGCAGAACGTGCTGCCCGTCCTCGCCGACCCGCACCGGCTGTACGAGATGTCCCGTGCGGCAAGCGAGTTCGGCCGCCGGGACGCCGACGACCTGCTCGTCGGCATGGTGTACGAGGCGATCGCCTCGAGCCGGTAGGACCGTATGACGAAAGGCGAGTGAGCAGCGTGGCCGGACCGACCACCGCCGAGCGCGGTGAACGCCAGCAGGAGTCGTCCGGCCCGCCGCCCGCAAGGGTGTTGAGGAAGCGCCGCCTTCGTGTGATCGTCATCCTGGCCGTCCTGCTGCTGCTCCTCGGCGGCGGTTCCGGTTGGCTGCTGTACGGCTCCCCGTGGCTGCGTGTACGGCATGTCTCCGTCTCCGGTACGGCCGTTCTGACGCCGGAGCAGGTCCTCGCGGCCGCCGCGGTCCCCGTCGGGGCGCCGATGGTCTCCGTCGACACCGACGGCATCGAGGCCCGGCTGCGCCGGGAACTGCCCCGGATCGACGAGGTCGACGTCGTTCGTTCCTGGCCCCACGGAATCGGGCTGAAAGTCATTGAACGCACGCCGGTTCTGCTCATCGCAAAGGGTGGAAAATTCACCGAAGTGGACAAGGAAGGCGTCCGTTTCGCCACGGTTTCGCAGGCGCCGAAAGGTGCTCCGGCACTGGAACTGAGCCTCGCCCGGCCGGGTTCCGCCACCGCCAGCCTGCGCCGGTTCGGTACCGAACGCCTGGTGCGGGAGGCGGTCGCGATCGCGGGTGACATTCCGGCCGCGGTCCGCAGGGACACCAGGACCCTCAAGGTCCGTTCCTACGACGACATCTCGCTGCTGCTGACCGGCGGCCGCGTCGTGCAGTGGGGCAGTGCCGAGAACGGCGCGGCCAAGGCGCGCACGCTCACCGCGCTGATGAAAGCGGCTGCCGGTGCGCGGCACTTCGATGTGAGCGTTCCCACCGCCCCTGCGTCATCGGCGAGTTGACGCACATCAGCGCAGGCCAGCACCCTGGTTGGGCACTGCTACGGCTGATCACATAGGGTGAAAAGAAAAACGGGAGGTTCGGCGTGTTCGTTGAACGGGCGCCACTTGTCGACTTAGTGTCCTGTTCAGAAGACTCCAGGGAACAGACACACTGGTAACCCTAAACTTCAGGGTTAGGGTTCGGGTCGGCGCTACGGACCGTCCCATTCGGCATCCGCCGTCCCGCGCGGGAACACCGCACGGAGACGGCAACGTAATTCGAGGCGAGAGGCCTTCGACGTGGCAGCACCGCAGAACTACCTCGCAGTCATCAAGGTCATCGGTGTCGGCGGCGGTGGTGTCAATGCCATCAACCGGATGATCGAGGTCGGCCTCAAGGGCGTCGAGTTCATCGCCATCAACACCGACGCGCAGGCGCTGTTGATGAGCGACGCCGACGTCAAGCTCGACGTCGGCCGTGAACTCACCCGCGGACTCGGGGCCGGCGCCAACCCGGCCGTCGGCCGCAAGGCCGCCGAGGACCACCGCGAGGAGATCGAGGAGGTCCTCAAGGGGGCCGACATGGTCTTCGTGACGGCCGGTGAAGGCGGCGGCACCGGCACCGGCGGCGCGCCCGTCGTGGCCAACATCGCGCGCTCCCTCGGCGCCCTCACCATCGGCGTGGTCACCCGCCCCTTCACCTTCGAGGGCCGGCGCCGCGCCAACCAGGCCGAGGACGGCATCGCCGAACTCCGCGAAGAGGTCGACACCCTCATCGTCATCCCGAACGACCGGCTGCTGTCCATCTCGGACCGCCAGGTCTCGGTGCTCGACGCCTTCAAGTCGGCCGACCAGGTCCTGCTCTCCGGTGTCCAGGGCATCACCGACCTCATCACCACCCCCGGCCTGATCAACCTCGACTTCGCCGACGTCAAGTCGGTCATGTCCGAGGCCGGTTCGGCCCTCATGGGCATCGGCTCGGCCCGCGGCGACGACCGCGCGGTGGCCGCCGCCGAGATGGCGATCTCCTCGCCGCTCCTGGAGGCCTCCATCGACGGCGCCCGGGGCGTCCTGCTCTCCATCTCCGGCGGCTCCGACCTCGGCCTGTTCGAGATCAACGAGGCCGCCCAGCTGGTCAGCGAGGCCGCCCACCCCGAGGCCAACATCATCTTCGGCGCGGTCATCGACGACGCCCTCGGCGACGAGGTCCGGGTCACCGTGATCGCGGCCGGCTTCGACGGCGGCCAGCCCCCGGCCCGCCGGGACAACGTCCTCGGCTCGTCCTCGGCCTCCGCGCGCCGTGAGGAGCCCGCCCCGGCGCGGCAGCCGGAGTCCCGCCCCTCCTTCGGCTCGCTGGGCAGCGTGACCCCCAAGGAGGAGCCGGAGCCGGCCCCCGAGCCGGTGGCCGACATCCCGGTCGCCCCGCCGGTCCCGCCGTCCCGCTCCTACGCGGACAGCGCGGCCGAGGAACTGGACGTACCGGACTTCCTCAAGTGATCCTTACGACGTGACAGCACAGCGCGAGACCGTGAGCGGCGCGCACTTCGCCTTCACCGACAGGTGGGGCGGGGTGAGCGCCGCTCCGTACGAGGAGCTCAACCTGGGCGGGGCGGTCGGCGACGACCCCGGGTCGGTACGGACCAACCGGGAGATCGCCGCCAAGTCGCTCGGCCTGGACGCCGGCCGGGTGGTCTGGATGAACCAGGTGCACGGGAACGACGTGACCGTCGTGGACGAGCCGTGGGGGGAACGGCCGGTGCCGGAGGTCGACGCGGTCGTCACCGCGCGCCGCGGGCTCGCCCTCGCCGTCCTCACCGCCGACTGCACGCCGGTCCTGCTCGCCGACCCGGTCGCCGGCGTCGTGGGCGCCGCGCACGCGGGCCGGCCCGGGATGGTCGCCGGGGTCGTCCCCGCCACCGTCCGGGTCATGACCGAACTCGGCGCCGACCCGGCCCGGATCGTCGCCCGCACCGGACCGGCCGTGTGCGGGCGGTGCTACGAGGTGCCGGAGGCCATGCGCGCCGAGGTGGCCGCCGTCGAGCCGACGGCGTACGCCGAGACCGGCTGGGGCACTCCCGCGGTCGACGTCAGCGCGGGCGTGCACGCACAGCTCGCGCGCGCCGGGGTGCGGGATCGGGCGCAGTCGCCGGTGTGCACGCTGGAGTCGGTGGATCACTTCTCGTACCGCCGCGACCGCACCACCGGGCGGCTCGCGGGCTATGTGTGGCTGGACTGATGGGGCATGACGGACCGTAGGACCGAACTCGCCGGAAACCTGGCGAAAGTGGAGGAGCGCATCGCCGCCGCCTGTGCGGCGGCCGGGCGCAAGCGCGAAGAGGTGACCCTGATCGTGGTCACCAAGACCTATCCGGCGGACGATGTGCGGCTCCTGTCGGAGCTCGGGGTCCGCCAGGTCGCCGAGAACCGTGACCAGGACGCGGCCCCCAAGGCCGCCGCGTGTGCGGATCTGCCCCTCAGTTGGCACTTCGTCGGTCAGTTGCAGACCAATAAAGTGCGATCCGTGGTGGGTTACGCGGATCTCGTGCAGTCCGTGGACCGTTCCCGGCTCGTGGACGCGCTGTCCAAGGAGGCGGAGCGGGCCGGGCGCGAGGTGGGGTGCCTGCTCCAGGTCGCGCTCGACGCGGGTGCGAGCGGACGCGGCGAGCGCGGTGGTGTGGCGCCGGGCGGAATCGAAGAGTTGGCCGACCTGGTCGCCAATTCGCCGGGCCTGCGGCTCGACGGGCTCATGACCGTCGCCCCGCTCACCGGGGAGTACGCGGGGCGTCCGCGGGCGGCGTTCGAGCGGTTGATGGATTTGTCGACTGACCTGCGCCGAGCCCATCCGGCTGCGAACATGGTCTCCGCAGGGATGAGTGCGGACCTCGAGGGCGCCGTGGCCGCCGGGGCGACACATGTACGCGTCGGCACTGCGGTACTCGGAGTCCGCCCCAGGCTCGGGTAACGTCGCCAAGAAGTCGGACCACAGCAGAAAATATGGTCAATGTCGCCCGATGTGGGCGCAACGGCCTCGTGGATCGCGGGACTTGGCAGTCGTCACCGATCCACCACAGAGCGGAGGACTCAGAGCATGGCCGGCGCGATGCGCAAGATGGCGGTCTACCTCGGCCTCGTGGAGGACGATGGTTACGACGGCCGCGGATTCGACCCTGACGACGACTTCGAGCCCGAACTGGACCCGGAGCCCGAGCGGGACCACCGGCGGCACGAGCCGTCGCACCAGTCCCACAGTGCACACCAGCCCCAAAGGGACGATTCGGTACGAGTGGTGCAGCCGTCCCCACCGCGCGAACCGGTGTCGCATTCCGCTTCCGTGTCAGCGGAATCCGGGCGCCCGGCGCGTATCGGCCCCGTGGTGTCCATCACACAAGAACGCGCAAGTCTGGAGAAGAACGCACCGGTGATCATGCCCAAGGTCGTGTCGGAACGAGAGCCTTACCGGATCACCACGCTTCACCCCCGGACCTACAACGAGGCCCGTACCATCGGGGAACACTTCCGTGAGGGCACCCCGGTGATCATGAATCTGACTGAGATGGATGACACAGACGCGAAGCGACTTGTCGACTTTGCGGCTGGTTTGGTGTTTGGTCTTCACGGCAGCATCGAGCGGGTGACGCAGAAGGTGTTCCTGTTGTCTCCTGCTAACGTCGATGTCACGGCGGAGGACAAGGCCCGCATCGCAGAGGGCGGGTTCTTCAACCAGAGCTGAGACGCAACACCGGTACGAAGCACGGAACAGGGGAGAGGGAAGCACGGATCATGAGCGTGTTCCTGGATGTGATCTACATCGCGCTGATGTGCTTCCTCATCGTGCTCATCTTCCGGTTGGTCATGGACTACGTGTTCCAGTTCGCCCGCTCATGGCAACCCGGCAAGGCGATGGTGGTCGTACTTGAGGCCACCTACACTGTCACCGATCCACCGCTCAAGCTTCTGCGGCGGTTCATCCCGCCGCTGCGTCTCGGGGGCGTGGCGCTCGACCTGTCCTTCTTCGTACTGATGATCATCGTCTACATCCTGATCGCGATCGTTGGTCGGCTGTGATGAGCGATGTGACCTACCGTCTTGCCGAACGCCGACGACTACGTTGAGGTGAAGAGATGCCGTTGACCCCCGAGGACGTGCGGAACAAGCAGTTCACGACCGTCCGCCTCCGAGAAGGCTATGACGAGGACGAGGTCGATGCCTTCCTCGACGAGGTCGAAGCCGAGCTGACCCGTCTGCTCCGCGAGAACGAGGACCTGCGCGCCAAACTGGCCGCGGCCACCCGCGCCGCCGCCCAGAACCAGCAGAACATGCGCAAGCCCCCGGAGCCGGACCAGCAGGGCGGCATGCCGCAGCAGGGCGGAATGCCCCAGCAGGGTGGTATGCCGCAGCAGGGTGGTATGCCGCAGCAGGGCATGCGAGGTCCCGGCGCTCCGGTGCCCGCCGGCATATCGGGCCCGCCGCAGCAGCAGATGGGTGGCCCCATGGGTGGGCCCCCGCAGCTGCCGAGCGGTGCCCCGCAGCTGCCGGCCGGTCCCAGTGGCCAGGGTCCGCAGGGTCCCGGCCCGATGGGTCAGGGCCCCATGGGTCAGGGTCCGATGGGTCAGGGTCCGATGGGCCAGGGTCCGGGTATGGGCCAGGGCATGGGCCAGGGTCCCGGTCCGATGGGCCAGGGCATGGGCCCCGGTCCGATGGGCGGTCAGCCCCCCATGCAGCAGCAGCCGATGGGCGGTCCGATGGGCGGCCCCATGGGTGGTCCGATGGGCGGCCCCGGTCAGGGCCCCGGCGGCGACAGCGCCGCCCGAGTCCTCTCGCTGGCCCAGCAGACCGCCGACCAGGCGATCGCCGAGGCCCGCTCCGAGGCCAACAAGATCGTCGGCGAGGCCCGCAGCCGCGCCGAGGGTCTGGAGCGTGACGCCCGTGCCAAGGCGGACGCGCTGGAGCGGGACGCGCAGGAGAAGCACCGCGTCGCCATGGGCTCCCTGGAGTCCGCGCGCGCCACGCTGGAGCGCAAGGTCGAGGACCTGCGCGGCTTCGAGCGCGAGTACCGCACGCGTCTGAAGTCGTACCTCGAGTCCCAGCTGCGTCAGCTGGAGACCCAGGCCGACGACTCCCTGGCGCCGCCGCGCACCCCGGCCGCCGCTTCCCTCCCGCCGTCCCCGGCGCCCTCCATGGCTCCGGCCGGCGCGAGCGCTCCGTCCTACGGCGGCAACCCGCCCATGGGCGGCGGCCCGTCGCCCGCCGGCCCGTCCTACGGCGGCCAGCAGCAGATGACGCCGGCGATGACCCAGCCGATGGCACCGGTACGTCCGCAGGGCCCCTCTCCGATGGGCCAGGCGCCGTCCCCGATGCGCGGCTTCCTCATCGACGAGGACGACAACTGACGGCGGGCGCGTAGCGCGCGTAGCCGTCGGCAGAGCACCAAAGGGCGGGGCCCCGGATTCCGATCCGGGGCCCCGCCCTTTTTACGCGCGTTGCGCCCCACCAGGCGCGCGGGAAACCACGCACGGCAAGCGCTCCGACCCGCAGGCGTGAGAGCGGGATCGCTCGAAGGGGCGCGCGGAACCGCGCACGGCACCTGCTCCGACGGGTGGGCGTGGGGGGCGGGTGGTTTGAAGGGGCGCGTGGAACCGCGCACGGCACCTGTTCCGACGGTTAGGCGTGGGGGGCGGGTGGTTTGAAGGGGCGCGGGGAACCGCGCACGGCACCTGCTCCGACGGTTAGGCGTGGGGGGCGGGTGGTTTGAAGGGGCGCGCGGAACCGCGCACGGCACCTGCTCCGACGGGCACATACGAGGGGGCCCGGTCCCCATCGTGGAGACCGGGCCCCTTCTCGAAAAAGGCCGGCGGCTACGCCTTGCGCAGCTCGAACAGCCCGGCCGCTACGCCTTGCGCAGGCGGAACGTCAGCGAGAGCCCCTCGTCGGTGAAGGGAGCGCCGTACCCGTCATCCCCCTCGCCCTGGGAGAAGTCGGTCGCCAACACCTCGTCGGCGATCAGCGCAGCGTGCTCCGCCAGCGCGGCGATCACCGCCGGGTCCGTCGAGACCCACCGGAGCGAGATCCGGTCGGCCACGTCCAGGCCGCTGTTCTTGCGCGCCTCCTGGATCAGCCGGATCGCGTCCCGCGCGAGGCCCGCCTGCCGCAGTTCCTCCGTGATCTCCAGATCGAGTGCCACGGTCGCACCGGAGTCCGACGCCACCGACCAGCCCTCACGAGGCGTCTCCGTGATGATCACCTCGTCCGGGGCGAGCGTCACGGTCTCGCCCTCGACCTCCACCGACGCCGTGCCCTCGCGCAGCGCCAGCGACAGCGCGGCCGCGTCCGCCGCGGCGACCGCCTTGGCGACCTCCTGCACCCGCTTGCCGAACCGCTTGCCGAGCGCCCGGAAGTTGGCCTTGGCCGTGGTGTCCACCAGCGAGCCGCCCACGTCGGACAGCGACGCCAGCGACGAGACGTTCAGCTCGTCGGTGATCTGCGCGTGCAGCTCCCTGTCGAGCGCGTCGAAGCCGACCGCCGCGACCAGCGCCCGCGACAGCGGCTGCCGGGTCTTCACACCCGACTCCGCGCGCGTGGCCCGGCCGAGCTCCACGAGCCGTCGTACCAGGACCATCTGCCTGGACAGCTCCGGGTCGATCGCGGACAGGTCCGCCTCCGGCCAGGACGCCAGGTGCACCGACTCCGGCGCGCCCGGGGTCACCGGTGCCACCAGGTCCTGCCACACCCGCTCGGTGATGAACGGGGTCAGCGGGGCCATCAGCTTGGTGACGGTCTCCACGACCTCGTGCAGCGTGCGCAGCGCGGCCTTGTCGCCCTGCCAGAAGCGGCGGCGCGACCGGCGGACGTACCAGTTGGACAGGTCGTCGACGAACGCGGACAGCAGCTTGCCGGCCCGCTGGGTGTCGTACGCCTCCAGCGCCTGCGTCACCTGGTCGGTGAGGGCGTGCAGTTCGGACAGCAGCCAGCGGTCCAGGAGCGGACGGTCGGCCGGGGCCGGGTCCGCCGCGGACGGCGCCCAGTTCGACGTACGGGCGTACAGCGCCTGGAAGGCCACCGTGTTCCAGTACGTCAGCAGGGTCTTGCGGACGACCTCCTGGATGGTGCCGTGGCCCACCCGGCGGGCCGCCCACGGCGAGCCGCCGGCCGCCATGAACCACCGCACCGCGTCCGCCCCGTGCCGGTCCATCAGCGGGATCGGCTCCAGGGTGTTGCCCAGGTGCTTGGACATCTTGCGGCCGTCCTCGGCGAGGATGTGGCCGAGGCAGACCACGTTCTCGTAGCTGGACCTGTCGAAGACCAGCGTGCCGACCGCCATCAGCGTGTAGAACCAGCCGCGCGTCTGGTCGATGGCCTCGGAGATGAACTGCGCCGGGTAGCGGCTCTCGAACAGCTCCTTGTTCTTGTGCGGGTAGCCCCACTGCGCGAACGGCATCGAACCCGAGTCGTACCAGGCGTCGATGACCTCCGGCACGCGCGTGGCCTGCTGCGCGCACTGCGGGCAGGCGAAGGTGACGTCGTCGATGAACGGACGGTGCGGGTCCAGTTCCGACTGGTCGGTGCCGGTCAGCGCGGTCAGCTCCGCGCGCGAGCCGACGCAGGTGAGGTGGTCGTCCGCGCAGCGCCAGATCGGCAGCGGGGTGCCCCAGTAGCGGTTGCGGGACAGCGCCCAGTCGATGTTGTTGTCCAGCCAGTCGCCGTACCGGCCGTGCTTGACCGTGTCCGGGAACCAGTTGGTGTTCTCGTTCTCCTGGAGCAGGCGGTCCTTGACGGCCGTGGTGCGGATGTACCAGGACGGCTGCGCGTAGTAGAGCAGCGCGGTGTGGCAGCGCCAGCAGTGCGGGTAGCTGTGTTCGTACGGCAGGTGCTTGAAGAGGAGGCCGCGCTGCGCCAGGTCCTCGGTGAGTTTCTCGTCGGCCTTCTTGAAGAAGACGTCGCCGACCAGCGGCACGTCCTCCTCGAAGGTGCCGTCCGGGCGGACCGGGTTCACCACCGGCAGGCCGTAGGCGCGGCACACCTTGAGGTCGTCCTCACCGAAGGCGGGGGACTGGTGGACCAGACCCGTACCGTCCTCGGTCGTGACGTACTCGGCGTTCACGACGTAATGCGCCGGTTCCGGGAACTCCACGAGCTCGAACGGACGTTGATACGTCCAGCGCTCCATCTCGGCGCCGGTGAAGGTCTGGCCCGTGGTCTCCCAGCCCTCGCCGAGCGCCTTGGCGACCAGCGGCTCGGCGACGACGAGCCGCTCCTCGCCGTCGGTGGCGACGACGTAGGTGACCTCGGGGTGCGCGGCGACCGCCGTGTTGGACACCAGGGTCCACGGGGTGGTCGTCCACACCAGGAGCGCGGCCTGGCCGGCGAGCGGACCGGAGGTGAGCGGGAAACGGACGTACACGGAGGGATCGACGACCGTCTCGTAACCCTGCGCCAGCTCGTGGTCGGACAGGCCGGTGCCGCAGCGCGGGCACCAGGGGGCGACGCGGTGGTCCTGGACCAGCAGGCCCTTGTCGAAGATCGTCTTCAACGACCACCAGACCGACTCGACGTACTCGGGGTCCATCGTGCGGTAGGCGTCGTCGAGGTCGGTCCAGTACCCCATGCGGGTCGTCAGCGCCTCGAAGGCGTCGGTGTGGCGGGTCACCGACTCACGGCACTTGGCGTTGAACTCGGCGATGCCGTACGCCTCGATGTCCTGCTTGCCGCTGAAGCCGAGTTCCTTCTCGACCGCCAGCTCCACGGGCAGGCCGTGGCAGTCCCAGCCGGCCTTGCGGGCCACGTGGTACCCGCGCATGGTGCGGAAGCGGGGGAAGACGTCCTTGAAGACGCGCGCCTCGATGTGATGCGCGCCGGGCATGCCGTTGGCGGTGGGCGGGCCCTCGTAGAACACCCACTCGGGGCGGCCCTCGGACTGCTCCAGGGTCTTGGCGAAGATCTTCTGCTCGCGCCAGAAGTCGAGCACGGCGTGCTCGAGGGCGGGCAGGTCGACCTGGGCGGGTACCTGGCGGTACGTCGGCGCTGTCATCTGCGAGCTTCCTCCAACGGACTTGCTGCCTTCCGTCGGAGGGACGAGAGCCTTGTCTTGCGGACGCCGTGTGCGGCGCGCTCCCGCGGTACCACCCTCCTTGGCCCCCCGGACGCCGTACGCGCCGGTGAGCCCCCTCATTGGGTTCGCGAAACCGGTTCTACTCGCCCCTGCTTCTCAGCTGCGGCTTTCTTCCGGTGGCTCCGGGGTGATCTTCACGTCGCGCCGGCCCCCGGGCTTCCACCGTCCCCGGGTCGCTCTGGGCTGCGTACGCCGCTACTCGTCCCCATCCACGCTTCTCGCTCCGCCCAGTGTACGGCGCCGCACGGACGGCGGCCGACCCGATTTCCGGGCCCCGGTCGCGCACGCCCGCGCGCCCGCCGAGATGACCCGAATGGCCTGGTACGCGTGTTCGCATCCTGGGATGTCCGGCTCGGCGGATTACCGGGTGGGGAGCTGGGCACAACGGATGCATACCTGCTGCGTGGGGGGTGCGGGGCAGGCGGATCGGGCGGCGTGCCCCGTTGCCGCGGGACTCGAGTCGATTTATCGTCCCAGCACGATTCGCGTGCAAGATCACAATATGTGAAGGGGCCGCGGCCATGGTGGCGAAGAAGACCGCCGTTCAGCAGTCGGCGTCCGGCCGGTCCACAGGCGCGACCGCCTCCGAGCCGGGTGGGAAGAGCCCCGCCAGGAAGACGGCGGCGAAGAAAGCGGCCGCGAAGAAGACGCCGGTGAAGAAGGCGACGGCCGGGAAGGCTTCCGGCAAGGAGGCGGCGGACGGGACGGCCGTGAAGGCGGCTGGGACGGCGGCGGAGAAACCGGCCGCGGCGGCCGGGCACGTCGCGGAGAAGTCGGGGAAGTCGGAGAAGTCGGGGAAGGGCGCGTCCAGGACCGCGGCGACGAAGACCGCGGCGAAGAGCACGGCCAAGAAGAGCACGGCGAAGACAAGCACGGCCAAGACAAGCACGGCCGAGAAGAGCACGGCCAAGACAAGCACGGCCGAGAAGAGCACGGCCAAGAAAGCGGGCGCGGCGCGGGCCGCGAAGCAGACGGGAGCCACGACGGTGGTTGCGAAGAAGACCCCTGGCACGGCCACTGCGGCGGAGACCGCCGTTCCCAAGGCCCGGGTCGCCACGGCGGCGCCGGGCGAGCTCGCGGTACGTCCGGGCGAGGACCCCTGGACGCCCGAGGAGGTCGCCGAGGCGCGCACGGAGCTGATGACCGAGGCGATGCGGCTGCGCGCCGAGATCGAGGCCTCCGAGAGCGCCCTGGCCGGCCTGATGCGGGACTCCGGGGACGGCGCCGGCGACGACGACGCCGACACCGGCACCAAGAACATCACGCGCGAGCACGAGCTGGCGCTGGCCGCCAACGCCCGCGAGATGCTCGAACAGACCGAGCTGGCCCTTCAGAAGCTGGACGCCGGTACCTACGGACTCTGCGAGAACTGCGGGAACCCCATCGGGAAGGCCCGGATGCAGGCCTTCCCGAGGGCCACCCTGTGCGTGGAGTGCAAGCAGAAGCAGGAACGCCGCTACTGAGCACCGGGGGCGCGTGGGGCGTGCCGTAGTCTCGTCCCGAGGCAGGCACCTAGGTTGAGGGACTCACGTGGCAGAGGCGGAGCGCATCATCGGTACGCCGGACACCCCGGACGACGGCGGCGAGCGGACGGCGACGCCCGGTCCGGCCGGCCCGGATCAGCAGCCGGCCCCGGACGGACGACGGCCCGGGCGCGGGCGCCGGATCGCCGTGCTGTTCGCGGTGGCCGCCTTCGCGTACGCCCTCGACCTGGTCAGCAAGATGATCGTGGTCGCCAAGCTGGAACACCACGCGCCGATCGAGGTCATCGGCGACTGGCTGGAGTTCCACGCGATCCGCAACCCGGGCGCCGCCTTCGGGTTCGGCGGTGCCTTCACGATCATCTTCACCCTGATCGCGGCGGCCGTGATCGTCGTCATCTTCCGCTTGGCCCGCAAGCTCTACAGCTTCCCGTGGGCGGTCGCCCTGGGCCTGCTGCTGGGCGGCGCGCTCGGCAACCTCACCGACCGGATCTTCCGCTCCCCCGGGGTCTTCGAGGGCCAGGTCGTGGACTTCATCGCGCCCAGGGGCTTCGCGGTGTTCAACCTGGCCGACTCGGCGATCGTCTGCGGCGGCGTCCTGATCGTGCTGCTGTCCTTCCGGGGCCTGGACCCGGACGGGACCGTCCACAAGGACTGACCGGGGCAGAAGGGCTGGCCGCGGCAGAAGGGCTGACCGGGGCGCTAGGACTGACCGGGGCCCGGGGCGGGCCGTCGGGCTGGCGTACGGGGCTGTCGGTGCGGTCCGGCATACTCGACGGGTGAGCACGCTTCCCGAGATCCGAACCCTGCCCGTGCCCGACGGCCTGGAGGGCGAGCGCGTCGACGCCGCCATCTCCCGCATGTTCGGCTTCTCCCGCACCAAGGCGGCCGAGCTGGCCGCGGCGGGCAAGGTCCAGGTCGACGGCTCGGTGGTCGGCAAGTCCGAGCGGGTGCACGGCGGGGCCTGGCTGGAGGTCGAGATGCCGGGGGCGCCCGCGCCCGTGCAGATCGTCGCGGAACCCGTCGAGGGCATGGAGATCGTCCACGACGACGACGACGTGGTGGTGATCGTCAAGCCGGTCGGCGTGGCCGCGCACCCCTCTCCCGGCTGGACGGGACCCACCGTGATCGGCGGTCTGGCGGCGGCCGGCTACCGGATCTCCACCTCCGGCGCCGCCGAGCGCCAGGGCATCGTGCACCGCCTCGACGTCGGTACCTCGGGCCTGATGGTGGTCGCCAAGTCGGAGCGGGCCTACACGTCCCTGAAGCGCCAGTTCAAGGAGCGCACGGTGGACAAGCGCTACCACACGCTGGTGCAGGGCCACCCCGACCCGACCAGCGGCACCATCGACGCCCCCATCGGCCGCCACCCCCAGCACGACTACAAGTGGGCGGTCACGGCCGACGGCAAGCCCTCGGTGACCCACTACGACCTCATCGAGGCGTTCCGCGCGGCCTCCCTGCTCGACGTGAAGCTGGAGACCGGCCGCACCCACCAGATCCGCGTCCACATGGCCGCCCACCGCCACCCCTGCGTCGGCGACCTCACCTACGGCGCCGACCCGACCCTCGCCAAGCGGCTGCACCTGACCCGCCAGTGGCTGCACGCCGTCCGGCTCGGCTTCGAGCACCCCGGGGACGGCGAGTGGGCCGAGTTCGCCAGCGACTACCCGGCCGACCTGCAAAAGGCGCTGGACCAGGTCCGTGAGGAGACGTACGGATGAGCACCCGCGGCTACCAGGTGCGGGTCGCCGAGGACCCCGCCGACCTGGAGGCGTGCTTCGCGGTGCGCAAGCAGGTCTTCGTCGTCGAGCAGGGCGTACCGCAGGACCTGGAGTACGACGCCCACGACGCCACGGCCCTGCACGTGCTCGCGGTCGACGCGGACGGCGTACCGCTCGGCACCGGCCGGCTGCTGTACGGCGAGACGGCCGCGGAGAAGACCGGCGGCGACCCGTCCCTCGGCTCCCTGGGCAGGCTCGCGGTCCACGCGAGGGCCCGTGGCCTCGGCGTCGGCGTGGCCCTGGTCCGGGCCATCGAGGAGGCCGCACGCGCGCGTGGCCTGACCGCGGTCGACCTGCACGCGCAGACCCACGCACTGGGCTTCTACGAACGGCTGGGGTACCTGCCGTACGGGCCGGAGTACGAGGAGGCGGGCATTCCGCACCAGGGGATGCGCCGCGCGCTGTAGGCGGGCCTCGTGGGCGGCATGGCAGGCTTGAGGCCTGCCGTGTGATCGTCGACTCCCGGAGCGCAAGCCGTGGATCAGCTGGCCCTGTTGTTCGTGCTGCTGCTCGGGGCCCTGGTGAGTGTCCCGGTCGGGGACCGGCTGGGCCTGCCGGCCCCCGTGCTGATGACCCTGTTCGGGATCGTTCTCGCGGTCGCCGACTTCGTGCCGAACGTGAACATCCCGCCCGAGCTGATCCTGCCCGGCCTGCTGCCACCGCTGCTCTACGCCGCCGTCCGGCGCACCTCCTGGCGACAGTTCGCGGCCAACAAACGGCCGATCTTCCTGCTCGCGGTGGCCCTGGTGTTCCTCACCACGCTGTGCGTGGCGGCCGTCGCGAGCGCCATCGTGCCCGGACTGCCGATCGCCGCGGCGGTCGCGCTGGGCGCGCTGGTCGCCCCGCCCGACCCGGTCGCCGCGACCGCCGTCGCCGGGCAGCTCGGGCTGCCGCGCCGGCTGGTGTCCATCCTGGAGGGCGAGGGACTCTTCAACGACGTCACGGCCATCGTGCTCTACCACGTGGCGATCGCCGCCGTGATCAGCGGGACGTTCTCGCCCTGGCGGGCCGGGCTGGACTTCCTGCTGTCCGCCGTGGTCGCGGTCGCCGTGGGGCTGGCGCTCGGCTGGGGCGCGAACAAGCTGATGGACGTGCTCGGCGACGCGACGCTCCAGATCGGCCTGACCCTGCTCGTCCCGTACGTCTCCTACGTGGTCGCCGAGGAACTGCACGGCTCCGGGGTGCTCGCGGTGCTCACCACGGCGCTGTTCATCGCCGAGTACGCCACCGACGCCGACGACGTGATGACCCGGCTCGCCGGATACACCTTCTGGGACATCGTCGACACGCTCGTCACGGGGGTGGCCTTCGGGCTCATCGGCCTGGAGCTGCACAACGCCATCCGTACGGCGTCCGGCCGCTGGGGCGAGCTGCTCGGCTGGGCGGCCGCCGTCGTGGGCGTGGTCGTCGTCGTACGGCTGCTCTGGCTGCTGCCGGCGACCTGGCTGACCAAGCGGCTGCACGCCCGGCGGGACTACGACGAGGAGATCCCGACCAGCTGGCGGGAGACGGTCGTGATGTGGTGGTCCGGGATGCGCGGGGTGGCCTCCGTGGCGCTGGCGCTGGCCATTCCGCTGCGGACCGACGACGGATCGCCCTTTCCGGACCGGGACGAGATCGTCTTCATCGCCTTCGGGGTGATCATGGCGACGCTGGTGCTCCAGGGGCTGACGCTGCCGTGGCTGGTGAAGCGGCTGGGGGTGCGGGCCGACACCGAGCACGAGAAGGAGATCGAGAAGGAGCTGGCGCTGCGGGCGGCGAAGGCGGCACGGCGGCGGCTGAGGGAGATCGAGCAGGTCGAGGAACTGCCGGAGGAACTCTCCGAGCAGATGCTGCGGCGTGCCTTCGAGATCGGGTTCCGGATCAGTCCCGACGTGGTGGAGGACGAGCGGCGGGAGGGCCACGACAGGCGGGTGCGGCGGCTCAAGCGGGTCCGGCGGATCCAGTCGGAGATGCTGAGCGCGGCGCGGCACGAGGTGCTGGCGGCGCGCAGCGAGCCGGGGGCGGACCCGGAGATCGTCGACCGGGTGCTACGCCACCTGGACGTCCGGAGCCTGCGCTGACCTCCGCCCGCCCCGAGGCAGCGCCCCCTGCGCGCCGCTCGCCCGTACACGTGGCGGCAGTCATACAAACGTATGGCGGCTGTGGATATCCGAAGGCAGCGTCGGCCTCCCGCTCGTAGTCTCGGATCATGGCTCGGAACATTGTGATCAGTGGTGGAGGAACAGGTATCGGACTGGCGGCGGCGCGGGTGTTCGCGGCCGACGGGGACCGGGTGCTGCTGCTCGGGCGGCGCAGAGAGGTGCTGGAGAAGGCGGGAGTGCCGGGTGCGGTCGTGCGGGCCGCCGACCTGACCGACGCGGCCGACGTGCGCGGAGTGGCGCGGTTCGTCGCGGATGAGTTCGGGACCGTGGACGTGCTGGTCCACAGCGCCGGAGGGAACGCGGCGTTCGCGCCCGACGCCGGGGCCGGTGATCCGCTCGATGCCGTCGCCCGCGTCTGGAGCGGCAACTTCCGGCAGAACACGCTGTCGGCGGTGCTGCTCACCGAGGCCCTGAAGGACCGGCTCGCCGACCCGGGCGGGCGGGTGCTGTTCCTCAGCTCCATCGCGGCGTTCCGGGGCTCCGGCACCGGGTCGTACGCGGCGGCCAAGGCGGCCCTGCACCCCTACGCCCACGATCTGGCCAGAGAGCTGGGGCCGCGCGGCGTGACCGTGAACGTGGTCGCGCCCGGGTACGTCGAGGACACCGAGTTCTTCGGCGGCCCCGTCGAGGAGGCACGGCGGCAGCGGCTCGTCGCCGAGACGTCGACCGGGCGGGCCGGCGTACCGGGTGACGTCGCCGCCACCCTGCACTGGCTGGCGTCCCCGGTCGCCGGCCACATCACCTCCCAGATCGTCCAGGTCAACGGCGGCGCCGAGCGCGGCCACTGACCGGGCCACGGGCGCGGTCAGCGGCCTGCACGCGAGGCGCGGTCAGCGGCCGGGGCGTGGGCCGGGGTCGGCGGCGACCGGTGCGGTGCGGTTGTGCAGCCGGTGGCCCTGGGTCACGCCGTCCTGGGTGGGGATGATCCCGCCCGGCGGCAGGACCGCGTCGGCCGTGTTGACCCGGGGCAGGGCGTACGGGTGCTCGGCGGCCAGCCAGGTGATCATCTGCTCGCGGACGGCGACCCGGACTGTCCAGACGTCGTCGGAGTCCTTGGCGGTCACCAGGGCGCGCACCTGGATGGTGTTGGGCGTGGCGTCGGTGACCACCAGGCCGTAAGCCCGCCCGTCCCAGGCCGGGCACTCGCGCAGGATGTCCCGGAGCCGGTCCCGCATCGCCTCGATCGGCGCCGAGTGGTCGAGGTGCCAGTAGACGATCCCGGTCATCTGCGGGGTCCCCCGCGACCAGTTCTCGAAGGGTTTGGAGGTGAAGTACGACACCGGCATCGTGATCCGGCGCTCGTCCCAGGTCCGTACCGTCAGAAAGGTCAGGGTGATCTCCTCGACCGTGCCCCACTCGCCGTCGACCACGACCGTGTCGCCGATGCGCACCATGTCACCGAAGGCGATCTGTAGCCCCGCGAACATGTTGCTCAGGGTGGACTGCGCCGCCACACCGGCGACGATGCCGACGACTCCGGCGGAGGCCAGCAGCGAGGCGCCGGCCGCGCGCATCGCCGGGAAGGTCAGCAGCATCGCCGCCGCGGCCACCACACCGACGATCGCCGTCACCACGCGCATGATCAGCGACACCTGGGTGCGCACCCGGCGCACCCGGGCCGCGTCGTGGTGGACGCGGGCGTAGCGCGAGTACGAGGTCTCCACGACCGCGGCCGCTATGCGCACCACCAGCCAGGCGGTCGAGCCGATCAGCACCAGGCTCAGTATCTGGCCCACGGCCACCCGGTGCTCCAGGAGCACCTCGGCCTGGTCGTAGGAACCTCTGAGCATGCCCGAGCACAGCACCAGCTGGTAGGGGACACGGCCGCGGCGCAGCAGTCCCCACAGCGGTGTCTCGCTGTGCCGCGTGTCAGCCTTGCGCAGCAGTAGATCGGTCGCCCAGCCGATCAGCAGGGTGAGGACGACGGCGCCGCCTATCACGATCAGCGGGCGGAGTACGTTCTCCATCTCCATGGCTCCGAACGTAACCGGATCTGCGGGGTCCTGAACATGGTGGACGGTGAGAAGGACGTCACTGCATGGCCGGCGCCGGCCGGTGGGACCCGGTCCGAGCCCGGTGCCGGCCCTGTGCGAGCCCGGTCACGACCCCGGTGCGACCGCGGTGTGACGGGGGTGTCGGCGGCGGCTGGCACCATGGGCGCATGAACATCATGCTCTTTCACTCGACCTATGGCCTCAGGCCCGCGGTGCGCGACGCGGCGGACCGGCTGCGTGCCGCCGGGCACGAGGTGTGGACGCCGGACCTCTTCGAGGGGCGCACGTTCGACACCGTCGAGGAAGGCAGGGAGTTCAACGAGTCGATCGGCAAGGACGAGCTGCTGAAGCGGGCCGTGCTGGCGGCGGCGCCGTACTCGGAGCGCGGTCTGGTGTACGCGGGGTTCTCGCTGGGCGCGGCGGTCGCGCAGACGCTGGCGCTGGGCGACGCGCGGGCCCGTGGGCTGCTGCTTCTGCACGGCACGTCGGACATCGCGGTCAACGCCTCGGTGGACGGCCTCCCGGTGCAGCTGCACGTGGCCGAGCCGGACGCCTTCGAGCCGGACGACTGGCTGAGCGCCTGGTATCTGCACATGGGCCGGGCCGGCGCCGACGTGGAGATCCACCGGTACGTGGGCGCCGGGCACCTGTACACCGATCCCGGGCTGCCGGACTACGACGAGGAGGCCGCCGAGGCCACCTGGCGGGTGGCGCTCGGCTTCCTCGACTCGCTGTAGGCGGGGCCTACACCGGGTCGTAGGTGCGCTCGACCTTCTGGGTACCGCTGCGGGTGCGGTACGACCGCTCCCACGACGAGGTCGCGTCGGCCTGCGTCTTGTCGGAGAGGACGTAGTAGTCCATCTGGGCCCGGGCGGCGGTGATGTCCAGGATGCCGTAGCCGTGCCGGTCGGTGTCGACCCAGTGGACGTGCCGGTTGGCCAGCTGGATGACCGGCGCGGCGAGCGTGGAGACGACGCCGGGGGAGACCTTGAGCAGGTCGTCCAGGTTGTCCGAGGTCACCGAGGTGACCACGAACTCGGTGGCGGCGGAGGCGGACAGCGGGTACGTCCCGGCGTCCACCGGCACGTCGTTGGCCCAGGCCATGTGGATGTCGCCGGTCAGGAAGACCGTGTTGCCGATGGCGTTGGAGCGCAGGTGGGCCAGCAGCTCGCGGCGGTCGTCGGTGTAGCCGTCCCACTGGTCGGTGTTGAGGGCGAGGCCGTCCTGGGGCAGACCCAGCAGCTTGGCGAGCGGCTTGAGCAGGTCGGCGGAGAGCGAGCCGATGGCGAACGGCGAGATCATCACCGAGTTGCCGACCAGCCGCCAGGTGGTGTCGGAGGCCTTCAGACCGGCCTTCAGCCAGTCGAGCTGGGCCCGGCCGGTGATGGTGCGGTCCGGGTCGTCGACCGAGCCGCTGCCCGTCGACACCTGCTGGGAGCGGAAGGAGCGCAGGTCGAGCAGGGAGAGGTCGGCGAGCTTGCCGAAGCGCAGCCGGCGGTAGGTGGTGCCGGCGATGGCCGGGCGGACCGGCATCCACTCGAAGTAGGCCTGCTTGGCGGCGGCCTGACGGGCCGTCCAGGTGCCCTCGGCGCCCTCGGTGTGGTTCTCGGCACCCCCGGACCAGGAGTCGTTGGCGAACTCGTGGTCGTCCCAGATCGCGATGACCGGCGCCTTGGCGTGCAGGGCCTGTAGATCGGGGTCGGTCTTGTACTTGCCGTGCCGTATGCGGTAGTCGGCGAGCGTGATGATCTCGTGTGTGGGCGCGTGCTGCCGGACCACGGTGTCGCGGGTGCCGTACTCGCCGGTGCCGTACTCGTAGATGTAGTCGCCCAGGTGCAGCCAGGCGTCCAGGTCGCCCCGGGCGACCAGGTGGCGGTACGAGGCGAAGTAGCCGGCCTCCCAGTTGGCGCAGGAGACCACGCCGAAGCGCAGACCGGTGACGGTGGCGTCGGCCGCCGGAGCGGTGCGGGTGCGGGCCACCGGGGAGTCCGTGCCGCCGGCCGAGAACCGGAACCAGTAGTCGGTGGCCGGGGCCAGGCCGCGGATGTCGGCCTTGACGGTGTGGTCGGAGCCCGCGGTCGCGGTGACGGAGCCACGGGAGACGACGTTCGTCAGTGCCCTGTCGGTGGCGACGATCCAGCTGACCTCGGTGTCCGGGCCGATCCCGGAGCCGGGCACGGCGTCGGCGGCCGGGGTCACCCGGGTCCACAGCAGGATGCCGTCGGGCAGCGGGTCGCCGGAGGCGGTGCCGTGCAGGAAGGCCGGGGTGTCCAAGGCGGCGCGGGCCGGCAGCGCGGCGACGAGCGGGGCGGCCAGCACAGCGGTCGCCGCCGCGGCCTTGACGACCGTACGGCGGCGGGGGGCGAGGGAGTTGGGGGAGTCGGCACCCTCGGGGGCCTGAGTTGTTCTGTATCGACTGGTCACGTCCGTAGAGGTTACTGACCAGTATGACCAAGAGCAGGCGAACCGGGGAAAGTTCGCCTGCTCTTCACGCGGAACTGGAGATTCCGCTCGGGGCGGCCGGTGTCAGGCCTGCGTCAGGCCCGCGTCAGGCCTTGAGTGCCGCGTCCACCAGGGAGTTGAAGGACTCGACCGTCATCGGCGGGTTGCCGCTGGAGTCCGCCGTCAGGATCTTGCCGTTCATGACGAAGCTCGGGGTGCCCGTCACGCCGTCCTTGTTGGTGTCCCAGGTCTTCGACATGGCCAGCGCCCAGGCGTCGTACTTGCCCGACTTGACGTCCGCCTGGAAGGACTTGTTGTTCTTCAGGGCGGGGACGGTGTTGGCCACCTCGATGAGGTAGCTGTCGTTCTTGAACTTGTCCTGCGTCTCGTCCGGGTGCCACTTCTTCGAGTACAGCGCGGTCTTGTACTCCAGGAAGGCCTCGTCGCTGACGTTCAGCGCGGCACCCATCGCGGCCATGGCGTTCTTGGAACCCTCGCCGCGCGAGCCGATCTGGCCCTTGCCGAGCGAGTCGCCGTCGAGGAACGTGCCGCCGATGTACTGGATCTTGAACTTGCCGTCGTCGATGTCCTTCTTCACCGTGGAACCGACGGTCTGCTCGAACTGGGCGCAGATCGGGCAGCGCGGGTCCTCGTAGACCTTGAGGGTCTTCTTGGCGCTCGCCTTGCCGATGACGACGGTGGTGCCGTTGGTACCCGTGGTGTTGGCCGGGGCGACGACCTTCTCGTCCTTCACGGCCTCCCAGTGACTGGGCTTGTTCGACTGGACGACGGCGTAACCTATGCCGCCCGCCGCGGCCAGCACGGCCACGACCGAGCAGGCCACGATGACCTGCCGCTTGACCTTCGCGCGCTTGGCCTGCTTCTCGCGCTCGACGCGCAGCCGCTCCCGGGCCGCGGTCTTGGCAGCCGCGCTGTTCCGCTTGCTCATGTTGGTGATCTCCATAGACGACGCGCACATGTCGTACGCGGGATACGTGTGGGGGACTCGTCGTGCTCGGACGAGAGGGCGTGCTCGGGAGGCAGGGGCGCTCAGGCGAAGGAGAAAGGCAGCGCGAGCGCCCCGGAGCACGGCGGTCCACGCCGTCCCAGGGAGTGCACGAGGACCAGCTCGCGGGCGGCGGCCGTCCGCGGTGCCGGACGCGGCAGCCGTCGTACCGGAGCGAGCCGGACCGCTCCCGCGGCGACCGCGAGGAGCAGCGGGCGGAAGGTGGTGGCGGCGACCGCGCGCAGCAGCTGGGTCAGGGCACGCTCACCCCGGCGCAGCCAGGCGGCGGCGAGCAGGCCGACGCAGACGTGCGCGGCGAGCAGCAGCCAGGCGGCGGCGGGGTCGGCGTGCGCGAGGACCGCGGAGGCGCGGGAACCGCCGGCCATCTGCGCCAGCGGGGTCCCCACCGTGCCGCCGTGACACAGCACGTCGAAGCCGACCGCGCGCAGCGGGCCCGCGATGGGGCCGCCGGCCCGGCCGTAGCAGGCGTGCTGGCCGGTCGTGAAGACCGTGTCGGCGGCCAGCTCCAGCGGGATCAGCAGGGCGGCGATCCGGCCGAAGCCGCGCTCGCGGCCCGCGAGCGCGTACGCCGTGCAGAACACCCCGGCGGCGACCGCGGCCACCGTGGTGACCGGCAGCGGGGCCCGGGACAGCAGCACGTGCGACGCGGTGCTGAGCGTCACGACGAAGGCCGTGAACAGCGCCGCGCGCACGGCTCTGAGCTGGGTCCCGGATATGTCCATAGCGGTGGAGAGTCTGTCACGTACTCATGTAGGGGACCCCTAAAAGGGCCCTGTGAATCCGCGAAGGTTACAGCCCTGGAATGCGGCCGTTGCGGAAGAGGTCCACGAAGATCTGGTGGTCGGCGCGGGCCCGGGCGCCGTAGCTGTGGGCGAAGTCGGTCAGCAGGGGGGCGAAGCCGTCCTCGTCGGCGGCGATCGCGGCGTCGATGGCGCGCTCGGTGGAGAACGGCACCAGGGACTCGCCGGACTGGTCGTCGGCCGCCGAATGCATGGACGCCGTGGCCCGGCCGAGGTCCGCGACGACCGCCGCGATCTCCTCCGGGTCGTCGAGGTCGCTCCAGTCCAGGTCCACCGCGTACGGGGAGACCTCGGCGACCAGCTGCCCCGCGCCGTCCAGCTCGGTCCAGCCCAGCCACGGGTCGGCGTGCGCCTGCAAAGCGCGCTGGGAGATCACCGTGCGGTGGCCCTCGTGCCGGAAGTAGTCCCGGATCGCCTGGTCCGTGACGTGCCGCGAGACGGCCGGGGTCTGGGCCTGCTTGATGTAGATCACCACGTCGTTCTCCAGGGCGTCCGTGGAGCCCTCCAGGAGGATGTTGTACGAGGGCAGGCCGGCCGAGCCGATGCCGATGCCGCGCCGGCCGACCACGTCCTTCACGCGGTAGGAGTCCGGGCGGGACAGGGACGCCTCCGGGAGGGTCTCCAGGTAGCCGTCGAAGGCCGCGAGCACCTTGTAGCGGGTGGCCGCGTCCAGCTCGATGGAGCCGCCGCCGGAGGTGAAGCGGCGCTCGTAGTCCCGGATCTCCGTCATCGAGTCCAGCAGCTCGAAACGGGTCAGCGAGCGGGCCGCGCGCAGGGCGCCGAGCAGCGGGCCCTCGGCGGTGTCCAGGGTGAACGGCGGCACCTCGTCGCTCTTGGCGCCGGTGGCCAGCGCGCGGATCCGCTCGCGGTAGGCGGCCGCGTACACCTCGACCAGGTCGGTGATCTGCTCGTCGCTGAGCGCCTTCGCGTACCCGATCAGCGCTATGGAGGCGGCGAAGCGCTTCAGGTCCCAGGTGAAGGGGCCGACGTAGGCCTCGTCGAAGTCGTTGACGTTGAAGACCAGGCGGCCGTTGGAGTCCATGTACGTGCCGAAGTTCTCCGCGTGCAGATCGCCGTGGATCCACACGCGCGAGGTGCGCTCGTCCAGGTAGGGGCCGCCGCGCCGGTCGGTGTCCAGGTCGTGGTAGAAGAGCCCCGCCGTACCGCGGTAGAAGGCGAAGGCCGAGGCCGCCATCTTCCGGAACTTCACGCGGAACGCGGCTGGGTCGGCGGCCAGGAGCTCGCCGAAGGCGGTGTCGAAAACGGCGAGGATCTCCTCGCCGCGCTGCTCGTCGTTGAGCGGGTGGACCGACATCGCTGGGTGCCTCCTGGTGCATGACGTGTACGACAGCCGTATCTGCCGTACCCAACGCTCGAAGGTACGTGGGAGTGCCCGGCTCGTGTCAGTCCCGGGGCATAGACTTCGACGCTGTCCCCCCAGACTGTCCGCAGCCGGTCGGAAGATCGTAGACGCCTGTTCTTTTTGGAGGCAGAAACCGTGTCGAAGCCGCCCTTCACGCACCTGCACGTTCACACCCAGTACTCGCTGCTGGACGGTGCCGCGCGGCTGAAGGACATGTTCAACGCCTGCAACGAGATGGGCATGACGCACATCGCCATGTCCGACCACGGCAACCTGCACGGGGCGTACGACTTCTTCCACACCGCGCAGAAGGCCGGGGTCACCCCGATCATCGGGATCGAGGCGTACGTCGCCCCCGAGTCCCGGCGCAACAAGCGCAAGATCCAGTGGGGCCAGCCGCACCAGAAGCGGGACGACGTCTCGGGTTCCGGTGGTTACACCCACAAGACGATGTGGGCGGTGAACAAGACCGGCCTGCACAACCTCTTCCGGCTCTCCTCCGACGCCTACGCCGAGGGCTGGCTTCAGAAGTGGCCCCGGATGGACAAGGAGACCATCTCCCAGTGGTCGGAGGGGATCGTCGCCTCCACCGGCTGCCCCTCCGGCGAGCTCCAGACCCGGCTGCGGCTCGGCCAGTACGACGAGGCACTGAAGGCCGCCGCCGACTACCAGGACATCTTCGGCAAGGACCGCTACTTCCTGGAGCTGATGGACCACGGCATCGAGATCGAGCACCGGGTCCGCGACGGCCTCCTGGAGATCGGCAAGAAGCTCGGCATCCCGCCACTGGTGACCAACGACTCGCACTACACGTACGCGCACGAGGCGACCGCCCACGACGCCCTGCTGTGCATCCAGACCGGCAAGAACCTCTCCGACCCCGACCGCTTCAAGTTCGACGGCACCGGCTACTACCTGAAGTCCACCGACGAGATGTACGCCGTCGACTCCTCGGACGCCTGGCAGGAGGGCTGCGCCAACACCCTCCTGGTCGCCGAGATGGTCGACACCACGGGCATGTTCGAGAAGCGCGACCTCATGCCCAAGTTCGACATCCCGGAGGGCTACACCGAGGTCTCCTGGTTCAAGGAGGAGGTCCGCCGGGGCATGGACCGCCGTTTCCCCGGCGGCGTCCCGGACGACCGGCAGAAGCAGGTCGAGTACGAGATGGACGTCATCATCCAGATGGGGTTCCCGGGCTACTTCCTGGTCGTCGCCGACTTCATCATGTGGGCCAAGAACAACGGCATCGCGGTGGGCCCCGGCCGAGGCTCCGCGGCCGGCTCGATCGTCGCGTACGCCATGGGCATCACCGACCTCGACCCGATCCCGCACGGCCTGATCTTCGAGCGGTTCCTGAACCCCGAGCGCGTCTCCATGCCCGACGTCGACATCGACTTCGACGAGCGTCGGCGCGTCGAGGTGATCAGGTACGTGACCGAGAAGTACGGCGCCGACAAGGTCGCCATGATCGGCACCTACGGCAAGATCAAGGCCAAGAACGCGATCAAGGACTCCGCGCGCGTGCTGGGCTACCCGTACGCCATGGGCGACCGCCTCACCAAGGCGATGCCCGCCGACGTCCTCGGCAAGGGCATCGACCTCGACGGCATCACCAACCCCTCGCACCCTCGGTACAACGAGGCGGGCGAGATCCGCGGGATGTACGAGAACGAGCCGGACGTGAAGAAGGTCATCGACACCGCCAAGGGCGTCGAGGGCCTGGTGCGGCAGATGGGCGTGCACGCGGCCGGCGTGATCATGTCCAGCGAGCCCATCGTCGACCACGCCCCGATCTGGGTGCGGCACACCGACGGCGTGACCATCACGCAGTGGGACTACCCGCAGTGCGAGTCGCTCGGCCTGCTGAAGATGGACTTCCTCGGCCTGCGCAACCTGACGATCATGGACGACGCCGTCAAGATGGTGAAGTCCAACAAGGGCATCGACCTCGACCTGCTGTCCCTGCCCCTCGACGACCCGAAGACCTTCGAACTCCTCCAGCGCGGCGACACCCTGGGCGTCTTCCAGTTCGACGGCGGCCCCATGCGCTCCCTGCTGCGCCTGATGAAGCCCGACAACTTCGAAGACATCTCCGCCGTGTCGGCGCTCTACCGTCCGGGCCCGATGGGCATGGACTCGCACACCAACTACGCGCTGCGCAAGAACAAGCTCCAGGAGATCACCCCGATCCACAAGGAGCTGGAGGAGCCCCTGGAAGAGGTCCTGGCCGTGACCTACGGCCTGATCGTCTACCAGGAGCAGGTGCAGAAGGCCGCCCAGATCATCGCCGGCTACTCGCTCGGCGAGGCCGACATCCTGCGCCGCGTGATGGGCAAGAAGAAGCCCGACGAACTGGCGAAGAACTTCGTCCTCTTCCAGAAGGGCGCCCGCGACAAGGGCTACAGCGACGAGGCCATCCAGGCGCTGTGGGACGTGCTGGTCCCGTTCGCCGGATACGCGTTCAACAAGGCGCACTCCGCCGCGTACGGCCTGGTCTCGTACTGGACCGCCTACCTGAAGGCGAACCACCCCGCCGAGTACATGGCGGGCCTGCTCACCTCGGTCAAGGACGACAAGGACAAGTCGGCCGTCTACCTCAACGAGTGCCGGCGCATGGGCATCAAGGTGCTCCCGCCGAACGTCAACGAGTCGGTGCACAACTTCGCCGCGCAGGGCGACGACGTGATCCTCTTCGGCCTGGAGGCCGTCCGCAACGTCGGTACGAACGTGGTGGAGTCGATCATCCGGAGCCGCAAGGCCAAGGGCAAGTACAGCTCCTTCCCCGACTACCTCGACAAGGTCGAGGCGGTCGCCTGCAACAAGCGCACCACGGAATCGCTGATCAAGGCGGGCGCCTTCGACTCCCTGGGGCACACCCGCAAGGGCCTCACCGCGCACTTCGACTCGATGATCGACAACGTGGTGGCGGTCAAGCGCAAGGAGGCCGAGGGGCAGTTCGACCTGTTCGGCGGGATGGGCGAGGAGGAGAGCGACGAACCCGGCTTCGGGCTGGACGTCGTCTTCACCGACGAGGAGTGGGACAAGACCTATCTGCTCGCCCAGGAGCGGGAGATGCTCGGTCTGTACGTCTCCGACCACCCCCTCTTCGGCCTGGAGCACGTGCTCTCCGACAAGGCCGACGCGGGCATCGCCCAGCTGACCGGCGGCGAGCACGCCGACGGCGCCGTGGTGACGATCGGCGGCATCATCTCGGGCCTCCAGCGCAAGATGACCAAGCAGGGCAACGCCTGGGCGATCGCCACCGTGGAGGACCTCGCGGGCTCCATCGAGTGCATGTTCTTCCCGGCGAGCTACCAGCTGATCTCGACGCAACTGGTCGAGGACGCGGTGGTGTTCGTCAAGGGCCGCCTCGACAAGCGCGAGGACGTGCCACGGCTGGTCGGCATGGAGCTGACGGTCCCCGACCTCTCCAACGCCGGTACCAACGCGCCCGTGATCCTCACCATCCCGGCCACCCGGGTCACCCCGCCCATGGTCAGCCGGCTCGGCGAGATCCTCAGCCACCACAAGGGCGACAGCGAGGTCCGGATCAAGCTCCAGGGGCCGACCAGGACGACGGTGCTGCGCCTCGACCGGCACCGGGTGAAGCCGGATCCGGCGCTGTTCGGCGACCTGAAGGTGCTGCTCGGCCCGTCCTGCCTGGCCGGATGAGACGGATCGCGGCTCCCTGAGCCGTGCGCCGAGCCGTGAGCGCGCTGAAGGGGCGCACCCGTGTCGGGTGCGCCCCTTCCGTGTGCCTGGGCCGCAACAGCCCTGTGGGACCGGGTCGGTCCGCTCAGTTGTGGCCGAAGCGCTTCTGCTGCTTACGGGCAACATCCGCGGGGCTGCCCTGGATGTGCGACACCGGGGAGTCATGGGACTCCGTCGACGTGCGCTGCGCGTGCTCGTGGGCCTGCTCGGCCTGGGACGCGCGGTTCTGCGAGCCACCCTGCTTGCGGTTCTTGTTCTTGGCCATGGTGATCTGCCTCCTGTGGGGGATCTAGGGGCCGAATTCAGATTCACATAGGCTGACAACAGACGCATTTCGGATAATTACCGTGTGTAACAGGGTTTGTCGGAGAGCGAGACCCGGAAACGCCACGCCGAAGATCGAGTTCGGGCCGTTAACCCACGCGCCGTCGGGCAGACTCGAAGGAAGCCCGAAGGCAAACCTCCCGGAAAGAGGGTGAGTCGCGTGGACCGCTGCATCGTCCTGGTGGACGCCGGGTATCTGCTGGGTGCCGCCGCCAGTCTCCTCGCCGGTGAGCCCTCCCGGTCCCGGATCACCGTCGACCACGCCGCGCTGATCCAGGCGCTGCGCGAGCGCGCGGAGTCCGACACCGAGCGTCCACTGCTGCGCATCTACTGGTTCGACGGCGCCCCCGACCGCGTCCCCCAGCCGGAACACCGCAGGCTGCGGGTGATGCCCCGGGTGACCGTGCGGCTGGGCGCCCTGACCCGCAGCGACGGACGCTGGGCCCAGAAGGGCGTGGACGCGGCCATGCACGCCGAGCTGACCGAGCTCGCCCGCAACCGCGCCTGCTCCGACATCGTGCTGGTGACCGGTGACGGGGATCTGCTGCCGGGCATGATGGCCGCGAAGGAGCACGGCGTCGCCGTGCACCTGTGGGCCGTGCAGGCCGCCGACGGCGACTACAACCAGTCCGAGGACCTGGTCGCGGAGGCCGACGAACGGCGCGTCCTGGACCGGGCGTGGATCACCCAGGCGGTCCGGGCCAAGGAACTGACCGCCGTCTGCGCGCCGCCGCCGGTGCCGCGGCCGGAGATCGCGGCGATCCTCTCCGCGCCGCTGCCGGAGTCGGCGCTGGCCGCCGCCCCCGAGGCCGGCGTCGAGGAGGGGAAGCACGCGCCCGCGGTGAGCGTGGCCGAGAACGGCGTGCAGGAGAGGGTGCCGGCCCCGAAGGGGGTGCCCACCCCGAAGGACCTCGCGGCGCTGCGGGCGCCCGGCGCGCAGCCGGTGCACCCCGCGACCACGGCCACGCTGCGGTGGTCGTCCGACAAGGGGTGGGTGGACCGGCCCGGGGTCGTCGCGGAGCCGGCGGAGGCGGCCTCCATGCCCACGCTGGCCCAGCTGACCACGGCGGAGCAGCGGTGGGCCGACCGGGAGGAGGACATCACGACCGTCGGCGGGGACCCGTACGAGGTGGGGCAGGTGTTCGCCCGGCGGTGGATCTCGCGGCTCGGGGACCAGAGCCATCTCCAGCGGCTGTCCGGGATGTATCCGCGGATCCCGCACCGGATCGACGGGGAGCTGCTGCGGTACGCGGCCCGGTTCGGGCTGCTCGCGCACAAGGACGACCAGATCGACGAGAACGACCGGTACGCCATTCGGGCGGGGTTCTGGCGGGAGTTCGACGTGCCGGCGGGGGCCGGGGAGCATGCGTCGGCGGAGTGAGTGAAGGGGGGCGGCGGCCGTCATCCCGGGTGCGGGCCGGTGGGAGCCTGTCGCGCGGTTCCCCGCGCCCCTCACGGGGCGCTGCGGCGCCCCAAAGGCGAGTAAACGGGGGCGACCCCGTACCCTCGTGCCTTGTGAGTACGGGCGTGGGTCGGGCACTTCGGCAGCAGAGCGATGTCGTGTGTGCCGTGCGTGGGCTGACCAAGACCTACGCCGCGGTCAAAGGGCGGCGTGGGGCTCCCGGGGTGCCCGAGGTGCGGGCCACCGACGGGGTGGAGCTGGACGTCCGGCGCGGGGAGATCTTCGGACTGCTCGGGCCGAACGGGGCCGGCAAGTCGACCCTCGTACGGCAGCTCACCGGGCTGCTGCGGCCGGACTCGGGCGGTGTCGAGATCCTCGGGCACGACATCGTGCGGCACCCGGAGCGGGCCGCGCGGATCCTCGCGTACCTGGGACAGGAGTCCAGCGCCCTCGACGAACTGACCGTCTCCCTCGCCGCCGAGACCACCGGGCGGCTGCGGGGCCTCGACGCACGGCAGGCGCGCGGCGAGCGCGACGCGGTGCTGGAGGAGCTGGGTCTGACGCCGATCGCCGGGCGGGCGCTCAAGAAGCTCTCCGGCGGGCAGCGCCGGCTGGCCTGCTTCGCCGCCGCGCTGGTCGGGGAGCGGCCGCTGCTCGTGCTGGACGAGCCCACCACCGGGATGGACCCCGTGGCCCGGCGGGCCGTGTGGGCCGCCGTCGACCGGCGGCGTGCCGAACGGGGCACGACCGTCGTCCTGGTCACCCACAACGTGATCGAGGCGGAGACGGTCCTCGACCGGGTCGCGGTCCTGGACCAGGGGCGGGTCATCGCCTGTGACACGCCGGCCGGGCTCAAGGAACGGGTCGCCGGCGAGGTGCGGGTGGAGCTGGTGTGGCGGGACCGGGCGCCGCTGGACGTGCCCGAGGTGGCCGTCCTGCGGGAGCGGGCCGTCGAGTCCGGCCGGCGCTGGACGCTGCGGCTCGCGCCCGAGGAGGCCCGGGCCGCCGTCGCCACGGTGACCGGCGGGGCCGCCTTCGCCGCGCTCGACGACTTCACCCTCGCCACGCCCAGCCTGGAGGACGTGTACCTGGCGCTGGGCGGCGCGGCACGGCAGGGGCTGGTGAAGGCGTGAACGTGGACGCGGGAGTGAACGCCGGCACGGCCGGGCCCGTACGGGAAGGCGCGGCGGCCGTACGTGCCGTGGACGCCGTCCCGGCCGTTGCCGTTGGGAAGAGGAGCAGCGCGACGTGAGTGTCGTACCCGCGGAGGTCCTGCCGGGCGGTGCCCTGGGCGTGGAGGAGACGGCGCCGGGCGGCGGCGCGGCGGCCGAGCTGGGGCCGCGTGCCCGGCTGTGGCCCTCGCTGGCGGCCGTCTACCGGGCGCAGCTGTCCCGTGCCCGGGTGGCGCGTATCCCGCTGCTGTTCGTCGCGACCTTCCAGTCCGTCGGCATCATGATCATGATGCGTGGGGTGGTGGACAGCCGGGGCGAGGCCCAGTCCGTGGTGGCCGGTTCCTCGGTGGTCGTCGTCGCCTATGTGGCCCTGAACCTGCTGGCACAGTACTTCGGGCAGCTGCGGGCGAGCGGCGGGCTCGACCACTACGCGACGCTGCCGGTGCCGCCGGCCTCCGTGGTGCTCGGGGCGGCCGCCGCGTACGCCTCCTTCACGGTGCCGGGGACGCTGGTGACGGCGGCCTTCGGGTGTGTGCTGTTCGGGCTGCCGCTGGGGAACCTGTGGATCCTCGTCGCGGTGATCCCGCTCGCCGGCGCCGCCCTGGCCGGGCTCGGCGCCGCCTGCGGGCTGCTCGCGCCGCGGCCCGAACTCGCCACGCTGCTCGGCCAGCTGGGCATGTCGGCGGCGCTGCTGCTGGGGGTGCTGCCGCCGGACCGGATGCCGGGGATCATCCGCCTCGCGCGCGATCTGCTGCCCTCGACGTACGGCGTCGAGGCCTACGCCCGGACCTTCGGGGCCCACCCGGACTGGGCCGTCGTCCTCGTTGACCTGGGTGTGTGCGCCGGGGTCGGCGTGGTGTCGCTGGCCGTCGCGACCTGGGCGTACCGCCGGGCCGCCGTCCGGTGACGCGCCGCACAGGGCGACCTGGCACGATGTCAGGGTGACCGCACCGTTGACGCCGCCTCCGCCGCCGCACGACCAGCCCTCGCACCAGGCCTGGCAAGCGCCGCCGCCTGCCGGGGAGGCCGCGGGCGGGTCGGGCGAGTACGGACAGGACGGTCCCGGGATGAAGACGGAACTGCGGGAGGCCGCGATCGTCGCGGTCGTGCTGGCGGTCAGCGGTGTGCTGCTGGGGCTGCTGTGGCAGTGGCTGGCGCCGCACGTGCCGCTGGTCGGGGACCAGTCCGCCAAGGGCTGGGCGGTCTATCTCAAGGACACCGAGGGCGAGCAGGCGGCCGGTGTGGACGGCACGTTCACGCTGTTGGCGCTGGCCTTCGGGGCGGTGAGCGCGGTGGCGGTCTTCCTGTGGCGGCGGCGTGGGGGTGTGCCGCTGGTGGTGGCGCTGGGTGTGGGGGGACTGCTCGCGTCGCTGCTGGCGTGGCGGGTGGGGATGTGGCTGGGGCCTGAGCAGGACGTGATCGCCCATGCCAAGGCCGTGGGGAAGGGCGTGACGTTCTCGGCGCCGCTGAAGCTCGGGGCGAAGGGGGCGTTGCTGGCGTGGTCGCTGGCGGCGTTGCTGGTGCACCTGGGGCTGACGGCGCTGTTCGGTCCCCGCGACCCCGAGCTCCCTTACGAGGACGGCCCGCACGCGACCCCACCGGCGTAGCGTTCCTCCGCCCCCGCCGCCCCTACCCGTCCCGTCCTCCAGGGGAACGCCCCTTCGACCCCCTCCCAGTGGCTGCCGCCCACGCATCGCCCCGAACGGCCCCGCCTTCAAACACCGGCCGACCTGAGAGGCGCTTGACGGGTG
>NZ_LBMU02000101.1 GCF_001005085.2 Streptomyces humi
AGCACCGGCAGCACCGGTCCGCACGCCGATCAGAGCACCGGCCGGCTCGCTGATCCGAGTACCGGGCTGCCCCCGCACGAGCGCCGGGCCGTCCGTCTGTACAGCGTGGTCCTCGTGACCGGAACGGTGGCCTGCCTGGCGTTCATGGCCGCCGTCACCCTCCCCGCCGACGTGACCCTGCTGGTCCGCGCGGCCCGCGGGCTGGGACCCGGCCACGGCCTCGCGCGCAACGCCGACGCGGCGGCGGTGCTCGTCACCCTGGGCGGCGTCAACGTCCTGTGGCTGGTCACCCGCTGGCGCAACCGCACCTCGCGCGGATCCACGGCGACGAACTGACAACCGGACCCGTCCCGAGCCCCGTCACCCACACACGGTGGGAGGATGCGGGGACGGCGAGTGAGGGGCGGGGGCGCGTGGGGCGGGACGAGCGGGAGGCGGCCGGGCGGGGGGCGCGGCTGTGCGACGCGGCCCGGAACGTGGTCGCGGACCACGGCAGGGCCGTCGAGGCGGTACGGGCCGCGCTGGCGCCGATCCACGACGCGGCGGTGCGCCGGGACCTCGACGCCATACCGGTCACCCGGCTCCAGGACGTCACCGAAGGCCGGCTGCGGCTGGGCAGTGTCGAGCAGAGCGGGCTGCGCACGGTGGGCGCGGTGCTCGACGCGGGCTCCTACCGGCTGCGGCAGATCCCCGGCGTGGGGCAGCGCACCGTCGACCAGATGCTCGCCGCGGCCCGCAGGCTCTCCGACGCCGTGCACGAGACGGTGGCCGTCCACATCGACGTGGACCGGCCGGAGCCGGAGACCACCGCGCTCGTCATGGCCCTGCACGTCCTGGTGGAGGCGGGCCCGGAGGCGCGGCGCGCCGTCGACCGGGCCGGCGCGCTTGCCGGGCGGCTGGGCCCGCTGCTGGCCGACGCCGGGCCCGCCGCGGGGTGGTTCCGGATGCTCCTGGCGGGCCGGGAGAAGAAGGCGCGCGCCATGGCGGCGGTGACGGAGATCCGTTCGCTGCTGGACGAGGCGGAGCGGGCGGAGCTGCCCGTGCTGTTCGCGCAGGCCTCGGTGGACCTGCTCCGCGGACCCTCGTCCGACCTCGCCGCCTGGGCGGACTTCGAACTGCGCTCCGCCGACTACTACGGCCTGCTCGCCGAGATCTCCGGGCGGTCGCCCGACACCGCCGCCGCCGAGGGCTTCCTGCCGGACGAGATCGCCGAGCGGGTACGGACCCAGCGCCTCGACGACTCGCAGCGACGCGTCTCCCTGCGCGGCTACCAGGCGTTCGGCGCGCGGTTCGCCCTCGCGCAGCGCAACGTGATCCTCGGCGACGAGATGGGCCTGGGTAAGACCATCCAGGCGATCGCCGTGCTGGCCCACCTGGCCGCCGAGGGGCGGAGCCACTTCATGGTGGTGTGCCCGGCGAGCGTCCTCGTCAACTGGATCCGGGAGATCGAGGCCCGCAGCGCCCTGCGCGTCCTGCTGCTGCACGGCCCGGACCGGCGGGACGGGTTCGCCGACTGGAAGGGGCGCGGCGGGGTCGCGGTGACCACGTTCGACGCCCTGCGCGGATTCCCCGCACCGGGCGGCGGCGAGGTCGGCCTGTTCGTGGTCGACGAGGCGCACACCGTCAAGAACCCCAAGGCCAAGCGGTCCCAGGCGGTCGCCGAGTGGGCCGAGCGGTGCGAGCGCACCCTCTTCATGACCGGCACCCCGATGGAGAACCGGGTCGCGGAGTTCCGCAACCTGGTCGGAATGCTCGACCGCGGTGTCGCGCAGGCCCTGGACGACGGGGACGCCCTGGCCGGCTCGGTCGCCTTCCGCAAGGCCGTCGCCCCCGTCTACCTGCGGCGCAACCAGCAGGACGTGCTGACGGAACTCCCGAGCCTGCAACGGACCGACGAGTGGGAGGAGCTGAGCGCCGCGGACGAGGAGGCGTACCGCGAGGCCGTGCGCGCCGGGAACTTCATGGCGATGCGCAGGGCCGCTTACGCGTGCCCGGAGCGGTCGGCCAAGCTGGAGCGGCTCCTGGAGATCGTCGGCGAGGCAGGCGAGAACGGGCAGAAGACCGTGGTCTTCTCCTACTTCAAGGACGTCCTCCAGGTGGTCCGGGCAGCGCTCGCCGACGGCACCGCGGTCTTCGGCCCCCTCACCGGTGCCGTGCCCGCGGCCCGGCGGCAGCGGATCGTCGACGAGTACGCCGCCGCCCCGGGCCCCGCCGTGCTCCTGGCGCAGATCCAGGCGGCGGGCGTCGGCCTGAACATGCAGGCGGCCTCCGTCGTCGTCCTCTGCGAACCCCAGGTCAAGCCCACCATCGAGCACCAGGCAGTGGCCCGCGCCCACCGGATGGGCCAGGTCAGGCCGGTGCGCGTGCACCGCCTGCTCGCCACCGGGGGAGTGGACGAACGCCTGGTGCGGATCCTGGAGCGGAAGACCCGCCTGTTCGACGCCTACGCCCGCCGCAGCGCGGTGGCCGAGGCCACCCCGGACGCGATCGACGTGTCGGACGCCGACCTGGCGCGCCGGATCGTCGAGGAGGAACAGGCCCGCCTGGGCCTGCCGGTGGCGAGCGCCACGGCCACGGCCACGGCCACCGCCACCGAGTGAGCCCCGGGGAGGACGACGGCTCCGGCACCCCGCCCCGCACCCCTCCCGACTCCCACAACCGCGCCCCCTGCCCCGGCACCCTCGGCCGCGCTCCTACCCCGACTCCCACAACCGCGCCCCTGCCCCGGCACCCTTGGCCGCGCTCCTACCCCGACTCCCGCAGCCGCGCCCCTGCCCCGGCACCCTCGGCCGCGCCCCTGCCCCGGCACCTTCGGCCGCGCCCCTACCCCGGCACCTTCGGCCGCGCCCCTGCCCCGGCACCTTCGGCCACGCCCCTACCCCGGCACCCTTGGCCGCGCCCCTACCCCGACTCCCGCAGCCGCAGCTGCGCCCCCACCACCAGTTCGTCGGCGTGCAGCGGGCCGCTCCCGGTCAGCAGCCGCGCCGCCTGTTCGACCGCGAGCGCGCCGAGTCCGCGGGTGTCCAGGGCCACCGTGGTCAGCGGCGGCTCGACGAGCGCGCCCAGCCGCAGGCCGTCGAAGCCGATCACCGCGAGGTCTCCGGGGACCGAGCGGCCCAGCCGTCGCGCGGCGCGCAACGCCCCGAAGGCGATGATGTCGTTGAAGATGAACACCGCGGTCAGCTCGGGGTGCGCCGCGAGGAGTTCCTGGAGCGCCTGTTCCCCGCCCTCCACGCTCTGGTCGGCGCGGGCCACCGAGCCGGCGTCCAGCCCGCACGCGGCCATCGCGGCGTCGAACCACTCGTGCCGGACGCTCGGTTCGGACCGCTCGGCGTGGTCGAGCATGCCGATGCGCCGGTGCCCCGCCGCGACGAGGTGCCGGATCGCCGCGTGGACGCCCGCCTCGCCGTCGATCCGGATCGAGCTGAACCGTTCGGTGCGGTGCTTGCGGTCGATGAGGACGACGGGCAGTCCCCGGGTGAGCCGGGCGATCTCGTCCTCCGGCAGGCTCAGGTAGCCCACGACCGCGTCCACCTGGGAGGCGATCACCTCCAGGGTGCCGCGCTCCTCCTCGACGCGGTCGCCGGTGTCGTAGACCACCACGTGCCAGCCACGGCCCCGGGCCGCGTCCAGCGCGGCGGCGGCGACCTCGGTGAAGAACGGGTTGAGCAGGTCCGGGATCACCAGGCCGACGCTGAACGTGTCCTGCCGTACCAGTCCCCGGGCGAACCGGCTCGGCCGGTAGCCCAGTTCGAGGGCCGCGTCGAGGACGCGCTGCTTGGTGGAGACGCCGATCTCGCCCTTGTCGTTGAGCGCCCGTGACACGGTCTGCCGGGACACACCGGCGGCCTCGGCCACGTCGTCGATCGTCACCCTGCGGGGTCCGGTCCCCGACGACACCATCACTCACCTCCGCGAAATTGCCGACGGGCCCGGTCGCGGGGCCGTCGCAGGGACACCGAGTATGCCGTGTCCCGGTTCCTGAGCCTTGACACTCCGGCGGGCCTGAGCCCACACTCCAGATCGCCGCCCGTTACCGCTCCCGTGAGCGCTCACGGTACCGCTCACGGACCCACATTCCAACCAGGAGCACTCCAACCAGGAGCACTCCGAAACCAGGAGCACTCCGACCAGAAGGCATCCGCCTCCAGGTGTCAACGTCGACCCGCCCGGCCCCTCTCGCCGGACGATCTCTGGAACGGAAGATATGAGCACCACAGTCACGCGCACCCGCCTCGCCGTCGCGACCGCCACGGCCGGAATCGTCGTACTCGCCGGGTGTTCCTCGTCCGGCTCGTCGGACCAGGCGTCCGGCTCGTCCTGCGCCCCGGCGAAGGGCAAGGTCACCCTCCAGTACTGGAACACCGTGCCGGGCATGGACAAGGTCGTCGCACTCTGGAACAAGCAGCACCCGAACGTGCAGGTCGAGACGAAGAACATCTCCAACGACCAGTACGGCACCCTCGGCAACGCCCTCAAGGCGGGCAAGGCGCCGGACCTCGCCCAGGTCGGCTACGACGAACTCCCGAACCTGCGCACCCAGAGCGCCTTCGTGGACGCCTCCGCCTGCAAGGCGGCCACCGCCGCCAAGTCGAAGTTCGTCCCCTGGACCTGGTCGCAGACCAGCTTCGGCGGCACCGGCGTGTTCGCCGTCCCGCAGGACACCGGTCCGATGGCCCTCTACGTCCGCGGCGACCTCTTCAAGAAGTACGACGTTGCCATCCCCACCACCTGGGACGAGTACGCGACGGCGGCCCAGAAGCTGCACAAGGCGGACCCCGCGCTCGACATCACGTTCTTCGACCCGAACAACGCCGAGTGGTTCAACGGGTTGCTGTGGCAGAACAGCGCCGAGATGTACGGCTACTCCGGCGACAAGTGGCAGGTCAGTGTCGACTCGGCGCAGAGCCGGCAGGTCGCCGACTACTGGCAGAAGCTGATCTCCGAGAAGGTCGTGCGCACCGACCTCGCGCACGGCTCGACACAGATGTACGCCGCCTACCAGAAGGACCAGATCGCCACCTACGTCGGCGCCGCCTGGGGCTACAGCATGTTCCGCGACAACCTGCCCAAGCAGGCCGGGAAGTGGACCGTCGTACCGATGCCGACCTGGGGCACCAGCGGCTCCTCCGGTGACTGGGGCGGCTCGACCGTCGCCTTCATGAAGGGGAGCAAGCACCTGTACGAGTCGGTGGAGTTCAACACCTGGCTCAACACCGACCCGGACGCCCTGGCCCTGGAGAACAAGCTCGGCGGCCTCTACCCGGCGGCCACGGCGGGGCTGGACCTGCCGGCGCTGAAGCAGGGCGTGCCGTACTACGGCAACGAGAAGATCTTCGACGTCTTCGCCGCCTCCTCCAAGAAGATCGACACCAGTTTCGCCTGGGGCCCCACCCAGAAGACGGTGAACCTGGCGCTCCAGGACGCGATGGCCAAGGCCGCGGGCGGCAGCGGCACCCTCGACGACGCGCTCGCCGCCGCCCAGGCCGCCGCGCTGAAGTCGATGAAGGACCAGGCCATCCCGGCCGAGGCAGGCAAGTGACCACCGTATGACCGACATCGCTACCCGCCCGACCCACGCGGTGGCGCCGACCGGGAACCGCCGCCGCCGACCGGGCGGCGGCGGCCCCCGGGTGGGCACCGTCGCCGCCTTCGTCACCCCGTTCTTCCTGCCGTTCCTGTTGTTCTACCTGGTGCCGGTCGGCTACGCGCTCTGGCAGAGCTTCCGCGTGGTGCGCCGCTCCGGCGGGCAGTACGGGACGTCGTACACGGCCTTCGGCGGCTTCGAGCAGTACGGGCAGGTGTTCCAGAACACCGAGTTCTGGTCGAGCATCGGCCGCATCGGCCTGTTCGGCATCGTGCAGGTGCCGGTCATGCTGTTCGTGGCGCTGGTCATCGCGCTGCTGCTGGACACGCCCCTGCTGCGGGCCAAGGGCTTCTTCCGCATCGTGGCGTTCATGCCGTACGCGGTACCCGGCGTGATCGCCGCGATCATGTGGTCGTACCTGTACTCACCGCAGCTCAGCCCGGTCGTCGACCTGCTGGACGGCATCGGGCTGCACCCCGACTTCCTCGGTCCCGGCGCCGTGCTCTGGTCCGCCGCCAACGTCTCCACCTGGCTGTGGACCGGCTACAACATGCTGATCATGTTCTCGGCGCTCCAGTCGATCCCGCAGGAGCTCTACGAGGCCGCCAAGCTCGACGGCGCCTCCAACTGGGTCATCGCCTGGCGGGTGAAGGTCCCGATCATCGCGCCGTCGATCGTCCTGACCACCGTGTTCTCGATCATCGGCACGCTCCAGCTGTACGCCGAGCCGGCCGTGCTGCGCCAGATCTCCTCGAACATCTCCAGCACGTTCACCCCGAACATGCTCGCCTACACGGTGGCCTCCGGGAACAACTACCAGCAGGCGGCGGCCATCTCCGTCGTCATCGCCGTCATCACCTTCGTCTTGAGCTTCGGGTTCATGCGACTGACCTCGAAGAAGGCCGGACTGTGAGCAAGCCCTCCGTGATGCGTGAAAGCCGGGCCGGCCGTACGGCGGCCACGGCCCTGATGCTGCTGCTGGCCGTCTACTTCCTGCTGCCGGTCTACTTCCTCGTCGTCGCGTCGACCAAGCCGCAGGGCGACCTGGCCGCCACCAACGGCCTGCTGTTCTCGCACTTCGACCTGTTCGACAACCTGCACACCCTGTTCACCCGCAGCGACGGCATCTTCGGCCGCTGGGCCCTGAACACCGTGCTCTACGCGGTGCTGGGCGCCGCCGTCGGCACCCTGATCTCCGCGCTGTGCGGCTACGCCCTCGCCAAGTTCCGGTTCCGGGGACGGGAGTTCCTGTTCTCCGTGATCCTCGGCGGGGTCCTGGTGCCCACCACCGCGCTCGCCCTCCCGCTGTTCCTGCTGTTCTCGGCGACCGGCCTGGTCAACACCTACCTCGCGGTCTTCCTGCCCAGCATCGTCAGCCCGTTCGGCGTCTACCTCGCCCGGATCTTCGCCGACGCGGCCGTCCCGCAGGAACTGCTGGAGTCGGCGCGGCTGGACGGCGCGGGCGAGTTCCGCACGTTCTTCTCGGTCGCGTTCCGGCTGATGACACCGGCCCTGGTGACCATCTTCCTCTTCCAGTTCGTGGCCATCTGGAACAACTTCTTCCTGCCGATGGTGATGCTCCAGAAGGAGTCCCTGTTCCCGATCACGCTCGGCCTGTACGAGTGGAACGGCCAGACCGCCCGCGCCCCGCTGCTCCAGCAGTCCATCATCACCGGCTCGCTGGTCTCCGTCCTGCCGGTGATCGTCGTGTTCGTGCTCCTCCAGCGGTTCTGGCGGTCCGGACTCGCCGCCGGTTCCCTCAAGTGACGCCCGCCCCCGAACAGAAGGTGCCCTCCGCGATGCCCAACCCGGCAGTCTTCGTGCCCCACTTCCACTGGGACCGGGAGTGGTACGAGCCGTTCCAGGTGTTCCGGCACCGGCTCGTCACCGCCCTCGACGCCGTGCTGGAGACGGCCGAGGCCGACCCGGACTTCCGGTTCACCGTCGACGGGCAGATGGCCGCCGTCGAGGACTACCTGGAGATGCGCCCCGAACACCGGGACCGTCTCGCGGCCCTGGTCCGCGAGGGACGGCTCGCCGTCGGCCCCTGGCTCATCCTCCTCGACGAGTTCCTCTGCTCCGGCGAGACCATCGTCCGCAACCTCCAGATGGGCTGGGCGGCGGCCGAACGGCTCGGCGGCGCGATGCCGGTCGGCTACCTGCCGGACATGTTCGGCCACATCGCGCAGATGCCGCAGATCCTGGCCAGGGCCGGCATCGCACACGCGGCGCTGTGGCGCGGGGTCCCCGGCACGGTCGACGGCCACGCCTTCCGCTGGCGCGCCCCGGACGGCTCCGAGGTCCGCACCGAGTTCCTCTTCGACGGGTACGACAACGGACTCGACGTCCTGCTGGTCCCGGACCGGATCCGCGGCGCGCTCGCCGAGTACGCCGGGATGACGGCGGGGCGGTGGGGCGGCGACCCGGTGCTCGCCATGTCCGGCACCGACCACAACGCGCCCGACCCGCGGCTGGCGGACTGGCTGCGGCAGGCCTCCAGCGAGGAACGGCCGATCACCGTCGCCACGCTGGACGAGTACGTCCGGGAGCACGTGCGGGACCCGGCGACCGCCGTCGTCACCGGCGAACTGCGCAGCCACGTACGCGGCAACATCCTGCCGGGCGTGCTGTCCGTGCGGCTCGGCCTGAAGCAGCGGATGGCCCTCGCCGAGCGGACCGTCGACCACGCCGAGCGGATGAACGCCCTGTGGTCCACGCGCGACGAGACGAACTTCCTCGCCCTCGCCTGGCACAAGATCATCGAGTCGACCGCGCACGACTCGGTGGTCGGCTCCGGCACCGACGAGACCTGCGACCAGGTCGCCGCCCGCCTCGCCGAGGCCGCGCAGACCGCCCGCGCCGTCCGGGACACGGCCCTCGCCGAACCCGCCGCCCGGGTGCCGAGCGACGCCCATCTGGCCGCCAACCCGTTGCCGGTGCCGCGCACCGCGCTGGTCGAGGTGGACGTGGTGGCCGCGCCGGAGGGCAGCACGCTGGTCGCGACCACCGCCGACGGCGCCGTCCACCCCGTGCAGCCGGTCTCGCAGGCGCCGACCGTCCTCAGCGACGAACGGCTCGACGCCGCGGAGCTGGAGCGTGTGCTGCGCCGGATCCACCGCCGCGAACTCTTCGGTCTGCTGATCGACCGCTACGAACTCACTCCGAACGCCCTGGTCCTCCACCTGGCCGAGGTACCGGCCGGGCCCTTCGACCTGATGACCCTGCGCGGCGAGGTGGCCGCCGCGGCGGCCGCGCACCCCGGGCAGTGGCGGGTACGGACCCTCGCCCAGCCCCGCGCCACCGCCCTGGCGGCCGTCCCGGTCCCGGCCTGCGGGCTGGCGGCCTTCCGGGTGGCGTCGGTCCCGGACACCCCGGCCCTCCACGGCGACGCGGACCCGGCCGGACCCGGCGCCGGCCGGCCCACGACCCCGGCGACGGGGCCCGCTCCGGTGGCGGTGCCCGCCCGGACGACGGAGCCCTCGCCGGTGGCGAAACCCGCGCCGGTGGCGGTGCTCCCGGTGTCGACTCCCGCCACCGCGACGGCCGACAGCCTCTCCAACGGTCTCGTCGGGGTCCGTGTAGCCGCCGACGGCACCCTGACGGTGACCGGTGCCGACGGCACCGTGCTCACGGGGGTCGGCCGGCTGGTCGACGGCGGGGACCGCGGCGACAGCTACAACTACGCCCCGCCGGCCCACGACCTACCGGTGTCCGAGCCGGCCCGGGTCGACGTCGAACTGGTCGAGAGCGGTCCGCTGCGGGCCCGGCTGCGCGTCACCCGCGTCTACGACTGGCCCGAGGCGCTCGCCGCCGGCGACCGGGACCGGCGGTCCGGCCGTACCGTCCCGACCCCCGTGGACATGCTCGTGGAGGTCCGCGCGGGTGAGCCGTTCGTCCGGATCTCCACGGCGTTCCTCAACCGCTCCGCCGACCACCGGCTGCGCCTCCACGTCCCGCTGCCCCGGCCCGTGACCACGTCCGCGTCGGCCGGACAGTTCGCGGTCACCGAGCGCGGGCTGACCGCGGAGGGCGGCTGGGGCGAGTACCCGATCCCGACCTTCCCAGCGAGCTCCTTCGTGGCGGCGGGCCCGGCCACCGTCCTGCTCGACCACTCCGCCGAGTACGAACTCGTCGACGACGGCCGTGAACTCGCCGTCACCCTGCTGCGCGCCATCGGCTCGATCAGCGTCAACATCCACCCCCTGCGCGACGAACCGGCGGCGAGCGAGATCCCCGCGCCGGGCGCCCAGGAACTGGGCATGCGCATCGAGAACCGGTTCGCCGTGCTGCCCTCGGCGACCGGCCGGCGGGGCGCCAACGCGGTCGCCCTCGCCGAGGAGTTCCGCGGTGACGTGCTCGTCACCCGGGGGACCGCGCCCGGCGGCGGACAACTGCCCCCGGACACCCCCGGGATACGGGTCGACGGACCGGACGTCCAGGTGTCGAGCATCCGCCGGGTCGGCGACCCCGACCACGGACCCGGCACCGAGATCCGGCTGGCCGCGCTGCGCGACACCGCCTCGACCGTCCGCGTGACCGGCGCCTTCACCGAAGCCACCACCGTCGACCTGCTCGGCCGGCCGATCGCCCCCGAGCCGGTGCGCGACGGGCTGGAACTCGCCCTCGGCCCCTGGGAGATCCGCACCGTCGTCCTCCGCTAGCCCCCGACACCCCCCGCCGACAAGAAAGTTGTGACCTCTTGCCCTCCCCGCTCGCCACGTACGTGTCCGACCCCGCGCCCTGGCACGGCGCCCTGCGCCCGGCCCGATCCTGGCTGCACTCCGACGCCCCGTCCCGCACGCTGAACGGACCCTGGCAGTTCCGTCTGTCGCCGACCGCGGCGGCGGCCGAGGACTTCGCCGCCGAGGAGTTCGACGACCGCGGCTGGGACAGCATCCCGGTGCCCGCCCACTGGGTGCTGGAGGGCGACGGCGCCTACGGCCGTCCCATCTACACGAACATCCAGTTCCCGTTCCCCATCGACCCGCCGCACGTCCCCGACGAGAACCCCACCGGCGACTACCGCCGCCACTTCGACCTGCCCGGGGACTGGGCGGACGCGGAGCGGGTCCTGCTGCGGTTCGACGGCGTGGAGTCGCTGTTCCGGGTATGGGTGAACGGCGTCGAGATCGGCAGCGCGAGCGGCAGCCGGCTGGCCCACGAGTTCGACGTGACGTCCGCGGTCCGCCCCGGTGACAACGTCGTCGCCGTCCGCGTGCACCAGTGGTCGGCGGCCAGCTACCTGGAGGACCAGGACCAGTGGTGGCTGCCGGGCATCTTCCGGGACGTCACCCTGCTGGCTCGCCCGGCCGGCGGCATCGAGGACGTCTGGCTGCGGACGGGGTACGACGACGGGCGCGGCCGCGTCGAGGCGGAGATCACCGCCGAGGCGAGCGCCTTCCCGGTCACCCTGCGCATCCCCGGACTGGGCGTCGAGCAGATCTGGGAGACACCGGCCGACGTGACGCCGGTCGAGGTGGCCGCCGTGGAGCCGTGGTCGGCGGAGCTGCCCCGGCTGTACGACGCGACCGTGTCCTCGGCCGCCGAGAGCATCGCGCTGCGGGTCGGCTTCCGCACCGTCGAGATCCGCGGGGACCGGTTCCTGGTCAACGGGCGCCGGGTGGTCTTCCACGGGATGAACCGGCACGAGGCGCACCCCGAGCGCGGCCGGGTCTTCGACGAGGCGCACGCCCGCGCGGACCTGGCCCGGATGAAGCGGTTCAACGTGAACGCCATCCGCACCAGCCACTACCCGCCGCACCCCCGGCTGCTCGACCTCGCCGACGAACTCGGCTTCTGGGTCGTCCTCGAATGCGACCTGGAGACCCACGGCTTCGAGAAGGTCGGCTGGGCCGGCAACCCCACCGAGGACCCGGCCTGGCGCGCCGCCTGCCTGGACCGCGTCGAGCGCACCGTGGAACGGGACAAGAACCACCCCGCCGTCGTGCTCTGGTCGCTCGGCAACGAGGCCGGCACCGGCGCCAACCTCGCCGCCATGTCGGCCTGGGTCCACGCCCGCGACCCCGAGCGTCCCGTGCACTACGAGGGCGACTACACCGGCGACTACACCGACGTGTACTCCCGGATGTACTCGACGGTGCCGGAGACCGAGCAGATCGGCACCGACGGCTCCACCGCCCCGCTGCTGGGCTGCACCCCGGCCCAGGGCGCCCGGCAGCGCACCAAGCCGTTCCTGCTGTGCGAGTACGCCCACGCGATGGGCAACGGCCCCGGCGCCCTCGACCAGTACGAGGAACTGGTCCACCGCCACCCGAGGCTGCACGGCGGCTTCGTCTGGGAGTGGCGCGACCACGGCATCGCGGCCACCGCCCCGGACGGGACGCCGTACCACGCCTACGGCGGTGACTTCGGGGAGGTCGTCCACGACGGCAACTTCGTGATGGACGGCATGGTGCTGAGCGACGACGTGCCGACGCCCGGCCTGTACGAGTTCAAGGCGGTCGTGCAGCCGGTCCGCTTCGCCTTCGACGGCGGCAAGCTCGCCGTCACCAACCTGCGGCACTCCGCCGACACGTCCGACCTGCGGTTCCGCTGGCGCGTCGAACACGACGGGACCCCCGTGGACGCGGGGGACCTGGAGGTGCCCGCGGTGGCGGCGGGGGAGTCGGCCCGGGTGGCGCTGCCACCGCTCGCGGTGGCGGCGGACGCCGAGACCTGGCTGACCGTCGAGGCCGTGCTCGCGGCCGGAACCGCCTGGGCCCCCGAGGGACACGAGGTGGCCACCGCCCAACTGGACTGCTCGGTACGGCGGCCGGTGCCCGCGGTCCGGCCCCGCGCCGGCTGGCGGCCGGGCGAGGGCACCCTCGCCCTCGGCATCGCCGAGTTCACCGGCGGCACCCTCACCCGCCTCGCCGGACGCCCGGTGAGCGGCCCGCGGCTGGAGCTGTTCCGGGCGCCCACCGACAACGACGAGGGCACCGCCGACCGGCTGGAGGGCAGCGACGCCAGTCTCCCCGAGGTGTCCAGCGCCGAACTCTGGCGGCGCGACGGACTCGACCGGCTGACCACCCGGCGGATCAGCGTGGAACACGCCACCGACGCCCTGCGCACCGTCGACCGGGTCTCCGCCGCGGACTCCGCCCTGGCGGTCACGGTGGAGTCGGTCTGGACGATCGAGGACGGCGAGCTGGAACTGCGGGTGGAGATCGAACCCTCGCGCGGCTGGCGGACGGTGTGGCCGCGGATCGGGGTGCGCTTCGAACTGCCCGACGCGACGGCCCCGGTGGACGGCGCCCGCTGGTTCGGCCTCGGCCCGCTGGAGTCCTACCCCGACAGCATGCGCGCGGCCCGCACCGGTCACTTCTCGGCCGGCGTGGCCGACCTCTCGGTGGAGTACGCGCGCCCCCAGGAGACCGGCCACCGCTCCGCGCTGCGGCACCTCACGCTGACCAGCGGCACCGCCGACGTCCTGCACGTCACGGCGCTGCCCGACCGCCGCGGGCGCCGCCCCGGTTTCACCCTCGCCCGGCACACCCCGCAGCAGCTCGCCCGAGCCGCCCACCCCTTCGAACTCCCGGAGTCCACCACCAGCCACCTGATCATCGACGCGGCCCAGCACGGCCTCGGCTCCCGGGCCTGCGGACCCGACGTGTGGCCCGAGTTCGCGCTGCGCCCCGAGGCCCGCACCCTGAGGCTGCGCATCACCCGGGCAGGCTGAGCAACAGAACCCGACAGCCCTTTCACAGTCCGCCCCCACGCCTCTCACGGCCGGGAGGTGGACGGTCACCGGCCATGAAGTTATCCACCGGTACCCCACGGATCCTGGTCGTGGACGACGAGAAGGACCTGACCGACCTGCTGGTGACGGTGCTGCGCGCCGAGGGCTGGCGGGCCGAACCGGCCCTGGACGGCGCCGCGGCGGTGCGCACGAACCGCGGTTTCCGGCCCGACGCGGTCGTCCTGGACCGCGGACTGCCCGACCTGGAGGGCCTGGAGGTGCTACGGCGCCTCCGGGCCCACCGGCCGGACCTGCCCGTCCTGTTCCTGACCGCGCGGGAGGGCGTCGAGGACCGGATCGCCGGGCTGCGCGCCGGAGCCGACGACTACGTGCCCAAGCCGTTCGACCTGGACGAGGTGGTGCTGCGGCTGCGCGCCCTGCTGCGCCGCTGCGAGACGGGCCGGCCCGGCGGCTCGCTGCTCGTGGTCGGCGACCTCACCCTCGACGAGGAGACCCGGCGGGTGCACCGGGCCGGTACCCCGGTCCGGCTCACCGGCCGGGAGTTCGAGCTGCTCCGCTACCTCATGCGGCACACCGGCCGGGTCCTCGGCCGAGAGGAACTCCTCGACAACGTCTGGGCGTCGGAGGACGACCGGCACCCCGGGATCGTCGAGAGCTACGTCAGCTACCTGCGCCGCAAGATCGAGCGCGACCGGTCCGTCCTCATCCACACCGTGCGCGGCGTCGGCTACCTGATGAAGCCCGCCGACGCACGGCGGTGACCGGGATGAGAACGCCGGGCGGTGACCGCGGGCCGCGCAGCCTGCGCTCCCGGATGATCCTCTCCAGCAGCCTGCTGCTGGCCGCGCTGTCCGTCGTGATCATCGCCATCACCGGACTGGCCATGCGCACCTACCTGATGACCGGCCTGGACCAGCGCCTCGACGCGCTGGCCGAGCACTCGACGGCCGCCCGTGAACAGATCGGGGCCCCGACCGCGGGACTGCCGTACCTGCGGGCGTTCGGTGTCCCGGCGGGCACCGTCGGCGTCTCCGTGGCCGGCCGGCGGGGCGCCGTCCGGCACGCGGCGCTCGTCGACGACTCCGGGGAGCTGACCGCGCCGACCGTCCGGCAGCAGCGGATCCTGGCCCTGGTCGAGCCCGACGGCCACCGCCACACCAGGGACCTGCCCGGCCGCGGCACCTACCGGGTCAAGGCGGTACGCGCCGACACCAGGGAAGCCGAGATCACCATCGTCACCGCCGTGCCGGTGCACCCCGTGGACCACATGCTCGGCGGACTGCTGGCCGTCGAGTCGGCGGTGGCGGCCACCGCTCTGCTCGTCGCCGCCCTGGTCGCGGCCACCGTGATCGACCGTCAGCTACGGCCCCTGCAACGCGTCGCCGCCACCGCCACCCGGATCTCCCGCGAACCCCTCGGCCACGGTGCGGTCCGCTCCCTGGAACGGGTGCCGCAGGACGAGTGCGCCACCGAGACGGGCCGGCTCGCCGAGGCCGTCAACCGGCTGCTCGGGCACGTCGAGAACGCCCTCGCCGACCGTTACGCCACCGAACTGCGGATGCGGGACTTCCTCGCCGACGCCGGCCACGAACTGCGCACCCCGCTCGCCTCCGTCGCCGGCCACCTCCAACTGGTGCGCCGCGCCCCGAAGTCGGCGGCCCCGCAGGCCGAGTACGCGCTCGGCCGCATGGAGTCCGGTATCGGCCGGATGCGCACCCTCGTCGAGGACCTGCTGCTCCTCGCCCGCCTGGACACCGGCCGCCCGCTGGCCCGCGAGGAGGTGGGCCTCGGCCCGCTGCTCGCCGAGGCGGTCGCCGACGCCCGCGCGGCCGGGCCCGACCACCGCTGGGAGTTCCTGATGCCCGGGAACCTGGTGCTGGTCGAGGGCGACCCGGACCGCCTGCACCAGGTCGCCGCCAACCTCCTCGCCAACGCCCGCACCCACACCCCGCCCGGTACCAGGGTCACCGTCACCGTCCGTACCGACGACGCCCATGCGGTGATCCGCGTGGCCGACGACGGCCCCGGCATCCCGCCCGACCTGCTGCCCCGGGTCTTCGAACGCTTCGCCCGCGGCGACGCCTCCCGCTCCCGCGCCACCGGCAGCAGCGGCCTCGGCCTCGCCATCGTCGCCGCGGTCTCCGCGGCCCACGGAGGCCATGCCGAGGCCACCAGCGAACCGGGCCGCACGACCTTCACGATCCACCTGCCCCTGCACCCGACAGGGGCTGACCAGAGCGCCCCGTAAGGGGCGCGGGGAACTGCGCGACCAGCCCCCACACACCCGCAGCCGCCCGACGACCCACCACACACCCGCAGCCGCCCGACGACCCACCGCACACCCGCACCCGCCCGACGACCCACCACACACCCGCAGCCGCCCGACGACCCACCACGGCAGCCCGCTGGGCGTCGCTCACCCCGCCGTCGGCTCCGTGACCCACCCCGCCGCCAGAACCAGGCGGCTCGCACGGTGCACGGCGAGGAAGCCGAACGGCCGGTCGAAGACGGCCCGGACCACGGTGGACTCGTACTGGTACCGCGGCGGCCCGCCGCCCGGCGCCGCCACCACGGCCGTCACCGCGGCCGCCCGGAAGCCCAGCGGGCCGAACTCCGCGACCGCGGACTGCCCGGCGGCCCCGATGGCGAGCGGTGCCGCACAGACCCCGGGGAAGTGCCCCTCGCGGGCGTCGGCGGCCGTGGACAGCCCGAACAGGCCGTGCAGTTGCAGCAGATCGTGGTCCGCGCGCACCGCGAAGCCGACGGTCGTCACGTCCAGCCGCGTCGGATCCGGGGCGACCGACGGCTGCCGTTCCACGGTCACGCCGGGTCCCGCGGCCCCGTAGGGCAGGCGGCCGCCGGTCGTCACCGGCAGGGCGCGTTCCAGGACGCCGATACCGGTGTGCAGCACCTGGCCGGGCGCCATCCCCTCCGCGCCGAGCAGGAGATGCACGTCGAGGCCGGCGTCGCCGGGCACCTTCACGGTGGTGACCGGTCCGTCCGGGCCCGCGGCCACCCCGAGCCGGTCCGGGCGGACACTGCTGCGGTGCAGACCGGTCAGCGTACGGCCCTGCCACGGCCCCGAGCCGGGCCGCAGCACGGTCTCCCGGAACGGGTGCCGCCAGTCCGCGCGCAGCGCCAGCGCGGTCGCCAGGACCAGCCGGGCCCCCTCGGGCAGCCGGACCGGCATCCGCTCGACCAGCCCGCCGGTGCGCTTGGCCGCCCACGCGTCCAGCGCCTCCCGGGAGGCCGCCGGGTCAGGGCCGAGCACGCCGTGCGCGTCGGCGGGGAGCCCGGCCGCCCACTGCTCGCGCAGTTCCAGCGCACGGTCGGTCCACAGCCCCAGCGCCGACGCCACGCCGGACATGGCGTCGAGCCCGTCGAGTAACTCCCGCGCACCGGCCGCGGCCTGGTCCGCCGGCAGCCCTACGGCCCTGGTCAGCTCGTCACGGGCGGGCCCGGTGGCGCCGGCGGCGAGGAAGGCGAGCAGCGGCCAGACACCGGCGGCCGAGAAGACCGTGCCCTGTCTGGTCTGCCGGGCCCAGCGTGCGGTGAGCGCGTTGACGGCGCTGACGGTGTCGTTCATCGGTCGTCCTCCCAGGGACAGTTGGGGACACTTGGGACACTTGGGCGCTCGGGAAAGGGCAGGGCATCCGTGCCCCGGTGAACGGGGGCTCCGTGACCGGGCGACCGTGACCCGGTGACCGGACCCTGCCACGGAACCCCGCCGCGACGCCCGCCCGCGGCCGTCCCGGACGCCGTCCGCACCCTCGTTCCGCCCCCGATCACGGCGCGCTTACGATGCGCGCAGTCGTACATCAGTTCAGCCGTCCGTTTCCACGCGGCCAGACGCCCCCTCAGGAGCACGGTACCGGTGTCCATACCTCCGCCCCCCGGCCCCCATCAGCCACAAGGGCCGTATCAGCCGCCTCGGCCGGGCCAGCCGCAGTACCCGCAGTACCAGCAGGCGCCGTACGGGCAGCAGCCGCCGCCGTACCCCTCGCCGTACCAGCCCTGGGGCCAGGGCTACGGTCCGTATCCCGCCCAGGCGCCCGTCAACGGCCTCGCCATCGCCTCCCTAGTGCTCGGGCTGCTGTGCTGTCTGCCGGGGGTGGGGCTGGTGCTGGGGGTGGTCGCCCTGGTCCAGATCCGCAGGCGGAGCGAGCGCGGTACGGCGATGGCGGTGACCGGCTCGGTGTTCTCCGCGATCGGCCTGGGCCTGCTGGTGCTGATGCTCGCCACCGGCGGCGCCGCCGACTTCTGGCAGGGCGTCAAGGAGGGCGCGAGCGGGCGCTCCAGCCTGTCGCTGTCCACGGGCGACTGCTTCGACACCTCGGACCACGCGCTCGACGACGACCTGGTCGGCGATGTCACGCCCGTGGCCTGCGACGACGGGCACGACGGCGAGGTCTTCGCGACCTACCGGCTGGGCGGCGGCTACCCGGGCGAGGACGCGGTCGGCGACTCCGCGGGCGACCGCTGCTACGGCCTGGAGGACACCTACGTCCTGGACGTCTGGGCGGTCCCCGACGACGTCGCCGTGTACTACTTCACGCCCACTCGGGACAGTTGGGCCGACGGGGACCGGGACGTCGTCTGCGTCTTCGGCAGCGCCACCCGGGGCGGCCGGCTCACCGACTCCTACCGCCAGGGCCCCGAGGCCTACTCCGCCGACCAACTCGCCTACCTGAAGGCGGCGCACGTCCTGAACGCGGCCCTGGACACCGCGCCGGACTCCGAGTACGTCGAGGACGACCTGTCCGGGAACAAGGCGTGGGCGGCCCGCATGGCCACGGCGCTCGGCAAGCAGACGGCGATGCTGCGCGCCCACCGGTGGGGCGCCGACGCGAAGCAGCCGGTGGCCTCGCTCGTCGACGACCTCGACAAGGCCCGCGCCGAGTGGTCGAAGGCCGCCCAGGCGCCGGACGTGGACACGTTCTTCACGCACTATGACAAGGCGTACAAACTGATCGACCCGCACCGCACGGTGACGGTACGCGACGCTCTGGGCCTCACCGCCGTCCCGCCCGCCTACGAGGACGGCAGCGGCGGCGCGGGCGACGGCTCGGGGAGCGGAGGGAGCGGCTCCGGCGTCGAGGTGTGAGCGTCGCTATAACGGGGAGAAAGTGCCTGCGTAAAGCCTCTCGCGGCCACATGTCATCACATCGAGTGATTCTCTGGCCTTTGCTTGCACCGCTCAACCCACGGTTGCCACGCTGTTGCTGTCTGTACAACCTGATGGGAGCGGCCAGTGACTTTCGGTGAGCAGCCGGCGTATCTGCGAGTCGCGGGTGATCTCCGCAAGAAGATCGTCAACGGTTCGCTGCCCCCGCACACCCGGCTGCCCTCCCAGGCCCGCATCCGCGAGGAGTACGGCGTCTCGGACACCGTGGCCCTGGAGGCCCGCAAGGTGCTGATGGCCGAGGGCCTGGTCGAGGGCCGCTCCGGCTCCGGGACGTACGTGCGCGAGCGGCCCGTGCCCCGGCGGGTGGCCCGCTCCGGGTACCGCCCGGCGGGCGGCGCGACGCCGTTCCGGCAGGAGCAGGCCGACGCGGCGGCGCGCGGCACCTGGGAGTCCAGCAGTGAGCAGGCCGAGGCGGGCAGCGCGATCGCCGACCGGCTCGGCATCCACGTCGGCGACCGGGTGATGCGCACCCGCTATCTGTTCCGGGACGCGGGCGAGCCGATGATGCTCTCCACCTCCTGGGAGCCCCTCGCCGTCACCGGCCGCACCCCCGTGATGCTGCCCGAGGAGGGCCCGCTCGGCGGGATGGGCGTCGTCGAGCGGATGCGCGCCATCGACGTCATCGTGGACAACGTCACCGAGGAGGTCGGCGCCCGCCCCGGCCTCGCCGAGGAACTGCTCACGCTCGGCGGGGTCCCCGGCCATGTGGTCCTGGTCATCCAGCGGACCTACTACGCCTCCGGCCGCCCGGTGGAGACGGCGGACGTCGTCGTCCCGGCGGACCGCTACCGCGCCTCCTACCATCTGCCGGTGAAGTAGCGCGCGTACCACCTGTGCGTGAAGTAGCGCACACCCTTGCGGAGATCGGCGCCCGCGCGGTCCGGGTCCGGACCGCGGCCGCGCCGCCGCGATCCGGCCGTTCTCCCAGGTGATCCCGGCTGTCCCCGGTATGCCCGGGACCCGAAGCGCGCGGCGCGCGAACGGCGCACTCGTCCTCGTGCGCCCCCACCGTTCTGGCTGGTTGCGTACCTCTTTGTGAAAAGCCGTGTTCGCTGCGTAAAGGTTAGGCGTACGCTCGGGCATATGCGGAGTGCGGTTTCCTTGGCGGGGCGGGGATGGGCGGGAGCTGGGAGATACGGAGGGGCGCGATGACGGAAGGCACGGTCTCTCTCCCCTGGCTCGTCATACGGCAGGACGACAACGGCAATCGGTACCGCGTCGGCCGGTACGCGACCCGGGCCGAGGCGCAGAAGATCGCCGACAGTCTCGACGACCGCGGGCACAAACAGCTCTACTGGGTCGAGCGCATCGGCCACAGCAACGGCAACGGGGACGGCGGCTTGCGCAACTGAGCCTCCCGTAGGCTCCGGACCATGAGCGAACGGATCGTGGTGGTCGGAGCCGCCCTGCTCGACGCCGGCCGCCTGCTCGCGGCCCGCCGCAGCGCGCCCCCGGACCTGGCCGGCCGCTGGGAGCTGCCCGGCGGCAAGGTGGAGCCCGGCGAGACCCCCGAACACGCCCTGGTGCGCGAACTGCGCGAGGAGTTGGGCGTGGAGGCGGCGGCGGTCTCCCGCGTACCGGGGGAGTGGCCGCTGCGGGACCCGTACGTCCTCCAGGTGTGGACGGCCGAACTCCGCCCGGACTCCGCCGCTCCCCGGCCCCTCCAGGACCACGACGAACTCCGCTGGCTGACACCGGAGCAGCTCTGGTCCGTGGACTGGCTGGACCAGGACGTCCCGGCGGTACGGGAGGTCGCCGCGGCCTGGAGCGCCCCGTAGGCGATCGGCCCCCGCGACCCGCGGCCGCCGGCAGCGCGCGCCTATCGATCCGGCAGGCGTACGAGCCCCCTCTTACCCCGTTCGCACCACAGTGCGACCCGGTGTGCGGTACTGCCCCAGGGATATCGGGTATGTGCCCATTAACCCCATGAAACCGGGCATGGGCGGGCACGCTGCACGGGAAGTGATCGGTGTGATCGACACCGAAGGTGACACCGTCGAGTGGACCTTTCCCGCGGAACCGGGCGCCGTGCGCACCGCCCGTACCGCGGTCCGAGACCAACTGCGCGGCTGGGGCCTCGACCCCCTCGCCGACATCACGGCCCTGCTGGTCAGCGAGCTGGTCACCAACGCCATGCGACACGCCACCGGTCCCATCGGCGTCCGTCTGGTCCGCCCCGCCGACCTCGGCGCAACCCTGCGCGTCGAGGTCTCCGACCCGCTCCCCGACCCGCCGCGGGAACGCGCCGCCAGCCCCGACGACGAGAGCGGCCGCGGCCTCCAACTGGTCGCCGGCTCCTCGCGCAGCTGGGGCACCCGCCCCGGCGTCAACGGCAAGACGGTCTGGTTCGAGCTGGCCGTACCCGGGTGAACCGGGTGAAGGGGATGTACACGCAGTGCTACGCCGTCCACTCGCGAGAGTGGCCCGGCAACGGGTGCCGGAGAGCGTGGTTCGAGGACGTGTTCCCTGGTTAGAAGACTGGAAGTGTTGTCACGGTCCGGTCCGGAAATCGTCCGGACCGTGCTGTGATCGTGAACACCGTGTCAGGCGGCGCCGTAGTGCTGGATACTGCGGGCAGCCGCACCCGGTGACCGGTGCCGGGCGCGGTGAGCTGGAGGGGACGGTTCGCGTGAGCGAGATACCAGCTAAGGCCACGGAGTCCGAGGACCCGTCGGACGGCGCGAGGGCGGGGACGGCGGGCGAGGCCGCGGTCCCCGGCGACGCCATGTGGCAGAGCAGCCCGCCCGGCTCGATCTACGACTACATCAAGGTCGCCTCGTTCTCCATCGGCGCCGGTGGGCTGGTCGACCAGTGGAGCCTGCGCGCCGAGCAGATCTTCGGCATCCCCGCCGAGCGGGCCGTCGGCATGGACCCCATAGAGGCGTTCATCGACCCCGACCTGCGCGAACGCGGCCAGCGGAAGATGGCCGAGATCCTCGACGGGCGGGAGTGGACCGGGGTGGTCCCGTTCCGGATGCCCGACGGACCCGACGGCACCCGCGGCGAGGAGGGCCTCGCCGAGGTCTACGTCATGCCCACCCGCACCGCCGAGGGCGAGAACGCGGCCGTGTGCATCGTCGTCGACGTCCGCACCCTGCGCAGCATCGAGACCGACCTGGCCGCCTCGCAGTCGATATTCGGTCAATCTCCGTTCGGCTTCCTGCTGATCGATCCCGACCTCCGGATCCGCCGCGCCAATCTGCGGTTCTCCTCCATCTTCGGCGGCACCCCCGACGACCACCGGGGCAAGGGCGTCCACGACTACCTGCCGCGCTCGGAGGCGGAACGGGTCGCGGCCACCCTGCGCCGGGTCCTGGAGAGCGGCAACTCCATCACGGACATGCACGTCACGGGCTTCGTGCCGGGCTCCGAGGAACGCCGGCACTGGTCCATCAACCTCTACCGGGTGCACAGCGGCACCGGCCGCCCCATCGGCATCGCCTGGCTGGGCCTGGACATCACCGCCCGCCGTGCCGCCGCCCGGGAGGCCGCCGCCGCCCGGCGCAACCTCGCCCTCCTCAACGAGGCCGGGGCCCGCATCGGCAACTCCCTCGACCTGGAGACCACCGCCCGCGAACTCCTCGACGTGGTCGTGCCCGGCTTCTGCGACCTCGCCACCGTCGACCTCTACCAGGGGCTGCTGGCCGGCGACGAGGCCCCGCCGGGACTCGCCGACGGCAGCGCGGAGTTGCGCCGGGTCGCCTTCGCCAGCGCGGTCTCCGACGCGCCCTTCGTGGGCGGCGGCGCCCCGGTCGCCGTCGGCGCGGTCCACCACTACCCGTTCAACTCGCCCTGCGCGGACGCCCTGCGCACCGCCCGGCCGCAGTACGTCCCCGCCTCGGACGGCGGCCTGGTGCAGTCCACGCTCGCAGTCCCGATGGTCGCCCACGACACCGTCGTAGGCCTCGCCCAGTTCGCCCGCACCAAGGGCAGCGAACCGTTCGGGGACCGCGACCGGGACCTCGCGGTCGAACTCGCCGCCCGCGCCGCCGTCTGCATCGACAACGCCCGTCTCTACCGCCGCGAGCACGAACGCGCGCTGATACTGCAACGGTCCCTGCTGCCGCCCGGCGACCCCGAGGCCTCGGGCCTCGACATCGCCTGCCGCTACCTGCCCGGCAACGCGGCGACCGAGGTCGGCGGCGACTGGTTCGACGTCATCGAACTGCCCGGCCACCGCACGGCGCTGGTGGTGGGCGACGTCATGGGCCGGGGGCTGCGCGCGGCGGTCGCGATGGGCGAACTCCGCACGGCGGTCCGCACGCTGGCGCTGCTCGACCTCGAACCGGCGGAGGTGCTCTCCGCGCTGGACGAGATCGCCCGCGGTCTGGGCACCCCAGGCGGGGTCCAGCAGGCCACCCGCACGGCCCGCCAGCCCCGGGACGCCGACCTCTCCGAGGTCTACCTCGCGACGTGCGTGTACGCCGTCTACGACTCCGTCACCAGGCGCTGTACGTTCGCCAACGCCGGCCACCTGCCGCCCGTACTGGTCGAACCCGGCGAGGCGGCCCTGATGCTCGACGTCCCGCCGGGCATGCCGCTCGGCGTCGGCGGCGAGCCCTTCGAAGAGGTGGAGGTGGACCTCCCCGAGGGCTCCCTCCTCGCGCTCTACACCGACGGCCTGGTCGAATCCCGCGACCATCCCCTGGACGAGGGTTTGCAGGCCTTCGTCGGCGCCCTCACCGACCCGTCCCGGCCCCTGGAGGACGTCTGCGACCACGTCCTCAACACCCTCGACACACACCACGGCGAGGACGACATCGCGTTGCTGATGGCACGTGTCCAGGGGCTGCCGGCCGAGTCAGTCGGCGACTGGACGCTGCCGCGCGAGCCGCGCAGTGTGGGGCGGGCCCGGGAGTACGCGCGCGGCCAGCTGCTCACCTGGGACCTGGAGCCGCTGGTCGACACGACCGAGCTGCTGGTCAGTGAGCTGGTCACCAACGCCCTGCGGTACGGCGAGGGCGAGATACGGCTCCGCCTGCTCCTCGACCGCACGCTGGTCTGCGAGGTCTGGGACTCCGGTCTCGTCCAGCCGCGCCGCCGCAGGGCGCGGGACACCGACGAGGGCGGGCGCGGGCTGCAACTGGTCGGTCTGCTCAGCGCGGCGTGGGGCTCACGGCGGACGCCGCGCGGCAAGACGGTGTGGTTCGAACTCCCGCTGCCGGACGGCGAGACGGGCCTGACCGACCCCGCGGAGGCCCTGCTCAGCCTGTTCTGAGTGCGGTGCGGTCCGGCCCGTGTTCCGCCGCGCCGCCGCGAGGGCCGGTCGCGCAGTCCCCCGCGCCCCTTCGGGGGGGCGCTCCCGCGCACGCACATCGAAACCGTCCCGCGCCTCTGCCAGGGGCGTCAGCTGTGGCGCTCCTTCGGGGGCGCTCCCGTGCACGCACATGGAACGGTCCTGTGCTCCTGCCAGGGGCGTCAGTTGTGGCGCTCCTTGGGGGCGCTCCCGTGCACGCACATGGAACGGTCCTGTGCTCCTGCCAGGGGCGTCAGTTGTGGCGCTCCTTCGGGGCGCTCCCGTGCACGCACATGGAACGGTCCTGTGCTCCTGCCAGGGGCGTCAGCTGTGGCGCCCCTTCAGGGGCGCGGGGAACTGCGCGGCCGGCCACAGCCCACCCGCACCCGCCCGACGGCACACCGCCCCACCCCCTGCCGCGCTACCCCAGCCGTCTCCGCGTGTCCGGCCCCCCGAAGGCCACCACCGGCCCCCCGTCCCCCTCCTCGCCCAGCAGCACACCGCCGAGCACCACCCCCGCAAGCCCGCTCTCGTGCGCGGCCTCCCCGGCGAACGGGTTGCCGTGCGCCCGTACGTCCCGCCCGGCCAGCTCCCGCGCCCGCCGCGCCAGCCGGTCGGCGTCCGCGGGCGCCGCCGACCCCGCCGCCGCCAGCAGCGCCCGCGCCTGCGCCCCCACCGCTCCCCGGTGCACCCCGACGAAGTCGTCCGCCGCGCGCAGCGCACTCCGCGTCACCAGTTCCGCCCCCGCCGCGATCACCCCGGCCCGGCCGCCCCCCGTTCCCTCCACCGCCCGCACCACCCGGCGCAGGGCGTCCAGCGGGTCGTACGGCCCCGCGGTCAACTCCGCCCGTACGGCCGCCAGCACCACGTCGGCGTGGACCGGCCGGGCCGGGAGCGCGGTCCGCCGCAGCCCCGCCAGTTCCGCCTCCGCGCCCGTGAGCGCGGCCGGCAGCAGCCCCGCCGCCGTCCGCACCTCGTCCACCAACCGGGTCACCGCGCCCAGCAGTACCCCGGCCTGGGCCACGGCGCCCTGGGCCGCGCGCAGCCCCCGCCGGTAGCCGTCCCCGTCCCCCGAATCGGCTTCCTGCCGTGCCTGGTTGAGCCGGCCGGTCGCGAACACCAAGCGGTCCTTGGCCTGTTCGACGTATCCCTGGACGGCGTCCACGGCGGCCGGCCCGTACCGTTCCCGCGTCCGGGCCAGCGCGTCCTGCACGCCGGCCGCCCGTGCGGCCAGTTCCCGGAACCGTCCCTCGGCCGCCGTCAGCGCGTCCGCCGTGTCCCACCCGGCGTCGAACGCGGCCGCCTGTGCGTCCAGTTGGCGCCCGGCCTCCGCGCACCGCCCGACCACCCCCACCAGCGCCTGCCGTCGGCCGACGGGGTCCTCAGGCACCCCCTCCCCGTACCGCTGCCATATCGCGAACGCGGCCGACAACTCCGTCCCGGCGGCGCGCAGGGCCCGTATCACGGCCTCGTCCGCGTCGACGTGTCCGAGGGCCTCCCGGCTGGTGCGGACGCAGTCGTCGGCGAGGACGAGGGCGGCCCCTGCCTGCCGTTCGAGGTCGACGGGCGACGGGGTCGGCGGCTGCGCGGAGACGATCCCCGGTGTGGTGCGCGAGCGGGCCCGCCGGGTCCGGCGTACGTATCCGTAACCGCCCAGCGCCCCGGCCGCGGCCACCGCGACCAACGGAAGCACGTAGTCGGTGGCCGACGCGCCCTCCGCCTCGCCCGCGCCCTCCGCCTCGCCCGCGCCCTCGGCCCCGCCCGTGCCCTCCGTCTCGCCCGCGCCATCCGCCGGGGCCGCGGCGACCGGCCCGCCACCGGTCGCGGGAACCGGATCTTGAGCCACGCTCGTCATCACCGGCAACACCAGCCAGACCACCCCGGCCACCCCGCCCAGCACCGCGTGCCCCACCCGCACACCTATGTGCCCGGTGGCATGCCTCGGCCGACCCCGGATCAAGGACGTCACATTTCGGAGGGTATGGGCAGCCAGTCGCCACCGCGACCGGGACGGGGACACCCGGGGGCCGGCGAGCAGAGGGGGCCACACGATGGAACGGGGAACGGAACCGGAACGGGGAACGGAACCGGAACCGGGACTGGGCGCCGGCACCGAACCGGGCACGGAGCCCGGCACCGAACCGGGCACGGAGCCCGGCACCGAACCGGGCACGGAGGCCGGCACCCAACCGGGACCGGAGCCCGGCACCCAACCGGGACCGGAAGCCGGCACCCAACCGGGACCGGGAGCCGGCACCGAATCAGGACCGGGAGCCGGCACCGAAGCAGGACCGGAGGCCGGCGCCGGACCGGGAGCCGGCACCCAACCGGGACCGGGCGCCGGGACCGGACCAGGAACGGGGCCCGGGGTGGCGTCAGAGGGCGAGGGGGGCGGTGCGTCGGGCGGGTCCGCGGGGCGGAAGAGGGGCGGCTGGGGGCGCCGGGCACGGAGGGGGGCGCTGCTCGCTGTCCTCGTCCTGTTCGTCCCCCTCCTCATCGCCGAGACCGCCCTCCGTGTCAACTACACCGGCGACCCGGAGCCGGGCGCCCGTACCCGGGACAGGGACGCCCTGTGGCTCGGGCACGCCTGGGTCGACGGGCGCAAGGGCGACGCCGACGTCACCGCCCTCGCCGCCCGGCTCGCCGGCACCGGCATACGCGACCTCTACGTCCATGCCGGACCACTGGAACACAACGGCACGCTGCCCACATCGGCCTATTCCAAGGCGCGTTGGCTGATAACGGCCGTGCATCGAAAACTGCCGGGTGTGCGCGTACAGGCCTGGCTGGGTGACGAGATCGCGCCCGAGAAGCCGTACGCCATGCACCTGGAGAGGAAGGAGACGCGCGCCGCGGTCGTCGCGTCCGCCCGGCAGGTCGTCGCCGCCGGGTTCGACGGGGTTCACTTCGACCTGGAGCCCCTGCACTCCGGCGACCGGAACTACCTCGCCCTTCTCGACGCCCTGCGCCCCGCGACCCCGCTGCTGTCCGTCGCCGCACACCAGATCGATCCGCTGCCGGCCTTTCACTCCTTCTGGGGTACTCTCACCGGTCATCCGAAATGGTGGTCGCAGGAGTATTTCGGCCAGGTCGCCCGTCGGGTGGACCAGATCGCCGTGATGTCGTACGACACCATGCAGCCGCTGGAGAGCCTGTACGGAGGCTATGTCGCCCAGCAGACCAGCCTCGCGATCGAGGTCACCCCGGCCGGAACCGACCTTCTGATGGGGCTGCCCTTCTACCACGAGAATCGTTTCGGCCACTGGGCGCACGCCGAGACCGTGCCGGCGGCCGTGCGCGGGGTTCGGCTGGGACTGTCACGCGCGGACGCGGATCGCGCTAACTTCGGCGTCGCCCTGTACGTCGACTTCGCCGCCACCGAGGATGACTGGACCTCTTATCGGAAGGACTGGGTCCGTACGCCATGACAACCGCTCGTGCCCACCTCACCCGTGACGACCTCGCACCGCTCGCCCGCCAGGCCCTCGGCAGGGTTCCCGCCGTCGTCACCCGGCTGCGCGGCGGATCCAAGAAGGGGGTCTACCGGCTCGCCCTCGACAACGGCCGGTCCGCGATCGCCTACGTCTGGTCCCCGGAGGAGGACTACTGGGGGCCGGCCGACGCCGACATCCGCGACCCGTTCGCGCACGCCTCCGGGCTCGGTCTCTTCCTGGCCGCCCACGACCGGCTCACCGAACTCGGCGTCCGTACCCCGCGCCTGCTCTTCGCCGACGAGGAGGCCGAGCACCTGCCCGCCTACGCGGCGGTCGTCGAGGACGTCCGCGGCGGCAGCCTGGAGGTGCTGCTGCGCAGCGACCCGGGCGCGGCACGGGTGCCGCTGGCCCGGCTCGCCGGGACGCTCGGCGTGCTCCGCGAGTACACCGCCGCCGGATACGGCAAGGCCGCCCTCGTGGAGGAGGGCGGCAAGCCGCTCGGCGACTCCTGCGAGCAGGTCGTCGCCGACCGCGCGGTGCACGACATCGCGGAGGTCGCCGAGCGCGACCCCCGGGTGCGCGCGGCCCGCCGGGCGCTGACCGAGCGGGTCCGCGAGCTCTACGACGCGGTCGAGCCCCGCGACCACGCCTCGCTCGTGCACGGCGAACTCGGCCCGGACCACGTCCTGGTGACCGAGCAGGGCGATCCCGCGCTCATCGACATCGAAGGACTGATGTACTTCGACGCCGAGTGGGAGCACGTCTTCCTCCAGCACCGCTTCGGGCCCGCCTACGACGTGCTGCGCGCCGCCGACCTCGACGAGGACCGGCTGGGGCTGTACCGGCTCGCCATGCACCTCAACCTCGTCGCGGGGCCGCTCCGGCTGCTCGACGGCGACTTCCCGGAGCGGGAACCGATGCGGGACATCGCCGAGTTCAACCTGCGGCAGGCACTCAGCCTGCTGCCGGGCGCCTTCTGATCTTCGAGCCGAGCCACACCAGCGGGTCGTACTTGCGGTCGACGGCCCGCTCCTTCAGGGGGATCAGCGCGTTGTCCGTGATGTGGATGCCCTCGGGGCACACCTCCGTGCAGCACTTGGTGATGTTGCAGTAGCCGAGGCCGTGTTCGTCCTGGGCCGTGCGCTTGCGGTCCAGGCCGGAGGCGTCGGCCGCGTCCAGCGGGTGCATGTCCAGTTCGGCCACCCGCATCAGGAAGCGGGGGCCGGCGAACGCCGGTTTGTTCTCCTCGTGGTCGCGCACCACATGGCAGGTGTCCTGGCACAGGAAGCACTCGATGCACTTGCGGAACTCCTGCGACCGGTCCACGTCCTCCTGGAACATCCGGTACTCGCCGGGACCCACCCCGGCGGGCGGTACGAACGCCGGGACCTCCCTGGCCTTCTGGTAGTTGAAGCCGACGTCGGTGACGAGGTCGCGGATCACCGGGAAGGCGCGCAGCGGGGTGACCGTGATGGTCTCGTCCTGCGTGAAGACGGACATCCGGGTCATGCACATCAGCCGGGGACGGCCGTTGATCTCCGCCGAGCACGAACCGCACTTGCCCGCCTTGCAGTTCCAGCGGACGGCCAGGTCCGGCGCCTGGGTGGCCTGGAGGCGGTGGATGATGTCGAGGACCACCTCGCCCTCGTTGACCTCGACCTCGAAGTCCGCCAGGCCGCCGCCCTCGACGTCACCCCGCCACACCCGGAAACGGGCCGTGTAGCCGCTCATTCGTACAGCTCCTCTTCGGCGAGGTACTTGACCAGCTCCTCCTTCTCGAAGAGGGCCAGCAGGTCGGGACGGACGGGATCGGTGTTCTCGCGGACGAGCGTGATCTGGCCGCGCACCGGGTCGGTGGCCGCCAGGCCGCCCGTCGGATCGGCCAGCCGGCACAGCAGGTTCACCGGGCGCCACCTGCGGTCCATGGCCGGGTGGTCCTCACGGGTGTGCCCGCCGCGCGACTCGGTGCGCTCCAGCGCCGCCCGCGCCACGCACTCGCTGACCAGCAGCATGTTCCTGAGGTCCAGCGCGAGGTGCCAGCCCGGGTTGAACTGGCGGTGGCCCTCCACCCCGGCCCGGCGGGCCCGTACCCGCAGCGCGGCGAGCCGCTCCAGGGCCTGCTCCATCTCGCCCTCCCGGCGGATGATGCCGACCAGGTCGTTCATGGACTGCTGGAGCTCCTGGTGGAGGGTGTACGGGTTCTCCGGCGGGCCGGCGTCGGGGTCCTCGCTCTCCGCGGAGAACGGACGCAGCGCCTCCGCGGCCGCGGTGTCCACCTGGCCGTCGTCCACCGCGGGCCGGGCGCCGAGGCCCGCCGCGTGCTCGGCCGCGTGCCAGCCGGCCCGGCGGCCGAACACCAGCAGGTCGGACAGGGAGTTGCCGCCGAGCCGGTTGGAGCCGTGCATTCCGCCGGCCACCTCACCGGCCGCGAACAGCCCCGGCACCCCGCGCGCGGCGGCGGTGTCCGAGTCGACGGCGACCCCGCCCATCACGTAGTGGCAGGTCGGCCCGACCTCCATGGCCTCCGCGGTGATGTCGACGTCCGCCAGCTCCTTGAACTGGTGGTACATGGACGGCAGCCGGCGCCGGATCACCTCGGCCGGCATCCGCGTCGACACGTCCAGGAAGACCCCGCCGTGCGGGGAGCCGCGGCCCGCCTTCACCTCGGAGTTGATGGCCCGTGCCACCTCGTCGCGGGGGAGCAGTTCGGGGGGACGCCGGTTGTGGTCCGGGTCCTCGTACCAGCGGTCGCCCTCCTCCTCGGACTCGGCGTACTTCTCCTTGAAGACGTCCGGGACGTAGTCGAACATGAACCGCTTGCCCTCGGAGTTGCGCAGCACCCCTCCGTCGCCGCGCACCGACTCGGTGACGAGGATGCCCTTCACCGACGGCGGCCAGACCATGCCCGTCGGGTGGAACTGCACGAACTCCATGTTCAGCAGCGGCGCCCCGGCCAGCAGGGCCAGCGCGTGCCCGTCGCCCGTGTACTCCCACGAGTTCGACGTCACCTTGAAGGACTTGCCGATGCCACCGGTCGCGATCACCACGGCGGGCGCTTCCAGGACGAAGAAACGGCCGGTCTCACGCTCGTAGGCGAAGACGCCGGAGACCCGTGTGCCGTCCTTGAGGATCCTCGTGACCGTGCACTCCTGGAAGACCTTCAGCCGGGACTCGTAGTCACCGGTCTCGCGGTGGTCCTCCTGCTGGAGCGAGACGATCTTCTGTTGCAGGGTCCGGATCAGTTCGAGGCCCGTGCGGTCGCCGACGTGGGCGAGGCGCGGGTACTCGTGGCCGCCGAAGTTGCGCTGGGAGATCTTCCCGTCCTTCGTGCGGTCGAAGAGCGCGCCCCAGGTCTCCAGCTCCCAGACCCGGTCCGGGGCCTCCTTGGCGTGCAGTTCGGCCATCCGCCACTGGTTGAGGAACTTGCCGCCGCGCAGGGTGTCGCGGAAGTGCACCTGCCAGTTGTCGTGCTCGTTGACGTTGGCCATGGCCGCCGCGATGCCGCCCTCGGCCATCACCGTGTGCGCCTTGCCGAACAGCGACTTGCAGATCACCGCCGTACGGGCGCCCCGCTCGCGCGCCTCGATCGCGGCGCGCAGTCCGGCCCCGCCGGCGCCGACGACCACGACGTCCCACTGCTGCCGCTCCACCGCTGCCATCAGAAGGCCCCACTCGTTAGAAGAATCGCGGATCGTCGAAGACACCGGACGCGAGCAGATAGACGTAGAAGTCGGCGAGCGCCACGCTCACCAACGACGCCCAGGCGAGCAGCATGTGCCGGGCGTTGAGCCGGCCGACGAACTGCCACGCCTTGTAGCGCACGGGGTGTTTGGAGAAGTGCTTGAGCTTGCCGCCGACGATGTGCCGGCAGGAGTGGCAGGACAGCGTGTACAGCCAGATCAGCGTGATGTTGACCAGGAAGACCAGGGTGCCGAGACCCATGTGGCCCCAGTTCTCGTGGGTGTCCCGGAAGGACAGGACCGTGTCGTAGGTCAGCACGCAGGCGACCAGCAGGGCGGCGTAGAAGAAGTACCGGTGGATGTTCTGGAGGATCAGCGGGAAGCGGGTCTCACCGGTGTACTTGGCGTGCGGCTCGGCCACCGCGCAGGCCGGCGGGGACGCCCAGAAGCTGCGGTAGTAGGCCTTGCGGTAGTAGTAGCAGGTCAGGCGGAAGCCCAGCGGGAAGATCAGGATGATGATCGCCGGGGAGATCGCCCACCAGCTGCCGAACAGGTCGGCGTTCGGCCCGGACGGCATGTCCTTGCAGTTCTCGGCCAGACAGGGCGAGTAGAACGGCGAGACGTACGGCGCCGAGTAGTAGTGGGCGTTCGCGAAGGCCCGCCAGGTCGAGTAGACGACGAACGCGAACAGACCGGCCGCGGTGACGGCGGGCGCCAGCCACCAACGGTCGGTCCGCAGGTGCGGGGCGGAGATCGCGGCGCGCGTACGGGTGCGTACGCCGCCGCTGTTCGGATGTGGTTCCGTACCAGTGGCCAACGGATGACTCCGGTCGGTTCGGGGATCGGGGGCCTGCGGGCGGCGCTCCTACGGCGCGCGCCGGTCGCGGGCGCCGAGACCCTCGTCGTCCGTGTCCGTCCACAGGTTGATGTCGTACGGGTCGTCGGAGATGGTGACGAGATCGGGGCGCTTGCCGGGGGCGCCGGCGTGGGCCGCCTCCCGCAGCAGTGCCACGCTCTCGCGCAGGTGATCGGCGTCGGCGCGGACACGGCGCATCTCCAGTCCGCCGCTTCCGAGCTGCTGCTCCAGGCGGCCGACGGACCGGTTCAGGTCCTCAAGGCAGCGCTGGACTGACGTCAGGTCGTCGTGCACGGACATGACGTGACCTCACTTCCACGGACTCCAGGTCCAAGGCGGCAACGTTCATGCGCCTGCGAGTGTTGCGCGTCACACCTGCCGATGTGAAGCCATGTGCAGCGATTGGCGGATTGCATGCCTCCGTCGCGCGCCCGCACGCGCTCTCTGTGCGCCGGGGCATTGCGCCGCACGGGTGGCCTTTGACCGTCCCCGCCGCCGTGTCGTCCCCGGCCGACGGACCCCGTCCATTTCAGTGGGGTCCGTACTTCTGACGTACATGTGATCAACTCCAAAATACCCCCAAATGTGAACAGACCGCACCCGTGTTCACGGGGCCTCCCGGAGGTAAGCAGAGATGTCTCACCACGGCGTCGGCCACAGCGCCCGTTCAGGGGCGCGGGGAACTGCGCGACCAGCCACGACGGCGCGGCAGTCGAACGACGGCGGCACCCTCCGGCGCGACCAGCGGAACCTCGCCCGTGCCGTCGGCTTCCTCGCCGCAGGCGCGCTGGCCGTCCCCCTCCTCGCCGGCTGCGGCTCCGACGACGAGGGCAGCAAGCCGCTCGCCGCGCAGGACATCGCGGCGGCCGCCCGGGACTCGGTCGCCGAGGGCGGCACGCTCAAGATGGCCGTGGACGCCGTACCGGAGACCCTCAACACCTTCCAGGCCGACGCCGACGCCGGCACCACCCGGGTCGCCCAGGCCGTCCTGCCGTCCATGTTCACCATCGACGCCACCGGCAAGCCGGTCCGCAACCCCGACTACCTGGAGTCCGCGAAGGTCATCGAGACCGAGCCGCGCCAGGTCGTCCTCTACAAGCTCAACCAGCAGGCCGTCTGGAGCGACGGCCGGGAGATCGGCGCCGCCGACTTCGCCGCCCAGTGGCGCGCCCTGTCCGGCAAGGACTCCGCCTACTGGACCGCCCGCAACGCCGGCTACGACCGCATCGCCCGGATCGAGCGCGGCGCCAACGACCTGGAGGTCCGGGTCACCTTCGACCGGCCGTACGCCGACTGGAAGTCGCTGTTCTCGCCGCTGTACCCGAAGGACGTCATGGGCACCCCGGACACCTTCAACGACGGTGCCCGCCGCAAGCTGGCCGTCACGGCCGGACCCTTCCGGGTCGACCGGGTCGACCCCGCCAAGAAGGACGTGGTCCTCACCCGCAACCCGCGCTGGTGGGGCCGCCCGGCCAAGCTCGACGAGATCGACCTGCACGCCGTCTCCCGTGAGAAGCGGGCCTCGGCGCTCGCCGCCGGCACCGTGGACGTCGCCGACATCGACGCCTCCGAGGCCGAGCGGATCATCATCGCCGGGCGCGGCAAGGGCACCGGCACACCGTTGCAGGGCGCCGGCAAGACCTCCGCGAGGAAGCTGCGCTCCTGGGCGCTGACCCTCGGCATGGACGAGGAGAAGCTGCCGAAGGGGCCGAAGAAGCTCCGCAGGACCATCGCGAAGTGGCTGGAGCAGCAGCAGGAACTGCGCGCCTTCGACGTCCGCAAGTCGCTGGAGCCCGCCTACACCCAGCTCGCCCTGAACGGCTCCGAGGGCCCGCTCGCCGACGAGCGGGTGCGCCGCGCCGTGGCCCGCGCGCTCGACCGCCAGTCCCTCGCCAAGCTGGTCCTCGCCCCGCTGGGCCTGCCCGCCGTGCCGGTCGGCAGCCACCTCGGCCTCTCCGGACAGGCCGTCTACACCGACAGCAGCGGAGCGCTCGGCGGCCTCGACACCCACGAGGCGCAGGCGCTGCTCGCCGACGCGGGCTGGGTGGCCGGAGGGCCGGTCAAGGCCGGCGGCAAGGCGGCCGGCCCGGCGGAAGAGAAGACCGGGAACGGCGAGAAGGGCGACAAAAGCGACAAGAGCGACAAGGAAGACAAGTCCGACGGCGGGCGGGACGGCCAGTACGTCGTCGGGGAGGACGACAAGGGACCCGACGGCAAGGACACCCGCGACCACCAGAAGGACCACGCGCACGGGGCACCGGGGGCGTACGCGCCGAAGGGCACCGCCGCGCCCAAGGGGGCGGGGGCGCCGGCCGGACCGCTGGCCAAGGACGGGCAGGCGCTCTCGCTGCGGTTCGTGCTGCCGTCCGGGCCGGGCTCGGAGACGCTCCAGGCGGTCGCCGACCAGATCACGAGGATGCTGGACAAGGTGGGGATCCTGACCGAGGTCAAGAAGGTCCCGGACGACAGCTACTTCAAGGACCACATCGCCGCCGGGCAGTACGACCTCGCGCTCTACTCCTGGCCGGCGTCCGCGTTCCCGGCGACCGACGCGCGGCCGATCTACGCCAAGCCGGTGGTGGCGGCCGACGGCTCGCTGAACGTCGAGCAGAACTACACGCGGATCGGCACCGACCAGGTGGACCAGCTCTTCGACCAGGCACTGGGCACCCTGGACGAGGGCGAGGCGGACGGTCTGCTGCGCAAGGCGGACTCCCGGATCTGGGCCTCGGCGGGGTCGCTGCCGCTGTACCAGCGCCCCCAGATCGTGGGCGCCCGCAACGGCCTGGTGAACGTCGGGGCGTTCGGCTTCCAGACCCCCGTGTACCAGGACATGGGCTTCCTGAAGAAGGGCGCGAAGGTCTCCGCGAGCCCATCACCGAAGAGCTGACCGGTGCGGCGCGCCCCCTGTCCACCGGCGCCCGCGGCCTGGATCGTACGATCCAGGCCGCGGGCGTCCGTCGTCCGTGCACGGGGGACAGGGGGCACACATGCGTGGCACGGGGCGACGGATCCGGGTGGCGGGACCGGCCGCGGTGGCTCTGGCGGCGGTTCTGACGGCCTGCACCGGCGGCGGTGACGGCGGCGGTGACGGTGGCCGCGACGCCAGGGCCGGGGCGTGCACGGACGGCACGTTCACCTGGTCCGGCGTGACGCAGACGGACCGGCTGACCGGGGTCTCCGCGAGCGAACGGCTGGGAGCCGGCGGCGGCGTCCTGAAGAACCCGCTCCGCCGGGTATACACCCCGCGCGTCTCGGTGCGGGCCGAAGGCCCGGCGATCTCCCCGGCCGAGGTCCTCTTCTCCCTCGGGAAGCGGATCGGTGAGATCGACTCCACGGCCGCCACCCTGGCGGCCGACGACAGCGGCACCACCTACGCCTTCACCGACGCGCACGCCGAGGCGCCGTCCCTGGACGCCGGTTTCACCGGACTCGACGGGGCCGGGGACTTCGTGGCCTACGCCGGGGTGCGGGAGGTGACCGGCACCTTCCGCCACTCCTGCCCCGACGGTGCCTCCAGTACCGGGCGGGCCCGGAGCTGGAAGGTCGACCTGAACGGGGTCCTCGACTGCGACGACGCCGTCGACGAGGCCCTCGCCCGGCAGGCCGCGCGGCTTTCCTGTGAGGCGGGTGCGGCAGCCGCGAAGAGTGGCTGATCCGGCCCCTCCCGGGGCGTGTGTTCGGGCCCCGGGAGGCCGCGGCGGCGGCGGCCCAGTACCATGGGGTGAGGCCGTGGCGTGTTCAGCCCGGCAGGGTCCGCGGACACCGATGTACGCGCAGGCCCCTTCCTCACACTCCGGGAGTACGCCGCACTATGGCCACGCGCCACGACATCCGCAACGTCGCCATCGTCGCCCATGTCGACCACGGGAAGACGACCCTCGTCGACGCCATGCTGAAGCAGGCCGGTGCCTTCGCGGCGCACGCCGCCGAGTCGCTCGACGACCGAATGATGGACTCGAACGACCTGGAGCGTGAGAAGGGCATCACGATCCTGGCCAAGAACACGGCCGTGAAGTACCACCCCAAGGATGGCGGCGACGTCATCACCATCAACATCATCGACACCCCGGGCCACGCCGACTTCGGTGGCGAGGTCGAGCGCGGTCTGTCGATGGTGGACGCGGTGGTCCTGCTGGTCGACGCCTCCGAGGGCCCGCTGCCGCAGACCCGCTTCGTGCTGCGCAAGGCCCTCCAGCAGCGCCTGCCCGTCATCCTGTGCATCAACAAGACGGACCGCCCGGACTCCCGGATCGACGAGGTCGTCAACGAGACCTACGACCTCTTCCTCGACCTGGACGCCGACGAGGACCAGATCGAGTTCCCGATCGTCTACGCCTGCGCGCGTGACGGCGTGGCCTCGCTGACCAAGCCCGAGGACGGCACCGTCCCGCAGGACAGCGACAGCCTGGAGCCGTTCTTCTCCACCATCCTGTCGCACGTCCCGGCCCCCGAGTACGACGAGGAGGCCCCGCTCCAGGCGCACGTCACCAACCTGGACGCCGACAACTTCCTCGGCCGTATCGCGCTGCTCCGCGTCGAGCAGGGCGAGCTGCGCAAGGGCCAGACCGTCACCTGGATCAAGCGTGACGGCACGATGGCCAACGTCCGCATCACCGAGCTGCTGATGACCGAGGCGCTCACCCGCAAGCCCGCCGAGGTGGCGGGCCCGGGTGACATCTGTGCCGTCGCCGGTATCGCGGAGATCATGATCGGTGAGACCCTCGCCGACCCCGAGAACCCGATCCCGCTGCCGCTGATCACGGTCGACGAGCCGGCCATCTCGATGGTCATCGGCACGAACACCTCGCCGCTGGTCGGCCGTGGCGGTACCGGCAAGGGTGCCGACAACAAGGCCGCCGTCAAGGACCGCAAGGTGACCGCCCGCCAGGTCAAGGACCGCCTGGACCGCGAGCTGATCGGTAACGTGTCGCTGCGCGTGCTCGACACCGAGCGTCCGGACGCCTGGGAGGTCCAGGGCCGTGGTGAGCTGGCGCTCGCCATCCTGGTCGAGCAGATGCGCCGCGAGGGCTTCGAGCTGACCATCGGCAAGCCCCAGGTCGTCACGAAGCAGGTCGACGGCAAGACGTACGAGCCGGTCGAGCGCATGACGATCGACGTGCCCGAGGAGCACATGGGCGCGGTCACGCAGCTCATGGGCGTCCGCAAGGGCCGGATGGACAACATGTCCAACCACGGCTCGGGCTGGGTGCGCATGGAGTTCGTGGTGCCGTCCCGCGGTCTCATCGGCTTCCGGACCGAGTTCCTGACGCAGACCCGCGGCACGGGCATCGGGCACTCCATCCACGAGGGTCACGAGCCCTGGTTCGGCCCCCTCCAGACCCGCAACAACGGCTCCCTGGTCGCCGACCGCTCCGGTGCCGTCACCGCGTTCGCGATGACGAACCTCCAGGAGCGCGGTGTGCTGTTCACCGAGCCCGGCACCGAGGTGTACGAGGGCATGATCGTCGGCGAGAACTCCCGCTCCGACGACATGGACGTCAACATCACCAAGGAGAAGAAGCTCACGAACATGCGGTCGTCCTCGGCCGACACGTTCGAGGCGATCGTGCCGCCGCGCAAGCTCTCGCTGGAGCAGTCGCTGGAGTTCTGCCGTGACGACGAGTGCGTCGAGGTGACCCCGGAGGCCGTCCGGATCCGCAAGGTGAACCTGGACGCCCGCGAGCGGGCCCGCGCCGCCAGCCGCGCCAAGCACGGCTGACGCGAGCCGCCACAGCAGGACGCCGGGCACCCCGCACCGCGGGGGCCCGGCTCTCTGTGTTCAGGCCCCCGGGCCGAGGGATAGGGAAAACCCTAGGTCTTGCCGTGGAACGGCAAAGACGGACCGTACGGCACTAGGCTTTCTCACAGCGAGTGCTCCCCCCTGCGCCCATGCCGCAGCGGCCGGGATTCTGCAACTGGATTTTCATCCGACTCGCGTTCGGAATGCGAACATTCGCGACCGATAGATGTGTAACAAGTCCGTTTCGCAGGGATCTTTCGGCAAACCCTTTGTCCGGATTTTGGAAGATGTACGCCGAAGGTGTGATCGAACCGAGACCTTGCGAGTGTGGTTCGACCATGGCGGATGGCAGATAGTTAGGCGCGTAGAGCTCGGATCAACGAGTCGTGCGCCGTAGGCGGCGTCGACTCGCGGGCGCGGGGAGCACCTGACCGTTTCAGGCGCCGGTGACGGCGACGTGTCAAGTGCTCCTCCATGCGGTGAACCAATGGACTCATGAGGAGGAGCCCCATGCGTGGTGCCAAGAGCGCCAAGTGGGTTGCGATAGCTGCGGTTGTGGCGCTGGGGGCCACTGCGTGTGGCGGCGGCGGTGACGACAAGGGCAGCAGCAAGGCCGCGATCGACCCTAACGGTGTGTTTTCGGTCGAGTCCGGCGAGCCGCAGAACCCGCTGCAGCCGGCCAACACCATGGAGTCCTACGGCAGCATCGTCATCAAGTCGCTCTTCTCGCAGCTGGTCTCCTACGACTCCGCGGGCAAGATCGTCATGGTCAATGCCCAGTCGGTGGACAGCAAGGACAACAAGACCTTCACGGTCAAGCTGAAGCCGGGCTGGAAGTTCCACGACGGCACCGCGGTCACCGCCGATTCCTACGTCAAGGCGTGGAACTGGGCCGCCGCCCCGGCGAACAAGCAGACCAACAGCTTCTGGTTCTCCGACATCCAGGGCTACGACGACGTCGCGCCGGCCAAGGGCAAGCCGAAGGCCACCTCGCTCTCCGGTCTGAAGGTCGTCGACGACAGCACCTTCACGATCACGCTCTCCAAGCCGATGCCGTACTTCGTGTACAAGCTCGGCTACGAGGTCTTCTCGCCGCTGCCCGAGTCCTTCTACAAGGACCCGAAGGCCGCCGGCCAGCACCCGATCGGCAACGGTCCGTACAAGTTCGTCAGCTGGCAGCACAAGAAGCAGATCCAGGTCGCCAAGTTCGACGGCTACAAGGGTCCGGACGCCGCCAAGAACGGTGGCGTGATCTTCAAGAACTACGCCACCCCCGAGACGGCGTACGAGGACCTGAAGTCGGGCAACGTCGACGTCCTGACCCAGATCGCCCCCAAGGACCTGCCGGTCTACAAGCAGGACCTCGGCGACCGCGCGATCGACCAGCCGATCTCCGCGATCCAGACCATCGCGCCGGCGTTCTACACCAAGCAGTGGAAGAACATCAACCCGAAGGTCCTCCAGGGCCTGTCGATGGCGATCGACCGCGCCACCATCACCAAGACCGTGCTCAACGGCACCCGTGAGCCCGCGACGGGCTGGGTCGCCAAGGGCGTCCTCGGCTTCCAGCCGAACGCGGCCGGTGACGTCACCACGTACAACGCGGCGAAGGCCAAGCAGCTCATCAAGGAGGGTGGCGGCGTTCCGGGCAACTCCATCACCATCCAGTACAACGCGGACGGCGGTCACAAGGACTGGGTGGACGCGGTCTGCAACTCCATCACCAACGCCACCGGTGTGAAGTGCGCGGGCGACTCGAAGGCCGACTTCCAGGCCGACCTGAACGCGCGTGACGCGCACCAGGTCAAGTCCCTGTACCGCTCGGGCTGGGTGCTGGACTTCCCGATGAACGCCAACTTCATCCGTGACCTGTACGGCTCCAAGTCGGACGGCAACCAGAGCGGCTTCTCCAACGCGAAGGTCGACGCGGACATCGCCGCCGCCGACTCCGCGAGCTCGCTGGAGGACTCGGAGCAGAAGTACCAGGCCATCGAGAAGGAGCTGGTCAACTACATGCCCAGCATTCCGCTCTGGTACTACAAGGTCAACGCGGGCTACTCGGAGAAGGTTTCCGGAGTCAAGTTCGACCAGGCCGGCGACCCGGTGCTCACCGGCGTCCAGGTCGCGAAGAAGTAATCACAAGCCCGTATCCGGGGCGCGGTTCCGCCGCGCCCCGGGCAACGGCAGTAACTGGGGGCCCTTTCCGTACGCATCATTCAACGGTGCGCGGGGAAAGGGCCCGTCGGCTGCCGCTGTGACTGACATGGAGGCACGATGGGGCGCTACGTCGCACGACGACTGCTCCAGATGATCCCGGTCTTCATCGGGACAACCCTGCTGATCTTCCTCATGGTCTACGCCCTGCCCGGCGACCCCGTGCGAGGACTGTTCGGCGACAAGGGCGGCAGCCCGCAGGTGATCGCCCAGCTGAGACATCAGTACGGCTTGGACCAGCCGATCCTGGTCCAGTACTGGCACTACATGAAGAACATGATCCTGCACGGCGACTTCGGTACGCAGATCGCGAGCGGCCGTCCGGTCACGGACGTGCTCGGCGACGCGTTCCCCGTCACCCTCCGTCTGGCCGGTCTCTCCTTCCTCATCGAGATGGTGTTCGGCATCGCCCTGGGCATCGTCGCCGGTCTGCGCGCCGGGCGTGTCACCGACAACGCGATCCTGCTGTTCACCCTGCTGCTGATCTCGGTGCCGGTGTTCGTCCTCGGTTACATCCTCAAGGTCATTTTCGCCTTCGACCTGAACTGGCTGCCACCGAACGTCAACGACCCGACGAACTACAACGAGATGCTGATGCCGGCCATCGTGCTGGCGACCGCGTCACTCGCGTACGTGACCCGGCTCACCCGGACCTCGATCGCCGAGAACCTGCGCGCCGACTACATCCGCACGGCCATCGCCAAGGGCCTGCCGAAGCGCCGCGTGGTGGGCGTCCACCTCATGCGCAACTCGCTGATCCCGGTGGTCACCTACCTGGGTACCGACATCGGCGCCCTCATGGGCGGTGCCGTCGTCACCGAGGGCCTCTTCAACATCCAGGGCATCGGAGGCACGATCTACCAGTCGATCGTGCGCCGTGAGGGCACGACCCTCGTGGGCCTGGTGACCATCCTGGTCCTCGTCTACCTGCTCGCCAACCTGCTCGTCGACCTGCTTTATGCGGTCCTTGACCCGAGGATTCGCTATGCCTGACGTGACCAAGACCGTGCCCGAGGCCGCCGCCGAGGACGCCGCCGTCGCGGCGGCCGGAGGGGCACTGCCCGAGCCGAGCAAGCCGGAGAAGACGCGCAGCCTGTGGGGCGACGCCTGGCAGGACCTGCGGCGCAGCTGGATCTTCCTCGTCTCGGCGGCGCTGATCCTGCTGCTGCTGACGATCACCTTCTTCCCCGGCTGGTTCACCGGCGCCAACCCGACCTCGGGCGACCTGGCCAAGCACTTCCTCCAGAAGCCCAAGCTCGGCAACTTCTTCTCGGCCGACTGGCTGGGCTACGACCAGCAGGGCCGCAGCGTCTACGCCCGCGTCATCTACGGCGCCCGCGCCTCCATCGCGGTCGGCTTCGGCACGACGGTCGCGGTGACCGTCGTGGGCGGTCTGGTCGGCATGATCGCCGGTTACTTCGGCGGCATCGTCGACTCGATCCTGTCCCGGCTGACGGACGTCTTCTTCGGCATCCCGTTCCTGCTCGGCACCATGGTCTTCCTCACCTCCTTCCAGAACCGCACGACCTGGGTCGTCATCGGCGCCCTGAGCTTCTTCGGCTGGACGCAGATAGCCCGCGTGATGCGCGGCGCGGTGATCACGACCAAGCAGGCCGACTACGTGCACGCCGCCAAGGCGCTGGGCGCGAGCACACCGCGCATCATGTTCCGGCACATCCTGCCGAACACGCTGGCACCGGTGATCGTCGTCGCCACCATCTCGCTCGGCATCTACATCTCCGCCGAGGCCACCCTGTCGTACCTGGGACTCGGCCTGAACGGAGTGTCCTGGGGCAACGACATCTCCGACGGCGGCAACCAGATCCGAGTGGCGCAGTGGATCATGCTGTACCCCTCGATCATGCTGATCGTCACCGTGCTGGCGTTCATCATGCTCGGTGAGGCCGTGCGCAACGCCCTTGACCCGAAGATGCGCTGAGGGAGGCGTACGTGACCATCATCGAAGAAGCCTTCGTGCCCTCGCCGCGCGACAACGACGGCGGCCCGCTCCTCGAAGTGCGGGACCTGCACGTCGAGTTCCACACCCGCGAGGGTGTCGTCAAGGCAGTCAACGGCGTCAACTACAACGTCGCCGCGGGCGAGACCCTCGCCGTCCTCGGTGAGTCCGGTTCCGGCAAGTCCGTGACCGCGCAGGCCATCATGGGCATCCTCGACATGCCCCCGGCGAAGATCCCGCAGGGCGAGATCCGCTTCCGCGGCCAGGACATGCTCACCATGTCCGCCGACGAGCGCCGCAAGATCCGCGGCCAGCGCATCGCCATGATCTTCCAGGACGCGCTCAGCTCGCTGAACCCCGTGCTGTCCGTCGGCTACCAGCTCGGCGAGATGTTCCGGGTCCACCAGGGCATGTCCAAGAAGGACGCCAAGGCCAAGGCCATCGAGCTGATGGACCGGGTGAAGATCCCGGCCGCGGCGGCCCGCGTGAACGACTACCCGCACCAGTTCTCGGGCGGTATGCGCCAGCGCATCATGATCGCGATGGCGCTGGCCCTGGAGCCCGAGCTGATCATCGCCGACGAGCCGACCACGGCCCTCGACGTGACGGTCCAGGCCCAGGTGATGGACCTGCTCGCGGAGCTACAGCGCGAGTACAACATGGGTCTGATCCTGATCACCCACGACCTCGGCGTCGTCGCCGACGTCGCGGACAAGATCGCCGTGATGTACGCGGGCCGGATCGTCGAGACCGCCCCGGTCCACGAGCTGTACAAGCGGCCCGCGCACCCCTACACCCGCGGTCTGCTGGACTCGATCCCGCGCCTGGACCAGAAGGGCCAGGAGCTCTACGCGATCAAGGGTCTGCCGCCCAACCTGCTGCGCATCCCGACCGGTTGCGCCTTCAACCCGCGCTGTCCCAAGGCCCAGGACATCTGCCGTACGGACATCCCGGCGCTGCTGCCGGTGACCGAGCAGGACGGCGGCGAACTGCCGGGCCGGGCCTCGGCCTGCCACTTCTGGAAGGAGACGCTCCATGGCTGAGCTCAGCAAGAACGACGAGCCGCAGGACGCCACGCCGAACGTCTCCGACGTGGACGTGGTGGAAGCCGCGTCCGAGGAGGCCTCGGTCGCCGCGATCGAGGCGACCGTCGAGCGGGGCGAGCCGATCCTCCAGGTGCGCAACCTGGTCAAGCACTTCCCGCTGACCCAGGGCATCCTGTTCAAGAAGCAGATCGGCGCGGTCAAGGCCGTCGACGGCGTCTCCTTCGACCTGCACCAGGGCGAGACCCTGGGCATCGTGGGCGAGTCCGGCTGCGGCAAGTCGACGGTGGCCAAGCTCCTGATGAACCTCGAGCAGGCGACGGCCGGCGAGATCTTCTACAAGGGCCAGGACATCACCAAGCTGTCCGGGCGCGCGCTGAAGGCCGTCCGCCGCAACATCCAGATGGTGTTCCAGGACCCGTACACCTCGCTCAACCCGCGTATGACGGTCGGTGACATCATCGGCGAGCCCTTCGACATCCACCCCGAGGTGGCCCCGAAGGGCGACCGGCGCCGCCGGGTGCAGGAGCTGCTGGACGTCGTCGGGCTCAACCCCGAGTACATCAACCGGTACCCGCACCAGTTCTCCGGCGGCCAGCGGCAGCGCATCGGCATCGCGCGCGGCCTGGCGCTCAACCCGGAGATCATCATCTGCGACGAGCCGGTGTCCGCGCTGGACGTGTCCGTCCAGGCACAGGTCATCAACCTGATGGAGCGGCTCCAGGACGAGTTCAACCTGTCGTACATCTTCATCGCGCACGACCTGTCGATCGTCCGGCACATCTCGGACCGGGTCGGGGTCATGTACCTCGGCAAGATCGCCGAGATCGGTTCCGACGAGCAGATCTACGAGCACCCGACGCACCCCTACACCCAGGCGCTGCTGTCGGCGGTCCCGGTCCCCGACCCGGAGGCCCGTGAGCACCGCGAGCGGATCATCCTCACCGGTGACGTGCCCTCGCCGGCCAACCCGCCGTCCGGCTGCCACTTCCGCACCCGCTGCTGGAAGGCCCAGGACAAGTGCGCCGAGGAGGTTCCGCTGCTGGCGATCCCCGAGCGCTTCAAGGCCTCGGACACCCCGGCGTCCCACGAGTCGGCCTGCCACTTCGCGGAGGAGAAGGACGTCGTCCACGCGGCCTGACGCCCCACCCCGCCACGGTTCCCGGTATCCCCGAGGGGTACCGGGAACCGTCATGTCCCGAGGAGACGGCCCGGATGCTGCACCATGTCGAGCTGTGGGTTCCCGACCTGTCGCGCGCGGCCGGCGAATGGGGCTGGCTGCTGGGCCGGCTCGGCTACCGCCCGTACCAGGAGTGGGCGGACGGCCGTAGCTGGCGCATGGGGGAGACCTATCTCGTCGTCGAGCGGTCGCCCGCGATGACGGCCGGCGCGCACGAGCGGACCCGTCCGGGCCTCAACCACCTCGCGTTCCACGCCGGGCCGGCCGCCCGGGTCGACGAGCTGGCGGACAGCGCGCCCGCGCACGGGTGGTCGCCCCTGTTCGCCGACCGTTACCCGCACGCGGGCGGACCGCGGCACTACGCGGCCTATCTCGTGAACAGCGACGGTTTCGAGGTGGAACTGGTCGCCGCGGACGGACCGCCGGCCGGGCTCACGCCGTGATCCGGGCCCGTGCCCAGTGGCAGGCCACCTGGCGGCCGGTGGTGCCGTCCAGGACCCCCGGGTCCTGGGTGCGGCAGGCGTCCGCGACGCCCGCGCGGGCCGCCGTGCCGTCCGCCAGGATCTGGCAGCGGGCGTGGAAGCGGCAGCCGGCGGGGATGCGGGACGGGTCGGGCGGCTCACCGGTCAGCACCACGGGCTCGCCCGGCGCCTCCGGCAGCACCGACAACAGCGCCTGGGTGTAGGGGTGCCGGGGAGCCGTGAGGACCTGTTCGACGTCCCCCGTCTCCACGATCCGGCCCAGGTACATCACCGCGACCCGGTCCGCGATGTTCCAGGCCAGCCCCAGGTCGTGGGTGACCACCAGCGCGGCCAGCCCCAGTTCGGCGCGCAGCCGCAGCAGCAGGGCCAGGATCTCGCCGCGCACGGAGGAGTCCAGGGAGGCCACCGGCTCGTCGGCGACGATCAGTTCGGGCTCCAGGACGAGGGCGCCCGCGATCACCACCCGCTGGCGCTGCCCTCCGGACAACTGGTGCGGATAGCGCAGGAAGAAGCGTTCCGGCGGTCGCAGCCCCGCGTGCGCGAGGGCCGCCGCGACGGCCGCCCGCTCGTCCCCCGTACGGCCGTGGACGCGCAGTCCCTCGGCCACCGCGTCGTACACGGTGTGCCGGGGGTTGAGCGAGCCGGTCGGATCTTGCAGCACCAGCTGGACCCGTCTGCGGTACGCCTTCAGCGCGCGCGAGGAGTACTCCAGGGGCTTCCCGGCGAAGGTGACCCGTCCCGCGGCCGGCTTCACCAGGCCGAGCAGGGAGCGCGCCAGCGTCGTCTTCCCGCAGCCGGACTCGCCGACCAGCGCCACGATCTCCCCGGCCCGGACGGCGAGTTCGACGCCGTCCACGGCCCGGACCCCGGCGGCGCCGTGCCGTCCGGGGAAGACCACGCGCAGGCCCTCGGCGCTGAGCAGCGGCGGCGGTGTCGTCGTCATGAGGTGCTCCTCGCGTCCTCGGCGGCGGGGGCCGGTCCGGGGACCGCCGCCCCCACGTGCACGCAGGCGGCCCGCCGGTCCGGTCCGGCGTCCCGCAGCGGCTGGTCCCGCGTGGCGCACACGTCCAGCGCCACCGGGCAGCGTGGATGGAACGCGCAGCCGGCGGGCGGCGCCGCCGGATCGGGCGGGTCGCCGGGCAGACCGCGCGGCGCGAACCGGGAGGCGGGATCGCCGATGCGCGGGAACGCCGCCGACAGGGCCCGCGCGTACGGGTGCCGGGCGTCCTCGTAGACCTGGCGGGCGGGGCCCTCCTCGACGACGCGGCCCGCGTACATCACGGTGAGCCGGTCACAGGTGTCGGCGAGCACCGCCAGATCGTGGCTGATCATGATCAGACCCACGTCCTGGTCCGCCACCAGCCGCTCGATCAGCCGCAGGATCTGCGCCTGGATCATCACGTCCAGGGCCGTCGTCGGCTCGTCGGCGACGATCAGCCGCGGGTCGCAGGCCAGCGCCATGGCGATCATCACGCGCTGGCGCTGCCCGCCGGACAGCTCGTGCGGATACGCGGCGGCCCGGGACGCCGGCAGGCCCACGCGCTCCAGCAGTTCACCGGCCCGCCGCCGGGCCGCGGCGGCCGTCGCCCCGCGGTGCAGCAGGACCGGCTCGGTGATCTGGTCGCCGACCCGGTGCACCGGGTTGAGCGAGTGCATCGCCCCCTGGAACACGATCGAGGCGCCCGCCCAGCGCACCGCCCGCACCTGCCCCCAGCGCATGGTCAGCACGTCCTCGCCGTTCAGCAGGACCTCCCCGGACACCCGCGTCCCGGCCGGCAGGAGTCTGAGCAGCGCCAGCGCCAGTGTGGACTTGCCGCACCCCGACTCGCCCGCGATGCCCAGCTTGCGGCCCGCGGCCAGCGTCAGGTCCACGCCCCGCACCGCGGCCGCGCCGCCCGGGTAGGTGACCTCCAGGTCCCGGACCTCCAGCAGGGTCAACGGGTCACCCCCAGCCTGGGATCGAGGACGGCCTCCACCGCACGCCCGCACAGTGTGAACGCCAGCGCGACCACCGCGATCGCGATGCCCGGCGGCAACAGGTACCACCAGTCCCCGGCGCTGACCGCGCCAGCCTCGCGCGCGTCCTGAAGCAGCCCGCCCCACGAGATGACCGTCGGATCACCGAGCCCCAGGAAGGCCAGCGTCGCCTCCGCGAGGATCGACGAGGAGATCATCAGCGTGGTCTGGGCGAGGACCAGCGGCATCACGTTGGGCAGCACGTGCCGGGTCATGACGTGCCAGTGGCCGCCGCCCAGCGCCCTGGCCCGTTCGATGTACGGCCGGGACTCCACCGCGAGCGTCTGCGCACGCACCAGGCGGGCCGTCGTCGGCCAGGAGGTGACGCCGATGGCCAGCACCACCGTGCCCAGCGACCGGGACATCACGGTGGCCAGCGCGATGGCGAGCACCAGGGCCGGCATCACCAGGAACCAGTCCGTGATCCGCATCAGCACGGTCGCGTACACCCCCCGGAAGTGGCCCGCGGTGACCCCGACGACCGCGCCGATCACCACCGACAGCACCGCCGCGAGCAGCCCGACGAGCAGCGAGACCCGGGAGCCCCACACCACCAGCCCCAGCAGGTCGCGCCCGAACCGGTCGGTGCCCAGCGGGAACTCACCGCTCGGCGCCTCCAGCGGACCGCCGGGCGCGTCGGTCACCCCGGCCACCCCGGAGCCGACGGTCAGCGGCGCGGTCAGCGCCACCAGGGCGAACAGGACCAGCGCGGCCAGGCCGGCCAGCCCGGCACGCCGGGTCCGGTACTGCCGCCAGAACCGTACGGCGGAGGCGCGGCGCCGTCGCCACGCCAGCGCACGAGGTCCGGCGGCCCCGGGCGCCCCGGCCTCGGCCGCCCCCGGCGCCGGGGGAGTGGCGCCGGCCGTCATCGGCCCACCCGGGGGTCGAGCAGGGGGTACAACAGGTCGGCCAGAGTGTTCATGACGATCACCGCCGAGGCGAAGAAGAGGAACAGCCCCTGCACCAGGGGCAGGTCGGGCACGCTCAGGGCCTGGTAGAAGAGGCCGCCGAGGCCGGGCCAGGAGAAGACCGTCTCGACCAGGATGACGCCGGCGACGGTCCGGCCGAGGTTGACGAAGACCAGGGTGACCGTGGGCAGCAGGGCGTTCGGGACCGCGTGCCGGCGGCGCACCAGGTCGTCCCGCAGGCCCTTGGCGCGGGCGGTCGTGAGGTAGTCGCTGCCCATCTCGTCCAGCAGCGCCGAGCGGGTGACCAGCAGCGTCTGCCCGTACTCGACCGCGACGAGGGTGAGCACCGGCAGGACGAGGTGATGGGCGACGTCGAGGACGTGGGCGAGGCCCTGCTCGCCGCCCGACTCCATGCCGCCGGTCGGGAAGAGGCCGGGGACCGGGCCGAGGCCCACCCCGAACACGATGATGGCCAGCAGACCCAGCCAGAACGACGGGACGGAGTACAGGGTCAGCGCCAGACCGGTGTTGAGCCGGTCGCCGAACCGGCCGTGCCGCCAGGCCGAGCGGGTGCCGAGGTACATCCCGAGCGCGGTGTAGATCACGAACGCCGTACCGGTCAGCAGCAGCGTGTTCGGCAGTGCCTCGCCGATCTTGTCGACGACCGGGGCGTGGAACTGGTACGACGTCCCCAGGTCGCCGGTGAGCGCCTTGCGGCAGTAGTCCGTGAACTGCTCCCACACCGGCAGGTCCAGCCCGAACTCCTCGCGGTACGCGGCGAGTTGCGCGGCCGAGATCGGCCTGCCGCCCGTCATGGTCCGGACCGGGTCGCCGGGGATCAGCCGGAAGAGGAAGAAACCGGTGACGAGGACGGCCAACAGCGAGACGGCGGCACCGCCCGCCTTGGCCACGCCGTAGCGCAGGTAGGCGGCGGCCGTGCGGGCCCGCGGTCCGCGGACCGCCGGACCGGCCGGGGCCGGCAGCGGGTCCGGACCGGCCGGGGCGGACGGTGCGTCGGGAGCGGTGGGCTGCATGGGCTACTCGCGGTCGTCGGCCGTGGCGCGGCGGCGCCTGGCGAGGAACACCCCGGCGCCCGCCAGGACCACGACCCCGGCGACGACGCCCACGACGATCCCCGTCGAACCGCCTCCGGAGGAGCCCGCGGAGTCGGCGGGCACCGCCGACCACCAGCTCCAGTAGCCGTCCTGTCCGTAGATGTTGCCGGCGGCCTCGGGCATCGTCTCGATCGACGCGATCTGGTCGGTGCGGTAGGCCTCGACGGCGTTCGGGTACGCCATGACGTTCATGTACCCCAGGTCGTACAGCCGGGACTCCAGCTGTTTGACGACAGTGGCCCGTTTGGCGGGGTCGTACTCGGCGAGCTGCCGGTCGTACAGGTCGTCGTAGGTCCGGTCGCAGACGAAGTTGTCGGTCGGGCCGGTGTCCTTGGGGGTGGCCGGCAGGGCGGCGCAGGTGTGGATGGACAGCACGTAGTCCGGGTCGGGGTTGACGGACCAGCCGTCGAAGGCCAGGTCGTACTTGCCCGCGAGCCAGGGGTCGGTGACGTTGTCCAGGCAGTCGAGGGTCATGCCGATGCCGAGCTTGGCCCACCACTCCCTGAGGTACTGGCCCACGGCCTTGTCGTTGGGGTCGGTGGCGTGGCACAGCACCCGGTAGTTCAGCGGTCTGCCGTCCTTGCCGACCCGTCTGCCGTCGGCGTTCTTCCGGTAGCCGGCCTGGTCGAGGAGGTGTGCGGCCTTCGCGGGGTCGTAGCCGAGCGCCTGGCCCGCGGACGGTTTCCAGAAGTACGTGGCGAAGCGCGGCGGGATGTAGCCCTGGCCCTCGACCGCGTGGCCCTGGAACACCTTGTCGATGATGGTCTTCCGGTCGACGGCCAGGAACAGGGCGTGCCGCACCCGCTCGTCGAGCAGGGAGGGGTCGCCGTCGCCGAACTTCCGGCCGTTCTTCGCGCGGGCGCCGGGGTTGGTGGCGAGGGCGTAGAAACGGCGGCCCGGGGCGTCGTTGACGCGGATGTTCTTCTGGCCATCGAGCGAGGACGCCTGGGCGGGGGTCAGGGCCGGCGCGCCCGCCACGAAGGAGACCTCGCCCTTGCGCAGGGCGGCCACGGCGGCGTCCTGGTCCTTGTAGTACCGGAAGACCAGCTCGTCGAACTTGGGGGCCCCGCGCCAGAAGTCCTTGTTGGCCCGGAGCCGGACGTAGCTGTCCGCCTTGTAGCCGGTGAGGACGAACGGCCCGTCGCCGACGACGGGGAACTTGGTGTCGTTGTTGAACTTGGAGAAGTCCGGCACGTCCTTCCAGATGTGCTCGGGCACGATCGGCACGTCCAGGGCGGTCATCGTGGCCTGCGGCTTCTTCAGTTCGATGACCAGCTGGGTGGGGCTCGGGGCCGTCACGCTGCGGAAGTTGGTGACGAAGTTGCCGTTCGCGGTGGCGGCCGCCTGGTCCGTCATCAGCTTGCGGAACGTCCACGCCGCGTCCTGGGCGGTCACCTTCTGTCCGTCCGACCACTTCGCGTCGGAGCGGATCGTGTACGTCCAGGTGAGCTTGTCGGCGGAGGCGGTCCACTTGGTGGCGAGGCCGGGGACCGGGTGCGCGTCCCCGGGGTCGTAGTCGGTGAGGTACTCGTACATCAGCCGCTGGACGCTGGTGCTGAGCAGCCGCGTCGCCAGGAAGGGGCTCAGGGAGTCGACACTCTGCGCGACCGCGACGGTGAGCACCTTGTCGCCGGTGGCGGCCGACGCCTGCCGCGTCAACGGGTCGAGCGGGGTCGCGAGCACCGCCGAGAAGGCCAGGGCGAGGGCACCGGCGGCCGCCAGCGGCCGGGGCGCACGGAGGCGGGAGCTGTTCGGGTGTGGACGCCTTGCGCTGTGCTGGGCTTGTGGGCTCATGGGGGGTGACCTCGCGTCATCGCTCGCACAGGGACGGCTTGTTCGGACTTCAGGGCCGGGGTCTCGCCCTGGTGACGCCAGTTGAGTGATGAGTGTGTCTATCAGCGGCCGTCCGGGTGCGTCAACGGCGCGTGAAGCCAGTGTGGCCTGCACAAAAGGCGAGTTGACGGCCATCGCGATCACCTTTGGTCTGTACCGGTGAAGGTGGCCTGGTAGAGCGCTGGCGCCGGTGGCGCCGCACCCGGGCGGAGCCACCCCTTCGGGTGGGTCCTGCTGCGGATGGGCGTAGCAAATATGCGTTATGCACTATTTCTGATGATATTGACCGGTAATGGATCACCCGTCATGGAGGAGGCACGCCATGCGTTCAGCGACGCACGCCCGGGGGGCGGTCTGCGCGGTGGTGGTGGCGCTGGCGGCCACGGCCTGCGGGGGCGGCGGCAGCGGTGGCGGTGGTGGCGAGAGCGGTGTGCTCAGCTCCTCCTGGGGCGACCCCCAGAACCCCCTGGAGCCCGCCAACACCAACGAGGTCCAGGGCGGCAAGGTCCTCGACATGATCTTCCGGGGGCTGAAGAAGTACGACCCGAAGACCGGCAAGGCGCAGAACATGCTCGCCGACAGGATCGACACGAGCGATTCGCAGAACTTCACCGTCACCCTCAGGAACGGCTGGGCCTTCTCCAACGGCGAGAAGGTGACCGCCAAGTCCTTCGTGGACGCCTGGAACTACGGCGCCAGCCTGAAGAACAACCAGAAGAACGCCTACTTCTTCGGCTACATCCAGGGCTACGACAAGGTCCACCCGGCCGGCGGCAACCAGAGCGCCGACACCCTGTCCGGTCTCCAGGTGGTCGACGACAGGACCTTCACGGTCCGGCTGAACCAGAAGTTCTCCAGCTTCCCCGACACCCTCGGCTACGCGGCCTTCGCGCCGCTTCCCCAGTCGTTCTTCACCGACCACGCCGGCTGGCTGCGGCAACCGGTCGGCGACGGGCCGTACCGCATCGAGTCGTACACCAAGGGCTCGCAGATGAACCTGAAGAAGTGGGACCTGTACCCGGGGGACGACAAGGCGCAGAACGACGGCGTGACCCTCAAGGTCTACACCGACAGCGACACCGCCTACACCGACCTGATCGCCGGCAACCTGGACCTCGTCGACGACGTCCCCGCCTCGCAGCTGAAGAACGTCAAGAGCGACCTCGGTGGTCGTTACATCAACACCCCGGCCGGGATCATCCAGACACTCGCCTTCCCCTACTACGACGGCGCCTGGAACAAGAACGGCTCGGAGAAGGTCCGCACCGGCCTGTCCATGGCCATCAACCGCAAGCAGATCACCGACACCATCTTCCAGAACACCCGCACCCCGGCCACCGACTGGACCTCGCCGGTGCTCGGCGCCGACGGCGGGTTCAAGGAGGGGCTGTGCGGGAGCGCCTGCGAGTACGACCCCGCCCAGGCCAAGAAGCTGGTCCAGGAGGGCGGCGGCATCCCCGGCGGCCAGCTCAAGATCACGTACAACGCCGACACCGGCTCGCACAGGATGTGGGTGGACGCCGTGTGCAACTCCATCAACAACGCGCTCGGCAACGACAAGGCGTGCGTCGGGAACCCGGTCGGCACGTTCGCCGACTTCCGCAACCAGATCGGGCAGCACAAGATGAGCGGGCCGTTCCGCGCGGGCTGGCAGATGGACTACCCGCTCATCCAGAACTTCCTCCAGCCGCTCTACTACACCAACGCCTCGTCCAACGACGGCAAGTGGTCGAACAAGGACTTCGACAAGCTCGTCGACCAGGCGAACGCCGAGACCGACACCGCCAAGGCCGTCTCGACGTTCCAGCAGGCCGAGGGGGTGGTCCGCGACAACATGGCCGCCATCCCGCTCTGGTACCAGAACGGCAGCGCCGGTTACTCGGACCGGCTGTCGAACGTCGCGCTCAACCCGTTCAGCGTCCCCGTCTACAACGAGATCAAGGTCAGCTGACCCGGCATGGGACGCTACGTCGTCCGGCGGCTGCTCCAGATGATCCCGGTGTTCGTCGGGGCCACGCTGCTGATCTTCCTGATGGTCAACGTCATGGGCGACCCCATCGCCGGACTGTGCGGCGAACGCGCCTGCGACCCGGCGACCGCCGCCCAGCTGAAGAAGGAGTTCGGACTCGACAGGCCGGTGTGGCAGCAATACCTCACCTACATGGGGAACGTCTTCACCGGCGACTTCGGCACGGCGTTCAACGGGCAGCCGGTCACCGAGCTGATGTCCACCGCGTTCCCCGTCACCATCAGGCTCACGATCGTGGCCGTCCTCTTCGAGATCGTCATCGGCATCACCCTGGGCGTGCTCACCGGGATGCGGCGCGGCCGGCCCGTCGACACCGGCGTGCTGCTCGCCACCCTGGTCGTCATCTCCGTACCCACCTTCGTCACCGGTCTGCTGCTCCAGCTGCTGCTCGGCGTCGAATGGGGCTGGATCAGACCCTCCGTCTCCCCGGACGCCGGCTTCGGCGAGCTGATCGTGCCGGGGCTCGTCCTCGCCTCCGTCTCGCTCGCCTACGTGACCCGGCTGACCCGGACCTCCATCGCCGAGAACAGACGCAGCGACTACGTCCGCACGGCCGTCGCCAAGGGCCTGCCCCGGCGCCGGGTCGTCACCCGCCATCTGCTGCGCAACTCCCTCATCCCCGTCGTCACCTTCATCGGCACCGACATCGGCGCGCTGATGGGCGGCGCGATCGTCACCGAGCGGATCTTCAACATCCACGGCGTCGGCTACCAGCTCTACCAGGGGATCCTGCGGCAGAACACGCAGACCGTCGTCGGCTTCGTGACCGTCCTGGTCCTCGTCTTCCTGGTGGCCAACCTCCTCGTCGACCTCCTGTACGCCGTACTCGACCCGAGGATCCGCTATGCCTGAGCAGCCGTTCGAGCCCGGCCGGGCGATCGCGGGGACGGGGGCCGGCGGGGCGATGGACCTCGCGACGACCGAGGCCGAGACGCTGGAGCGGTCACCGGGCGGCCCGCTCGGCACCGGCCCGGCCGACCGGCCCCGCTCACTCTGGTCCGACGCGTGGCGGGACCTGCGCCGCAACCCGGTCTTCGTCGTCTCCGCCCTCGTCATCCTCTTCCTGGTCGTCATCTCCCTGTGGCCGTCCCTGATCGCCTCCGGCAGCCCTCTCCAGTGCGACCTCGCCAAGGCCCAGGAGGGCTCCCAGCCGGGCGCGCCCTTCGGCTACGACGGACAGGGCTGCAACGTCTACACCCGGACCGTCTACGGGGCGCGTACGTCCGTCACGGTGGGCGTCTGCGCCACGCTCGGGGTCGCCCTGCTCGGGTCGGTCCTCGGCGGCCTCGCCGGGTTCTTCGGCGGCTTCTGGGACTCGATCCTGTCCCGGATCACCGACGTCTTCTTCGCGATCCCGGTCGTCCTCGGCGGTCTCGTCCTGCTCTCGGTGGTCACCAGCAACACGGTCTGGCCGGTCATCGGCTTCATGGTGCTGCTCGGCTGGCCGCAGATCTCCCGGATCGCCCGCGGCTCGGTGATCACCGCCAAGCAGAACGACTACGTGCAGGCCGCCCGCGCCCTCGGCGCCTCCCACTCCCGGATCCTGCTGCGGCACATCGCGCCCAACGCCGTCGCCCCCGTGATCGTGGTGGCGACCATCGCCCTCGGCACCTTCATCGCGCTGGAGGCGACCCTGTCGTACCTGGGTGTCGGTCTGAAGCCGCCCAGCGTCTCCTGGGGCATCGACATCTCGGCGGCCTCCCCGTACATCCGCAACGCCCCGCACGCGCTGCTGTGGCCCTCCGGGGCCCTCGCGCTGACCGTCCTGGCCTTCATCATGCTCGGCGACGCGGTGCGCGACGCCCTCGACCCGAAGCTGAGGTGAGCGCCGCCGTGCTGCTCGAAGTACGCGACCTGCACGTGGAGTTCGTCACGAGGGACGGGGTGGCGAAGGCGGTCAACGGGGTCTCGTACGCCGTCGGCGAGGGCGAGACGCTGGCCGTACTGGGCGAGTCCGGGTCCGGCAAGTCGGTGACCGCGCAGGCCGTGATGGGGATCCTCGACACCCCGCCGGGGCGGATCGGCGCGGGCGAGATCCTCTTCCAGGGACGCGACCTGCTGAAGCTGAAGGAGGAGGAACGGCGGCGGATCCGGGGCGCCAGGATGGCGATGATCTTCCAGGACGCGCTGTCGGCACTCAACCCGGTGCTGTCGGTGGGCGACCAGCTCGGCGAGATGTTCGTGGTGCACCGTGGCATGTCGAAGAAGGACGCGCGGGCCAGGGCGGTCGAGCTGATGGACCGGGTGCGGATCCCGGGCGCGGCCCAGCGGGTGCGGGACTATCCGCACCAGTTCTCCGGCGGGATGCGCCAGCGCATCATGATCGCCATGGCGCTGGCCCTGGAACCGGCGCTCGTCATCGCCGACGAACCGACGACCGCCCTGGACGTGACCGTGCAGGCCCAGGTCATGGACCTGCTCGCGGAGTTGCAGCGCGAGTTCCACATGGGACTGATCCTGATCACCCACGACCTGGGCGTGGTCGCTGACGTCGCCGACCGGATCGCCGTCATGTACGCCGGGCGGATCGTCGAGTCCGCGCCCGTGCACGACATCTACAAGGCGCCCGCCCACCCGTACACCCGCGGGCTGCTCGACTCCATCCCGCGCCTGGACCAGAAGGGTCAGGAGCTCTACGCCATCAAGGGCCTGCCGCCCAACCTCATGAACATCCCTCCCGGCTGCGCCTTCAACCCGCGCTGCCCCATGGCACAGGACGTCTGCCGCACCGACGAACCGCCGCTGTACGAGGTGGACCGGCACCGGGGGAGCGCCTGTCACTTCTGGAGGGACTGCGTCAATGGTTGAGGCGATCATCGAAGTGGATGGACTGGTCAAGCACTATCCATTGACCCAGGGCGTTCTCTTCAAGAAACAGGTCGGTGCCGTCAAGGCTGTTGACGGTGTTGACTTCGTGCTCAACAAAGGAGAGACCCTCGGGATCGTCGGGGAGTCCGGCTGCGGCAAGTCGACCGTCGCCAGGATGCTCGTCCATCTCGAGCGGCCCACGGCCGGGTTGATCAAGTACAAGGGCGAGGACATCACCGGGCTGAGCGGGCGGGCCCTGAAGGCGGTCCGCCGCAACATCCAGATGGTCTTCCAGGACCCGTACACCTCGCTCAACCCCAGGATGACCGTCGGCGACATCATCGGGGAGCCCTACGAGATCCACCCCGAGGCGGCACCCAGGGGCGACCGGCGCAGACGGGTCCAGGACCTGCTGGACGTCGTCGGACTCAACCCCGAGTACGTCAACCGCTATCCGCACCAGTTCTCCGGCGGCCAGCGGCAGCGCATCGGCATCGCGCGGGGGCTGGCGCTGCGCCCCGAGGTGATCGTCGCCGACGAGCCCGTCTCCGCGCTGGACGTCTCGGTCCAGGCCCAGGTGATCAACCTGCTCGCCCGGCTCCAGAAGGACTTCGACCTGTCGTACGTCTTCATCGCCCACGACCTGTCGATCGTGCGGCACATCTCGGACCGGGTCGGGGTGATGTACCTCGGGCGGATCGTGGAGACCGGCAGGGACGAGGAGATCTACGACCACCCCACCCACCCCTACACGCAGGCACTGCTCTCCGCGGTGCCGGTGCCCGACCCCGAGGCCCGGGAGCACCGCGAGCGGATCATCCTGAGCGGGGACGTGCCGTCGCCGACGAACGTGCCGTCCGGGTGCCGGTTCCGCACGCGCTGCTGGAAGGCGCGGGAGCGGTGCGCCCTGGAGGTGCCGCTGCTCGCGGTACCGGCCGTGTTCCGGCACGTGCCGGGGCCGGCGGCGCACGACTCGGCCTGTCACTTCGCGGAGGAGACGCGGGTCGTGCCGCCGGAGGAGCCGGCCGGGGAAGCGCCGGACGATCTTGACGAAGGGGGTGCATAGCGGGGCGTATGCGGGTCAATCGCGTTAACACGCAGGCAACTTCGCCGACCCGGTCCCGATATACGGACGCGGCACGCTGAACAGCGTACGGCCGTGCGGGTGCCGTGAACGGGCCGGGACGCGCCATGTCGTCCCGGCCCGTGCCCGTACCCCTACCCGAGCCCCAGCGACCGCTTCAGGAAGTCCAGCTGGAGCAGCAGCAGGTTCTCCGCCACCTGTTCCTGCGGGGTCATGTGCGTCACGCCCGACAGGGGCAGCACCTCGTGCGGGCGGCCCGCCGCCAGCAGCGCCGAGGACAGCCGCAGCGAGTGGGCCACCACCACGTTGTCGTCGGCGAGGCCGTGGATGACCATCATCGGGCGGTGCGGTCCGGCCGCCTCGGTCAGGCCCGCGTCGTCGATCACCGAGTTGCGGCGGTACACCTCCGGCTGCTCGCCGGGGTCGCCGAGGTAGCGCTCCTGGTAGTGGGTGTCGTACAGGCGCAGGTCGGTCACCGGGGCGCCGACCACCGCCGCGTGGAAGACGTCCGGGCGGCGCAGGGCCGCGAGCGCGGCGAGGTAGCCGCCGAACGACCAGCCGCGGATCGCGACCCTGGTGAGGTCGAGGGGGAAGTCGGCGGCGAGTGCCTGGACCGCGTCGACCTGGTCCTGGAGGACGACCGCCGCGACGTCGTCCTTGATGGACTTCTCCCAGGCGGGGGAGCGGCCCGGGGTGCCCCGGCCGTCGGCGACGACCACCGCGAAGCCCTGGTCGGCGAACCACTGCGAGGTCAGGTGGGCGTTGTGCGCGGCGACCACCCGCTGGCCGTGCGGACCCCCGTAGGGGTCGAGCAGAACCGGAAGGGGAGTGTCCCCGTGGTAGTCCCGTGGCATAAGCACGGCGCACGGAATTCGCCGTGCGCCCCCCTGGGTGAGCGTCACGCGCGGGGACAAACCGGGATCTTCGGCGTACGACGTGACAGTCGCCGCGGGCTTCCCGTCGCGCAGTACCTGGACGCGGCTGCCCGGCCGGTCCAGGGTGGCGGACACCAGCACGGTCACGCCCCCGGCGCGAACCGCCGTATGCACGCCGGGCTCCTGCGACACGCGCTCCACCCCGAGTTCGCTGACCCGGTAGACGTGCACCTCGCCGATCTCCGGGGACTCGGCCTCCTCGCCGGCGGACGCCGTGACCAGCACGTCGTCGCTGGTCACGTCGAGTACCGCGCGGATGTGCAACTGGGCGCCGGTGAGCGGGCGTTCACCCACGGCGAGGACCCGGGCGCCGCCCTCGTCGGCGATCCGCACGAGTCGCCCGGAGGGACTCCAGCAGGGCACTCCGGCGAAAAGTTCAAGCCAAGTTGGATCTTCGTCGGCGTGCACCATCCGGGTCGTTCCCGACTGCGGGTCCACGGCGAGGAACAGCTGGCTGCGCTGGTCGCGCGCCTGTACGAGCAGCAGCGGGGCACCCGCGTCTGACCAGTGCACATGCGCCAAGTACGGGTAGCGCGCCCGGTCCCAGGAGACCTCCGTGCGCCCCCCGTCGAGGTCGTGCACGAACAGGCGTACGTCCGCGTTCGGTGTGCCCGCCGCGGGGTACGCGACGTGGTTCGGGTCACGCTCGGGGTGGGCGGGGTCGGCGATCCACCAGCGCTGTACCGGCGTGTCGTCCACCCGCGCCACGAGCAGCCGGTCGGACCCGGGCGACCACCAGAAGCCGCGCGAACGGCCCATCTCCTCGGCCGCGACGAACTCGGCCAATCCATAGGTGACCTGTTCCGACTCCGGCTCCGCCAGCGCCCGGTCGCCCTCGCCCTCGGCGCCCACCACCCGCACGGCGCCCTGCGCGACGTACGCGACATGGCGGCCGTCGGGGGACGGACGCGGATCGATCACCGGCCCCGGGACGGTGAGTTCGCGTGCCGTGCCGGCCCTGAGCTCCGCCGTGAAAAGCCGCCCTGACAAGGCGAAAGACGCCAACTCCAGTGCCGCGTCCGTGGCGTAGCCGACGATGCCGGCCCCGCCCTCGCGGCTGCGTTCGCGACGGGCCCGCTCCTGTGGCGAGAGATGCTCCTCGGCGCCGCCGAGCAGCGTGCGGGGGTCCGCCGCGAGGCGCTCCTCGCCGCTCGGCACATCGAGAACCCACAGGGAGTTGGCGCGGTCCGTGCCGGAACCGGAGCGCAGAAACGCCACGCGGGAGCCGTCGGGGGCCACGGTGAACGCGCGCGGCGCGCCGAGCGTGAAACGCTGGGTGCGGGCGTGCCGGCGGGGGAATGAGACAGCCTCGGTCGTCATGCCCCGACCATATTGGCCATGCGCCCCCTTGTGCGGCCGTGCGCCGAGCGATGCGCGAGCACGCATAGTTATGATCACTACCGCTGGGTGGGTATGAACCTGCTGGCTTCCGCAAGGAATTGCTGTACCGATCTACAACCCCCATAGTCCGAACCCCCCGCGTCCCTGGGATCTTTGGAGGTGAGCCGCCGTGGCACTCTCGATTTCGGCGGTGGTGCTGCTGGCGATCATCGTCTTCTTGCTGATCAAGAAGTCGGGTCTGAAGGGCGGTCATGCCGTGGTGTGCATGCTGCTCGGTTTCTATCTCGCCTCCTCGACCGTCGCGCCGACGATCAGCGATCTGACGACCAACGTCGCCAGCATGATCGGAAGCATCAAGTTCTGATCCGGTACGGACGCGGGCCGGGGCTGCGCGGCACTGTCGGTGTCGTTTCGTAGGGTGGGGACATGACGGAAGTCCCTGCCCGACGCCTGCTCCTCGTGCACGCGCACCCGGACGACGAGTCGATCAACAACGGCGCCACCATGGCCCGCTACGCGGACCAGGGTGTCCGTGTGACGCTGGTCACCTGCACTCTCGGCGAGGGCGGCGAGGTCATCCCGCCCGAGCTGAGGCATCTGACCGGCCCGGCGCTGGGCGAGCACCGGCTGGGCGAGCTCACCGCCGCCATGCGGGAACTCGGCGTCGACGACTTCCGGCTGCTCGGCGGCGCCGGCCGCTACCACGACTCCGGAATGATGGGCCTGCCCGACAACGACGTGCCCGGCTGCTTCTGGCAGGCCGACGTCGACGAGGCCGCCGCCCATCTCGTCGAGGTCATCCTCGAGACCCGCCCCCAGGTCGTCGTCACCTACGACGACAACGGCGGCTACGGCCACCCGGACCACATCCAGGCCCACCGCGTCGCCATGAGAGCCGTCGAACTCGCCGCCGAGGCCGGCCACCGCGTCCCCAAGGTCTACTGGAACCGCGTCCCGCGCACCGTCGCCGAGGAGGCCTTCGCCCGTCTCCGCGAGGACCTGCCGACGCTGCCCTTCGACAAGCCCGCGGCCGTCGACGACGTGCCGGGCGTGGTCGACGACCGGCGGGTCACCACCGCGATCGACGGCACCGCGTATGCCACCGCGAAGACCGCGGCGATGGCCGCCCACGCCACCCAGATCGAGGTGGCGCCCGGCGCGGCACCCTGCTTCGCCCTCTCCAACGAGCTGGCGCAGCCCGTGTTCACCACGGAGTACTACGAGTTGGTGGCCGGCGTGCCGGGCGCCACACCCGAGACCGACCTGTTCGCCGGCCTCGGCGCGGCCACGGAGGTGACCTCATGAGCTCCGCGGGACGCGGCTCGATGCTCGCGCAACCGTTGCGGCCGCCCTCCGCGGGGCGGGCCGCGGCCCTGTTCGGCCTGGTGGTGCTCGGTGCCGTGGTCGGCCTCGCCGGGACCCTCGTCCAGGCCGGCTGGTTCCCCGGTGGGCTGCTGCTCGCGCTGGCCGGCGCCGCCGGGCTCTTCCTCGGCGGGTCGCGGGCGACCGGCAGCCGTTCCGGGGCCGTGGCGCCCGCCTTCGGCTGGGTCGTCGCCGTCATCTTCCTCACCGCCTCCCGCCCCGAGGGGGATTTCCTGTTCGGCGCGGGAGGCGGCTCGTACCTCTTCCTGCTCGGCGGCATGGCGCTGGCTGTGATCTGCGCCACAATAGGTTTGGGGCGGCAACCCGCGGCGGCCGGCGCCCGACTTGGCAAGTGACGTACCACTTCGCCGTGCGGCGCGCGTGCGAGTCCGGTGTGGGTTTCCCCAGCGGTCATGGGATAAGCGTCAGAAGTGGCCAGTATGGTGGTGCGCGCCGCCGAGCCGCCCGAGCAAGGTCGAAACGGGCGGTGGAGCCAACCGGGAGAACCTGCCTTGAGTCGTGAAACTGACACTCCGTCCTCCGGGCCCAACGGGCGCGGCGGATCCGCATACCCCTCGGGCACGCCGCCGTACGGGACCCCCATGGCTTCCGACGACGCCGCGGGCGCGGGCCGTTCGGCCGCGCAGCCGGAGGAACGCAAGACCGAGACCACGCTGACGACCCGGATCCGGATCAACATCCCCGGATCCCGGCCGATTCCGCCGGTGGTCGTCCGCACACCCGTCCCGGACACCGAGGCCGCTCCGAGCGAGGAGACGGGCACCCACGCGCTGCCGACCGGCCCCGCCGCGCCCACCGGCGCCGTCGAGCCGCCCGCCGCGGAAGCGGCCCCGGCCCCGGCCGCCGCCCCCGCTCCCGGGGAGAAGGCCAGCGACTGGTTCGCGCCGCGCAAGTCCGGCCCGGCCAAGGGCCCCCAGCGCGGCCCCGCCGCCAACGGGTCGACACCACCGGGCGGTTCGCCCGCCGTGACCCAGAACACGCCGGCCGCACCCGGCACCCCGGGCCCCCAGGGCACCCCGGGCGGCCCGCGGGCGAACGGCGGCCGTCCCGGCGGGGTCGTCGGCTCGATGGGGGCGCCCGGCGGCTCCCGGCCCGGCTCCACCAACGGTTCGGGGCTGCCCACGGGCGCCACCGGCGGCCCGGTGGCTCCCGGGCACGGCGGCGGCACCGGCTCCTTCGACGTGACCGAGGCGCTCGCCGCGGGCCCGCTCGGCGGCCCCCGGGGCGGCGCCAAGGACAGCGGCGAACCGCGCCGCGACGAACTGCCGTACTTCGCCGAGGGCGGCAGCCCGAACGGCGCCCCGAACGGCCCCGGCCTGCCCGGCGGCGGCCCGGCCGGCCCCGGTGGTCCCAACGGCTTCAACGGCCCCGGCAGGCCCGGCGGCCCCGGCGGCCCGCAGGGCCCGGCGGGCCCCACCGGCGGACCGGTCACCGGCGACGGCCCGTTCGTCCCGCCGGTCACCGGCGGCGAGCCTTTCGGCGCTCCCGGCGGTCCCGGCGCTCCCGGCGCTCCCGCCGGTCTCGGCGGTCCCGCGGCCCCCGGCGGTCCCGCGGGCCCCGGCCGCGGTCCGGGCCGGCCCAACGGCCGTGCCCCGCAGGCCGGACCCGGCGCGCGCACCGCCCCCGGCGGTCCCCACCTCGCCGTCCCCGGCGGCGGACTGAGCGACGACACCGCCATCCTCACCCCGCAGAAACCCGCCCCGGAACCGGGCATGCCCGGCCACGGCGCCCCGGCGGACAACGTCTCCGGACACACCGTCACCAGCGGCATGCCGGTCGTGACGCCGGGCGCCAACTCCCCCTTCGCGCCGGGTGGCCCCGGCGCCGTGCCGCAGTCGCACACGCCGCCCAAGCTGCCCGAGCCGGTCTCGCCGCCCCCGGCCGAGTCCAAGGGCAAGGGCAAGGGCAAGAAGAAGCGCAGCAAGCTGCCGCTGCTCGGCGGTGTCGTGGTGGTCGCGGGTGTCGGTGTCTACGGCGCCGGGCTCCTCATGAACCACTCCGACGTCCCCAAGGGCACCACCGTGCTCGGCGTCGACATCGGCGGCGGCACCCGCGACGACGCGGTCAAGAAGCTCGACGACGCCTTCGGCGACCGTGTGAACAAGCCGCTGAAGCTGTCGGTCGACGGCAAGACGGTCTCGCTGCCGCCGGACCAGGCGGGCCTCCAGTTCGACATGCAGAAGACGGTCGACGCGGCCGCCAAGAGCGACTACAACCCGATCTCCGTGATCGGCTCCCTGTTCGGCCAGAAGCGGGTCGTCGACCCCGACATGCCGGTCGACGAGGAGAAGCTCCAGGCCGCCCTCAAGGACCTCGGCGGCAGCGCCGGTTCCGTCACCGAGGGCACGATCGAGTTCAAGTCCGGCAAGGCCGTCGCGGTCTACGGCAAGCCGGGCAAGGGCATCGACGCGGCCGCGTCCGCCCAGGCGGTCACGCAGGCGTACCGGACGATGGTGGAGACCGACACCTCCGCCACGGTGTCCGTACCGACGACCACCCAGCAGCCGACGGTCTCCAAGACCGAGGTCGACCGCGAGATGAAGGCGTTCGCGGAGCCGGCGATGTCCAACCTGGTCGTCGTCCAGACGGACGCCACGCACAGCATCAAGTTCGGCCCCGTCTCCCTGCCGAAGATCCTCGGATTCAAGGCCGTCGACGGCAAGCTGGTGGAGACGTACAACCTGGACGCCCTCAAGGCGGCGTACGGCAGCACCTTCAACGGCGTGCTGATCACCCGGGGAACCGGCCAGAAGACGGCGGTCACTCCCCAGGACGTCGCCTCCGCGCTCCGCAAGGCCCTGGTCGGCAAGACGACGGCCGAGCGTGTCGGCGTGATCGAGACGAACCCGAGCTGACGACGGCTCAGAGAGGGGGTGCCCGGTGCGTACCGGGCGCCCCCTCTGTCTGTCGGTCAGGTCCTGCTCATGACATCTGTCATGCGGCTCTCCGGACGGTCGGCACTGCCCCCGGCCGGGCTCGCCCGGCCAGCATGGACGCATGACAACGACAGCGGCGACGACGGCCACCGGAACCCCGGTCGTCGGGTTCGACCAAGTGAGCAAGACCTACGGGGACGTGCGGGCCGTCGACGGGCTCTCGCTGCGGCTGTACCCGGGGGAGACCGTGGCCCTGCTCGGGCCCAACGGCGCGGGCAAGTCGACCACGCTCGACCTGCTGCTCGGCCTCAAGCAGGCCGACGCCGGCACGGTCGGCGTCTTCGGCACGAGCCCGCGCGAGGCCATCGTCGCCGGACGCGTCGGCGCGATGCTCCAGAGCGGCGGCCTGATGGACGAGGTCACCGTGCGGGAGCTGGTGAAGCTGGCCTGCGACCTGCATCCGAAGCCCTACAAGGTGGCCGACGTACTGGCCCGCGCGGGCATCTCCCCGATCGCCGACCGCAAGGTCAACAAGCTCTCCGGCGGCCAGGCCCAGCGCGTCCGCTTCGCCCTCGCCACCGCCGGCGACAGCGACCTGATCGTCCTGGACGAGCCGACCACCGGCATGGACGTCTCCGCCCGCCAGGCCTTCTGGGCCACCATGCGGGAACAGGCCGACCAGGGGCGTACGGTCCTGTTCGCCACCCACTACCTGGAAGAGGCCGACGCCATCGCCGACCGGGTGCTGGTGCTGCACCGCGGCCGGCTGCTCGCCGACGGCACCGCCGCCGAGATCAAGGCCAGGGCGGGAGCCCGGCGGATCGCCTTCGACCTGGAGGGCGAGATCGACGAGGCACCGCTGCGCGAGCTGCCCTTCCTGACCGCCGTCGACGTCAGCGGCCAGACGGTCCGCATGCAGTCCTCCGACGCCGACGCCACCGTGCACGCGCTGTACGCCCTCGGCGTCTATCCCCGCAACCTCGAAGTCGCCGGACTCGGTCTGGAGCAGGCTTTCGTCGCCATCACGGAGGCCGAGGAGGCCAAGCAGTCATGAACGCGCTGATCAAGCTGGAACTCGCCCGCGCCCTGCGCAACCGCAAGTTCCTGTTCTTCTCGGTGATCTACCCCTCGATCATCTTCCTGCTGGTCGCCAGCCAGGGCGACACCAGCCAGACCATCGACGACTCCGGCCTGTCGCTCGCCGCGTACGTCATGGTCTCCATGGCCTCCTTCGGCGCCCTGACCGCCGTCCTGATGGGCAACAGCGAGCGCATCGCCAAGGAGCGCGAGAGCGGCTGGGTACGGCAGCTGCGGCTGACCACCCTGCCCGGACGCGGCTACGTGCTCGCCAAGACCGCCAGCGCCGCCGTGGTGAGCCTGCCCTCCATCGTGGTCGTCTTCCTGGTCGCCGCCTCGGTCAAGCACGTACGCCTGGACGCCTGGCAGTGGCTGGCGCTGACCGGCGCGATCTGGGCCGGCAGCCTGGTCTTCGCCGCGCTCGGCGTCGCCATCGGGTATCTGGCGAGTGGTGACGCGGTCCGCCCGATCACGATGATCACCTACTTCGGGCTGTCGATCCTCGGCGGCCTGTGGTGGCCCTCCTCCTCCTTCCCGAGCTGGCTCCAGGACATCGCGAAGTGGCTGCCCACACACGCGTACGCTGCCCTGGGACGGGCCATCGAACAGAGCCAGGCCCCGAAAGCCCAGGACATCGCCATCCTCGTCGTCTTCTTCGCCCTCTTCGTCGGCGGCGCGGCCTGGCTGTACCGGAAGGACACGCTGAAGGCGTGAGCGCGATGACGGACGACCTGCGGCCCGACGAGGAAGCCCGCGCGGACCGGCTGGTGCGGATCGGCCGGCCGCCCCGCAACCGGGGCGAGGCGATGCGCAAACTGGTGTGGGTCCTGCCCTGGCTGGTCTTCCTGGCCTCCCCGGTCGGAGACCTGACCGCCGGCCACCACACCACCGGCGCCACGGTGGCCGGCTGGACCGGTCTGGCGGCCTTCGTCGGGATCTACCTGGCCATCGTCTTCCGCCAGATGGGCCGGCCGTTCCGCGGCGGGATCGTCAGCGTCGCGGTCGCCGTGCAGTGGGTGCTGGCGGTCGTCCTCGCCTTCAGCCTCGGCAGCTCCTGGCTCGGCCTGTTCGTGTACGTCTCCGTGATGTGCGGGGTCACCTTCCCGCTGCGCGTCGCCTACTGGACGATCCCGGCCACGACCGCCGCCATGATGCTGGCGGGCTGGCACGCCCACGACCTGGACGAGGCCTGGGGCCTGTTCCTGGTGGTGCTCCTGGTCGGCTACTCGATGACCGGCATCCGGCAACTCGTCGCCACCACCGTCGAGTTGCGCAAGGCCCGGGCCACCGTCGCCCAACTGGCGGCCAACGAGGAGCGGTTGCGGCTCGCCCGTGACCTGCACGACCTGCTGGGGCACTCGCTCTCGCTGATCACGCTGAAGAGCGAACTGGCGGGCCGGATGCTCCCGGACCACCCCGACAAGGCGGCCCAGCAGGTCTCCGACATCGAACAGGTCAGCAGGCAGGCCCTGGTGGACGTCCGGGAGGCGGTCACCGGGTACCGGCGGGCCCGGCTCGCCGCCGAACTCGCGGGCGCCCAGGTCGCCCTGACCGCCGCCGCGGTCACCGCGGAGATACCGGCCGACCCCGACCTCACCGGAGTGCCCGAGGACGGCGAGGCCGCCCTCGCGTGGGCACTGCGCGAGGCGGTCACCAATGTCGTCCGGCACAGCGGCGCGACCGCCTGCACGGTGGAGCTGCTGCGCCGGCAGACCCTGGACGGCCCGGTCCTCGAACTCGCCGTGGAGGACAACGGATCGGGCGGTTCGGGCAAGGGCCCCGGCAACGGTCTCACCGGCCTCACCGAGCGGCTGGAGAAGGCGGGCGGCACACTGGAGGCGGCCCGTGGCAAGCGCGGCTTCCGGCTGGTCGCCCGGATCCCGCTGCCCCCCGGCATGGCCGTAGGATCCGGGGCATGAGCAGCACGATCAAGGTCCTCCTCGCCGAGGACCAGTCGATGGTCCGCGAGGCACTGGCCGCCCTGCTGGGTCTGGAGGACGACATCGAGGTCGTGGCCCAGGTCGCGCGCGGGGACGAGGTGCTGGCCGCGGCGCGGGCGAACGACGTCGACGTGGCCCTGCTCGACATCGAGATGCCGGGCTGCACGGGCATCGAGGCGGCGGCACAGCTCCACAAGGCGCTCCCGGCCGTCAGACTGGTCGTCCTCACCACCTTCGGCCGCCCCGGCTACCTGCGCAGCGCGATGGAGGCGGGCGCCGACGCGTTCCTGGTCAAGGACGCCCCCGCCGCCCAACTCGCCGAGGCCGTCCGCAAGGTGCTGGCCGGCGAGCGCGTCATCGACCCCACCCTCGCGGCGGCGGCCCTGGCGGAGGGCGCCAACCCGCTGACCGACCGCGAACGAGAGGTCCTGCGAGCCGCGGCCGACGGCTCCACGAACGCGGAACTGGCGACGGCCCTGCACCTCTCCCAGGGGACGGTGCGCAACTACCTCTCGACGGCGATCCAGAAACTCGCGGTACGCAACAGAGCGGAAGCGGTACGCATCGCCCGGGAGAAGGGCTGGCTGTAACAGCCCCCCGGACCGGCTCAGTTGAGGCGGGCCCGAGCGGACCGCGCCTCCCCGCGCACCTTCTCCGCCGCCCCCTCGTCGACCACCTCGATCAGCTCCGCGTACTCCTCCAACTCCTCGGCCCCGTCGGTGAACTCACCCCGCTCCACCAGCAACCGGGCCCGCTCGTACCGCAGTCGCGCCGGATGCGACGGCAACAGCAGCGCCAGGTCCACCGACCACAGACCCACGTCCGACCGTTCCGGGCGCGCCGCCGCCCACGACCGGACGTTGTTGAGGATCCGCCGTACGACGTCCAGGGGATCCGCCGGCTCCAGCATCGCCGGCTCCAGCGGCACCCCGGCCGCCCCCACCACCAGCAGCTCGGCGTCCGCCCCGGTCAGCACCCGCCCGCCGTCGAACGGATCGGCCAGCACCTGCTCCTCAGCCGCCCCGAAGCCGACCACGAAGTGCCCCGGCAGCGCGACCCCGTACACCGGCGCCCCGGCCCGCCGGGCCACCTCCAGCCACACCACGGACAGCAGGATCGGCAGCCCGCGCCGCCGCCGCAGCACCTCGTGCAGCAGCGAGGACTCCAGCCGCTGGTAGTCCCCCTCGGTGCCGCGGAAGCCGAACCGCTCGCCCAGCACCCGCCGCGCCGCCGTGGCCCAGGCGGGCGGCCCGCCCGGCCGGTAGGGCAGCTGTCCCGCCAGCCGGTCCAGTTCCATCTGCGCCGCGTCGATGCCGGCCTCGTCGAGGCCGCCGTCGGCCACCGCGCCCAGCAGCAGGCACAACGTCGCCAGATCGGGCCGTTCGGACCGCGCCTCCTCGGCGAACCGCCGCCGCACCTCGGCGGCCCGTTCCGGCGAAGGGGGTGGGGGATGAGGGGGACGCATAGCTGTTTCGTGCCCTTCCGGAATGATCCGTACCGTTCAATGCCCCAGAAGCCGCACCGAGGCCCCGGAAGCCGCTTCGGGCCCAGGAGCCGACCGGAGCGGCAGGAGCCGTTCCGTGGCCCCGGGACGTGCACCGAAGCCGAGGAGCCGCTCCCGGAGCCTCAGCAGGAGGCAGGCCCCGGATACCGCGCTCCCGGAGTGCGGGTGTCGCATCCGTGGTCTCAGGCGTCGGTCGGTTTCGGCTCGCGGTAGTGGTGATAGGCGTGGTGCGCCGCCAGGCCCAGCCGGGTGTACAGGGCCCGCGCCCCCGCGTTGTCCGTCTCCACCTGAAGCCAGGCCGCCGACGCGCCCTCCGCCAGCGCCCGCCGGGCCAGCGCGGCCATGACCTCCGTGGCCAGCCCCCGCCGCCGCAGCGCCGGATCCACCTCCACGGCGGCGAACCCGGCCCACCGCCCGTCCACCACCAACCGCCCGATGGCGGCCGGGCCGTGCTCGCCGGGCACGGTCGCGAACCACACCGACGGCCCGCCGCCCAGCACCCGCGACGCGACCTCGCTCACGCCCTTGCGCTGGTACCGCCCCAGCCACGCCTCGTCGGCCGTCCGGGAGAACAGCACACCCGCCCCCGCCGCGCTGTCCGCCACCGGCGCCAGCCCCCCGGTCCACAGCTCGGCGCTCACCTCACGCACCCACCCGCGCCGCTCCAGCTCCGCGCAGAGCAGCTCCTGGGTGCCCTCGGCGCCGGTCGCGGTCTGCACGTAGGCGGGCAGCCCCCGTGCGCCGTACCAGCGCCGTACGGCCTCCAGCGCCGCGTCCAGCGGCAGCCCCGGATCGCCGAGCGGCAGCACGCTGTTGGCCCGCCGGGTGAACCCGCCGGCCGCCCTCAGCTCCCACTCGCCCAGCCGCTCGCTCTCCACCGGCCGCCAGCCCCGCGAGGAGACGCGCGCGAGTTCGCCGTACGTCGCCGCGGGCCCCCGGCGGCGCGCCGGAGCGGCCGGCACCACCTTGCCCGCCACCAGCGCGGACTCCGGTATCCGGACGACCTCGCCGGCCCGCCGTGTGATCGTCAGCACGCCGTCGTCGTCCCATGATGTGAGAACACCCACCGTGTCGGTGAACTTCTCCGCGGTGTCGCCATGTCCGGTCAAACGTCGCACAGAGACACGTTTGCCCACGTCAGCAGCGGTGATACGGACCTCGAAGCGTCCTGCGGCAGAGATTTCCACTGGTCAGTTCACCCCTCCTGTTCGGATCATGCCCCAGAACGGAGATACTAGGGGCGGGCATCGACGACGCCGCGCTCCCGCGCGCCAGGCGGCGGAGCCTACGGAGGCCCGCCGGCGCCCAATCGAGGAGGAACGACAGCGTGACCTACGTCATCGCGCAGCCTTGTGTCGACGTGAAGGACAAGGCGTGCATCGAAGAGTGCCCGGTCGACTGCATCTACGAGGGCCAGCGGTCCTTGTACATCCACCCGGACGAATGCGTCGACTGCGGTGCCTGTGAGCCGGTCTGCCCGGTCGAGGCGATCTTCTACGAGGACGACACTCCCGAGGAGTGGAAGGACTACTACAAGGCCAACGTCGAGTTCTTCGACGACCTCGGCTCGCCCGGCGGCGCCAGCAAGCTGGGCCTGATCGAGCGCGACCACCCCTTCATCGCCGCGCTGCCGCCGCAGGCCGAAGCCGAGTAACCCGCACCGGCGGCCCCGCCGCACCACCGTGCCGCCTCGGTCCCGTACGGCCTGATCACGCCCGATCGGCGCCGTACGGGACCGAGGCGTTTGCCGTACCGGGCGTCGTCCGCCGCCCCGAAGAAAGTGAGCAAGTCACCGTGTCCGCAGTCTCCGACCGTCTGCCCACCTTCCCCTGGGACAAGCTGGAGCCGTACAAGAAGACGGCAGCGGCGCACCCGGACGGCATCGTCGACCTGTCGGTCGGCACCCCGGTGGACCCGGTCCCCGACCTGATCCAGAAGGCCCTCGTCGACGCGGCCGACTCGCCCGGCTACCCCACGGTGTGGGGCACCCCGGCGCTGCGCGACGCGATCACCGGCTGGGTCGGCCGCCGCCTCGGCGCCCGCGAGGTCACGCACCGCCACGTCCTGCCGATCGTCGGCTCCAAGGAACTGGTCGCCTGGCTCCCCACCCAGCTGGGCCTCGGCCCCGGCGACCGGGTCGCCTACCCGCGCCTCGCGTACCCCACCTACGAGGTCGGCGCCCGCCTCGCGCGCGCCGACCACGAGGTCTACGACGACCCCCGCGACCTGGACCCGGACGGCCTGAAGCTGCTCTGGCTGAACTCCCCGTCCAACCCGACCGGCAAGGTCCTGTCCCAGCGGGACCTCACGGAGATCGTCGCCTGGGCCCGCGCCCACGGCGTCCTGGTCTTCTCCGACGAGTGCTACCTCGAACTGGGCTGGGAGGCCGACCCGGTCTCGGTCCTGCACCCGGACGTCAACGGCGGCTCCTACGACGGCGTCGTGGCCGTCCACTCCCTCTCCAAGCGCTCCAACCTCGCGGGCTACCGCGCGGCCTTCCTGGCCGGCGACCCGGCGGTCCTGGGGCCCCTCCTGGAGATCCGCAAGCACGGCGGCATGATGACGTCGGCCCCGACCCAGGCGGCGGTGGTGGCGGCCCTCTCCGACGACACCCACGTGCAGGAGCAGCGGGAGCGCTACGCGTCCCGCCGTGCCGTCCTCCGCGAGGCCCTGCTGTCCCACGGCTTCCGCATCGAGCACAGCGAGGCGAGCCTCTACCTGTGGGCGACACGGGACGAGTCCTGCTGGCAGACGGTCGCCCACCTGGCCGAGCGAGGCATCCTGGTGGCCCCGGGCGACTTCTACGGCGAGGCGGGCCGGAACTTCGTCCGCGTGGCCCTGACGGCGACGGACGAACGCGTACGAGCGGCCGTACAGCGCCTTTCCTGACCAACCTCGCCTGAGGCGTCCCGTCAGGGGCGCGGGGAACCGCGCGTCCGGCCCCCACCGGCCCGCACTCGACGCACAACGAGCAGGGGCCCGGGAGGAACCCCGGGCCCCTGCTCGACTCACCGGCGCTACGGCGTCAGCCGCCCAGCGGCAGACCCTTCACCGGCAGCCCGCCCGTCGGCAGCCCGCCCTTGGTCGCCGTGGCCGCCGTGCCGCCCAGCAGCCCGCCGGCGGATCCGGCCGCGTCACCCGCGGCACGCTGCACCATCGGTGCCGCCTTGTTGACGGCCTTGCCGCCGGTCCTGCCCGCGGCCGGCACCGCCGACTGGACCGCCGCGCCGCCGGTGTGGCCGAGAACCCCGGTGACGTGCTGCGCCGCGCCGTCGGCGGCGGTGCCGACGCTCGCCCCGTCCAGGGCGGTCAGACCGCCCAGGTTCGGGGTGGCGGCCGGCAGACTCTGGGCCGCGCTGGCGGAGCCGGCCGCACCGACCCCGGCAGCCGCTCCCGCTGCGACGAGCAGCGCGGCACGGGCGATCCGGCGGGTCAGAGGCAGGGACATGATGCTCCATTCGACGGGAGGACGTGATCGCCGTGACTACCGCTCGAAGCCCGCGAAGGTTGCGGAGGCCCAAGGTAAAGAATTGATAACGCGTCGCATTATCGGGTGTGGATAAAAACGGGCAAAGAGCATCAGGCGACGCGGCCGCGCAGAATCCTTACGGCCCGGTGTTCCCAAGGGATTCCACGCATGCGCACGGGTCCGCGCGCATGCGTGGGCACACCACGTACACGACCTGTCCCGGCTGACCCGCCGGAGTGAGCTCCCGAACTACTGCCCGGTCACGATCCGGACCGACCCCGCGGACTTCTCCGCGCCGCCCGTGCCCCGCGCCGCGGCCGGCCGCCACTGGCTGTCGGTGCTTCCCGCGGCCCACTCCCGGCCGGCGTACGACACCCGCTGGATGTGCAGCGCCGAGGAGTTGGCCACCGCCCAGTGGGCCAGCTGCCAGCCGCGCTCGCTCTCGGTGCGCCCCGACTTGTCCTTCTTCCCGCCCTCGGGCACCGGCACGGTCACCGTCCGCCCGTGCGCGGTGGCGCTCACGGTCGGCGTCGGCGCCGGCGACTTCGCGGACGTCCCGCTCACCTCGGCGCCGGCCTCCTCCACCGCGTCCCGCCCGAAGTCCCGTACCAGCGCGGTCCTCACCGCGTCCGGACCGGTCGCCGTCGCCGCCGCCTTCGCGGTGGCCGCCGCCGGCCGGCCGTCGCAGGTCAGCGTGGCCGCAGCCTGCCCGGTCAGCGCCGCCGCGAGCAACGAGGCGTCGGTCTCGTGCTTGGCGTACGCCTCCGGGTAGCCGCTGCGCTGCACGCGCTGCGCGGCCACCGTCAGCGGCAGCGTCTCGTAGTCCGGCACCTTGGCCAGATGGGCGTAGAACATGCCCGCCGCGTACGCCGGGTCGAGGATCTGCCGCCTGGTGCCCCAGCCCTGCGAGGGCCGCTGCTGGAACAGGCCCAGCGAATCCCGGTCGCCGTGCTCGATGTTGCGCAGCCCCGACTCCTGGATCGAGGTGGCCAGGGCGATGGCCACCGCGCGCTCGGGCATACCGCGCCCGGTGCCGACGGCGGCGATCGTCGCCGCGTTCACCGCCTGCTCGGGAGTGAACTCGTACGACCTGTCGTCGCTTCGGCCCGACACGACCTTGCAGCCCTCGGCGCCACCGCCTCCGGTGACGTACTGGACCACCAGATAGGCACCGACGGCGCACAGGATGAGCAGGCCCGACACGAAACGCAGGACACGGCCGCGACGCTTGGGGCGGATGGGGGACGGCTCTGGCACGCGTACAACATACTGGAGAGTACGAGGGGGTCACCGCAGTGTCGGGAAGCCTGTGAGACAGCCCTCAGCGTGGCGCGCGCCGGGCAGGCCCTAAGGTCGAGGTCATGGCCGACACCTCGCTTGACCTCACGCTGGACGCCGCCGCGCTGACCGCGCGACTCGTCGACTTCCGTTCGGAGAGCGGGACGGAGAAGCCGCTCGCGGACGCGATCGAGACCGCGCTGCGCGCGCTGCCGCACCTGACGGTCGACCGGTACGGCAACAACGTGGTGGCCCGTACGCACCTGGGCCGCGCCGAGCGGGTCGTGCTGGCCGGCCACATCGACACCGTCCCGATCGCCGACAACGTCCCCTCCCGTCTCGACGAGGACGGCGTGCTGTGGGGCTGCGGCACCTGTGACATGAAGTCGGGCGTCGCCGTCCAGCTGCGCATCGCGGCCACCGTCCCGGCGCCCAACCGCGACCTGACCTTCGTCTTCTACGACAACGAGGAGGTCGCCGCCGACCTCAACGGCCTCAAGCATGTCGCCGAGGCCCGCCCCGAGTGGCTGGCGGGCGACTTCGCGGTCCTCCTCGAACCGTCCGACGGCGAGGTCGAGGGCGGCTGCCAGGGCACCCTGCGGGTGCTGCTGAGGACCAAGGGGGAGCGCGCGCACTCGGCGCGCTCCTGGATGGGCTCCAACGCGATCCACGCGGCCGCCCCGATCCTGGCCCGCCTCGCCTCGTACGAGCCCCGCTACCCCGTCATCGACGGCCTGGAGTACCGGGAGGGCCTCAACGCGGTCGGCATCTCGGGCGGTGTGGCGGGCAACGTCATCCCCGACGAGTGCGTGGTGACCGTCAACTTCCGGTACGCGCCCGACCGGTCGGAGGCCGAGGCGATCGAGCACGTCCGCGAGGTCTTCGCCGACTGCGGGGTCGAGGAGTTCGTGATCGACGACCACAGCCCCGGCGCGCTGCCCGGCCTCTCCCACCCGGCGGCGGCGGCCTTCATCGAGGCGGTCGGCGGCACGCCCATGCCCAAGTACGGCTGGACCGACGTCTCCCGTTTCTCGGCCCTCGGCGTCCCGGCGGTCAACTACGGCCCCGGCAACCCGCACTTGGCGCACAAGCGGGACGAAAGGGTGGAGACCGGGAAGATCCTGGCGGGCGAGGAGCGGCTGCGCGCCTGGCTGACGAGCTGACGGACGCGGCGGCGGACACCGTCGCGGGCACACCGGCACAGGCGCGCTGCGCACCCGACACGCCGACGTCCCGCGCGCGTAACCCGCGTGGATCTACGCTGAAGCGGAAAGACCTGCAAGCGGAGGGAGCGCACATATGCCTACCGGGAACCCCGAGGGGAAGAAGGTGCCGCCGGACGAGCAGCGCCTGGGACCGGTCCTCCGACGGCGCGGCCAGGTGACCCCGAGCACGACGGACCAGCGGCTGCTGGACGCCGGTGGTCCCTCGGACTGGGTCCACACCGACCCCTGGCGGGTGCTGCGCATCCAGTCGGAGTTCATCGAGGGCTTCGGCACGCTCGCCGAACTCCCGCCCGCGATCAGCGTGTTCGGATCCGCGCGGACGCCGGTGGAGTCGCCCGAGTACGACGCGGGGGTGCGGCTGGGCCGCGGGCTGGTCGAGGCGGGCTGGGCCGTCATCACGGGCGGTGGTCCGGGCGCGATGGAGGCGGCCAACAAGGGCGCCCTCGAAGCGGGCGGCGTCTCCGTCGGCCTCGGCATCGAGCTCCCCTTCGAGCAGGGGCTCAACCCCTACGTCGACATCGGCCTCAACTTCCGGTACTTCTTCGTGCGGAAGATGATGTTCGTCAAGTACGCGCAGGGCTTCGTGGTGCTGCCCGGCGGCCTCGGCACCCTCGACGAGCTCTTCGAGGCGCTCACCCTCGTCCAGACCCAGAAGGTCACCCGCTTCCCGATCGTGCTGTTCGGCAGCGCGTACTGGGGCGGTCTGGTCGACTGGCTCACCAACACGCTGGTCGCCCAGGGCAAGGCGGCGGAGAAGGACCTCCTCCTGTTCCACGTCACGGACGACGTGGCGGAAGCGGTCGGCCTGGTCTCGAAGGAAGCGGCCCGCTAGGCGGCGTGCCGATCACCCGGCCCGGTCGGCTCCTCGACCGGCCGGGCCGGGTGGCGGGCGGTCCCGGAGGCCGGGCCGCGCACCGGGGTCACGCCAGCCCGCGCCGGGCCACCGCCGGAGGCCGGTGCCCGGCGATCGACGCCACCATGTCCAGCACCTGCCGGGTCTCCGCCACCTCGTGCACCCGGTACACCCGCGCCCCCAGCCACGCCGACACCGCCGTGGTGGCCAGCGTGCCGATCACCCGCTCCTTGACCGGCCGGTCCAGCGTCTCGCCCACGAAGTCCTTGTTGGACAGCGAGACCAGCACCGGCCACCCCGTCTCCACCATCTCGCCCAGCCGCCGTGTCGCCTCCAGGCTGTGCCGTGTGTTCTTGCCGAAGTCGTGCCCCGGATCGATCAGCACGGACTCCCGGGGCACCCCGAGAGCGACGGCCCGCTCGGCCAGCCCCAGGGTCACCCGCAGGATGTCGGCCACCACGTCGTCGTACGTCACCCGGTGCGGCCGGGTCCGTGGCTCGGCCCCGCCCGCGTGCGTGCACACCAGCCCCACCCGGTACCGCGCCGCGACCTCGGCCAGACCGGGATCCACCCCGCCCCACGCGTCGTTCAGCAGATCCGCCCCGGCCTCGCAGACGGCCTCGCCGACCGACGCCCGCCAGGTGTCCACACTGATCACGACGTCCGGGAAGCGCCTGCGCACCTCCGCGACGAACCCGACGGTCCTGCGGGCCTCCTCCTCGGCGCTGACCTCCTCGCCGGGGCCGGCCTTCACCCCGCCGATGTCGATGATCGCGGCGCCTTCCGCGACCGCGTGCTCCACGCGCGCGAGGGCAGGCTCGTCACGGAAGGTCGCCCCCTGGTCGTAGAAGGAGTCCGGCGTCCGGTTCACGATGGCCATGATCACCGGCTCGTCCGGCCCGAATTCCCGCCTGCCCAGCCTGAGCATCCCCTGTGACCTCTCGTAGTAAGTCCTTCGGTACGGCCGCCTGCGACCCTAACTGTCAGACTCGCATGGCACGATCGGACCCAGACACATTCGACACCGAGCACACTGAGCACAATGAGTGCTGCTGCACCGAGCTTCATCGAGCCTGGGGGCCACCGCGATGGTTATGTTCCTGTTCCTGGTCGTCGCGCTCGCGGTCGTGGTCGCCGCGGTCACGCTCTCCGTGGTGGGCGGCGGCGAGAGCGGACCGCTGCCCGAGGTGGCGCCCGAGCGACTCCAGGACCCGCTGCCCCCGGACCGCCCGGTGCACCGGGGCGACGTGGAGAGCCTGCGCTTCCCGCTCGCCCCGCGCGGATACCGCATGGCCGACGTCGACGACGCGCTCAGCCGCCTCGGCGCCGAGCTCGCGGAGCGGGACGCCCGGATCGCCGACCTGGAGTCCGCACTGGCCGGCGCCCAGGCCGCGCCGCACCCCGGGCACGCCCCGCGGACGTCCCTGGACAAGCCTGAGCAGGACGGCCGCGCATGACCGACGGAACGGCCGTGGCCGGCCCGGACGGCGGACTGCGCTGCCCCTGGGCCCTGTCCACCGAGGACTACGTCGCGTACCACGACGAGGAGTGGGGCCGCCCGGTCCACGGCGACGACGCCCTCTACGAACGTCTCAGCCTGGAAGCCTTCCAGTCGGGTCTCTCCTGGATCACGATCCTGCGCCGCCGCCCCGGCTTCCGTGCCGCGTTCGCGGGCTTCCAGATCGACAAGGTGGCCGCCTTCACCGACGAGGACCGCGAGCGCCTGCTGGCCGACCCAGGCATCATCCGCAACAGACTCAAGATCGACGCGACGATGGCCAACGCACAGGTCCTGTCGGAGTGGGCACCGGGCGAGCTGGACGAACTGATCTGGTCCCACGCCCCGGCACCGGGGACGTATCCGGTCCCGAAGACCCTTTCCGACGTCCAGGCGGTCACCGCCGAGTCGACGGCCCTCTCCAAGGCCCTGAAGAAGCGCGGCCTGCGCTTCATCGGCCCGACGACGGCCTACGCCCTCATGCAGGCGTGCGGCCTGGTCAACGACCACTTGGACACGTGCGTGGCCCGGAAAGCCCCGTAAGGGACAGCGCGCCTGAAGGGGCGCGGGGAACCGCGCGACCAGCTCCCACGCACCCGCGGTCCGCGACGGTGCTCCCCGCCCCCTCTCTCAGCGTCCCAGGTACTTGGGCTTCTCCTTGTTCACGAACGCCTGCACCGCGATCCCGTGATCCTCGGAGGCCCCCGCCCGCGTCTGGAGCTCGTCCTCCTTGTCGAGCGTCTCGTCGAGGGAGTGCGTGAGCCCGTAGGCCACCGCCTCCTTCAGCGCCGCATAGGCGACCGTCGGCCCCTCGGCCAGCTTCCGCGCGACCTTCTCGCCCTCGGCTCGCAGCTCGGCCGACGGCACGACCTTGTTCGCGATGCCCAGCTCGAACGCGTCCTGCGCGCCGATGCTCCGGGGGAAGAGCAGCAGGTCGGCGGCGCGCCCCGGCCCCACCACCCGGGGCAGCGTCCACGACACCCCGGAGTCCGCGGTCAGCGCCACCCCCGCGAACGACGTGTTGAAAGCGGCCGTGTCGGCCACCACCCGGTAGTCCGCGGCCAGCGCGAACCCCAACCCGGCACCGGCGGCGACCCCGTTGACGGCGGCGACCACCGGCTTCGGCGCCCCCACCAGCGCCCGCACGATCGGGTTGTAGTGCTCCCGCACCGTCGTCATCGTCTGCCCCGCACCCGTCTCCCGGTCGGACGCCAGCAGCGTGATGTGCTCCTTGAGGTCCTGGCCCACGCAGAACGCCCGGTCCCCGGCCGCGGTCAGCAGGATCGCCCGGACGGCCGGGTCCGCCGCCGCCTCCCGCGCGGCGTCCCGCAGGGCCTCCTTCGTCGCGATGTTCAGCGCGTTCATCGCCTCGGGGCGGTTGAGCGTGATCGTCGCGAGCCCGTCGGTCACCTCGTAGAGCACGGTGTCGGTCATGGTGCGTCCCCTCCGTCGTCTGCGTCGTCGCGGCTGACGTACCGCTCAGTACGTCGATGTCCGAAGGACAGCATGGCGGAGATCGTCGTCCGCGCGCCGGACCCGACGTGTGACCTGCGTCAAAGAAAACCGGAGCCGACTCGGTCGGCGTAAGGACGGGCGGCGGCGAAGTATCGCAGTCACATCGCCGAATTGAGTGGTTTTGCTCGCGCGCGTTGCCCAAGCGATGCCGACTGATGTTGGTCATCGGGTCCTGAGATGCGGGATAATGGCTTGGAAGCAATGTGTTCGATGCCGGTGTCGCGTGTCCCGTGAGGATCACGCGTGCCCTCCAGGGCCGTCGGTAGACGATGAGCTGTTGTCAGGAAGGGGAACGAGCATGGCGGCCATGAAGCCGCGGACGGGTGATGGCCCGCTCGAGGTGACCAAGGAGGGGCGGGGCATCGTCATGCGCGTTCCGCTCGAAGGCGGCGGTCGGCTCGTCGTCGAGCTGACCCCTGACGAGGCCGCGGCGCTCGCCGACGCCCTCAAGAACGTCGTCGGCTGAAGCGTCAGCGACCATACCCTTTCGGTCGCCCCGGCATCGTAAGCGGTGCCGGGGCGTCGCCGTACCCGGGTCCTCCGGGAGCTATCGCTTGACCGCGCACAGCAGTCCGTCGCCCACCGGCAGCAGCGACGGCACCAGCTCCTGGGTCTCACGGACCGTGCGCAGCAGTTCGCGCAGCCGCAGCACCTCGGTGGGCTGCGGGCCGGAGTCGACGGTACGCCCGTTGGCGAAGACGCCCTCGAAGACCACCAGGCCACCGGTGCGCAGAAGACGCAACGATTCGGCGAGATAGTCGGAGTACTCCTGGCGGTCGCCGTCGCAGAAGACCAGGTCGTAGCCGGCGTCCGCGAGGCGGGGAAGTACATCGAGGGCGCGGCCGGGGATGAAGCGGGCCCGGTTGCTGGCGAACCCGCAGGCACGGAAGGCCTGCCGGGCGAACTGCTGGTGCTCCGGCTCGGGATCCACGGTGGTCAGCACGCCGTCCGGCCGCATGCCGTGCAGCAGGTGCATCCCCGACACCCCGCAACCGGTACCGATCTCGGCGACCGCCTTGGCGTCCACGGAGGCGGCGAGCATGCGCAGCGCGGCGCCCGTGCCGGGCGACACCGAGCGCAGCCCTGCCTCGCGGGCCCGGTCCCGGGCCCAGCGCAGCGCCTCGTCCTCGGCGACAAAGGCGTCGGCGAACGCCCAGCTCGTCTGCCGGTTGCCGGTAATGACCCTCTCCTGTCCCCGTGGTTGCCTGGGCGTGACTGTATCCGTTGGCGCCGGGAACCTGCTGATGGGACCAGGCGTTTAGAGGGATGGAAGACAGGGCGGGGGGACACGAATGGATCACGGCGACGAGACGGTGGTCGATCACCTGCCGACCCGGCCGGACGAGCCGGATCAGCACAGATCAAATTCTCGTAAAACCGCTTATCCGGTGCTAACGGGCGAGGTGGCTATGGTAGGGGCTCCACTGGACACCACCAGAGCCGACAGGGGAGGTGCGGCCGCGCCTGAGGACCGGGGCGGAGTGCTACGGCGCTTCCTCGGGTCGGCGGGCAGGCCGAAATCCGTGAACGACACCGCTGCTGACCCCAGCCACGCCGACGCTCTCGCCACGGGCGAGGACCGGACCGCGACCTTCTCCACCGACGCGGACGGGCAGGCATGGACTCCGCCCACGTGGGAGGAGATCGTCAGCACACACAGCGGCCGCGTCTACCGCCTGGCCTACCGCCTCACCGGTAACCAGCACGACGCCGAGGACCTCACCCAGGAGGTCTTCGTCCGCGTCTTCCGCTCCCTGTCCACCTATTCGCCGGGCACCTTCGAGGGCTGGCTGCACCGCATCACCACCAACCTGTTCCTCGACATGGTCCGCCGCAAGCAGCGCATCCGCTTCGACGCCCTCGGCGAGGACGCGGCCGAGCGCCTGCCCAGCCGCGAGCCCACCCCCTCGCAGGCCTTCAACGACGCGCACTTCGACGCCGACGTCCAGCAGGCGCTGGACACCCTCGCGCCCGAGTTCCGGGCCGCCGTCGTCCTGTGCGACATCGAGGGCCTTTCGTACGAGGAGATCGCCGCGACCCTCGGCGTCAAGCTCGGCACGGTCCGCTCCCGCATCCACCGTGGCCGCTCCCAGCTGCGCAAGGCCCTGGCGCACCGCTCGCCGCAGGCCCGCAAGGCCGAGCGCCGCTCCTTCGTGCCCCGTGTTGCCGCACTGGGAGGAGGGGGCGCGACCGCGTGAGTGGATCACGACCGAAACCCGCCGGGCGACAGTTCGCCGAGCAGCACCTGGGAGACCGACTCTCCGCCCTCGTGGACGGAGAACTCGGCCATGAGTCGCGTGAGCGTGTCCTGGCCCACCTGGCGACCTGCGCCAGGTGCAAGGCCGAGGCGGACGCCCAGCGCGCGCTGAAGAACGTCTTCGCCGAGGCGGCCCCGCCGCCGCCCTCGGAGAGTTTCCTGGCCCGCCTCCAGGGGCTGCCCGCGGGCGGTGACAGCGACGGCGGCTCGCCGTTCGGCAGCGGTCCCTCGGGGCGCCGTACCGACAGCGGGGTCTTCGGTGTGCGCCGGGACGACCGCTTCGAGTTCGGCTACGTCCCCGCCCGGCCGCACGACCCGGCGGCGGCCGCCGGACGGGGCTTCCGCATCCACCCCGTCGGCCGTCCGGACAGCGACCGCTCCGCCTCGTTCGGCATGCGGTTCGCGTTCGTGGCCGCCGGCGCGGTCTCGCTGGCCGCCGTCGCCCTCGGCGGGGTCACCGCGGGCCTGCCCGGCTCCCCGGCCGCCGACGCCCGCTCCACCGGCGGAGGCAACGTGGCCCCGGCCGGTACCGCCGGCGCGGGCACGGCCGGCACCGCCGACTCGCAGCGCCGCCGCTCGGTCAGCCCCCTGCTGTCGTCCGGCACCCTGCTCGGCGACACGGCCGCCGCACCCACCTCGGTGTCCGCCCCGCTGCTGCCCGGCGTCCCCTCCCCGGCCGCCGCACAGCAGCCGCTGCGGGAACTGACCGCCCCGGTGATGGCCGGCGCGGCCGCGGTCTCCCCGCTGATACGACCGCTCACCACCAACGCGCCCTTCTCGCTCACCTCGTGGACCGCCACCCCCGAGGCCACCGGCACCGCCCTGCTCGCCGCACCCGTCCCCGACACCACCTCCGCTCCCTCCCCCTCCGCAACCCGCGCGGCCCACTGACCACCTGTCGAACGGCCACTGCGCGGCGACCCGCGAACCTGGTTGAATCCTGTGAGCCAGCCATGCCCGTGAGACCCCTCCGGGCAGGGAGCCCACCTTCCGCGCCCCCGCCCGCGCACGGGGCCGCGGTCAGCCCGCGGAGAGACCATGGACGAGAGGACACCGACGTCACCGGCGACACCCGGCGACGCGGTGCCCGCCGCGGGGGAGCGGGCCGGGGAAGCGGCACCGGCCGAGCGGGCCGGGGAAGCGGCACCGGCCGCACCGGGCACCGCGGACGCCCTCGGGCGCGCCCGACCGGCGCCGGCCCCGGGCGACGGCGTCCAGGAACTCTTCGGAACCGGGGAACGGCAGCGTGCTGACCGGAGCCGGCGCACCCTCGTCGCGGGCGCGCTGGTGCTCGCGGTGGCCTCCGGCACGGCCGGCGGGCTGATCGGGGCCTACCTGGAGCGCACCGGCGGCGTGGAGACCGTGGAGCTGCCCCGGCCCGGCCCGCCGCCGCACGGCAGGCCGCCGGGCAGCGTCGCCGGGATCGCCGCGCGGGCGCTGCCCAGCGTGGTCACCCTCCAGGCCACCGGCACCGACCGGCGGACCACCGGCACCGGGTTCGTCCTCGACACCCGCGGACACATACTCACCGCCGACCACGTCGTGGCCCCCGCCGTCGCCGCGGGCGGCCGGCTGTCCGTGACGTTCAGCGACGGGGCCGCCGCCCGCGCCACCGTCGTCGGCCGGGACACCGGCTACGACCTCGCGGTCGTCCAGGTACACGGCGTCCGCGGCCTGACCCCGCTGCCGCTCGGCAACTCCGACACGGTCCGCGTCGGCGACCCGGTCGTCGCCATCGGCGCCCCCTTCGACCGGCCCGGCACGGTCACCGCCGGGGTCATCAGCGCCAGGGAACGGCCCATCGCCTCGGGCGGCGAGGACGGCGCGAGTGCCGACGGCACCGACGTGTCGTACGTCGACGCGCTCCAGACCGACGCGCCGGTCAACCCGGGCGACTCCGGCGGCCCGCTGCTCGACGCGCACGCCCGCGCCGTCGGGGTCAACTCCGCGATCCTGTCCGCCGACGGCGGGGACGGCGTGGACGGCGTGGACGGCGGACCGGGCGACGGGCACCCCGGTCCGACGGGGCTCGGGTTCGCCATCCCGATCAACCAGGCCGAACGCGTCGCCGCCGAACTCGTCGCCACCGGTCGCGCCACCCACCCGGTCATCGGGATCACCCTCGACATGGACTACCCGGGCGACGGCGCCCGGATCGACGCCGAGGCCGCCGACGGCGGACCCGCCGTCGCCGAGGGCGGCCCCGGCGCGCGGGCGGGCCTGCGGCCCGGCGACGTCGTCACCGGGGTCGACGGACGCCCCGTGCACTCCGGTGCGGAACTGATCGTCCGCACCCGTGCCCACCGGCCGGGGGACCGGCTGAGCCTCACCGTCGAACGCGCCGGCACCGCGAAGCGGCTCACGCTCGTCCTGGGTTCCACCGACGGGACTTCCGACAGGAACTGACAGAAACCTCACAGGCAGGACCGCGCCCGTGCCCCGACTAGGCAAACAACCCGGAAAACCGGTCGTACACGCGGAGCCGGACACCTCGGGACGGTACCGGTCGGACAGGTACGGCGGGTACCGTGGACCCGGCCCGGACCACGGAACACCCGCAACAGCGACCGGAGGGCCGAGGACCGAGGACATCGCAAGGAGCTTCAGGTGTTCAATGACATAGGACCACTCGAGCTGGTGACGATCATTGTGCTCGCCGTGCTCGTCTTCGGTCCGGACAAGCTCCCGAAAGTCATCCAGGACGTCATGCGGACCATCCGCAAGATCCGGGAGTTCTCGGAGAGCGCCAAGGAAGACATCCGGCAGGAACTCGGCCCGGAGTTCAAGGACTTCGAACTCGAGGACCTCAACCCGAAGACCTTCATCCGCAAGCACCTGGACAACGACGAGCTGGGGCTGAAGGAGATCCGCAACGGCTTCGACCTGAAGAAGGAGATGGCCGAGGTCACCGACGCGGTGCACAGCCGCGAGGCCGACTCGGCCGGTTCCTCCTCGGGCAGCGGTTCCGCGGGCGGCCGGATCGACATGACGAAGAAGCCGGAGGACCCCGGCAAGGACGACCGTCCGCCGTTCGACGCGGACGCCACCTGAGCAGCACCGGACCCCGGGACACGAGCGGCGTACGTGACGCGTTTCATACCGCGCACGCGCCGCTCGAGGCCTGATCGAGCCGCCCGCGCGACCCACCCGCCGGGCGGTTTCGCTGCTGGTCCCAGCGGTGTCGATATGCTGCCGAGTTGTTGTGCGGACCGGACGAGTGCGCCCGAAGGGGGGCGGGCCGCCCCGGACCGACGAGAGCTAGGAGGCGTCCCAGATGGAGACGACAAGTCGGGTGGACGGACAGGCACCGGCCACGGAGGGCGGACAGCAGTTCCTCTCCGCCCGCCGTACGGTCGACGGCTACCTTGAGGCGCCCTTCCCCTGGTACGGCCTCGACGAGGCGTTCACGGGGCCGCGCTGGCTGATGCAGGTGGGTGCGGCCGCCGACGGCGCGGTGGAGCACGGGTCGATCGGGCACGGGGACGAGCCGTCGGTGCGCAACGAGCACCTGGCCGCGTCCGTCGGTGAGCCGCGCGAGAAGTTCGCGGTCGTGGTGACCGTCGCGGCCAGCCCGTCCCGGCGCAGCGCCGACGGAACGGGCCTGCTGGAGGCCACGTCCGTGTCGTCGGCCGCATGGCTGGCGGGGGTCGGGCTGCTGTCCTTCACCTGGCCGGGGCAGATGGACCACAGCCTGCGGGACGACTGGCTGGACCAGCAGACCGAGACGGCGTGGGAGCTGGCCGACGAACTGAGCGGCCCGGAGTGGTCGACGCTCTCGCTGCCGGTGGACGGGGTGGCCACCCCGTTCCACTACCGGGAGTCGGAGTTCGGCTGGGTCCTCGCCGGGTCGACCTCCGAGGGCGTGCACCTGGGGGCGTACGGGCGCGGCATGAGCGCGTACGGCCTCGGCTTCGCGATGATCAAGGACATCACGACGTACGCCTGAGGCCACCGGTCACCGCCCCGCGCTCCGAGGAGGTGGGGCGGCTGCGGAGTCCGCTTCCGCGGTCCCTCAGGGGATCGTGATGAACCCCTTCAGGATCGCCACCACCGCCACGAGCTGGGCGAGGAGATAGGCGACCGTTCCGGACATGCCGCGCAGCCGGTGGATCGAGACCAGGAGAGCGAAGCGGCTCGGCCAGTACTGCCGTTCCTCCTTCAGTGTCCAGGTGTCCATCCAGAGGCCGGTGAGCGTGAGGATGAACAGCATGACCAGGGAGTACAGGAGCAGCATGGCGGGGTTCGAGTCGACGAACCTGGTGAAGAGAGCGGCCAGCGCGGCCGGCATGACGTAGGCGAAGGTGAGGCTCCACGCCCGGACGGTGCTGTGGCGGCCCGGCAGCAGACGCCAGAGAGCACCGAGGACGAATCCGGCGCCGGCCCACGCCGTCTGAAAGGTGATGAGCCCGGCGACGAGGTTCGGAACCGCGGTGGGCTCGAAGGGGAGTTGCTGCCCGTTGTACCGGTCGTGCGACTCGACGTAGATCAGGATGAAACTCGCCGGAATCCCGAAGCAGAACGCCAGGCGAGCGCCCTGTCGCGCATTGTGCCACCAGTGGGTCTCCGGCCCCCAGGCCAGAGCGACGTCCAGGATGGAAATCGAGCACGGCGGACTCTTCTTGAGGCACCTCTCGACCAGCCAGCGGCGCAGCCCGCGAAGCTGCTCCTCCAGTTCCTCGTACGTCACGCCGCCGGCGCGCCCCTGATCCGCCAGTTTCAGCTGATGGTTGAGATTGCGGTACTGGTGGACCTTCTCCATCAGTTCGCCCCGGTTGTTGGCTCCTGGTCTGTGCATGTGAAAGAGGTATCCCGTCCTGCTCAGCACCGACCAGCGTCGCCCCGCGGCGAGGACCGCGAAGAGCGAGAGGATGTTCAGTACGAACCAGATGCCGTACTGCGCGTTGTTGCTGGCGAATTTGGCCCCCCGCATGCCCACGGTCAGGGAGAACAGGGCGGCGAGCAGCAGGAGGTCGGGCTTGTCGGGTCCGAAGGGGATGTAGTCCATCTCGCTGCTCACTCGGGCCCGTTGAGCGGTGAAGTGGAGTTTCAGCAGGGCGAGGAGTGCGATGCCGGCCAGGAACCAGCTGTAGGCGAAGATCCAGGTGAGTTCCGTGGACGAGAAGTTCGCCAGGTTCTTCCCGACGTAGTTCCCACGCGCTGCGGGGCTGTTCCCGTCGATGAGCCAGGTCGCGCGTTTCCATTGATTGCCGGTGGCCCAGAGGAGACTCCAGAGGAGACCCCCGGCGATCAGCGCGAGCAGGGCTGCGACGGCCGTGACGCAGAGCACCGGCCGTTCGTCCCACCTGCGGGACCAGGCGGCGGGGACCAGTCCGCCTTCGCGGGCGAAGCGCCAGGCCCAGGCGGACACGGCGGCCAGCCACAGCCACACCGTCGCCAGGCCCGCGAGGACGTACCCGGCCGTGCCCAGGGCGTCCGGCGCCTCCGGTTTCGGGAAGACCAGGTGTGCGGGCAGGTCGAAGAGTCCGTGGTCGAGGATCACCAGGATGCCCGCCGCCGCCACGACCGTGGCGAACCCGATGACGGTGTACGCCTGGCGGCGCCGCCGGCCCGCGGAGTCGTCGGGCTCCTGGGTTCTCGGGGTCGCGGGGCGGTGCCAGGGGCGGGCGACGAGGATCAGGGTCAGGCCGACAGCGATGCAGACGAGCATCTGGGGCCCCGGGTTGTCGGGCTCCGGGCTGTGGAGGAACAGCAGCAGCGTCAGGGCGACCGCGACGCTGAGCAGCGCCCATTGCAGAACCGGTTGTGCGAGGCCCTGCTCTCCTCCGAACATGCCGATCCGACGGACGGGCCCGGGTGTCGCGACGGAGGGGGACCCGTACGGACGCCGGGCGCGCCGGGCGGCCAGGGCCAGCACCCCGGAGGCGAACACCCACCAGGTGGCGATGCCTGCCGGTTTCCAGATCGACTGGTCCCACATGAGGGGGAAGGACCGATGCCAGGGCAGATCCACTTCGATGCATTTCCCGGGACAGATACCTCCGGGTGTCTTCGTGGTCCACGTCACCGTGGTCCTGTCGACGAACGATGTCTGGCCGTAGTGTTCGAAGTCGAGGTCACCCAACTCGGCCTCGACGCTCCATCGGGAGTTCCGCAGTGTCGTCGGCCGGAGGTAGACCTCCCATTTCGTGCCGTTGTTCCGAGGTCTCTTGATCTCCCAGGGGCCGAGCCGGTAATCCTGATGGGCCCTGATCCAGGTGATGGACCTGTAAAACACCTGCACCCTGTCGCCGTTCGAGGTGGCGACAGGATCGCTGGGCCGCCATTCGGTCTTGCGCAGTTCGTTGTCCGGCCCGCGCAGCAGGCAGTGCATTGCTTTCCGGTAGCCGGCGGAATTTTCGCTGAAAGTCAGCTGGTTCGCCATGCTCCATTCCCGAACGGGAACCTCGACCGTCATGTCGGAGGACACTTCGACGAAATTTCTGCCGTGCTGACGGAAACGGATCGTGGCGTCCACCGTGCCATGGAGCTGCTTCTCCTGGCAGTCCTCGTGCATTATCTGGTGCGCCTCCGCGGAGCCGCACCCCCACCACACGACGGTCAGGACCAGCAGCGACAGCAGTCGCCACCATCGGACACTCCTCATCGCACAGCCACCTCCGGCGGAGGAATTTAGTGACGGTGTCCGGGGTGACCTGCACGGACACGCAGACGAAGAGCCGCGCCCACTCCTTCGCCCCAGTCTGCGGAATTGAAGGAAAGCAGCCAGGAGCTGATAATGGAATCCGATGACCGTCAAGTGGTTGACGGAGGAATTATGACGGACATAAACGTTTCCGCGGCGGGATCGTCACTTCCGCACTTCGAAGAAGCCGAACCACTGGGGCCGGAGGACGCGGAGTTCGTCCGTGATCTGGCGGCGGTGCTGGCCAGACACGGCAACCTGAACCGATTCGGCCTCTGCCTGCTGCACGATCATTTTCCGGTCGCAGCGGACGAGGTGCTGGTGGAGACGAACGACTCCGCGGCCCGCACGCTGCACGCGCACGTGGAGAAGGCGGACGGCACCCGGCACATCAAGGCCACGCAGTGGCGCTTCCTGCCGCACGCCCTGGAGGGTCGGGGCGGCGAGTCCGGAGAAGGCTCCTACCAGGTGCTCATGCTGTGCCTCACGCAGGACCTGTGCCCGGGGAGCGGCCGGCGGCCGGAGGGGCCGCCGCGCCCATGACGGCCCGGCGCCCCCGCGTCGTACCGGCGGCTAGAACTTGTTGCGGGGCGTGATCCCCAGGGACATGCCCGAGAGGCCGCGCTGGCGGCCGCCCAGCTTGCCCGCGATGCCGCGCAGGGCCGCGCCCGCCGGGGAGTCGGGGTCGGTCAGGACGACCGGCTTGCCCTCGTCACCGCCCTCGCGGAGGCGGAGGTCGATCGGGATGCTGCCGAGCACCGGGACCGTGGCGCCCGTCGTGCGGGTGAGGCCGTCGGCGACCAACTGGCCGCCGCCCGTGCCGAAGACGTCGACCATCTCGCCGCAGTGCGGGCAGGGCAGGCCCGACATGTTCTCGACCACGCCGACGATCTTCTGGTGGGTCTGGACCGCGATGGAGCCGGCGCGCTCGGCGACCTCGGCCGCCGCCTGCTGAGGCGTCGTCACGACCAGGATCTCGGCGTTCGGGACCAGCTGGGCCACCGAGATGGCGATGTCACCGGTGCCGGGCGGGAGGTCCAGGAGGAGGACGTCGAGGTCGCCCCAGTAGACGTCCGCGAGGAACTGCTGGAGGGCGCGGTGCAGCATCGGGCCGCGCCAGACCACCGGGGCGTTGCCCGGGGTGAACATGCCGATGGAGATGACCTTCACGCCGTTCGCCGACGGCGGCATGATCATGTTCTCGACCTGGGTGGGACTCCCGTCCGCGCCGAGCATCCGCGGCACGGAGTGGCCGTAGATGTCGGCGTCGACGACACCCACCTTGAGACCGTCGGCGGCCATCGCGGCGGCCAGGTTCACCGTCACCGACGACTTGCCGACGCCGCCCTTGCCGGACGCGACCGCGTAGACCCGGGTGAGGCTGCCGGGCTTGGCGAACGGGACCTCGCGCTCGGTCTGCCCGCCGCGCAGGGCCGACGCCAGCTCCTTGCGCTGCTCGTCGCTCATCACGTCCAGCGTGACGTCGACACCGGTGACCCCCTCGACCCGGGAGACCGCCTCGGTGACGCGCTGGGTGATCGTGTCCCGCATGGGGCAGCCGGAGACCGTCAGGTACACGGTGACCGCGACCGCGCCGTTCTCCCCGATCTCCACCGATTTGACCATCCCCAGTTCGGTGATGGGTCGGTTGATCTCCGGGTCGTTCACCGTCGCCAGTGCCTCGCGCACCGCGTCTTCGCTAGCCATACAGACGATGGTACGGCGCGGCACGGGGCCGCTATAACGCCCCTCAACGGTCGTCTACGTCACGCCCCGCCGACCGTTCTGCCGGGAATACCACCTGTCCGTGCCTGCGCTCGTCCATCTCCTTCAGCAGGTCCTGGAGCTCCGAGCGGATCCAGTCCCGGGTCGCCACCTCGCCGAGCCCCATCCGCAGCGCGGCGATCTCCCGGGTCAGGTACTCGGTGTCCGCGATGGACCGCTCGTTCTGCTTGCGGTCCTGTTCGAGGTTGACCCGGTCCCGGTCGTCCTGCCTGTTCTGCGCGAGCAGGATCAGCGGGGCCGCGTAGGAGGCCTGCAAGGACAGGGCCAGGGTCAGGAAGATGAACGGGTACTCGTCGAAGCGGAGCCGGCCGGGCGCGGCGATGTTCCACAGCACCCAGAGGATGATCACGACCGTCATCCAGACGATGAACCGCCCGGTCCCCAGGAAGCGCGCGATGCGCTCCGACAGCCGTCCGAAGGCCTCCGGGTCCCACTCAGGCAGCAGCCGGCGCCGCGGCGGACGCGGCTGGTCGAGCCGGGGCCCGCGGGTGCGGGTGGTGGCGGTCGCGCCGGCCGGGGTCCGCTCGCGGCCGTTCTCACGCTCGGGCGCCACGGTCCCCCGCCCCCTTCCGTGCCTCGGTCCGCAGGGGCTCCTCCTCCTCGTCCAGGTGGAACTCGGTCTCCCGCCAGTCCTCCGGCAGCATGTGGTCCAGTACGTCGTCCACGGTGACCGCGCCCAGCAGCGACCCCGTCTCGTCCACCACGGGCGCCGCGACCATGTCGTAGGTGGCGAAGAACCCGGCGATGACCGGGAGCGTGGCCTCCGGGGCGAGCGGTTGCAGGTCGTCGTCGACGACGAGCGAGCTGACCAGGGTGTACGGGGGGTCCCGCAGCAGCCGCTGGAAGTGCACGGTGCCCAGGTACTTGCCGGTCGGGGTCTCGTCGGGCGGGCGGCACACGTAGACCTGGGCGGCGAGGGCCGGCGAGAGGTCGGGGTTGCGGACCCGGGCGAGGGCGTCGGCGACGGTGGCGTCCGGCCGCAGCACGATCGGCTCGGTGGTCATCAGACCGCCCGCGGTGTGCTCCTCGTACGACATCAGCCGCCGCATCTCGGCCGCGTCGGCCGGCTGCATCAGGCTCAGCAGCCGCTCCTTGTCCTGTTCGGGGAGTTCGGCGAGCAGGTCGGCCGCGTCGTCCGGGTCCATGGCCTCCAGGACGTCCGCCGCCCGTTCCTCCTTCAGCTTGCCGAGGATCTCGATCTGGTCGTCCTCGGGGAGCTCTTCGAGCACGTCGGCGAGGCGGTCGTCGTCGAGGGCGGCGGCCACCTCGGCGCGTCGCTTGGCGGACAGGTGGTGCAGCACGTTGGCCAGGTCGGCGGGGCGCAACTGCTCGAAGGTGGCGAGCAGACTCTCGGCGCCCTGTCCGTGCTCCTCCAGGGAGAAGCCGCTGACCTGCGACCACTCGACGGTGATCGACTCACCCCGGGACCGGCGGAAGGCGCTCCTGCGGCCCTTGCGGACGAAGACCCGGTCGGCCTCCCACTCCCGGCGGGCCGGCCGCTGCTGCACGCCCAGGTCCAGGACGGTGACCTCCTCGCCGGTCTCCACCAGCCGGACACGCCGGTCGAGGAGTTCACCGAAGACCAGGCGTTCGGTGGGACGCTGCTCGAAGCGGCGCACGTTGAGCACACCGGTGGTGATGACCTGACCGGACTCGACGCTGGTCACCCGGGTCATGGGCAGGAAGATGCGGCGCCGGGTGGACAGTTCGACGACCAGGCCGAGCAGTCGCGGGGGCTTGCGGCCGACGCGCAGCATGACGACCAGGTCCCTGACACGTCCCACCTGGTCGCCGTTGGGATCGAAGACGGCGACGCCGGCGAGGTGCGAGACGAAGATCCGGGGAGCGCCGGCTGCCATGGGTTCGCTTCCTTTGCCTGCCGCGTTGCCGATGGATGGGTTTCCTGCCCTTTGTGCCCGCTCGGTGGGCTTCAGGCTAGCCCGTACCGATCGGATACGCCCTGGTGGGCGGTCCGGACGGACTGGCTCCGCCGGGTGGGTGAGGCACCGGTACGCTGCGGTACGCCGTGCCGGACCCCTCAGAAAGGTGGCCCCGTCCGTGACCGCGATCGCTCCGGGCCGTACTCGCCGCGCCGCGCTGCTGACCGCGCTCTGCGCACTGGCCGTCCTGACGGGGTGCAGCGAGGATCCGGACTCGGGGACGAACGGGGTCGGCAAGCTGTCGGCGGGCGTGATCCAGTCGAAGACCAGGGCGGCGGCGGCTTCGGTGGCGACGGTACGGATGGCGGGGACCGTGGTCACGAGCGGCCGCACGTACGAACTGGACATGCGTCTGAACGAGGACGGCGGGACCGGTTCCGTCACGTCGAAGGGGACGACGTTCCAGCTGCTGCGGGTGGACGACACGCTGTACCTACAGGCCGACGCGGGGTTCTGGAACCACGCCGACGGCAGTGACACGGCCGCCGCGTCCAAGCTCGACGGCAAGTACGTGAAGGTGCCTCGGACGGACCCCGCGTACAAGAAGTTCAGCGGTTTCACGGACAAGGACCTCCTCCTCTCGGGCCTGCTGACCCTGCACGGTTCTCTCACGACCGACGGGCACCACGAGCAGTCGGGTACCCGCACCATCCGCATCACCGGCGACAAGGGCTCCGGCGGCACGCTCGACGTCTCCCTGGAGGGCAAGCCGTACCCCCTCCGCCTGCAACGCGGCGGCGGCGCGGGCACCCTGACCTTCTCCGACTGGGGTGAGGACTTCAGCGTCGCCGAACCGGAGAAGGGCGAGACGGTGGACTACGGGAAGCAGCTGCCCACCTCCTAGGGGGCCCGTCAGGGGCCCCACGTCACAGGGTGGTGGGCCGCGTTCCCGTCCCCGAAGCCGCTACCGGGACTTCCGGCGTCTCGACAGCAGGCGGGGCAGGCCGGCCGGGACCGGGCGGCGGGTGGTGGCGGGGGACGGCACCGGCGCTTCGGCCAGGTTCCCCTCCGGGACCGGCAGCACCGCTCCCGCCGGGGTCAGCCGCAGCACCCGGGACTCGGCCGCCCAGCGGTCCGTCATGGCCTCGCCGTCGGGGGCGTTGAGGCGTTTGCCCTTGAGTTCGGCCACCGCCCCGTCCCACGCGGGGGAGCGGGCCGGCAGTTCCGCCACCGTCGCCGTCCAGGTGACCAGCCGGCCGCCCTTGTCCTTGCTGCGGACGGTGACCTCCGCCGACCCGCCGTCGGCCAGCCCGGACAGCGGCTGCTCGGCGCCGTCGCCGACCAGGAACACACCCCCGTCGGCCCACACGTGCCACAGCGCACGCGCGGCCGGCGCCCCGGCGGCCCGGACCCAGACGAGGCCGGACTTCTTGGTGGCCTCCTCGACGAGGGCCTGGTCGAGCAGCTCGCTTGTCATGGCGCTCACCCTAACCGGGCCGCTCACAGCCAGCCGTTGCGCTTCAGCGTCCGGTGGATGCCCAGGCAGATGCAGACCGTGATGCCCATGATGACCGGGTAGCCGTACTTCCAGTGCAGCTCCGGCATGTACTTGAAGTTCATGCCGTACACCCCGCACACCATCGTGGGTACGGCGATGATCGCGGCCCATGCCGTGATCTTCCGCATGTCCTCGTTCTGCGCCACGGACGCCTGCGCGAGGTTGGCCTGGAGGATGGAGTTGAGGAGTTCGTCGAAGCCGACGACCTGCTCCTGGACGCGGGCGAGGTGGTCGGCCACGTCCCGGAAGTACTTCTGGATGTCCGGGTCGACCAGCCGCATGGGGCGTTCGCTCAGCAGCTGCATCGGGCGCAGCAGCGGCGACACCGCCCGCTTGAACTCCAGCACCTCACGCTTGAGTTGGTAGATCCGTGCCGAGTCGACACCCCGGGAGACCCCGCCCTTGCGGCCCGGCGTGAAGACCTCGGTCTCCACCTCGTCGATGTCGTCCTGGACGGCGTCGGCGACCGCGACATAGCCGTCCACGACGTGGTCGGCGATGGCGTGCAGCACGGCCGAGGGGCCCTTGGCGAGCAGTTCGGGGTCGTCCTGGAGCCGGTGCCGCAGCGCCCGCAGCGAGCCCTGGCCGCCGTGCCGGACGGTGATGAAGAAGTCCCGGCCGGTGAAGCACATGACCTCGCCGGTCTCCACGACCTCGCTGTTGGCGGTGAGCTGGTCGTGCTCGACGTAGTGGATGGTCTTGAAGACCGTGAAGAGGGAGTCGTCGTAACGCTCCAGCTTGGGGCGCTGGTGGGCCTGGACCGCGTCCTCCACGGCCAGCGGGTGCAGCCCGAACTCGCTCGCGATACCGGCGAATTCGGCCTCCGTCGGCTCGTGCAGGCCGATCCACACGAACCCGCCGTCCCGGCGCACCAGCCGCATCGCCTCGTGCGGGGTCAGCGGCGTCGCCGTCGCCACACGGGCGCCGTCCCGGTACACCGCGCAGTCGACGACGGCCGACGGCGTACCGGGGTCGCGGGTGGTGTCGTACGCGCCGCTGTCCGGCCGCAGGCTCTTGCGCAGCGAGGGACGGGACGGGCGGACCACGGCGCGCAGGTCGCGGATCATCGACATGGGCAGGCTCCTTCGCGACAGGCAGCGGAAGATCGCCGAGGAACGGGTGGAACTACCCGGAATGAGGACGTCCTGACTGCGGATGTTTGGCGCGTCCACAAAGCGGGGAGCACCGCACCGTTGCGGTGGCGACTTCGCTACTGATTCGGATCGGACGATCAGATCCCGACAGATCCGGATGGGATCGGTCAGCGGGATCGGGCAAGCGAGACGAAGTGCTCTTCCGAACGACGACGCGCACCAAGAGGCGGTAGCCAGCCAGAGAAGAATTCAGCGGCAGGAAGAGCGAGTGGTACTGCACGGGTGACTTCGATCCATGACAGCCCCACCTCCTCCAGCCGGTCCCTCGTAAGGGAGTCCTGTCGGCGTCGGGGTCTGACCGCGACGCTCAGCGTGCTGCCCCGAACCACCGCGGCCAGACTAGCAGCAGCGCTTGGTGTCAAGGCGCCGCTTTGCCCGGAGCTGACGAGTTCTATGCTCACGACATGGTTGATGTTCTTCCTCTGGTCGAGGCCCGGTTGACCACCGCGCTGGGCGAACCGGACGCGCGCGCGGCGGTCACCTTCCTCGGTACGGACCGCATCGAGGTGCTCCGTTTCCACGAGGACCTCCAGGGCGAGGACGTCGTCCGCTACGCCACGCTCGGCATGTCCGCCCACCCCATGACCGACCCCACGGCGATGGTCGCGGACCCCGTCAGGGGACCCCGCGCCGAACTGGTGCTGTCGGTCCGGGCCGGCCTCGCCGAGACCGACAAGGTGCTCCGCGCGCTCGCCGTCCTCGCCGCGTCCCCGCAGGTCGAGGGGTTGGTCGTGGCCCCCGGGGCGTCCCTCGACGTCGGTGACCCGCTGTGGCCCGGCGCCCCCTTCACGTCGGTCCTGGTCGGCGAGCCGGGCGGCCTCGTCGAGGATCTGGAGCTGGACGACCCGCTCGACCCCGTACGGTTCCTGCCGCTGCTGCCCATGACGCCGAACGAGGCCGCCTGGAAGCGGGTGCACGGCGCCCAGCCCCTCCAGGAGCGCTGGCTCGCGAACGGGACGGACCTCCGGGACCCCGCCCGGAACTCCGTCCGCCTGGACTGACCCCCCCCGGACGGTGGCGAGGGTGAGCAAGCTCACCAAGCGCCGTCCGGAAGCGGGCAGTTGGCAAAGACCGTGCCGCTGTCCCGCCGCTGTCCCGCCGACGTCCCGGCGGGGCCGCGTGCGCCGGTCGGGTGATCGTCCTTGACGTGGGGGATTCCGGGTAGGACCGTGGGGCCCTATGAGGGGCGAACCCAGTTGCCCGAAGTGTGGTGGCCGGGTCAGGGCTCCCGGACTCTTCGCCGACACCTGGCAGTGCGACGTGCACGGGACCGTGCACCCGGTCCAGCCCGTGATCCCGCCCAGCGTCGAGGCCCTGGGTGTGGTGGTGCACCGCACCCAGGTACCGGTGTGGATGCCCTGGCCGTTGCCGGTCGGCTGGCTGTTCACGGGTGTGGCGTGCGCCGGTGACGACCGCAGCGGCGGCCGCGCGACCGCCGTCGCCTGCTCCGGACCGGCACCGCTCGGCGGGATAGGGGAGATGATCCTGGTCGCCGAGGAGCTGGGAGTCGGCCTCGGCGCGCGGTACGCGGGCATCGACGCCCCGGACCCGGGCCCTTACATGAACGTGGAGAAGCCGCCGCAGGCCAAGGTGCTGGCGGCCGGCCGGCCGACGCCGTTGTGGCACGTCTCCGGGGCGCCGGACGACCGCGCCGTCTTCGCCGGCGAGGCCCGGGGCCTGTGGCTGTGGGCGGTGGTCTGGCCGGAGCAGACCGGGCTGCTGATGTACGACGAGCTCGTGCTCACGGATCTGCGGGACGCGGGGGCCGAGGTGGACCTGGTGCCCTGCGGGGCGCTGTCGCCGCGCCTGCTGGAGCCGTGACGCCGACGAGGGCCGAGGGGAGCCGGCCGGGGTC
>NZ_LBMU02000102.1 GCF_001005085.2 Streptomyces humi
CGGCCCGCACCGCCTCCTGCCCCCGGCGCGTACCGCCTCCTGCCCGCACCGCCTCCGGCCCCCGAGTACTCCGACGTGTGCTCGGGGGCCGTCGGTGTGTCAGGGGGTTCCGAGGCCGTTCAGCAGGGTGTCCACGACGACGTCCGCGGCCTGTCCGGGGGTCAGCTCCGGCAGCTGCCGGTTCACCAGGTGCATCAGCTGCGGGAGCAGCGCGCTCGCCCAGCCCTTCGGCAGATCCTGGCGCAACAGGCCTTCGCCGACGGCCCGTTCGAAGAAGGCGTCGACCTCGCGTACCGACGTGTCACGGCGGGCGCGGACGGTGTCGTCGGCGAGCATCCGGCTGAGGTCGACCGGCCAGGTCCGGTTCACGCCGATGACGTTCTCCACGTAACGGTGCAGTGCGACGGCCACGGGCGCCTCGCGCAGCCGGGCGTCCTCGATGGCGTCCTCGACCGCCTTCAGCCTGGCTTCGTAGATCGCGGCGAGGAGGTCCTCACGGGAGGCGAAGCGCCGGTAGACCGTACGCCGGTCCACTCCCGCCTCGGCGGCGATGCTCGCGATGCTCGCGCCCGGGTCGGCTGCGAGCATGCGCGCCCCGGTGGTCAGGACGGCTTCCAGGTTGCGTGCTGCGTCGGCTCTCACCGTCCCGATTCTAGTGGCCGGATGTGCAACCTGATTCATCTAGTGCCTCTCCAAGGTGAAGAACTGCCAATTAAGTGCTACATTGAAGTGACAGTTAAAGCCGATACGGTCAATCGGGTGAGGCGTCAACGTCTGTCACGGCATTCCGCCACCCCTGACCCCCTCGCAGAAAGGCAGTTCCGATGCCGACGATGCCGACGATGCCGACGACACAGCAGGCGGCCCCGCCCCGGGCCGGCGGGGTCGCCGCCGCCATGAGCGCGCTGATCCTCGCGGTCCTCCTGGCAGCCCTCGACCAGACGATCGTCTCGACCGCGCTGCCGCGCATAGCCCAGGAGCTGAACGGGTTCGACGACATCGCGTGGGTCAGCGCCGCCTACCTGCTCGCCTCCACCGCGGTCACACCGCTGTGGGGCAAGCTCGGCGACATGTTCGGCCGCAAGCGGCTCTACCTGGCGTCGACCTCGGTCTTCCTGATCGCCTCGGTGGCCTGCGGCCTCGCCCGGAACCTGCCCGAGCTGATCGGCGCCCGAGTGCTCCAGGGCGTGGGCGGCGGCGGCATGATCGTGCTCACCTTCGCCCTCGTCGGGGACATCGTCGCCCCCGACCGACGCGGCCGCTACCAGGGCATGTTCGGTTCGGTCTACGGTGTCGCCAGCATCGTCGGCCCGCTGCTCGGCGGTGTCTTCACCGACCAGCTCTCCTGGCGCTGGGCGTTCCTGGTCAACCTGCCCGTCGGCGTCGTCGCCCTGGCCGTCGCGGCCCGCGCGCTGCCCGCGGCCACCCGGGGCGCCAGGGCCCGCATCGACTACCTCGGCGCCACCGTCCTGGCCGCCATCGCCACCGGCCTGGTCCTGGTGACGTCCTTCGGGGAGCGCTGGGGCTGGGGCTCACCGGCCATCCTCGGACTGATCGCCGTCACCGTCCTCCTGGCCGTGCTGCTGGTGCCCGTCGAGCGCCGCGCCGCCGCGCCGGTCCTGCCGCCGGCCATGCTCGGCTCCCGGACCGTGGTCCTCTCCTCGCTGATCGGTTTCCTCGCCAACGCCGCGATGTTCGCCGTCCTGGTCTACCTGCCGACCTACCTCCAGATCGTCGACGGTGTCTCCGCCACGCTCTCCGGCGTGCACATGCTGCCCCTGGTCGCCGGACTCGTCATCAGCCAGTCCCTCGCCGGGCGCCGGTCCGCGCACACCGGGCGGCTGCGGATGATCCTGCTCGCCGGGCTGGCCGCCAACCTCGGCGGGCTGCTCCTGCTGGGCACCATCGGCGCCGGCACCGGCACCCTGGTGCTGAGCGGCTACTTCCTGCTGACCGGTGTCGGCATCGGCATGGTCCCCATGGTGGTGCTGACCACCGTCCAGAACTCCGTGCCCGCGTCCGACCTCGGCGCCGCCAGCGCCGTCGTCACCTTTGCCCGCTCCATCGGCGCGGCCTTCGGGGTCGCCGTCTTCGGCACCCTGCTCAACACCGGTTTCGCCGACCGTACCCGGGCCCTGCCGACCGCCGGCGGGTTCGACGCGGCCCGTCCCGACACCATCGGCCGGCTCCCCGCCGCCCTGCGCGACACCGCACTGGACGCCTTCGCCCACGCCACGGCCACCGGCTACCTCTGGATCGCGCCCGCCCTGGCCGCCGGCCTCGTCCTCGCGCTCTTCCTCCGGCCGGCCCGCGCCGGCAGGACCGTCGACACCCCCCGCGCCGGCGAGGGAAAGGCCGTCACGGCCCCCCGCGCCACCGGCGAGGAGTCCGTCCCGGCCGCCTGACCCACCGGACAGCACGACCTCGACCGGCCGGCACCCGCACGGGCGCCGGCCGTCGGCGTGTCATACCCCGCCCGGCGCGCTCTCCGAGAGCCTTTTGAGCTGGGCGAGCCACAGGGCGTTCAGGCGCTGGGTCCACAGCGGCGTCGACGCGGCGAGGGACCTGGCGGCGGGGCCGCGGACCACGTTCTCGGTCACCACATGGGTGCCGTCCGGGACCGCCGTCAGCAGCCAGGCCTGGTACAGCTGCACACCGGCGCCGACACCCGACCAGCCGAGCCGGCGGTACGGCACCTGCTCGCCCAGGCAGATCTCGAACCGGTGCCCGTGGAAGCGCACCTCGAAGGCCCCGGGGAGCGCCCCGGCGCGTACTTCGCTCACTCCGGGCACCCATTCCGGCCACCGTGCCACCGCGCCGAGCAGGGAGAAGGCGGTGGCGGGCGGGGCGTGCACCACCGCCTGCGCCTGACAGAAACCGTGCGCCTGGTCCGGTGAGAAACCCGACGGCCAGTGGATGTCCGGATGACTGTCCGAGGCGCCGAACATCCGGTTCCCCCCTCCCTGGTGCCGGTGGCGTCCCACGCGGCCACCGGGGGGACGGTCCGGGAGGACGTCCCGCCTCCACTGTCCGCGGCGGCCGGGGACCCGGCATACGTCGAATGACTGAGCGGCGGCGGAAGCCGTCGGCTCAGCCCTCGTCGCCCGCGTCGAGCCGGGAGAGGGCGTCGCGCAGTGCGGCCCGCGAGGTGATGCCCAGCTTGGGATAGATCTGGTACAGGTGCGTGCCGATGGTCCGGTGGGACAGGAACATCCGTTCCGCGATCTGCTTGTTGGTCAGCCCGGTCGCCGCCAGCGTGGCGATCTGCAACTCCTGCGCGGTCAGTGCCACCGTTCCCGGGCGGGCCGCGGCGGGCGCGGACTGACCGCTGGCCCGCAGCTCGGCCGCGGTACGGGTCACCCACGGCTTGGCCCCCAGCCGCTGGAACGCGTCGAGCGCCTGCGTCAGTTGCTCCCGGGCCTCCGTCGTCACCCGCAGTCGCCGCAGCCGCTCGCCGTGGAAGAGCCGTACGCGCGCGACGTCGAAGGGCCAGCGTTCCGCGCCGGGCAGGGACAGGGCCCGTTCGAAGAGCGGAACGGCCTTCTCCGCGGGTGTGGTCAGCGCCTCGCAGGCGAGCACCAGCAGCTCCAGCCGGGGCGACAGCGCTGCCATCCCGCTCGCGCGCATCGCCGCCGCGTGGGCCGCGGCCTCCTTCTCCCGGCCGGTCCGCAGGGCCGCCTCGACCAGGTCCATCGTCCCCCACATGGCGATCGGGACGTAGGGCGCGACGGTTCCGGGCGGGCTGAGCGTGCTGCCGTGCTGGTAGGCGGTCTCGAAGTCGCCGCTGCCGAGAGCGGCCAGGGCCCGCGCGTGGCAGGCGAAGAAACGCGCGCCGTGGGTCCCGCGCGGCGTCGCCCAGCGGACGATCTCCTCGGTCAGCTCCGCACTGGTCCCGCCGTCGCCCTGCACCCCGGCCACCGCGGCCTGGATGTACTGGAAGTACCAGGCGAAGAACCGGTAGTCGTGGTCCTCGCACAGGCGCAGCCCCTCCGCCGCCAGCTGGGCGGCGTCGTCCCACCGGCCCAGGTGGAAGTAGTCCAGGCCGAGGTGCATCAGCGCGCCCAGGTGCCGGCGGACCGGCGCGGTGCCCGCCCGGCCCTGCTCCACCAGCCGGCGCGTGGCCCATCGGAACTCCCCTAGCCGGTCGGGGAAGACCGAGGCGGTGCCCACCCGCACCACCCGGGTGGGATCGTCGCCCACCGTGGCGATCAGCTCGGAGAGCCGGGGCAGGGCCGCGGCGCCGGTGCGGGCCGGGTCGCCGAAGGTCTGCATGATCACCCACAGCAGCTCGGGGGGCTCGGGGACGAGCCGCTCCACGAAAGCGGTCAGCGGCTGCCACAGCTTGGGGTCACCGCCGTACCAGCACAGCAGCACCAGCAGGTGCAGAGCCTCGACGAGGGCGGGGTCCGAGGCGTCGTAGCCGTGCTGTCCGGCCTCGATCGCGCCGACCAGCAGCCGGTACGCGGTGTCGATGTCGCCGTCCCTGTTGATCAGCAGGAACGCGGACGCGGCCGCCGCGTGCAGCGACTCCTGCCCGGTGCTGGGGTGCACCTGCCGCGCCCCGGCGAGCAGCCGGGAGGCGTCCTCCAGCTCGCCGCCGGAGTCCACCCCGACGTAGGCCGCCTCGGCCAGCCGGCGACTCTCGTCCGCGGGCGCCGGGCTGAGCCCCGCGGACCGGGTCAGCGCGGTCACCGCGCCGAGCGCGTCGCCGCGCCGCAGCCGGCGCCGGCCGGCCTCCTCCAGCAGGGCGGCGACCGTCTCGTCGGGCCCGACGGAGGCCTCTCCGAGGTGCCAGGCGCGGCGCTCCAGCTGGTCGCCGAGGACGTCGGCGAGCGCCCGGTGGGCCCGTCTGCGTTCCGAGGCGGTCGCGAGCTCCACCACGGCCGAACCGATCAGCGGGTGCCGGAACGACAGCCGCCGGTTGTCCGCCGACACCGACACCAGCCGCTTCTGCTCGGCCGGGGCGAGGTCGTCCACGGAGGCCCGGCCGGCCGCCGCCGCCTCCACGGCGGCCAGGTCGCCGGTGCCGTCGAGGGCGGCGATCAGCAGCAGCTCACGGCTGCGTTCGGGCAGGCCCGCCACCCGGGAGGCGAACATGGCCTGCAACCGGTCGCTCAGCGGCAGCACGGCGGGCACCGCCGCCAGGGTCGCGCGCTGCTCGGCGGAGAGCGCCGTCGGCAGTTCCACCAGGGCGAGCGGGTTGCCGCGGGCCTCGGTCACGATGCGTCGCCGCACGGCGGGGGAGACGTCGGGGTGGGCGAGGGCGAGCAGCTCGGCCGACGAGGACTCGTCCAGCGGTTCCAGCCGGCGCTCGGTCAGTCCGCTCGGTTCGAAGAAGCTGTCGGAGCCCGTGCGGGAGGCGGCGAGGAAGCCGATCCTGCTGCCGACCAGCCGACGGGCCACGAAGCCGAGCACGGCGTTGGTCGCCCGGTCCAGCCACGGCAGGTCGTCGACCACGACCAGCAGCGGCGTGCGGACCGACGTCAGCCGGAGCAGCAGCAGCGCCGCGGTGGAGGTCAGCAGCCGGTCGGGCGGCGGCCCGCTGCCGATGCCGACCGCGACCCGCAGGGCGTCGCGGTGCACGTCGTCGAGGATGTCGAAGTCGTCGAAGAGCGGCACGAGCAGCTGGTTGAGACCGGCGTAGCCGATGTCGGCCTCGAACTGCACACCGGCCGCGCGCAGGACCCGGATGCCGTTGCGCGCGGCGCCGGCCGCCACCGCGTCGAGCACGGCGGTCTTCCCCACCCCCGCCTCGCCCGAGAGCAGCAGGGCAGCGCCCTGTACCTCGGAGTTGCCGAAGAAGGACTGGATGAACGCGAGGTCCCCGTCGCGCCCGACCAGCCGTGTCGAGGCGGGGCAGACGGTCGAGTCCAGGTCGTTCACAGGCTGCCTCCCACGGCCGGCTTCATGGAGGCCCGCACCCTCCTCCGACCTGGCTGCGCCGGCACCAGGCTACGTGCGGCCCTGCGGACTGGAGTCTAGATGACGTCCGGATTCGGCCCTTGTCGTGCTCCCGGTTGCGGCCTGCGGCGACGGGCGCGGGGGCCGGCCCCCCGGCCGTGTGCCTGCCGTCGGCGGGTGCGCACCGGGCCGGTCCTCGGCGAGAGGGTGCCGGCCGCGCGCGGAACCGCCGGACACCGGGAGGCGCAGGCCACGTTCCCCGGCCCGGCGCTCGGCCGGGCCGTGCCCCGTGACCGTCCACCGCCCGAGGCCGGTGCGTGGCCGGCCGCGTCCCGCCGACTGCGGCACACCGCCCACGGTGCCTCCCCCATGTTCCCCGGGACCCGGACGCCCTGACGGACAGCGGCGAAATCCAGCCGCCCGCACACCACTCCCCGGCCCCCGCGAGCCCGGACCGTGTGGGTCCGCCGTCCTCGGGGCCCGCACACCACTCCCCGGCCCCCGCGAGCCCGGACCGTGTGGGTCCGCCGTCCTCGGGGCCCGCACACCACTCCCCGGCCCCCGCGAGCCCGGACCGTGTGGGTCCGCCGTCCTCGGCGGTGCCGCCGTGCTCGGATCAGGCGCGGCGTACGAGTTCGGCGGCCCGCTCGGCGATCGCGTACACGGTCGCGTTGGTGTTGTTGGACGGGATGGACGGCATCACCGAGCCGTCGGCGACCCGCAGGCCGTCGAGCCCGCGCACCCGCAGCTCGGAGTCGACGACGGACACCTCGTCCTCGCCCATGAGGCAGGTGCCGACCGGGTGGCAGTAGGAGCCGAAGTACCTGCGGGCGTGCTGCGCGAGCGACTCCTCGTCCACCGCGGCGAGACCCGGGCTGACCTCCTCGATGCCCCATGCGGCGAGCGCGTCCGACCAGGCGATCCGGCGGGCCGTGGTGATGCCGGACACGACCGCCCGGACGTCCTCCTCGGCGGTGAGGTACCGGGGGTCGATGACCGGTGGCGCGTAGGGGTCGGCCGAGCTGATCCTCAGCGAGCCACGGCTGGCCGGCCGCATCGGCGAGATCCCGACGGTGAAGCCGTTCTGCACCGGGGCGACGGCGTTGGGCAGCGGGATGTCGATGAAGATGATCTGTACGTCGGGCCCGTCGGCCTCCGGAGTGCTGCGCAGCAGGCCCAGGATCTCGCCGTGGTTGTTGCGCGGCGTGGGCACCGGCCGCTGGGCCCGGTAGACGAGGTTGGCGCGCGGGTGGTCGTGCAGGTTGCGGCCCACGCCGGGCAGCCGGTGGAAGACGTCGACCCCGGCCTGGCGCAGATCGTCCTCGGACCCGACGCCGGACCGCTGGAGGAGCAGCGCGGACCCGATCGCGCCGGCCGTCACCGCCACTTCGCCGGCCGCCTTCGCGGAGTGGATCCGGCCGTCCACGCCGTACTCCACCCCGACACAGCGCGTGCCCTCGAAGAGCAGCCGGTGTGCGGTCGCCCCCGTGACCACGTCGAGGTTCGGGCGGTCCAGGGCCGGGGCGAGGTAGGCGTCGGCCGCGCTCTGCCGCCGTCCGCCGACGATGTTGAGGTCGACCGGGGCGAAGCCCTCCTCCAGGCCGCCGCTGATGTCGAAGGCCCGGCGGTGCCCCGTCTCGACCGCGCCTTCGAGGCAGGCCAGCAGGATCGCGTTGGGGTCCTCGGCCGGCCCGACGGTGAGGGGCCCGGTGGTGCCGCGGCCGGGCGCCCCGCTCGTGGCGGTCTCGGTGCGCTGGAAGTACGGGAGCAGGTCGTCGTAGGTCCAGCCCTTGGCGCCGTGGGCGCTCCAGCTGTCGTAGCCGGTGCGGTGTCCGCGGGCGAAGACCATGGCGTTGATGGCGGACGAGCCGCCCAGGCCCTTGCCGCGGGGGAGCGCCACGGGGGCCCCGGAGGCCCGCTGTACGACGGTGGTGTCGCCCCAGCCGGCCGTCGATGCCGCGAGCGAGGGCCACGCCGGAGGGTGGGCCACGGCGTCCGGCAGGGTGGCCGAGCCGGCCTCCAGCAGCAGTACGCGGGTGCCGGCGTCCTCCGTCAGACGTGCGGCGAGCACGCACCCGGCCGAGCCGCCGCCGACGACGATGACGTCAGGTCGCTGAGAAGACATGGGTGATCCGTTCTGCACGGTGCTTCGGGAATCGGTGAATCATCGGTTCAGTAACGACCGTACCAGTGATTCGAACCAATGGTTCGTCAAATCGGATACCGATGAATCACGCCAGGGCCGGTACCCCAAGGTCGCACACGTATCCGTGATACCTGTCTTCGCGAGGCAGAACGTCCGGATCCAAGGACATGTGAACTTTTAACCCGCCGACGTGAACGGCGGAGGACCTCCGTCTCGTGTCAGTGACGTCAGGTTTCGGCGCGGGGCAGGCCGCGTGTGCGAGTGAGGTTGTGATCGGAATGAGTGCGGACGTGTCCAGAACGCCAGGTGTGGCCCTGCGTCCGGAAGACGTGACGGCCCTGCGGCGATCGCTGTACGGACCCGTCGTCCTGCCCGGGGAGGAGGGCTACGAGGCGGAGTGCGCCACGTTCAACCTCGTCTGCGGTCTGCGGCCGGCGCTCGCGGTGGGCGCCACCTGCGCGGCGGACGTCCGGGAGGCGGTCCGGTTCGCCACGGCGAACGGGCTCCCGGTCGCGGTGAAGTCCGCGGCCCACCAGATGGTCGGCGCGGCCGAGGGCGGCCTGCTGATCACCACCCACCGGATGAAGGGCATCACCGTCGACGCCGACAACCGCACCGTGGGCGTCGAGGCGGGCGTGTGCTGGAGCGACGTGCTGCCGCGGACGGCGGAGTTCGGACTGGCGCCGGTCGTCGGCTCCGCGCCGAACGTCGGCGTCATCGGCTACACGCTGGGCGGCGGGCAGAGCCCCCTGCTCGGCCGCTCCCACGGCTACGCCGCCGACCATGTACGCCGGCTGGACGTGGTCACGGCGGACGGGGAACTGCGCCGGGTGACGCCGCACGACGAACCCGACCTGTTCTGGGCGCTGCTGGGCTGCAAGGGAAACTTCGGCGTGGTGACGGCGATCGAGTTCGAGGTCTTCCCGGTCTCACGCTTCTACGGCGGCGGCATCTACTTCCCCGGTGAGCACCTGGAGCAGGTGCTGGAGGCCTGGCGCGCCTGGCTGCCGACGGTGGGGGAGGACATGACCTCGTCCATCGGCGTCCAGCGGCTGCCCGACCTTCCCGTGCTGCCCGAGCCGCTGCGCGGCGCCTTCACCGTCCACCTGCGCATCGGCTACCTGGGGTCCGCGGCCGACGGCGCCGAACTCGTCGCCCCGCTGCGCGCCGCCGCGCCGGCGCTCCTCGACCTGGTGGGGGAGAAGCCCTTCACCGCGATCGGGGAGATCCACATGGACCCGGTGGAGCCGCTGCCCTACTTCGACCGGAGCATGGGTCTCGCGGAGTTCTCCGAGAAGACGGCGCAGGCGCTGGTGGAGCTGGCCGGCACGGACTCCGGCTGCACCCTCGCGAACGTCGAGATCCGGGCGCTGGGCGGCGCCCTGGACCGGGAACCGCAGTTCCCCAACTCGGTGGCCGGCCGGGGGCTCCCGTACACCCTCTTCGCCCTCGCGCCGGGCGCCCCGGACCACGCCGAACAGCTGCGGGCCGAGCTGGAGCGGGTCGTGGACGGGCTGACTCCCTGGGCGGCCGACCGGGGCATGGCGAACTTCCTCTCGCCGGAGGAGGCGACCGACGCCGAGGGCATGCGCGCCGTGTTCGGGCCGGAGCGCTACGACCGGCTGGCCGCGGTGAAGAAGCGCCACGACCCGGCGAACGTGTTCCGGTTCAACCACAACGTCACGCCCGCCTGACCCGGCCCCGGAGACAGGCGGACCCCGTCACCTGGCCGTCGGCGAGCCCGGCGGCCGGTGCCGGGCGGCCACCCCGAGGGGTACGGGCCCGGCACCGGGCGAGCCGCGCATGTGCACACGTATCAAAGGGTGCATGGCAAGCTGGCTCACATGGCGAATTCAACGACACACCTCTCCCTGGCCGCCCGGGTCGAACAGCTCCTGGAGAACGGGGGCCCGCTGCCCGTCGTCGCCGCGGGCGACCCCGTACTGCGGCGCGCCGCCGAGCCGTACGACGGGCAGCTGGACGACGCCCTGCTCGACCGGTTCGTGGCCGCGCTGCGTGAGACGATGCTCGCGGCCCCGGGTGTCGGACTGGCCGCTCCGCAGGTCGGCGTGGCCCTGCGGATCGCCGTGGTGGAGGACCTGGCCCGCGGACCGCGGGAGGCGCTGGCGGCGAAGGGGCGGGTCCCGCTGCCCTTCCGGGTGCTGGTCAACCCGGTCTACGAGCCCGAGGGCGACAGCCGGGCCGCGTTCTTCGAGGGCTGTCTGAGTGTGCCGGGCTGGCAGGCGGTGGTGGCCCGGCCCGCCCGGGTACGGCTGCGGGCCATGGACCAGCACGGCCGGGCCGTCGACGAGGTGTTCAGCGACTGGCCGGCGCGCATCGTGCAGCACGAGACCGACCACCTCGACGGCACCCTCTACCTGGACGTGGCCCACACCCGTTCGCTCGCCACCGACGAGGCCGTGGCGAAGCACTGGTCCCAGCCCACTTCCGGGACGGCCGCTCGGGAGCTGGGCTTCGAGTTTCCGTGACCGCGACGCCGGGGCCGCCGCGGCCGGCCGGCCGCACCGTCAAGTGACTGATGCGCGCGGTACGTCGGACGGCGGAGGCTGACGAGGGACAGGGCCCGCTCCGCCGCCCGGCGGTGCCGCGGACGGCGTACGTCCGGCCCGGAGAAGTGGAGCTGACGTGACGGAGGAGCTGACATGACACCCGTCGAGCCGCAGCGGTCGCTGACGAGCAGCAACCCGGTACTCTCCCGGCCCCAGTTCAGGCGCCGGGGCGGTCAGAAGACCGCCGTCAGGGACCCACGGGCGGGCATCGCCGTCCCCGGCGGCCGGCCCGGCCCCGGCCGGACCCCGGAATCGCCCAGGGACAGTTCCGCGCCGCCGCCCCTCGTCGTCGCCGACCTGATGACGATGGACGACGTGCTCTCCCGCGCGGCGGCGGGGGTCGCCGTGACGGTCATGGCGGCGACGTCGGCGTGGACGCTCCTGCCCCTCCTGCCCCTCCTGCCCCTCGCGACGGCCGCCGCCTACGGCACCGCCGCCGGCACGGGACTCGTCGCCGCCGCGCTGGTGGTGGTCCAGTGCCGCGGGAACCGCCCCTCCCGGGCGACGACCCTGACGTTCGCCGCCTTCCAGGGCCTGTTCCTGGGCGTGCTGTCCAGCACCGTCGCCCGCCAGGTCTCCCCGGGTCTCCTCGTGCAGACCGTCCTGGGCACGACGGCCGCCTCCGCGGGCTGCCTCCTCGCCTACCGGCTGCACTGGGTACGCGCGGACCGCCGCTTTCGGCCGTTCGCCGGTGCCGCCCTGCTCGGCCTGTGCCACCTCGCCCTGGCGGACGGGATCCTGTTCCCCGTCATGGGCGCGGACGGCCTGGGTCTGCGCCCCGTGGGCCTCGGCGTCCTCATGGGTCTCGTGGGTGTCGTCCTCGCGGCGGTCTTCCTGTCCCTGCACTTCAGGAAGATCGAGGACGGCATCGCCTTCGGCGTCCCGCGTGACCAGGCCTGGACGGCCGCCTTCGGGGTCACCCTCACCCTGACCTGGCTGTACGTGGAGACCGTACGACTGCTCACGCTCTTCCCGGGCGACGAGGTGTACTGACGCCGGGGGTCAGCCCGCGGACGTCGCGCCCTCGGCCGCGGCAGTGGCGTGCGCGGCACCCGAGGGGCACAGTCCCCGCAGGAGCATGTCGAAGAGCCGTGCCGCGCGCATGTGTTCGGCCTCGTTCGCGCCGACCCGCCACAGCGGGCCGATCAGCAGGAGCACGTCGTCGGCCGTCGTACCGGGCTCGATGGCCCCGGTCGCCCTGTTGGCCTCCACCAGCGCCGAGAGGGCGTCGAGCAGCGGCTCGCAGGCCTGCCGGCAGGCCTGCGTCGGAGTGTCGGTGACCGAGCGCATCGCCTCCGCGAACTCCGGTGTGCACCAGCCGAGCCGGAGCAGGTGGCCCAGCCAGGCGCGCAGGGCGAGCGGCGGGCGCAGTGTGTCCAGCAGGGCGGGTACGGCCGTCACCAGGCCCTCGACCTCCTCCCCGTACACCTCGAGCACCAGGGACTCCCGGGTGGGGAAGTGCCGGTACAGCGTTCCCTGGCCCACGCCCGCCCTGCGCGCTATGGACTTCAACGAGGTGTCGCCGGGAAGGGCGAGTACCTCCGTGGCCGCTTCGAGGATGCGCAGCCGGTTGGAGCGCGCGTCCGATCTCATCGATGCTCCGGTCTTTCCGCTGGTGATACCACGGGGCCGCTGTCAAACACGTTTCCATCGCTCCGGACACCTGAAGAGGGGGTCCTTGCGGTCCGGCGAGCCCGTGCGGCAGGCTCCATTGAGACACGTGTTCTGAAGGAGAACCTACCCTGCCCGCCGCCCGCGCCCGTCCTCGTTGTCCTGGAAGGTCAGCGGCGGTGGGGATTGCGGGGTTGCCGAACGGCCGGCGGCAGCCGCGGACCCGGCTGCCGCAGGACCAGGGGGGCGGAGTCCGGGGAACGGTCCCGGCGCAGGTCGTGGAGGAAGCCGGTGAGGAGTTCCAGGGTCCGCTCCGGCTCCTCGTAGGTCGCCGCGTGGCCGCCACTGACCGCGGCCAGCCGCGCGCCGGGGATGCCCTCGGCGAGTTCCACCGAGTGCTCCGGGGCCACGAACCGGTCTGCCGTGGCCGCGACCACCAGGGTGGGTGCGGTGATCGAGGGGAGGTCGGCGCGCAGGTCCGTGCTCAGGGCCAGGGCGATCTGCCGGACCGTGCCCGGGGCGAACGGCACCAGTCGCGCGGTGAGCCGCCGGGCCGCGTCCGGGGTCAGTCCGGCCAGACGGTCCTCGGAGAAGGCCAGTGAGGTCACGAAAGCGCTCAGTCTGCCGTCCCGGCGGGCGTGCAGGGCCGCCCACATCTCCAGGCTGAGCCAGAGCGCGGTACGGGGCCGGGCGAAGCCGCAGAGGGTGAACAGGCCGCGCACCCGGTCGGGGTGGCGGGCGGCGACCTTGACGGCGACGGCCGCGCCGAGCGAGGTGCCCGCGATCACGAAGTCGCGCAGTCCGGCGTCCCGCGCCGTGGCCGCGACCTGGTCGGCGAGGGCCTCGGCGCGCAGCGGACCGGAGGCCGGACCGCCGTGATCCGGTCCGGGGAGGTCGGCGAGCACGACGGTGTGGGTGGCCGCGAGGCCGGTGGTCAGCGGCTCCCAGGTGTCGGCCGCCGAACCCCCGATGCCGGGCAGCAGGATGAGTCCGGGCCCGCTGCCCCGGATGTCGTACGCCAGCATGTGCACTCCTTCTCGGACTTCCCTAGGGAGACGAGAGGAGGAGGTGTGCGGGTTCAACCACGTGCGTGTTCAGCCACGTGCGGGTCCGACGTCCGCCCGCTCGGGGGTCCAGGAGGTGAGGATGCGCAGGGCGTCGTGGGAGGGGGTGCCGGTCTCGGCGGTGAGGACCATCAGCCGCTGCCCGGAGCCGTCGGAGCCGCTCCAGGTGTCGCAGTCGAGGGTGAGGTCACCGACCAGGGGGTGCCGGTACTGCTTGGTCCCGTAGGTCGCGCTGTTGACGCGGTGCTCGGCCCACCAGGTGCGGAAGTCCGCGTCCCGCGCGGACAGTTCGGCGACCAGGCCGTCCAGCTCGGGGTCGGCGGGGCCGGCGGCGGCCTCCATGCGCAGGGCGGCGACGGCGTCCCGGGCGTCGTGTCTCCACTCCCGGTGCATCTCCCGGATCGCCGGGTCGGTGAACATCAGGCGCAGGTAGTTGCGCCGGCCGGCCGGGAGCTCGGCGAAGTCGGTGTAGAGGGCGACGGCGGCCGGGTTCCAGGCCAGGATGTCCAGGCGCCGGCCGAGGACCAGCGCGGGTGTCCCGGTGAGCTGGTCCAGCAGGCGGCGCATGGCGGGCCGCACCTGCTGGACGGACCGGCGGCGGCGCGGGCGGTCGTCGGTCCGACCCGCGAGTTCGTAGAGGTAGCTCTGCTGGTCGTCGTCGAGGCGCAGGGCGCGGACCAGGGTGGCGAGTACGGGCGCGGAGGCGCGGACCCGGCCCTGTTCGAGCCGGGTGTAGTAGTCCACGCTGATCGCGGCGAGCCGGGCGACCTCCTCGCGGCGCAGCCCGGCGACCCGGCGGGGGGTGTCCGCCTCGGGCAGACCGCAGTCCCCGGGATCCAGCTGGGCCCGGCGGGCCTTGAGGAACTCCCCGAGGGCACGGGGGTCGGTGTGTGAGGTCATGGCGTCCATTCTCCCGTGCTCCGCGCACTCGTGAGGTGTGCCGGTGGTGTCCGTGGCCGCTCCCGGGAGCGGCGGAGCCGTCTGCTCCGCCGCCCCCACGGGCGCGTCAGCGGACGGTGGCGTGGGCGGCCCGCTCGATCACGTCGGCCACCAGGTGGGGGTGGGAGACGGCGACCGAGTGGGACGCGGCGACCTCGGTGGTGTGGGCGTGCGCCCGCCCGGCCATGAACCGCTGCACGGCCGCGGGGATGTTGAGGTCGCGGGTGGTGACGATGTCCCAGCTGGGGATGGTCTTCCAGGCGGCGCTGGTGGCCTTCTCCGTCAGGGCGGACTGCGCGATGGGCCGCTGCTCGGCGGCCATCAGCGCGGCCTGGCCGGCGGGCACGTCGGCGGCGAACTGGTGGCGGAACTTGTCCTGCTGGATGTACAGGTCGGTGGCGGTGGAGCCGTCGGCCTGCTGGTAGGTGACCGGGTCGAGGGCGTCCGGGAGGGTGGAGCCGGGGTACTTGTTCGTCAGCTCAAGGGCGCTCTCCCCGGGAGCCGGCAGGAAGGCCGCGACGTAGACCAGCGCCTTGACGTCGGGGTCGCCGGTGGCCGCCTCGCTGATGACGCTGCCGCCGTAGGAGTGGCCGACGAGGATCTTCGGGCCCTTGACGTGGTCGAGGACCGTGCGCAGGGCGGCGGCGTCGGAGGCCGGGCCGCGCAGCGGGTTGGCGGCGGCGACGACCGGGTATCCGTCGGCGCGCAGTGCGGTGATGACGCCGTTCCAGCTTGAGCCGTCGGCGAAGGCGCCGTGCTCCAGGACGACGGTGGGCCTGGCGTGACCGGTCGCCCCCGCATTGGACGCCCCGGCGTGGTTCGTCGCACCGCTGGCGGTCCCGCTGACGGCGAACGCGCCGAAGGCCAGACCCGCCGTGACCGTGGCGACCGCGCCTGTCACCAGCCGCTTGCGCCCACCCTTGATGCTGGCCATGACAAACCCCTCACGTGTTTCGGCAGATGTGCCGGCGAAGTCTCGGAAGAGGACGGACCGACCCGATCGGATCGGCGTCACCGCCCTGACTGGTGACTAACCTGCCAGGTGTGTCGTCACCTGTCAAGGTGGTGACGAAGGGAGGGGTGGGTGTGCCCTGAACGCCGACGCGGCCGGGAGGGGCGATGCCCTCCCGGCCGCATGCTGTGGAGCTCCGCGCCCTCTCAGGGCGTCGCCGGGGGCGCTGGCCGTACCTGGGCCCAGGGGTCCTTGAGGATGATCTCCGCCAGCGCCGACGCGCAGCCGGAGAGCATCCGTTCGCCCTTCTCCGGGCTCGCCACCCGGGCGTCGCCCGCCACCCCGGTCGGGGTGATCCGGTCGAAGGGGACGGCCAGGTACACCGGCTCGGTGGACTCCGCGGGCAGCGTGATGCGGGGACCGTGCGCCTCGCCGAGGTGCTCGCCGCGGATCAGCTCGGGGTGCGCCGCCATCATCATGGACGTCTCACCCTCGCACGCGTGCATGAGGCCGTCCTGCGTCTCCAGGGTGTCCCGCACCACCTCCCGCCCGACGCCGAAGTAGCTGGCGAACGCGATCGGCGTCGACAGTTCCGCGGTCAGTTCCGTCGTGAGGGCGTTGAGCGCGGTCATGTTCCCGCCGTGCCCGTTGACGATCAGGATGCGGGAGAACCCCGCGCGGATCATCGAGCGGCACAGGTCGCGCAGGAGCGCGTGCAGGGTGGGCAGACTGATCGAGAGGGTGCCGCCGAAGGCCATGTGGTGCTCGGAGAGCCCCGTGGCGATCGACGGGGCCACCACCACACCGGTGTGCTCGGTGGCCAGCAGCGCCGCCCGGTGGCACACCTCCGCCGCCAGCAGGTCGTCGACACCGGTGGGCAGGTGCGGACCGTGCTGTTCGGTGGCTCCGACGGGCAGCAGCACCACCGCGTCGCGGGCCGCGAGGGCGCGCAGCTCGGCCGCTGTCAGACGGTTCCACAGGACTTCGCTCATCTGCGTCTCCACCGGATCTCAGAGGCGGTCGGCGTCGACCACGGCCTGGGCGAAGGTGGTGGGCGCCTCCTGCGGCAGGTTGTGGCCGATGTTCGCGACGGTCCGGTGCTGGTACGGGCCGGTGAAGTGGTCGCGGTAGGCGGAGCCGTCGCCGGGCGGGGTGAAGGGGTCGAGGGCCGCGTCGAGGGTGACGGTGGGAACGTGGATCGGGGGCTGGGCCGCGAGCTGCTTCTCGTAGCGGTCGTAGCGGCGGTCGCCCTCGATCAGGCCGATGCGCCAGCGGTAGTTGTAGAGGACGATGGCGGCGTAGTCGGGGTTCTTGAAGGCCTGCGCGGTGCGCGCGAAGGTGGCGTCGTCGAAGTTCCAGTTCGGCGAGACGAGGGTCCACACGTAGCGGCACAGCGCGATGCGCTGGTCCTCGTTCTCCATCGCCTTCTTGCCGCGGTCGCTGGCGAAGTACCACTGGTACCACCAGTTGTGCTCCACGGCCGGGGCGGCGGGTTCCAGCTGGGCCTTCACGTCGGTGATCAGGTACCCGCTGGTGGAGACGAGCGCCTTGACGCGCTCCGGCCACAGGGCGGCGATGATGTCCGCGGTGCGCGAGCCCCAGTCGAAGCCGGCCAGGACCGCCTGATGGATCTTGAGGGCGTCCATGAAGGCGATGATGTCCAGCGCGATGGCGGACTGCTCGGCGTTGCGCGGGGTGTGCCCGGACAGGAAGCGGGTGCTGCCGTGGCCGCGCAGGTACGGGACGAGGACGCGGTAGCCCTGGTCGGCGAGGAGCGGCGCGACGTCGACGAAGCTGTGGATGTCGTAGGGCCAGCCGTGCAGCAGGAGGACCACCGGGCCGTGCGCGGGGCCGGCCTCGGCGTAGCCGATGTCCAGGACGCCCGCCTTCACGTGCTTGAGCGAGCTGAACTCCGTGTGGGTGCCGGGCGTGACGGTGGGCACCGTGGGAGCGGGGGAGCCGCCCGGCGTGGGCTTCCTGGTCGCGGCGGACGCGCCGGTCTGGAAGCCGGACAGCGAGGCCGCGGCGGCGCCGGTGCCCAGGCCGACGGCCTTGCTGAAGGTGCGCCTGTTGATCATGTGAATCCCTCTCGTGCGTTTCCGGTGACCGGCCCGCGCCCGGGATGTCTCCCGCTCGCTTCGGCGTGTGGGATCACCGCGCGGCTCACTGGCGCGACGACCCTCGCACAACGTCCGTCACCTGTCAAACAGGTGACGATGGGTGGTTCCGCTGTGCGGCCGGCAGATCCGAGGTCGCTCTCCTTTGCGGGAACGCGATCGGTGGTACACACTCTTGTCGGTGGGGAAACCGGACACATCAGTCATATGACGGTCGGGCGTGGACGGCCACACGAGGGCCGGCGGAGTGCCCGTGTCCCGCCGGTCTCCGCAGGTGAGCACATGCGTCCTCGGGGCCGGGCCGTCGGACCGGGCACGGAGCCGTGGCCGGGCGCGCGGGCTCCTCAGTCATTCGACTGAGAGGCGAGGTGTCCCGGCACCGTTCAGCCACCGTGCTCGTCCTCCAGCCTGCTCAGGGCGTCGCGCAGGGCGGCGCGGGAGGTGATGCCGAGTTCGGGGAAGACGCGGCAGAGGTGTGAGCTGACGGTGCGCGCTGACAGGTGCGTGCGCCGAGTCGGTGGAAGGTTGCGGCGAAGGCTCCTGCGGCGAGGGTGAGGGTGTGGCGGGCTGCTTTGTGGCCGTGGGTGTGTCGGAGGCGGGTGCCGTGGGCGAGGCGGA
>NZ_LBMU02000103.1 GCF_001005085.2 Streptomyces humi
TCTCGTTCCCCCAGTGAAGGACACGTCCGGCGGGCGCCGTGGAACCGGACTCGCCGGGTGTCGTCGTCCCCCCGCAGTGGAGGCGAACGTGCAGAAGGAAGAACTGTTCTCCGGGCTGGCAGCTCCCTCACGTGGCTCGGCCGGGGGTACGCCGGCCTCGCCGCCCTCACCTCTCGGGCCATACGTGGTGAATCAGTTACCCGCCGATCTGGCCGCCGTGGCGCGCGGTCTGTGCACCTACGAGGAACTCGAGGCGCGGCAGTGCCGGTTGCTCGACACGCTCGGTGTGGGCAGGCATGTCGACGGCGACGCCGCCGCGGCGCCACTGGTCCAGCTCGACCTCCTCTTCATGCTCAACGGGTACCTTCCGGCGGGGCCCTCGGCGTTTCCCGGACCCCTGCTGGACGCCGTCTCGGCGCGGTGCGCGCGGTTCCCCGCACTCGACCCGTACATGAGTTACGAACTGCTCATCGACGTCAACTGCGCCGAGTGGCAGCGCGGTGGCGACATACGGGTGTTCTCCGAGGGGCGACTCGGGCTTCTGGAACGGGACTTCTACCTCGGCCACCGGCTGGCGGAGCCCGCGGCGCGTACCGCCTTCGAGCGGTTGTGCGCGGTGCTGCGGGAGCCGGACGCCGTGGACACGGCCGCCGAGTTCGAGGCTGCGCTGTCCGCGCTGGAGGACTTCCGGGCCCACATGGCACGGTTCGGCCGGCTGTCCCGGGAGGCGTTCCGGGCGTTCCGGCCGTACCACATGGGGTATCAGGGCGGACCCCGTGGCGCGAGCGGGGCGTTCATGCCGAGCGTGCAGCTGCTGGAGTTGGTGCTGTTGGCGCCGAGCAGGCAGTACGAGCGGTATCTCGACCAGTCCCTGGCGTACTTCCCGGCGTGGTCCCGGCCCCTCATCAGCGAGTGGCGGGAGCGGTCGGGCAGGGGTGACAACGTTGTTGAGGCGGTCCTCGACGGCCGGGTGAAGACCGGCCGCGGCGCCGCCGGGGTACTGCTCGACCTGGTCGACGGGTTCGTGGACTTCCGCATGGTGCACCTGGGGATCACCAGGAAGGCACTGCCGGAGGTCTTCGCCCCGGACGACGCGCTGACCAGGCGGGACATCCTGGCCCAGGACGGCGAGGGGGACGTCCTGGCCGACGGTGAGCCGGGTACTTCCGGGTTCGGTGTGCACACCGTGCTGACGAACGCGGTGTACCGGTTGCTGGCGGCGCGTCGGCTTCTCGCCGAACTGCCGGACCGGTCACCGGCCGACGCGGGAGGGAGCCACGTATGACGGCTCTCCAGGTGGCCGTCGTGGACGCCTTCGGTACCTCGCACCGTTATGTGGACGCCTTCGCCGCCGTCGGGTGCGGGGTGGTCCACGTGCGGAGCACCCCTGAGCTGCTTCCGGGGGTCGCCGCGGTGAACCCGGCCCGGTTCAGCCGCACGCTCGTGGCCGGAGAGGATCCCGACGTACTGGCCGAGCGGCTGGCCGTGCTTCAGCCGCGTGCCGTGCTGCCCGGCCGGGAGTCGGGGGTGGAGCTGGCGGACGCGCTGTCCGAGAGGCTGGGACTCCCGTCGTCCAACGGTACGGCGCTCAGCGCCGCCCGGCGGGACAAGTACCTCCAGATCGAACGGCTCAGGGCGGCCGGGGTGCCCGCGCTGCGGCAGGTCCGCACCGGGGACGCGGCCGAGTTGAGGGCCTGGCACGCGCGGCTGGACGGTACGGCCGTGGTGAAGCCGCCGCGGGGCGCGCTGGGACACGGGGTGCGGTTCTGTGACGGACCCGACGACTCGGCCGGCGCTCTCACTGCGCTGCGGGGCACGACGTCCGCGTTCGGGGACCGGATCACCGAGGTGGTCGCCCAGGAGTACCTCGTCGGCGCGGAGTACGTCGTGAACACCGTCAGCTGTGAAGGTGTGCACACCGTCACGGATGTCTGGAGCACCGACCGGGTCTCGGCCAACGGGGTGCGGGACCTGGTCGTGGCACAGGTGCTGCTGCGTCACGAGGACCCGGTCGTGGACGATCTGGTGCGATACGGCTTCCAGGTGCTGGACGCGCTCGGTGTCCGGTTCGGCGCGGCGCACCTGGAGATCAAGCTCACGCCGGACGGCCCGCGGCTGGTGGAGGCGGGCGCCCGGCCGTCCGGGCTGCCGTACCACGTCGCGGATGCCATCGGTGAGGGCCAGTTGGAGTGGGCGGTGGACGCGTACCTGCGGCCGCGGCGCTTCCTGGCCCGGGCCGGTGTGCCGTACCGGCGTCGTGTCGCGGCCGCCTGGGCGGCGCTGGTGTCGCCGGTTGCGGGCCGGCTGGTGGGGTACCGCGCCCTGGACGAGGTGCGGAGCCTGGAGAGTGTGCGTGAGGTCAGTGTGCTGGTCCGCCCCGGCGAGGACCTCACGGCGACCACGTGGGACCTGGAGTATCCGGTCGTACTGAGTCTGCGGCACCCGGTGGAGGCGGTGCTGAGACGGGACCTGAACACCGTCCGGTACCTGGACGGTGCGGGGATGTACGAGGTCAGCCCCTGAGCAGGTGGGCGCGGCCGAACAGCGATGCGGCGGTACGGGCGGTCGGCGTGCCGGCGTCGGGGTCGGCGCCGGCCTCCAGCAGGACCGCCACCACGTCGTCGGCTCCCTTGAAGAGGGCGCCGGCCACGGGTGTCTGGTCGCGGGCGTTGCGCAGATCGGGGTCGGCGCCGAGCCGTAGCAGCGCCCGTACGGTGTCGGTGCGGCCGTGGTACGCGGCGAGCATGAGGAGCGTGTTGCCGGCCTCGTCGCTCGCGTCGACCGGGAGACCGTGCGCCACGAAGTCCGTCAGCGTCCCGGTGCTGCCCGTGCGGGCCAGGTCCATGGCCAGGGCCACCACCCGCCGGGTCTGCTCAGGGGTCAGTGCTCCGCTGGTCATGAGTGCGTTCTCCGGTTCGGCTCCGGTGGGCCCGCTGCCCGCCCGTCGTGTGGTCCGGGCCCGCCGGTCGTGTGGTCCGGGCCCGCCGTGTCCGGGCCCCGCCCGGTCGGGTGCGGGGTCCGGGGGCGGCGAGCGGGACGGAGGTCAGAGTCGGCCGGCGGCCAGCGCCTCGATCGCCCCGCGGACGCCTTCGCCGTACGCCGGGTCGGCCTGGGTGCAGTGGGCGATGTGCCGTTCGACGCTCCGCTCGGACGCGCCGTCGATCGCGCGTGCCGTGTTCTCGAAGAGGACCTGGCGCTGTCCGGGGGTCATCAGGCGGAAGAGGTCGCCGGGCTGCTCGAAGTAGTTGTCGTCGTCCGCGCGGAAGTCGAAGCGGTCGGCGACGGCACCCACGGCGAGCCGGGGCTCGCGGTAGGCGGGCTGTTCCTGCCAGCGTCCGTAGGAGTTCGGCTCGATGCCCGGGGTGGCGCCCTGGTTGCCGTCCACGCGCATGGCGCCGTCGCGGTGGTAGGAGTTCGCCGGGTTCCTCGGGGCGTTGACCGGGATCTGGTGGTGGTTGACGCCCAGGCGGTAGCGCTGGGCGTCGCCGTAGGAGAAGAGGCGGCCCTGGAGCATCCGGTCCGGGGAGAAACCGATGCCGGGGACCACGTTCGCCGGACTGAAGGCGGCCTGCTCGACGTCGGCGAAGTAGTTGTCGGGGTTGCGGTTGAGCTCCCACTCGCCGACCTCGATCAGCGGGTAGTCCTTCTTCGACCAGACCTTGGTGAGGTCGAAGGGGTGGAAGCGGTAGTGCTCCGCGTCGGCCTCCGGCATCACCTGGACGAACAGCTTCCACTTCGGGAAGTCGCCGTCC
>NZ_LBMU02000104.1 GCF_001005085.2 Streptomyces humi
TCCGGGGCGTCGTCGTGGGTGCGACGGGACGTGCCCGGGGCGGTGCGGGCTGTGGCGGGCGTGCCGGGACGGCTGGTCGGCAGGTCGGTGAGCATGCGGTATCGCTCCTGAACGGTCTTTCCAGAAGTCCGGAACGCAGGGTCCGGACATGTCCTGAAGGGGGTGTCAGGGGTGCCGCAGCGGAGAGCTGGACGGGCCCCGGAGGGTGCCGTCAGCTGGGGTCTCTCCCGCTGGGCATGCGCCTCCGGTCCGAAGCACGAGACTCCGCCTGCCCCTGGTCCTGAGCGGTAAACCAGGACGCAGCGGCTGCGCCGGGGGCGCGCGGCCCGCACCCTGGAGGAGAGGGGGGAGTCCGTCCGCGAAGGAGTGCCGGCATGGCGAGGAGCCAGGGCGAGGGCAAGCGCCTGAAGAAGGGCGACAAGGTGGCCTGGAAGAGCCACGGAAGCCAGGCCGAGGGAAAGGTGGAGAAGGAGATCACCGAACGGACCCGGGCGGCGGGCCGCACGGTGGACGCGTCGCCTGACGATCCGCAGTACCAGGTGCGCAGTGACAAGTCCGGCCGGTCCGCGGTGCACAAGCCGTCGGCGCTGAAGAAGAAGTGACCAAGCGGGGCCGCCGCGCCGCGGCCGCCCGCCCCGGGCGGGCGGGGCGCCGCGGGGCTCAATCCCCTTGTGCCGTCTGGCGGTTGCGCCGTGGTACGTGCGTACAGTGGAAGGAGAGGGTGCTTCGGCCAGCAGGCACCGCAGTGTGCCGCCGCGCGTGCGCGGGCCCGACTGCGGGACGCCACGCGGGTGCTGACAGTTCAGGAGGCCCCGTCAGTGACCGAGTACCCGCACCCGTCCGACAGGGCAGGGACCGCCGGCCGCGCCGCCTCGCCGGACGCCGTCGACGAGCGCAACCGGCGGCTGGCCCGGGCCGGTGTGGCCCGTGCCGAGGAACTTCTGATGACGCGTTACCGGGTCGGCTCGCAGGGGGAGGCCTTCGACCTGCTGCGCCGTACCTCGCAGAGGTTCAACGTCAAACTCCACACCCTCGCCGACGCCGCCGTCCGGCTGCCGGCTCCGAAGGCCGGGGCCGCCGACTGGGTGCCCGACCGCCCGCGCGGGGGACCGCCCCCGCTGCCCGCCCTGTACACGGGTCAGGCGCGGCCCATCGGCCACGGAGCCGTCCTCGAGGCCGCCCTGCGCCGCGCCATGCATGTCGCTCACACCCATATGGGTCATGTGCAGCTGGTGGAGCACGGGATGCTGCGTATGGCGCGACACGCCGGACTGGCAAGGCACTTCACCGACTACTTCGCCTTCGTCGGGGACACGAGGTCGCCCTGCGCGCGGGCCGCCGAGGACCGCCGGCAGGTCACCGTCAAGGATGTCGCCTCCTCCGACACCTTCGACGAGGCGTCCCGGCAGGCCGTCCTGCGTACCGGGAGCCGGGCCTGCCACAGTGTGCCGCTGGTCGGCCGGCGGGGCGGGGTGATGGGCGTGATCTCCACTCATCACGACGGCCCCGTGGGCGACTTCAGCGCCGCCCAGCTGACGGCACTGGACCACCTCGGCGCGCAGGTCGGCCGCTGGCTGCTGTGGCATCGCCACACCGTCGTCCTCCCCGCCCTCAACCACCTGCACGTCAGCGCCGCGCATCGCGACTGAACGCCGAGCGGACCGGGCGGGCACTCCTCACGAGGAGGCACACTCCTCACGAGGAGACGGTCCAGAAGCACCACCGGATCCACGGCGTCGGCGAAGGAGCCGGCCGGCGGGACCAGCGCCTCGGTCAGCTGCTGTTCGCGGTTCATGACCGTTCACCGTCCAATCCGTCCTCGCCGGCATCCCGCCCGGCCAGTCCACCACCGGATCCGCCGCCCGTGCCGTCCGTACCGTCTGCCTCCGCGGCGAAACGCACCGTGCGGGCCACCACCTCACGCGCCACCTCGGTGACCGTTCGCCCCTCGACGAAAGCCCGCGCCCGCATCCGGTCCAACGCCTCCTCCGGACCCGTGTCGAGCTGCACCATCACGATTACGATCGCCTGGTAGACCTCACTGTGCTCGGCCTCCGAGGCCTCCACCCACGACGCCACCCCGTCCTCGCCCTCCGGCTCCCCGTCGGCGGTGCGGGCATGCAGATTCATCACCGCGAACGTGACCGCGTCCCGCGCCCACAGCGCCACCGCCAGCTCCCGCCGCGACAGCCTTCCGGGCCGGTCCCGGTACAAGTCCAGCGTCCCGATCGCCGAACCCCCCACCCCCAAAGGCAACGAGAAAACCGCCCGGACCCCCAGCTCCACCGCCTGCCGCGCGAACATCGGCCACCGCCGCCCGTCCGCACCACCCGCCAGATCCCCCGCCAGCACCGGGGCCGCCCCCGCCAACGCCGTCTGACACGGACCGTCCCCCAACGTGTACTGCACCTCCGCCAACTGCGCCGCCACCTCGTCACTGGCACACCACGTCGCCCGCACCGTCGCACCGCCCGAGATCGACACCGACGCCCCCGACACCGCCAGCAACCCCACACACGCCCGGCACAACGCCTCCGGCACCCCCACCGGCTCCACGCCCCGAGCCGCCGCCGACAACGCCTCCACCACCCGCAACCGCTCCCGCGCCGCGGACAGCCCGCCACCACGGGCGCCGGAACCCGCGGAGTACTCTCCCGCGGACCCACCCGCGGAGGACCCGTCGGACACGCCCATCACCTCCACGACGGCGAACACGGACACCGCACATCTCCCGCCAGGCCGGCGGACGCCTGCCGGGTACCCGGCAGGCGGGCCGGAGGGCGGGCCGGCGGCGTCAGCCGTCGCGCAGCACGTCCCGGACCGCCGTGACGCGCAGCTCCTCCAGTGTGCTCAGTTGCCGTTGGGCCCGTGCCTCCAGCCGGTCGAGCTCCTGCCCGTCGAGGCGGTCGTCCGCCTCGGCCAGGGCACGCAGCGTGCGCCAGGCGAGCTGCTTGCCCGTGACCCCCAGCCGGAGGAACTCGAGTTCGATCACGAGGGTCAGCGGCGACGGGCGGAAGAGGCGCCCGTTGCTCTTGAGACGCCCCAGCCGCTCGGCGGTGGCGGCCGCCACGACCTTGTAGCCGCGCCGCGGCACGCCGAGGCTCCCCATGACGCGCAGCAGGCTCGCGCGGTCCTCGGCGATCTCATCCGCGAGGTTCCGCAGCGGCCGTGCGTAGGGAGGATCGTGGTGCGACCCGGCCATGAACCGGGCCCGTCGGGTACCGGCCGTGGCGCCTGCGAGATGGTCGTTGAGGTAGATCCCGAGCAGGCCGGTGCGGACCCGCCGGATCTTCGGGCGGGTGCCCGCTGTCGGTGTCGTCATGGCTCTCGTCCTCACTTTCGTCCGCCGTCCGCCGTCCGCCGTCCGGCGCCCTGCGGCGCCGGACGAGTACCCGGTGCGGCGGGGGCCGCCACGCGGCCCCCGCCGCGGCCGGTCGTCACACCTGCGCGGGGAACCGTTCCCAGACGCGGTGCGCGCCCAGCAGACCGATGATCTCGGCCGGCGTCCCCGTACCGCTGTCGCCCACGACCACGCCGGGCGCGTCGGCGGGGACGCCGGCCGCTTCCAGGGCGGCCTCGGCGCCCTTCCAGCCACCGATCGCCTTGCCGTGCCGGAAGGCCTCGTCGAGCAGCAGGGCCACCCGCGGGTCGTGCCCGGGCCCGGACCCGTGGCCGTTGCCGGAGCCGGCCTTGGCGTCCCGCGCGCCGCACGCGTCCCCGCCCAGTCCCGGCGCCCCGACGAGCAGGACGGCGTCGAACTCCACGGACCGGGCGGTGGCGTATGTGCGGTGCACCGGCAGCTCGCCGTCACCGTCACCGAGGACCCCGCCGGCCGGGGCCACCACCAGCGGCACCAGGCCGGCCTCGTCGACGGCCTCGCGCACGGCGCGCACGCCGTCGAGGTCGCCGTCGGACCCGTGACCGCCGCCTTGCGCGCCGGAGGCGTCCGTGGTCCCGAACCGCGTACCCGGACAGCGGCGGTCGACTCGCGAGGACGGCAGCCGGCTCCCGCCGGGCGTGACGTGGACGAATTCCAGCCGCGTCCTCCGTTACGCCCGCTGTCCAGGGGTACCCGAGTGACCCGGCCGGCGCGCCGGCCCCGCCCCCCACCCCGTGGAGCAGATCCGTGAAAGCCCTCCTCATCAACTGCACGCTCAAGAAGTCTCCCGAGCCGTCCAACACGGAGGCCCTGGCCTCGGAGGTCGCCGCCCGCCTGACCAAGCTCGGCGTGCGGACGGAGTCCGTACGGGCCGTCGATCTGGCCATCGCGCCAGGGGTCGTCACGGACGCGGGCGACGGTGACGCGTGGCCGGACGTCCACGAGCGGCTGCTGGACTCCGAGATCCTGGTCATCGCCTCCCCGACCTGGCTGGGACGCCCGTCCTCGGTGGCGCAGCGGGTGCTGGAGCGGATGGACGCCATGATGTCCGAGACGGACCAGGACGACCGCCCGGTCGCCTACGACCGGGTGGCCGGCGTGGTGGTCACCGGGAACGAGGACGGCGCCCACCACGTCATCAGCGAGATCTCCGGGGCACTCGCGGACATCGGGTACACGATCCCGGGCCAGGCGTGGACGTACTGGCACCTCGGACCCGGTCCGGGCCCCGACTACCTGGACGACGAACGCGGCCGCGACTGGGCCCACAGCACGGGCCGCACGATGGCCGACAACCTGCACCGGGTCGCGAGCGCCCTCGCCGGGCGGCCGTCGCCGGTGTCCGGCTGACACCGGAGCCGACGATGACGGTCGAGACACTCACCTCTCCCCACCGGTTCCGCTGCTGGGCCCCGCCGGGGGTCTACCGCCCGCAGACCGACACCGCCCTGCTCGGCCGGGCCCTGCGCCGGGAGCGGATCACCCGCCGTACCGAGATCCTGGACCTCGGTACCGGCAGCGGTGCGCTCGCGGTGGAGGCGGCCCGGCTCGGCGGCCGGGTGACAGCCGTGGACATCTCCTGGCGGGCGCTCGCCACGGCCTGGTGCAACGCCCGGCTGAACGGACAGGCGGTGCGTCTGCGCCACGGTGACCTGGGGTCCGCCGTCCCGGGCCGCCGCTTCGACCTGGTGGTCACCAATCCGCCCTACGTGCCCGCCCCGCCCGGTGACGGCCCGCCCCGGGGCTCCGCCCGGGCGTGGGACGCGGGCGCGGACGGCCGGCTGCTGATCGACCGCATCTGCGCGGCGGCGCCCACCGTGCTGCGCCCGGCGGGACGGCTGCTGATGGTGCACTCGCACCTGAGCGGCGTCGAGGAGACGCTGGCCCGGCTGCATGAGGCCGGGTTGCGTGCGGAGATCGTCGACCGCACCCGGCTGCCCTTCGGCCGGGTCCTGCTCTCCCGGCTCGGCTGGCTGCGCGAACGCGGGCTGGTCGCCGACCGCACGAGCGAGGAACTGGTGGTGATCCGTGCCGAACACGCCTGAACGCCCCCGCCGTGTCCGCGTGCAGCGCGACGGTCCGCTCCTGGTGGAGGGGCCGGTCGAGGTCGTGGGCGAGGACGGCGCCGTGCATGTGTCACGGCGCTTCGTGGTCGCCGTCTGCACCTGCCGCCGTACCCGGACCCCGCCCTGGTGCGACACCAGCCACCGCCGCCGCACGAAACCGGACGGAACCTCATGACCGACGCTCCGCTGCCCGGGCCCCGCGGCCCGCTCTCCGCCGCGCTCGTCGCCGTGCTCCGCGGGGCGGACACCGGCCGGCCACGGCTGCCCGCCGGCACCGCTCCCTACGACGACGACCTCCAGCTCGCCCTGTACCTCCTCTACGAACTCCACTACCTCGGCCTCGACGGGGTACCCGACGACCTCGAGTGGGACCCCGGACTCCTGGCGCTGCGGGCCGAGTTGGAGCACCGCTTCCTGGAGGCGCTGCGCGCGGACGTGCCCGTCGAGGCGTCCGCCACCGTCATGGAGGCGCTGGACGGGCTCCAGCTGGAACCGGTCGGCGAGGTCGAGGGCAGCCTCTCCCACTTCCTGCGTGACCACGGCACCCTGGCCCACTTCCGCGAGTACGCGGCGCTGCGCTCGCTGTACCACCTCAAGGAGGCCGACCCCCACGCCTGGGTGATCCCACGGCTGCGCGGCCGGGCCAAGGCCGCCATGGTCGCCGTCGAGTTCGACGAGTTCGGCGCCGGCCGTGCCGACGAGATCCACGCCCGGCTGTTCGCCGACCTGATGGCGGACCTGGGCCTGGACCCGGCGTACGGGCTCTACCTGGACGCCGCGCCGGCCGAGGCGCTGGCCACCGTCAACCTGATGTCCCTGTTCGGCCTGCACCGGGCCCTGCGCGGGGCGCTCGTCGGCCACTTCGCCACCGTCGAGATCACCTCCTCGCCGGCCTCCCGCCGCCTGGCCGAGGCGCTGCGCCGGCTGGGCGCGGGGGCGGCGGCCGTCCGCTTCTACACCGAACACGTCGAGGCGGACGCGGTGCACGAACAGGTCGTACGGCACGAGGTCGTCGCCGGCCTGCTGGCGGACGAGCCGCGGCTGGAGGCCGACGTGGTGTTCGGCATCCGCGCGACCGGCTACCTGGAGGACCGGCTGGCCGACCGGCTGCTGCCCCGGTGGCGGCAGAGCCGAAGCGCCCTGCGCGGGAACCGGGTCACCTCGGAGGGCGAACCGCTGCCGGCGTAGGCGGCCCCGGGGTGCCGGCCTCAGCCGGTCGGCCGGTCCGACGACGCATCGATCACCGGCCGTTCGGCTGCGCCGAGGAGCAGCCAGGATTGCGATCTCCTGTCACGCCGGTCGGTTTGCTTTCGCCCGCTGGGTGTGGCAGGCAACGTCAGCACCACCAAGACCATCACCAACAACGTCATCACCGGCGCTGTCGCACTCCTGCTCGCACTGGCTGCCAGCGCCGCCGCCCGAGCCGCCGAAGCACCCAGGACGCGACGCGGAACGTCGACGCCGTACACAGCGGGCCGCTGACCTCTGGGCCGTTGGCTTCGTCCGAAGGCGGTCAGGTCGTCCGTGCCGCTCACCTGAGGCAGATCGCGTTCGGGCCCGAGGGACCACCGCAGACCGGTCGTGGCGCACATGACATCCACCTGCGTGTCCCGCCCCGGAACCCCATCCCGTACCGCCCGTCACGCCACTGGCGGCGTGCGCCGCGCCCCTGGACGGCCGGGCGGCTGACAGGTGCCACCACCGCGTTTGCCGTCCGCGCAGGCGGGGACCCAGACGACCATGAGGATCACGTCAGACCGCCGCCGGATGCGGCAGAGCCGCGTCCTGCGGCTGCTGGACCGACTGGAGCGCGAGCCCAGGGCCGACGCGGTGATCGAAACGGTCCGCAAGGGAGTGCAGGCCCTGCCGCTCGGCGACGGGCGGGACCTGCTGCACGGCCGGTGGCTCGGGCACCCGGTGCATCCGCTGATGGTGCAGGTGCCGATCGGAAGCTGGCTGTCGGCGGCGGTGCTGGACCTCTGCCCCGGCCGCTCCCGCGAGGCGGGCCTCCTGGTCGGCGTGGGCCTGGCCGCCGCCGCCCCGGCCGCTCTGGCGGGCTGGGTCGACTGGGCGGAACTGCACCGCCGACAGCAGCGTGTCGGCCTCGTGCACGCCGTCATGAACGCGGCGGCCGTCGGCCTGTACACCGCCTCGCTCACCTCCCGCGTCAGGGGACGCGGCGCGGCGGGCCGGGTCTACGGCTTCCTGGGGCTGACGGCGGTCGCGGCCGGCGGCATGCTGGGCGGTCACCTGGCCTACCGCCAGGCATCCGGCGCGAACCACGCCGAAGAGGTCCCGTACGTCGTCACCCAGGGCTGGCACCGCATCGGAGCCGTGACGGAGTTCCCGGCCGACCAGCCGGTGCGGCGCAGCGTGGACGAAGTGTCGGTCCTGGTCGTCCGGGACGCCGGTGGGGCGGTCCACGCCTTGGCCGAGCGGTGCAGCCACCTCGCCGGGCCGCTGTCCGAAGGCACGGTCAGCGACGGATGCGTCCAGTGCCCCTGGCACGGAAGCGTCTTCCGGCTCTCGGACGGCTGGAACGTGCGGGGTCCGGCCACCGCGCCGCAGCCGGCCTTCGACACCCGGATCATCGACGGCCATGTCGAGATCCGGCTGCGTCAGGGCCCGGACGGGCAGGCAGCGGACGAGGCCGAAGCGGCGCAGCGACGCACGGGGACGGGAGTTCATGGACACGGCAGCTGACGGCCGCCTCGCAGGACGTCTGCCCGGCCTGCTGCGGTGGACCGGCAGGCAGTACGCGGCGGGGCACGACCGTCCGCCGGCCGGCTACCTCGCGGCCATGGCGGGCTTCGCCACGTACACCACGGCCCACGTACACCACGGCCCACGTACACCACGGGCTGGGCTGAACGGTCACGCCCTCCGAGGGTGCGCAGGCGGGCCGCGGCCGGTCAGGGCACGGTGCTCCTGCCGATGACCAGATCGACGACGGCGGGCAGACCGCCCCGGCCCAGGGCGTCGCGCTGGCGATCGGCGCCGGTGCCGCCCTGGAGAAGCCGGTGGACCAGGGCCGTCACCTGACGGCTGTCACCGGAGGCGTCCAGCGCCGGAGCGACGTGGCGCAGCAGCTCGTACAGCATCTCGCCGGCCCGGCGTTGCTGGCCACCGGGATCGACCAGGGTGCCGCTCAGCCCGTGGCGTGCCGCGTGCCACATACTCGCCTGTAGCAGTTCCTGGTCGCAGTCGAGCGCCGGAGCGCCGGCGGCGGCCTCCGCCAGCGCGGTCTCCACGAGGGCCCGGACGAGGCCCGTCAGCATCACCGCGTCGTCCGCGCGCAGCTGCACGTCCAGGCACCGCACCTCGATGGTGGGGTACCGGGCCGAGAGCCTGGCCTGCCAGTACAGCTGACCGGTGTCCGAGATCAGACCGCTGTCCAGCAGTTGCCGCACGCGCCGCTCGTGGTCGGCGAGGTCCGCGAAGTGCGGGGGCATGCCGCTGACCGGCCAGCGGCTGAAGATCACGGTACGCCAGCTGGCGAAGCCGGTGTCGTGGCCGTCCCACAGCGGGGAGTTCGCGGACAGCGCGGTGAGGGTCGGCAGCCACACCCGGATCCGGTTCAGGACCTGCACACGGGTCTCCCGGCCGGGGACGCCGACGTGCACGTGCATACCGTTGACCAGCTGCTCCGCCACCAGCTGGGGTGCCTGGGTGCGCATGGCCCGGTAACGGGCCTGGTCGGTGACGGCCACCGGGTGGCCGTGGCGCAGTGGGGGTGTCGCGCAGGTGGCGAGCCGGCAGCCGTGCGCCTCGGCGGCCGCCCCGACGGCGTGCCGCAGCCGGAGCAGGTGTCCACCGGCCTCCTCCAGCGTGCCGCACACCGGCGTGGCCACCTCGATCTGCGCTTGCAGCAGCTCGCAGTGCACCTCCTGGTCGGCCACCAGACGGCCCAGGCCGGCCGCGGTCCGCACCTTGTCCGCCAGGGGGACCGGCAGACCCGTGACGGGGTCGAGCAGCATGTACTCCTCTTCGACGCCGATCGTCGTCATCAAGGCCGCCTGTTCCGCCCGGCCACGCTGCCGGACCGGCTCCGGACGCGTGACAGTGCACCGCACGACGAGGCTCGTGGCACGAGTCACTCGCGCTCCCCGAGTGCCGCACCCGCCACGCCGTAAACCACCACCCGCCGCTTCCGAAGGCGTCGTCACTCTCCCAGGACTGGACAGCGATCTCCCGGCAATGAGCAAGGGGTGACACGCATCGCAATCGTCGTCCTGACTCTCGTCGCAGGTGCACTGGCGTCCCTGGCGGCGGCCTCGGTCTCCCTCTGGTGGCTGCTCGTCGCCGTGCCGGTGACGCTGTCGGCTCTGCTGGGCACGTGGGATCTGCTGCAACGCCGGCATTCGGTGCTGCGCAACTATCCGGTGCTCGGCCATGCCCGCTTCCTCATGGAGCGCATACGTCCGGAGCTCCAGCAGTACTTCATCGAGCGGAACTACGACGGGCGCCCCTTCGACCGGGACGTGCGCAGCATCGTCTACGAGCGCGCCAAGGGCACCGAGGCGGAGGAGCCGTACGGCACCGAACGGGACGTGTACCAGCCCGGTCACGAGTTCCTGGTGCCGTCGATGGCACCGTGCCCGGTGCCCGAGACGCCGCCACGCGTGCGGATCGGCGGTCCGGACTGCGGCCGGCCCTACGACATGGCGCTGCTGAACGTCTCGGCGATGAGCTTCGGCTCGCTGTCCGCCAATGCCGTCCTCGCCCTCAACGGGGGCGCCGCGGCGGGGGGCTTCGCCCAGGACACCGGTGAGGGCGGCCTGTCCGCGTATCACCTCCGTCCGGGCGGCGACCTCGTGTGGGAGATCGGCACCGGGTACTTCGGCTGCCGCACCAAGGACGGTGATTTCGACGCGGCCGAGTTCGCCGACAAGGCCGCGCACGACCACGTGAAGTGCGTGTCACTGAAGCTGTCGCAGGGCGCCAAGCCCGGCATCGGCGGTGTGCTCCCGGGCGCCAAGGTGAACGCCGAGATAGCCAGGACCCGTGACGTGCCGCAAGGGCGGACGGTCGTCTCCCCGCCCTACCACCGCGTGTTCTCCACCCCACGCGAGCTCGTGCGCTTCATCGCCCGCATGCGGGAGCTGTCCGGTGGCAAGCCCACCGGGTTCAAGCTGTGCGTGGGCTCGCGCCGGCAGTTCCTGGCCGTGTGCAGGGCCATGCTGGAGGAGGGCACGGCGCCTGACTTCATCGTCGTGGACGGCGCCGAGGGCGGCACCGGCGCGGCGCCGCTGGAGTTCGCCGACCACGTGGGCACCCCGCTCACCGAGGGGCTGCTCACCGTGCACAACGCCCTCGTCGGCACCGGCCTGCGCGACCGGATCAGGATCGGCGCGAGCGGCAAGATCGCCACCGGCACCGACCTGGTCAAACGCATGGTGCAGGGCGCCGACTACGGCAACGCCGCGCGGGCGATGATGTTCGCCGTCGGCTGCATCCAGGCGCAGCGGTGCCACACGAACGCCTGCCCCACCGGCGTCACCACCCAGGACCCCCGCCGCGCCCGCGCCCTCGACGTCCGGGACAAGACCGCGCGCGTCCAGCGCTTCCAGGAGGCGACCGTGGCCAGCGCACTTCAGATCATGGCGTCCTTGGGCGTCACCGACCCCGCGCAGCTGCGCCCGCACATGCTCCGCCGGCGCGTCGACCCCTGCACCGAGCGCTCCTACGAGGAGCTGTACGAGTGGCTCCGGCCCGGCCAGTTGCTCGCCGAGCCGCCGGCCTCCTGGGCGGCCGACTGGAACGCCGCCGACCCCGACCACTTCACCGTCTGATCCGGAGGACTCACGTGGCCCGTACTGTAGCCCGCGTCATCGTGGACGCACTGAGCGAACTCGGCGTGCGCCAGGTGTTCGGCGTCGTGGGAGACGCGCTCAATCCCCTGACCGACGCCATCCGCACCACCGACGACCTCGAATGGGTGGGCTGCCGGCACGAGGAGGCGGCCGCGTTCGCCGCGAGCGCCCAGTCGCAGCTCACCGGAGCGCTCGGGGTGTGCATGGGCACCGTCGGGCCCGGCTCCGTCCACCTCCTGAACGGCCTGTACGACGCGGCCAAGAGCCACGCCCCGGTCCTGGCGATAGCCGGCCAGGTACCCCTCGCCGAAATCGGCAGCGACTACTTCCAGGAGGTCGACAACGACGCCCTCTTCAGCGACGTCGCCGTCTTCCGCGCGACCGTCACCTCGCCCGACCAGCTGCCGCGGATGCTGGAGACGGCGGTGCGCCACGCACGGGGCCGCAAGGGCGTCGCCGTCCTCACCGTGCCGGGCGACCTGGGCGATCGGGAGCTGACCGCCGACCGTCCCGCCCGGTTCTCCCTGAACCCTCCGGTGAACCGGCCGGACGGGGCCGCCGTCCGCCGCGCCGCGGAACTCCTCGACCGGTCCGAACGGGCCACGCTGCTCGTCGGCGAGGGCGCCCGTGCCGCCCGCGAGGACGTGCTCACCCTCGCCGACCGCCTGGCCGCACCGATGGTCCTCACGCTCAAGGCCAAGGCGGGCTTCGAGGGGGACACCAACCCCTTCCAGGTCGGCCAGACGGGCCTGATCGGCAACCCCGCCGCCGCGGCGGCCCTCCAGGACGCGGACACTCTTGTGCTGCTCGGCACGGACTTCCCCTACCGGGACTGGTATCCCGAGGGACGGACCGTGATCCAGGTCGACACCGAGGCCACCCACATCGGCCGCCGGGTGCCGGTCGACGTCGGCCTCGTGGGGGACACCGGCGCCGCCGTCCGAGACCTGCTGGACCACCTTGGCGCCGCCCCCGCGGGCACCGAGGGCGCACGCGACCGGTCGCATCTGGAGAAGGCACGCGAGCACTTCGACCAGTGGCGCGCCGGACAGGCCCGGCTCGCCGACCCCGCGCACGACAAGGGGCTCGTGGGCCGCATCCGCTCCGCGCTGGACAACCGCGCCCATGACATACGCCCGGAGGCCCTCGCGGCGGCCGTCGACCGGATCGCGGCCGACGACGCCGTCTTCACCTCCGACACGGGCATGGCCACGGTCTGGCTCTCGCGCTTCGTCGAGATGCGCGGCCGGCGCCGCCTCATCGGCTCCTACAACCTCGGCTCGATGGCGAACGCCATGCCCCAGGCCCTGGGCGCCCAGAGCCTGGACCGCGAGCGGCAGGTCGTCGCCTTCTGCGGCGACGGCGGCCTGAGCATGCTCCTCGGCGACCTCATGACCCTCAAGACGTACAGCCTGCCCGTCAAGCTGGTCGTCTTCGACAACCGGCGGCTGGGCATGGTGAAACTCGAACAGGAGCAGGCGGGCCTGCCCGAGTTCGGCACCGTGCTGGACAACCCCGACTTCGCCGCCGTGGCCGAGGCCATGGGCATCACCGGCATCCGCGTGACGGACCCGGCAGAGGTGGAGAGCGCCGTGCGACGCGCCTTCCGCAGTCCGGGCCCGGTCCTGCTCGACGTCCTCACCAACCCCGACGAGGTCGCCGTCCCGGCCAAGCCGACGGTCGAGCAGGGCTGGGGGTTCGCGGTGGCCAAGGTGAAGGAGGTCGTCCGCAGCCACGGAGAGCCGAGCGGCAACTGACGCCGGGGACCGGTGGGACCACCACCGTTCTCCTACGACGGTCTCTCCTGCCGAAGCCCAACTGACCAGCGGCTGGCCGCCCCTACCGGAGCGGGGGAACGCGGGACATCGCGGCTAAGGTGCGGCCCATGTCTGATAAATCGTTGTCCACGGGGCGCCTGTGGGCAGTCCTGCTCGGGGTCGACGCTGTCATCACCGCGTCGACGATCATGGTGTGGCGGCAGAGCGGAACACCGTGGACCGAAACCTTGCTCAGCTCGGCTGCGGTTGCTCTTGCGGTCCCGGTAGCCGGCCCATGGGCGATAAGGCGGACCAGGGCAAGGGTCGAGGAGGCAGTGCGGCAACAGCGCTGATCCAGCCCTGATCAACTTCTCACCCTGCCCCGGCCACCAGACGGTCGAGTTCGAGTGGAGCGGCGGCGAGGTCGACTCCGGAACCTTCCGGGAGTTCTGGGTGCACGTGCCTGCGCGGTACGACCCGGCGGAACCGGCCTCCCTGAGGGGATACCCGTCCAGCTTCGCGCAGATGCCGGACGGCAATCCCTGCGCAGACCTCATCCGGCTCGCCGAAAACCTGCGCGTGGCAGCCGCTCTCGCTGAGGTGGCATCCTGCTGCCGGATGCGCTGCGCCGGCTGTGGCGGCCCAACGAGGATTCATCGACACACGCATCACGCGACCCGGCGCCGCCTGCTCCGAGACACCTCGAAGGGCCCTCCCGGCGTATGCACGGGAGGGCCCTTCGAAGACAGAGATGTCGTCAGTGCTTGAAGGCGTCCTTGGCCTTCTCCTTGGCCTCACGGGCATCACCCGTGCTCTTCTCGGCCTGTCCTTCGGCGGCCATGCGGTCATTCCCGACGGCGCTGCCCGCGGCCTCCTTGGCCTTGCCCTTGGCCTGCTCGGTCTTCGCCTTGGCCTTTTCGCCGGCAGTCATGGAATGCGCCTCCTCATTGCCTCGGTTCTGTTTTCGCTGTAGCCCACCGGTGCCCCGGCTTTCCCTGTACAAACGAGCCACGATCACGGAATGAAGGAAACAGTCGCGGGCATACGGCGGCCAAGGAGGTCGATAACCATGGTTCCTTTGCTGCTCGTTCTGCTTCTCGCACTCGTCCTGTTCGGTGTCGGTTTCGCTGTCAAGGTCCTTTGGTGGGTGGCCGTCGCCGTCCTGGTGCTGTGGCTGCTCGGCTTCGTGATGCGCTCCACGAGCGCCGGGGGTGGCCGCGGCCGCTGGTACCGATGGTGACCTGACCCGCACTCACCCCTCCGTAGGGCCTGGCCGGAACCGGCCAGGCCCTACGGGCTTGACGCAGCCTTCCCGCCCCCGGCGCGGGCTGCCTCGCGGCGGGGTGCGGTCAGGAGGCGACGATGCGGCGTACGTTGTCGACCGAACCGCAGTCGGCTTTCAGCTGGCGCTCGCGTTCCTCCCGGAACGCCGCGCCCAGTTCCTCGCGCCGCTCCATGGCCACGTTCTCGCGCGCGCCGTTGAGGATGGTGCGTTCCTCCTCGTCGGCGTGGTGGGTGACGGCTTCCACCAGATCCTCCAGCTTGGAGTCCCACTCCTCGGAGCCGACCTCCGCCACCTCCAGGAGGTTCAGAAGGGCCTCGTTGCCCTCGTCGTGCTCATGCTCGCCGTGCTCGACCTCTTCGTCGTCGATGTTCTTGTACCTCTTCAGGGCCGGATAGACCACGGTCTCCTCGGCCAGCGCGTGGGCGATCAGGAGGTCCGCGAATTCCTGGAGCGCGTCGGCCCGGTCGGCTTCGACGCTGCGCATCAGCCGGAACAGGTCCTCCATACGCCTGTGGTCCTGAAGGATGAGCTCGACGACGTCCTGGGTCTCTGCCATGGCGGTGCACCACTTTCGTGCGAACGGTTGAGGTGGCTACCGCCTACCCTCACGGTCCCCGTTGATGGCCCCCGACCTCGCGGCGACGACGGCCGGCCGGCACCCCCCGAACGAGAGCTGCCGGCCGGCTCCCGCGAACTCTCACGGTTGTTCTTCGAAGGTCTCCCGGCTCCTGACACGTTGCCTCGCCCGCAGAAAAACTGTCATGGCGGCAGTAGACATTCCGTGGCCGCCGGGTTAGCGTTGTGTGCGTAGCCAGAAGTCCAAGCGGGCACAGCAGACACGAACTGCTGTGCAGGCAGATCAGAAGGACACGGCCCCCGCGGGGCTGTGAGCAGTAGTAGCCGCGGTATCCGCGTACTCGAAAGGTAAGGAGCAGAGCGCCATCAGGATCGCCCGGGCGAGGAAGCAGTCCGCCCGGGTACCGCAAGGCCCCGGATTGGAAGGTGGTCCCCGGTCACGCATTCACGATCCCCGCAACCCCCGCCCTCCCAGGCGGCACTGCGGAAAAAGAAAGTCGGCGCAACGCGCCGGTAGATGGTGTTGAAAGCTCGGGGCCCGGTGCCGTACAGGCACTCGGGCCCCCCGACGCGTCCCCGAAAGAAGAGGTCTATGCCGCCTGCCGGTTCCCGTCCCATCGGCCCCCTCGACGATGACGACTACCCCGCCTACACCATGGGCCGGGCCGCCGAGATGCTCGGCACCACCCCCGCCTTCCTCCGTACCCTCGGCGAACATCGCCTGATCACCCCGCTGCGCTCCGACGGCGGCCATCGCCGCTACTCCCGGTACCAGCTGCGCATCGCCGCCCGAGCCCGCGAACTCGTCGACCAGGGCACCGCCATAGAGGCCGCCTGCCGCATCGTCATCCTCGAAGACCAGCTCGAAGAGGCGCAGCGCATCAACGAGCAACTGCGCGCCGAGGGCGGCAAACCCCAGCCGAAGACATCGGCCTGAGCGGAACGCCCGGACCCGAGGCGCACGACGCAGGCGCACGACGCACCGCCGGCGGACGCGGTCGCCGCGGGACCGCACCGCCGTTCCGCGGCCGGCCGGGCTCAACGCGTCAACCGGACGCCGCCGGAAAAGCAACCCGTGAGCAGGCGTGACGCAGTAGTTGGGTGAAGAGGGGCCGAACCCGGGGAAGAAGGAGCGGCAACCGACAGGAGGTTGCCATGAATGGCGGGGATCTGGAACTGGGGCAGCTTCTGGCCGCCGCAGAGGCGGCACCGCCCGGGGAGTCCGTCGAGGTACTCGCGGACGACCTGCGCAAGCGCTTCGGCGCGGAGCGTGTGTCGTTCCTGTTCGTCGACCTCGTGGGCCGGCGGCTGCTGCGCCTGACCACACAGGCCGAGGACGACATGGGGGGCGCTGCCGAGCGGATCGACCTGGAGGGCAGCGTCTACGACACGGTCCTGCGCACCCAGTGCCAGCACGTCGAACCGGACGGCCAGGGCGGGCGGCGCGTGATCTCGCCGGTCACCAACCGCGGCGACTGCATCGGCGTGCTGGAGGCCACGCTCCAGAACGCCGACGACACCGTACTCGCCCAGATCGAGGACGCGGCGCACGCACTGGCCTACATCATCGTCACGGACCGCCGCTTCACCGACCTTTACCACGCGGGCCGACGCACCACCCGGACCAGCCTGGCCGCCGAGATCCAGCACCAACTGCTCCCCTCGGCCTCGTGCTGCGAAGCTCCACAGTTCACCCTCGCGGCAGGGCTGGTGCCGGCCGACGACATCGGCGGCGACACCTACGACTACACACTCGATCGCGACACACTGCACCTGTCCATCACCGACGCCATGGGCCACGACACCAACTCCGCGCTGCTCGCCACACTCCTGGTCGGCGCCATGCGCGGCGCCCGCCGCAGCGGCTGTGACGCACTCCAGCAGGCGCAACAGGCCCACGACGCCCTGCTGTCCCACAGCCGCGGTCTGGCCACCGGCCAATTGCTCTGCGTCGGCCTCGCGACGGGGACCTGCGAACTGGTCAACGCAGGGCATCCCCGGCCCCTGCGCCTACGCGAAGGCGCCACCGAGGTCGAAGAGATCCAGCTCGAGGTCAACCTCCCCTTCGGCGTGGCCGCCCCCACCTCCTACCACGTGCAGCGACTCCAGCTTCTCCCCGGCGACCGTCTGATCCTGCTCACCGACGGCATGCAGGAACGCGGCGCCGGAGCCGTCGACCTGGCATCCCTCGTACGGGACACCCGCACCTCGCATCCCAGGGAAGCCGTGCGCAGCCTGACCACCGCGGTACTGGACGCCTGCCGGGGAAACCTCCGGGACGACGCCACCGTCCTCGTCCTGGACTGGCACGGTCCGCGACGCGAGGACGGGTAGGGACCAGCGTCGCGGTACGGAGCTGCTGGACGTCTCGGCCGCCGTCGTCACGCCGACGGAGCGTCAGCAGTGAGCCATATGGGCCCGCGGGTGGCCGAGCCCGGGGAACTGACCGAGGGGAAGGGCATGGTTGTCCGCGTGGACGTCCCAGCACACGATGTTCCGAGAAGCCCTCGGGCCGAAGGCCGGCCGATGTACAGTGAAGGACGCCCTTGACCTGCAAAAAGCAGGCAGGGAGCCGTCTTCCAGGAGTCCAAAGTGCTGCGAACTCTGTTCAAGTCCAAGATCCACCGCGCCACCGTCACCCAGGCCGACCTGCACTACGTGGGATCCGTGACCATCGACGCCGATCTGCTCGACGCCGCCGACCTGCTGCCCGGTGAGCTGGTCCACATCGTCGACATCACCAACGGCGCCCGGCTGGAGACGTACGTCATCGAGGGCGAGCGGGGCTCGGGGGTGGTCGGGATCAACGGGGCCGCCGCCCACCTGGTGCACCCCGGCGACCTGGTGATCATCATCAGCTACGCTCAGTTCACCGACGCCGAGGCGCGTACGTTTCGGCCGCGGGTCGTGCACGTGGACGACGGCAACCGAATCGTGGCGCTCGGTGCCGACCCGTCCGAGCCGGTACCGGGCTCGGACCAGGAGCGCAGCCCGCAGGCCGTACAGGTCTGACCGGCGGACCAGGAGGGCGACATGAGCGACATCGAGATCCGCGACGACCGGCAGGCCGGGCGTCTGGAAGCGGTCGCCGGCGGTGAAGTCGTCGGCCACATCGAGTACTTCGTGCTGGAGTCGCCCTCCCGGGCCTTCGTGCCCGTGCACACCATCGTGCAACCGGAGCACGAGGGGAAGGGCATCGCGGGCTCCCTCGCCCGCGAGCTGTACGCGATCTCCGAGCGCGAGGACACCCCGGTGGCCCCGCTCTGCCCGTACGTCGTCAGGTGGGCCGAACGCCACCCCGACGTGGCCCCGACGCCCGACCCCGAGCTGCTGCGCGCGGCGAAGGAGTGGCTGGTGGCCCACCCCGGCCGCTTCTGACCGGCGGCGGACGCACCGGAACCCCGGGCCCGCCGTCCGGGTGAGTGGGAGCGCGGGGGCCGGGTACGCGTGGCAGTAGACCAGAGGTGACGTCGACCCACTGGCCGGAGGACGCCATGACGAACCCGCAACCCCCCGACCCCTACCCGAGCCCGGTCCCCAC
>NZ_LBMU02000105.1 GCF_001005085.2 Streptomyces humi
CGCGACCGACACCATCCCCCCACGCCCCGCCAACACACCCAACGCCCTGCTCCGCAACGCCACCACCCGCGCCGCATCCTCCAACGACAAAGCCCCACACACCGCCGCAGCCGCAATCTCACCCTGCGAATGCCCCACCACCGCCGCCGGCACCACCCCACACGAACCCCACAACCCCGCCAACGACACCATCACCGCAAACAACACCGGCTGCACCACATCCACCCGATCCAACCCCGGCGCCCCCACCTCACCCCGCACCACCGCAGACAACGACCAATCCACAAACGGCGCCAACGCCCGCTCACACTCCACCATCCGCTCACGAAACACCGACGACGACTCCCACAACCCCGCCGCCATCCCCACCCACTGCGAACCCTGACCCGGAAACACCAACACCACACGACGACCCACCCCACCCACACCCGACACCACACCCG
>NZ_LBMU02000106.1 GCF_001005085.2 Streptomyces humi
GGCCTGCCCCCGGCCCCCACGCCCCTGGGGCCTGCCATAGCCACCCCCTGGCTCGGACGCCCTTGGGGCCTGCCATAGCCACCCCTGGCCCGGACGCCCATGGGGCCGCCCCTGGTCCCCCACGCCGCCTCGGGCCCCTGTGGTCCTGTCGCCGTCCGGTCCCGGCCCCCGGACGGCCCGTGGCCACGGACCATGGTCAGAGCGGTCCGTGGGCGCTTCGCGTGCGGGGAGGCCGCTCGTGCGGACTGCGCGGACTCCCGACGGGGCACGGCGCGGCACGGCGCGGGACGTGGATCGCACCCCCGCCGTCGGCGCGGCCCCCGGGGGTCAGGCCGGGGTCGCCGCCCCGCCCGGCAGCACGGCGCCCAGCTGTTTGCGGGACCGGATCCCGAGCTTCGTGAACACCTTCCGCAAATGCCACTCGATGGTGTGCGGGCTGAGGAACAGCTGCGCGCCGATCTCGAGGTTGGTCAGCCCTTCGCCGGCCAGCCGGGCGATCTGGGCCTCCTGAGGCGTGAGCGCCTCGTCGGTGCCGGTGTCGCGCCTGCGCACCGTCTCCCCGGCGGCCTCCAGCTCCCGGCGGGCGCGCTCGGCGAACGCCTCCGCGCCGGCCCGGTCGAGGATCTCGTGGGCGCGGGCCAGCTGGTCCCGGGCCTCGGCGCGGCGGTTCTCGCGGCTCAGCCACTCGCCGTACAGCAGCCGGGTCCGTGCGAGCGCCATTCGCACCGGGGTGCTCTCCAGGCGGGCGATCGCCTCCCGGTACAGGGCGTCGGCCGTGTCCCCCTCACTGATCAGGGCACGCGCCGTCGCGGAGGTGCCCGTCGCCCAGGCCGTGCCACTGGCCTGGCAGATGGTCGCGAGGCGACCGGCGGCCTCGACGGCGAGGTCCCGCTGCCCGCTGCGGGCCGCCGCCTCCACCAGCTCGACCAGGGAGGAGAGGGCGAGCCCCAGCTCCTGCGGATGTTCGCAGCCCTTGGCGGCGGAGGCGCAGGCCTCCTCGTACCGGCCGAGGCCGTTGTACAGCACGGCCAGCGCCCACTGGGGAGCCGTGAGCGCCTTTCCCTCGCCGCTGAGGGTCCGGTCGCCGGTGATCGTCCCGATCGCCCGCAGCGTCTCGGTCTCGCGGCCGCGCCAGGGTTCGATCACCAACGCCCCGTAGTGCGCGAGGAAGTGGCTGCCGGTGGCCTCGCCGATCGTCACCGCCTCCGCGGCGAGCGAGTCCGCGTCGGCCAGATCACCGGCGAAGACCCGGTTCGACAGCCGCAGCAGGAGCGCCGAGGGCAGCACGGACAGCGTTCCGGTCTCCCGTGCCAGACCGACGAGCTTGGCCGACAGGGTGCTCCAGCTGTCGAAGTCCCACACGCTGTGGGCCATGCGGCAGGCGAACGGGAGCCAGCCCAGCGACTGTTCCACCGTGAAGCCGCCGCACCGCAGCGTGTTCAGTGCACGGCGCAGCATCGGGGCGCCCGCCGCGTAGCCGTCCGTGGTGGCCATGGCCAGGCCGTCGAGGAAGAGGTCGGTAGGTCCGGGGTGTGCCGTCGGGGGCGCGGTGCGTGCCGCCCGGGCGACCTCCTCGAGGCCGGGGCCGCTGGACACACGGCCCGCGGTGAGGGCCGCGTAGAACGCGTCCCGGTAGGTCTCGCGCGCGATGCCGGCGTCGAGCGGCTCGAACTCGCGGGCCGCCGTGAGCAGCAGCGGCACGGTGGCGCCGGCACTGCGGGATCCGAAGGTGATCTGCCCGCGCAGCAGGCTGGCCTGGGCGCGTTGCAGATCGTCGAGCGCGCCCATCTCGGCCACGTTCAGCAGTTCGAGCGCGGCGTCGAACGCCCCGGCGAGGTACTTGGCCCGGGCCGCTGCCAGCGCTCTGCCGTGGCGGCGGGCGGGATCAGGCGTCAGCTCGGCCGCTCGTTCCAGGAAGGCGGCCGACGCGGCGATGCCGCCACGCGCCTGCGCGCGGTCGGCCGAGCGGGCCAGTTCGTCCGCCACGGCCTCGTCTGGCTCCGCCGCGGCGCGCGCCAGGTGCCAGGCGCGGCGGTCGGGGTCGGACCGCGTGTCCGTGGCTTCGGCCAGTGCCCGGTGCGCCTCCCGGCGCTCGGCCGGTCCCGCCGCGCGGTAGACGGCCGAGCGCACCAACGGGTGCCGGAACTGGACCCGTGTGCGCACTTCCAGCAGGTTCGCGGCCACCGCGGGGGAGGCCTCGCTCATGGGCACGCCCAGGATGTCCGCGGCGCGGCGGAGCAGTGAGACGTCGCCGACGGGCTCGGCCGCCGCGAGCAGCAGCAGCCGCCGCGTCTGCGGGGGCAGTTCCTCGACGCGCAGGCTGAAGTTGTGCTCGAGCCTGCCGACGAGCGGCCCCATCGACGGTGAGGCGTAGCCGCCCGCGAGGTCGGCCGCGGAGGTGCTGCGGGGCAGTTCCAGCAGCGCCAGCGGATTGCCGCGTGCCTCGGCGAGAATCCTGCTGCGGACCGGCTCGTCGAACCGGCCGGGAAGCACCGAGGTCAGCAGGGCGCGGGCGTCGGGCTCGCTCAGCCCCCCGAGGGTGAGCTCGGGCAGCCCTTGCAGGGCGCGTTCGCCGTCCGCCTCGCGGACGGCGAAGATCAGCCCCACGCGCTCAGCCATCAGACGCCGGGCGACGAACCCGACGATCTGGGCCGAGACGCGGTCGAGCCACTGCACGTCGTCGACGAGACAGATCAGCGACGTCTCCTCAGCGACGTCGGCGAGCAGGCTGAGGACCGCCAACCCCACGAGGAACCGGTCCGGGGGAGTGCCCGCGCTGAGCCCGAAGGCGGTCTCCAGGGCCGTCCGCTGCGGATCGGGGAGGTGCCCGAGGCGGTCGAGGAAGGGCGCGCACAGCTGGTGCAGACCCCCGAAGGCCAGCTCCATCTCGGCCTCGACCCCCGCCGCGCGCACCACGGTGCAGCCCTCGGCGGTCTCGGCCACGTACTCCAGCAGGGCGGACTTGCCGATACCGGCCTCGCCGCGCAGCACGAGGACCGCGCTGTGGCCGTCACGCACCTTGGCCAGATGCCGGTCCAGCACCGCTCGCTCGCTCTGCCGCCCGTGCAGGAGGCCCGGGTTCTTGCCTTTCATGAACACCCCCGGCTGCGAGCGTATATATCTGGTCTTCGGCCACACAACTCATCTGCGCCGCTGGTCACCTCGTGGGTGGGACTCCGGGCAGTGGCGTCGTGTCGGGCCGTGGTGGAGCTGCGGTGGGGCCGGCCGACGTGTGTTGCCGGACCGTGGGCGGTCGTGTCCGGCGTGTCCGTGACCACCGCCGTCGCGTCAGCGTGTGTCCTCGAACGCCGTGCTCTCGTCGATCTTCTCGCCGACGACGATGCTCGACAAGACTGCCGTCAGGTGTCCAGGCCGTAGTGCTTGCGGGCGCGGTCGACGGTGTCGGGGTTCACTTGTCCGGCCCGTGCCAGACGGTCCAGGGCCGTCACGGTGATCGATTCGGCGTCCACGCGGAAGTAGCGCCGTACGTCCTCGCGGGTGTCGGACAGGCCGAATCCGTCCGTGCCCAGTGAGTAGTAGTCCTGCTCGATCCACTGGCCGATCTGGTCGGGGACCTGGCGCATCCAGTCGCTGACGGCCAGCACCGGACCCGGCGCACCGGCGAGCGCCTCGGTCACGAAGGGCACACGTGTCTCGCCGCGCGTGCGGGCGGTGTCGGCGTCCATCGCGTCCCGGCGGAGCTCCGTCCAGGACGTCACCGACCAGACGTCGGCGCGCACGTTCCAGTCGGCGGCGAGCAGTTCCTGCGCGCGCAGTGCCCAGTGGACGGCGGTGCCGGAGGCCAGGAGCTGTAGCCGGGGGCCGGACACGGCGGGGTCGCCGGGCCGGAACGGGTACAGGCCGCGGACGATGCCCTCCTCGATGCCGGGCAGCGTCGGCATGGGCGGCTGGGGCTTCGGCTCGTTGTAGACCGTGAGGTAGTAGAAGACGTTCTCGGGCCGCTCCCCGAACATCCGGCGCAGGCCGTCGCGGACGATGACCGCGATCTCGAACGCGAAGGCCGGGTCGTAGCTGACGGCCGCCGGGTTGGTGGCGGCCAGGAGGTGCGAGTGGCCGTCGCCGTGCTGGAGACCTTCGCCGGTCATGGTGGTGCGTCCGGCGGTGCCGCCGACGACGAACCCGCGTCCCATTTGGTCGGCGAGAGCCCAGAACTGGTCGCCGGTGCGCTGGAAGCCGAACATGGCGTAGAAGATGTAGAACGGGATCATCGGCTCGCCGTGGGTGGCGTACGAGGTCGCGGCGGCGGTGAACTCGGCCATGGAACCGGCTTCGGTGATGCCCTCGACGAGGAGCTGCCCGGTCTCGCTCTCCCTGTAGTGCAGCAGCTGGTCGGCGTCGACGGGGTCGTAGGTCTGGCCCCGCGGCGAGTAGATGCCTGCCGTGGGGAACATCGACTCCATGCCGAAGGTACGGGCCTCGTCGGGGATGATCGGCACCCAGCGGGCGCCGGTGCGGCCGTCCCGCATCAGGTCCTTCACCAGGCGGACCAACGCCATGGTGGTGGCGACCTCCTGGTGGCCGAAGCCCTTGAGCAGCGCCTCGAACGGCTGCGGGGCGGGCTCCGGCAGCGGCTTGGCGATCACACGGCGCGCGGGGGCGGGACCGCCCAGCGCGGCGCGCCGCTCGCGCAGGTACCGCACCTCGGGCGAGTTCTCCCCCGGATGCCAGAAGGGGACGACGTCACCGGCGAGGGCGCTGTCGGGGATGGGCAGGTCCAGCGCGTCGCGCAGCTCGCGGAACTGCGTCATGGTCAGCTTCTTCATCTGGTGGTTGGCGTTGCGGGACTCGAACGCCGACCCGAGGGTGTGCCCCTTGACCGTCTGGGCGAGGATCACCGTCGGTGCCCCCCGGTGTTCGACGGCGGCCCGGTAGGCGGCGTACACCTTCAACGGCTCGTGCCCACCGCGGGAATCCGCGAAGAGCTCCACCACCTGGGCGTCGCTCAGGGTGGCGGAGAGTGCGGACAGGGCGTCTCCGGCGAAGAAGTTCCTGCGGATGTAGGCGGCGTCCCGCGCGGCCAAGGTCTGCATCTGGGCGTCGGGCTCCTCGCCCAGGCGGCGCACCAGGTCGCCGGTCGTGTCCTGGGCCAGCAGCGGGTCCCAGGCCTCGCCCCACAGGGCCTTGACCACGTTCCAGCCCGCCCCGCGGAACCGGGCCTCCAGCTCCTGCACGATCTTGGAGTTGGACCGCACGGGTCCGTCGAGACGCTGGAGGTTGCAGTTGATCACGAAGGTGAGGTTGTCCAGGCCCTCACGGGAGGCCAGCGTCAGGGCGGCCGTCGCCTCCGGCTCGTCCGTCTCCCCGTCGCCGAGGAAGGCCCACACGCGGGAGGCGGAGGTGTCCTTGATGCCGCGGGCCTTCAGATAGCGGTTGAAGCGTGCCTGGTAGACGGCACCAAGAGGGCCGAGGCCCATGGACACGGTCGGGAACTCCCACAGCCACGGCAGGCGTCTGGGGTGCGGGTAGGACGGGAGGCCGTGACCGCCGGCCTCGCGCCGGAAGCCGTCCAACTGCTGCTCGCTCAGGCGGCCTTCGAGGAACACCCGGGCGTAGATGCCCGGCGAGGCGTGCCCCTGGAGGAACAACTGGTCGCCCGAGCCGTCCTGTTCCTTGCCGCGGAAGAAGTGGTTGAAGCCGATCTCGTACAGCCAGGCCGCCGAGGCGTAGGTGGAGATGTGTCCGCCCAGGCCGAGCCGGGAGCCGCGGGTGACCATGGCCGCGGCGTTCCACCGGTTCAGGGCGGTGATCCTGGTTTCCATGGCGATGTCGCCGTCGAACGCCGGCTGCGCGGCCGCCGGGACGGTGTTGACGTAGTCCGTGGTGAGCAGCCCCGGCACGGACAGGCCGGCGCGGGCCGCGTACTCGTGCACGCGCCGGATCAGGTACACCGCCCGATCGGGTCCGGCGTGGCGTATGACGGCGTCGAGGGAGGCCTGCCACTCGGCGGTCTCCTCGCGGTCCGGGTCGGGAAGCTGGTCGAGCTCACTGGTCGACGGGGGCGCGGCGGGCCGGGACGAAACACTCATGGGCGGCCTTCCTCAAGGCATGGGGCGGGCGAGACGGGAGGGGGTGGCGGATGCCGCCGGCCGTCGGACGGTGCGGCGCGGGTGGACCGGACGGCCGGTGTCCCGCGACCACGACCGCGGGGCGGGCGCGGGCGCCGCGGGACACCAGGGTGGGTCTACTCCACGAAGTAGGAGTCGTGCCGGTCGAAGAACGCGGAGCGCTCCTCCTCCGAGGCGTGCGCCAGCTGCGACACCTGCTCGAAGTACTCCTCACGCGGCGCGCCCGGTGTGAACAGCAGAAGCATGTCCGCCGGTGCGTCGGAGTCGTTGCGGAAGGCGTGCAGCCCGCCTTGCGGCACGTGCACGAAGTCGCCCTTGCGGGCGTCCACCCAGCGCACACCGTCGAAGATGCGCACGGTGCCGTCCAGGATGTAGAACGACTCCGAGATCCGCTTGTGGAAGTGCGTCTTCGGGCCGCCGGCCCGCGGCCTCATCTCGACGCGGTACAGCCCGAACTCGCCGCGGGTGGTCGTGGTGGTGGCCAGATAGTGGGTGGCGTCCTTGCCCGGCCCGCTCTCGCCGAGGTCGGGTGGGGTGTCGGCAGGCCGGAACACGGCGCTGACCTCGCCGTCGTCTCCGAAGTACTTCTGTTCCGGGTAGGGGTACGACATGGTGGTTTCCTTTCCTGGAGCGGTCGGGCGGCCGCGTGCCCGCCCGCACTCGATATGACCGGTGGGCACGGTCCGATGTGACGTCGGCGCGGCGATGGGCAGCGGTGCCGCGCGGTCGGGTGTCAGTGGGTGAGGCAGTCGTGGCGGGGGTGTCCCCGTCGCAGGGCCCGTACGTCCCGTACCGCCGCGGCGAACGCCTCGGGGCGTTCCTGCGGCAGGTTGTGGCCGGCGTCCGCGACCTGAAGGTGCAGGCGGGGGCCGGTGAAGTGGTGAGCGGTCGATGACCCGTCGGTCGCCGGGAAGTTGCCGTCGGCGGTGCCGTCCAGGGTGACCGTGGGGACGGTGATCGGAGGAAGGCCGGCGAGGCGGGCTTCCAGCTCGGCGTACGCGTCCGCGCCCGGTGCCAGGCCGAGCCGGTGCCGGTAGGAGTGGACGACGACGTCGACGTAGTCCGGATTGGTGAAGGCCTCAGCGGCCCGCTCCAGTTCGGCTTCGCCGAAGGCCCACACGGGGGAGTTGCGTTTCCAGATGACCCGCGCGACGCCCCGTGGATCGGCTCCGAGTCCGGTGCGGCCGCGCTCGGTGAGGAAGTAGTAGAAGTACCAGAAGCCCGCCTCCCGTTCGGGGGTGACGGGGTTCATGGCGGCGCCGATGTCCTGGATCAGGTAGCCGTTGACGCAGACCAGGCCGAGGACCCGTTCGGGCCACAGCGCCGCGGCGACCGTGGCCGCTCGGCCGCCCCAGTCGTAGCCGGCGAGGTAGGCGCGCTCGATGCCGAGGGCGTCCAGGAGCGCGATGACGTCGGCTCCCAGGGCCGCCTGCTGGCCGGAACGGGGAAGGGAGTCGGAGAGGAATCTGGTGGGGCCGTGCCCTCGCAGGTGGGGGACGATGACGCGGAATCCGCCTTCGGCCAGCAGGGGAGCCACGTCCACGTAACTGTGGATGTCGTAGGGGAAACCGTGCAGAAGGACGACGGTGTCACCGTCGGGGGAGCCCGTCTCGTGATAGGCGACTTCGAGCACGTCGGTCGTGACGCGTCGCAGGGGGGCGAGCAGGGGCAGGGCTGACATGCGAATCCTCCGACGAAGGAGCGGTTGGGGGCCGCAGGAGAGGGGAGCCGCGGTTCCGGTCGGGCGCGGCTGGAGGTACCGGGTGGTGGGTTCCGGCGCGTCACCGGGCCTGGCCGCCGCCGGGTCCCGCCCTCGGCGACAGTGTGCACAGTGTGCATGAGAAGGTTGTCTTGTTAGTGTCATGAGTGGTGGCGTCATAATGGGTGTGCGTTCGCACGGCGTGATCTCCTCTCCCCGGCGGACTGTCTCCCCGCACAGACCGGCCCTCGCCACCTGCTGTGACAGCGAAACAAGCCCTGCTCAGCGCTGGGCGCGTCGGCGCCGGACGAACCCGACGGTCCGTGACGGCCCGAGGATGCGGGCGTCCCGGGCGCACACCCTCGCCGCGTCCGGTCCGAACGGGCGCGCAACCTTCGACCGACTCAGGTGATGACCATGGAAACCGAAAGTGTTCTGCATCCGAGCTTCCTCGTGCCTGTCGGGCACGTGGAGCCGGTGCCTCGCCGGGTCAGGGGCGTGATCGGCGGTCGCACCGTCTTCGACACGCGGCGCGCCCTGTACGTCTGGGAGTGGCAGGCCTATCCGCAGTTCAGCATCCCGGTGCGGGACCTCGTCGACGGCGTCCTCGACGACGAAGGGGTGGCCGAGGAGCACGGTGCGGGCACGGCACACCGGCACACCCTGTCCGTGGGCGGGGTCTCGCGCCCCGGTGCCGCCTGGGTGTGGGGGAAGGACGCCCCGGCGCCGCTCCAGGGCACGGTGCGCTTCGAGTGGCCGGCCATCGACTACTGGTTCGAGGAGGACGAACCCGTCTTCGTCCACCCCAGGAGCCCGTACTCGCGGGTGGACGCCGTGCGTTCCTCCAGCAGCGTCCGCGTCGAGCTGGAGGGCGTGGTCCTGGCGGAGGCGCCGACGTGCGTCAAACTCTTCGAGACCGGCCTGCCGACGCGCTACTACCTTGACCGCGCGCACGTCGACTGGACCCGACTGCGGCGGACCGACACGGTGACCCGCTGCCCGTACAAGGGAACGACGAGCGGCTACTGGTCGTACGACGGCGCCACCGCCGCCCACGAGGACATCGCCTGGGCGTACGACTTCCCGACCATCCACGCCAACCGCATCGCGGGCCTGACGGCCTTCTACAACGAGCACGTCGACCTCTTCGTGGACGGCGAGCCGCTGCCGAAGCCCGGCGCACTCCGTTCCTAGCCCCTGCCCCGGCGTCCGGTCCCGGGCCGCGCTCGACGGCCCGGGACCTCTGGTGTCACACATCTGCTGCGGGCCTGGTCCCATAGTGTGAAAAGTCCTCCTTGATCGCCCGGAGAAGGATCACACCATGAGCGACATCGTTCTCGAGCCCGCCGCGCAGGAATTCGCCGACGCGACCGCCAAGCCGCCGCTGCTGTACGAGCTCGGCGTCGAGGGCGCGCGCAAGCTGCTCGACGACGTGCAGGCGCAGCCGATCGAGAAGCCCGACGTGGACGAGAAGTGGATCACCGTTCCGGCGGAGGTCGGCGACGTGCGGGTGCGCATCCTCAAGCCCGTCGGCAGCACCGGCCCCCTGCCTGTCATCCTCTACGTGCACGGCGGCGGCTGGATCCTCGGCAACGCCGGCACGCACGACCGGCTCGTGCGCGAGCTGACCGTCGGGGTGAACGCCGCCCTGGTCTTCGTCGAGTACGACCGCTCCCCGGAGGCCAAGTACCCGGTCGCCGTCGAGCAGGCCTACGCGACCGCCCGGTGGATCACCACCGAGGGCGCCGGCGAAGGGCTCGACGCCTCCCGCCTGGCCGTCGCCGGTGACTCGGTCGGCGGAAACATGACCGCCGCGCTGACCCACATGGCCAAGCGGCGGGGCGACGTGTCCTTCGTGCACCAGTCGCTGTACTACCCCGTCACCGACGCGGCCCAGGACACCGAGAGCTACCGGACCTTTGCGCACGGCCCGCATCTGACGGCCAAGGCCATGGAATGGTTCTGGGACGCCTACACCACCGACCCCGCCGAGCGCGCCCAGATCACCGCCTCGCCGTTGCGGGCCACACTGGAAGACCTCCGGGACCTGCCGCCGGCGCTCGTCGTCGTCGACGAGAACGACGTGCTGCGCGACGAGGGCGAGGCCTACGCCCGAAAGCTCGTCCAGGCCGGTGTGCCGACGACCGGCGTCCGCTACAACGCCTCCCTGCACGACTTCATGATGCTGAACACGGTCCGTGGCACCCAGGCGTCGACCGCCGCGATCGAGCAGGCCGTCCACGTGCTGCGCAAGGCTCTCGGAACCGACTGACACCGCACACCCGACCACCTCCCTGACACGTCGAAAGGCCGTTTTCCATGAGTGCACACAAGCCCACCATCGTCCTCGTACACGGCGCGTTCGCGGACGCCTCCAGTTGGAACGGCGTCGTCGACAAGCTGCTCGCGCACGACTATCCGGTGATCGCCGTCGCCAATCCGCTGCGCGGACTGACCACCGACGCCGACTACGTCCGGCAGATCGTGACGTCCGTCGAGGGCCCCGTCGTCCTCGTCGGCCATTCCTACGGCGGGTCCGTCATCAGCAACGCGGCCAAAGGGCTGCCCGAGGTCAAGGCGCTCGTCTTCGTCGCGGCGTTCCTGCCGGAGGAGGGCGAGAGCGCCGTCACCCTGTCGGGCAAGTTCCCCGGCAGCACCCTCGGCGACACGCTCCGGCCCGTGCCGGTGACGCTGCCCGACGGCAGGCAGGTCATGGACCTGTACATCGAACAGGCCAAGTTCCACGAGCAGTTCGCCGCCGACGTCCCCGAGGAGACCACGGCCGTCATGGCCGCGACACAGCGGCCGGTGGCCGATGCCGCGCTGGCGGAAGGCGCGTCCGCGCCCGCGTGGCGGGACATTCGCTCGTGGGTGCTGGTGGCGGACGGGGACCGGAACATCCCCCCGCAGGCGCAGACCTACATGGCCGAGCGGGCCGGAGCCTCCGTCATGAAGGTCTCCGCCTCCCACGCGGTCAGCGTCTCGCGCCCCGGTGACGTGGCCCGTCTGATCAACGAGGCGGCGCAGGCGACCGCCTGAGCGCCGGAGGCCCGCGCCTGACGGACGCGGGGGGTGGGGTCCGGCTTCGCAACCGGACCCCACACCCCGCGTTCTCGTGTGGGCCTGACGTGTCACGGCAGCGGTGCGGGCTCCGCGAGCAGCGTGGGCACCGTGATGATCGTGACGTCCTTGGTCAGCAGCCGATGGACAGGACAGCGTCCCGCGACCGCCAGGAGCTGGTCCCGCTGCGCGGGGGTCAACTCCCCGACGAGTCCGACGTTCTTGACCACCTGCCCCTGTGCGTCGAAGCGGACCGCGACGTCCACCCGGTCCAGCGGCCATGCGTGGCGCTGCGCGTAGGCCCGCACCGCCATGGACGTGCACGTTCCGAGCGCGGCCAGGAGGAGTTCGCCCGGGGTGGGGCCGGTGTCGGTGCCGACGGGTTCCGGCTCGTCGGCCGTCAGGCGGTGTGTACCGATCGCCACGGAGCGCGCGAGCTGCTTTCCTTCGGCCACGGTAACGATGCGCGTGTTCATGCTTGCCTCTCAGCCGCGGTACGGGCAGAGGCACGACCTGCGCCTCCCGAAACTCAGACCGCGCGGGGCGCCCGACTGTGACGGCCGGCGTGCCCGTACCCGGCTGCAAGCAGGTGGTGCGGGGCGGCGGGTGCCGGCCCGCGGATGATCAGCGGTGATCAGCGGTGATCAGGGGTGATCAGCGGGACTGGTCGGTGGGGCGTACGAGGATCTCGTTGACCGCGACGTGGTCGGGCTGTGTGACGGCGTAGACCACCGCGGCCGCGATGTCCTCCGGCTGAAGGGTCCGCATCGACTCGGCCATGGTCCTGACCGCGGCACGCCTGGTGGGGTCCGTGATGTGGTCGGCCAACTCGGTCGAGACGAAGCCCGGCTCCACGACGACGACGCGGACCCCCTGCTCGGTCACCTCTTGGCGCAGCGCCTCGGCGAAGGCGTTGACGCCGAACTTGGTGGCGGAGTAGACCGCGGCACCGGCCGAGGAGACACGGCCCGAGGTGGAGGAGATCTGCACCACCGCGCCGCGTGAGCGCAGCAGGTGGGGCAGCGCGGCGTGCACCGTGTACATGGAGCCCAGCAGGTTGGTCTCCACCATGCGGGTCCACTCCGCGGGATCGGCGTCCAGGACGGGGCCGGTGAGCATGATGCCGGCGTTGTTCACGACTATGTCGAGGGTGCCGAAGCGCTCGACGGTCCGGTCGACGGCCTCGCGCACCGACTCGGGGTCGCTGACGTCCATGTCCAGGACGAGGATCTCCCCCGGCGCTTCCTGCGCCAGTGCCTCGAGCCGGTCGGTCCTGCGGCCACCGACGGCCACGGTGGCCCCCGCCTTCGACAGCGCCAGAGCGGTCGCCCTGCCTATGCCGGACGAGGCGCCGGTGACCAGGACGATCTTGGGATCGAGAACGGAACTCATGCCAACTCCGAAAGGGGTAGTGGGGTGAGACGGGCAGGCTCTGTCGTGTGCGAGGACAGGACGGGGCGGCCCGAGAAGATGACCGAGGGGTCACGTTGTGCCAGAGTAACACTGAAAATGACCCGCGAGTCATGTTCAGTGTCAATGTTGTGACACGTAGAGGGAGGCGTCATGGCCGGGAGAACAGCGGCAGTGCAGACCAGGGCCGACAGCGTGCGCAATCGGCGGCTGCTCCTGCGAGCGGCCACCGAGGCCTTCGCCGAATGCGGGGTGGATGTGTCGATGCACACGATCGCCCAGCGGGCCGGCGTCGCCAAGGGCACGGTGTTCAGGCACTTCCCGACGAAGGACGACCTTCTCGCGGCGATCATGACGCAACTGCTCGACCGGCTGTCCGAGACGGCGGACCGGCTCCTGCGCGCCGATGACGCCGGCCGTGCGCTGAAGGACTTCATGGGGCACGGCATCGGCCTGCTCGCCGCAGACCGCGCGTTCTGCGACGTCATCGGCCGGCCCTCGCTACAGCACGCGGACGTACGCGAGGCGATCGACCGGCTCTGCGACACGGTCGAGGACCTCACCGCCCGGGCCAGAGAACAAGGAGCCGTCCGCGGTGACATCACCGGGACCGACATCGTGCTGCTCCTCGGCGGCATCCACCAGACCGCCCAGCCGCTGCTGGACCGTGAACCGCGGGCATGGGAACGCTTCCTGGAGATCACGTTCGACGGACTGCGGGCCCGTGACCGCGAGGCCCTGCCGCATCCGCCACCCGCCCGGCTCCGGATGGCGGACCCGTCGGATGTCTCCGCGGCGACGAAGACGTGACACTAAGTGGCACATCATTGGTGTGTTGTGAAATCATGCCGCAGCTTCTGTCTCTCTCAGGCCGGCCGACCAGCCGGGTACGGACAGGGGCGGGTAACGTCTGAGTCATGCCGTCGCGGCGGCTGCGGCTCCGGACTCTCGTCGGCGTGGGGGTCGCTCCATGGATCATGTCGTTGGCGCGGTACCGCTCGCCGAGTCGCTCGACGAACGGCGGCACCTGCTGGACGTCGCCTGCCGCGCGCTCGGCAGCCGCGTCGCGGCCGAACGCGTCGTCGACGAGGCCTACCGGCGGTGGTACCGCCTCACCGATCCGGAGCGGGTCCGGATGCCGTCCCCGCGCGTCTGGCTCACCCAGGTCGTGGACGAGGCATGTCTGACGCGACCCGCGCCGGCCCGGCCCGGCGGGGACGAGCGGGAGATCCAGGCCCGGCGGGCGTTGCGCGGCGAGGACGTGGAACCGGTCGAGCGGGCCCTGTTGAGTGTGGGTGCGCGGCGTGCGCGGCCCGTGTCGGCGCGTCGCGAGCATGAGATCACTGTTGCCGTGCGGCAGGCGTGCAGCGATCAGGACGGCCCCCGACTGCGGTCGCTCCTGGCCCCCGACGCGACGGCCTTCTTCGACAGCGGCGGCAAGATCCGGGCCCTGGCCCGGCCCGTCCGCGGCGACGAGCAGGTCGCCCGCAGCCTGTTGGTCCTGCTGGCCGGACAGCGGCGTGTGACCCTGCGCACGGGATCGGTCAACGGGCGCACCGGCCTCGTCGCCCGGTTCGACGGCCAGGTCGCCGCGGTGCTGACCCTGGACATCGCGGACTCGCTGGTCCTTCAGGTCTGGGTGGTTCTCAACCCCGACAAGCTGCGTAGCTGGAACCGCTCCCTTCCCAGGTGAGTTCACGGGCCAGGGCGTCCACGGGACGCTCGGGCAGGGGCGCGCGGTGGGCGCGGGATCCGAGGAAGGCGGCGATCTTGTCGGGGGTGAACACCCACAGAACCCGGTGGATCCCCCGCCTTGTGGCGGCGATGGTCATGAAGGTGGCGGGTCGGCCGTCCCGGTACAGCAGGACCCCGGCGCGTCCGTTGGCCTGCACGGGTGCGATCTCGACCGTCGGCCAGAAGCGTGACGAGGCGGTCGACAGGTTCGCCACCCGGGCACGACCGACGACGGGTACGCGGGCCGCGCCGCGCAGCCCGTTGCTGTCGGACAGACTGACCGCGTCAGGCGTCAGGAGCGCTTCCAGCGCGGCCACGTCCCCTTCCTGGGCGGCCGCGACGAAGACATCGAGCAGCCTGCGGTGCTCCTGGGCGTCGACACTGTCCCGCTGGTCGTCCGTGAGGTGCTTGCGCGCCCTGCTCACGATCTTCCTGGCGTTGACCGGGGTGAGGCGCAGGATCTCCGCGATCTCCGAGTAGCCGTACACGAAGGCCTCCCTCAGCACGTAGGCGGCCCGTTCGATGGGTGTGAGCTTCTGGAGGACGAGGAGCAGGGCGAGTTCCAGGGCCTCGGCGCGTTCGGCGCCGGCCACCGGGTCGATGCTGGTGTCGATGGGTTCGGGCAGCCAGGGCCCGATGTAGGTCTCGCGGCGCACGCGGGCGGACTGTGCCACGTTGATGGCCAGCCTCGTCGTCGTGCTCGACAGGAACGCCGCGGGGCTGACCACCGCCGAACGGTCGGTCCGCTGCCAGCGCAGCCATGCCTCCTGCACGACGTCCTCGGCTTCCGTCGCGCTGCCCAGGACGCGGTAGGCGATACCGAAGAGCCGGGGCCGCAGTTCCAGGAAGGTGGTGACGGCCTCGGCGAGGTTCCGGTCCGCGGGGGGTGCCTCTGTGGGGGATGCCTCTGGATACATGTCCCTCTGACTCCGTTCCTCCGGGGCCCGGGTTGTCGGAATGCGGCCACGAGGCGCTCACAGACCCGGCGATCGTCTCCCCCTCAACGACCGAAAGACCAAGGACGCTGTGACAGTGCTTTTTCGGAGGACTTTTCATCGGCGTGGATGCGGAATCGGCCTTGCGCGCCGGTTGGTCTACGGCGCCGTAAAAAATGGGCCTGTCGTGCCACGGTGCGTGGCACGACAGGCCCATGAAGAAGCGTCTACTGCTGCCGGCCGAGCCAGTCGACGAAACGGGTCTCGCCGATGCGGGCGTCCGGGCCGGGAAGCAGCGTGGTCTCCCGCAACTCGGCACCGAAGTACGGGGCGTGCACGTCGGCGACGACCGTACGCGGGTCGTTCTTGGCGGCCAGCCCCTTGCGGATCAGCTCGTCCAGCTGGAAGGTGTCGGGACCGGCCACCTCGACCACACCGTTGACAGGCGTGCCGACGGCGGTGCGTCCCACGGTGGCGGCGACGTCGTCCGAATGGACGGGCTGGATCTTCACCGGGGCCAGCTTGACGGTGTCACCCTCGGTCGCCGACTCGGCGATGCCCTTCATGAACTCGAAGAACTGCGTGGCATGCACGATCGACCACGGGATCCCGGAGGCCTTGATCAGTTCCTCCTGTGCCTGCTTGGCACGGAAGTAGCCGCTCTCCTGGAGCCGTTCCGTACCCACCACCGACAGGGCGACGTGGTGGGTGACACCGGCGTTCGCCTCGGCCTTGAGGAGGTTGGTGGTGGAGGTACGGAAGAACTCCATGACGGCGTCGTCCGCGAAGGAGGGCGAGTTGGAGACGTCGATCACGACGGCCGCGCCCTCCAGCACCTCGGCCAGGCCCTCGCCCGTCAGCGTGTTGACGCCGGTGTTCGGGGCGGCCGCCACCGCCTCGTGGCCGTGTTCGTCGAGCTTGCTGACGACCTTCGAGCCGATCAGTCCGGTGCCGCCGATCACTACGACCTTCATGGGGACGTTCCTTTCACTCGTTCTCATCTGCTGTCTGCACGAGGTATGACCGGGAATTGACCTGCGCTGTGACACTCTTCTCGAATTCCGGAAATCTCCTCCCGGGCAGGGGAATTCCTATTCGACGAGCTTTCCGTCCGCCGAGACGTCTTCCATCAGGGCGGCGATCTCGCCGGGGACAGGACCGATGGGTTCGCGGGTGATGCCGTCGGTCGGGGACCAGACGAGGTTCACCTGGAGCGCGGGATCCATGTCGGGGTAGTCGCTGCGGTTGTGGCATCCGCGCGTCTCGCGTCGCTCCAGCGCCGCTTCCAGCGTGGCCTTCGCCGCCAGCGCCGACGACTTGAGGTCGAAGGCGTGGGCGAGGTCCTGGAAGCCGGCGATGTCCGGATGGACGCCGACGTTCTCCATGCGTTTCTCGATGGCGTCGAGCTCCGCCAACCCGGTGCGCAGCCCCTCCTCGTCACGCACCACGCCCGCGTGTTCGGTCATGGTGTTGCGGATCGCGCGCTGTAGGGCGCGCACGTTCTCGGGTCCGTCCGCGGCGAGCAGGTCGTCGACCTCCGCACGCGCCTGGGCCACCGCGGCGGCCGAGCGCGGCTGCGCGGTCAGGGACTCCGAGTAGGCGGCGGCAGCCTGCCCGGTGATGCGGCCGTACACCAGCAGCTCGATGAGGCTGTTGCCGCCGAGCCGGTTGGCGCCGTGCAGTCCGCTGGAGGCCTCACCGATGGCGTACAGGCCCCGCACGTCCGTGCTGTGGTCCTCGGGGCGGACCCAGACACCGCCCATCGAGTAGTGCGCGGTGGGCGCGACCTCGATGGGATCGCGGGTGATGTCGAGCATTTGCAGTTCCAGCAGTGTCTGGTAGACCCGCGGGAGCCGCGCCATGATCGTCTGGCGGGGCAGGTGCGAGACGTCGAGCCACACCCCGCCGTTGGGCGTGCCGCGGCCTTCCTTGATCTCGGTGTAGGAGGCGAGGGCGACCCGGTCGCGGGTGGACAGCTCCATGCGTACGGGGTCGTAGCGGTTCATGTACCGCTCGCCGAGCGCGTTGCGCAGGATGCCGCCCTCGCCGCGGGCCGCCTCGCTCACCAGGGTCCCGGCCGCGTTCTCCGGCTCGATGATGCCGGAGGGGTGGAACTGGACGAGTTCCGGGTCGCGCAGCCGGGCTCCGGCCTCCGCGGCCAGCCGGAAGGAGTCGCCGGTGTTCTCGTCGCGCCGCGAGGAGGTGCGCCGCCAGATCCGGGTGTGGCCGCCGGCCGCGAGGATGACGGCGTCCGCGTGCACTAGGTAGCGCCTGCCGTCGGCAAGGCCGAAGCCGTAGGCGCCGAAGACGGCGCCGTCGTGGACCAGGAGACGGGTGATGTAGACGTTGTCGAGCACCGGTATGTCCAGCTGGTTCGCGCGCCGGATGAGCGTGCGCTGGATCTCCAGGCCCGTGTAGTCGCCCGCGAAGGCGGTGCGGCGGAACTTGTGGGCGCCGAAGAAGCGCTGGGAGATCCGGCCGTCCCCCTCCCGGGCGAAGGCCATGCCGTAGCGCTCCAGGTCGTCGATGCCGAGGGCGGCTCCCCGGGTGACGATCTCGGCGGTGCGGGGGTCGCCGAGGAGGTAGCTCTCCTTGAGGGTGTCGGCGGCGTGCTGCTGCCAGGTGTCTTCGGGGTCCATCGTGGCCAGGGCCGCATTGATCCCGCCGGCGGCGAGAGAGGTGTGGGTGTCCTCCTTGGGGCGCTTGCCGACGGCGAGGACATCGACGCCGCTCTCGGCCAGTTCGATGGCCGCGCGCAGGCCCGCGCCGCCGGTGCCGATCACCAGCACCGTGGTGGAAAGACGTTGTTCGGTGGCAACCACGATTGCTCCCATCGCTCGGGGTGGTCACCTGCTACGACCGGGTGCGGTGACGGTTTGTGACACCGCCGCCCGGGCCCGCCTGTCGGTGTCACACCCCGGCGGCCGGGCCGGTCCTACCGCACACCGGCCGGGCGCACGAAGGCCGTGCGATGCGCAACCGCTGGCCGGCGAAGGGTGGTGGGGACGATGACCTATGTCATCGCGGAGCCGTGCGTCGACGTCAAGGACCGGGCGTGTGTGATCGAGTGCCCGGTCGACTGCATCTACGAGGGCGAGCGGACGCTGTACATCAATCCCTTGGAATGCGTCGACTGCCACGCCTGCGAACCGGTCTGCCCGGTCGAGGCCGTCTTTCACGAGGACGACCTGCCGGCACGGTGGGCGCAGTACCGGTCCGTGAACGCCGAGTACTTCCGTGACGCGCCGGGGGAGGACACCGGGCGGGCCGCGCGGGCCGACCACCCCGTGGTCGCCGCTCTGCCCCCGCAGCACGCGGTCAGGAACGACCTGTCCGGGTTCGCCGCCCGTAAGGAGGAGGCCGCCGACGCCGACCTGTGGTTCCCGTGGTGAACCGCCCGGCCCGGTGCGGCGGGCCGGGCCCTGGGCGTGCGGCGGACCGGCGGGTCAGGCCCCTGGGGACGGCGTGCGGCGGACCGGCGGTTCAGGCCCCCGGAGACGGCCTGCGGGGGTGCGGGTCAGGCGCCCAGGGACAGGACGTAGGGGTTCAGCTTGACCGGGTTCATCACCCACATGATGCGCTCGATGCCGTCCTCGGACGCGTCCACGCACAACAGGGCCACCGGGGCGTTGTCCCGTGCGATGAGCACGGCGGGCCAGCCGTTGGCCTCGACGAACCGGGTCTCGGCATCAGGCCAGAACCGCGGGGCGAAGGCGGCCAGGTACCGGGAGACGTGATCGCGGCCGACGACGGGAATCCTGGACGCGCCACGGATGCCGCCGCCGTCCGAGTAGCTGACGACGTCCGAGGTCAGCAGGTCCTCCAGGGTGGAGAGATCTCCCGTGCGCGCGGCGGAGAGGAAGCCTTCGAGCAGACGCCGGTGGGCCGCGGGGCTGACGCGCTCCTTGCGCTCGGCGCCCAGGTGCTTGCGCGCCCGGCTGACCAGCTGCCGGGCGTTCGCGTCGCTGGTCTCCAGGATGTCGGCGACCCGCTGGTAGGGGTAGTCGAAGGCCTCCCGCAGCACGTAGGCGGCACGTTCGACCGGGTTGAGCTTCTCCATCAGCAACAGCACCGCCAGCTCGACCGCCTCGGCGCGTTCCGCCCCCAGGTGCGGGTCCTGGGTGGTGTCGACCGGCTCGGGGAGCCAGGGCCCGACGTAGGACTCCCGGCGTACCCGAGCGGACTGGGCCAGGTTGATCGCGAGCCGGGTGGTGACCGTGGTCAGGAAGGCGGCCGGCTCATGGATCTGCGCGCGGTCGGTGTTCTGCCAGCGCAGCCAGGCGTCCTGGACGATGTCCTCCGCCTCGACGGCACTGCCGAGGATGCGGTACGCGATGCCGAACATCCGGGGTCTGGCCGAGAGGAAGTCGTCGAGACCGCGGTCGGACGTGTCGGGGTGGGCGCCAGCGCGCATGGGTCGTCCCTTCTGGCTTTGCGCCCTACATGCTACGCGCGAGAATTAGGGGTACGCGCTGCGGGCCGCATCTGCTCACGCTATCTCTTTCGCGATCTCCGGTCACACGGTGGCAATCGTCGCGTCCGATCCACCCGATTCGCCCCCTCCGGTTCCGCTCGCCGCCCCATGCTCCCGAAGACCGCGGTCGGCGGCTGGAAGGGCTGTGAGGAGGCCGGTTGTCACACATGCGCCCGGTCCCCGGTCATGAGTGACGAACGATGTTCACGCCTACGGAAGGTGCAACACAGTGTCGGACAACATGACAGCACACGACCACTCCGCTCACGGCCACCACGGGCACCACGGGCACGGCGACCAGGAGGGGACCGCCGGCTGGATGACGGCGGCCAAGGTGCTCCAGGACGCCGCACCGATCACCGTCCCGGAGGGGGCGTCGGCGATGACCATTCTCGTCGAGTGGGAGCCGGGCGACCCGGGCACGCCCCCGCACCGGCACTCCGGCCCCGCCTTCGGCTACGTCGTCGAGGGCGCGGTCCGTTTCGAGCTGGAGGGCGAGCCCGAGCGCGTGGTGGAGGCGGGCGGCACCTTCTGGGAGCCCGGCGGAGACGCCATCCACTACCAGGACGGCAACGCGCTTTCCGACGCGCGGACCCGGTTCGTGGTGACCATGATGTGTGCTCCGGGCAAGCCCATGCTGGAGCTGGTCGACGAGAAGGAACTGGCGGAGCGCGCCCACCTGCGGGCACCGCGCCCCACCGCCTGACCGGGCACGGACCCGCCATGGGCACGCCTGTCGTCCTGGTGCACTGCCTGCTGACGCTGCTGTTCGTGGCGGTGCTCCTGCATGTGCTGGCGCGGGGCGTCGGGTCACCCAGGGCCGGGTTCGGTGTCCGGCTGGACCGGTTGCTGGCCGCCGCCATGGCCGCGTCCATGGCGGCGATGCCCTGGACCGACGTCCGCGCGGGGCCCGCTGCCGTCGCCGGCGGTGTCTGCGCCGCCGGGGCGGTGTGGTTTCTCCTGCCGGTCGGCCGCCGGGTGGCCGGGAGGACGGCGGCGATGATCCACCGGCTGCCGCACGCGGCCGGTATGGCCGCGATGGCCTGGATGCTGCGCGTGCCGCACACCGGGACCGGACCGGCGCACGCACATCTCGGGTCGGCCGCGCTCTCCACCGGGCCCGGCGCTCCGGTCGCTGGTGCCCCTCTCGGCGGCTCCGTGATCACGCTGTCGCTGGCGTCCTGCCTGCTGGCGTATGCGCTGTGGTCGCTGACCCGCCCCATGCCCTCACTGCGCTCGGCCGTGAGCGCGGCGCGCCGTGCCGCGGCGGCGACGCCGGCACGGCACGTGGGTGAAGGAGCGATGGCGCTCGGGACGGCCGTGATGCTGGTCCTGCCCCACTGAGCGCGGCACGAAGAACCGGCCGCCCGCCCGGCACGGCGAAGGCGCGGTGGCCCGCGGTCATGCGCTGACTGACCGCGGACCACCGCGCCGGACGGCCGGAGCGAGGGTCGTCGCCCCGCCGACGGGGCGGGCGCCGCTCACGGCAGGCCCGCGCCGAGGCGAGCGTCGTTCAGGACGGGCCCTCGTACACCGCCTTGCTCCGCATCAGGAAGTCGGAGAGATAGCTGTCGTGGGGGACGCCCGGCGACATCCAGTGGGTCGGCTGATCCCCGAAATACACGTTGGCGATGCCGGGTTCCGCGACCAGGGCCTCCCACAGGTCCCGGTCCCGGGTGAGCGCCGACAGCACGAGCGTGCCGCGCAGCGGCGCCATGCCGTCCGCGCGGGTCCAGGGGGCGATCCACACGCAGGGGAAGGGCAGTTCGGTGCGCAGTTGCGGGGCTCGGGCGTTCGCGGTCTGGTGCACGGCGGGGCGCAGTACGGCGCTGCCGTCTCCGAGGTCGTCGGCGATTCCGCCGCCGCCGAGCCAGGCGTGCGTCCCGGCCGCCACCGTTCTCAGATACGCGCTGAGGGCTCGCGCCCGCTCCTGCGGGCACACCGGCAGCCGGGCCCTCTCGTCCTGCGGGGGAAGGCTGGGCAGGACGGCCAGACGTGCCGCGAGGGCTTCGGCGAGCGGGGTCGGGTCGCCCTCGACGAGGACGGCGGTGGCGTTGACGCACGCGGTGCCGCTCTCGCCGGCCACGGACGCGACGAGGGCGTCCAGATGGTCACGCCAGTCGGTGTCCGCGGTGATGAGGATCTTCGACCGTCCCGGTCCCTGCGGCAGGATCCTGGCGTCGTGCGCGTACTTGGTCACCACGTCGTCGCCGCCGTAGACCACGGCCCGGTCCGCCCCGTGGACGAGCGTGTCGGCGGTCGCGTGGTCGGTGGGCAGCAGCATGAGCTGGTCGTCCCGGATTCCCGCCTGACGCAGTGCCGCGACGAGCCGGTAGGGGGTGAAGGGCTCGCGCCGGGACGGACGCACGGCGACGCGGTAACCCAGCGCGAGTGCCTCCAGCCAGGCACGGTGTACGCCGGGGTGGTTGCCGGACGCGTTGACGGCGAACACGTCGCCCTGACGCGCCCACACCGTGTGCGTCTCGTGCAGGACGTGGTCGCTGAGGTCGCGGGCGGCGCCGCGCGGCCTGCCACGGTCGGCGGACGAGGCGGCATGCCGTACGAAGTGCGCCGTGCCCCGGGTCGCGGCGCGCACCACGGCGAGGGGCGTGCCCGAGGTCCGGCTGACGAGGCGTTCGTACTCCCGGACGCTCAATCCCCCCACGGTGCCCGCGGCGAAAACCTCCCCGGCGGTGGCGAACACGGTCTCCAGGCCGGCCGCGGCGATCGGCGGCGCCTGGCGCAGGACGCCGATCGCCCGGGCCACGTACAGCGGCGGAACCAGACTCAGCCGCGCGATCGGGGTACCGGCCACGTCGGTCACCGTGCTCGGCACACGTGTGCGGTAGGTGCCCCGCGGGCCCAGGGCGTCGAGGTACAGCGGCTCGGTGGCCGGTACGCGGGCCATCAGTAGACACCCGCGATGACCGTCGCACCCTCGACCGCGGGAGCCGGCGAGACGTCGGCGACGGCGTCCCCGGCGTGGCCCTCGGCCGGGCGGACCCGCAACGCGGTGTCCCGCTCCCTGTTGTTGGGGATCAGCATGGACTTGCTGACGTGGCTCACCACCACCTGGCCCCGCTCGCCCTCCGCCACCGGTCGCCCGGTGTCGGGATCCACGACGCTCAGGAAGACGTACGGCGAGACCGGGTCGAACACACACGGCTCCGACGCCGTGAGACCGCCCCGCTCCACAAGCGAGGTGAGCATCATGGTGTTGCCGTACATGCCGATCACCGGCACGTCGGGAAACACCTCGGTCCGCAACAGGTCCCGGGTGTCGGGATCCATGTGGGTGCCGCCCCAGATGATCGCCCGGGCTTTGCCGTTGATGACCTCCACGAGGTCGCTGTCCTGGGCGAAGCGCTCCAGCATCGGGGTGGTGGCGGCTATGACACCGATGTCCTGGCCGTGCAGGACGCGCCGGCACTGGTCCACGAGGTGGCCGGTGTAGGCGTCGGCCTCGTCGCGACGGCCCGCGGCGACGAGCTTCTTGACCCAGCGGGGGTCCATGTCCACCCCCAGCCCGGGGCTGCCGAGACCTGCCGCGGCCCGTTGCAGCACATCGCCCACGAGGTGCGGGCCGGTCGGCGCCACGGTCAGCCACAGTGCGCCGACGGGCAGTGCGTGCTCCCGGAGCCGGCGGGTCACCTGCTCGCTGCCGTGCCGCGCCCAGTCGTCCATCTGCACGACCCGCCTGGGTGCCCCGGTCGTGCCGCCGCTCTCGAACACGTGCAGCGGACGGGCCTGCCGACCGTAGCCGCGGGGGACGAGATCGGACACCCGCACATCGCGCAGCTCGTCCGTCAGATCGGGAAAGAGCGCCAGGTCCGCCACGCCCCTGACGTCGTGGCGGGGGTCGAAACCGAGCCGGTCGACCCGTTCCAGCCAGTACCAGGACCCCGTCTCGGGAGTGAAGTGCCACCGCATGGCCGCCCTGACGTATTCGTCGGGGTCCACCCCGTCGAAGGGGCCGGCGTCCAGAACGGTGAATGCGTCCATCGGCATGGAACCGCCTTTCTCGAAGTCGCTGAGGGCGGACGCGTGAGAGCCGCGCGTCCCGGGCGGTCCCGCGGGTCCGACCCGCACTCGCAGAGAGGACCGAGCGGCTCAGGCGTATGTGACAGCCCCTCGGAAACGCGGCAGCGCCCAGTGCCGGTACCGATACCGGCACACCGTCACAACGGCCCGTGTCTCCCGGTCTGATGACTGGGCCGAAGCCCACCGGCGGTGTGCCGAGGCCGAGGGCGAGGGAGAAGAAGAGGGAGAGGGACATGCGACAGGGACTGCGGATCGTACGCGTCGACCAGGACGACGAGCCGCGTGTGGCCGCTCTGCACCGCCGGTGCTCCGCCGCAGCCCGGTGGCACCGCTACCACCGGGCCATGGGCGACCCCGACACCTACCTGGGGCCGCTGCTGTCCCGGCCCCACTCGGTGCACCTGGCGGTGCAGGACCCGCGAGAGCGGCTCGTCGCGATAGGGCATCTGCTGCCGGACGACGGTGACGCCGAGGCAGCGCTGCTGGTGGAGGACACCTGGCAGAACAGCGGGTTGGGCACCCGGCTCCTGGAAGAACTCGGCCGGTTCGCCGTCGCCTTGGGCGTACCTGAGGTCTACGGCGTCATCCACCCCGACGACGCCCGCATGTCGGCCGTGCTGCACCGCACCGGCGTTCCGTTGCGCACGGTCCTGGAGACGGGCGGTGCGACGACGGTCCGGGCCCGGACGCAGGACATCGGCCTCGCCCTCGCCTGCCCGCCCACGCGGCGGGGGTGGTGGCAACGCGGTGCTCGAAAACACCGTGTGTCGGGGTCGTCGGCATGCCCCCGGGCCCCTGAAGCTGGAGTTCAGCGGCTTCTCCGGCGCTCCTTCAAGGACGCGTCGCCTACTCGCTGAACCCGCACAGTGCAATATGTATGACAACATTGAACGAGATAGTGTTTCTGCTGTCGCTCGACGGCGGGTGTTCCTCCCGCGGTTCGATGCGTCGGCCACGAGTGAGGGGATTGCCATGGCCGAGCTGTTCTATGACACCGACGCCGACCTGACCGTCATCCAGGGCCGCAAGGTCGCGGTCATCGGTTACGGCAGCCAGGGTCACGCCCACGCGCTGTCGCTGCGTGACTCGGGTGTGGACGTGCGTGTGGGGCTGCACGAGGGTTCCAAGTCCCGGGCGAGGGCCGAGGAGCAGGGCCTGCGTGTGGTGACGGTGACGGAAGCCGCCGCCGAGGCCGACGTGATCATGATCCTCGTTCCGGACCCGCTCCAGGGCGAGATCTACGAGCAGCACATCGCCCCGAACCTGAAGGACGGCGACGCGCTGTTCTTCGGGCACGGTTTCAACATCCGCTTCGGTTTCATCGAGCCGCCGGCGAACGTGGACGTGTGCATGGTCGCCCCCAAGGGCCCGGGCCACCTGGTGCGTCGCCAGTACGAGGAGGGCCGCGGCGTTCCGTGTCTGGTGGCGGTCGAGCAGGACGCCACGGGGAGCGCCTTCCCCCTGGCACTGTCGTACGCCAAGGGCATCGGTGGCACCCGTGCGGGTGTCATCAGGACGACGTTCACCGAGGAGACCGAGACCGACCTGTTCGGTGAGCAGGCCGTGCTCGCCGGCGGTGTGTCAGCCCTGGTCAAGGCGGGCTTCGAGACGCTGACCGAGGCGGGCTACCAGCCGGAGATCGCCTACTTCGAGTGCCTGCACGAGCTGAAGCTGATCGTCGACCTTATGTACGAGGGCGGCCTGGAGAAGATGCGCTGGTCGATCTCCGAGACCGCCGAGTGGGGCGACTACGTCACCGGCCCGCGCATCATCACCGACGCCACCAAGGCCGAGATGAAGAAGATTCTCGCGGAGATCCAGGACGGCTCATTCGCCGAGAACTGGATGGCCGAGTACCACGGCGGTCTGAAGAAGTACGCCGAGTACCAGCGGCAGGACTCCGAACTGCTGCTGGAGACCACCGGCAAGGAGCTGCGCAAGCTGATGAGTTGGGTCAGCGACGAGGAGCGCTCGTGATCGCGAGCGGGCACGGACGGGAACCGGTGACGGTCTCATGACGACACTGCATGTCACCCTGCTCGGCGGGCTCCGCGAGACAGCCGCCGTACCACTGCGCGCGGCGGAAGCGGCGCACGGCACGCGGTCGCTGCGCCGCTTCGCCCTGGAACTCCATGTGCCGCATGAACGGCAGCCGGCACTGGATGCCGAACTGCGGGCCGCCGCCGCGCCGGACGGGACGTATCTGCAAGGCACCGACGCGATGTGGCGCGTGGTGGAAGGCCGGACCGTCGTGGCCCACGGTCCGCGGGCCGGGATCTACCGGTACCGGGTGGAGATCGAGGAGGTGGCGGACGCCACGCGGGCCGACACCCGCGCTGTGGGCGAGGGCGCGTCGGCCGAGGCGGGCGAGCTGCCCACCGGCGAGAGCCCCGACGTCATGCAGCTCAAGCTGGCCGTCCTGGTACTGCCCGTCTCGGACGTCGACCGGGCGAAGTCGTTCTACGAGGCCGTCGGGTTCCGACTGGATGCCGACCATGCCGTCGACGCCTCCTATCGCGTGGTGCACATGACGCCCCCGGGATCGGCGTGCTCGATCCTGTTCGGGACCGGAGTCACCACGGCCGTCCCGGGCTCCGTGCGGGGCCTGCACCTCGTCGTCTCCGACATCGAGCGGGCCTGCCGGGAACTCGCCGCGAGAGGCGTGGTGACCGGCGGAATCTTCCACGACACGAGCGGTGTGTTCCACCGCAGCACCGATGAGAAGCGGGTCGGGGGACCCGACCCGCAGCGTCGTGACTACCACTCCTACGCCGAGTTCAGCGACCCGGACGGCAACGTATGGGTGCTTCAGGAGGTGCCGGCGCGGGGCTGAGAGGCTGGAGGTCCTCCTCGGATCCTGTCGGACACCGGTCCCCGAACTGACCGGACAGAGGGCGCGGCTGAGACGTCCTGGGTTCAGCAGGCTTCCAGGGCGAAGTCACCCAGGATGTGCTGTCGTATGCGCTGCACCTCGGCGCGATCGGGTTCCACGGGCACCAGGTCGCGGGCGTCCTGCTCGGAGGGGCTGTTGGCCCTGTGCACCGCGGCGCACAGGGCTTCGGCGCTGTCCGGCGCCTCGCCGACGACGTAGTACAGCCAGACGATCCGGGAGCCGTGCGACCGGCACGGCAGCCCGACCAACCAGGTGCGGGAGTCGCTGGGTGTGCTGAACATGAGGTCTCGTCTCCTTTCTCTGCCGGCGGCGACGGCGGCAGAAGCGGGTGTGGCTCCGCGAGGAGTTACGCCGAGTTCCGCCCTTTCTTCATTGACAGGACGGCGCCCTGGTTCGTGACAGCGAATCGCCTTGCTACACCTGTCCCCCCTCAACTGCCGTGGCGCGGCCCGTGGACGGGGATCTTGGTGTCACAGATACGCGACCGTGGTGTCCCTGCTCCTGGCGCCCCACCGCCGCACCCTGCGGACGGTCACCGCCGGCCATCCGGGCTTTCTGCACCGGCACAGGGGAGAGGTCCGTTGGGTGGAGCCGCCGTCAGGTCTCCCGCTGGGACTCTTCCCCGGGCAGGGAGACTGGCGTGAGAGCGAGATGGCGATGCCGGACGGGGACGGCATCGTGCTGTTCACCGACGGACTCTACGAAGGTCGCACGGCCGGCGGACGGCTCGGGGAGGAGGGCTTGCTGAGGCTGGCCGGTCGACACGCGCATCTGGAGGCGCAGACGTTCGTCGACGCCCTGGTAGGCGGCGTATCGCTGCTGGCCGCCCCGTTCGGTGGGCGTGGGCTGCGGGACGATGTGGCGGTGCTTCATCTGTCCTGCGACGGCGGGGGCGGGCATGACGTTCTGCCGACCCGCAGGGCCGGCCCGGCCTACGGACGATGCCGGTTCCCGCCGGGGAAGGGGCGGGAACCGGCTGGTGAAGGCACCCCGGCCGGGGAGATCTCGGCGTTTGACCTAGTCCAGAGCCCGGTGATGGGCGAAGCGCGACACCAGCGGCGGCTCCATCAGCCAGCCGTGCGCCCGGCCGTGCCGTGCGCCAGAGGCGTCGGTGGTTTCGCGCAGCAGGGCGAAGGCCATCGCCGCGCCGATGGCCAGCAGGCCCGCGCACAGGGGCATGGCCCGGTCGAACGCCGTGTCGAAGGAGTCGGGGGAGCGGTAGGCGTCCGGGCTCATGCCGACCAGCAGCGGCAGCGCGGCCACGGAGACCAGCCCGGCCGCGCGCGCTGCCGCGTTGTTGATCCCGCTGGCCAGGCCCGCGTCGGCGGCCTCGACCGAGCCCAGCAGAGTGACGCTCAGCGGAGCGACCATGATGACCATGCCCGTCCCCATCACCAGCAGGGCGGGCAGAACGTCGGCGAAGTAGGAGGCGTGCGCGCCCACCCGCGCCGTCATCAGCATCCCCGCCCCGCACACCACGGGGCCGACGGTGAGCGGGATGCGCGGTCCCAGGCGTTGGGCGAGCGTCCCGGAGCGGGCGGAGAACAGCAGCATCAGCACCGTGCTCGGCAACATGGCGGCGCCCGCCGCCAGTGCCGAGTAGCCGGCGACGATTTGCAGTTGCAGGGCGGTCAGGAAGAAGAACCCGCCCAGCCCGGCGTAGACGCACAGGGTGATCAGGTTGATGGCCGTGAACGGCCGCGACGAGAAGATCGACAGGGGCATCATCGGGTCGCCGCTGCGCCGCTCCACCAGCAGGAACGCACCCCCGGCCGCGATACTGCCCGCGGCCGCGGCAAGGGCGACGGGCCCGCCGGAACGGGCCTCGGTCAGCGCGTAGGTGGCCAGAGCGAGCGTCAGTGCGCCCAGCGCCGCACCGGCGAGGTCGAAGCCCCGCCGGGACCGGGTGTGGGTACCGGCCGGGACGGTGGGCTGCTGAGGCCTGCCGACGGACTCCGGGACATGGCGCAGTGCCAGGGGCACGCACAGCAGCGCCGGGGGGATCGTCAGCAGGAAGGTCCAGCGCCAGCCGGGGCCGTCGACGAGCCATCCGCCGAGAAACGGCCCGAGCGCCGCCCCGATCCCGCCGAACCCGGACCACAGCCCGATGGCGCGCGGCCGGTCGTCCGGGTGGAAGGAGGCTTCGATGATCGCCAGTGAGCCGGGGGTGAGCAGCGCTCCGCCGACGCCCTGGAGCGCGCGGGCGGCGATCAGCGTGGTCATGTCGGGAGCCAGTCCGCACAGCAGGGATGCCGCAGCGAACCAGATGATGCCCAGGACGAAGATCCGGCGTCGGCCGAAGCGGTCGCCCAGGGAGCCGCCCAGCAGGATGAGGCCCGCGAGGGTCAGCATGTAGGCGTTCACGGTCCACTGGAGTGCGGCGAGGTCGGCGTCGAAGTCGTCGCCGATGTGCGGCAGCGCGACGTTGGTGACGGTCGAGCCGAGCAGCACCACGCTGGAGCCGAGGACGGTGGCCAGAAGGGTCCATCGGCCACGGGCGCCGGCGATGCGCAGGAGGGCCGGGTCGCTCGGGGCGGGGGAGGGGTGCATGTCGTCTCCTTGGGACAGTGGGCCAGGAGGCGGCCGGTGCGTTCGTGCCGGGCAGCGGGTGCGGCGGGTCGGTCTTCTCGTCTACGCACGGGTGCGCTGGGTGGGGGTGGTGGGTGGCGCGTCGCGTATGCCCGGGGTGCGGTGGTCCGCGGGTGGGCCTTCGCGTGGGACCCGGGGTGCTGCGGTTCGCGGTCGCGGCGTGGCGTCGTGTGGACGCAGGGTGTCCGAGGGCCCGTCTCCCGCTCGGTGGGCCCGGGGCGAGCGGGAGACGGACGGTGGGCGTCCGGCGGGCCGGAGCGGGCGGGTCAGCCGAACATGCCCGGCTGGTAGCCGCCGGCGGGTTGCTGGTTGATGACGTTGATGCGGTTGTAGGCGTTGATGATCGCGATCAACGAGATCAGCGCGGCGAGCTGGTCCTCGTCGTAGTGCTTCGCGGCGTCGGCCCAGGCCTCGTCCGACACCCCGCCCGCCGCGTCGGCGATGCGGGTGCCCTGCTCGGTGACCTCCAGTGCCGCGCGCTCGGCGTCGGTGAAGACGGTGGCCTCGCGCCAGGCGGCGACCAGGTGCAGCCGCTGCTGGTCCTCACCCGCGGCTACGGCGTCCTTGGTGTGCATGTCGGTGCAGAACCCGCAGCCGTTGATCTGGCTGGCCCGGATCTTCACCAGTTCCTGGGTGGCGACGGGAAGCGCCGAGTGCACAGCGGCCCCGGCCGAGTTGAGGTGCTTCATGACCTTGCCCGCGAGAGCGTTGCCGAAGTAGTTGATGCGCGCGTCCATGCAGGGATCCTCAGAGTCGAGTGATGGGAGATGAACTGACGTGACGTTGCTGCGATTTCGGGGCCGTGGGCTCCGTGCTCGCCGTTACTGCTCGCTGCTCCAGTCGGCGAAGTGCGTCTCGCCGAGCTGTGCGTCGGGGCCGGGCAGCAGGTCGGACTCCTTGAGGGCGGCGCCCCAGTAGAGCCCCTTCGGGTCCGTCACGACCGTGCGGGGGTCGTTGTGGGCCGCGAGGCCCTCGCGGATGAAGTCCTCCAGGGTGAAGGCGTCGGGGCCGGCGACCTCGACGATTCCGTTCACCGGAGCGCCGACCGCCGTGCGGCCGACGGCCGCTGCCACGTCGCCCGAGAAGATGGGCTGGATCTTGATGGGGGCGACGGCCACCGTGTCACCGCTGGTCGCCGAGTCCGCGAGGGTCTTGGCGAACTCGAAGAACTGCGTGGCGTGGACGATCGAGTACGGCACTCCGGAGTCCCGGATCATGTCCTCCTGGACCTGCTTGGCCTGGAAGTAGCCGGACTGCTGGAGGCGGTCGGTGCCCACGACGGACAGAGCCACGTGGTGCGTGACGCCGGCGGCAGCCTCCGCGGCGAGCAGGTTGGTGGTGGAGGCGCGGAAGAACTCCATCACCGCGTCGTCGTCGAACGAGGGGGAGTTGGAGACGTCGACGACGACGGAGGCGCCCTTCAGGACGTCGGCCAGGCCTTCGCCGGTGACCGTATTGACTCCGGTGTTCGGGGAGGCTGCCACCGCCTCATGACCGTGTTCGTTGAGCTTGGAGACGACCTTGGAACCGATGAGTCCGGTTCCGCCGATCACTACGACCTTCATGGACTTTCCCTTCACTGATCTGGCACGGTGCCCGGTGGGTCTGCGACGACCCGTCCAAGGCACCGGCCGCGATGGTTCGTACCCTCCTGACCAGGCGGCCCCGGCATGTGTGACAGGACGGCGCACAAAGATTTCGCGTCGGCTCTCGATCGGCTTTCACACGGCGGGTCCGACACCGCCGGAGGGCGCGGCGCCAGGGCGGTCGAACCGGTGGTGGCAGTCCTGGGGCCCGAGCCGCTCGCGAGCACACTGGGGATCGCCCGGGCGGCGAGCGCGGCGGATCGACCGCGACACCGGCCTCGGGGGCTTCGATGGCCGCTCGAAGGCCTGTCGCACCGCTTGCCACCACGAGGACGGAGGCGGCCGGCTGGTGTCCGAGCGAAGACCTGGGTCCTCCTGCGACGGCGAACGGACAGATCATCGGTTGGGAGCGACCGGACAGGCCCCCGATTTGTGACAACCTCAGCGTGTTTCCGGGCGTGGAAGTAGTCACATCGTCTGTCCGCGCGGCGGGGAAGGGGCCGTGGGTATCGTGACAAGGATTCTTCCGAACCCCGCTGTGGGAGCTCTGTTCCCCCGGATCCCGCCGAGGAGCCGAGTCGCATGATCGCCAGCCCGCTTCCCGCTCTGGTCGGCCGGCAGCGTGAGTGCACGGCGCTCGACAACCTGCTGGCCGGCCTCCGGAACGGCGGTTCCCGTGTCGTGGTCGTCCGGGGCGAGGCGGGCATCGGCAAGTCGGTGCTGCTGGAGTACGTGGCTGCGCAGGCGTCCCGGGTGAAGGTGACCTGGGCCCGCGGTGTCGAGGCCGACATGGAGCTCCCCTATGCGAGCCTGCACCAGGTCTGCGCGCCGTTCCTGGACGGCGTCGAAGAACTGCCGCAACCCCAACGCGACGCTTTGCGCGTGGCGTTCGGGACGGCGGTCGGCGATCCGCCCGACCGTTTCCTGGTCGGCCTCGCCGTACTGACCCTGCTCACCCGCGCCTCGGAGGCGCGGCCGGTGCTGGTGCTGGTCGACGACGCCCAGTGGCTGGATCAAGTGTCCTTGCAGACACTTGAGTTCGTGGCCCGTCGACTGCTCGCCGAGCCGGTCGCCATGGTGTTCGCGGTCCGCGACCCCGAGGGGCAGTCCGCGCTCGCGGGCCTGCCGGCGCTGCAACTCAGGGGACTTGACGCCGCTTCGGCCGGGGAGCTCCTGGAGGAGGCTGTGGGGGGTCGCTTGGAGGAGCGGGTCCGGGACCGGTTCGTGGCCGAGACGCACGGCAACCCGCTGGCGCTGCTGGAGTTCTCGCGTGGCCGCAGCGCCGCCGAACTGGCCTACGGCGTCGACGCGTCGAGTGCCCCGGTCGTCCAAGGGCCGGTGGCCAGCCGCGTCGAGCGTGATTTCGCCGGGCGGCTCGGTGCGCTGCCGGCCGCGACCCGCACCCTGCTGCTGATCGCTGCCGCGGAACCGGTCGGCGACGTACGCCTCTTGATCCGCGCGGCCGCTTCCCTCGGCATCACTCCGGACACCGCACCGGCCAGGGCAGCCGGCCTGATCGAGTTCGGCGAGCCCGTACGGTTCCGGCACCCGCTGGTCCGTTCGGCGGTCTACCACGGAGCCGAGCCGGAGGACCGACGTGCGGTGCACCGCGCCCTGGCCGAGGCCACGGACCCCCTCCGGGACCCCGACCGGCGCGCCTGGCACGCCGCGCAGGCGGCCGACGGGCCGGACGAGGAGGTCGCCGCGGGACTGGAGCAGGCCGCCGACCGCGCCCGGCAGCGCGGTGGCATCGCGGCCGAGGCGGTTCTGCTGGAACGCGCGGTGGAGGTGACGCCCGACCCCTGGCCGCGAGGGCGCCGGGCCCTTGCGGCGGCCGAGGCGCACTTCTCGGCCGCCGCGCCCGAACGGGCCACGGAACTGGCCGCGGTGGCCGACCTGTATCCCCTCAGCGTCCTGGACCGGGCCCGCCTGGCACGTCTGCGGGCCAGAATCCTGTTCGCCCGCAGGCGCAGCGACGAGGCGGCACCACTGCTCCTGGACGCGGCCGCACAGTTCACCGCGGCCGGATCTCCCCTGGCGCGGGAGACGTACCTGGAGGCGATCAGCGCGACCATCTTCGCCGGCCGGGTCCACGGTCCGGCCGGCGCCCGCGCCGCGGCGATCGCGGCCCGCGCGTCCGGGGCGCCCTCCTCGGGCTCCAAGGCCGCGGACGCTCTCCTGGACGGTGTGGCGGCCCTGCTCGCGGACGGCTCCGAGACGGCCGTCCCGGCCCTGCACGAGGCACTCGACCTGCTCGAACACGAAGAGCTCCGCACGCGGGAGGCGACCGTACGGTGGCTGCTGCTGGCCCCGGTAGCGCTTGAGTCGTTCATCCACTGGGCCTGGGACCTCCATGCCTGGGACACTCTCGCGACTCGCGCGGTGCGTCTGGCCCGCGACATCGGAGCACTCGGCAGCCTGCCGCCGGCTCTGATCTACGCGGGCGGGGTGCACATCCACTACGGCGACTTCGCCGAGGCCGACCGGATGATCGACGAGGCCGACGCGATCGCCACCGCGACCGGCCACGCCCCGCACAAATACGCCGCACTCGTCCTGGCCGCGTGGCGGGGTGAGGCGGATGTCGCCGCCGGGATCATCGAAGAAGCCAGAGAGCGTGCCGTGCAGCGGGGCGAAGTATCCCTGCTCGGTGCCATGGGGTACATCCAGGGCGTGCTCTTCAACGGACTGGCCCGCTACGAAGAGGCGATCGAGGCCGCCCGCACCGGTATCGAGCACGACGGGTTCAACTTCACCGGTCTGTCGCTGGTCGAGCATGTGGAGGCCGCGACGCGTTGCGGTGAACTCGACCAGGCCCGCGCCTCGTTGGCCCGCCTTGCCGAACTCACCCGCGCCGCCGACTCCGGATGGGCGCGCGGTGCGAGCGCACGCAGTGAGGCGCTGCTTGCCGAGGGTGAGGCGGCCGACCGCCTGTACCGCACGGCGATCGAGGAATTCGGCCGCGGCGGGGTTGTCGTGGAGGTGGCACGCACCCATCTGCTGTACGGCGAGTGGCTGCGGCGCGCACAGCGCCGCGCGCAGGCCCGCGAGCATCTCCGAACGGCCCACGACATGTTCGACGCGATGCCGGCTCACGCGTTCGCCGAACGGGCCCGCCGTGAGCTGATCGCCACCGGCGAGCAGGTGACCGCGCGGGAGACCACACCGGCGAACGCTCTCACCCCGCAGGAGTCGCAGGTCGCAGCCCTCGCCGCCGACGGCATGACGAACGCGCGGATCGGCGCGGAGCTGTTCATCAGCCCCCATACCGTGGAATGGCACCTGCGGAAGGTCTACGTGAAGCTCGGCATCAACTCCCGCCGAGCCCTGCCGGAGGTCCTCGACAGCGCACGGGCAGGGTGAGTCGGAACCGACAGCCATCACGAACCCGCGGGGACCGGGCACCTGTGGGTGATCGCATACGGTGCCCAGACCTGGTGCACCCGGTCCAGCCGCACCAGGTCGGTCAGTGCCTCGCGCAGGCGAGGAACGAGGTCGGCCTCGCCCCACCTCATGGCACGGCAGCGGGCCGTGGACCGCTCGCGGGCCAAGATCCGAACCCTGGTCGAACCCGCCGTCGACACACTCAGGACGTGGTGGCCGCTGCGCAAACTCCGGTGCGCGCACGGGCCGCGGGTAGCCCTGGCACATGATCCGGACACTGTGTCACACCGAGTGCCGACGACCGGTCTAAAGGGTCAGGACCGAGAGGAACAGAGGACACCGTGCGTGAGATCTTGATCGTGGGCGGCGGATACGCGGGCTTCTACACCGCGTGGGGCCTGGAGAAGAGGCTGCGGCCGGACGAGGCGCGCGTCACCGTCGTCGACCCCCGCCCGTACATGACGTACCAGCCCTTCCTGCCCGAGGTCGTGGCCGGTTCTGTGGAGGCCCGGCACGCGGCGGTCTCGCTCCGCCGTCACCTGCACCACACGCGTCTGGTGGCGGGCTCGGTGACGGAGATCCGCCACAGCGCGCGCACGGTCACGGTCCGCCCGGAGTCCGGGCCGTCCCTCGACCTGCACTACGACGTGCTGGTGGTGACGGCCGGGGCGGTCACCCGGACCTTCCCGATCCCGGGGCTGAGCGATCAGGCGTACGGACTCAAACACGTCGAGGAGGCGGTGGCGATCCGCGACCGTCTCCTCACCTCGTTCGACCGCGCGGCCGGTCTGCCGCGTGGGCCCGAACGCAGCGGACTGCTCACCGTCACCGTCGTCGGTGGCGGATTCTCCGGCGTGGAGGGATTCGGTGAACTGCTGGCCCTGGCGACCGCGTTGCTCAAGCAGTACCCGGAGATCGGCGCGGACGAACCGGCCTTCCACCTGGTCGAGGCACGGGACCGCATCCTGCCCGAGGTCACGGACCGGCCGGGCGCCTGGGTGGTGCGTTCACTGGAGAGACGGGGGGCGCGGGTGCACCTGAACACCCAGCTGGTCTCCGCCGAGGACGGCCGGGTGCGGCTGTCGGACGGCACCGAGTACGACTCGGACCTGCTGGTGTGGACGGCCGGCAACGCCGCCAACCCGATCGTGCACAACCACAGCGACCTGCCCGTCGACGAGCGGGGCCTGCTCACCGTACGGGCGGATCTGCGGGTCACCACGGACACCGAGGTGGTACCGGACGTCTGGGCGGCGGGGGACGACGCGGCGGTGCCCGATCTCGCGGCCGGGAGGCCGGGCGCGCACACCGTGCCCAACGCCCAGCACGCCGTCCGCCAGGGGAAGCTGCTGGCGAAGAACATCCTGGCGTCGATGCGCGGCCGTCGGACCAAGGACTACGTGCACCGCAGTCTCGGTGTGGTGGCCACACTCGGGCTCGGCCGCGGCATCTTCCAGTACCGGGGCCTGGTCATCAAGGGGTTCCCGGCCTGGCTGATGCACCGTGGCTACCACGTTCTGGCCATACCGAGCTGGGAACGCAAGACGCGTGTGTTCGCCGTGTGGGTGACGGCCCTTCTCTACGGCCGTGACATCGTGTCGCTGGCGTCGGTGCAGCACCCGAGGGAGGCATTCGTCTCCCGTGGCGAACTGCGCCGGGGAAAGGAGCCCGCACAGCCCGGAGGCCGGCTCACCGCGTGACGGCGCGGTACAGTCCGCGGCCGGCGCGCTGGACGCGTGAGGCGCCGACGAGACGGTCGAGCGTGCTGCGGACGGCGTTGATGCTCCCGCTGTCGGTGTCGCGTCCCAGCGCCGACGCGACATCGCGGGCGCGGACCTCGGTGTCCCCGGCCTGCGCGAAGTACGCCAGGATCTGCTCCGTGAGCTTGCCGTACGTCGTGCCGCCGTCGCCCGCCTCGTCGCTCCGGCCTGCCGTGGCCGAGGGCACTGCGGCGGCTTCGGCGGTCGCCGCGGCGCGCGCGGCCTCCGGCTTCGCCGGCGACGGGACGCTCACGGGGGCGGGGTCCCGCGGGGATGGGGCGGCCGCCGGGCCGGTGCCGGGCATGAGTGCCTGAAGGGCGTCGAGCGCCCGCCGCACGGAACCGAGATGAGCGGTGACCGCGGCCAGTTCCCTCTCCAGCGCCTGCTTCTGGATCTCCAGCCGGGCCAGGTCCTCCTGGAGACTCTCGGCGGTGCTCTCGATGGCGCGAGCCGTCTGGGTCACGGAGCCCATGGGTTCCTCTCGTCCTCAACCCTGTGTCCTGGCGGGACCGCTCGATGTCCCGGGCCGCCACCCGGCTCGGCACCGGGGGATGCTGGCGAACATCATATGCAGCGGCCCCGTCGGCCGAGAACAGCGTGGGCGGCCCCCCCGCAGAACACACCGTTGACCGGGCCGTCAGGGACGGCGAGCCGGGGACGCAGCGAGCCCCGTGGCGCTCCCTTCGTCAGCCGCCGGCGCCTCGTGGTCGCCGGCGGCGGGCAGCCGTCTGATCTTCTCGGACACCGCGCGGATCCGGGCGTCCACCTCGTCGATCGCCTCCCGGAGCACCCCCAGCCGTCCCTCGATGACGGCGGCCTCCGCGGCGAGCAGGACGGTGACGGTGGCTGGGTCGGCCCGGCGGCCGGCGTCTCGCGTCATCCTCGTGTCCCTCCTCGGCCCGCGTCGGAAGTCCGGTGGACGGGCTCCGGGGGACCGGGGGTCGCCCGGGCGCGACTGATGAATGTCCCTGCCATGCTCCTCCTTCGTCGCCGCGGGGCCCGGGACCGGACCGCCACGAGCCGTCGGTACCCGCATTGACCGGGTAGTGGAGGAAGCTGTGACAGCCGCCGTGCGGCCGCCGCGTCACGGCAGTTCACGACCCGGGGACGGCGCGTCCTGGACCAGGGGGTGCCGTGCGGCGGGACGTACAGGACGTACGGGACTTCCAGGACGACGTCCGTGGCTCCCCGGCCCTCGCCGATGTGCACGTGGTCAGCGCCCGACGGCTCCGGTCCCTCGTGACCGTGCGCGCACAGTTCCGTCGCGGCCCTGCCGGCGGCCGCGCAGCGTCACGGCCAGCAGCTCCGACTCCTCGTATCCCGGGAGCGGGGCGAACCCGTGCGCTGCCAGCTCACCGGTCAGCCGCGCGCGCGTCGCGGGCCACATCCAGAACGTCTCGGTGTGTTCCCGCAGCACGTCCTCGGCGTTCCTGACCCAGTAGTCGGCGCGGGTCCGGATGCGGTAGCCGGCGGCCGACATCGTCATGCGTCCGCCGTAGACGTGCTCGCCGACCCGTTTGTCCGCGAGCAGGCGTACGACGGGGCGGGCCGGCAGCCGGGCCGGCGGCAGCTGCACGAACAGCGAGCCGCCGGGGGTGAGGGCCCTGCCGAGTGCGGGCCACAACTTCTCGCGTACGCCCGGTGGCAGGCAGCCCACCATGTTGTGACAGACGGCCACGTCCGCGACCGCGTACAGCGCGGTCTCGTCCAGGGGATGCGGGTGCACGGTGACCCGGCCCCGCTGCTCGGAGGGCAGGGCGGCGAGCCGGGTCAGCAGCGACGTGCGCATGGCCCGGGCCGGTTCGACGGCGTGCACGTCGGCCCAGGAGCCGGCGAGGGCCAGTATCGTCACCCGCCCGGTACCGGCCCCGACGTCCAGCACGCCGGTGCGGGCGTCGGCGATCTGGCGCGCGTAGAGCCGGCGGACCCGGGCTTCGTCCGCGTCGGCCTGCAAGATGTCGTAGAACTCCGCGGTGACCGCATAGGAGTCGGAGTCCTGTCGGAGGCCCGACGGTCCGCTGAGGATAGTGTGCATGCCCGACATGACAACGTCTGGGCAGAGTGTGTGACAGCGAGAACAGGCGACCGCGCGGAGCGCTGTCACAGAAGCACACGTTGCGCAGTCAACGGATCGGCCCCCTGGCCTCGACTACGCCCGCTAGGACGGCCGTTCGGCGTTTCCCACGGACCCGGCGGAGGTCGAGTTCTACGTGCCCCCGCTGGCCAAGGACATCTGCGTCATCGCCCGAAGGGTTCGTGTGCCCGCCCGCCCGTGCCCTGGAGCGCACGTACCCGGCCCCGGGCATCGACAGGACGTGACCAGGTCAAACCGACAATGCCCCGATATCGTGGCTAATGCATCACTTCGGATGCACTGTCGGTGGAAGGGGCAGGCCATGAAGTTCGCAGTCATCGGCGGCACCGGGCTGATCGGATCGCAGGTCGTCGAGAACCTGAACGCCGTCGGGCACGAGGCGGTACCGCACTCGAAGTCCACCGGTGTCGACGTCATCAGCGGCCAGGGGGTGGACGAGGCGGTGGCGGGTGCCGACGTCGTCGTCAACCTGACGAACTCCCCGACCTTCGACGAGGCCTCCCCGGCCTTCTTCCGGACCTCGATGGACAACCTCGTGGCCGCGGCCCGCAGGGGCGGCGTCGGCCACTTCGTCATCCTCTCCATCGTCGGCGTGGACCAGGTGCCGGAGCTGGACTACTACCAGGCCAAGACGCTCCAGGAGCACATCCTCGCGGAGGCGTCGATCCCCTACTCGATCGTGCGGGCGACACAGTTCATGGAGTTCATGGACGCCACCATGTCGTGGACCTCCGACGCCGAGACCGTCCGGCTGCCCGCGACCCCCATCCAGCCGATCGCCGCCAAGGACGTGGCCGCCGCGGTGGCGGAGGTCGCCGCGGGCGCCCCGCTCAACGGCATCCGCAACATCGCCGGCCCCGACGTCTTCACCCTGGACGAACTGGGCCGGATCACCCTGACCCACCAGGGCGACAACCGCACCGTCGTCACCGACCCCACCGCCGGCATGTTCGCCGTCGTCAAGGGCGACGTCCTCACCGACAAGGACGCGCACCTCGCCCCCACCCACTACGCCGACTGGCTCCCCTGACAGGTTCGCGCCCGGGCTGCGGCCGGGCCTCGGACGCTGCCGCCCCCGACGTCAGCCGCGACCTGCGTGGTCCGGGTGCTGGCGGCGGTCAGGAGCGCATGAGCAGCATGATGACCGTCCGAGGCTCCGTGACCAGAGGGCATGCCGCAGTGAACGGGCGGCCGCGCCCACGAACAGCGCTGTCAGAGCGCAGTACGCGACAGCAGTGGCGCTCACGCCTTACCGCGTCCTCCCGCGGAGGCACGGGCTCCTTTCGGGACCGGCCTGCGCGCGGGTGGCAGGTCAGCCGGTGGGCCGCGGGGCGCGCAGGTGGGCCCGCTTCTCCAGTTCCTCGTCGTCGACGAGCGTGAGCATCGGCTGGCCCGGCGCGCACATCATGAACACGATGTACTTGGCCGGGGCGTCCGACGAGGCGTTGCCGTTCTGATAGTGGATCACTTCCCCGCCCGGCTCCCAGAACGTCTCACCGGCCTTGATCACGTGCTCCGGCTCACCCTCGAGCTCCCACCGGACGGCTCCCTCGAGTACGTAGCCGAAACACGGCCCCGAGTGGCGGTGCGGGGGAGTGCCGGGGTCACCGGGAGGCCACTCGACAAGCACAGTCATTCCCGAAGCTCCCTCGGGAATGAAAGGCGGCTTGATGTCTGCCAGCATCTTGGGCCCGAAGCCGTCTTCCGAGTGCGTTTCGCGCATGAGTGCTACACCTCCGTAGACCTGCCCGGAACGTTCCATCTCGCGTCTATTCCATGTTCGGTTTCCAGCGAACCGGTGGCCAGTTCTGGGCTCTGGGGGACCAGATGGGGCGCGGGTTCGTCATCGGGGCGACAGCCGGCCGTACGACGATGACGGCGAGGGGTTGCAGCACGCGGACGGGCACTCCCACCTGCTGGCATCCGACAATCCAGCCGCTGTGAGCTACGGTCCCGCCTTCGCGTACGAGATCGCCGTGATCGTCAGGGAAGGGCCGCGGCGGATGTAAGGGGACCAGCCCGACACCGTCTTCTGTTACCTGACGGCCTACAACGAACCAAGCACCAGCCAGTGATGCCCACCGGTCCGGCGGTCGAGGAACGGGCGGCTTCGGACTGTCGGACATACGTGGCACCGTGCACCGCTGTTCCACCATGTCCCGCCCTCCTGACGGCCCTTCTGCCCTTGGGCGGACCCGGGCTAGCCATCGACGAACGTGACCGTCTCGTCGAGTGGCGCTCGGCCTGTACGGGTGGAGGGCACGGCGGCGTCTTCGAATCCGATCGACATGCCGCAGAAGAGGATGAGGTCGTCCGGGGGCGACAGGACCTCCGCCACGGTCTTGCGATACACGGACCACGCCATCTGCGGGCAACTGTGCAGGCCTTCGGCGCGGAGCAGCAGCATCACGGTCTGTAGGAACATGCCCACGTCGGACCACTGGGGCCGGCCCAGATCGCGGTCGATGTAGCAGAACAGGGCGGCGGGCGCGCCGAAGCAACTCCAGTTCCCGACCGCGGCCCGCTGGCGCGCCTGCCAGTCCTCGCGTGCGATGCCGAGTGCGCTGTAGCGCTCCGCACCGAAGGCGGACCGGCGCTCGCGGTACGGGGACTTCAGCGTGGCCGGGTACATCTCGTACTCCCGCTCGTCCCAGGGATCGCATGCGGTCACGCGCCCGCCGGCGAACTCCTTGAGTTCGGCCAGCGGTCGGCCGGTCAGCACGTAGACGTGCCAGGGCTGGAGATTCGACCCGGACGGTGCCCAAGCCGCAGCGGACAGCACCCGCTCCAGTACCTCCCTCGGGACAGGCCGGTCGAGGAATCCACGCACGGCCCGTCGGCTTGTGACTGCCTCGTAGACGTCCAAGATGACCAGTCTCCCTCGTCTGCCCTACAGGCTTGTCCGTTGACAATCAGTGGACTACAAAATTGGATGATATGTGCTGATTAGCCCGAATGGGAATGGTGGCGGAGCCTGCCGAGTGGGCCGACCAGGCCGAGTGCATTGCTCGACTGCCTCGACATCGGCATCACGCGGCCTGTCGATGCCTACGCCCGTGATCCCGGCCCGCCGCTTCCGCGTGCTCGGTCGGAACCCGCGGACGAGAGCAGAGCCACCGGCGATCCTCACTCTGCGGCAGTCGAGAACGGTGCTCCGTTCCGTCCCGGTGCCGGCCGTTCGCCGGCCGGGGCATGTGTTCAGCTCCAGCCACTTTCCACGGCGCGGAAAGGGAGGTCAGCGGCCTGGCCCGGCCGTTTGGTCCGATGGTGACGAGCCGCTCGCCGGGAGATGGTCCTCCGCCCACAGGAACAAGATGGCCAGGGGGATGAGAAAGGCTTTGCCGTGCGGAGACAGTGTGTAACTGGTGCGCGACTCCAGCCTGGGCCGCACGTCTTGGGTGACCAGGTCGATCTCGGTCAGTTCCCGGAGGCGTCGGGCGAGCATGGGCTCGCTGACGCCGGGGACGCGCTCGCGAATCTGTGCGAAGTCGGCCGGTCCTTTGGCCAGGGCCATGAGGATCAGGCCGTTCCAACGTCTGCTGAGCAGGGCGAAGGCCCGAGTGATGGCCGGAGAGGTGTCGGTCGACTGCGGATGTTCGGACCGGCGTGCCGGCTGGGGGTGTTGTGGGGTGGTCATGGTGTGTGTCCGCTCCGGTACGGCGTGAGGGATCGCGGTTCGACACCTCGTGCAGTACTCGTGATCGTGTGCGTGTCAGGTACCGGCACGTGTGTCCGCCGGGCCGCACGCCTGAGTGGCGGTGCGGCCCCGTGGAGGGGCGCACCCTTCGCGATGTCGGCTCGTACAGCGGGCCGTGCCCTCGATGTGCTGCTTGTGCGCGTCGGCAACCAGGACCGCGAGGAGCAGCTGCGCGTCAGCGCGTCGTTCGCCGTCGATACAGGGCAGGAAGTCCAGGGTGGCCCAGAGCCTGATCGCCCGCACCAAACGCCCGGCATCAGCCGTCACTCTCATCGCGGCGGGCGTGGGCGTGTGCGTGACGCCGAACCGGCAAGGTGGCGCCGGGCCCCGGCAAGGTGGCGCCGGAGCCCGGCAAGGCCGGGAGCAGTTCTCCGGAAGCCGTCGCACTGGTCTTCTTGCCGCGGGCTTCCCCGGTGACCCAGTGGCCGAACATGACCGCTGTGATGCCGCAGACGCTCCACAGGACCAGGACGGCGAGGTGGCCGGCGCCGGCGCTGCCGTGGAAGTACGTGGTGTCGCGAAGCAGGCTGGCTCCGGCACCGGGAGGCAGCCACTGGCCGACGTGGTTCACGCCGTCGGGAAGCATCTCCGGTGCGGAGGTGGCGCCGGAGAAGGCGTTCCCGACGAAGACCATGAGCGCGGCGCTGAGCCCGAGACCCACCGGCCCGAGGAGCCGGATCACGCCGGCGGCGGTGGCGCTGACGGAGAGCAGGACGAGCGACAGGATCGCCCAGGTGGCCACGTGATCGTGGGGCAAAGCCCCGAGGAAACCCTGGGCCACGAGATAGATGCCGAGGGCGGCGACGGCGCAGGCGACGAGCAGTGTCAGCACGCGGTGCCGTGGGCGGGCCAGACCGCGAGCCATCGTGACGAAGGCCCCGATCAGGATGCCGCAGATCGTGAGCGGGAAGACCGACGAGCTGAACACCGCGCCCCGGGGGTCCTCGGTGGCGACGGGCACCACGTCGACCGCCTTCATGAGGATCTTCACCGAGGACTCGGCCCCGGCGACTCCCAGCTGGGCGGCCGCCCGCTTGCGGGCCTTGGCCGGGGAGTGCGCACCGGCGGCCTTCTGCTGGGCAGCCCTTTGCAGGGTGATCTGCCGGGTGGCCTTGTCGGCCAGTTGTTGTCCGACATCGGTCAGAAGCTGGGCCACGGTGGGGCTGGCGGCGGTGGCCTTCAGGACGGTGACGCCGTGGCCGGAGACGGCGAAGGCGCCGTAGACGTCCCGGTTCTTGATCGCGGATCGCGCGGCCTGCTGGTCGGGATAGAGGTGGAAGTCGAACGCGCCGGGCTTCGCGCGGGTCAGTCCCTCCACCGCGTGCTGGCTGGCCGGCCCGGCGCCCACGATCCCGACCGGGACGTCGCGCGGCGAGATCCGCCCCGCCGGCCAGGCGAACGCCATCACCGCCAGAGTGATCACTATGGGCAGCGCCACGGCGGCAATGGCCACTTCCCGCCATGCCCGGCGTCCAGACAAGGGGTTCCTCACAGCCCGACCTCTCGTAAAAGGGAACGATCGTTTTATTGGCCTCAGTCTGGATCGCCGAGTCGACCGCCGTCAACAAGAACGTTCGTTTTCTTTGTTAGGCTGGCCTCATGCCCAAGGTCACCCAGCAGCACATGGACGCCCGCCGCAAGCAGATCCTGGACGCGGCGCGCCGTTGTTTCCTCCGCGACGGTTTCCACTCCACGTCCATGCAGGACCTGTTCGCCGAGGCGCAGTTGTCCGCAGGTGCGGTGTACCGGTACTTCACCAGCAAGGACGAGATGATCCTCGCGATCGCCGAGGAGAACATGCGCGATGTTCTCGACATCACGGTCGCCGTCGCCACGAACAGGCAGGGCCGGTCCATGGGGGAGGTCATGGCGGAACTGCTCGACGTGATCCGGGTCAAGGCCGTCGAGGAAGACGTGGCCGGCCTCGCGGTTCTGGTCTGGGGCGAGGCCATGCGCAATCGCTCACTGGCGCACGAGCTCGACCAGCTCATGGGCGGCATACGCGCCAATCTCGTCACCTTGGTCCGCGAACACCAGGAAGACGGCGGCCTGCCCACGAACGTGACAGCCGAGGCGATCGCCTCGACGATGCTCTCCGTCCTTCCCGGCTACATCCTCCAGGTGGCCCTGTTCGATCCGGCTGTCGTGGCCGAGGTGCCCGAGGCGGTGCGGGCGTTGTGGCCGGCGCCGGCCGGTGAGCGCTGAGCGGCGATGGTCGACTCCGCCGCCTCGAACGGCAGGCCGCCCGGCCCGAGCGGCGGCCCGGCGGGCATGACCGCGGGCACGGGGTCGTAGACGGCGTACAGACAACCGGCGCCGACGGCGTCACCGGGCATCGCGTCGTGTCCGACGACACCGGCCCCGGACTCGTCACCGCTCTCTCCCGAAGGGTGGGTCACCATGTCGTCGAGGTGGGTGTGGGGCTTGTCGGGCCTCAGGCCGATGTCCGCGAGGGTGGTACCGCCGTCCGTGGCGGGCCCATGGTGACAGAGGCACCGATGCCGTGCCCCGCGACGTCGCCGCCGACCGGCAGCGGAGCCCGGAGGCCGTCACTGGCGAGAGGGTCTTGCTGACCACTCCTGCCAGGGAATCACCGGTTGCCCTGTGTGTGGGTGGCTCGCTGACGTGCCACTGCCAGTTGTCACCCACACCGACGAGTTCCTCATCAGCCTGGTAATCCCCGGCTATGACGGGGGAGCCCCCGCCCTTGACGGGCGGCTGTGGCGGGTTGCTCACATGCGCTCAGAAAGCGAGGACCACTCGCCCTCGCATGCCGCCTGTCTCCACCAACCGGTGTGCTTCAGCGGCCTGTTCGGCCGGCAAGGTCCGTGCGACACGCAGGGTCAGTCGGCCTTCCTCCGCCAAGTGGCGGAGTCGCTCCAGCTTGGCGTGTTCGCGTGCGTACTGCGGCACGAACGTGTGCTGGACGGTGATTCCGCGCTCCTCGGCAACTTCGACTCCGCCGGCCGATGACACCACCCGGCCGCCGTCGTGCACCGTGTGGATGGCGAAGCCGGCAACCCCAGCCGTGTCGACGAGCCCGTCGACGCCGTCGGGCACCTCCTTGCGCACCAGTTCGGGGAAGTCGGTGCCACGCGGCAGTACGACGTCGGCGCCGAAGTCCCGTACCAGCTGCTCGTCCTTGGGCGCAGCGTCGGCGATCACCCGGAACCCGTCCGCCTTGGCCAGCTGTACGACGTACCCACCGACGGCACCGGCCGCTCCGGTGACGGCGATGGTGGCGCCGACCGGGAGTTCGAGCAGGTCCAGTGCCATGCGGGCCGTCAGACCGTTCATAGGCAGTGTCGCGGCCTCCAGATGAGTCGCGCCCGCCGGTGCGCGAACCACCGACTCGGCGGGCACGACGAGGTGCTCCGCATACGCGCCGTGCGTCCCGGACACGACCGCGACGGCCATGACCCGGTCGCCGACCCGGAGGTCGGTCTGCACCGCCTTGCCCATCTGCTCGATCACGCCGGCCGCGTCCATGCCTGGGACGTAGGGCGGCTCGGCGTCGGACACGAAGGCGATGCCCCTGCGCACCAGCACGTCGACCGGATTGACTGCTGCCGCGTGCACCCGGACACGTATCTCGCCCGGCCCGGGCTCAGGAACGGGGAGCTCCAGGACGCGCAGCACTTCGGGTCCGCCGAATTCGGTCAGTCCTATGGCTTTCATGGAAGACAGCACTCCTGCTGATCTTGGGCGTACGAGGTACTACGGGTACGTAGGCGGTGAACGGGATTGGCTGTGGTGCGGATCTCCCGTAGTGAGGTGGTCAGGCTCTCCCAGTACAGGAGTACCGGCAGGAACAGCAACAACACCACCTCTGGCGGCAGTTGGGCCTGCCGTACCTGCGGGATGAAGCCCAGGAGCACACCGACGGTGAGCAGTACGACGGGTGGGGCGATGCCGAGCCGGCGGCCGACGGCGTTGCCCACCAGCACGGCCACGCCCAAGAGCACGACGAGTTCGAGACCGAGCAAGGTGTTTCTCCTGGAGGGGAGTGACGGGGCGAGTGAGGTGAGGTCAGCCGACGGGGACGAGCTTGAGCGTGGTGTCCCGTGCCGCAAGCAGCGGATCGACGTAACGCGCGCCGTACCGGCTGTACTTGGCGCGATAAGCGGCGTCGATACGGTCATTGACCTCGGCATCCGTGACCCCGACGAAGGTGACGTCCTTGACCACGCCACCGGAGCGGATGCGGCCCTCACGGGTTGACCGGGCCGCCCGGTACCAGGCACCGGCGCTGCCCCGGAAGGAGCGGACGTAGAGGTCGTCACCCTCGCGGACAACCCAGATGGGCAGGGGATCGCGCGGCGTTCCGTCGCTGAGCAGCGGGGAGATCCGCAGTTCCTCGGCGCGTTCGATCCGGGTCAGTTCGTGGTTGGCCCACGTGGCCATCGGGTACCTCCTTCGAAGGCGTGGTGCTGGGTCAGGGGGTGAGGAGGGTTTTGACGGCGCGGCGTTCGTCCATGGCCTTGTAGCCTTCGGCGACCTGGTCGAGGGGGAGGGTGAGGTCGAAGACCTTGCCGGGGTTGATGCGGCCGGTCAGGACGCGGTCGATGAGGTCGGGCAGGTAGGCACGGACCGGGGCGGGGCCGCCGCGCAGGCCGACGTGGGAGAAGAACAGTTCCTGGCCGTCGACGGCGACGTCGTGGGGAACACCGACGAAGCCGACGTTGCCGCCGGGACGGGTGGAGGCGATGGCCTGCTGCATGGACTCCTTGGTGCCCACGCACTCCAGCACACTGTCCGCGCCCACCCCGTCGGTGAGGTCCTTGATCCGGGCGATGCCGTCCGCGCCGCGTTCGGCGACGACGTCGGTGGCACCGAACGCGACCGCGAGCTTCTGCCGGCTCTCGTGGCGGGACATGGCGATGATCCGCTCGGCGCCCAGTTCCTTCGCGGCGATCACCCCGCACAGGCCGACCGCGCCGTCGCCCACCACGACAGCGGTCGAGCCGGGCTCGACTTCGGCGGCCTTCGCGGCCCACCAGCCGGTGCCCATCACGTCGGAGAGGGCCAGCAGGCTGGGCAGGAACTCCTCGGCGGGCAGGTCGTCGGTGGCGACCAGGGTGCCGTGGGCGTTGGGGATGCGCACGTACTCGGCCTGGCAGGTCGACATGAACTCACGGTGCACACACGAGGACTGATACCCGGCCCGGCAGTGGGGGCAGGTGTTGTCGGAGGTGGCGAAGGAGCCGATGACGAACTGGCCCGGCTTGACGTTCGTGACCTCGGATCCGACCTCCTCCACGATCCCGACGTACTCATGCCCCATCGGCGTCGGCCCGGTGACCGGATCGGTGCCCCGGTAGGCCCACAGGTCCGAGCCGCACACGCACGTGACCACCGTCCGGATGACCGCATCCGTCGGCCGGAGAATCCGCGGATCCGCCCGCTCCTCGAAACGAACATCACCAGGGCCGTACAACACAGTTCCACGCATGTTCATTCTCCCGCTTCAGGAATTCTGCCGACGGCCGAATTTCAGGCCTGGGAATTCGGGCAGATCTCCTCACGAAGCAGAGTTCCAGCTCGGACGGGCGCTATCCAGGGACAGAACTCTCCTACCCTGTTGGCTTGCCGCCGGTGCGAGACTCGGGAGCATGACCAACGGCGCACATCTCAAGGAGCTGGGTGAATTCCTCAGGGCCCGTCGGGCCGAGCTCAGCCCGCGCACGGTCGGACTGCCCGACCCCGACGGGCGGCGGCGCGTGGTCGGGCTGCGCCGCGAGGAGGTGGCCGTGCTCGCTTCCGTCAGCATCCGCCATTACACCCGCTTGGAGCAGGGCCGCATCGCCCCCTCCATCTCCCTGCTGAGCGCCCTGGTCCGCGCCCTGCGGCTGGACGACGACCAGCGAGACCATTTGTTCGGGCTGGTCGGACGAGAGGCCAACCTGCCGCGACGGCGGGCCGCACAGAAGGCGCAGCCCCAGTTGCGCACCGTCCTGGACGACCTCACCGTCACCCCCGCCATGATCCTGGGCAGAAACCTGGACGTCCTGGCGTGGAACCCCATGGCCACTGCCCTGTTCGGCGTCGACTTCACGCGGGTCCCCGAGCGGCAGCGCAACTACATCCGTCAGCTGTTCACGGATCCGAAGATGAGGACGCTGTACGCGGACTGGGAAAGCTCTGCCCGCAACGCCATCGCTCTCCTGCGGCGGTGTGCCGCGGCCCGTCCTGACGACCTGGGGCTGACAACCCTCGTGGGTGAGCTGTCGGTGCAGGACGAGCAGTTCTGCCGGTGGTGGGGCGGGCGCCAGATCGCTCCCCGCACCAGTGGCAGGAAAGTGTTCCACCACCCGGTTGCCGGCGAACTCGCCCTCGACTGGGACGTCCTCGGATGTGAGGCCGACCCCGACCAACGGCTGGTCGTCTGGATCGCCGAACCGCACTCACGCTCCCGTGACGGCCTGCGCTTCCTCTCCTCATGGGTAGGAAAAGAGCCGAGTGCGGATTAGCGTGGACGTCTGAAATCAGCAGGAATCTGCCAGGGATGAATCCTTCCTACCTTCGTACTTGAATTCCGTGCGACGATTCCGGCGTGGGTTCCGACGGGCCTTTGTTGCGGAGCAACGAATTCCTTTCCTTCGCAGGCCTCACTTCTGACGGGTTCCCATTCCGTGTAACGGTCATATCTCCGAGGAGCGCCCTCATGTCCGATTCCCCCGACCTCGCTCTCGTCCGCCGGCTCTACGACTCCGGCATGGCCCCGGACGTGATCGCCGAGGTCATCGACCCCGACATCGTCTGGGACATCACTCCCGGCTTCCCCTATGGGGGTGTCTACACGACCTGGGCGAGCGCCGGCGCCGACTTCTTCGGCCGGCTCGCGCCCAACTTCTCCTCCTTCGGCGCGGTCGCCGAGGAGTTCTACGAAGCCGGTGAGCACGTCTTCGTCCGAGGCCACTACCACGCCGTGTCCAAGTCCGGGCAGGAGTCGGACGCGCGGTTCATCCACCTGTGGACGGTCGCCGGCGGCAAGCTCACCCACCTGATCCAGGCAGCCGACAGCCACGTCGTCCAGCAGGCCGCGAACGGCTGATCGCACTCACTCCAGGAGAACAACCCCATGGTGAAGATCCTCTTCCTCATCACCGCCGCTGACCACTGGACCCTGGCCGACGGGTTCAAGCAGCCCGCCGGCTTCTGGGCCGAGGAGGCCATCGGTCCGTACGGCGTCTTCAAGGAAGCCGGCTACGAGATCGGCGCGGCCACCCCCGGCGGCGTACCGCCGACCGCCGACGCCCTCAGCCTGACCCCGGACTTCAACGGCGGTCCTGAAGGCGCGGAGCGCATGAAGACCGCCCTGCGCGAGGCCACCGAACTGGCGAACCCGGTCCGTATCGAGGACGTCGAGATCGACGACTACGACGCCGTCTTCGTTCCCGGCGGCTGGGGACCGATGGAGGACCTCTCCGACGACCCGGCGGCCGGCAAGCTGCTCAGCGACTGGCTCGCGTCCGGCAAGATCGTGTCGCTGGTGTGCCACGGCCCGGCCGCGCTGCTGTCGACGGTGGATTCCGACGGCGACTCCTCGTTCGCCGGCTACCGCCTCACCGGTCTGTCCAACTCCGAGGAGATCCAGAACGGCCTCGCCGACCGCGCGAAGTGGCTGCTCCAGGACCGTCTCGTCGCGGACGTGGGCGCGGACTACCGCGAGGGCGGGGAGAACTTCGCCCCCCACATCGAGGTGGATCGCACCCTCATCACCGGCCAGAACCCCGCCTCGGCCGTTCCGCTGGCCCACGAGGTCGTCAAGGCCCTCGGCTGACACTCCCCGCCGTAGCACTCACAGAAAGAGGTAGTACCGATGGACAGCAACGCGACGCTTCCCAGCGTGGGACAGACCTGGCTGGCGGACCTCGGTCCGGACACGCCGCTCGGCCACTTCACGGTGGAGATCACCTTCGACTCGGCGACCCAGGTCAGCTTCGAGGTGACGAGCGGTGCCATCGAGGGCCGGAAGCAGACGATGGAGTACACCACCACCCAGCTCCGCGACGGCCTGTTCGTCGTGCGCTGGACCGAGCCCGACGCCGGTGACCACGTCACCCACATCGAGGACTACACGGAGGGGACCTGCATGGCCAGTTCCGTCGTCGGCGGCCAGTTCGTCCAGCTCCACGGGACGTGGACCCGCGTCCGCTGACCGGGGGCGGGCGGACAGCCGCGTCAACCTGGCGGTGGGGACTTCCAGGGACAGAACTCTCCCCCTGACAACGCCGCTACCGGGTGCCAGGCTGAGGGCATGAACAGCGATCCTCACCGCCATGACCTGGGAGAATTCCTCAAGGCCCGTCGTGCCGAGCTCGACCCGGTCGCCGTCGGCCTGCCCGACGGCGGCAAGCGGCGCGTGTCGGGCCTGCGCCGTGAGGAGGTCGCGGTGCTGGCCGCCATCAGCACCGACTACTACGCCCGCCTGGAGCAGGGCCGTATCCAGCCGTCCCCGTCGGTCTTGGATTCCCTGGCCCGGGTGCTGCGCCTGGACGACGACCAGCGCGCCTATCTGTGCGAGCTGGCGGACCGGAGCGAGTACCGGCCGGCGGCGGCCCGCCGCAGGCCGCGTCCGAAGACCCAGGTGCAGCTTCAGCGCATGATCGACGACATGGCGCACACCCCGGCGTTCGTGATCGGTCCGCGTACCGAGGTCGTCGCCTGGAACGCGATGGGCGCGGCCCTGATCACGGACTTCGGGCTGATCCCCGAGAAGCAGCGCTACTACATCAGGCTGCTCATCACCGACCCGGCGATGAAGGAGCTGTACGCGGACTGGGACGGCGTCACCCGCCTGGCCATCGCCCAGATGCGCATGCACAACGCGAACAACCCCGGTGACGTGCAACTGGCCGCACTGGTGGGCGAACTCTCGGTCCGGGACGACCAGTTCCGCCAGTGGTGGGCCGCGCACGACGTGGCCGTACGGGACACCGGGACCAAGCACCTGCGCCATCCGGTCGTCGGTGACCTGCACCTCGACTGGAACGCCGTCACCTGGGCCGCCGACCCCGACCTCCAGATCATCGTCTGGACCGCCGAAGCGGGCACGCCCACGTACGACAGCCTGCGCATGCTGGCCTCCTGGGCGGCTGACCCGAGTCATCTGCGCAGCGGCAGTTCCGCCTGACCGTCCTCCGGGGCTGTTCCCTGTCAGAGGGGGAGTCTCTTGTCCTACGCAGCGCACGCGTAGGAAGAGGCTCTCCCTTCTTCATGTACGGCACTCCTGGCACGCTCATCACGAGGCCGACCGCGACGTGAGCTCCCGCTCCCCGGTCGGGCCGACCTGCGACCGGTTCCTCAGCGCCGAGGCGTCCACCGGCCCGCTCAGTCGCCAGGAAAGAGATCCATCCGCATGTCCCTCACCGAGTCCCGACCCGGGACGCCGCTTCCGCCTGCCGCCGAGCCGCGCTGGACCGCCCGCCTGTGGGCCGTCCTCGCCGTGCTGTGCCTGGTGCTCTTCCTTGACGGCCTCGACGTCTCCATGGTCGGCATCGCACTGCCCTCCATCGGCCACGACCTCGGCCTGGCCACCGGCTCGCTTCAGTGGATCGTCAACGGCTATGTCCTCGGTTACGGCGGCCTGATGCTGCTCGGCGGCCGCACCGCGGACCTCCTGGGCCGCCGCCGGGTCTTCCTCGCGGCTCTGGGCGTCTTCGCCGCGGCCTCGCTGCTGGGCGGGCTCGTCGACGACGGCACGCTGCTGATCGCCACGCGCTTCGTCAAGGGTGTGGCCGCGGCGTTCACCGCGCCCGCAGGGTTGTCCATCCTCACCACGACCTTCCGAGAGGGCCCGCAGCGCAACCGGGCGCTGTCCGTCTTCAGCCTCTTCGGCGCCCTGGGCTACTCCTCGGGCCTGATCCTGGGCGGCCTGCTCACCGGGATCGGCTGGCGCTGGACGTTCTTCATGCCCGTGCCCCTAGCGCTGCTCGCTCTGGTCGCCGGCCTGATCCTGATCCCGCGCGACCGACGGACCGAGTCCGGTGGTCAGGACCCGGCCGGCGCGGTCACCCTCACCGTCGGCATGCTGCTCGCCGTGTACGCCGTGGTCACCGCCCCCGATAAGGGATGGACCTCCCTGCCGACGCTCGCCACCTTCGGTGCGGCCGTCGTCCTGCTGCTCGCCTTCGTCCTGATCGAGCGGCGGGTCCGCCACCCCCTCGTCCGCTTCGGCATCCTGCGTCAAGCGACCACGGTGCGGGCCAACCTCAGCATGGTCGCGCTGATGGGCTCCTACCTCAGCTTCCAGTTCATGATGACGCTGTTCCTCCAGGACGGGCGCGGCTGGTCGCCGCTGCGGATGGCCCTCGCGCTGCTGCCCGTCGGACTGATCGTCGCCATCGGCTCACCGCTCGCCGGACGGCTCGTCAACCGCTTCGGCACCGCACCCCTGATCGTCACCGCGATGATCTCGATGACGCTCGGCTATGTCTGGTTCCTGGTCTCGGCCGGCTCCTCACCCGACTACCTGCTGAGCATGTTCCCGTCCCTGGTACTCCTCGGCGGCGGCTTCGCCTTCGGCTACGGCGCGATCATGGCCCAGGCCACCGAAGGCATCGACGACTCCGAGCAGGGCCTCGCCTCCGGCCTGGTACAGACCTCCGGCCAGGTCGGCGGCGCCCTCGTCCTCGCCGTACTCACCGCCGTACTCACCGGAACGGGCGACAGCGGTGCCGACTTCACCGCCTACAGTCCCGGACTGAACCTGGTCACCGGCGTTGCGACGATCGGACTCCTCCTGAATCTGGTCCCCTTGCTGCGCCCTCGACCCGCTGCCAGGTTCTAGGTGTTCTGGGGAAAGCCGGGTTCGAGGCCGCGTGAAGGTGGCTGTTCTGTTGCGGACGGCTGCGGCTTCCCAGCCCGGGTTTGTCGACCGGCGCCGGGCGGCCCGCGATGCGGGCCCCTGCCGGCAGCGGGATGTCGATGATCCTCCCCACGCCTGGGCACGAAGCCTGTCACGACTCGGCCGGGAAATTCCCTCCTAGAAGAGGCTCTTGTAGCCCTGCCAGCCGCCCGCGATCTTTGTGCGAGGTCCGAACGACCCCTTGCCGTCACCGCTGTTGCGCCAGACGTTGCCCGCGCTGTCCCGGGAGACCAGGTCGGCTCTGCCGTCTCCGGTCATGTCCCCGACGCCGACCACCGCGTTGTACGAGCCACCCCAGTTGGTGAACAGCTTCACCCGCGCCGTGAATGTGCCGTTGCCCTTGCCGTAGTACCGGTACACGTTGTTCGACGTGTCCTGGGCGAGCAGGTCGCCGATACCGTCGCCGTTCAGGTCTCCGGCTCCCACGACCTTCTTGTACGTCTTCCAGTTGGCGTAGAGCTGCGCCCGGGCCGACAACGTACCCGTGCTGGTGCCCTTGTAGAGGTACACGGCCCCGGTCGAGGAGTTGCGCGCGATCAGGTCCGGGCGACCGTCCTTGTTCACGTCACCGGGCGCGGTCAGCACGTCGTACTGGTTCCAACCGGACGTGCCCAGCGAGGTGTACGGCGTCGACGGCTTGACCGCCGCCCCGCAGCCCGGCTTGTACAGGCGCAGAGCGCCGGTGCTCAGCTTGACCAGTACGTCGTTGCACCGGTCCCCGCTCAGATCGCCGAACGAGACGAACCTGGCGCTCGTCGGCCACCCGCTGCCGCTCACCTTCCCCGAGAACGTGCCCGTGCCAGTGCCCTGCTGGAAAGTCAACGTGCCCGAGGTATCGAGGGTGAGCAGGTCGCCGATGCCGTCCCGCCCCGCGTGATCGCGCCGCACAGGTGCGGCGAGAGTCCCGGCCGGCAGCAGATGGACGCGTTCGCCGGCGTCCACGAAGGCCACGCGGCCGCTCTCAGCGTCCAGGGTCCAACGGATCCGTCGGTCCGAGGCGCTGCCTTCGGGCATGAGGTTCTGGGTCATGGGAAGATCCGCCAGATCGGAGGTGACCGCCTGCCCGGAGCGGACGTCGGTGCGCACCAGCTTGCCGCGCTCGTTGTCATGGCGCACCAGGAACCCGTCGGCCAGCAGCACGTCCCCCACGGGCACGTCCACCGACCGTCCGCGGGAGCGGTCGAAAACGCCGGCCTTTCTCTGCGCGGCACACGCCCAGTAGACGAAACGGCCGCTGACCTGTAGCTCGCTGGGCACGCACGCCGAGCCGACGTTGACGTCGACCGCCGCGGCCGTCGAGCCGAGGCGACTCATCGACAGGTGCCCGGCGGTGGACGTCGTGGTCCACAGCTGTCCGTCCCACAGGGTGGCGGCCACGGCCGTGCGTGTCGACACGACCTCGGACTGCGTCCAGTCGACGAGGAACTGCTTGCGGTTCGGGCCGCCCGAGAGCAGCGCGTACCGTCCTTCCGCGGCGCTCACGTCTCCGTAGAAGCCGTCAACCGTCACCGTCTGGACCTCACCGGTGGGTGTACGGCGGTGTACCAGCCCGGAGTTGTCCAAGTCGTTGTAGACGACGGATCCGTCGCCCGCGCCGAACAGCCGCACACAGCTGTACGTGACAGTGCACGGCTTGACCCATCCGCCGGCCTGACGGACCGGCCCCACCTGGGGGACCGCGTCAGCCGACACGGTGCGCGTGTTGAACATGACGTCGTAGGACGGGGACGAGGTCTGGTCGGTCCAGGCAAGCGTGCCGCCCACCAGCGACAGCCCGTCGACAGGCGCGGGCACCGGTGGCAGGTCCATCAGCTCATCGGCGACGATCTGCCCGTCAGGCGCCTCGGACAGCCGGAACATGCCCCAGTGCGCCCTGTCGGGACCGCCCACCACGACAGCTGATCCGTCCGCCGACGCGTGGATCCAGCCGTCCATCTGCGGAAGCAGCGTGCGCCATTCCCCGGCGTCGGTCAGGGGGCGGGTGAGCACAGCACGAGTCTCGTCTCCGTAGGTGGCCACCACGACGTCGTCACCGACGACCGTGAAGTCGGTCTTCCCCGCGGTGCCCTGGGCCGGAACAGTGATCACCGGTCCGTCCAGCGCGTCGCGGCGCAGCAGCCGTGCACCGGCGCCCGGGTACCACCAGCCGACGTAGTCCTCACTCAGGACGGGCAACCGGGCCGAGTTCGCGTTGTAGGGAGCGAACACCTTCGTCCAGGTCCCGTCTCGGACGTCGACGAGCACGAGCTGGTCGAGGAAGACCTGGGGGTCCTCGGTCGGCACGCGGTAGCGCAGCAGCAGCGAGCGGTCATCCCGCCCGCCCGACGCGAGGAGCTTGGCGTCGGCGGGCCAGCCGGTCACCTTCGTGTCCTCGGTGCTGCCCCCGGCGGTCCGCTTCAGCAGGTGCAGTTCGCGTACGTTGGCCGAGCTGCCCAGGTATGCGACCACCACACCCTCGCCGGCCGTCCCGGCATAGGTCAGACCCGTCGGGACGGTCACCGAGCCTCTGTCCTCGCCGGAGCCCATCGCGCGAAATCGCACGACGCGTCGGCCCTCGGCGTCGGTCGTCAGGGTGTAGGCGGAGTCCGACTGGGCGAGCCCACTGGGCTGCTGAGCGTCGGCGAACTCGGTCACCTCCCGGGTCCGGTGCCTCGCGTAGTCGGTCCAGAGCAAGCCACTGGATCCCTCGGGATTCGACAGCACACCCGTGTCTCCGAAACCCATGAACACCGGGTTGCGCGTGGCGCTCCGGTCCGCGGCGGGAAGCACGACTTCGCCCGCCCCGACGACCTGGTCAGCCCCGATGGCCGCCGCCATCCCCATCGGTACCGCGCCCGGAGCACCCGCGGCGAGGGCGATGGTCACGGCCAGGGCCGCACCCCCTCTGCCGAACAGACAGCGTCGCACGATCTTGCTGACCCCCACGGAACCCCCGGTCCCCTCACCCTGACAGCTGTGCCCCCGACAGCACCGACTGCTGTGAATGAAATGTGCATGCCCTGAGCGGGCGACGGGAGCTTATCAGTGCACGCCAATGGGGTCGCCGCGCTTACGGGGACAGCGGAAATCGGAGGTGAAGCACGCACGTCGTACCGAGGGTGGTTCCGTCGCGGGCGTGGAGGCCGAAGCCGCTGGTGCACACCCGCCTCATGCGCTAGCGGCGGCCGTGGAGGCCGGACAGCGGATCACCGCTGAAGTGACGGCCGTTGATCTGGACGAGGGCCGGGTGCGGCTCGCGATGACCGCCACCGAGAACCCGGAACTCCGGGCGTTCCTGACATCACGGGACTGGTGCATCTTCGAGAACTCACCTGGACACCCGTGGAGACCCCAGAAGACGTCCTTCATGCCGGTGACGAGACCACGGTCGTCGTCACCGGCATCGACCGTCCACGGCGCAGGCTGGTTCTCTCCCGACGTCAGGGCTCGTCCGACCCCCGGTGGCACCTGGTTGTCGCGCCGTTTCCCCTGCGCGAAAGCTCCAGCCCTCCAGCCTGCGAGGTGAAGGCGAGGCCCCGGTCTCAACCTGCGAACCGATGCGGTCACAGCACTGGGCGAGCGCGCTGTCGTACCGGCCGAACGGGTCGCCGACGACCTGCTCCGCGCTCAAGAACGGGTCGTCGGGCAAGGCGATGCGGTCATGCTCGGCACGGCGTGATAGGCCTCGCTGGGCAGGGTGCAGGGTGCAGGGGGCGACGGGGAAGCCGTCGTGCTCAGCGTGAGCGTCGGCGCCTCCGGGTCGCCAGAGCCGCGACGAGCACGAACACCCCGAGGGCGATCCCGGCAGTCGCCCAGAGGCCTGGAGTGGCCCAAGCCGGGCCCGGCCACACGGACACCGCGACGTCGGCGCTGTCGTTGGCGGTCTTCGGGTCGTTGCTCGGATGGTGGCTGTCGCCGTCGGCGACGGTGACCCGTCCGCCACGATGCGCCATCTCCTTGTCGATACGGAGGGTGAAGGGGAAGGTCGTGGTGGCTCCCGCCTTCCCCGCCTGTGCTGTACACACGTATCGGCGGGCGCTGGGCTGCCTCACGGACGCTTCGGCAAGGGGCGAGCCGTCGGTGGCGAGGGCCCGGCAGACCTGGTCGATCACCTCCTCGTCCCGCTCGGGGTCGTACGGCGACGATACGACGGTGGTGCCCGCCGGAACGGCGAACTCGACCTTGACCTTGGCCGGAAGCGCGCCTGGGCCGTCGTTGCGTACGCCGACCCGCACGTCCGCCCGACTGCCGACGGGCCCCCTCGCGGTGTCGGCGAGCGCCACCAGGTCGCTGGTGCTGCGCACGGCGAGCTGGAGGTGCGCTGCGCTCTCGCCCCTCGCGTGCGGCGCTGTCGCGTCCTTGCCGTCCTCCTGGCCGGCCTCGGGGACGTAGCGGAGTGCGGATCCCTGTCCGGACTCGTACTGCGAGGCTGTCTCTTGCGGCGGGACGTAGTCCTGACCGAGGCCGGCGGCCTCGAAGGTGACGGTCGGGTAGGTGGCGTCGTCGGCGAGCGTGAAAGCTTCGGGAGCGGCGAGGTGGTAGGACGCCCCGGGCGGGATGACGACATCATCGGCGGGCAGCCGGCACCAGGCCGATGTGGTGCCGCGATAGAGGCAGTTGCGGTGCTTGCCCGCCATCCGGAGACCGTCGCGGGTACCGATGAAGAGCGAGACTCCGCGAGCGGGGACGTCCCCGGTGTTGCGCAGGGTCAGGGAGACGGCGACCCGTCCGCCCGGCGTCAGGTCGTCCCGGTCCGCCCGAGTCTCGACGGTCAGCGTCGGCTTGCCGACGACGATGCGGGTGCTCGCCGTGACACTCGGCAGGCCCGGCGAGGTCAACCGGTAACGCAGCACTGCCGAGTCGCCTGCCTCGGCGCCATCCGCGGGACTCACGCGGAAGGACTGTCCGCTCCCGCCGTGCCGGCGATCGACCAGTTCACCGTCGCAGCGGAAAGTGGGCAGCCGGACCGGGCAGTTGTCCTGACCTGTTTTGAGGACGGCGACGCCCCTGAGGTCCGTCGCGTCAAAGGCGACCGTGTAATGGCCCGATCCCTGCTCCCCGAATTGCTCCTTGATGGCGAACCTCGAGCTCGGGTTGTCCTCGGGATCACGCGAGACGTAGAAGACGGAGGGCACATCGAGCTCGGGACGGGATGTGTCCGACGAGGCCGAGCAGCCGAGGAGCCCCGCCAGCACGCCGATGACGAGGACCACCACCGCGACCGCCACCTGGAAGGACCGGATCGGGCGCGAGGCACCTCTGCCCGGTATTCGCTGGACCTTGTTGGTGACGCGCTTCGACGTGTGCACGACGGTTACTCTGCCATGGCGCCAGAGTGACGGGATGGTTGACGCCGGACGGTGTCACGGCCAGACTCACGCCGGTGCGGCCAGACTCAAGCCGGTGTCAGGGACGGGAGGGCCGAGGGAATGCATGGATCGCCCGGCGGAGCTCCGGATCCCGTTCCAGGCAGCGTACGCAGGCCCTCGTTCAACGCGTATGACAGGGCCGACCCGTGGGTCTGCCTGGGGTACAGGCGGAAGGTGAACTCCAGGGACGGGTAGTTGCGCGGTCGCAGCAGCTGCGACATTCGGGTCATCGATCCGACGATGTCGGCGGCAGCCAGGTAAGGATCTGTGAGTTCCGCTTCGTCTGCGCCGAGGAACACCTTCGCCGCCAGGTCTTTGTGGGTGGTGGCATAGTCGGCCTCGAGCGTGAACAGCAGATCCTCGCAACCGCTGAGGGCGCGGCTGCTGGCCAGACAGCGGCCGAAGGCCGCCGGCCGGGAGAGCAGGGCGAAGCCGACGAAGTGTCCGCCGCCGGAGAACCCCACAAGACCGTGGCCGTCGTCGAACCGGAACTCAGTCGCCAACCGCGGGCGCAACTCGTCGACCAGGAACGACAGCAGTGCATCGGCGCCACCGCCCGTCGGCATCTCGTTGGACCGTGCTTCCATACGAGTTCCGCCGGGCCCTGCATTGACCCATTTCGACATCGGATAGAAGCCGTGTGTCCCGACGACGAGCGGGAAGCTGAGGGACGCGTCCGTCACCCACAGGACGGGGTAGCTGCGGTCACCGTGCTCGTGCGACGGGGGGAGCGCGATGCGCACGTCATGCGGCCAGGGCACATCATTTCCCTGCATCCGTCTGGTGGACAGCACCTGATATGTGTGCCGGGGTAGGGACACAACTACTCCCTGCTGAAACCAATGTTCGAACATTCGATCAGGCGCTTTCACGTGTGGGAGAGCGCTCTGGTCAGCCGGCGGTCGAGGAGCCGCACACCGAGCGGCCCGTAGCCGGGTCTCTCACTCTGACTCCGGACGGACCCGGCATGTTCGGCATGGACCCGATTCGCATCTGCTCCGCAGGTTGTGGGCGGCCACCAAAGATTCCCCACGCACGGCCAATCGGGATGTGAACCTCGGTGATCGAAGCGGCGACTTGGCGGATCCCCGGGCGTGTATTTGTGAGGAGCGTCGTGTTCAGGTGTTCTGCGGGTGGAGGTCGAGTGCGATGTGCGGGACGAGTGCGTGCAGGAAGTCCGGTGCGTCGAAGATCTCGCCGGCGGAGGCGACGCCAACAGTTCTGGTGCGGCCGGTCAGGACGCGTTCGAGAGCCTCCACAGACAGGGGCGCGGTGACGGCGTAGATGTCCTGGCCGCCGGCCGTGGCCCGGCGTTCGGCTCCGCCCGAGCGCACGACGACGTCGACCAGGAAGGTCTGGTCGGAGCGCCCTTTCGGGTCGGTGGCGGTCGGGGCCGGTGTGTGGGGTGCGGCGAGGTCGCGGACCGCTTCGGCGGTCATATAGGTGGTCACGTCCGGGATGGACAGGTGCTGGGGGACGGTGACGACGTCCGCCATCGTGAACTCCCCGATCACGTCCCGGGGTCCCATCGGTTGCGGGAAGGTCCACTCCAGGGTGGGCGCGGCGTCGGTGCGCTGCTCCCACTGTCCGCCGCGGTAGCGCAGGCGGACCCCGCCGCGCCGCTCGCGGGAGACGGCACCGGACAGGCGGGTGCCGGTGGTGGGGTGCCAGCTGCTGAGCGCGTAGGCGATGTGGGCCTCGTCGGCTGTGGTCCAGTCGCCCATCGCCGCGCTGACCAGCAGGTCGCCGAGGCCGCCGAAGAAGGCCATGGCCGGGACGATCACCGCTCCCTCGTCCCGGGCCCGCTCGCGGTAGTGGGCGAAGGTGTCGAGATTCGTCTCGAGTTCGGCAGCCACGTCCAGGTACGGGATCTTCGCACGGAGCGCGGCTTCGATCACGGGGCCGGTGGTCGTCGCGAAGGGGCCGGCGCAGTTGATGACCGCCGCTGTTCCCGCCAGGGCACGGTCCAGCGAGGCCGCATCGTCGACCGATGCCACCCGGGCCTCAAGTCCGAGCTCGTCGGCCAGCTCCTGCACGGCCTGCGCGTTGCGCCCGGACGGTACCGGGACGAACCCCCGCGCGGCCAGTTCCGCGACCACGAACTTCCCGGTGTGACCGTAGGCTCCGAACACCGCAACCAGCTGACCTGACCCCATGAGACCGCTCCCTTGTACCCGAACACCGCTGCCCTGTCGGTCCGCCGCGGCCTGACACTCACATCCTGGCCTCGTGGCAGCAGCCCGCACGAGCGTCGGAAACGACATGGCACGTACAGTTTCGGACATGCCCACCGTCGCGCTGGCCGTCACCGACGGCATGTTGCACTACGAACTGTCCGTGGCCGTCGAGGCGTTCGGAGCCGACCTGGCCCACATCGTGGACCCCTGGTACGACTTCTGGCTCTGCGGGAGCGGCCCGGTGCGTGTCGGCCGCTTCCGCCTCGAACCCGACCACGGACTCGGCCACCTCGCGCACGCGGACACAGTGATCGTGCCCGGCTGGGCCGACACGGACCGCGAACCACCCGCCGAACTGGTCGACGCGGTGCGCGCCGCCCACGCGGCCGGCGCTCGCGTCGCCTCCCTGTGCACAGGCGCCTTCGTCCTGGGCGCGGCCGGACTGCTCGACGGAAAACGCGCCACCACACACTGGGCTCACACTCGGGAACTGGCCCGGCGTCACCCAGCGGCCACCGTCGATCCGGACGTTCTCTACGTCGACAACGGCGACATCCTCACCTCCGCGGGCAAGGCCGCCGCCATGGACCTCTGCCTGCACCTCATCCGCCTCGACCACGGCTCAGCCAACGCCAACAAGATCGCCCGCCGTCTGGTCGTCCCACCCCACCGCGACGGCGGCCAGGCCCAGTTCATCTCCACCCCCCTTCCCGCCCCGGGCAACCACCCCCTGGCAGAACTCTTCCCTTGGGCGCTGGAACGACTGAACCAGCCGCTCACCGTGGAAGACCTCGCCCGCCAGGCCCGAATGAGCTCGCGCAACCTCGCCCGCCACTTCAAACACGTCACCGGCACCACACCACTGCAATGGCTCCACACCCAGCGCATCCGCCACGCCCAGGAACTCCTGGAAACCACCAACGCCACCATCGACACCATCGCCACGGCCACCGGCATGGGCACCGCCACCACCCTGCGCAGACACTTCCACCGCAGCGTCGGTGTCCCACCCGACACCTACCGCCGCACATTCCGCCCCTGAAAACGAGTCCCAGGAAATCCGACACCTCACGATCGGTAGCCATCGGTAGCCATCAGTGGCCAGTGGGCTCCCCACCAACTGCCCACCGACGGGGAGTTACAACTGGCCAGCGTTACGTGCCGCAGCGCGGCATTCGCACGGCTGTAGGCGCGCAGGTTCGATCGCAGGCGGCCGATGTCCGGACTCCGTCCAGGTGTGTGTTGGCGTTGTTCGGTGGGCAGGCCGGCCAGGTGCTGGGTGGAGTTCCCCTGGAAGGCGACGAAGCCCTCGCTGACCGGTTTGCCGCCCTGCGGCTGGGCGAGCACGTCGGGAGGGCTGCCGGCCGGAGGCAGCGATGGCCGCGCTCACGGCCAGGGTGTGCTGGACGAGCGGACGAAGTCGCCTGCTGGCGCGCGGAGCAAGCTGAGCGAGCCGAACAACCCATCTGAGACGGTGGAGACCAAGCAGCGGCAAGCGACCGCTCGCAGGAAGCGTTCGAAGAAGCACAACAGACGTTCCATACCTCCAACTCCGGTTGAGTGAAGTATTTCGGCCGGCGACGACGCCGGCCGTGCTGCTGGACCGCAGGTGATCAAGCCGTGGCGTGCAAGCGGCCAAGCGCCTTGGGTGCCGCGCGTCGAGCGCTTCGTCGACCAGGTCGGCGACGAACCGGGCGAGGTGGTCCTCGAGCAGCCGGTCGTCCAGCGACGGAGGCAGCAGCAGGGCCTGGTGCGGGTCGAAGGCCTGAATGGACCTGTCCACCGCCGCCGGACGGCCCTCAGACCGCTTCTTCTCGACCGGCTCGACCTCGAACAGCCCATCCCCGCCACGCATGCTGTGATCACCTCGCGTGGAAGACCGCGGAGCGCAGCGGGGAACCGCCTGGCCGTCGTGTGAGGCAGTGGTCAGCTCTGCCGGCGGAAGTCCAGCATGTAGAAGACCTTGTCGTAGCGGTGGTCGCCGACGGCGACGAAGTCGGGGAGGCGGCCGTATTCGGTGAAGCCCAGCGACCGGTAGAGGTGCAGGGCACTGGTGTTGTCGCCACGGGCGTCCAGGGTGAGGACCTCGATACCCCTCTCCCGTGCGTCAGCGATCAAGGCGGCGGTCAGTGCCCTGCCGACGCCACGACCATGGGTCGCAGCAGCTACCGCGATCTTCTCCAGATCGGCGTGTGGCCGATGCGTCGGTCGGGCGTAGCGCAGCCAGTACCCCAACCCGACGAGCCGACGGTCAACGTAAGCGGCCCGCAAGGCCGCATCCCCGGCCTGCACCGCGGAGACGACGTGGCCGAGAAGTTCCGCTACCTCATCCCGCGAGGGTGGTTCGACCCAGCCCAACGCGGCACCTCCACTGACCAGGTCCGCCAGGATCTGGTGGGCCGACTCCGCAAACCGGACCTTCAGCTCCGGATCGGAAGTCAGCTCCATGGCGTCAAGGATGGCGGGCTCCGTGGTCACACCGCTGGTCATGGCCGGATTCATGACCGGCAGCCTAACCAGCCCACGGCCCAGCCGAGACCGCGCGCTCCAGCCTCGGCTACAGCCAAGCCGTTACGGACCGAAGCTCCTGGCCTTCCCTGGCGAAGGCGGACGTTGCCTGCTGCGGCACCGGCATCGCCTGCACCCGCGTCTGCCTGTGTCGCCTCACTCGCTGATATGCCGCCGCAACGGCTTGACTGCCAGGTCATGGTCGTAGTGAAGGGCGAGGTCCATGGGCGTTTGCCCGGCGGGGTCCGGGAGCTGCGGGTCGGCGCCGAAAGCCAGGTTGTCGCATACCACCGCTTGATGGGCCGGTGTCCAGGTGTTCTCCATGGCGGAATTCAACCGTCGCCGCACCAGCGCGGGCCGCACCTTGTCCAGCCCCTGACCACCGAATGAGATGACTTTTTGAGCCCAACGACCGCTCATGCAGGCTGCGTTGATGCGTGCTGTGTAGGCGGCGGGCGCCTGCCTGCGGCAGTTCGGGAACCGGCGCGGACGGGCCGTCGTCACCGCCTCCACCACCAGGATGCCTGAGGAGTCGCTCACGCCCTCCAACCGCACATCGATCCCGGGAACAGCACTTCCTCAATCGTCCTGCTCGCCACGGTGGGAAGTATGTCGGCGGAACGATCCCGCTGTGGGGAGTCCTACGCTTGCTGGCAGTCGCGCCGGCGGTTTCAGAGGGGGACAGCTCGTGATCGAACTGGGCAGTGTCATCAAGGATTTGCGGTCGGAGTTGCAGGCTGCGATCGAGGCGGGCGAGGACGAGGACCTTCGTTTCGAGCTCGGGCCGATCGAGCTGGAGGTTTCCGTTGCTGTGGAGCGGTCGGGCAGCGGCGGGGGCAAGGTCCGCTTCTGGGTGGTCGATCTGGGGGGTGAGCGCAGGAAGGACGCGTCGAACACGCAGAGGATCAAGCTTTCCCTCACCCCGAGGCTGGCCGGGACTGACCGGGCTCCGCAGATCGCGGGCCATGCCGGGGCCGACGAGGAGTAGCCCGTACGCCGGGGCCGGCCCTGTACGGCGGCTTTTGATCGTCGCGGGTCAGGGGTGGGTGTCCTGCCCGAGCGCACGCTTGTGGATCCAGGCGCGCACTCGGGTCAGGTTCCGGCGCTCCGAGCGGCTGCGCCCGGGTTCGAGGGTCAGCTGGTCCAGGAGGGTGAGCGCGCGGTCGCAGCCGATGAGCGTCAGGGCTCTGACAGCGTCGCGTCGGTAGCGGAAGCCCATCGCCGGGTCTGTGGCGAACGCCTCGAGAACCTCCTGTGCGCGCGGGTCACCGAGCCGCGCGAGCTGCCAGGCCGCGGTGACGCGCCACAGGTCACGGTATTGCCCTCGGTGTTGCGCGCCGCTGGCGACGTCGAACAGGAGGTTCGCCGCGGCTGGATCGTCCAGGCTGTTGATCAGACCCTCGGGCAGCGCTGTCGTGGGTGCCTCGTTCAGCTGGACGGCAGGTGCAGGTGCAGGTGCAGGTGTCGAGGCGGGCGACCAGGTGTCGCTGATCATCTCGGTGATGAGGTGAGTGATCTTGCTCCTCAGCCAGCTTTCGTCGTCGCCGCGGACGTACGTTTCGGGTGTGTCGTCGCAGGCGGCCTCTTCCACGGCGTCGAGTGCGTTGTTGATGTAGATGCGTGCGATGTTCGGCAGGCCGGCTGCTGCGCGTATTTCCCGCAGCAGGGCCTGGGCCCGGGCGTGGTCGATTTTGCCGAGAGCCTGGGCCAGGCGCTGCTCGACTGGGCCGAACCGGAAGCCGACGGCGTGCAGAGCTGATTCGAGCAGGCTGATGGCCGCGGCCCGGTCCACCCGGGCGAGGTTGCGGACGACGGATATCTGGACGTGTGAGTGTCCGAGGCGCTCTCGCAGGGGCTCGTCCGGGGATCGCTCGTCAAAACGCTGACGGAACCAGATCAGTCCGCGCGACGGGTCCAGTTGGTAGAGCAGCCGTGCCGCCCTGAAACGGTCGTGCTCGCGCAGGGCTTGCTGATCGGCGACAGCTGTCAGCACCTGCGCTGCCCGGGTCAGGTCGTGGGAGGCCAGCTCGCGGACGGCTTCGAACCGGTACCCCATGTATGTGTGCTGGGTGGCAAGGGATTCGAGCGCCGAAAGCCCGGCATCGCGGTCCATCCTGGCCAGGATCCGTGCGGCCTCGAACCGTTCCCTTCCGCTGTCGTCCTTCTTCCTCACCTGGCTGGTGGCGGCTGCCAGCCTGGTGAGCGCCTGCTGCCGTACCGCGTCCGGCAGGCCGACGCCCAGCTTCTGGAGCTCCGCGAGCATCTGACAGGCGTCGAGTTGCGTGCGCCGGGCGCCCAGGAGCCGAAGAAGATCCGTCGTCGCGTCTGCCGGGTCACAGCCGCCGGGGTCGAGGACGAACCCGAAGTAGGACAGGTCCTGCACATCCGGCGCGGTCCAGCGGACGTGCACGGGCGGGATCGTGCGGCGAAGCCGCAGAGCCTCGTGCAGGATGCGGACGCGCTCACGGCGGTCCGTGACAGCCTGGCGGGCGGCCAGGTAGTCCTGGATCGTCAGGTGCAGGAAGTCGTGATCCGTACCGCGCGGGGTCATCAGGCCACTGCGCCGCAGCAACGAGTCGAGGAAGTCGCGCCAGGACGCCGGGGGGACTCCGGCCGGACCGCCGCCACCGGGCAGGTCCGTGATGATGTCGACGGCCGTGCGGCCTGCGCTGGATCCGTTCCGGCGCAGCTGAGCCAGCTCACCGAGCAGGCGAGGCAGGCTGAGGAGAAGCTTGTGCACATGGTCGGTCACTGCCGGGTTGTGCCGCCGCAGGCTGCGCTCGGCCTGGACCAGAACCCCGGACCGGCCCTCGTCGGCAAGCCGCGCGAAGAGCAGGTCGGTGAACTGCGCGTAGATCTCGCCGCGGCTTTCCGGCAGGTCGATGTCCTGCTGGTCGCCCAGGCCGTGCTGGTCTGCGGCCAGGCGGCACAGCATCGCGGTCAGCAGCGGCGTGGAGGCCACTTCGGCGAGCCGAGTGCGCCGCGCCAGCGCCGCCGAGAACCGGGCGGCCGCCTCACGCGCATCCGGCCGGCCGTATGTGCTGAACCAGGATGCGGCGACCTCCCGCACGTCGTGGGAGGAGAACGGCTGCAAGCCGTACCAGGGCACGGTGGGGCCGAGCAGTTCCAGCTCTCCCGCCGGCAGCGGCCGAGTGGCCACGGCGAAGCGCACGTGCGACCCCTGCGGCCCCCGGGCCAGGGCGGACACAGCGGTCAGCAAGCGTCGACGCAGAGCCGGATCGGTGATCTCGTCGAGCCCGTCGACCAAAAACACCCAGGGCACGTGCGGCCCGGGAGGACGCTGGAACAGCTGAGCGGGAAGAGCGGCGGCGAGGCCGTGCCACCTGAGTTCGGCTGTGACCGCCTCCGCTGCCGCGTCGAGCAGAGTGTGACCGCCGACCAGGTCCGCGGCCCGCACGAGCACCGGCACCGCGGAGTCCGTCGCGTCACGGCGCCAGCGGGTGAAGGAAGCGGCAGCCACCGTACGCAGAAGGCTCGACTTCCCCCCGCCCGGCCCGGCGACGACAGCACAGCTGCCGGCCAGACCGAGGACGTCGGCAGCCTCGAGCCGCCTGCCATGCACACCCAGCTCAAGCTCAGGCCCATCCGCTCCCGCGGCGGGTGCGTCGTCGAGGCGCCGGGCCAGCTGCCTGAGGTACACGGCAGCCAACGGCGGAGCGAACCCGGCGGACGAGCCGAAGTAGGGCTGCGCCGCGACCGACCGCTCGGCAGCGGTCAGGTAGTCCTGCAAAACCTCAGCATGAGGGCCCAGCGTCACCGGCCGCGCGGCCAGGTGGGGAAAGCCGATCAGTGCGCGTAGTGCGGCGGCCTGCGGCGGCGTCAGCCGTGCCTGCCAACGGTCCACACGGCTCGCGGTCAACGTCCCGAGTCCGTCAGCGCGCCGGTGCTCACTGACCACACCGATGATTCTTCCCCGGCTCCAGACCGCGGCTCCGGACATGCCCTCCCACGGTGAACGCGCTGGGTCGGGGTCCGACTCCGGCGCAGCCACACGCAGTTCCAGTCCACCGTCGCGGAGGTTGGAGCCCGGCACGGCAGTGCCGTCCGCGTAGCGGCTGTCGCGGTACTCCGTCACCGAGGCATCGCCATGCACGGTCCGGCGCATTTTGAACCGGGGAAAGCCCACGGCCACGCAGGGAGCCGGCTCGTCGATCCGGCCGAAAGCGGCGCGCTGCGGCTGCGCCGCGTCCCGGTCCACGGCGGTACCGTCGTCGGGGATCCGCAGGACGGCCACATCGATGTCCCGGTCGCAGAACACCACAGTCCCGTGCAGCGTGCGCACGGAGCCGTCATCGAGCACGAAACGTACAGCGACCACCCCTGCGTCGCCTACGACGTGCGCGGCAGTCAGCACCATGCCTTCGGCGACCTGATACCCCGAACCGCGCCACCCGGACGGAGCCGCCTCGTCCGCTCGGCGGCCTTCAACGCTCTGAGCCGGCCGGGCGATGATCTGTACGGCCCGGCGCGCTTCGAATCTGCCCGCCACGCTCCGATGGTCCCCGGCCGGGTCCGGCTCACTGCTCATCCGCGCCGGTTCCACCTACGACACCGGCCGGGAAATCCGCTCGCTCCCATGCGGTAACCCGCTCACGGCAACCCCCTCCGCTCGAGCACGATCGGACTATAGGGCGATGGATACGTCACCGTCTTGCGGATGAGGGGACATCGTGACACGCGCTTACGATTCGCGGGCCCTGCTAGCTCCCACAAGACGAAGTAGCGGCCAACAGCGTTCGCAGCGGTGCTCCACGCCGGCCTTCCGTATCACCCTGCCGCGGCTCGCGGCTCGCGGCTCGCGGCTTCGGGTCGGGGCCATCCCGCGGATGCGGGGAGCAGATCGTCTCACCGTTCGGCTGCTTCACGGCCATGGGACCACCCCCGCGGCTGCGGGGAGCCAATCACGACATCCTGCGGAGCAGACCGGTTCGGGCGGCCCGAAGAGATCGCTGCCGCGGTGGTCTGTCTCGCGAGTCCCCACGCCGACTGCATCAGCGGCGCGACCCTGCGCGTGGACGGCGGAACCATTCGCTCGGTGAACTGACACACCGCCCGCCCTGCGCAACAGGCTGGACCGGCCCCGACCTGCCATCGGTCTGGCACACCTGCCTGCAAGCTCCCGCAGGCGCGGCCTTCTCGGGGCTTGCCGCCCTCGGGCTCGGGTCGGTGATGCGCCGGACCCTTCTTTCGCCCTCACTTCTGCCGACTCTTTCGCCCTCGGGTTTCTGCCGACGGTCACTCCGGGCTTGCCCCTTGCGTGCCCCCGTTCAGCTCAGCGGGCTTTCCGGCCCCACCTGCGACCAACCCCGGCACCGCCCGCGGCCCCCGTTCCACCAGGGCGCACCCCCTGATCCACGACCCCGTAGAGGAGAAACCTCCGCCCGCCGGCCCTAGAAGTCTACGGCTGTATACTTAGATCTGTCGGTACACATCCCCTGCCGCCATGGCGCGGGGAACCCAAGAGGAAGACGTAGAACATGAACCTCAATCTGACCGGAAAGCGCGCGCTCGTCACCGGTTCGAGCCTCGGGCTCGGCGAAGCCACCGCGAAGCTCCTGGCGGCCGAGGGTGCCGCGCTCGTTATCCACGGGCGGGACAAGGAGCGGACCGAGCGGGTCGCGCGGGAGATCCGCGAGGCCGGCGGTAGTGCCACCACGGTGCTGGGCGACCTGGCCGACGACACCGCAGCCGCCGAGGTCGCCCGCGCGGCCACCGCGGACGGCCCTGTCGACATCCTCGTCAACAACGCGGGCTTCTACCGACACCTGTCCTGGGCGGAAGCAACTCCCGACGAGTGGCGTGACACCTACAACGTCAACGTCGTCTCGGCCGTGCGGATGATCCGGCACCTCGTCCCGGCGATGCGCCAGCGCGGCTGGGGCCGGGTGATCACGATCGGCGGCGGTCTGGCCTCCCAGCCGATGAACACCCACCCCCAGTACAACGCCACCCTGGCGGCCCGGCACAACCTCGCCGTGTCCCTGGCCCGCGACCTCAAGGGCACCGGTGTCACCTCGAACGTGGTCTCGCCCGGAGCGATCCTCGTCGAGGCCACCAAGGAACTCGTCACCCACATAGGCCCCGCCCGCGGATGGGGCGACACATGGGAGGAGATCCGCCCCAACGCCGTCAACGCCCTCATCCCCAACGACCAGGAACGCTTCGGCGAGCCGGACGAGATCGCGGCGGCGGTGGCCTACCTGTGCAGCGAGTACGCCCAGTACGTCAGCGGCGCCACCATCCGCGTCGACGGCGGACTCATCCGCTCCGCCTTCTGAGCAGGACACGGACAGGCCGAGCCAACTACCCGACCCTGCTCACTGCTTGTCGGATCCCTCCGTAAGGGGTTCGAGCATCGCCGCCAGCAGCTCGGCGACCTCCTCGTCATCGGCAGCGACGAGGGCGGTCGTGCCCACGACGGTCCGCATCAGCCAGGTCCCGGCGACCAGGGCCAGCCCGAGCTGGGCTCGTACCTCTGCCCCGGGCCCTGCCAGCAGCCCCGCCAGCCGGGCACCGGCATGCGCCTCGATGCTCTTGCGCAGGGCGTCCGTCGCCTCCGGGTCCGACACCGAGCGCAGCATCAGCAGGAACGGATCCAGGTCCTCGGCACCCGGCCCGGTGCGCTGGGCGAGAGTGTGCGCGATCGTCCGCGACAGCTCCCGGCGCTCGTCACCGACCACCGTCGCCGGCTCGAAGGCCCGGTCTACCGCCTCTGCGAACAATCGTTCCTTCGAGCCGAAGTAACGGTTGATCATCATTGCCGTCACACCGGCCCGCTCGGCGATCTGCCGGACTCCGGCCCTCGCGTAACCGTGCTCGGTGAACTCCACGACTGCCGCCGCGAGAATCGCCTCGCGTGTCGCGGCACCATCACGCTTACGACGGGCCTGCACTGCACTCATGGCAAGAGCATACGGTGGCTCGCCGCGAGCGACCGGCTCGCCGTCCATCACGAAGTTCGCGAACGCCGCTAGGCAGTTTCGTTTGGATCACCGGGC
>NZ_LBMU02000107.1 GCF_001005085.2 Streptomyces humi
GCCCCCGGCTCCCCCGCCCCGGCTCCCTACCCCGGCCGCTCCACCGGGCGCACAGCCCCCGCTCCCGGCCTTCCCGTTCTCGCTCCCCGCTACCGCCCCCACCCCCCGCTCTCGCCCCCGCTGTCGGCCCCCGTGCGCATGCGCAGCAGCCCCGTTCCGTACATTCGGAACGGGGCTGCCGAGGAGAGGGGGGCCGGCGGCGCGGGCGGTTACTTGAGGCCGGCCGCCGCGCAGGCGGACTTGTACTCGGCCGTGCAGATCTGCGAGATCTTGTAGATGCCGTCCGCGACGACGGTGTCCTTGATCTTGCTCTTCGTCACGGCGTTGACCTGCACCAGCTGGGCCGGGATGTCCTTGGTGGTCGGGCTGTCCACGGTGTCCTGGGTGAGCGCGTCGAACTGGATGTCCTTGCCCTGCACCTTGTAGACGGCCATCTCGGCGGCGGCCTCGGCCTCGTCCGGGTAGGGCTTGTAGACGGTCATGTACTGCTCGTCGGCGAGGATCCGGTGGATGGCGTCGAGGTCGGCGTCCTGACCGGTGATCGGCGGCATCGAGGTGACGCCGGCCGCCTTGAGGGCCTTGACGATGCCGCCCGCCATCGCGTCGTTGGCGGAGTACACGGCGGCGACGTTGTCCTTGCCGATCGAGGCGATCGCCTTGCCGACCTCCTTCTCGGCGATGTCCGGGTCCCAGTCCTTGGTGTCGTACGAGGCGGCGATCGTCACCTTGCCGTTCAGCTCGGACATCGCGCCCGTCTTGAACTGCTTGGCGTTGGGGTCGGTCGGCGAGCCGTTGACCATGATGACCTTGTCGGAGGTGTCGACGTTCGAGCCGAGGCCCTCCAGGAGCGTACGGGCCTGGACCTCGCCCACCAGCTCGTTGTCGAAGGAGACGTAGGCGTCGATGGGGCCCTCGGCGAGGCGGTCGTAGGCGATGACGGGAATGCCCGCGTCCTTGGCGTTCTTCACCGTGCCCGCGATGGCGTGCGCGTCGACCGAGTCCAGGATGATCACGTCGACCTTGTCGTCGATCATCTTCTGCATCTGCTTCTTCTGCGTGTCGGCGGACGAGGCTGCGTTCTCGTAGTCGACCTTGCCCTGCTTGTTCGTGAGCTCCTCGATCTTCGACTTCATGATCGGGTAGTCGAAGTTCGTGTACCGGGTGTTGATCTTGTCCGGCATCAGCACGCCCACCGTGACGTCGTTGCCCTTGGTCGGTGTCGCGGAGGTCGACGATCCCGTCGCGTTGAACACGCCGCAGCCGGCGAGCGAAAGGGTCATCGTGGACGCGGCCACGAACATGGCTATACGACGCATACGGGGGCTCACTTCAGGTGCGTTCCGGACATGGGGCCGCTTGAGGACCCAGATGTCTGAAAAGCCAACGCGTACGCCACACCCGGCGTCAAGCGGAACTACTTAACGAGTGCGCAACACCACGCTCCGCCGACCCTGTGAAGACATCGCGGAACCGTCTCCAAGCACTCTTTACGGACCCTCCATCCAAAGGGAGTTCACGGGAAGGCAAAGATCAGTACAACCAAGTCCATTCCTCGTGAGTCGACATCTGCGCCGGCTGAGGCCGGCGCCCGGATACGACCAAAGGATCGAATGAACCCAGCCAGCCGCACCGTGGCCGCCGCCGCGGTGCTCGCCACCGCCGGCACCCTGCTCGGCGGCACGGCCGTCACCGCCTCCGCGGCCACGGCCTGCACCTCTCCGGTCTACAAACGCCAGTTGTTCGCGAACACCACGTTCAAGGGCACTCCGAAGAAGACCGACTGCGACAGCGCGATCGACCAGAGCTGGAGCGGGGCCCCCGCCTCCGGTCTCCCGAAGGACGACTTCGGCGTCCGCTGGACCGTCACCCGTGACTTCGGCTCCGGCGGCCCCTTCGCGCTCGCCGCCTCCGGCCTCGACGGCATCCGGGTCTACGTCGACGGCACCCGCCGTGTCGACCTGTGGAAGAACACCAGCAAGTCGGTGAGCAGGACCGTCAACGTGACCGTCCCGTCGGGCAAGCACACGATTCGCGTCGACTACGTCAACTGGACCGGCGCCGCGAAGGTCAGGTTCGCCTACACGCCCCGTACTTCGGCGAGCGTCGACAAGGTCAAGCCCCTCACGCCGGCCGGCGCCGCGGTGTCGTACGACGCCGCCACCGGCAGGGCCAGGCTGACCTGGTCGAAGAACAAGGAGATGGACCTCTCCGGCTACCGCGTCTACCGCCGCCCGCAGGGCACCTCGTTCGGCGGCACACCGCTGGCGACCACCGGCGCCACGTCGTACACCGACAGCTCGCTGCCCGTGGACGGAAAGGTCTACTACTACGAGGTACGCGCCTACGACAAGGCGGGCAACGCGTCGGCGGGCTCGGCCGACCAGAAGGTCACCACGGCCGACCGCACCGCTCCGGAGCGGGTCACCGGGGTGGCCGTCCGGGCGAGCACCGCGGGCAACGTCGCGACCTGGCAGGCCTCTTCGGCGCAGGACCTCGACCACTACGAGCTGTGGGCCTCGCGGGGCGGCGAGCCCGACCCGGACGGCCCCGAGTTCCTGGGCCTGCCGAGCTTCACCGACGCCACCGCGGAGGCCGGTACGTCCTACACGTACACCGTCCGGGCCGTCGACACCGCCGGGAACGTCTCCCCGGTCTCGGCGCCCGTGACGGTCACCCGCCCGGCGGCGTCCGCCGTGGCCGCCCCGGCCGGCCTCACGGCCACCCCCGCGGACGCCGCCACCGGCCTGAGCTGGACCCCGTCCGGGGACCCGGCCGTCACCGGCTACCACGTCTACCGCCGTAACGTCTTCAACGGCGCCTGGACCCTGCTGGGAAGCGGGCCCGCCGCGTCCTACGAGGACACCTCGGCCCCGCGGCACAAGGCGTACTACTACGTCGCCGCCGTGGACGGGGACGGCACCGAGTCGGCGCCCTCGGCGGAACTGACCGTCGCCCGGCTCTCCCCGGCCACCGCGACCGGCCCGGCCGCCCCGAAGCTCACCCTGGTCAGCGAGGGGATCCCGGCGCGTTCCCCGGTCAAGGTGACAGCCGCGCCGGGCGCGGGTGACGAGGACCGCGGGCTCCAGGGTTACTCCTGGGAGGTCGCCGGTGCCTGCGGGGCCAGCGGCACCCTGCTGTCCACCACCGGGAACCTCTCCTGGACGCCTCCGTACAACGGACCGTGCACGGTGACCGTGTTCGCCGTGGACGCCTACGGGCGGCAGGGCGAGCAGAGTTCGTCGCTGGACTTCTTCGTCGGCCGGTGACACACCGACGCGTCGGCCGATGACACACGAAGGGGCCCGGAGGATCCTCCGGGCCCCGCTCGTACGCGCGCAGGTCAGTCCTTGGCCTTCTTCGGCCGCCACACCACCAGCGCGCTGGTCTGCTGCACTTCCTGGTACGGCACCAGGTCCCGGCGGTACGAGGCGTGCACCGCGGCTTCCCGCTGCTGCATCGCGGCCGCCGCGCCGTCGACCGCCGCCTGGAGCTCGGCGACGCGCTGCTGGAGCGCGACGACCTGGTTCTCCAGTTCGATGATGCGCTTGATGCCGGCCAGGTTGATGCCCTCGTCCTGGGACAACGCCTGCACCTGGCGGAGCAGTTCGATGTCGCGGGCCGAGTAGCGCCGGCCCCGCCCGGCCGTGCGGTCCGGGGAGACCAGGCCGAGGCGGTCGTACTGGCGCAGCGTCTGCGGGTGCAGTCCGGAGAGCTGGGCCGCCACCGAGATGACGTAGACCGGGGTCTCCTCGGTCAGTTCATAAGGGTTGCGTCGACGGCCGTCCATCTCTGTCATGCTCCCTTCGCGGCCTCGAACAGCTCGGCCCGCGGGTCCTCGCCCGCGGTCGCCTCGCGATACGCCTCCAGTGCGTCACGAGCATTCCCCGACAGGTCCTTCGGGACACTCACCTCGACGGTGACCAGGAGGTCGCCGCGGGTGCCGTCCTTGCGGACCGCGCCCTTGCCACGGGCGCGCATGGTGCGGCCGTTGGGCGTGCCCTGGGGCAGCTTCAGGGTGACCGGCGGTCCGCCCAGGGTCGGGACCCTGACCTCGCCGCCGAGCGCCGCCTCGGTGAAGGTCACCGGGACGGTCACCGTGAGGTTGTCCTCCTTGCGCCCGAACACCGGGTGGGTGTCGACGTGCACCATGACGTACAGGTCGCCCGCGGGGCCGCCGCGTTCGCCCGGTGCGCCCTTGCCGCGCAGCCGGATGCGCTGGCCGTCGGTCACCCCGGCGGGGATGCGGACCTGCATGGTCCGGGACGACTTGGCGCGCCCGCTGCCCTTGCAGTCGGGGCAGGGGTTCTCCGCGATCAGGCCGCGGCCCTTGCAGTCCGGGCAGGGGTCGGTCAGCGAGAAGCCGCCGCCGGATCCCCGCGCCACCTGGCCGGTGCCGACGCAGGTCGGGCACACGCGCGGGGTGCCGTTCGCGTCGCCGGTGCCCGAACAGGCCTTGCAGGGGGCCTGCGAGGACATCCGCAGCGGCACCGTGGCGCCCTCGATGGCCTCCGTGAAGCTGAGCGTGACCTCGGACTCGATGTCCTGGCCGCGCCTGGGCTGGGTGCGCTGGCCCGCGCCCCCACCCCGGTTGAACAGGCCCCCCAGGACGTCACTGAAACCGCCGCCGCCGAAGCCGCCGCCCCCGGCCTGGGCGCCGCCTCCGAAGAGGTCGCCCAGGTCGAAGTTGAAGTTGCCGCCGCCCGCGCCCGGCCCGGGGCGGAAGCCGCCGTTGCCGAAGAGGGCGCGTGCCTCGTCGTACTCCTTGCGCTTCTTGGGGTCGCCGAGTATGTCGTTCGCCTCGGAGATCTCCTTGAAGCGCTCCTCGGCCTTGGCGTTGCCCTTGTTGGCGTCCGGGTGGAACTCGCGGGCGAGCTTCCGGTACGCCTTCTTGATCTCGGCCTCGGTGGCGTCCTTGGGGACGCCGAGGACCTTGTAGTAGTCCTTCTCGATGAAGTCCTTGGTGCTCATCCCCGACGCGCCCCCTTTCCGGCGTTCCCCTCGGTACCTACGACGTCAGCCCTCCTCAGGGCCGTTGTCCTTGTCGTCCCCGGCCGCGGGAGCCTCTTCGGACCCCTCGGCCTTCACCGGGGTCGCCCCCGGCTGCGGTTCGGCGACCGCCACCCGCGCGGGGCGGATGGTGCGCTCGCCGATGCGATACCCGGGCTGAAGGATGGCCACGCACGTCGTCTCGGTGACGTCCGGCGCGTAGCTGTGCATCAGCGCCTCGTGGATCGTCGGGTCGAAGGGCTCGCCCTCCTTGCCGAACTGTTGCAGGCCCATCTTCGCCGCGACCGTCTCCAGCGACTCGGCCACCGACTTGAAACCGCCGACCAGCTCGCCGTGTTCCCGGGCGCGGCCGATGTCGTCGAGCACGGGCAGGAGTTCGGTCAGGAGGTTCGCGATGGCGATCTCCCGGACCGTGATCCGGTCGCGCTCCACTCGGCGGCGGTAGTTCTGGTACTCGGCCTGGAGGCGCTGGAGGTCCGCGGTGCGCTCGCCGAGCGCGGTGCGTACCTGGTCCAGCTGTGCCGTCAGACCGGCCAGTTGTGCGCTTGAGTCCCCGGCCGGGGCCGCCCCCTGTGCGGGAGCGGCCTTCGGCTCGGCGTCGTCGGGGGTGGCGCCGGAGGGGACGTCGGGCTTCTCCTCGAAGCCCGGGGTCTCCTCCGTCACGCGGCACCGTCCTTGCGCTCGTCGTCGACGATCTCGGCGTCCACCACGTCGTCGGCGGCGTCACCGGCGGGGGCACCACCGGCGGCGGCACCCGAGGCCTGGGCGTCGGCGTACATGGCCTGGCCCAGCTTCTGGGAGACGGCCGCGACCTTCTCGGTGGCGGTGCGGATCTCGGCGGTGTCCTCGCCCTTGAGCTTCTCCTTCAGCTCGGTGAGGGACTCCTCGACCTCGGTCTTGATCTCGCCCGGGACCTTGTCCTCGTTGTCCTTGAGGAACTTCTCGGTCTGGTAGACGAGCTGCTCGCCCTGGTTGCGGGTCTCGGCGGCCTCGCGGCGGCGGTGGTCCTCCTCCGCGTACTGCTCGGCCTCCTGGCGCATCCGGTCGACCTCGTCCTTCGGCAGCGAGGAGCCGCCGGTGACGGTCATCTTCTGCTCCTTGCCCGTGCCCAGGTCCTTCGCGGTCACGTGCATGATGCCGTTGGCGTCGATGTCGAAGGCGACCTCGATCTGCGGGACACCGCGCGGGGCCGGCGGCAGACCGGTCAGCTCGAACATGCCGAGCTTCTTGTTGTACGCCGCAATCTCGCGCTCGCCCTGGTAGACCTGGATCTGGACGGAGGGCTGGTTGTCCTCGGCGGTGGTGAAGATCTCGGACCGCTTGGTCGGGATCGTCGTGTTCCGCTCGATGAGCTTGGTCATGATGCCGCCCTTGGTCTCGATACCGAGGGACAGCGGGGTCACGTCGAGGAGCAGGACGTCCTTGACCTCACCCTTGAGCACACCGGCCTGGAGCGCGGCGCCGATGGCCACGACCTCGTCCGGGTTCACACCCTTGTTGGCGTCCTTGCCGCCGGTCAGCTCCTTGACGAGCTCGGCGACGGCGGGCATACGGGTGGAGCCGCCGACGAGAACGACGTGGTCGATCTCGCCGAGCTGGATGCCGGCGTCCTTGATGACGTTGTGGAACGGGGTCTTGCAGCGCTCCAGCAGGTCCGCGGTCAGCTGCTGGAACTGGGCGCGGGTGAGCTTCTCGTCAAGGTGCAGGGGGCCCTCGGCGGAGGCGGTGATGTAGGGCAGGTTGATCGAGGTCTCCGTGGAGGAGGACAGCTCGATCTTGGCCTTCTCGGCGGCCTCGCGGAGGCGCTGGAGGGCCATCTTGTCCTTGCCGAGGTCCACGCCGTGACCGGCCGCGAACTGCTTGACCAGGTAGTCGACGACGCGCTGGTCCCAGTCGTCACCACCGAGGTGGTTGTCGCCGTTGGTGGCCTTCACCTCGACGACGCCGTCGCCGATCTCCAGGAGGGACACGTCGAAGGTGCCGCCACCGAGGTCGAAGACGAGGATCGTCTGGTCGTCCTTGTCGAGGCCGTACGCGAGCGCGGCCGCGGTGGGCTCGTTGACGATGCGCAGGACGTTCAGGCCCGCGATCTCACCGGCCTCCTTCGTCGCCTGGCGCTCGGAGTCGTTGAAGTAGGCCGGGACGGTGATGACCGCGTCGGTCACCTTCTCGCCCAGGTAGGCCTCGGCGTCCCGCTTGAGCTTCTGAAGAATGAACGCGGAGATCTGCTGGGGGTTGAAGTCCTTCCCGTCCAGCTGGATCTTCCAGTCGGTGCCCATGTGACGCTTCACGGACCGGATGGTCCGGTCCACGTTGGTGACCGCCTGACGCTTGGCGACCTCGCCGACGAGGACTTCGCCGTTCTTCGCGAAGGCGACGACGGACGGCGTGGTCCGGGCACCCTCGGCGTTGGTGATGACGGTGGGCTCGCCGCCTTCAAGAACGCTGACGACGGAGTTAGTCGTGCCCAGGTCGATGCCGACCGCACGTGCCATGGTGATTTCCTCCAGCTGACTTGAGTGGAACGGACTCAAGTGTGCATCAACCCGCGCCACGGGTCAACAGACCTGAGCCATAGGGACTCAAGTCTTATCCGTTCCTTACACGCAAGTGGCCGCTGACCTGCGTGGATTCAGTACGTCGAGGCTCGTACACCGGCACCCGAAGGAGTAGCAGCACGATGCTGACGGTGACGCAGGCGACGCATGTGGCGCCCGTCCGCCCGACCCAGCCACCGTGCACGAGCACCGCGACGAGTACCCCGGCGAAGGATCCGGCACCCAGGACGACCGTCGAGCCCTGCGGGGTGAGCCCCAGCCGCCGCAGCCGGTGCGCGAGATGGTCGGGCCCGCGCCGCAGCACCGGCCGCCCGGCCAGCAGCCGCGACAGGATCACCACGAGGACGTCGGCGCCCGCGACGGCGGTGAGCGCGAACAGCACCCCCGCGCTGGCGACGGGGTCGTGCCCGGCGCGGGTCAGCAGCGCGGCCGCGGCCAGCACGAACCCGGCGAACAGCGAGCCGGTGGCTCCGAGGGCGATCCGCGCGGGATGCCAGTTGTGCATCAGGAACCCGGTGAGCGCGGCGGCCAGCACGCTCAGCAGCACGGCGAGCCCGTCCATCACCTCGGCGGCGGCACAGGCACCGGCCCCGAACGCCGTCACCACCCCGACCGTCCCGGCCAGCCCGTCCGCGTGGTCGAGCCCCTTGAAGGCGACGGCGACGAACGCGATCCACCCGACCCCCAGCACCCCGCCGGCGATCCCGAACTCCCCGTACGGCACCACACAGGCCGCCGCCACGGCCGTACCGAACAGCAGGAACCTGGTCTTCAGCCGCCACACGTCGGCGACCACCCCGAGCAGGGACACGGCCGCCCCGGCGATCAGCAGCTCCCCCACCCCGGTGCCGAGGGGGGCGACCCCGCTCCAGTCGCCGGCGCCCGCGACCACGCAGGTGGCGCCGACGACGGCGAGGCCGCCCAGGGCCGGCACGGGCCGCGCCCGCCTGCGGTCGACCAGGCCGAGCCGCAGCGCGGGGGGCCGGATCAGGGCGGCGAGGACGGCGGCGAGCAGCAGGGCGGTGGTGGCGGCGGCGATCCCGTAGAGCACAGGTCCAAATTAGACCTGAATGTAACAATTCTGTACGAATAACACGATCGGGTTGCGGGACCGGAGCACAGGCGGACCTCAGCGATCCAGATCACTCCGCACCTGGCTACAGTGCGAGTAAAGATGCGGGTAGTCTCAGACGGACTGCATAAGTTACCGCTTAGTAATTTCGGGAACACTCGCGAAGAGACCCGAAGAGACCCCTCGCAGGCCCGAGGAGCCCCCATGCAACTCGCCGCGATCATCGTGTCGCTGGTTCTGATCGTGGTCGGCGTGGCGCTGTTCGCCCGCGCCGTCGTGCAGATCTACAACTTCCTGCGGCTCGGTCAGAACGTGCCCGCCGGCACCCGTACCGACGAGCCCGTCCAACGGACCGTCACCGTGGTCAGGGAGTTCCTCGGCCACACCCGGATGAACCGGTGGGGCATCGTCGGCGTGGCGCACTGGTTCGTCGCGGTCGGCTTCTTCTCCCTCCTGCTGACGATCGTCAACGCCGTCGGCCAGCTGTTCCAGGCCGACTGGATCCTGCCGGTCATCGGTGACTGGGCGCCGTACAACGTCTTCGTCGAGTTCATCGGCACCATGACGGTCCTCGGCATCCTCGTGCTGATCGCGATCCGCCAGCTGAGCAAGCCGAACCGGCCGGGCCGCAAGTCCCGGTTCGCCGGCTCCAACTTCGGCCAGGCGTACTTCGTGGAGACGGTCATCCTGATCGTCGGCGTCTGCATCTTCACGCTGCACGCGCTGGAGGGCGCCCAGCACCACGTGGACTCCTACGAGGCGTCGTTCTTCATCTCGTACCCGGTGGTGTCCTGGTTCCGGGGCATGGACGTCTCCACGCTCCAGAACCTCACCTACTTCTTCGCCGGCCTGAAGATCGCGACCTCGTTCATCTGGATGATCGTGGTCGCCCTGAAGACCGACATGGGTGTGGCCTGGCACCGCTTCCTGGCCTTCCCGAACATCTGGTTCAAGCGGAATGCGACGGGTGAGACCTCGCTGGGCGCGCTGCTCCCGATGAACTCCGGCGGCGAGCCGATCGACTTCACCGACCCCGGTGACGACGACGTCTTCGGCGTCTCCCAGGTCGAGCAGTTCTCCTGGAAGGGCCTGCTGGACTTCTCCACCTGCACCGAGTGCGGCCGCTGCCAGTCGCAGTGCCCCGCCTGGAACACCGGCAAGCCGCTCTCCCCCAAGCTGCTGATCATGTCGCTGCGGGACAACGCGCACGCCAAGGCGCCGTACCTGCTGGCCGGCGGCGGCAAGACCGCGGAGGGCGAGGAGAAGGGGTCCGAGGAGCAGCTGGCGGGCGTCCCCGCGGCCGCCCTCGCCGAGGCCGAGCGGCCGCTGATCGGCACCGCCGAGGAGAACGGCGTCATCGACCCGGACGTGCTGTGGTCCTGCACCACCTGCGGTGCCTGCGTCGAGCAGTGCCCCGTCGACATCGAGCACGTCGACCACATCGTCGACATGCGCCGCTACCAGGTCATGATCGAGTCCGCGTTCCCGTCCGAGGCGGGCACGATGCTCAAGAACCTGGAGAAGAAGGGCAACCCCTGGGGCCTGGCGAAGAAGCAGCGCCTGGAGTGGCTCAAGGAGGTCGACTTCGAGGTCCCGGTCGTCGGCAAGGACATCGAGGACCTCACCGAGGTCGAGTACCTGTACTGGGTCGGCTGCGCGGGCTCCCTCGAAGACCGCGCCAAGAAGACCACCAAGGCCTTCGCCGAGCTGCTGCACATCGCGGGCGTCAAGTTCGCGATCATGGGCGGCGACGAGAAGTGCACCGGTGACTCCGCCCGCCGCCTGGGCAACGAGCCCCTGTTCCAGGAGCTCGGCATGGAGAACGTCATGGCCCTGAACACGGCGTTCGGCGAGGAGCTGGACGACGACGGCAAGGTCACGGCGGAGTCGAGGAAGCCGAAGTCGGCGAAGAAGATCGTCGCCACCTGCCCGCACTGCCTCAACACGCTCGGCAACGAGTACCCGCAGCTCGGCGGCGACTACGAGGTCATCCACCACACCCAGCTGCTCCAGCACCTGGTGGACGAGGGCAAGCTGGTCCCGGTCACCCCGGTCGAGGGCATCATCACCTACCACGACCCCTGCTACCTGGGCCGCCACAACAAGATCTACACGCCCCCGCGCGAGATCATCGGCAAGGTCCCGGGCCTGCGCAACGAGGAGATGCACCGCCACAAGGAGCGCGGCTTCTGCTGCGGCGCCGGCGGCGCCCGGATGTGGATGGAGGAGCGGATCGGCAAGCGCATCAACAACGAGCGCGTCGACGAGGCCCTGTCGGTGAACCCCGACATCGTCTCCACCGCCTGCCCGTTCTGCCTGGTGATGCTGACCGACTCCGTCAACGGCAAGAAGAACGACGGCAAGGCCAAGGAGTCCATCCAGGTCGTGGACGTGGCCCAGCTGCTCCTCGACTCGGTCCGCACGCCGGTGGACCCGGCCGGCGAGCCGGAGACGGAGAACGCCCCGGAGCCGGAGCCGGTGAAGTAACGAGAGCGGCGGCGCCGGTCACGGCCGCGCTGTCCGACGCCCCCCACGCCCTCGCCGGGTCCGGGGGGCGTCGTCGTTCCCGGGGCCCCCGCCCAGCGCCTGCCCGAGCAGCGCGGCCCCGAGCGGGGTCAGCGTGTGCAGGACCGTCGGACCGACCTGCCGGCTGGTGGTCAGCCCGGCGTCGCGGAGCACCGTGGTGTGCCGGCTGGCACCGGAGAGGGAGACCCCCACGGCCTGCGCGAGCTCTCCCGTGGTCAGGCCGTCGGCGACACACCGCAGCACACGCGCCCTGGTGCCGCCGAGCAGCGCGCCCAGCGGAACGCGTTCCGCGGGCAGTGCCTCCTCGGGCACCGGCGGCGGGCTCAGCGGGTACGACAGCACGGGCGGCAGCCCGGCGTCGGCCAGGGCGACCGGCGTCCCCCACGAGAAGTACGTCGGGACGATCCTGATCCCGCGCCCGCGCAGATGGAGGTCTCGGTCCGTGCGGTAGTCCACTTCCAGGACCGGCCGGCGCCAGCGGAAGCGTGGCCCCAGGCTCCCCAGCAGTGCCTCGACCCCGCCGGTCAGCAGCGCGCGGGCGAGCAGGCCGCGGTGGGCGACGAGCCCGGCGGCCATCTCCTCCCCGTACGGTGCGACGGCCACCGCGTGGTACCTGCGGATCAGCTCGGTCAGCTCCCGCCGTTCGGGGCCCTGCCCCAGTCGCAGCGCCCAGGACGGCACGGGAGAGACCCCGTCGAGGAGCCGTACCTGGGCGAGCACGTCCTGCCGGGGCAGCCGGAGGATGCCGTCGAGGGCCGCCGTGACCCCGCCCTCGCCCTCCGGCGGCGTCAGGAAGTCGGGCAGGTACGGTCCGAGGGGGTACAGGGCGAACAGCACGCCGCGCACCGGCCGGGACAGTCCGGCCGCGTTCAGGCGGGCGCACGCCGTCCGGCGCCAGGCGGCGAACTGCCGGCGTCCGCCGCGGGACTGCAACCGGTGGAGCGTCGAGAGCACCTCCCACATCGGGTCCGGCTCGGCGGCCACCCGGACGCGGGCGAGATCGACCTCACTGAAGTGAATACGGAGCACGTGATTCCCCCCGAAGAGCTCCACGTTTGCACCCAGGCGCAAGAGTGTGTCGCCGCTGACGGGGCCCTGCCAAGGTTCCCGTCAGGCCAGAAGTCGTTTTGGCCGATTCCCGCGCTTGACCGCACGAACCAGGAGGAACGCGCGTGTTCACGAAGAGAGCCAAGGTGACCGCCGGCACCATCGGGGCCCTGACCGCCGGAGTCCTCGCCCTGAGCGCCACCCCCGCGTCCGCGAGCGGCTCGTACAGCGGCCTCGCGTACGTCTACGGGGCCGGGGTCTTCACCGACGACTGGGACAACGAAGGCATCGTGGACACCAGCCACAACACGGCGTCCAACGCGACCTGCCTGTGGCAGAAGGTCCTGTGGGCCGACGGAGAGCTCACCGCCGCCGACATCGACGGCGACTTCGGGCCCACCACCAAGGCCGCGACGGCGAGGTGGCAGACCAAGTTCCAGGTGACCAGCGACGGTTCGGCCGGGCAGAACACCTGGACCGCGGCCGGCAACTGGCTGCGCAACTCGTCCTACGGGACGGACGGCACCGTGGCCAAGTACATCGGCACCGAGTTCATCATCGACGTCACGCGGGACAGCGACGGCTACTACCACTTCCTCGACGGCACCGGCGCGGGCCGCATCGCCGGCTACAACTACCGGACCTGTAGCTGACACACCCCCCGCACCACCCTCACGTCCCCCGGCCCCAACGGACCGGGGGACGCCTCCGTTCCCACACCCGGGCAGGCGAACGGACGGCCGGGTACGCGCGGGCGGGCGCATGGCCGGGCGGGCGCATGGCCGGGCGGGCGCATGGCCGGGCGGGCGCGTGGAGGCCGGGTGGGTGGTGGAGGACCGGCCGCGGGTGGGTGGGGGGTGTTGACCCGGATGGCCTTCCTCTGGTCGCGGGCGGGGTTCGGGGCGGGTCGGGTGGAAGGGAGCGGATCGAGCTGGAGGTACGGGTGGCGGAGGGCAGCGCGCACGCGGACGGTGGAGCGGACCCGGACGACGTGCGGGAACTGAGGGCCCGGGTGGCGGCCCTGGAGAAGGAGCGGGCCCGGCCGCCCCGGCACCACGTCCGGTCCGGGCTCGCGGCCGTGCTCATCGTCGTCGGCTGCCTGCTCGCGCCGCTGTCCGTGGTCGCCGCGTGGGCGGCCGACCAGGTGGCCGACACCGACCGGTACGTGGCCACCGTCGCCCCGCTCGCCTCGAACCCCGACGTGCAGGACGCCGTGGCGAACCGGGCCACCGACGCGCTCATGTCCCACCTGGACCTGCCCGCCCTGCTCGCGGACGTGGCCCCCGCCGACCGGCCCCGGCTCCAGCAGGCGCTGGGCGGCAGACTGGGCGACGCCCTGGAGGGCGCGGTCCGCAGCTTCGTCCACGACCAGGCCCGGAAGGTCGCCGCGTCCGACGCGTTCAAGACCGTGTGGACCGACGCCAACCGCCGGATCCACAGCTCCCTGGACAAGGCGCTCACCGGCAGCGGCGGCGGCGCGGTGCAGCTGACGAACGACTCGGTCACCCTCGACATCGGCCCCATCGTGGACCAGGTCAAGCAGCGCCTGATCGCCTCCGGACTGTCCGCCGCCCAGCACATCCCGGCCGTCCACACCGACTTCACCCTTGTCAGGTCCGACCAGGTCGGCAAGGTCAAGACCTATGTGCGGCTGCTCCAGCTCGCCGGGAACTGGCTGCCGGTGCTGGCGGTCCTGCTGGTCGCGGCCGGCGTCCTGCTCTCGGTGCGGCGGCGGCGGGCGCTGGTGGCCGGCTGTCTCGGGGTCGCCGTCGCCACCGGTGTCCTCGGCATCGGGCTGCGGGTGTTCCGCGTGTTCTACCTGGACCGGCTGCCCGCCGGGGTCTCGCCGGGCGCGGCGGCGGCCGTCTACGACGCGCTGGTGCACTTCCTGGAGACCACCGTGCGGATGGTCGTGGCCCTGGCCGTCGTGGTCGCCCTGGGTGCCTGGCTCACCGGGCGCGGCCGGTACGCCGGGCTGGTCCGGGGCCTGTGGACGTCCGGGATCGGGGCGGTACGCGGCACCGCCGACCACGCCGGGCTGCGCACCGGCCCGGTCGGGCCCTTCGTACGCCGGTACCGCACCTGGATCACCTGGCTGCTGGTGGCCGTCGCGCTGCTGGTCTACCTGCTGTGGCCGTACCCGACGGGCTGGGTGGTGGTCGGCATCGCCCTGTGCCTGCTCCTCGCCCTGGCCATGGCGGACTTCCTGGCGGCCCCGCCCGAACCCGGCGGGTCCGCTACTTGAGACCGATCGCGGCGCAGTCCGCCGCGTACTTCGCGGTGCAGATCTGCTTGACGGTGTAGACGCCGTCCGCGATCACCGTGTCCTTGATGTTGTCCCTGGTGAGAGCGACCACCGGCACGAGCGTCGCGGGGATGTCCTTGGTGGTCGGGCTGTCGACCTTGTCCTGGGCCAGCGCGTCGTACTGGATGTCCTTGCCCTGCACCTTGTACACCGCCATCTGCGCGGCGTCGGTGGCCTCGTCCAGGAAGGACTTGTACACCGTCATGTACTGCTCGCCGGAGACCACCCGCTGCACCGCGTCCAGGTTCGCGTCCTGTCCGGTGACCGGCGGGATGCTGGTGGCGCCCGCCCGCTTCAGGGCGTCGATGACGGCGCCGGCCATGCCGTCGTTGGCCGAGTAGACCGCGGCGATCTCGCCGAGGCCGACGGCCTGGATCGCCCTCTTCATGTTCGCCTCGGCGACCGCGGGCGACCACTTGTCGGTGTCGTACTCCTCGGCTATCCGCACCTTGCCCTTGAGTTCGCTGAGGGCGCCTGCCTTGAAGCTCGCCGTGTTCGGGTCCGCGGGGTCGCCGTTCATCATGACGATCTTGCTGGTGGCGGCCTTGCTGCCGAGCGCCTCGATGATGGCGCGGGCCTGGACCTCGCCGACGAGTTCGTTGTCGTGCGAGACGTAGGCGTCGATCGGGCCCTGGGCGAGCCGGTCGTAGGCGATGACGGGGATGCCGGCGTCCTTCGCCTTCTGGACGTCCGGCGCGATGGCCTTGGCGTCCAGTGCGTCCACCACGATGATGTCGACCTTCCTGGACACCATCTCCTGGAACTGCCGGCTCTGCTTGTCCTGGCTGGCCTCGGCGTTGGCGTAGTCGACCTTCCCCTTGCCGTGCGTGAGGGTGGCGACCTCCTTCGCGAAGATGGGGTGGTCGAAGGCCTCGAACCGGGCCGTGTCCTTGTCGGGCAGGAGCAGCCCGACGGTGATGTCGTCGCCCTTCTTCAGGGCCGTGGCGTCGTCGCTTCCGCCGAGGTCCTCGACGGCACCGCACGCGGTGAGCAGGAGAGCGGACGCGGAGGCGGCCAGGGCGGTAGCGATGCGGGACAAATGGGTCCCACGGAGGATGGGAGATCTCACCTCAGGCGCCTTCCGGAGGGGGGCGTGTCATGCGCGGCCGATGATGTGAGACGGAAGCAAACGCAAAGACTCACGGCACGTCAAGACGTATGGACAATAACGTGGTTGAGGCGTGCCCCTAAGGGAGATACCGCGACCTTTTCGTGCACGGTGCGTGCGTGGCCTGTGTGTGGCTTGTGCGCGAGTGAACCGCGAACCGGGCGGGAGGCCTGACGGCCGGAGTGCGGGGCATGCTTACAGTTGGGGAAGGGTGCTTCGGCCAGCAGGCACCGTGATGCCGCCGCGCGCACGGGGCCCCGACCGCGGTGCCGTGCGGGTGTTGACCCTTCAGGAGGCCACACCAGTGACCGAGTACCCGCATGCGCCCGCGCCCCAGGAACCCGCGGACCGTGCTGTCGACGAGCGCAACCGGCGGCTGGCCCGTGCCGGTGTCGCCCGCGCCGAGGAGCTCCTCGTCAGGCGCTATCCGATCCGCTCCCGGCAGGAGGCCTTCGACCTGCTGCGCCGCGCCTCGCAGAAGTCCAACGTCAAGCTCCACACGCTCGCCGACGTCGCCGTCCGGCTGCCCGCCCCGCAGGCCGGCGCACCCAGCTGGGTACCGAGCCGTCCGCAGGGCGCCGCGCCCTCGCTGCCCGCCCTGCACAGCGGTCCGGAGCGGCTCACCGGCCACGGCGCCGTCCTCAGGGCCGCCCTGCGGCACACCCTGCACGTCACCGGCGCAGGGATGGGCAATGTGCAGCTGGTGGAGAACGGCATGCTCCGGCTGGAGCAGCACACCGGACTGAACCGGAGGTTCACCGACTACTTCACCTTCGTCAGGGACGCCACGACGGCCTGCGGACAGGCCGCCGGGGAACGCCGGCAGGTCACCGTCAAGGACGTCGCCGTCTCCGACATCTTCGACGAGCCGTCCCGGGAGGCGATCCTCCAGGCGGGCAGCCGCGCCTGCCACAGCGTCCCGCTGGTCAGCCCCGGCGGGCAGGTGATGGGCATGATCTCGACCCATCACGAGGAGACCCTGGGGGACTTCAGCGTCGCCCAGCTGGCGGCACTGCGCCAACTCGGCGCGCAGGTCGGCCGCTGGCTGCTGTGGCACCGCAACACCGCGGTCCTCAGCGCCCTCAACGACCTCCACACCAGCGCCAGCCACGGCAACTGACCACCACACCCGACCCGACCCCGGGACCACGGAGAAACCACGCGCACGCGGAGGGCGCGGGGAGCGCGGGGAGCGCCGGGAGCGCGGAAGGGCGGGCGGAACGCCTCGGGGCGCGGGGAGCGTGGAAGGGTGCGCGCGGGAGCCGTAGGACGCGCGGAACTCCGTAGGACGCGGGGAGCGCCGGGAGCACGGAAGGGCGGGCGGAACGCCTCGGGGCGCGGGGAGCGTGGAAGGGTGCGCGCGGGAGCCGTAGGACGCGCGGAACTGCGTAGGACGCGGGGAGCGCGGGAGGGGGCGGGAGCGCGGGGTGGTGGGGGGCGTGGAGTGGGGGTGTGTGTGGTGGAGGGATGGTGTGACCAGGGGTGTGAAACCCGCTCGATCGGGCACTTCGGCGTCAAGGGCTCGCTTGGGGACGCAGGCGGGAGCCGTCGGCCCTCGGCGGACGGCTGTGTGTCCGCCGCGCCCCCCGCGAGCGGCTCGCCGGACACGCCCCGGTCCACAGCCGTCGGCCGGACCCGCCGTGCGCGGTCCACAGCCGTCGGCCGACCCGGCGTGCACGGTTCGCATCAGCGCGGCCGCTCTGGGTACGCACACCTCCATGAGGGTAAGCGTGGTGGACGCGGGGTCGAACACGGTCAGACTGGTGGTCAGCGACGCCGCGGGCGGCGTCCCGCTGCCGGTGTACACCGCCAAGTGGAAGCTCCGGTTGTCCGAACAGGTCGGCCCCGACGGTCACTTCGGCGAACAGGCCACGGAGCAGTTGGTCAAGGCGCTGCACCGGGCCGTCGAGACCGCCGCGCGCTGGGGTGCGCCCGAACCGCTGGCGTTCGCCACCGCCGTCGTACGCAACGCCCCCGACCGCACGGCCGTCCTGCGGGCCGTGGCCCAGGAGACGGGCGTACGACTGTGCGTGCTGCCCGGCGAGGTGGAGGCCGAGCTCACCTTCCTCGGGGTACGGCGCTGGATGGGCTGGCGGGCCGGCCCGCTGGCCGTCCTCGACATCGGGGGCGGCTCCTTCGAAGTGGCCTTCGGCCGGGGCCGGATGCCGGAGTTCGCCGTCTCCCTGCCGCTCGGCGCGGGCCGGCTCACCAACGAGTTCCTCGACCACGACGAGGTGCCGTCGGACAAGGAGCTCCAGGCCCTGCGCCGCCGGGTGCGCCATCAACTGCGGGACGCCGCCGCCCGTATCCGCTGGGAGCACCCGCACACCGTGGTCGCCACCTCCCGTACCTTCCAGCAGCTGGCCCGGCTGTGCGGTGCCGCCCCGGGCCGCCAGGGGCCGTTCGCGGACCGCTTCCTGGACCGGGCCGACCTGCGCCGCGCCATCGACCGGCTGGCCGCGCTGCCCGCGGCCGAACGCGCCACCCTGCCCGGTATCTCCGCGCCGCGGGCCCGGCAGAGCCTGGCGGGGGCGGTCGTCGGCCACACCGCGATGAAGCTCAGCGGCGTGCGGACCCTCGCGATCTGCCCGTGGGCCCTGCGGGAGGGGATCCTGCTGCGTTTCCTGGAGGACGGCGCCGACTGGTGGGCCGACATCGAGGCGGCCCACGACGACGCCCGGCACCGCCCCGGTACAGGGGCGGTGCGGCGGGCCCGGCTCACCGGAGCGTGAACGGACCGCCGAGGCCGCGGGCCCGGCTCACTGGAGGGTGAGCAGGCCTTCGCGCAGGCGGGCCAGGCAACGTGTCAGGAGCCGGGAGACGTGCATCTGGGAGACGCCCAGGTGTTCCCCGATCTGGGCCTGGGTGAGTTCCTCGACGAACCGCATGTGGAGGATCTGCCGGTCCCGCTCGTCGAGGGCGGCGATCAGCGGCGCCAGCGAGTGGAAGTCCTCCACCAGCTCCAGCGCCGCGTCCTCGGCGCCGATGAAGTCCTGAAGCACCGCCTCCCCGTCCGTGCTGCCGCCGATGGTGGCGTCCAGGGACGAGGAGTTGTAGCCGTTGGCGGCGAGGCGGGCCTCCCGCACCTCGTCCTCGGGCAGGCTCATCAGCTCCGACAGTTCCCGGTCCGTGGGGAGCCGGCCCAGCCTGCTCTGGAGTTCCTCGGTGGCCCTGGCGAGCTGCACCCGGGCCTCCTGGAGCCGGCGCGGCACGTGCACGGCCCAGGTGGTGTCACGGAAGAACCGCTTGATCTCGCCGACTATGTAGGGGATGGCGAAGGACGTGAACTCCGCCTCCCGGGACAGCTCGAACCGGTCGATGGCCTTGATCAGGCCGATCATGCCGACCTGGACGATGTCCTCCATCTCCTCCGGTCCACGGCTGCGGAAGCGGCCGGCGGCGTAGCGGACCAGGGACATGTTCATCTCGATCAGGGTGCCGCGGGCGTACTGGTGCTCCGCGGTGCCCTCCTCCAGCGTGGCCAGCCGCTCGAAGAACAGCCGCGACAGCTGGCGGGCGTCCTTCGGCGCCACCTGAGAAGGGTCGGGCACCTCCGGAAGCACGCTGGTTCCGGCGGCTCCGGTGCCCCTTGTCTTCGTGCTCATGGACGTCATGCCGTTCCCCTCCCGAGTCCGCACCACTCCGCGGGCGCCGGCCCGATCAGCCGGCGTCGCGGCGCGTCTACCCCCTCATCGTGCTCCTACACGGGTGAGACCGCGACCGGTCTGGGCAGACGGGACTGGCACCCGTTTTTCGCAGCGGGAACGCGGAGGGGAAGGAGGAGACGGTGGCAGAGGGACCGGAGCAGGAGGCGGAGGCGGAGGCGGAGGACGGACCGCGGGCGTCGCGGTCGTCACTGAAAGCGGTGGGATGGGCACGCTCGCTGCCCGCGAGCAGCGGGGTGAAGGCAGCCAGAGACTGGACGCGCGGCCACCTGGCCACGCTCGGCTGGACCAGGACCGCCCCCGACCTGGTGGACTCGGTGTTGCTGACCGTCTCCGAACTGGTCACCAACGCCCACGTGCACGCGCACAGCACGGCACAGCTGATCCTGGTCTGGGACGAGGAGTGCCTGCATGTGACCGTGCACGACACCTCCCCGTACCTGCCCGAGCAGCGGCGCCAGGACGACGAGGCGCAGGGCGGACGCGGCATGCTCCTGGTGGACGCACTCGCCGACACCTGGCAGGCCCTGCGCTGCCCGCGCGGCAAGGACGTCATCGCCTGCTTCAGGCCGCCGTCCGGCGTCACGCTCGGCTAGCCGGGGCGCCCGGACACGCGTGGGGCCCGGCCGTGACGGCCGGGCCCCGCAGCGTCAGTGCGTAACCGCGAGACGGTTCACCATCGGTACCAGCGGCCGCGGCCGCCTCCTGCGGAGGTGGACCGCATGACGAAGCCGAGGAGCCATACCACCAGGACCACGACGGCGACCCACCAGAGGATCTTGAGGGCGAACCCGGCCCCGAAAAGGATCAGGGCAAGAAGCAGAACGAGCAGCAGGGGAACCATAGTTATCAACCTCCTGACCGCCGTGTGCCCCCCATTGATCCGCCCATTCGCGATATTGCCTTGTTTGTGAAGGGAAAGTGGGGGAACAGCAACGGCCCTCATTTCTCGTGCCGGTACCGGTGCACCCGGCTCCCCGACGTGTCCCCGGAGGGCGGCGGGCCGCGGTGTGTGCCTATGGTGGCCCGGTGACGGGCCTACCCCCGTGGACGCAGGTGGGCCGCAGGCTCCGGGTGCAGGGGCCGACGGCGGCCCGGATCCTGGTGATCGCGGTGATCTGCTGGCAGACCGCGCTGTGGGCGGGCGCCGACCAGCCACCGGTGTTCGCCGCCATCGTCCCGGTGCTGTGCCTGCGCGGCGATGCCGCGGCCTCCCTGACGGCGCTGCTGCTGCGGATCCTCGGCGTGCTGGCCGGCGTGGCCCTGGGTGTCACCGTCGTCTCCCTCTTCCGGCCGTCCACCGCCGTCCTCGCCGTCGTGCTCGGGCTGGCCCTGCTGTGCGGAACCGTCATCAGCTCCGGGACGACCCTGAACGTGCAGGTCGCGGTGACCTCGCTGCTGGTCTTCGCCAACCCTTCGCCGGACTCGTACGGCGTCGCCCGGCTGTGGGAGAACGCGCTGGGCGGTGCGGTCACCGCCGTCCTCGGTCCGGTGCTCTGGCCGCGGGACCCGCGCCGGGAGGCGGCGACGCTGGCGCAGGAGTGCTCGGCCGAACTGGCGGAAGGCCTCGTGAGCGGTACGCGGGCCATCGGGTCGCCGGACGCGGCGCGCGCGAACCGGGCGGCGGCGCAGGCGACGGCCGACCGGCTGCGCGCTCGCGGGCAGCGGGCACGGGAGGCGGAGTCGGCCCTGCGGTTCAATCCGCTGCGGCGCCGCCACCGCGCCGAGGTGACCGAGCTGGGCGGCCGCGTCGACCGCGGCGTACGGGCGGCACCGCATCTGCTGTCCCTGGCCGCGGAGGCCGAGTTCTTCTCGGTGCGCGACGGCCCCTCCCCCGCCCTCGCCCTGGCCAGGACCCGCCTCCTCCCGGCCGCCGAGGCCACCGGCCGGGCCCTGGAGGCCGTCCTCGCCGGGCAGGACCCCCGCCCGGACGCCACCGCCGCCCGCGCCGCGCTGGCCCGGTACGCGCGGGAGGACTCCCAGCCCCTGGCGGTGGTGCTCCGCCGCCCGTTCACCAGGATCCTCGACCTCTGCGACTCCCCGCGCTGAGCCCGGACGAGGACGCGTGGCGGCCGTCGTCGGCGCCGTCCGCCGCAGGCCGTCACCCGTTCGTAGGCGGGCGGTGGCCGGTGGGGGCGGCGGCGCCCACGATGGCGGGGAGGAACGGGCCGGCGCCCTGGACGCGCCGGCTGCCGGCCTTACGTTCGTCTGTCTCTCTCGCCGTCGGAGGCCGCCGTGGGACACGCCGTCGGGGATGTGCTGGGGCTGGCCGCGGGTGTCGCGGTCAGCCCGCTGCCGATCGTGGCGATCATCCTCGTCCTGGCCACCCCGCGAGGGCGCCTGGGCGGGGTGCTGTTCGCCCTCGGGTGGGTGCTGGGGCTCGCGGCGCTCGGCGCGGTCATGCTGCTGGTCGGCGGGACCGGCGGCGCCTCCGCGCACAAGAACCCGGCCACCTGGGTGGGGGTCCTCAAACTCGTGCTGGGCGCGCTCCTCGCCCTCTTCGGCGCCGTGCAGTGGCGGCGCCGCCCCAAGGACCCGTCCCAGGCCAGGCTCCCCAAGTGGATGGCGGCGATCGACCACTTCACCCCCGCCAAGATCCTCGGCCTGGGCCTGCTGCTCTCGGCGGGCAACCTCAAGAACGCCCCCCTGACCATCGCCGCCGCCGCCTCGATCAGCTCCGCCGGGATCTCCGTGCCCGAACAGATCGGCACCCTCGCCGTCTTCGTGGTCATCGCGTCCCTCGGCGTGCTCGCCCCGCTCGCCCTCTACCTGGTCATGGGCGAACGCGCCAAGGGCATCCTCGCCAACTGGCGGGAGTGGGCCGCACGGCACAACGTGGCCGTCCTGGCCGTCCTGTTCTTCGTGCTCGGGCTCAAGCTCCTCGGCGACGGCATCAGCATCCTCACCGGCTGAGCGACCCCGGGCTCCCTACCCCCCGTTCTGCTCGACGTCCAGATGGATCGGGCCCCGGAGCACAGGGCTGCGCCGGTACGGCGGCGGGTCGGCGACCAGGCTGGGGTGGTCCAGCCGTCGTACCAGCTCGGTCAGGGCGATCTGGGCCTCCCGGCGGGCCAGCGGACCGCCGAAGCACAGGTGGATGCCGCTGCCGAAACCGAGGTGCTGGTTGTCGCGCCGGTCAGGGTCGAACCGGTCGGGATCGCGGAACCGGTCCGGGTCACGGCTGCCGGAGGCCAGCATCAGCATGATCTGCGAGCCCCTGGGGATGACGGTGTCGGCGACGGTGACCTCGCTGTACGCCGCCCGCCAGGGAATGATGTGCACCGGGGGCTCGTAGCGCAGCAGTTCCTCGACCAGCGGCACGGCCAGCTCCGGTTCGTCGCGCAGCCGCCGCAGCACCTCCGGGTACCGCAGCAGCGTCAGCATCCCGTTGGTGATCAGGTTGACCGTCGTCTCGTGGCCGGCGATCAGCAGCAGGTTGGCGGTGGCGACGATCTCGTCGTCGGTCATCCGGCCGTCCGGTCCGTCGTCGTTGGCCAGCTTGGACAACAGGTCGTCGGTAGGATGGCCGTGACGCTCCGCCACCAGCCCGCCGAGGAACTCGCGCAGGTCCCGGCGGGCCTGGAGGCCCTTCTCCAGTTTCTCCTTCGGGTCGACGGCGGGGTTGTAGTCGATCGAGTTGATGAGGTCGTTCACCCACCCGCGGAACTTCGGTTCGTCCTCGCGCGGCACGCCGAGCAGACGGCAGATCACCGTGACCGGGAACGGGTAGGCGAGGTCGTCGACGACGTCGATCCGTTCCTTGCCCGCGCAGTCGTCGATCAGTCCGACGACGGTCGCGGTCAGAAGCGGGTCCAGGCCGTCCACCAGCCCCGGGGTGTGCGGGGGCCCGAAGTGCCGCATCGCCATCCGCCGCAGCCGGTCGTGCTCGGGCGGATCCATGTTGATGAACGCCGGTGTGGCGTCGGCGTCCATGGAGGGCATCGGATGCGCCAGGTTGCGGACGTCGGAGCTGACATGCGGGTTGTGCAGCAGGTCGGCGAGTTCGCGGTACGTGCTGACGACGTAACTGCCGTCCTCCTGACGGGCCACCGGCGTCCGCCGCAGCTCGGCGTAGAGCGGGTACGGGTCGGCCCGGGAGGCGTAGTCGAGGATCCGGTGCAGCGTGTCCGGCCTCTGGATCGTGGTCATCTCGCTCTCCTCTCCCCGCTACCGGTGGTGCTGGTACGCGGCCGTGACGCGTCGCTCGCCGGGATCGTGTCCGGTGACGACCACGGTGGCGCCCTGGGCGAGCAGGGTGGGGCCGGGGAAGTCGACGGGCACCGGTTTCATGTCGACGGGCTGGTCCGGCGTGGGACAGGGCGGCGGGAAGGGCGCGGCCGTCTCGACGAGACGCCGGTAGTGGTCCAGCCACTTCGCGTTGTTGAAGCTCACGGCGGCGGTGACGCGGCCGCGGTAGCCGTACGCGGCGACGAACCGGTGGTCGGAGACCGAGCCCTGGGTGACGACCACCTCGTCGGCGAAGGTCGGCACGCCGACGGACTTGATGTTGACGCCGAACTGGATCGACCAGAACAGCGGGATGGACAGGTGGGGCCAGCGGTCCGCCTGGCCGTGGACCATGTTGTGGGCGGCGACCTCGGCCTGCTCGACCGCGTTGGCCCAGTGCTCCAGCGAGATGAGCCGGTACTCGTAGACCGGGTTCGGACAGCGCGCCACGTCCCCGGCGACGAAGACGTCGTCGGTGATCGTGCCGTTGAGGTCCATGGCACGGCACCCCGTGTCGCAGGCGATGCCCCAGACACCGGCCGCGAGGCCGGAGCCCTGGAGCCACTCGGTGTTGCGGATGCCGCCGAGTGCCACCACCGCGACATCGGCGTCGACGGCGCTGCCGTCGTCGAAGTGCGCCCGGCGCAGGCGGCCCTGCGCGTCGCCCTCCAGCCGGGTGACCCTGACCCCGCACCGCAGGTCCACGCCGTGCGC
>NZ_LBMU02000108.1 GCF_001005085.2 Streptomyces humi
GGACGAGTAGGCCCTGTCCGCCAGGACCATGGGAAAGGCCCGTGACCTGGGGAGGTCGAACGAGTCCTTCCCCGGCCCCTGGCATTCGTCCGTGACCTGTCTGGTTGACAGCGCAGTGACTTGGTGGGCTCCCGTGCGTTGGACAGAGCGGCACGCGTGCACCGGCGGTGCCGCCGTCCCTTGTGTTCGCAGGAGTGGGACGGGGGCCGCGGTTCGGTGGCGTCTTGCGTGGCAGGTGGCCCCTGGTCTTCCCTCACAGGCCGGGGCCATCGCATCCGCCCGGTCTGTCTTGCGGTCGGGTACCGCCGCGCGCCTCATGGCGGCTGTTGCTGTGCGAGCCCGGGAGCGCCATCCCTCGTGCGTGTGAACTGCGGGCGTGCGGCCGGAGGATGGCCATGGGTGCTCGCTATGGTCGGGGCAGGAGCCGAGCAGCCACCCTGAGTCGCTGTTCGTGCCGCCCCGGCACCGCGCGGAGGGGTTGTCATCCCGCGGTAGAACAGCCTCCATTGTTCGGCGGGGCTGTTCGCTGTCCGGTGCGCGAAGGCTCTGACGCAAGGCCGCCCGCCCCCGCAAGGGTTCCCAGCCTCCCTTTGGGGAGCCGTGAGGGGGCGGGTCCCGCCGTCACAAGGGGCACCAAACGACAGGGCGCAACAAGGGGCCCTCACCTGGGGGGATTGGGTCGCGCCCGTCCGCAGACCATGCACCACAAGCCGGCCACGGTAGTGGAGTACGCGCGGGTTCTGGACGGCCGTCGACAACCTGAGAACGCGCATCTCAGCAGGTCGACCGGGGGACGCGGCTCCCCCGGCCGCTCCTGTGGAATCTTCGCAGGAACTCGCAAAATCTGACGATGTCGGGGGCGGGCGCGGGGCGGGTGGTCATCGCGGCCGGGTCTGGGTAACGCGCCACAGGCGGCGGGGCAGGTCGCCCTCCTCGAAGGCGTGGACCTCGTCCAGGCTCCAGCCCTCGGCGAGGGAGTCGACGACGGCCCGGTCGAAGAAGTGGACGGCGAAGCCGCCGTGCTCCCAGACGGTGAATCCCCGGCGGGCGAAGTACAGGGCGTCGCGGCCGTGGCCGGCGCCGAGTTCGAGGACGTCGCGCGCGCCGGCGACCCGCAAGGCGGCCGCGGCGTGGACGGCCGGTGCCGACGGCTCGGCGCCGTACATGCCCGGGTGGACGGCGTACGTGCTCTGCCAGTGCGCCCTCTGCGCTTCGGCCAGGTCCTGCTCGTCGCCCGTCACGTTCCTCAGCCCTCTCCCTGCTGGTCAGTGCCCCGATCGTAGGTCCACCAGATTCGGCGACGATAATCCACGCTTAAGTGAATTCACGATTTGCTGTACTGTCATGGGGTGCTGACCGTTGCCTCCGACATCGACGTGCTGGCCCGCTTCGGCCGCGCGCTCGCCGACCCGATCCGCTGCCGCATCCTCCTCGCGTTGCGCCAGGCCCCGGCCTACCCGGCCGAGCTCGCCGACACGCTCGGCGTCTCCCGCACCCGGCTGTCCAACCACCTGGCCTGCCTGCGCGACTGCGGCCTCGTCGTCACCGCCCCGGACGGGCGCCGCACCCGCTACGAGCTCGCCGACGAACGCCTCGGCCACGCCCTGGAGCACCTGCTGGCCGCCGTGGTGGCGGTCGAGTCCGACCAGACGTGCCCGGACGCCGCCACGAAGGACTGCTGCTGATGGCCGCGATATCCCTCGGCCCGTCCCCGGCCCGCCGCGACGCGCTCGCCCGGCGCATCCGGCTGCTGGTCGCCGCGACCATCACCTACAACGTCATCGAGGCGGTCGTCGCCCTTACCGCTGGCACGATCGCCTCCTCGACCGCGCTGGTCGGCTTCGGGCTGGACTCCGTGATCGAGGTGTCCTCCGCCGCGGCGGTCGCCTGGCAGTTCTCCGCCCGCGACCACGCCGTGCGCGACGCCCGCGAGAAGTCCACCCTGCGGATCATCGCCGTATCCTTCTTCGCGCTGGCCGCCTACATCACCTTCGACGCCGTCCGCGCGCTCGCCGGCACCAGCGAGGCCGACCGCTCGATCCCCGGCATCGTCATCGCCGCCCTGTCCCTGGCGATCATGCCGTTCCTCTCCGCCGCGCAGCGGCGCGCGGGCCGCGAGCTCGGCTCCGCCTCCGCGGTCGCCGACTCCAAGCAGACCCTGCTGTGCACCTACCTCTCCGCCGTCCTCCTGGTCGGCCTGGTCCTCAACGCCACCCTCGGATGGTCCTGGGCCGACCCGATCGCCGCTCTGGTCATCGCCGCCATCGCCGTCAAGGAAGGCCGCGACGCCTGGCAGGGCAACGGCTGCTGCGCACCCACCGCCCAGGCGGCACCCGCCGGGGCTGCCGCGGCCGAGGCAGACCCGTGCGGCTGCACGCCAGGCTGCACCCGCTGCTCGTGAACATCATGTTGCCGGTCCGCAGCTCGGCGGCCTGGCCCGCCGATACTGGCCGGGCAATCACGAAGCGGCGGGGGCAGCGGTGGAGTGGACGATCTGGGCCGGGTTCGCGGCCGGCCTGCTGATCTCGACGCTAACCGCTCCGGTCGGCGTGTCCGGAGCGGTCTTCCTCCTCCCCGTTCAGCTCAGCGTCCTCGGCGTGCCGAGCCCGGCGGTCACCCCGACGAACCTGCTGTTCAACGTGGTGGCCGGGCCCGGCGCCCTGTGGCGCTACCGCCGCGACGGCGCCTTACGCGGCACTCTGGCCCGGCGCCTGGTCACCTGGACACTGCCCGGCGTCCTGGTCGGCGCCGCCATTCGCGTCTTCGCCCTCCCCGGCCCCGGCGTCTTCCGACTCTTGGTCGCCGCCTTCCTCCTGCCGCTCGGCAGCTGGCTGTGCTGGCGCACCCTGCGCCCCGCCCGGCGCCGGCCGGACACGGCCGAACCGTCGTCGCTCGCCCTCGCGGTCCTCGCCCTGACGGTCGGAGTGGTCGGCGGGATCTACGGGATCGGCGGCGGCTCACTGCTCGGGCCCGTCCTCGCCGCGCGCGGCCTGCCCATGGCCCGCATCGCACCAGCCACCCTCGCTACGACCTTCACCACCTCCGTCGCCGGAGCCGCCGCCTACGCGGTGCTGGCCCTGGCGAGCCCCGGACCTGTGGCCCCCGACTGGTGGCTGGGGCTGGCCTGCGGTGCGGGCGGTCTGATCGGCGGCTACCTCGGCGCCCGGCTCCAGCCTCACCTGCCCGAGACCGCGCTGCGGCTCCTGCTCGGCGCTCTCGCCGCCGCCCTCGGCGCGCTGTACGCCGCCCAGGCCCTGAACTGAGCCCGGGCGGCCGGTCAGTGGCCTCGCGGGGCGTACATGATGACCGCCATCCCCGCGAGGCAGACCAGGACGCCGATCACGTCGAAGCGGTCGGGGCGGTAGCCGTCGGCCACCATGCCCCAGGCGATCGACCCGGCCACGAAGATCCCCCCGTACGCGGCGAGGATGCGCCCGAAGTTGTCGTCGGACTGGAAGGTGGCGACCACCCCGTACAGGCCGAGCGCGATGACGCCGGCGCCGATCCAGATCCAGCCCTTGTGCTCGCGGACGCCCTGCCAGACCAGCCAGGCACCCCTGATCTCGAACAGCGCGGCGACGACGAACAGGGCGATGGAGCGGGCGACGAGCACGGCGGGGACTCTCCGGAGCAGGGGGAAGCGGGCAGGGCAGGAGAAGGAGCGCGCGGTCAGGCGGCCGGGGTCAGCAGCCCGGCACCGTCGGCCGGCACGCGCACCTCCAAGTGGAGATGAGCGCCGTCGAGGTGGAGCCGGAAGTCGTCCGCAAAAGGGCCACGAAGCTCAGCCCACAGCGCCGCGCCGACCTCGACCAGCTCGGGGTGCGCTGGTAGCCGGCACACCAAGACGTGAAGGCGGCCCGCCCCGGGAGATCCGGGTCGGGCCACTGACGTGTGCGTGGTCGTGAAGGGCGGTCGCCTACGCGGCGAAAGGCTCCATGAGGCTTCAGCCGAACGAACTTCCTCATGGGCAATAGGTGAGGCCCGGGGACACAGTCCCCTCCACAACCACGCTGCCCATAACGCAGGCGGGCGGCCGGCCATTCCCCGGAGACAGCCAAAGCCGGCAAGGTGCCGCCGCCGCTCAGCAGGTGCCCGCTCCAGAAGTCCAGTACATCCGGGATCATGAACCATGCTTCCGGATGCCTGGCACCTCACCGAAGACATCGACGACTTCCTCGCCCGCGCCGGAGACTTTCTCCGCTCGTGCCCCGCTCTGCACAACACGCCGCTCACCACACTGGAAAAGTGGCAGTCCCAGCCGGGCGGGTTCATCCCAGGAGCCGTCCTCTTCGGCCGACTGGAGTCGGCGGGCGAGACACAAGCGATCTTCTACCGCCCGCCGACCCGCCGGCTGACCCTCACGGCACTCTCCCCCGAGCGTGCCGACGCCCTCGCCGTCTATCTGACCGGCCTCGGCCACACCCTCGCAGGTGTCACCGCGGACCACGACACCGCCACCGCATTCGCCGAAGCCTGGCAGCGGCACACCGGCGCGACGCCCACACTCCGCGTCCGGATGCACCTCTACCGCCTCGACACCCTCACCCCTCCGAACCCGCACCCAGACGGCCACAGTCGCCCGGTGGGCGAGCGGGACCACGACCGTCTCGTGCGCTGGTGCCGTGGGCTCGCTGCCGACCTCGGCGAGACCGTCACCATCAACGCCTCATCCTGGGCCAGCACCCGCTTCGCCGAGAAGAGCTACACCTTCTGGGAGACCCCGGACGGCACCCCCGTCTCCATGGCAGGCGTGAACCCGATGGTCGCCGGCATGGTCCGGGTGGATCCCGTCTACACCCCAGCCCATCTCCGCGGACGCGGCTACGCAGCCGGCGTCACCGCAGAGGTGAGCCGGGCCGCGCGCGCCGCAGGAGCCACAGAAGTCGTGCTCTACACGAACGCGGACAACCCCACCAGCAATGCTCTCTACCAACGCCTCGGATACCGCAGGATCACCGACTGGGCTGCGTACGACTTCACCCACGCCACACCAGAAACCAGCTGAGAAGCAGGTGTCGACGACATTGGCTCTGTCCGCAATTCCGTGAATGATCTTGCAGCAGTACCCTCGCCCAGTGACACGCACCGAGACGCCGTGGGGTCCCTGGGAGCCAGCTCCCCTGGCCGATGTGGCGACGCTGTTCTCATCGGTCGGTGTCCCCTGGTGGGTTGCCGGGGGTCACGCCATCGAGCTCGCGGTCGGCTACTCGTTCCGAGAGCACAGCGATCTCGATGTCCTGTTGCTGCGGCGCGACCAACGCGTCGTTCAGCTGCTGCTGCCTGCATGGGAGTGGTGGGCAGCGGATCCGCCCGGGACTCTCAGGCCGTGGGAGCCCGGAGAGATATTGTCCGCCGAGGTCCACGACGTCTGGTGCCGTCCCGGCCCTTCGGAACCCTGGCAGATCCAGATCATGCTCGATGAGGCGGAGGGTCGGGACTGGATTTCCAGACGATGTGCCCAGGTCAGGCGCCCCATCGACCTATTGGGCACGCGCTCGCCAGAAGGCGTTCCCTACTTGGCGCCAGAGGTCCAGCTCTACTACAAAGCCCACCAACCCCGGCCGAAGGACGAAGAGGACTTCCGCGCCGCATTGCCGGCGCTCGATGCACGGCAGCGAGAATGGCTGGTGACTGCCATCATCCGAGCATACGGAGATCTTCCCTGGTGCGAGAACCTTCGGTGATGCAACGGCCCCCACGGGCCTCAGGGAGGCCCACCGCGCCTACCTGGACGCCATGGTCGAAGGGGACACCACAACTCTCGAAGGCTTGCTCGCGGAGGACTTCACCCTCAGCCACATGACCGGATACGTGCAGCCGAAGGCGGAGTGGCTGGCGCAGATGTGTCAGGGGCGGTTCGTCTACCACTTCATCGAGGTGAAGGCCACCGCGTTCGACATCGATGACGACGGCACGGCCCGCTTGACGGCCCCGGCCCTGACCGATGCCGCTGTGTACGGCACCCGCGCCAACTGGCGCCTGCGTCTGGCCACCGAATACGACCGTCACGGCGATGTGTGGGTCGCGCAGCGGACCGTCGCCACCACCTGGTGACCTACGCCACCGGTCTCGCGGGTGCCTGACCTGGTCTTCCCCTGGACCGAACTGGTGCAGGGGACCGGATTCACGGCTGGCTGACCGTGAGGAGCGACTTGATCGCGCGGCGCTCGTCCATGGCGGCGTAGGCGTCGGCGACGTGGTCGAGGTCGGTGGAGTAGTTGAAGACGAGTCCGGGGTTGATTGTTCCGTCCAGGATGTGGGGCAGCAGTTCGGGGATGTAGCGGCGGGCGGGGGCGACGCCGCCCTTGATACCGACGTTCTTCCAGAAGAGGGTCTTGTACTCGAACTTCTCGTAGAGCGGGACGCCGACGGCGCCGATCATGCCGCCGGCGCGGACGATGCCGGCGGCCGTCTCGACGGACTGGTCGGTGCCGACGCATTCGAGCGCGACGTCGACGCCGGCGCCGTCGGTGAGACTGAGGACGGCCGTGACGGCGTCGTCGCCGCGTTCGGCGACGATGTCGGTGGCGCCGAACTCCTTCGCGAGAGCCTGCCGGTCGGCGTGGCGGCTGAGCGCGATGATCCGGCCGGCGCCGAGGAGTTTGGCGGCCAGCACGGCGGAGAGGCCGACCGCGCCGTCACCGACGACGGCGACGGTGTCGCCTTCCTTCACGCCTGCGCTCGCGGCGGCGTGGTAGCCGGTGCACATGACGTCGGAGAGTGCGGTGAAGGAGGCGAGCTGGGCGTCGGTGAACCCGTCGGCCGGTGCAGGGACCTTCACGAGGGTTGTGTCGGCGTAGGGTGCGCGGACCTTCTCGCCCTGGCCGCCGTCGCTCTCGCCGTCGCCGAAGGCTCCTCCGTGTTCGCAGTTGGATTCGAACCCGGCCTGGCAGGCGGGGCAGGTGCCGTCGTTGTAGGTGAAGGGGGCGATGACGAAGTCGCCGACGGCCAGGTTCCTCACGTCCTCACCGACCGCCTCGACGACGCCGACGTACTCGTGGCCGATGCTGCCCACCTTGTGGGGGTTGATGCCGCGGTAGTACCAGAGGTCGGAGCCGCAGACGCAGCCGCGCACGACGCGGACGACGGCGTCGGTCGGCTGCTGGACGGTGGGGTCGGGGCGATGGCCGAGCTCGATGCGCTTCTCGCCCCGGAAGATGGCTGCCTTCATGGCTGTCTCCTCAGATGTCGGGTGTCAGGGGGGTGTGGGCGTGGCGGCGCAGGTCGGCGCGGACACGTTCGGGTTCTGCCTGCGGTCGTGGTCCGGGCCGGTCGCGGGCGCCGTCGAGGTCGCCCGGCCGGTCGGCTTCGGCGGCTTGGAACGCGGTCGGCCAGTCGACGAGGGCCGGCCCGTCGGCCGAGAAGACCTCCACGGTCCTCCCCGTCGCGGACGGGGTCAGCAGGGCTTGGACGATCGTCTCGGCTACGTGGTCGCGGCGGACGGGCCCGTACTCGATCTGGTCGCCCTGGCGCAGGTCCACCGCCTGGTGGGAGGTGCTGCCGGCGTCGAACCAGCCGGGCCGGACGATCGTGTACGGCAGTTCGCCGGCCCGCAGGAGCCGCTCACCGCGTCGCTTCCACTCCAGCAGTTCCCGCGACTGCCCGCCGGCCGCCGTGACCCCGATCGAACTCATCAGCACCACGGGCACGCGATGTCCGTCCAGCGCGTCGAGTACCGCGGGCACGGCGCCGTAGTCGACCGCGGCGTAGTCGCCGGACCCGTAGGGCGCTCCGTGGGTCATCACGACGGCGTCGACGCCAGCGACGGCGACGCGCACGGCCGGCTGATCGGCCAGTTCGCCTGCCACCACCTCGACGCCATCGGGCAGCGACCGCCGGGCGCGGTCGGGGTCGCGGCTGAGCACGCGCGGCAGGCGACCCAGCTCGAGCAGGCGGGCGGCGACGAGGCGGCCGATGCTGCCCGTCCCGCCGATGACCAGGACGCGGTTGATGCTCGGACGGGTTAGCCGCGTCATGCCGTCAGCCCCTTGAAGGTCGAGCCGTCGATCACGAACCGGTAGCGGACGTCGGAGGCGTTGATCCGCTCGTAGGCGGTGTTGATGTCTTGGGCGCCGATCAGCTCGATGTCGGCGGTGACCTTGTGCTCGGCGGCGAAGTCGAGCATCTCCTGCGTCTCGGCGATACCGCCGAACAGGGAGCCGGCGTAGGAGCGCCCGTTCTGGAGCAGGGGGAAGACGTCCAGTGGCATCGGCTGCGTGGTGACGCCCACGCTGATCATGGTGCCGTGCAGACGGAGAAGGCCCAGGTAGTCCGCCAGATTGATGGGCGCGCTGACGGTGTTGAGGATGAGACCGAAGGTGTTGGCAAGCTCGGTGAAGGCGGTGCCGTCGCCGGTCGCGGCGTAGTGGTCGGCGCCGAGGGCCGCGGCGGCTTCGCGCTTGCTGTCCGACCGGGACAGCACGGTGACGTCAGCGCCCATGGCCTTGGCCATCTTCACGCCGAGGTGGCCCAGGCCGCCGAGGCCGACGACCGCGACCTTGGTCCCGGGACCGGCAGCGAACCGCTTGAGCGGCGCGTAGACGGTGATGCCCGCGCACAGCAGGGGAGCCGCGGCGGCGGGGTCGAGGGTCTCGGGCACGCGGACGACAAAATCCTCCGGGGCGACGATCGCCTCGGAGTAGCCGCCCTGGGTGTGGGCGCCGGGATGGGCGGGGTCGGGGCTGCCGAAGACGAGGGTGTGGCCGTTCAGGCAGTACTGCTCCTGCCCGGCCCGGCAGTTCTCGCACTCGCGGCAGGAGTTGGCCATGCAGCCGATGCCGACCAGGTCGCCGACCTGGTGGCGCGTGACTTCGGAGCCGGTTTCGGTGACACGGCCGACGATTTCGTGGCCGGGCACGAGCGGGCTGACCGGGAGCGGGCCGAAAGAGCCGTCGACGAAGTTCATGTCGGAGTGGCAGATCCCGCAGTACAGGATGTCGAGCCGGACGTCGTGGGGGCCGACGCCGCGGCGCTCGATGGTGACGGGGACGAGCGGCCGGCCGGCCTCGTGGGCGCCGAAGGCATGGACGGTGGTGGGCACTGTGGTTCCTTCTTGCAGGTCGTACGGGGAAGGTCAGGCTTCGGGGATGGCGCGGCCGTAGGCGGCGAGGGTGACGTTCTCGGGCTCAGGGCCGCCGCGCCGGCCGGTCTCCAGTGCGTCCAGCGCGGTGAGTTCGTCTGCCGTGAGCTCGAAGTCGAAGACGTCGATGTTCTCGGCGATCCGCTCGCGCCGGGTGGACTTGGGGATGACCGAGCGGCCCTGCTTCAGGCCCCAGCGCAGCAGGACCTGGGCGGGGCTCTTGCCGTGCTTCTCGGCGATGGCAGTGACGGCCGGGTCCTGAAGGACGCTTCGGCGGTCCTCGCCGTAGCCCGGGTAGAAGGTGATCCCTCCGATGGGGGACCACGCCTGGTTGAGGATGCCGTGGGCGGTGTCGAAGTCGAGAACGGAGCGCTGCTGGAAGTAGGGGTGGATCTCCAGTTGGTTGACCGCCGGCACGACGGACATCGCATCGAGCAGCGTGGTCAGGTGGTCGGCCATGAAGTTGCTGACGCCGATGGCGCGGACCTTGCCGTCGGCCAGGAGCTTTTCCAGGGCACGGTAGGCGTCGAGGGTCTTGTCGAACTCGGACGGCAGCGCCTGGTGCAGGATCAGCAGGTCGATCTGGTCGACGCCGAGCTTGGCGGCGCTCTTGTCGAAGCCGTGCAGGGTCTCGTCGTAGCCGTAGTCGCTGATCCAGATCTTGGTCTCGACGAAGATCTCCTCGCGCGGGACGCCCGAGTTGCGGATGGCCTGGCCGACCTCGCGCTCGTTGCCGTAGGCGGCGGCGGTGTCGATGTGCCGGTAGCCGAGCTCCAGCGCGGCCGTGACCGCGGCGATCGTCTCGTCGGGCGAGCTCTGGAAGACGCCGAGGCCGAGGGCGGGCATCTCGACACCGTTGTTGAGGGTGAGGGTCTGCATCACGTACTCCTTTACTTGCGGGACGCCCGGGCGGGCACGATCAGGGTGAGGACGGCGACGACCGCCAGCGCGAGCAGGACGGCCGAGCCCGTCAGCGCGGTGGCGGAGCGGGCCGCGATGTCGGCGGCCGCGTGACCGGTGGAGACGGTGGCGGCCACGGCCGTCAGGATGCTCAGGGCCAGTGCGCTGCCGATCTGGTGCACGGTGTTGACCAGCCCGGAGCCGGCCCCCGCGTCCTCAGGGGCGACGCCGTCGACGCCGCTGGAGGTCATCGGGGCCAGCGCCAGGCCCTGGCCGGCACCGATGACCATCATGGGCAGCGCCACACCGGTCAGGTAGGGGGTGTACAGGTCCAAACGGCTCAGCCAGGCCATGCCCACGGCCGTCAGCACGACCCCCGCGGCGAGTACCCACGGCCTGCCGAACCGTTCCAGCAGCCGGGGCACGCGGATGGCGAAGACGAAGTTGACCAGCGTCATCGGCAGGAAGGCCAGGCCGGCCCGCAGAGGCGTCCAGCCGTAAACGCTCTGCACGAACTGCGCGGTGAAGAAGAAGAACCCGATCATCGCGCCCATGTAGAGCATCCGGGTGGCGTAGGCGCCGGACCGCTCGCGGCTCGCGAACAGACGCAGCGGCACGATCGGGTGCGCGGCCCGTCGCTCCACCCCTACGAACAAGGCCAGCAGCACCGCGCCCGCTGCGAGCGGGAGCAGGGTGGCCGGTGCAGTCCATCCGTGGTCGGCCGCGTCGACGATGCCCAGTACCAGAGCGGTCGACCCCAGCGTCGCCAGCAGGGCCCCGGCCACGTCGAACCGGCCGCCGCGAAGCTCGGTCTCGGGCAGGAACCGCACCGCCAGCATCATCATCACTATGCCGATGGGGACGTTCAGGAAGAAACCGGCCCTCCACGAGATCAGGTCCGCGACCAGACCTCCGACGACCAGCCCGAACGCCGCGCCGAGGCCGGCCACTGCGCTGTAGGCGGCCATGGCCCGGTTGCGGGCCTTGCCCTCCGCGAAGCTGCGCGTGAGCAGGGAGAGCGCGGACGGGGCCAGAACGGCGGCGCCGACGCCCTGGAGCGCCCGGGCCGCGATCAGCCACCAGGCGCTCTGTGCGGCGCCCACCAGCAGCGAGGCCAGCGAGAAGACCACCAGGGAGTACAGGAAGACCTTGCGGTGCCCGAAGAGATCACCGGCGCGCGCTCCCAGGAGCAGCAGCCCGCCGAAGACCAGGACGTAGGCGTTGGTGATCCACGACAGGCCCGTCTCGGAGAAACCCATGTCCAAGCGGATCTGCGGCAGCCCGGTGAACACGATCGAGTTGTCCAGGATGACCATGAAGTAGCTGATGCAGATGATCGCCAGGATCAGCGTCGAACGCACCGGGCCCCCGGAGGCACGCTGCGCCTGGCGGCGCGGGGCGGTGGTCCTGTGGCCGCTCGGGCCGCCCGGACGGCTCGAGTCGCTGACCGGCCCGGCGGGGGCGTCGCCGATGTCGTGGGTGGCTGCTGTGCGCACGGTCTTCCTCGCGTCGATCGGGAGTGCGGCCCGATCCCGGGCCGCCAGTCTGTGGCGTCTTCCAGGTAACGGCACCTTGAGGAGGCAGTGGGAGTCACTGCTCTTCCAGGTACTGGCAGTACCTCGCAGGCCCCTCCAGGCCGACCTACCGTGGATGAGCCGGCACACCACGCAGACCGACCGGGAGGAGTGCTCCGTGCCCCTCTGCTCGAGGTCAGGTCCGACCCGGTGACCGACGCGACCAGCCCGGTCAGAGCCGGGCACCCACACCAGGAAATGAGCATGACCGACCACACCAAGAAGGACGTGGCCGCCGAGGTGCGGGAGTTCCTCAGCACCCGGCGGGCCAGAATCACCCCAGAGCAGGCCGGACTGCCGGTCTACGGCGGAAACCGCCGCGTCGCGGGCCTGCGACGCGAAGAGGTCGCCCTGCTGGCCGGCATGAGCGTGGATTACTACGTCCGCCTGGAGCGCGGCAACCTCGCCGGAGCCTCCGACTCGGTCCTCGAAGCCCTCGCGCGCGCCCTGCACCTCAACGAGGCCGAACGCACCCACCTCTACGATCTGGCCCGCGCTGCCAGCCCGTCCGGGCGGCGGCCGGCGGTGACCTCCTCGCGCGTCCGGCCGACGATCCTGCGGCTGCTCGACTCGATGACCGGCGTACCGGCGTTCGTCCGCAACGCCCGCTTCGACATCGTCGCCGCCAACGCCCTGGGCCGGGCGCTGTACGCGCCGCTGTTCGACTCACCGCTGTTCGCGCAGCGCGGGCCGGTCAACAGCGCCCGCTTTCTGTTCCTCGACCCCGCCAGCCAGGACTTCTGGGTCGACTGGGACAAGGGCGCCGACGACGCCGTCGCCTTCCTGCGCACCGAGACAGGCCGCGCGCCCCACGACAAGGCCCTCACCGACCTGATCGGCGAACTGACCACCCGCAGCGGCGACTTCGCCCAAAGGTGGGCACGCCACGACGTGAAGTTCCACCGTTCCGGTATGAAGAACCTCCACCACCCGCTCGTCGGCGATCTCGCACTGCCCTACGAGGCGATGGAACTGCCCTCGGACCCCGGCCTGCGCCTCAACTTCTACACACCCGAGCCGGACTCCCCGGAACAGCAGGCCCTGAACCTGCTCGCGAGCTGGACGACCACCGGCACGGTCGTGCCCTCCGGCAACGACTGACCCCTCACGGAAGAGGAGAACCCCTCCATGCAGTACCGACCGCTGGGCCGTACCGGCGTCCAGGTCAGCCCGCTGTGCCTGGGCGCGATGATGTTCGGCCCCTGGGGCAACGAAGACAAGACCGACTCGATCCGGATCATCCACCGCGCCCTCGACGCGGGCATCAACTTCGTCGACACCGCCGACGTCTACTCCGCGGGCGTCTCGGAGGAGATCGTCGGCAAGGCGCTCCAAGGTCGTCGCGAGAACGTCTTCCTGGCCACCAAGTTCTTCATGCCCATGGACCAGAACGACCCCAACCAGCGGGGCGGCTCGCGCCGCTGGGTCATTCGCGCGGTCGAGAGCTCCTTGCGGCGGCTCGGCACCGACCACATCGACCTCTACCAGGTCCACCGCCCCAGCCCCGACACCGACGTCTCCGAGACCCTCGGCGCCCTCACCGATCTCGTCCGCCAGGGCAAGGTCCGCTACATCGGCTCCTCTTCCTACTCCGGCTCGCAGATCGTCGAAGCCCAGTGGACCTCGCGCGAGCGGAACCTGGAGCGCTTCGTCACCGAGCAGCCGCCCTACTCGGTCCTCGTCCGCGGCATCGAGGAGGACGTGCTGCCCACCGTTCGCCGCCACGGCATGGGCACCCTCACCTACAGCCCGCTCTCCGGCGGCTGGCTCTCGGGCCGCTACCGCAAGAACGCCGCCGAGGGGCCGGCTTCGGCCGCCCGCCCCCAGGCCCGCTTCGACATGAGCACCCCCGCCAACCAGCGCAAGCTCGACGCCGTAGAACAGCTCGCTGTCCTGGCGGAGAAGGCCGGCGTCTCCCTGATCGAACTCGCCGTCGCCTTCGTCATCAACCACCCCGGTGTCACCTCGGCGATCATCGGACCTCGCACCATGGAGCAGTTGGAGGCGTTCCTGCCCGCTGCCGACATCACCCCGTCCTCCGACGTCCTCGACGCCATTGACGAGATCGTCGCCCCTGGCGTCACGGTCAACCCGGTCGACAACAGCTACGGCGACTTCGAGCTGCGTGCCGACCAGCGGCGCCGCTGACATCAGTCGGCTCGGCCGGTCGACGGCGGCCGATCGGAGCACCAACGCGGTCGGCCAGGTCCGGCGACCAGGGCGCCGACGGCTTTGGAACCGTGGTGCGGCGCCGCCGGCCACGGATCACGCCCTCGGGGCCCAACTCGGCCATCAGCCGCTCGACGGTGCAGCGGGCCACCTCGTGACCCTTGCGCCGAAGCGCGCGGGTGATCCGACGAGCGCCATACGTGCGCCCCGGCTCCGCATGGATCTCCTCGATCAGCGGCATCAGCTGTTCGTCGCGGAGCCGGCGGGCCGGCTTCGGCCGTTTCTTGCGGGCGAAGTACGTCGACGGCGACAGTTCGAGGACCCGGCAGACGGGATGGCCCCGAGACCTCTGTCACGCGGGCGGGCGATCACCTGCTCGGCCTCGCCGGGGAAGGTCGATCTCCTGGGCAGAAAACACCGAGGCGGCTTTGAGGATCTCGTTCGCCCGCCTCAACTCCGCCACTTCCTTTGCGGAGTTCTTCGAGCTCGTCCTGCTCGGCGGTGGTCAGCCGGTCGTCGCCCTCGCCACGGTCGGCCCCGGCCTGGCGGACCCGGCCGCGCAGGGCCTCCTTGTGGATGCCCAGGTCCTTCGCGACGTGGGCGACGGGCCTGCCGGCGGTGCGGACCTCACGGAGCGCGCGCTCGCGGAGCTCGTCGGGGTATTCACGAGGTACACGGGATACAGCCACGGTGCCGGTGGATTTCCTTCGCCAGGACCGTAAGCCTGACATCAGGGACTCCACAAATCTCAGTACAGCTCAGTAAGCGGCTCGACGGGTTGCCGGGCAGTCTGCCCAGGCAGCCGACGGCCTGGCGGCCAATCTTCGTGCCCCTGCGGGCATTTCCACTCTTGGGGGCTGGTCAGCAGCCATGCCAGGGGTCGAGGATCCTCGATGGATCCGTACAGTGGCCGTGCACGGTCACCACAACCTGAAGATCAAGGCCAGGGTGAAGGAGACAGATGACTGGCATGCCCAGCTCGCCTTCACCGGCGCGGCGCTTCCTCATGGTGCACGGCGTGCTGCACCGTCGCCCCCGGCAGCACTGGCTGTGGTGGCTGACCGAGGCTCTGCGACAACGGGGCGAGCAGGTGCTGTATCCGCAGTTCCCCGCACCCGAGCAGCCGTCGGTGGGCGACTGGATCGATCTCCTGCACGCCGAACTGGCCCAACTCGGCGACCAGGAAAGGGTCGTGGTGTGCCACTCCCTGGGCTGCGCCCTGTGGCTGCGCGCCGCCCAGACCCTGCCGGAGGAACTGCGGGTCACCCGGGTGCTGCTGGTCTCCCCGCTGGGTGACCAGGCCTTCACCGTGGCCAACGGCAATGAAGAGTTCAAGCTTGAGCACATCGACCGTGAGCTCCTGGCCGCTGCGTCGGCCAAGCCGCCGCATGTGGTCGTGTCGGCGACCGATCCCTACGCGCCCGCAGATCCATGCACGTGGAGCGCCGCGCTCGGCCTGGACTGCGATGTCCTTCCCGCCGCCGGCCACATCACCCCCGCAGACGGATACGGCCCTTGGCCCGCCGCGCTCGACTGGTGCCTGCGCCAACAGACGCCGGTGTCGGCCGTCACCGGGCCGTGAGCGCAGCGGGGCCCGGAGGCATCTGCACCGTCAACTGACGCCTGATCACGTCTCAGACGGGTGAGTGCCAGAGCCGCGTCAGCCGGGGTCCTGACTGTCGGAGAAAGGGCTGCGGTGGACACAGGTCGTGATCTTGCCGGGTTCCGCACGCGATCTGTGGCTGAGCACCATCAGCGGATCGCAGCGGTGCCTTCGAATGAGGTCAGGCCGGTGTCGATGAGCTTGGCCGCGCGGCGGACGTCGGCGGTCACTGCCTCATGAACCTGCGTCGCGGTGCGGACGCCGTCCAGATGTTTCCCAAGGCTTTGGAACTGGATGGACCACAGTCCGACCAGGGCTGTTGCTGCGATCTGCGATTCCGGGTCGTCCGGGCTGCTGTGGGCGCGCTGGGCCAGCGCTTCGGCTGCGGCGGTGACAAGCCCGTCGGTCATGTCCCGGTGGTAGGACCGTAGTGAGGGCGTGGACCTGATCAGTGCGCCGAAGCGCCTGATCATGGCGGCAGCCTGCTTGGAGTCGTCTTGCGCGGCGATCCAGGAGGTCATGGCTCGCAGCTCATCGGAGAGGATCCGCAACACCGCTTCGACCGCGGAGTGGTTCGTGTCAGCCAGGCCTGCGCTCAAGGCGGCCATCGTGGTCTCGCCTTGGTCCAGGATGAGTGATTCCTTGGTGGGGAAGTAGTTGAAGACGGTCTTCTCCGAGACTCCGCACACCTGGGCGATCTCCGATACGCGGACGGCGTCGAAGCCGCGCTCCAGGAACATCTCGGTCGCGGCATCGGACAGGCGTTGCCGCAACAAACGCTTCTTCTGCTCCCGCAGCCCTTCGGCCTCGGGCGCCGCGGTCCGCGGACGCCATGCCGTCCAGTCCACCGTGCTCATGACGACAGAGTAGTGCAGCGGCAGAATATTTACTGCTACTGTAAATTTTCAGTGGCTGTACATTCCAGTTTTCGCTGCGCACCGCTTCGGGAGCCCCATGAGCGCCATCCACATCGTCCGCGACTACCCGCACTCCCCCACCAGGGTCTGGCACGCCGTCACTGATCCCCGGCTCATACCGCTGTGGACAGCCACCGGGGCCGGGGCACGCCCAGAAGGATTCACCACCGCCGTCGGCGCCCGGTTCCAGTTCATCGCCAAGCCCAAGCCCGGCTGGAGCGGCATCGTCGACTGCGTCGTACTGGAGGTGGACGAACCCCGGCTGCTGCGCTACTCATGGACCGACCATGGCGGCGGCGGGACCATCGAGGTCGCCTACCGCATCGAGCCCCATGGCACAGGAACGCGGTTCACCTACGACCACACGGGCTTCACTGGTGCGGGCGGGCTCCTGATGACCCAGATCCTGGGCCACGTCCGGCGGAAGATGCTGCGCACCGGCCTGTCCGCCGTGCTGAACAATCTGGACGAGGACGGCGAACTCCGCCCCGGAAGCACCCTCAAGCCCAAGCCCTGACTCTCTGATCGCGCCCGCCATCAGGTGAGGACGAAGGCCGGATCTTCACCGAGCTGCGACAGGGGGCCGAGAGACCAAGGCGGCCACCGCTGACCTTCGGAGTGTGAAGATGGAAGATCATGCGGTGGCCGCGGGCCACAGCGCAGTCCCTGCCCGCCGGCAGGAGTCGTTCGAGGCCCTGATGGGCCGGACAGCGGGTCGGTTCGCACGGGTCGGACCCCGGCGCCGGGTGAGAAACCTGGTGCGGGGACTTGCGGCGGACCTGCCGCGCGAGACCTGCTGATCATTGCCGAGTGGGCCGGGGAGGCGAGTCCGGACGGTATGCAGCACCTGCGCGGCCGGGTCAGGTGGGATGCCGACCGGGTGCGAGATGACGTGCGCGAGTACGACCGGGAGCATTGCGCGACGACGATGCGGTGCTCGTAGTCGACGAGACCGGGACGTGAAGAACGGCACGCACACCGTCGGTGTCCAGCGCCAGTACACCGGACACCGCCGGCCGGATCGAGAACGCCCGGGTCGCGGTCCACCTCGTCCACGCGGGAGGGCGCGGACACACGGCGGTCGACCGCGAGCTGTACATCCCGCGGTCGTGGACGTGCGACGCCGACCGCTGCCGGGCCGCGGGCCTGGGCGAGGACACCGTCTTCGCGACCAAGCCGGAACTGGCCGCCCACATGATCAGCCGGTTCCTCGACGCCTGGCCTCGCCTCGCCGCAGCCCAGGACAAGCTCGCCAGCTGGACGCCGAACGAATCCGTCGGAGCACCGTCGTGGACCTCGGCATTCCGACCTTTCACAACATCGCCGACCGGGGACGGCACTTCACCGCTGCCGCCGAGTGAGGAGCCCTCGTCACCGGCCTGGCGAGTGCACCGTTCGCCCTGCTGGATTCGGGGGGTGGACGGATGTCGAGCCCCCGATCAGCTAATGGGGGGCTCGACACCGGCGTTGTGAGTCGCCTGGGCTGTGCTGCCTACTCCTGATGACCCAGCCTCACGATCATGTTCGGGTGACGCTCGCTGAGCGCCTTCAAGGCGAGCAGGCTCTTGATGCTGGGTTCGCGCTCCTGCATGTAGGTACCGGGCTCGACGCCGTTGTCCCAGCCCCAGCGCGTGTGGCTGACGTCCCCGGTCATGAGCACCGGACCCGCCGCGGTGCGGGCGAGGTAGGACACGTGTCCGGTGGTGTGCCCGGGGGTGAGGATCGCGAAGAACGAGCCGTCGCCGAACACGTCGTTGACACCTTCGAGCCGTCCGCCCGCGTCCTTCGTGAACTGGAGTTCCTGAAGCGGTGGCCGGCCGGCCAGGAGGTGGTTGTTCGTGCCCTGGGCGAACAGGTTCAGGAAGAGCGACGCCTCCGCCTCGTTGGCGCCGGTGTAGATGGGGACGTCCTTGGGAACGTCCGGGAGCCCGGAGACGTGATCGAGGTGGAGATGGGTCATGAAGACCCCGCCCAAGGGGACTCCCTCCGCTTCAATGATCTCCGCGGTGCTCTGCTGAGGGCGCATCTTCTCGATGCCCCCGTACTTTCTCAGCATCATGCCGACCCCGACGCCGACCGGGTCGTCCACCAGCCGTTGCGAAACGCCCGTGTCGACGAGGAAGAACCCGTGTGTGGGGTGCCGCACGACGTGGGCGTAGATCTTGATGGGCTCCTTGTGGTCGTTGATCCCCGCCGCGACGGCCTTGGGGTGCTTGATGTTGAGGAGCCCTGTGATCGGGGCCTCCCAGTCCGCGCCGATCGTCCTGACCTCGACAGGCCCCGGCTCGTCGATCACGGACTCCATGGCCACCGCGCTGATCGGCGCGCCGATACGGGCAGACTCCGCCGCGTGGGTCGTGGCCTTGAAGGTGAGCATCTTCATGGTTGAACTCCTCTTCCCTTGATGACAGATGGCTGATGACTGATAGCTGGTGCGGACCGTCTCGCAAGCCGTCAGGCCCCGGGCTCCGGTCCAGTCGGCGTGCCGCAGTCATGCGGCGCGGTGCTCGCGGGCGTAGGCGTCGAGGCGGGCGAGTTCCTTCACGTAGACGCGGTGCAGCCTGCGCGGCGCGATGATCCGCTCGACGAACCCGGCGACGCCGCTTTCGCCGGCGAAGCGGGAGGTGATGTTCACCCGGGCCCGTTCGCCGTGCGGGGTCACGGTGAACGTCGTGACGAGGCCGGAGCCGCCTGTGTCGGTGTGGACCAGCGTTCGGCCCGGCTCCGGCTCGGTGACCTGCATCCGCAGTTCCCGGACACCTCCAGCGAAGTCGATCTTGTACCAGACAGCGTCGGCCGCGCCCACGCCGTTCTCCTCGATGTGGAAGTCGTAGAAGGGGGGCGGCAGGAACCGGGAGTGAAGCTGCGTGTCCGCCAGGTACCCGTAGACCTTGTCCGCGGGCGCGTCGATGGTGCGCTCGGCGGACGCGGCAACGATGTGAGTCATGGTCCGAACTCCGTATTTGTGGCTTGAGGTGCTGGATTCCGTGTGCCGCCGCGGCGGGCTTGACGGACGGTTCAGACCGTCTTGATGGTGCCGCCGTCGATGACGTAGTCAGCGCCCGTGATGTTTCCGGCCACGTCGGACAGCAGGAACGCGACCAGAGCCGCGACCTCCTCGGCTTCGCTCATACGGCCGGTCGTGATGTTCTGCGACTTCGCGATCTGCTGGACGAACTCGGCGAGGCTGACACCCGCCGCGGCGGCCAGCTGGGCGACAGGCCCGTTGGCGTCCTCGTAGACGGTGGTGCGTACCAGGCCCGGGGAAACGGTGTTCACGCGCACACCCTGGGGACCGAACTCCTCGGCCAGGGACTTGCCGAGCGCGGTGACCGCCGCCTTGACCGCGCTGTAGCTGGCCGGAACGCCCGCGGGCATCCTGGCGACGGCGGAGGAGACGTTGACGACCGCCCCACGACGCTCGATCAGGCTGGGCAGGGCCGCGCGCGTGGCGCGGACGGTGGCGAGCACGTTGATGTCGAACATGCTGGTCCACTGAGTGTCGCCGGCGTCGAGGAAACCCATGACGGCCTCGTCGCCGCCTCCCACGTTGTTCACCAGCAGGTCTATGCCGCCCAGTTCGACCAGAGCCGTGTCGATGAGGGCGGCGACGCCTTCCGCGGTGCTCAGGTCCGCCGACACAGCGTGGGCGCCGGTCTCCTTCAGCTCGGGCGTGATGGTACGGGCGGCGCCCACGACGCGGACGCCTTCGTCGATCAGGGTCCGGACGGTGGCCAGTCCGATGCCCCGGCTGGCGCCGGTGACGACGGCGGTCTTGCCCGTGAGGTTGAGGTTCATGAGGCTCCCTGAATACATATGGGTTTAATACTTCAAGTCATATCTACCATGGGTTGAAGCAGTTTGCTAGCCTGGGGCTATGGCGATGACACAGGAGCAGGCGGAAGCGCAGTGGGAGCTGGGCAAGCTGGTGCACGACCTGGACATGCAGAGCGCCGCCCGCATGCGTGACTGGGTGACGCCGCTGGGTCTGACCGTCGCCCAGGCCTCGGCCCTGCGCGAGATGACCGGCCCGATGACCATGCGCGAGCTGGCCGGCCGGATGAGCTGCGAACCGTCCAATGCCACCGTCGTCATCGACAAGCTGGAGAGCCTGCGGCTGATAGAGCGCCGTCCCCACCCCACCGACCGCCGGGCCAAGCAGCTTGTCCTGACCCCCGAGGGCATCGAACTGCGCGAACAGCTACTGAAGGTTCTGGCTGAGGAACCCCTGTTCGCCGGCCTGACACAGGACGAGCAGGACGCGCTGGAGGGCCTGCTCAAGCGGGCCCTGTTCCGCGATGCAGTCCTCCAGGCCTGACGGCGTCGAACTGCGGGTTGCCCACAGCGGTGTGCGGTGCGAGGGCTTTGCTGGGAGACCCGTGACTACGGGAGCCCAGACACCGGCATTGCAGTGCGGCGCGTCAGTAGGGACTCACCGGCGCGACGGTTTCAGCCCTGGGGTCGGCCTGGTTCAGAGAACTGACCAGACCGAAGCTGATCGCGCCGGACCAGATACTCCGGGGCATCACAGACCTACCTCGCACGCCCCGAGCCCTTTCAGCTGTGGGATCTCAGAATCCGTGGCCGAATCTCAGGGGCTATGGCCAGTCCGTGGCCGTTCGGCCACGGACGTGAGACTGCCTGGTCAGCCTGTTCACTCCGGCCCGCGCTGGGGGACGCCATGGGCAGTGCCGCGATCACTCTGAGTATTCGCCGTATGGATGGTGCAGTCGACGAGGTCCGCGACCGATCGTCAGCCTCGCTCGATCTGATGCGCTCGGCCGCACCGTGGCGCACGTTTCCGGACGCGAAGACCGCGCAGGTCACCGACCGCTACGGCATCGCCCGCACGATGGCCTGGGACCGCATTCACCCGAGGCTGACCACGCGCTCCGCATGGATCGACCACACCGGCGAACTCCCTGTCGTCGAGGGCACGTTGATCCGACTTGAGGTTGACCGCCTGCCCGGCGGCCACGACCCATTCCCCGCCTGGTTGTGGACGTCGGCCACCGGCCTGTCGGGTGAGGACGCCGACCTGCACTGGCTGGCGTTCTTGCGCAGGCTTCGATCTGGAGCACACCTTCCGGATGATCGAGCAGACGCTGGGCTGGACCCGCCCGAAGCTCCGCACACCCGAGACGGCGGACCGGTGGACCTGGCTGATTACCGCAGCGCATCCTCAACTCCGCTTCGCCCGGCCGCTGGCCGAGAACTTCCGCCACCAATGGGAGAAGCCGGCCGAGTCCGGCCGCCTCACCCCCGCCCGGGCCCGCCGGGGGTTCAGGAACCTCCGCCCCAACTTGCTTTGCCCGGCCCGTGCACCGAAACCCACCCGGCCCGGCCCCGGCCGACCGCCCGGCCCGAAGAACCGACACCCCGCCACCCACTACGACGTGGGCAAAACGGCCATACGATCCGAGACCAACACCAAAGGCAACCAGAACAGACCATAAGCATCAAGCTGATCGCCGATGTGGCCGGGCGCGAGGTTGTGGTGCGGGATGCGGCGTTGCCGATGACCCTGGGCAAGCAGGGTAGTCGGCCTCGACCGCCTAGAGATCCCTTCCCGCCCTGACGGGCTGCCTGTTGAGGAAATTCACCGGAATCGCCACGCGGATCGAGGCGTGCAGCGTCAGGAGAGCATGCTGGCGATGACGGCGACTGTGACGATGACGAGGGTCAGCGATCGGATGAACCAGAGTTTGTCCCCGATGCCTTTCCAGTCAGCAATGAACGTCACGATGGCGATGCCGAGTGCTGGGCCCGCTAGCCATGCGGCGCTGATCTGCCGGTCAAGGACATAGATCAACGGTAGGTAGAGGACGGCGTATCCGAGCGCCATCATCGCCGCTCCCCGCAGGGGGACGGGGCGTCGCGAAGCAGATTTGGTAGGAAGCGTGTTCATGTGACCTCCTTGGGCCGCTTTGTGTACCGGGCTATTGGAGGTCGTCGAAGCATGCCTTCTTGATCGCTTTGATTCCGAACAGGCTAGATCCTCCTGAGCCAAGTGCGGACAGGGCTCCCTTCTTGGTGTCCACACTGGCCAGGACAGTGAGGATTTTCTTGATGCCGCCGGCTGCCTTGATCAGCTTGTATGCCTTCGTACCTGGGACGAAGGCCGCGCCGAGTGCGGCTCCACACTTCATGGAGTTCCAGGTATCTTCGACCATGCCGCCCCCTATGTCCTTGACCGTGTCCCACCAGGCAGGATCAGCGATGACCGGGTATGTGGTGCTCTCATCGACCTGGATGGTCTGAACGAGGTCGCCGCCGTCCGAGCGGTAGCTCGTTTTCACCGGCTCACCATTCGCGTCGGTCGCCCAGGGCGGGGCGAACGATCCGACGGTCTGGCCCGCCTTGTCGAAGATGGTTATTCCACCGTCGTCAGTGGGTACCGCGCTGCTGCCCTGGGGCAAGTTGAGCGGGAAGCGATATTCCGTGGCGGCCCCGGCGTTTTTGAGGATGACCAGGGCGCTCACCACTCCGCTGTGAGAGGTGTGCACAGCGACGTCAGTGGTGGCGTTCGGATCTGTATACATCACCGTACCGTCGGGGTAGGTGTCGGGGCGGGTCTGCGGTGAGCCCGGAAGGCCGATGCCAACCTGACCACCGTGCGAACCGGCCACGGTGAGCTGGCCAGAACCTGCGGCAGGCACGCTCAGGAGGGTTTGGGGCGGCGGAGTGCTTGCTATCTGGCGTGTTGCGGCATGTGCTTGTCCGGCAGTAAGCAGGAGGGCGGCAGCGGTCAGAGTGGCAAGCTCCGGAAGCGCCGTACGGTGGCGGTCAGCGGTACTTCTTAACACCGGACATCCTTTGATCTGTTGCGTTGAGCGATAGGTGATTCGGGGTGCATGAACGGCACATGTGGCGGTAGAGGGCAGATGGTCGCTGCGCAGCACCTATACGGAGGGGCGTGCAGGGTGCGGATGCGCGCGTCGCGGCAGTACCCGTGCAGGATCTGTCCCTGCGGGGGTTGAGCGACCCGTCACCACAGGTGTGTCGCGCGGTATGCAGACGAGCTGCAAGGTGGTGTCCCGCAGCCTCGTACCAGCACGAAAATCCGTGGGCGAAGAGGACCCGGCATGATGCCCGTTGCCGACGGCTTCCAGGCCAGCAGGTATGTCCCAGGCGTCCCCCGAGTGCCTGCCTTGGCTGAGCGTTGCTCAAGTGGTAACCCTCCGCAGGGTGCTTCTACGCATCCAGAAATTCCGTCAGATCTGCGGAAGCAGATGCCGCCACACGACAGTTTCCTGCACACGTTTTCCATGATGCTCAATCATTGGCGAATTACTTGACGAACGACAGATGGAGTACTGGCCTTAATTTGTTGGGCGTCACTTCACGTCACGATGAGTTAAGGTGGCGAATAATTGCGCGAGGCCGAAAAGGCGCGGATACGCAAGAAGTTTTAATTACCCGTCATCTCCCTGCAACAAAAGCTTGTTGCCAGCATCGCAAATCCCTCGGGCCGCTTCGTGTACTTTACATGCAGCGGCTCATGCGGTCGACAAGGAATAACCGAGGTGGTGATAGGCACAACCTTTCACTACCTCGTCGGCGGCTAAAGTCGTCGGGTTCGGTGACAGTGAAAGGGAACCATCGTGCGCGTGGAACAGTTGGAATACTTTGCGACGGTCATTCGACTGGGGTCGCTGCGCCGCGCGGCGGAGGACATGCACCTGTCTCAACCCGCCCTGAGCGAGTCGGTCCGCAACCTGGAACGGGAGCTAGGGGTGGAGCTGCTGGAGCGCAGACGATCCGGGGCGAAGATCAGCGACGAAGGGCGCAAGCTGCTCCCGCACATCACAGAAGTACTAGAGGCTGTCGACCGGTTGCGCCGATCGGCCGACACACAGCATTACGTCAGCCGCGTGGTGCGACTTGGCACAGTCAACGCTGCCACTGTGCCTCTGCTCCTGCCGGCCGTCCGCGAGTTCCGTGCGGCCCACCCGCAAAGGCAGGTGGAGGTAGTCACCGAACATCAGGCCGTCATCCACCAGGGCCTCAAAGAGGGCTCGTTGGATCTCGGGCTGGTCAGCTACCTTCACGGCGACGATCTTCCGGCCGACCTGCACACCACCGACCTGGTGCGCGGCCAACCGGTCATCTGCATACGCCCGGATAGTCCCTTGGCTGCGCTGGAAGCCGTTACCGTCACCGATCTGCTGACCGAGCCCCTGATCGTGATGCGAGCCGGCTACATCATGCACCGATACGTGCATCGGCTGCTAAGTGGCCGCACGCCACACTTCTCGTACTCGACCGACGGCGCCGAAATGAGCAAGCTGATGGTGGCCGAGGGCCTGGGCGCCGCCGTGCTGCCCGACTACAGCGTGGTCGGCGATCCACTGGAGCGCAGCGGCGCAATCACACATCGCAGATTGGCAGACGACATCACCGAGGTCCGCACAGCAATCCAACACCGACGCTCGTGTGCACTACCCAAGGCAGCACGCGATCTCCTCGCCGTCTTCGTCCGGCAAGCCGCAGAAAAGAACGGGAGCCAGCCGCGCACGTCACCACACTGAGTGTCTGGTTGGCTCTACTGTCGGGGCGTTCCTGGTGATGGAATGTTCAACGTCTAGCAAAGTGAATGGCCCACCCCCGATGTCCCTGACCGGGGGCGGGATGTCGTTCGTCTGCGCGGGCCGGTTCGATGCTGATGCCGTGAAATACCAACCGCTTATGACGAACAGTACTGGTTCGAGATCATGGAGATATGGCTCGTACCTTCGGGGTGCTCTCGTCCGCTATGCACGTCATGGACGAGTCGAGGGCACCCTGAGTTTGAGTTTTTGGCCGACCGGGCGCCTCGTCCACCTGGCCGGCTTCGGGCTAGGCTGCCGGAAGGTCGTCCTCAACGTGCGTCGCCGTTTCGGCGGCCATTACGGCGCTCGACACGATTGATCACCAGATTGGTAAGAGCAACCAACAGTGTGGACAGTGGCGCTGGAAGCCAAGGATGCTCTACGTGGAGCCCGGGAGTGAAGGATTCAACGAGCAACGCCCCCAGAAAGGTCGTAGTTGCGGATGTGGCCATGTCCGCACGGCGTTTGGACCTGCCGGAAATACATGCCAGGCCCAGTGCAAGGCGCACGGGAGTGGTGAATACGCTCGCGATCAGACCACAGGGAAGGCATAGCAGGACTGCCCAAATGAGAGAGCTGGTGCTGTCAGCTTCGATCAAGTTGCTGAAGAGAAAGGCGACAGCCATAACGCCCGCCAGCAGCATCATGGCTAAGGCGCCGAGGATGACGATCCCCAGGCCCGTCATGCCAAGGGCCGCAGACACCTTCTCAGACATCGACAGAGAGGCCCAGGTCGGTTCATCGGGCCGCTGAGGCTCCACGACGCACCTCCTTCGTACAGGAGAAGGGCGGCCGACACCCGGACCGGCCGGTATGCCGCCCGCGAAATCAACAGTCTCAGACAGCGATCATCATGATGGCCATCGCGAGTTCCTTGGCGATGTCAGCTGGAACACCGGCCTTGACCAGGGCGATGGTCAGAGCAGTCTCGCTCCAGCTTTCGACGCCCTCAACCGCGTCGGCGACCTTGCCGCCGTTGCGCTTGAGGAAGGCCCCGCTCTTCTTGTGGAGCTTGCCGACGATCTTGCCAGCCCACACGCCACCGCGGCGCAGGCCGCCGACGATCAGCTTGCGAATGATCGTTCCCGACCCCAGGATCCGCTCGGCCACCTCGTGTGCGTCGGGGTTCTCAAGCTGCTTCGCGTACTGCTCGAATTCTCGAATCTGTTCGGTGTCCGCACCGTCTACCCGCATGCGGGAGATGAGGTCGCGGACATCGCCAGCAGTCGGCCGCAACGACTCCGCTGCCTGCGAAGCCGCCGCCCTGTCACGGTGAGTCTCGACTGCTTGCGACTGGCGCGGCGACGCCGAGAATTACAGCAGTCATCGCGGTAGCTGCCGCCATTCGAATGGGTTTCTGCTTCACGTAGACTTTCCTTGCAGGCGGGAGGGAGAAGGCATAAGGGTATGCCGCTTGGCCTGGAAACTGAACGGCCCGACTACTTCTCCCTCCGGCATCTTTACCCGTCCTGGTCTCTATCCTCCGGATTAACCTATGCAACGGGCACCAGCCCGGGTGTAAGCTCTTCCAATTACGCTCCAGATCGAGCCGCACCTTCAGTTCACCGGCCATTTCGTGACAGCACTGCGGATCACGGAAAGACCACCGGATACACCGAAGGCTACCCAGAGATTCGACGCGATTCCATGAGGAAATTTTGATATACCTACAGGTGTTCCCTACCGCTTCTCAATATCGATGGCAGGAAGTGGCTGACGACCTTGTGCACGGTTGGCCGTGGCTCGGTGCACCGGGTAGCTCGTTGAACTGGCATGATGGGGACTAGGGCACATGAGTTGATTGTGGTGGAGTACCGGGCCACCGAGTTGTCACCGGCAGTGATCTTTGAACTCGTCGTTGAGATGGGGCCGTTGTGGCACGAACAGCACCAGGCACGCCTGACGGCCCGGCCGCGGCGACGGGCTGCGCACGCTGACCGTCGCGCCAGACCTCGGTGAGTACGGCGTCGTCTGTGTCGTCCCGGTACCGAGAACGGTCGAGTCGGCGGCGTGCCGTGTGCGGAGCCTCTTCCGAACGACGTAGAGCAGTCCGAGGGAAATGCGGATTTTCTGCGGAGTCACCCTACTGGCTTCCTGCCAGTAGGGATGGAATTTCGCGGCAAGCGCTTCGGCTTTGGCGATTTTCAGGCAGCGCAAAACGGTCCACGCGCAGGTAAGAGAGTGGCGCTGAAAGTGCGCTGCCGTCGTCGGTTTCTCAGGCTGTCTCCGTCATGGCTTCTCTCCTTTGTCGGCGTAAATGCACTGCACCTCCGACGTGTGCCGGGGCAGCGATGTTTTTCATTACCGGTCAGCGGGTGGATTTTCGAGCGCGTCTTTTGCGGTGCCCAAAGTCATGGGGCGAATCCAATGTTGTGACGTACTCGTACTGGCACCAGTGGGAGCCGAGGTCGACCAAGGTGTCATCAACCCAAGCGGTGTCGAGGGCGTCGTCATCGTCGGCGGCCCAGGCGGCGACGATCCGGTCCCACTGCCGCACGTTCAGCGTCCGGTACTCCACCGACCACTGGTGCGGGCGGATGACCTGGGACTGGTTCAGCGGGTGGAACTCCACGCGGGTGCCGCGGCTCTGGCGGTTGAGGCGGGCCAGGAGGTAGCGGGCGCCGTTCTCGCGCCGCACCGCGCGGTAGGCCTGTTCGATCGTGGCGAGGCTGGCGCGGGAGGGTGAGCGGGTGCCGGCGAGCCAGCCCGGATCGTGCGAGGCGTCGCGGTCAGGCCGGCATGGCGGGCGGCGGCGCGGGCGCGGTCGGATCAGGTGAGGTAGTGCAGGCGGGCGAGCAGGCCGCGCCGGGCGGTGATCGGGGTGGCGACGTACCCAGCGAGTCGAGCTGGCGGGCGACGGGTTCGTGGCCCTTAACCGGTCCGAAAAGAAGAGGAATGGATCTCAGGTATCCCTGTGCCGTATGTGCAGATGACCCTCGCGGGGAAACGAGGGCGGCGCCGCGGGCAGAACTGTGTCGAGGACGTACCGGCTCTTGTACGCCACGCGGCAGGAAGCCAGGTTGTCCACCTGGTGCAGGAGTTCCAGGCGCTCCAGCCCGTCAGCCCTCAGGGCGTCGAAGGCCCAGCCGGTGAGAGCCTCCAAAGCGCGCGGCGCCACACCCCGCCCGCGGGCATGCGCCGCAGTCCAGCCCACCTCGGCCGACGGTTTGCCGGAGGCTGCTTCCTTGAGGACCACATGGCCCGCCAACTGCCTGTGGACCGAATCGGGATGCGCTTCAAGAACCGCGAAACCGAACCGGTCCCCCGCTGCCCAGCCCCGCTCCTGGCCCCGCACCCACCGCATCGCATCGGCCTCGTTTTCCACGGCCGAACTGGTCCAGTGGCGCAGTGCGGGATCCCGGAAAACTTCGACGAGCCCAGCGACGTCCTCCACGCACCAGGGGCGAAGGACGAGGGCGGGAGCGGAGGGCGTCGCGCCCGCATGCAGGATGACGGTGTCGTTCACCGGACGATCGTATGCGGCAGGGTGCCGCCCTCACGGCGAAGAGCAATGCTCAAGACCTGTGGATCGGCCTCGGGAGGGGTGCCTCGCGGAACGCGGAGAGCATACCTTCCCGAGTGATCGACCTCTGGTCATCGAGTAGGCCAGCGTTGGCGCGCGGGTCGGGAAGGCACGCCCGTGCTCAGCGTAGTCAACAACGACGGAACCACCGAGACCGGCTCCTTGATGGACGACATCGTCCGTGAAGGCGCCCGGCGGATGCTCGCCGCAGCCCTGGAAGCCGAAGTCAACCAGTACATAGTCGAGTTGGCCGACCATCGTGACGAAGCCGGTCGCCGACTGGTGGTCCGCAACGGCCACCACCGCGAGCGCACCGTGACCACGGCCGCCGGCCCGGTCCCGGTCAAGGCGCCGCGCGTGAACGACAAGCGCGTCGACGCCGCCACGGGCGAGCGCGAGCGGTTCTCGTCGCAGATCCTGGCCCCCTGGTGCCGGAAGTCCCCGAAGATCAGCGAGGTCCTTCCCCTGCTCCACCTGCACGGACTGTCCTCCGGCGACTTCGTGCCCGCCATGGAGCAGTTCCTCGGCAGCTCGGCCGGGCTCTCGCCGGCCACCGTGACCCGGCTGACCAAGCAATGGAGCGATGACCACGCCACCTTCCAAGCCCGCGACCTGTCGGAATCCGACTGCGTCTACGTGTGGGCCGACGGCGTCCACCCCAAGATCCGCCTCGGCCAGGCCCGCTCCTGCATCCTGGTCCTTCATGGGAGTGCGCACCGACGGCCGCAAGGAGCTCATCGCGCTCACCGAAGGACTGCGCGAGTCCACCGAGTCCTGGGCCGACCTCCTGCTGGACTGCCGACGGCGCGGCATGCAGGCCCCCGAACTCGTGGTCGGTGACGGCGCGATGGACCTGTGGCGGGCTCTTACGGAGGTGTTTCCGCAGGCCAGGCACCAAAGGTGCAGGGTTCACCAAACCCGGAGCGTGGTCAACGCCCTGCCGAAGTCGGCCCAGCCCGGAGCGAAGAAGGCATTGCATGAGATCCACAACGCCGAAGACCGTGACCACGCCGAGAAGGCCGTCAAGGAAGTCGACCGCGCCTACGGCGCGAAGTGGCCCAAGGCGGTGAAGAAGGTCACCGACGAGACCGACGAACTCCTGGCGTTCTACGACTTCCCCGCCGAACACTGGGTCCACCTCACGACGACCAACCCGATTGAATCCACCTTCAGCACCGTCAAGTTGAGGAGCCGGGTCACCCTCGGAGCTGGCAGCCCCGCAGCAGCCCTGGCCATGGTGTTCAAGCTCGCCGAGTCCGCCCAGGCCCGCTGGCGCGCGATCACCGCACCCCACCTCGTCGCCCTCGTCCGCAACGGCGCCACATTCCAGAACGGCTACCTCGTCGAGCGTCCCGAGGTGAGCGCAGCATGACCAGGCACGGGAACCGTCCACTCCTCTTCCTGGACGTCGACGGGCCGCTCCTGCCGTTCGGTGACGGCCCGCCGCGCGATCTGCCGGGCACCGCATCGAACTCGCACCTGGCGCGGCTCGACCCGCAGATCGGGCCGCGGCTCGCGGCGCTGCCGTGCGACCTGGTCTGGGCCACCACCTGGGAAGAAGAGGCCAATATCGAGCTGGCACCGCGGCTCGGCCTGCCGCAGCTGCCGGTCGTGAACTGGCCAGAGCCCTCAGCCGCCCACGAACGCGAAGACCAGTGGTTCGGGCTCCACTGGAAGACCCGAACCCTCGTCGCGTGGGCGAATGGACGCCCGTTCGCCTGGGTCGACGACGAGATCACCGACGCCGACCGAGACTGGGTATCCACCCACCACCCCGCACAGGCGATCCTCCATCGCGTCGCGTCGTCCCGTGGCCTCACCGACCTGGACTTCGCAGCCCTCGATCAATGGCTACAGCTGGCTTGAGGTTCTCCGCGATGATCCACAGGATTTGACAGTTACTCCACGGCGAAGGTCCCGGCCCACTAGCGCTCCACTCGCGCGCGGACGGCCTGGAGGGCCCAGTCGAACGCCGGCGCCAGGCTCTGCGGGACGGGCCAGCCATTGATCACTGCGAGGAGCTGGAAGTGCCGATCCCGGCGCGGTCGCTCACGCGCTCCAGCCGGGCCAGCAGCAGGCGGCGCAGCTCGGCGTCGTCGGGGCAGCCAAGGACGTGGGCACAGTGAGCCGCAAGCGTCGCGACGATCGGATCGGCCCGGCGCGAGGCCGGGTCGATGCCCGCTGCCAGGGCGGGGCCGGCCTGGTCACGGACGACTGCGGCGAGGTCGCGGCGCGGGACCGTGGTGTCGCCTTGTGCCTGTTCGGCCGCGTGGTCCTCGGCCGTCCGCCGCACGCTGGCGCGGAAATCCGGGTCCAGGGCCAGTTCGGCCCACTCCACCCATGCCCGAACCTGCTCTGCCTCAGCGTTGTCGGGTATCTCGGGTGTCATCGAGCGCCTGACACCCGCGAACACGGAGTCGGCGCCGAGACCGCCGAAGGCGGCATCGAGGAAATCCCCGATCAGACCTCGGCGTCCGTCCTCGGAGAGCTGGGCCAGCTTGTGCATGAGATCCGTCTCCTCAGCAGTGAGCCCGCGCTCTGCTACCGCCGTCAGCACCGCATGCCGCAGGCGCAGGACGCGGATCTGCACGGCCAGGGCTTCAGCGTGCGTGGCAGCGACCTCGGGAAGCGAGAGCTCCCGGTCCACGATCCTGCGGATCGTGGCCAGGTCCAGCCCCAGGTCCCGCAGGGTCCGCACAAGGTCCAGGCGCGCGACGGCGTCGATGTTGTAGAGGCGGTAGCCGGCCGGGCTGCGGTCCGTCGGCACCACGATCCCGCGATCGGAGTAGAACCGGATGGTCTTGACCGTCAGACCGGTCCGCCGGGCCAGTTCGCCGATCGGGTAGAGCGTGTCGCCGTCCATGCCCCCGCCTTGGCGTCTCCCCCTAGGGGAGACTCAAGCCCATCCCTTGCCGACGGCCGATCACTCCACAAGCCTTGACAATGCCTCAACGCGATCCTCTATCAGAACCGCACGGGTTGTCAGTGGGAGTTCCTGCCGCACGCCATGCCTGCGCCCAGAGCGGTGAAGTACTACTTCGAGGCGGGCGAACAAGCCAGTTCGGTTTCGAGGAGGATGCCCCGGCTGACCAGGCGTTTCAGTTTGCGGCGTCTGCTCGCTGCGCGGCGCTGACAGCCAGGGCCTGCGCGGTCTCACCAGGTGAAGCACTCACACGAACGACTCAGCCGTCGCTGGGATCAGTGCTGGTCCTGGTCCTGGTCCTGGGCGTAACGGGCCGCGTACGAGCGGGAGTCGATGTCGGGGTTGCGCAGAACCCCCCAGAAGCGGTTGTCCGGCATGGACGGTACCGGTGGGTTGCCGAGGTCGGCGAGCAGCTCGGCGCGCCAGTCGACGCTCAGGCGGCGGCATTATCGGTCCGAACTGGGGTCTGGCACAAGTTTCGTGAGCCGGTCACGCTTTGTAGTTGTTGATCTTCTTGTGGTGGGTGCGGAAGTCGCCTTGAAATCGTTCCTCGTGCGGTGGTACGGCCGACATTCGGTGGCCGTGAACGAGGTGTTGTCCCGGCTGCAGGAGTTGTTGTTCCCGTCGGTCCCCGGCGTCGCCGTCGTGGCTATGGATGCGCACGGCGAGGCGATACGCGTTGAGGCCCGGTGCACGCCTGTCGGGGCTGCCTGTCCCGACTGCGCTCACTGGACGGAACGGGTGCACAGCTCCTACTTGCGGTTTCCGGCAGATCTGCCGGCTGCAGGGCGACAAGCACAGCTCGCGTTGCGGGTCCGGCGGTTCTTCTGCACGGCCTCGGCCTGCGGTCGGCGGACGTTCGTGGAGCAGGTGCCGGGGCTGACCCGCCGCCATGGCCGGGTCACTGAGCGGCTGCGCCGGGCGATGAGTGAGATCGGGCTGGCCCTGGCGGGCCGGGCCGGTGCCCGCCTCGCCGGGGTCATGGGCATCGCGACCAGCCGCACCACGCTGCTGCGGCGGGTGATGGACCTGCCCGACCCGGCAGCGACGCAGCCTCGCGTCGTCGGCGTGGACGACTTCGCGCTCCGGCGCGGTCATGTCTACGGGACGGTCGTGATCGATGCCGAGACCCACCGGGTCCTCGATCTGCTGCCCGAACGTGACGCCGCCACCCTCGCCCCGTGGCTCGCGGCCCACCCGGAGATCGAGGTCATCTGCCGCGACCGCGCCGGCGCCTACGCCGAGGCCGCCGACACCGCCGCACCCCAGGCCCTCCAGGTTGCGGACCGGTTCCACCTCTGGCAGAACCTCGCCTCCGCGGTCGAGAAGACCGTCGCCGATCACCGCTCCTGCCTGCGCGACCTCCCGCCGATCAACCCGGAACCGGAGCCCGCATGGGAGACGCCCGCCGAGACGGCACCTGGCCAGGAGGCCGAAACAGGTGACCCGACCGGCAAGTTCGCCGAAAGGGCCCGCGCCCACCACGCCCTCGTCCACGATCTCCTCGCCCAGGGCATGAGTCTGCGGGGCGTCGCCCACCACCTGGGCTGGGGACGGCACACCGTGCAGAGATACGCTCGCGCCGCCCGCTGGCAGGACATGGTCAAGGGCCGCAGGCGTCAACTCCCCAGTAAACTCGACCCGTTCAAGCCCTACGTGGCCGGGCGCTGGGCCGAAACCGACGGGAACATGACCATCCTGGATCTCCACCGGGAGATCACCGAACGCGGATTCCGCGGCCACTACTCCACCGTCCGCGACTGGATCCGGAGAGACCTGCCGCAACGGGAAGGCTTCACCCCCGCACCGCCACCGCCGTCGGTACGGCAGGTGACCGGCTGGCTCACCCGCCACCCCGCCACCCTGACCGAGGAGGAGAAACTGCACCGCAAGGCCGTACTCGACCACTGCCCGGAACTCACGTCCGCCGCAGAACTGACCAGCTCGTTCGCGGAGATGCTCACCACTCTCAGCGGCTACCGCCTGCCCGACTGGATCACCGAGGCCACCGACGCCGAACTGCCCGGCATCAGCAGTTTCGCCGCCGGACTGAACACCGACCTCGACGCGGTGACCGCCGGGCTGACCACCGACTGGAACTCTGGCCCGGTCGAAGGAGCAGTCAACCGGATCAAGATGCTCAAGAGGCAGATGTTCGGCCGTGCCGGCTTCGGCCTGCTGCGTAAACGGGTCCTGCTCTCCTGAGGCTGTGGTCAGACCGCGTCCTCCACCAGTCCGAAGCCGTCCGGGAACTCCTCCAGAAACGCTCGCCGCGACGGATCAGGCTCCTCGCGGGCCATGGCGGCGAGTAGGCCGAGGAACTCGTCCTGCTGCTCACGTGACAGCTTGCTGACGACGTGGGCGACGCCCTCCAGGACCTTGACGGCGTCGTCTGGATCCATTTGCTCGTCTTCACAGCCTTCGACGAACCAGAGGACATCGACCAGAGCCTCGGCCAGAGCTCGCGTCAAGGAGGGATACGCGGCAGACATCGAGACGATCTCCCGGCAAGTCGGCGAACAGAGTCCCGTCATCTCAACACATGCCACTGACGTCACGGTCAGCAACCGGCTCACGGAACTTGTGCCAGACCCCCGAACTGGCCCCACTTTTCGCACTCCAGGCGGCCCCATGTCGTCGTGCCAGGGGTCTCTGTTCCGGCTCGACGCGGCCCCGGCTTCCGGTCTCGCGTGGCTCCAGCCGACGATCTCTTCCCCTCTCCGCGAGTCACACCACGTCAGGTCGTTGGCTGACCGCGGCGGTACTCCTCCGAAGGCATCGAGTCCCATTCGGTATTGGCGCCGTCGCGCGTCACCATGAACAGCGGACGCGATCGCAGAACCTGCCCGACGAGTTGCCCGCGCATGACGACCCCGGGATCATCCGGTCCTGCGTATCCCTCGGGCGTGTAGCGAAAGTGCCCCTCCACTGCCTCTGCATGCGCGATCACGTCGCTTTCCAGTTCCAGCAGGTCCCTTCCGACCAACGAGATTATGCCGTGCTCGACCTGGGGGCCGTGGACGGCGTCGGCTGCGATGCAGAACAACCCCACAGCTTGGCTCACGTAGGCCGTGACGGCAGGCGGAGAAGGGGCCACCCCGCGACGGACCTCGATCTTCCAAGTCGGCGAGAAGATCGTGTGGTCCCGTGGGCAATCGCTGACCACTGTCTGGCCGAGAACCTGAGCCGCCTCGACCACTTCGTCGACGGTCATGCCGAACCGGAGCGGTCCGGCGCCCACCGCGGGTGCATAGGACCACTCATCCCGATCGGCGACCCCGGAATCGGCCTCGGTCTTGAACGTCATAGTCGCCCCTTGGAGACACCTGAGATCTTGCCACCGCCCATCATGTCGATCGCTGACCAGCAGCCTGCCAGGTGCCGCCGGGCGCGAGCTCCGCCCAGCCTGCCAGGGACCGCAGTGAGCTCCAGGCGGCTAGGCTCGCCGCTGCTTGGGCCTGGTCTGGGCAACTCGGTAGGACTCGGTGCCGGTCTCGATGATCGTGCCGTTGAAGGTCAGCCGATCGACGATTGCCGCGCAGAGCCGAGGGTCGGTGAAGGTCTTGGTCCAGCCTCACGACTCGCCGCGGCGCTCCAGTTCGAGGTAGCCCGGCTCACCAATACAAAGGAGGTCGACGCGTCCGTAGCGGGCGATCGTCTTGGTCGGCTGTTTCTCGTCGGCGGCCTGGACGAGTTCGTTGACCGGGCGGGCGGCGAGCGCGTAGCGGACCCGGAAGCCGGCCATCGCCGCGGCGGACCCGAGTCCGATCAGCAGGTGGGTTTTGCCGGTGCCGGAGCTGAACCGAGCTTCGAGGCGGGGCGGCAGGTGGCCACCGACCCTAAGCGGGCGGAGCACCTGATGGCCGCCACCGAGCCGGTGGCGGCCGGAGGTTCAGAAACAGGCACCTACTCAGTGGGCGCATGCAGACGGCGGCGGCCGGAGACCGCAACCACCGCGGCGACGATGCCGGCCCCGGTCGCGGCCCACAGGGCGGCGACGCCACCGGCCCCATCGACAAGGACACCACCGGCAGAGACACCGACAGCGATGCCGGCGAAGACGCTCACACCGAGCCAGGTGTACGCCTCGGTCACCGCATGCGCCGAAACCACGACGGCGACCAGCGCATTGCCGGTGATCAGCGTGGGTGCGTTCGCAGTGCCGGCAACCACCAGCGCCACGGTCGTGGCCGTCAGCGAGCCGGAGCAGCCGGCGACCAGCACGGTTCCGGCCGCCATCGCTCCCACACCGAGCACAAACCTTCGGACCGCGCCCGCGTGCCAGGAGTTGGTGCCGTACAGAATCCCGGAGATCAGGCTGCCTGCGGCCCACAGCGCCAGCATGACCCCGGACACGCCGGGCCGGTCGTGTTCGCGGGTCAGCGCGACGACGCCGACCTCGATGAAGCCGAACAGCACCCCGATGCCCAGGAACACGGCGATGAGCACCCACAACCCCGCGTGGGCGGTGGCCGCAGACGCGTGACCGGCCGCTGCTCCCGGCTGCGGGGGCGGTTCAGTGGCCCGTTGCGCCAGCAATAGGCTGCATCCGACGGCGACCAGCACGGCTGCGATGAGCAGCCCGGCCGCCGGCATCATGCTGCTCGCCGCCGCGACGACCACCACCGGACCGATCACAAAGACCGCTTCCTCGATGAGTGACTCGACCGCCAGCGCCGTATCCAGGCGACGATCGTCGCGAAGCAAAGCTGTCCACCGGGCCCGGGTCAACGCCCCGATCTGCGGCAGCGACACGCCGACCAGTGCCCCGAACCCGATCAGCACTCCCGGCCCGGCATGCCGGTACGCCGCGAAGACGAGGCCGCACAACGCCGCAACGTTCACCACGGCCTGCGGGGCCACCACCCGGGTTTGGCCGAACCGGTCAGCGAGCCGGCTGACCTGCGGCGCCAGCAGCCCCTGCGAGAACGAGATCATCCCTGCGACCGCGCCAGCCACCGTGTACGAACCATCCAGGCCGGTGATCATCACGACCGCACCCAGACCGGCCATCGCCTGCGGCAACCGGGCCAGCGCGCCCACCGAGCTGAAGCCGGCCGCCCCCTGCACCGACCACACCTGCCGATACGGTCCCCACCACCGTCCCCACCCCACACTCATCACCAGGCCTGTATTGAAAGAACGCGACCAAGCGCCGTCAGCAGTATCAACGGAGTATCACCTCTCAGCAGCTACTCCTGCGAGCCGGACTTCGGCGATCGGGTCCCGCAAGAGCTGTGCGCCGTCGTGCCACTGCTCCACCGTGTTCAGCCGGTCGAGGACCAGGGTCTGGGTCACCATCTGCTCGCTGTCGGCCAGTGCGGCCCGCGGACCGGCCCGGTCGCCATCCTCGCCACCGTCGGCGGTGTAGGCGACGGAGACGTCGAGGGCACCCCCCGGCTCACCTCCGAGACCGCGGCTACGCGGGCGCCGTAACGGTCGAGGCGAGCAGGGCCAGTCTCCGCATCCACATCCGTGCGTCCCAACGTTTCGGGAGCGTTGAGGTAGCGTCGGCTACGAAGCGGGGTGCAGGGTTGGTTGCGCCCCCGCTGCCCGGAGGATCTCGGCAGTGTCCGGGTGAGGTCCGTTGTTCGCCCAGTCCAGCGGGGATCTGCCTGTGCCGTGGTCTTCGCGAAGGTTGGGATCGGCACCATGTGCCAGCAACTGCCGGATGGTTTTGGTGTGCCCCCAGCAGGCGGCTGCGCACAGTGGTGTGCCCTCCGAGCCGAGGCCGCTGCTTTCGGTGTCGGGAGAGGCTCCGGCCTCCATGAGCAGACGAGCTATCTCGACCTCGCCCTGCACCGAAGCCAGGTACAGCGGAGTAGTGCCGTCACTGTTCCGTCTCTCCGGACCTGCTCCACTGCGCAACAGAGCCTTCGTGCGCATGGCGTCGCTTGCCAGCACTGCTTCGAAGAGGTGGTGGGAGAGCTTCTTCTGCTTGCGCTGCTTCATAGCCGGTGAAGCTATCGATCATGGGTACGCCGGAGCTACTCATATCCATTCGTTGATCGCCGCGACCAGCACAGTAGCTTCGTGGCGGACGGCGAGGTCGTCGTACCGGGTGGCGACGGCGCGATGTCCCTTGAGACGGTTGATCCGCACTCCGACTGCATGGCGCTCGCGGTAGTCGGCTGGGGCGAAGTACGGCGGCCGGCCGCCGCGGGAACCGAGCTTCTGGCGGTTGCGCGCTTGGCCGGCCTTGTCAGGGATGATGCAGCGGATCCCGCGTCGGCGCGGGTAGGCGCGGTTTCCGCGGGAAGCGTACGCCTTTGTCGGCCACCACGCGGTCGGGGCGGACGCGGGACCGACCCGGCCCGATGCGGGGCCCGCGGACCTTCTCCAGCACGAGTTCGAACTGCGGTGAGTCCCCGCGCTGTCCTGTCGTCACCACGATCGCCATGGGCTTCTGAACTTGTTCGACGGCCAGGTGCAGCTTGGTGGTGAATCCGCCGCGTGACCGTCCCAGCCCGTGATCATGGGGCTCGGTGAGGATGCCGCCCGGTGGTTCTTCTGCAAGTCGCCCTGCTAGCGGGCCCCGGCCGCGTGCCGATGTGCGCGACAGACCGTGGAGTCGACACTCAAATCCCAGATCAGGGTTGGGGCTTGTCCGTTGTCCACGGCTTGCTGGGCTTGCAAGGCCCTGCGCCGAGGGCTGTTACCGCCGATGGCGTCAGCGCCGGCAGCCAGACCGTGAGGCGGGCTCGCCGGTTGACCGCAAAGGCTGGTGGGTCACGCGTCGTCGCCTGGCGACGGTGATACCGGAGACCGCTTGTGTTCGGCTCAGAGGCTGCCCGGCCGGACGAGCCCGGTCCTTTTGACGCCGGTCAGGATGGGGGTGACGTCGAGGCTGGTGACGTGGGTGAGGGGGCCGATGGTGTCGCTGATGAAGTGGTAGAGGGCGTTGAGGTCGGCTGCCGCGACGGCGACGAGGAGGTTCCCGGGGCCGGTGACGGCGGAGGCGAAGCGGACCTGAGGGTGGCGGCTGAGCTGCCGGCCGGTTTCCTCCAGGCCGCCGGGAGCGACGGCGATCCACAGGAGTGCCTCGGTGCGGATGCCCAGCCGGGCGAGGTCGACCTCGGTCGCGAGCCGCAGGATCTGGCCGGCGACCAGGGCCTCCAGGCGGCGGCGGGCGGTGAGGGGGGTGGTGTCGGCGCGGTGGGCGAGGTCGGTGTAGGAGGCGCGCCCGTCTTCGATCAGTGCGGTGATCAGTTGGTGGTCAACGGGCTGGAGGGGCGGCCGGTCGGCTGCGGTGGCCATGTCCGGCCGTAGAGCGGTCAGTTCGGGTTCCGTCAGCAAGCCGCCGCTCCAGTCGAAGGCTGCCGGGAAGACCCGGAGCAGGACGTGTGAGGTCCAGGACTGCACGGCGGGGGTCGCGGGGAGGTCGCGCAGCAGCAGGTTGTTGCGTGCGTCGGGGCCGTCCAGGAAGAGGATGGTGCAGATCTCGTCCCCGCCGCCGAGGACGTCGACCCAGATGGTGTCGGGGCGTCGGGCGAGGGTGGCGGCGATGGCGCTGATCCGGTTGGGCTTGCAGCGGATGCGCAGGGCCAGCGGGATCAGGTCGGGGAAGTGCACGGGGTTGCGGACGGCCGTGGCCCGCAGGGTCCCGTCGCCGTACAGCGGTGCCGCACGGCGTACCACGGTGCGCTCCGAGATGCCCAGGACGCGGCCGACCGTGCGCCAGGAAGCGCGTGGGGCGGCCAGCAACGCGGCCGCGATCCGACTGTCCGTAGAGTCCAACTCCTGGCGTGTTTTCTCCATGAACAGAGATCTTATGTCTTGTTTCCGTGATCCGATTGGATATTTATGGCTCAGATACTTACGTTCGCTTAGAAATGTCTCGGAGCAACCGGGACGAGAGAGAGCAGGTGAGCCCGATGACCGGTGTCGAGCAGATGGTCGTGGACACCGACCGTGGCAAGGTCAGGGGAATCGTGGAGGGCGAGGCGGTTTCCTTCCGGGGCATCCCGTACGCCGCGTCGCCGGTGGGCGAGCTGCGCTTCGCGCCGCCGCGGCCGCACCCGGGCTGGACGGACGTGCGGGATGCGGCGACGGCCGGACCGTCCGTGCCGCAGGCGGCCTCCCGGCTGGAGAAGGTGCAGGGGGTGCGCGTGCCGGACTGGGACGAGGACGGCAGCCTGACCGTCAACGTCTTCGCTCCGCGCCGGGCGGTGGCGGACGGTGAGGTCCGCCCGGTTCTGGTGTGGTGGCACGGGGGCGGCTTCACCAGCGGCTCCGGCGGCTGGGACTGGTACGACGGCGCCCGTCTCGCCGCACTGGGTGACATCGTGGTCGTCACCGCCAACTACCGGGTGGGGCCGTTGGGTTACCTCTACCTCCCGGAGATCGGTGCGGCCAACGTCGGACCGCAGGACCAGGCCGCCGTGCTGCGCTGGGTCCAGGGCAACATCGCCTCCTTCGGCGGAGATGCGCGCACCGTCACCGTGGGCGGGCAGTCTGCCGGGGCCTACTCGTCCCTGATGCTGGCCCTCGATCCCGCGACGAACGAGTCCGTCACCCGGGTGCTGCTCCAGAGCGGCCCCTTCGGCCTGGCACCACAGGACGCGCACCAGGCCGCCGAGAACGCCGCCAGCTACCTGCGCCTGTTGGGCATCCCGGCCGGCACCGACATCGCGAAGGCCTTGCGCGCCCTGTCGGCCGAGCGGCTGCTGGACGCCTACGGGCGGCTCTCCGTCCAGCTCGCGACTCCGGGCAACGCGGCCCCGCCGATGTATCCGGTCCTCGGCGCCCCCGGCATGCCCCGCACCCGGCAACAGGCGCTCGCAGCCGGCGCGCTGGAGGGCAAGCAGCTGCTGATCGGCACCACCCGCGACGAGGCGACGGCCTTCTTCGCCTTCGATCCCCGCATCCAGGACCTCACCGCCACCGGGGCCCTGGACGTCCTCACCGCCCAGGTCGGCCGGCAGGCCGCCCAGGACGTCTACCAGCGCCACGCCGCCCGCCTCGCCGAACACGCGGCACCGGCGCAGATCTTCACCGCCGTGCAGACCGACGGTCTCTTCCGGGACGGCTCGCTGGAGATCGCCGACCACCACGCGGCCGGCGGCAACACCACCTACGTCTACCAGTTCGACCACGCCCCCGCCGAGGACCCGTACGCCCTGGGCGCCACCCACTGCGCCGAACTGCCCTTCCTCTTCAACACCTTCGACGCTTCTTCCGGCAGTCCCGTCCTCGCCGGGGTGAACGACAGGCAGCGCGCGGCCCTGGGCCACGAATTCGCGGCCGCCGTCGCGGGGTTCGTCACCACCGGAACGACCAGCGACTGGCTGCCCTACGCTCCGGCGACCGCGGCCCGCATCCGTCACTTCGGCTGAGAGGAGAGACGGCCGGAAGCGCATATTCCGCAATCCGACCGTGCCGCACTGGGCCGAGTTCCTCACCCTGTTGGTCACCACCAGTGGGTGCGCCCGCTCCCGTTCACCCTGGCATCCATCGCGCTCCTCGTCTTCGTCGTGATGCCGGGTACCGCGAGGCACTGGGAGACCCTGCACGTCAAGACCAATCAACACTGCCGCCGTCCACTTAGGCCCACGCGATGGCCGGTGTCCCGCACCCGCAGGGCACCGGCCATCGCGTTGTCGCCGTGAGAGGAACCCGGTCAGCCAGCGTGACTGGCATCACATGTCGAGAGTCGAACTTCCTCGACCGCCTTGCATCTAGTCCGCGTCAAACACCTTCGTTCCCGCTCAACAAGGAAGGCCAATGGGTTATTTTCGTGGATTCATCCCCTGGATCGTCGCCGGCTTCGTGTCGGGCTTCGTCGACTGGCGCTGGGGTGCGGTCTGCGGCTTCGCCTCGGGGCTGCTGCTCCTGCTCCAGGACCGCCGCCGTGGGGTCGACCTCGACGCGCTGATCCTGGAGGCCAGCACCATCGTGTACTTCATGGTGGTCGGTGCCGTGGCCGTCGCGCAGCCGAACGCGTCCCTGTCGCACCACACCGACGTCCTCTCCTTCGCCTGGCTGGCCGTCACGGCCTGGGGGACGCTGGCGATCCGCCGCCCCTTCACGCTGGGCATCGCCAAGCGCCAGACGCCACGCGAGTTCTGGGACATGCCGGAGTTCGTCCGGGTCAACAACCACATCACCAGCGCGTGGGGCACTGGCTTCACGTTCATCGGTGTCAGCCTGCTCGTCGCGGGCGCGGTCAACGCCCCGGCCTGGGTAGGCGTCGCGGCCCACGTCGTCGGCCTGGTCGGCCCCGCCGTCTTCACGAAGGTCTATCCCGCCCGCGCCCAAGCCCGTCTGGTGGCCGCCCAGGTGCCGGCCACGGCCGTCCCGCAGTAGTCCGCCCAAGCAACAGCCGTCCGTCCAAGAGGAGTACGTGGTCATGAGTGCTGAAGCAAGGAACGTCGTCCTGGTCCACGGCGGGTTCGTCGACGGTTCGGGTTGGAAGGGGGTCTACGACCTGCTGACCGCCGACGGCTACGCCGTCACCGTCGTTCAGAACCCGACGCTCTCCCTGGACGGCGATGTCGCCGCCACCAAGATGGTCCTGGACGCCCAGGACGGCCCGACCGTACTGGTCGGCCACTCCTACGGCGGCGCGGTGATCTCCGAGGCGGGCAACCACGAGAAGGTGAGCGCGCTCGTGTACGTCACGGCGTTCGCGCCGGACAGGGACGAGTCCGTCAACACCCTGATCGCCGATCCGCCGCCCGGCGCGCCCGTGCCGCCGATCCTGCCGCCCCGCGACGGGTATCTCTTCCTGGACCGCGAGAAGTTCGCCGCTTCCTTCGCCGCCGACCTTCCCGCCGGCGAGGCCCGGTTCCTGGCGGACTCCCAGGTCCCCTGGGGCGTGGAAGCGCTGGGCGGAACCGTCACCCACCCAGCCTGGCGCACCAGGCCGAGCTTCTACCTGATCGCCACCGAGGACCGCATGATCCCGCCGCCGGCCCAGCACGCCATGGCGGAAAGGGCCGGGGCGACGGTGACCAAGACGAGCGGCAGCCACGCCGTGTACGTGTCCAAGCCCGCCGAGGTAGCCGCCCTGGTCAAGAAGGCCGCATCGCCCGGAACTCAGGCATGACCGAAGGAACATCCCTTCCTGGCCACCTCCGGGGCCGCTTCGCGCCGGTCCCGGAGGAGCGCGAGGCCGCCGGTCTCACGGTGCGGGGTTCGCTGCCGCCCGAACTGGACGGCCGCTATCTGCGCAACGGCCCCAACCCGCTGCCCGGGGAAGTTCCCGGGCACTGGTTCACCGGCTCCGGCATGCTGCACGGCATCCGGCTGCGCGGCGGACACGCCGAGTGGTATCGCAATCGGTGGGTGCACACCCGGGAGCTGGCGGGGCACCCTTTCATCCGCCGAAATCTCACCCTCGACCTGGCAGCCACGCCCACCAACACGCACGTGATCCGGCACGCCGGCATGATCCTGGCCCTGTGTGAGGTGGGCCTGCCCTACTGGGTCACCGACGAGCTGGAGACCGTCGGGCCCTACGACTTCGGTGGGCGGCTGCGGACGGCGATGACCGCGCGTCCCAAGCAGGACCCGGTCACGGGCGAACTGCACCTGTTCGGCACCGGGTTCGCCGCGCCGTACCTCACCTATCACCGGGTCACCGCGCAGGGCGAACTGCTCGACAGCCGGCCGGTCGAGGTGCCGGGGCCGACGATGATGCACGACTTCGCCGTCACCGAGCACCACATCGTGTGGCTGGACCTCCCCGTCGTCTTCGACCCCGCCCGAGCCCGACCCGGCGGCATGCCCTACCGGTGGGACGACGGGTACGGCGCCCGGATCGGGATCATGTCCCGCACGCCGGGCAGCACGGACGTGCGGTGGTACGACATCGATGACTGCTACGTCTTCCACGTGGGCAATGCCTACGAGGACACCCACGGCCGGATCGTGCTGGACGCGGTACGCCACGGCCCCGCGGGCTTCCGCAACGCCTGGTCCGGCCTCGGCGGCCTCACCGGGCCCGGCGGCCCGGCCACGCTGCACGAAACGGGCGTGGTTCTTCCCGTCCTGCACCGCTGGACCCTGGACCCGGCTGCCGGCTGCGTCACCCAGTCCCAACTCGACGATCACGAAGCCGAGTTCCCCACCCACAACGAGGCCATGACCGGGCACCCTCACCGCTACCTGTACACGGTCTCCGGCGACGGCATCGCCAAGCACGACCTCAAGTCCGGCGCCCGGCATCTGTACAACGCACCCGGCAGTCGCCATGCCGGCGAGGCGGTCTTCGTCCCGGCGGCCGACGGCACCGGCGAGGACGACGGCTGGCTGCTGTCCCTGGTCTCAGACGACCACGGCCAGGCGGGCGAGCTGCTCGTCCTCGACGCCCGGGAGCTCGCCCTCCAGGCGACGGTCGAACTGCCGTACCCCGTCCCGGCCGGTTTCCACGGCAGCTGGCTGCCGGAGCTGCCCTGACCGGAGCATGATGCATCACAGGCACGCCCAGAAGGTTCGGTCGGCAATGACCGAAGTCTGCTGGCGCGAACCCCGTCGCCACGGAGGCGTTCACCCACCATGACAGCCATCGACCCGCCCACGGACGAGGAACTCACCCGCAGGGCCCAGGCCGGTGAGACCGCGGCGCTCGGTCTGCTGCTCGCCCGGCACCAGGCGCCGATGCGTGCGGTGGCGCTGAGCCTGCTGGGCTACGGCCCCGACGCCGAGGACGCGGTGCAGGACGCCGCGCTGACCGCGCTGCGTCGCATCAGCGACGTACGCGACCCCGCAGCCGTGGGCGCCTGGCTCCGGGCGATCGTCCGCAACAGCTCCCGCATGCGACTGCGTGCCGGCCGGGAGACACCTGGCCTCGACGGTCTCGACCACGTGCACGCGCACCTGGTCGGGCCGTCGTATCCCCCGCGCCTCTCACATACGGAGCGGATCCTTGACCAGCACGCGATGCGCGACTGGATCTGGGACGCGCTGGAGCAACTGCCCGAGCCGCTGCGGTTGGTGCTGATGCTGCGCCACTTCAGCGGCATCACCTCCTACCAGGAGATCGCCTACGCCTGCGAGATCCCGGTCGGTACGGTGCGCAGCCGACTCAACCAGGCCCGGGCCAAGCTCGCCCAGGTCTTGCTCGACACCGCCACACACGTGCACGACGACGCCTCCCGGCTCACCGAGGACAGCCGGCAGGAGGCCGAGGCCACGCTGGAGGGCGCCCGGCGCGGCCGTCAGCCCAGGGAGATCCTGGAGCTGTGGCCGGCGGAGACCGAACTGGTCGGAGTCCTGAGCACGCCGGGCGAACGCTGCCATCCCATCCCGGCCATGCGAAGGAACCGCGAGAAGGGCGTGACCCAGCATCTGCGCCATGTGGTGGCCAGCCGTACCGTCACCATCTGGGAAATGGACGTCATCAACCCCGTCGGCGGCACCGACCCCTGCCCGCCGACCCTCGCCTGGCTCATGCTCCGCCGGAACCGGCGGGTCCAGACCCTCCGCGTGGTCTTCCCCGGGCCGCGGCGATGAGGGGCCGCGTCAGGAGGCACGCTGCGGCACAGCCAAGCGGCTGCGCCACGCGTCCATCCGTCTGGCGTCTGGCGTCTGGCGTCTGGCGTCTGGCGCACGATCTGCACTATCGGCCTGGCATGTGACGTGTTCTCTGCTCTACAGAACCGAGCATGACGGCGAATCGCGGATCAGTTCGTACAACTGTCTTGTCAGCGAGACCGTCCAAACCGCTGCGAACAGAGGGAGAAGACGATGACCGACCGCCCAGCCGACCTGCTGATCCGTGCCGGCGCAGTGCACACCCTGGTACCCGGTCAGGACACGCAGCGGGCGCTGGCCGTGCGCGGCGACCGGATCATGGCCGTGTCCGCCGACCCGCACGGCCTGGACCACCTGGTGGGCGCGGGCACCGAGGTCCACGACCTGCCCGGCGCCACCGTACTGCCCGCCTTCGACGACACCCACACCCACCTCGTCTTCGCCGGGCTCGGCGCCCAGGACGTACCCGTCCACCAGGCCCGTACCATCCCCGAGTTCCTGGACCTGATCCGGCAGCGTGCCGCCGTCACCCCTGAGGGCGAGTGGATCCGTACCACCACCAACTGGCAGGAACTCAACCTCGCCGAGCGCCGCATGCCCACCGCGGCCGAACTCAACACGGCCACCGACAGGCACCCCGTCCTGGTCAAGCGCGGCGGCCACAACGACGTCGTCAACCACTACGCGCTGCGCCTGGCCGGCATCACCGAGGACACCCCGGTACCGCCCGGCGGCACCATCGGCCGGGACGCCGACGGCAAGCTGGACGGCCGTCTCGTCGACAACGCCCTGCACCTTGTGGAACACCTCGTCCCGGCCCCCGACCGGGACCAGCGCATCGAGGGGCTTCGCCTGGCCTCCCGCGAGTACGCCGCCACCGGCATCGGCACCGTCCGGGACTGCGCGGTGACCCCCGAGGACTACGCCGTGTACCTGGCCGCCAGCAAGGAGGGCGCCCTCCACACCCGGGTACGGGCACTGATCTCGGCACTCGGCATGACCAGCGCGGCCCAGGTCGAGGACCTGCTCGACACCATGGAACAGTGGCGTGACGAATCCGACCCGTGGCTGTCGGTCTGGGGGGTGAAGTTCGGCCTCGACGGCGGCCTGGAGGCCGGGGCCACCGAGGAGCCGTACGCCTGCGACCACTCCTTCTCCGGCATGCTGATCTGGGAACCGGACGCGATGGTCGAGGCGGTCGAGGCGGTGGTCCGGCGCGGCTGGCGGGTCGGCACCCACGCCTACGGCGACCGCGCGGTCCGCACCCTCCTCGACGTCTACGAACGCGTCCTTGAGCGCAACCCCGGCCTGCCCGCCGGCACCCTGGTCATGGAGCACGGCGGCCTCGCCGGCCCCGAACAGCGCGCCCGCGCCGTCGCCCTCGGCATCCCCGTCACCATCCAGCAGCCGCTGCTGCACGACACCGCCGAGGTCGAGGAGACCTTCTGGGGCCCGGAACGTGTCGCCCGCCTCTTCCCGGCCCGCGGCTGGATCGACCTGGGCGCCCAGGTCAGCGCGGGATCCGACTTCCCGGTCGGCCAGTTCGGTGCGATGCGCTCGGTGTGGGGCATGACGACGCGGCAGACCGTCATCGGCGTCAAGGGCCCCGAGCACGCGATCAGTTACGACGAAGCGGTCACACTGCACACCCGCAACGCCGCGCGTCTGAACGGTGAGGAGGGTCTGCGCGGCGCCCTCACCCCCGGCCGCCTCGCCGACCTCACCGTCTGGGACCAGGATCCCGCCCACTGCCCTAGCGGCGCCCTTCGCGACCTCACCCCCACTCACACCTTCGTCGGCGGCCTTCTGGTCGCAGCTTCCGACGCGCAGTAACTGCCGGTGGTGCCCGCCCCTTCCACCTGGCACGGGAACGGAGGGGGCGCCCCGGTGCCCGTACTGCCAATCCGGTCAAGCCGCAGAGCTCAGGGCGGTACGAGCGCTGTACGCCGCCCTCCGGTCCCGGCCGTTCGGTCCACTCTTTGGTGACTGGCCCTGTCCTGTCCGCGCGGGCCCCGCTGGGATGGACCTGCTCCCGCAGTCGGGCGGGCGGACACAGGTCCGCTTCCGCCGCTGTTCGAAAGGCCGCCGATGACTATGCCGCGTACTCGCTCGTTCGTGCAGGTCGACGTGTTCTCCACGACCCCGTATCGCGGCAACCCGGTCGCGGTCGTCCTGGACGGGACGGATCTGACGGACGAGGACATGCAGGGCCTGGCGCGCTGGACGAACCTGTCGGAGACCACGTTCGTCCTGCCCCCGACGACGCCGGAGGCGGACTACCGGCTGCGGATCTTCACACCCCAGGGCGAACTGCCGTTCGCCGGGCACCCCACCCTCGGGTCCGCGCGCGCCTGGTTGGACGGCGGCGGCAGCCCGCGGCACGCCGATCACATCGTGCAGGAGTGCGCCGCCGGCCTGGTCACCGTGCGACGCGGCGAGGACACGCTGTCCTTCACCGCCCCGCCGCGGGTCCGCGACGGCGCACTCGACGACGCCTACCTGGAACGGATCGTGGCCGCGTTCGGCATCACGCGGGAGCGGGTCCTGGCCCACCAGTGGGTGGACAACGGGCCCGGCTGGGCTGTGATCCAGCTGGCCACCGCCAAGGAGGTCCTCGACCTCGAACCCGACCTGTCCCTCATCCCGACCGCGATGGTCGGGGCGATCGGGGCCCACCCCGAGGGATCCGAGCACCACTTCGAGATGCGCACCTTCGCCCCCCGCGCCGGTGTCCCCGAGGACCCCGCGTGCGGCAGCATGAACGCCGGCGTCGGCCAGTGGCTCACCGCCACCGGCGCAGCGCCCTCCGCCTACCGTGTCTCCCAGGGCGCGCGTCTTGGGCGGGCCGCCAGCATCGAGATCGCCGCCGATCCCGACGGCACGGTCCGGGTCAGCGGCGCCGCCACCGTCTGCATCCGCGGCAGCATCACCATCTGAAGCCGCCACCACCGGGTAACTCACTTCTGCGCTCCAGCGCAGGTGCCGGAGCACAGACACCCAGTGGTCCGTGCGCCAGCCCTCCGGCGCCGGGACGAGGCCGTCACGTGATGTCGGGGGAGAGCGTCTTCATGGTGACGTAGCTGGTCACCGTGGCCACGGCGGGCAGGGCGGCCAGCTGGTTGGCGTGGAAGTCCTCGTAGGCGGGCAGGTCGGCGACCTCGACCTGGAGCAGGTAGTCGAAGTTGCCGGTGATGTGGTGACAGGCGACCACCTCGGGAAGCTGCGTGATCCCGCGCTCGAACGCGACCACGTCGGCCCGGGTGTGCCGCATCAAGCGCACCCCGGCGAACACCCGCAGGCTGCGGCCCACCGCGGCGGGGTCGATCAGCGCCCGGTAGCCGCGGATGACCCCGGCTTCCTCCAGCTGGCGCACCCTGCGCAGGCAGGGTGACGGCGACAGCCCGACCCGGGCGGCCAGCTCGTTGTTGCTGATCCGGCCGTTCTTTTCGAGCTCAGCCAGGATCAACCTATCCACCTCATCCATAGCGGCAGATTATTGCGCCCCGCAGCTCGGTACCACAATCATGCACCTTCGTTCAGCGCAATTTGCTGCCAAAATTGCCATGCCCCATCCATATTCGAGAGATGGTCAGTCACGCTTCATGGGGTCGTGACCGATATCCATGGAAGGGCAGGCCATGCCGGGCAAGAGCACCACTGCCGTCCACGCCGATCGCGGTATCCATCCCACTCGCGCGGTGGCGCCGCCCATCTACCAGACGGCGACGTTCTGGGCCGAGAACGGCGAGACGTTCGCGCGCGGCGCCGTCGAACCGCGCGGCAAGGACTTCTACACCCGTTTCGGCAACCCCAACCACGCGCAGGTAGCGGCCGTCGTCGCGGAGCTGGAGGACACCGAGTCGGCCATCGTCACCGCGTCCGGGATGGCAGCGCTCACCACCGCCGTCCTCGCCACGGTCTCCGCCGGTGACCATGTCATCGGGCAGAGGTCCACCTACGGCGGCACCGGCTCGGTGCTGATGAACCTGCTCCCGCGCCTCGGCGTGTCCACCACCCAGGTCGACCAGACCGACCCGGAAGCGTTCGCGAAGGCGCTGACCCCCCAGACCCGCCTGATCCTGGTGGAGACGCCGAGCAACCCGTTGCTGCAAATCACCGACCTGCGCGCCGTCGCCGACCTGGCCCGCGCGCACGACGTGCTGACCATGGCGGACAACACCTTCGCCACCCCGCTCAACCAGCGGCCCGCGGACCTCGGCATCGACCTCGTCTGGCACAGCGCGACCAAGTACCTCAACGGCCACTCCGACGTCTCCGCCGGCGTGATCGCGGGACCCGCCGAACTCCTGAACCGGATCTGGGACGTCGGCCTGCTCACCGGCGCCACCCTCGGCCCCATCGACGCCTGGCTGCTGCTGCGCGGCATTCGCACCCTGCCCCTGCGCGTGCCACGGCACAACGCCAACGGCCTGGCCCTCGCCGAGGCACTCAGCGGGCATCCCGCCGTGGCGAGTGTGCACTACCCCGGCCTGCCGTCCCACCCGCAGCACAAGCTGGCAGCCAGTCAGATGAGCGGCTTCGGCGGAGTGCTCGGCATCGAGTTCACCGGCGGCTTCGGGACGGCCGACGCGTTCCTCGGCAAGCTGCGCTACTCCCTGCGCTCGGCCAGCCTCGGCGGCGTGGAATCCCTGGCCGTGCACCCGGCGTCCATGTGGCGCGGCATGCTCAGCGAGGACCAGATTGCCGAGTCGGTTCCGCTGGGCCTCGTCCGGCTGGCCGCGGGCACCGAGGACACCGCCGACCTGGTGGCCGACGCGCTGGCCGCCGCCGACGCCGTAAACGCCACGGCGGCGAGCGCCTGAACCACTACCAATGCAGCGCCTGAACCACTGCCAGTGCGCCGACCGCGTGCTGCGTCGACGCCACCCGCCCGTGCCTCCACTCGTGACCGGTGCGGGTCAGGCCGCAACCGGCCCTTGCGAGTCCAGCGGCTCAACGAAGAGGTGCATGCTCATGTCCCACCTGCAAAACCTTCGGCCTCCCCGACGCTGCGTTCGCCCACGAATCCGAGGTGACGCACCCGGCGGCGGCGCCCCGCTCGCGCGGGGGCTCAAGCAGCGCCACCTGTCGATGATCGCCCTCGGCGGGGTCATGGGCGTGGGTCTGTTCGTCGGCTCCGGCGCCGGCATCGCGGCCGCCGGACCGTCGATCGTCCTCGCCTACGCCCTGTCCGGCGTGCTCGTCATGCTGGTGATGCGCATGCTCGGCGAGATGTCGGCAGCCGATCCGGCCTCCGGATCGTTCTCGGTGCACGCCGAACGGGCGATCGGGACCTGGGTCCGCGGCGTCGCCGAGGCCGTGCGCACCGCGATGTGGCGGATCGGCGTGTTCTACGTCGGGTCCATGCTGGTCATCGTCACGCTGATCCCGTGGAGCGACCCCGCCGTCACCACCAGCGGCCCCTGCGTGGCGGTCCTCCACCACCTCGACATCCCCGCCGCCGGCCGGCTCATGAACGCCATCGTGCTCGTCGCCCTGCTGTCCGCGATGAACGCCAATATCTACGGCTCCTCCCACATGGCCTGCTCCCTGACCGCCCGCGGACAGAGCCCGAAAGCTCTCGGCAAGGTCTCCGGCGGAGTTCCGCGGCGCGCGGTGATCGCCTCCTCCACCTTCGGCTTCATCGCGGTCCTGCTCAGCTGCCGGCGGCTGAAGATGTGGGTCCTGGCCCTCATGGCCCGCGAGGGCGACACCCGTGTGCAGCTGTACTTCACCGGCGGCCCGGCCCTGGCGCTCTCCCCCGTCGGTTACCTGCGGCAGAAAGCAATGACCACTTGAACGGCGTCCATCTGCGCCGGCCGCCGTCACACCACGGTCTCGCCCCATCCGAAAAAGTCCGTGAAGGAGTGCATCCGATGAAAACCCTGCTCACTGGCGGCGCCGTGGTCAGCATGGACCCGGCTGTCGGCGATCTCGCCCGCGGTGACGTGCTCATCGAGGACGGCGTGATCGTCGAGGTCGCCGCACAGATCGACGCGCCGGACGCCGAGGTGATCGACGCGACCGACCGGATCGTCATGCCCGGCTTCGTCGACAACCACCGCCACACCTGGCAGACCGCGTTCCGAGGAGTCGGCGCGGACTGGACGTTCGCGGAGTGGGCGGTGGCCATGCATGGCACCGTCAAACCCCACTACCGGCCCGAGGACGTCTACGCGGGCACCCTCCTCGGCCGCCTGGAGGCACTGCACTCCGGCGTGACCACGATGCTGGACTGGTACCACGTCGCGCAGACCCCCGAGCACGAGGACGCCGCCGTCGCCGCGCTGCGCGACGCGCCCGGCCGGTCGATTTTCTGCCTCGGCGCCGGCTGGGGCACCACCGACCCCGTCGACAGCGCCATCCGCCGCGTCCGCGCCACCTTGACCGGGGACGGCCCGGTCACCATGGCGTGGGGGCTGCGCGGCCCCGAGGCCACCAGCATGGACACCGTCACCCACGAGCTGAAACTGGCCGCCGAACTCGGCCTGCGCACCAGTCTGCACGTCGACATCACAGCCGGGGCTGTCGCCGACCTGCGCGAGCACGGCCTGCTGCGGGACACCACCGCCTTCGTACACGGCAACGGGCTCAGCGACGACGAGCTGCGGATGCTCGCCGACGCGGGCAGCTCCCTGTCGATCAGCCCTGACGTCGAGCTGAAGATGGGCTTCGGACTCCCCATGACCGGCCGCGCGCTGGCTGCCGGCCTGCGCCCGACGCTGTCCATCGACGACGTCCCCTCCGCCGGCGGCGACATGTTCTCCGCCATGCGCACCGCCTTCGCCGTGCAACGCGGCCTCGACGGTGGCCTGCGCTCCCGCGACCTGCTCGCCTTCAGCACCATCGACGCCGCCGCCTCATGCGGACTCGACGCCCGGACGGGCAGCATCACCCCCGGCAAGGACGCCGACATCATCCTGCTACGCGCCGACGACCTGACCGTCTTCCCGGTCACCGACCCGGCCGCCACCATCGTCAGCGCCGGCCACCCCGGCCTGGTCGACACCGTCCTCGTCACCGGACGCGTGGTCAAACGCGGCGGCACCCTCATGGACGTCGACCTGAAGGCGCTGCGGGCCCGACTTCTCGATTCCCGTACCCGGATCGCAGCCGCCGCCGGCATCCCACTCGACGGCACCTGGCGCCCTGAGCCGGTAGCAGAGTAGGCGCACTCGGGGTCGAGGATCATTGCGTCCCGCCTGCGTCCACACCCATGGGGGCCGAGGCGTGGACGCGGCGCGCACCAGCGCTCCTGCTGCGGGGGCGCACTGGTGCCGAGAACTCATTTCCAGGTCGGTCATGTCGTCGTGGTAGTTCACGGTGAACGCGAAGGGGTTTACTGCCGACAACTCCCCCGTCCACCCGGAGGTTCGGCCCGCCGCCATGGCGCGTCCGAGCGGGTGGGGCACGCGTCGGCGGCGATCCGCAACGCGTACACCGGCCGGTCGGTCGGTGCCCGAGACGGGCCGCCCGAGGTACTCGTGTCCGGTCATGTGGCACCAGGCGGGCAGGTCGAGCGGTGCGGCGGGATCGGTGGCGATGACACCGGCGCTGCCGACGGCGCCGGTCAGGTATCCCGCGGCGAGGCCGGGCCGGCGGCCCCGGGCCTGGGAGATGCGGCCGATGGGGTGACGGCGGCGAGCGCCGAGCCGGCGGTGAACAGGGCGCTGGGCAGGCCCGCCAGGTCGGTGGAGCCGAACAACCGATGATCACCAGTGGCCGCACCTGTTCGCGGACCAGCCCCGACCAGCAAGATCGCGATCTACAGCTGGAGTACTCGGCGGCACCGAGAGCGAGGGTGGTGGTGAGGGCCAGGAGCATCAAGAGTGGGGCGCTCGCGCCACGCGGTCGCGAAATGAGGCTGCTGTAGCCCGGCGCTTCGCCGACGGGCGAGCCGAACGCACTGCCAGGCAGAACTGCGTATCCGATACCCGCTGAAGGGCCTCGAAGCGTGGGGCCGTTGTGGGCGGCACGCACCCTGCGCGGGTCCAGCGGTGTGGGCGGCAGCGGCAGGGAGTACCGCGCGTGGTGGGGGTGATGGCGGTGGCGGCGGAGGGACTCGTGACGGCGGATCCGGCCGCGGGCCTACAGCCCTCCGTCCTGACTGTCGTTCGAGCCTCAGGCCGTGTCGGTGGGTCGTGCGCGGGCAGCCGCAGACCCTCCCGTGGGGAGGGCGGGAGGGGCGGCGGGCCTCGCCGTCACGAGGTGGGACGGCAGGGCCCATCAGGGCCCTCACCTGGGGGATTGGCTCGGTGCCCGTTCGCACACCATGCACCACGAACCGGCCACCCGGATAGGTCCTGTCCGAAAGTATTCGAGCTGCCGAGGGCGTTGCCGGAGTCCTGTCCGGCTGGCGACGGGACGGGACGGGCAGGCTGTCATTTTTTTTGACAGGTCTGCGCTAGGTTTGATCCATGACCGTATCCACCGGGAACTCCCCCGGCCTGATCGCCGGGGACCTCGCCGTCGCCATCCACCAGGGGGCCATCCGCGACGGGGAACGGCTTCCGTCCCAGGCCAGGTTGGCACAGTCCTACGGGGTGTCGTCCGGCACCGCCGCCGCGGCGCTGGCCAGGCTCGCGACCGCCGGCCTCATCCGGACCGCGCCGGGCAGCGGCACCTACGCCACCTCCCGCCCGAGCCCCGCCGAACGGAACCCGGTGCTCGACGTCATGGCGGCGGCCTCCGTCTGCCGGACGCTCGCAGGCCAGGAGTTCGGCTCCGACGAGCTGGACCCGCCGGCCCTTCCCATCGGCGGCAGCCCGCGCCGGGGGGCGGTGCGGGAAGACGACGAGACCCTGCCGGCCCGCCGGCTCGACGTCGGCGTCCTGACCGTGCTCGATCGGCACGTCCTGCGGTGGATGAGCGAGGCGTTCCTGTCGGCCGCCCGCCGCCTCGTGGCGCGTGGCGTGACCGACGCCGACCGGCACCTGATCGAGTCCGCCCGCGCGATCCTCCGGGACGGCGGCCGGCGCCCCGCCGGACAGCCCGGCATCGCACTGTCAGCGGGCCCGGCACCGGCCGATGAGGACGTCGTCCTGCGGATCTGGCCCGAGCGCGGTGAGCCGCGCGACCCGGACGGCCCGCCGTCCTAGCCCCGGCCCTGTTCAGCCCAGCGGGGCGGCCGTCCACTTGTCCGCGCACGGCCGCCCGTGCGCAGCAGTCACCCGAGCTCACAGACCAGGAGGATTTCATCGTGGCCGTCGCTCTTCGCCCGCATCAAGTCGAAGCCGTCGACGCGGTGCTGCGCCACCTCTCCGAGCGACCCGGTCAGGGCATCCCGCCCGAGGGTCTGCGTACGCAGGTCGTCGCCGCGACCGGGTCCGGGAAGACCCTGATCGGGGTGGCGGCCGCCGACCGTCTGTCCGCGCGGCGGGTGCTGGTCCTGGTCCCGACGCTGGACCTGCTGTTGCAGATGGCCGGCGCGTGGCGGGCGGGCGGGCGGCGCGGCGCGATGATCGGTGTCTGCTCGCTGCGCGGCGCGGACAGCCAGGGTGTGCCGTGCACGACCGACCCTGACGAACTGATCGCGTGGACGGCGGGGCCGGAGGTGGTCACCGTGTTCGCGACCTACGCGTCGGTCGGCATGGGCACGCTCCAGCGGGCTCATGCGGCCGGGCTCGGGGTGTGGGACCTGATGGTGGTGGACGAGGCGCACCGGGTGAGTGGTGACGGGCTGAAGCCGTGGGCGGCCGTGCACGACCAGACCCAGGTTCCCGCCGTGCGGCGGCTGTACATGACCGCCACCGCCCGGGTGTGGGAGGCCGATGGGGACCGGCCTCGGCTGGTGGCGTCCATGGACGAGGACTCCCCCGTGTTCGGACCGGTCGCGTACAAACTGAAGCTGTCCGAGGCGATCCGGCTGGGTTTGGTGGCGCCGTACCAGGTGCTGTGTCTGGACATCCGTGACCCCGACCTCCACGCCGCCCTCACCACCGAGGCCACCGGGTCCGACGTGGTACGCGGGGCGCGGCTGGCGGCCGTGCAGACCGGGCTCATGCGGGCCGCGGTGGAGGAGCGGTTCCGGCGAGTGCTGTCCTTCCACAGCCGGGTCGGCGAGGCAGAGGCGATGGCGGCGGCCGTGCCCGTGACGGCGGGCCGGCTCGCCGAGGACGCCCCCGAGGCCTTCCCGCCGGCCGCACGGGTGTGGTCGGACTGGCTGTACGGCGAGCATGCCCCCGCCCATCGCCACAGCGTGCTGGAGGAGTTCGCCTCCGACTTCCTGAGCGGCTCGGACGTGCGCGCCGAGTTGCGGGTGCTCTCCTCGGTGCGGGTCCTCGGCGAGGGTGTCGACACCGCGGAGTGCGATGCCGTTCTGTTCGCCGATGCCCGGGGCTCGATGGTGGACATCGTGCAGATGGTCGGGCGTGCGCTGCGGATGCGGCCCGGGGTCGGGAAGCTGGCCACGCTGATCGTCCCGGTGTTCCTCGGTGCGGACGAGGACGCGAACGAACTGCTCACCTCGGACGCGTACGGCACCCTCAGCAAGATCCTGGGCGCCTTGCAGGCGCACGACGCGGACACCATCGAAGCCCTCGCCGACCCCCGCATCCGCAACGCCCGCCCCCAGCCCGGCGACTACCAGGACCACGAGCAGGAGCAGGACGCCGACCTCGAGGACGCCGACCAGGAGGACGTCATCCCGGTCGGCGCGGCGGCGGCCGGGGTGCTCAGGTTCAGCGAGGAACGCGACCCCGCCGCACTCGCCCAGTTCGTCCGGCTGCGGGTCATCGACCCCGAGAAGGCGTACTGGCGGCGCGGCATCGAGGTGGCCGCGCGGTGGCTGCGCGAGAGCGGCGACGCCGAGCTGCGCGTGCCCTACACGTACGTGTCCCCGGAGGGCTGGGGCGCGGCGGGCGGGCATCCGCTGGGGGTGTGGGTGGCGGATCAGCGTCGGTACTACGCGGCCGGGACGCTGGAAGCCGCGCGGGTGCGCGAGCTGGAGGCGCTCGGCATGGTGTGGTCGGTGCAGGCGTCCGCGTGGGAGGCCGGGCTCGCCGTCGCCCGCGCCTACGCCGAGGCGCACGGGCATCTGCTCCCGCCCACCAGCGCGGTGTGGGACGGCTTCCCCATCGGGACCTGGGTCAAGAACCAGCGTGCTGCGGCCCGGAAGGCGGCTGAGAACGCCGGACGGCGGGACAGCGGGGAAACGGGCATCCCTTACACCGGGGAGCTGCCCGAGAGCCGTATGGCGGCGCTGGCCGAGATCGATCCCGGATGGTCCCCGGTGTGGGAGATCTCCTGGCAGCGTGTCTACCGGCTGGTGCTCGCCCAGGTGAAGGCCGGCGGCTCGCTCCCGGCCGGGTCGGGTGAACTCATCGTCCAGGGCGAGGACCTGGGTGTCTGGATCGCCGGGCAGCGGGCCGGATGGGACAAGCTGATGCCCGCGCAGCAGTGGCTGCTGGAGTCGGTCGGGATCGAGCCTCCATCGGAGGGGGAGCCGGTCGCGGGTGCGCCCCGGTCGCAGGACGCCCGCTGGACGGCGAACCTGACGGCCGCCCGCCAGTTCCACGCCCGCGAGGGCCACTTGCAGGCGCCGCGCAAGGCCGTGGAGATCGTGGACGGCGTCGAGCACAAGCTGGGGGCCTGGCTCGACAACGTCCGCAAGAGGGCCGCGAAACTCAGCCCTCAGCGCCGCGCCGATCTCGACCAGCTCGGCATGCGCTGGTAGCGGGAACCGCACGAGACACCCGATGAACAGTCAGGACTGGCAGGAGTTCGAAAACACCCACTCCCGGCTGGAACTGCGGACGCCCGACGGGAACGTCTCCTCCCGGCCGGCCCTGGATCCCGCTCGGCCCCGAGTGGACGGTCGCCGTCCTGCGCCACGGGTACGTCGTGCGCCTGCGCCACGGGTACGTCGTGCGCCTGCGATCCGGCTCCGCAGCCGTTCGCGGACCGGCGCTCAGCGGCCGGTGTGGTCCGCGGCGAGCCGGTCGAGGAACGTCATGAGCTTGGCGTTCATCTCGGTGTGGTCATTGGCGCGCAGCTGGTCGGGCTGCTGGACGAAGGGCCGGTCGGCGAGTGCGGCCAGTTCCTTCTCGTCGTGCTCGATCAGGGCCTCGACGCAGTCCGGGGTGAACTCCATGTGGCACTGGAAGCCGTACACGTGGCGGCTGTAGGCGACGATCTGGCGGGGGCAGGCGGCGCTGGTGGCCGGCACGGTCGCGTCGTCGGTGAGGCCCGGCATGTCGTTGTGCCAGTGGCCGGTGTGGAAGGACTCCCCGAAGCCGGCGAGGAAGGGGTGCGCACGGCCGGCGTCGGTGAGTGTGACGGGGAAGGAGCCGATCTCCGTGTTCGGGCTGGGTGCCCAGGCGGCACCGAGCGACTCGCCGACGAGCTGGGCGCCCAGGCAGACGCCGATGACCGCCTTGTCCGCCTCGATGCAGGAGGAGATGAGGGCCTTCTCCGCGGCGGCGTCGAAGTGCGCGTACTCCTCGACGGTGGTGCTGGGCTGCTGGGGGCCGCCCACACGATCAGCAGGTCGATGTCCTGGCTGGACGCGGGCAGCGCATCGCCCTCGTGGACGCGGGAGAAGCCGAGTTCGTGCCCTTGGGAGACGGCCCGGTCCTCGAAGGCCCCCGGGGCCTCGAACGCCTCGTGGACGACGATGTGTGTGCGCATGGCTGTGCCGGCCTCTCTGCTTCTGTGGCTCGTGGCAGCGGTGTGCTGCGGTGGGTGATGCCGCCTGACGGCATGTGCGGGGCGGGTCCGGTCAGGCGGGGAGGACGGCGGCGAGGTCGTCGGCGAACTCGCGTGCCTGCTGGGTGGTGAGCGTGGAGGTGGTGACCCGGATCTCCTGCCCGGTGCCGGCTCCGGCGGAGAACAGGTGGCCGGGCTGGACCGCCCATCCGCGCCGGGCCAGCGCGTCCGCGACCGGACGGGCCTGCGTGCCCAGCGGCACCCAGACGTTCAGCCCGTCCGGCCGGTGGCCGGCCGGACGGCCGATGCCCCGCTCGGCCAGCTCGGTGAGCAGCAAGGCGCTGCGTTCGGTGTAGGCGTCGCGCGCCCGCGCGGTCAGCTCGTGCACCTGCGGATCGCTGACCAGCTGGTACACCGCATGCTGCAACAGCCGGAGCGTGGAGAGGCCATCCGCTGCTTCGTCTCGCATCGCCGGGTGGACGGCGGGTGAGGGTGGGTCAGTTGCCGACCGGGAAGAGGTCCTCCAGGTAGAGGCCGACGCGGCCGGTGCGGGTGGCCTGGCCGGTGAGTTCCTCGACGCGGCCGGCGCCGACGACGGCGGACGGTCCGGTGAAGAGCCACTCGTGCGCCTGCTCCTGGTTCATGCCTTCGGGCGGCTCACCGACGTAGGGCAGGACATTGACGGGGGTACCGGCCTCGTGCCGCCAGCTGTCCGCGAGCCGGCCGACGTCGACGGCGTCGTAGCCGATGGCGTCCAGGAATCCCGTGACCTCCGCCTTGGCCGCGGGGTCGTCGCCGGTGAGGGGCAGCGCGCTGCGCTCGGGGTGGCCGGAGCGGCGGGCCGAGGTGTGCATCCGCAGGAAGTCCATGTTGACGAGCGTCTTGACGACGCGCGAGCCCGGCAGGTGGCGCTGAAGCAGCTCGCTGCTGGTGGTCCGCCGCTCCTCCAGCTCCTCGATGCGGCCGTCCCGGTCGGGGAAGTAGTGCATCGCGTCGACGACGATCTTGCCGGCCAGCGCCTCGGCCGGGAGCTTGTCGTGGGCGTGGAAGGGCATGGAGACCACGACGAGGCCGGCGGCCCGCGCGGCCTCGGCCGGGGTGGTGGCGCGGGCGCGGTCGCCGAGCCCGGTGACGGCATCGGCCAGGGTCTCGGGGCCGCGCGAATTGCTCAGGACGACGTCGTAGCCGGCGTCGACGGCGAGGCGGGCGATCGCTGTGCCGAGGTTGCCGTTTCCGATGAAGGCGATGGTGCGGGACATGGTGGTTCCGTTTCGTTGCGGATCTGCTGCGGCCGGAGAGGGTGAGGCCCTGCTCGCCGACCTTGGTGTCGTAGCCGTCGGGCAGCTCGGCGATGAAGCGGTCGGCCTGGGCGGCTTGGGCGGCGGCGCGGAGCTCCTCCTCGGTGGCG
>NZ_LBMU02000109.1 GCF_001005085.2 Streptomyces humi
CGGTGCGGGGCGTGCGGGGAGGTGTGGGTGCGGTGCGGGGCGTGCGGGGAGGTGTGGGTGCGGTGCGGGCCGGTGGGGGCTGGTCGCGCAGTTCCCCGCGCCCCTGACGGGGCGCTGTCGGCGACGCCGGCTGTGCAGAGGGCCCGCCGTGTCGAGGGGCGGCGGTCGCCCCCGGCTCACCCGCCAGCGCACGCCTCTGAACGGACACCGCAGGCGCCGCCTTTCCCGAGGCCTCACGACTCTGACCGACTGCCGCCGACCCCACTTCACCGCCGGCCGCACGCCGCTGAACAGACACCGCCGGTACCGTCTCCCCTGAAGCCCCGCCGCTCTGACGCGACACCGCCGACGCCGTCTCCCCTGAAGCCCCGCCGCTCTGACGCGACACCGCCGACGTCGTCTCCCCCGAGGCCCCGCCGCTCTGAGGGGCGGGCGTCGGTGCCGCATCTCCCGCCACCGCGCGCCGCTGCACAGACACCGGCGGCGACGCCGACTCCACCGAAGCCCCGCGACTCTGACCCGTCTCCGTCGGCCCCGCTCCACCCACAGCCGCGCGCCGCTCGACAGACACCGCCGGCACCGTCTCTGCCGAGGCCCCGCCGCTCTGAGCGGCGGGCGTCGGTGCCGCATCTCCCGCCACCGCACGCGGCTGCCGAGACACCGATGACGACGCTGTCTGCTCCGAAGCCCCGCGCCGCTGAACAGCGGCCGTCGCCTCTCCCACAGCCGCACGCCGTTGAGCAGACACCGCCGGTGACGCCGTCCCCCCCGAAGTCCCGCCGCTCTGAGGGGCGGCCGTCGATGCCGCATCTCCCGCCACCGCGCGCCGCTGCACAGACACCGAAGGCGACGCCGACTCCACCGAAGCCCCGCGACTCTGACCCGCCGCCGTCGACCCCGCGTCTCCCACAGCCGCACGCCGCTGAACAGACACCGTCGGCGACGCCGTCTCCGCCGGAGTCCCACTGCTCTGCCGAGACGCCGTCAGGCCTGTCTTCTCGCGGGGCGCTTCCGGTTCCCGGGATGTCGGCGGTGCCGTTTGTCGCGGGGCGGTGGACCGCGCGCTGCGTTGCACAACCGCGTCGGTGACCGATGGCGTGGCGGACGCGGATGCTCTGCGCACGGCCGGAGTCGGCGGCGCCGCCGGACCGGCAGCGGCAGGTGGCGTGGACGAGGTCGGCGTCCTACGGGCGTCCGCGCCCGAAGCCCCGGTCTTCCCCTGTCGACGCGCGACAGCCGCGGGCTGCCCGGTCCCAGCGGGCGCCGCGGGTGCGACCGGCGCGGCGGGAGCCGGTGTGGCAGGACGGACGGGCGGTCCGGTCCTGGACGTGGATCGCTGTACGACGGGCGCTGCCGGGGAGGCGGTGCCCTGTCCGGCGGATTGCGGTGCCGCTCCTCCGCCCCGCGGCGCCGCCGGCACACCCCCAGCCGTTTCGCTGCTCCCCGCTCGGTCGCCCTCGCCAGCCGACGGCGTCACCGCGGTCTCGCCGGCCGCCACCGTGCGCGGCGCCGACGGCAACGTACGCCGCTGCACGGCCGCGGCCGACGTGCTCGCCGGTGCCTGCGTCAGCGCGCTGCGCCGGGGCGGGACCGGAGGTGCCGGTGCGACCCGGGGGCCGGTGGCCGGAGCCGTGACGGCCGGAGTCGTCTGGGGCACCCATGCCACCGGCACCGCACCCGCGGCAGCCGATGCGGGAGCGGCCGTCGTCGGCGTGGCCGATGACGGCCGTCGGACGGCTGACGTCGGCCCCGTGACCGGCGCGGTCGACGGGCTCGCCGGCGTCGTCGACGCGCTCGAACCGTTCCGTGCCGCGCCCGCCGGCGTCGGGATCCGCACGACCGCGCCCCCGCCGTGCGCCCCCGCCGACGGCGCCCGCTGCACCGGCGGCGCCCCCGCACTCACCGACCCGGCCGAGCGCGCGGCGCCGACCGAGCGTGCGGAGCCGACCGAACCAGCCCGACCAGACAAACCACCCGGACCGGACGAAACAATTGAACCGGCCGAACCAGCCGAACCAACGGAACCAACCGAACCCGCCGAACCGGTCCAGCCCGCCCTGCCGGTCGCGCCGCCCTGACCGCTCATACCGCCCTGCCGGGAGGACGCGGTCGGTCCCGGCGTCCCGGTCGGGCCGGGCCCGACCTCTCGCAGCGGGGCCACGGGAAGTGCGGTGGGCCGGCCACCCGGTCGGCCCGTCGGTCCCGCCAACGGCATTGACTGCGCCGGGCGTTCGAGGCCGCCCAGGGCACCCGTACCGGTCAGCCCGGTCCCGCCGCCGTTCGTGAGATTCGCGCTCGACGCGCCGTCCAGGACCGCGTGTGAGCGCGTGCCCATGAACGACGGGTTCTGCCAGGTCGGCAGCCGCCCGCCGAACCCCGCGTCCGCGACCTGGCCGCCCGGCCCCAGCGCACGCTGGATCGGCGGCAGCCCGGACCAGGCCGCCGCCACCACAGGACGCGGCCCCGCACCAGGCTCCCCGGCCCCGGCCGGAAGCGAAGCCGAACTCGATTCCGGGGTCGGAGACGGAGACCGACTCGGAGCCGGACTCGGTCCCAGGGCCTCGGCCCCAGCCCCGGCCCCCGGCCCGCGCCCCCGTACCCGATCCCACAGGCCCACCGGTCAGCCCTCCGCACCGGCGGCGGTCGCCGCCCTGGTCACCAGGGACGCGATCTCGGCCGTGTAGCGGCGCCGGTCGGCGTGCTCCAGGTCCAGGATGTCCTCCAGGTTCCAGTGGAAGTGGTAGGCGACGTACGCGATCTCCTCGTGCAGCCGGTCGGTCGCGTACGTCACGATTCCCCCAGGCGGCTCCCGCCGAGTTCCACCTCGAAGGGCTCCGAGCAGTGCGGGCAGTTGACGGCGGCCCGGGTGTGGCCCTCCGCGTTGATCTGCCGGTAGAAGTCCTGGAGGAACGCCAGGTCGGAGGCGAACATGTTCTCCACGATGCCGTCGTGCATGAGCGGCAGCGTGCCCAGGCGGGTGATGACCCGGCCCAGCAGGACCACCGACAGGAACGCCGGGTTCTCCTGGACGCGGATGTCCCGCAGCGGGATCAGCTCGTCCCGTGCCGTCGACAGGCGCATCACGCCCTCGCGGTGGACGGTGCCCTGCTCGTCGACGTATCCGCGGGGCAGCTGGAAGGGGAACTCCGTGCGCAGCACCTCGCGGGGTGCCTCCGGTTGCGGGGCGGCCGGGGGCGCCGTCACCTCCGGTGCGAGCGGCGCCCCGACGCTCCCGGCCCGGCCGGCCGAACGCCTCATTACTCGATGACCAGTTCTTCGAACGTGATGGTCACCGACTCGGTGAGCGCGGACGCCTCACCCGCCTTGACCGTGCTGGTGTCGATCTTGCTGCACCAGGCGTTGCGCAGGTTGTAGCGCTTCACGGGGGTGTTCTGGAAGTCCATCATGATGATGGTGGCGTTCTTGCGGGCCGTGGCCATCTGGCCGTTGATCGACTCGTTGATCCACTGCGTGAACGACGACGACTGGGTCATACCGCGTACGACCGTGCAGGTGCCGTTCTTCTTCACGCCCGGCAGGTTGCGGACGTGGTTCTTCCCGTCCGGCGTGTTCTGCTGGTAGGTGATGACGTCCTGCTCCATCGACAGGCCGCTGACCTCGGCGAGGTACTCGACCATCACGCCGTCGATCTGTAGGCCGAAATTGTGTGATGTGAGGGCGTCACCCGGCTGGAGACTCATGTCCTACTGCCCGTTCTGCTGAAGGTGCCTGAAAAACGAAGGGGTTGGGGGCCCGCGGCCCCCGCTACTCCTGGAGTTCGCCGCTGCCGCTGGAGAACTGGGCCAGCCGGAAGATCACGAACTCGGCGGGCTTGACCGGCGCGATGCCGATCTCGCAGATCACACGGCCGACGTCGACCGACTCCGGCGGGTTGGTCTCCTCGTCGCACTTGACGTAGTAGGCCTCCTCGGGCCGCTGCCCGAACAGGGCGCCGCTGCGCCACTCGTTGACCAGGAAGGCGGAGATGTTGCGCCGGATACGGGCCCAGAGGTTGTGGTCGTTGGGCTCGAAGACCACCCACTGGGTGCCGATCAGGATCGACTCCTCCAGGTAGTTGAAGTACCGGCGGATGTTCAGGTAGCGCCAGGCCGGGTCGGAGGACAGGGTGCGGGCACCCCAGATGCGGATGCCGCGGCCCGGGAAGGCACGGATGCAGTTCACGCCGATCGGGTTCAGGAGGTCCTGCTCGCCGCGGGTGATCTGGAGCTCCAGGTCGACCGCGCCCCGGATGACCTCGTTCGCGGGGGCCTTGTGGACACCGCGCTCGGCGTCGTTGCGGGCCCAGACGCCGGCCACGTGGCCGGACGGCGGGATCAGCCGGGAGGTGCCCGAGGCCGGGTCGAAGGTCTTGATCCAGGGGTAGTACAGGGCCGCGTACTTGGAGTCGTAGCCGGCCGTCTCCTGGCGCCAGACGCGGATCTGCCGGGCGTTGAGACCGGGCGGCGGGTCGATGACGGCGACCCGGTCGCCCATCAGCTCGCAGTGCGCGATCAGGCCGAGCTGGACGGCCTTGACGGCCTCCAGGTCGATCGCGCCGCGCTGGTAGGCGGCCATCAGGTCGGGCACCGCCACCATGGACACCTCGTCGACGGCCTCCAGGCCGCCGAAGCCGGTGCGGTCGGCCGAGTCGCCGAGGTAGGTGGCGGGGCCGGGGTGGGAGCCGGCGTCCACGACGGGGGGCGCGGACGCCGGCGTCTGGGTGGGGGCCACGAGGGCCACCGTCTGGTTCTCCGGACGGGCCAGCTGCGCGGCGGGCGCGGCCTCGGTCACGGTGATGAGCTTGGAGCGCTCCTTGACCTGCGTGACGACGTAGTTGCGGCCGCCCTTCTTCGCGGTCACGTCGAAGGTCTCGACGGGCTTGCCGCCGTCCTTGACGACCAGCTTGAAGCGCTCGGCGGGACCCTCGCCCTCCGGGTCGGCGACCTCGACGCTCAGGTCGCCGGAGGCCACCGCGCTCACCGTGAAGGTGCCGAGCTGCCTGGCCTCGCCGGCCGGCAGCGCGGCGGGCGCCGCGGAACCGTTCACGGCGGCGGGGGACTTGGCACCCTCGGCGGACCCGTCGGCCCCTTCCGCGGTGCCGCCGACGCGGACGACGTACGCCGCCGTGCCGCCGTTGTTGAAGAAGCCGTAGACGGAGTGCGCGAGGTAGTACCCGTCGGTGAACTCACCGAAGGCCGCCACGTACTGCGTCCAGTTGGTCACCAGCGTCGGCTCGTTCAGCGGACCGGTCGGGGCCAGGCCCACGAAGGCCGCCACCGACGTGCCCACCCCCTCGATGGGGCGCGAGCCGCTGGCCACCTCCTCGACGTAGACGCCGGGCGACAGGTAGGACGGCATGCTCTGCTCTCCTCGGGGTACGAGACAGGAACGTCTTCACCCTCACGCGCGAAGCGCGTGCGCGGAAACGTCCTCCGGTGCCTACCAGGGGGCAATACCGCTGCCCGGACGGACAGTCCGGGCGGGCCGCCGGACGACGCCACCGCCGTGGGGCGGCACGACTCTGCCCGTGGTCCTGCCCGTCCGGCCCTTCCGCCGGCCACCGGGGTCCGGTAGCGGTGGAGCTCCAGCCGTCCGGAGACGAAGGGAAGGCCGTGCGCGCACACGCAACACGGGACGAGCGGGGCAGCGACGCGGAACGGGCTCGTCCCGTGGTGGCGCCGGCCACGCCCGTGCGACGCATGATGGCCCTCCAGCGGGCTGCGGGCAACGCCGCGGTGGCCCGCGCCCTCAGCGAGGAACAACAAGTGCACGGCGCCGACCGCGGACAAGGCCCCTCGGTGCAGCGGTCCGCCGTGCACGACGTGCTGCGCTCGCCGGGGCAGCCGCTGGCCGGGCCGCTGAAGCACGAGATGGAGGGCCGGTTCGGTGGCGAGGACTTCAGCTCCGTGCGCATGCACTCGGACTCGGCGGCGCTGTCCTCGGCGGCGGAGATCGGGGCGGAGGCGTACACCTCGGGCTCGCACATCGTGTGGGACGGCAGGGACAAGACCGTCCTCGCGGAGGAGCTGCACCACACCCGTCAGCAGGCGCGGGGCGAGGTGCCCGGTACCGAGCAGGTCCCCGGTCTGCGGATCTCCGATCCCGGCGACTGGGCCGAGACCGAGGCCCGCCAGGTCGCCCGGAGCGTGATGAGCGGACCGGCGCCGGCGGTACAGCGGGCCGCCGTCCAGGAGAGCCCGGCCGCGGCGCGCACGGGCGGACCCGCGTCCGTGCAGCGGTCCCCCGGGGAAGGGACGGCGACGGAGGAGCGTCCCGAGGCGCAGGAGACCGGCGAGTCGGCACGCGGCGAGAGTCTGCGCATGCGTGACCAGCACGGCAACGAACTCTTCTCGGGCGACGACGACCGGCTCGCGGACTACGTGCGCCACCTGGCGGCCGAGGACCGGTCGGACATCTACCGCCTGCTGTTCAACCGTCTGAGCCGCCAGGGTTTCGCCGCCCAGGCCGTCAGCGTCCAGGAGGTCTGGGACGGGGCCGACAAGCCGCGGTCGGCGCGGCGCGTCCAGGTGCCGCGGGCCCTGCACTTCATCTGGCTGGGCGGCAAGCCCGGCGAGTCCGTCATCGCCAACCTGAAGGCGTGGATGGAGAACGTCGCGGACAGCGACTGGACGATGACCCTGTGGACCGACGCGAGCAGTTCCGACCTCAGGAGCCTCACGAAGATCTTCGGCAAGCATCTGCGGATCGACTCCGACAGCGACAAGCTGGTCAAGGACAAGGCGGGCACCGAGAACTACCGGCTCTACAAGAAGGCCAAGAGCAAGAAGGCCCACAACCTGGCCTCCGACATCCTGCGCTACACCGTGATGAAGGAGTACGGCGGGGTGTACCTGGACGTCGACGTCGCGTCGGGCGCCATCCAGCTCAAGACGGCACCCGAGGTGCTGATGCGCAGCGCGGACATTCCCCTGTTCGCCCCCCGACTGCGCGACAAGAACAGCGTGAACGCGGAACTGGGCCGGGAGGGAACGGATCAGGACCCGACCGCGGAGGACCTGAACGCGGCGGCCACCGCCCGCTACGACAAGGGAATTCTGGGCAACAACTTCATCCTCGCGCCCGGTTCGGAATTCATGGCCGAACTCCTCAGGAAGCTCCCGCAGCATTTCGCCGACCTGAAGGAGAAGTACGGCCCCGAGGCCGTCGACGGCGACCTCCCCGGCCTGGCCCCCGACATCTCGGGCCCCGCGTTCGTGGAAAAGGTCCTCAAGCAGTACACCGGCCGGCATCACCGGGTCATGGAACAGTCCCACAGCCCCACCGACATGGCCATCGAGAGGGACGAGTTCAAGCACCTGTTCCCGCCGGAGGCTCTGGAGTTCTGGACGTCGCTGGGCTGGTGGACCCCGGAGAGCGAGAGGCAGCTCGACGCCACCCCCGGCCTGAGCAGGACGCAGTCGCTGCTGCGGGCCCTGCACGTCAAGAAGTGAGACGCCGTCGGCCCGCCGCGCGAAGCCGCCGAGCGCGACGCCCCTCCCGGCGGCCGCGGGGCGGAACCGATGGACACCACGGTCTGCCCCTCCCGGGCACCGGTCTCTGCCCCTTTGACCGGTGCCCGGGCGGCTCTCCCCGACTAGCGTCGGTGCGTGAGCCTGTGGACTTCCCTGGAACCCGCCTCCGCGACCGTCGACCCGGGCGGCAGCACGCGCGTCCGCCTGCGGCTGCGCAACACCGGTGACGTCGTCGACGAGTACCGCTTCGAACCGGTGGGCCCCGTCGCCCCCTGGACGACGGTCGAACCGCAGACCCTCCGCCTCTACCCGGGCACGACCGGCACCGTCGAGCTGACCTTCGCCCCGCCGCGGACGCCCGACGCGACGGCCGGTCCGAACCCGTTCGCGGTGCGGATCACGCCCACCGAGCACCCCGAGGCCGTCACCGTCCCCGAGGGCAACCTCACCATCACCCCCTTCACCGAACTGCGCGCGGAACTGGTGCCGCCCACGGTGAAGGGCCGGTTCCGGGGCCGCCCCAAGCTCGCCATCGACAACCTCGGCAACACCAGGCTGACCGCCTCCGTCAGCGGCAGCGACAACGGCGACCAGCTGTCGTACGACATCCACCCCAGCAACGTCCAGATCGAACCGGGGCGCGCCGCCTTCGTCGACGCCACCCTCAAGCCCCGGAAGATCATCTGGTTCGGGCCGAAGGAACAGCGGCCGTACCGGCTGGCCGTGCAGCGCTCGGGGGTGCAGCCGGAGCAGGTCGACGGCACCTACGTCCAGCGCGGGTTCCTGCCCCGCTGGCTCGCCACCCTCTTCGGCACCCTGCTGGCCCTCGCCGTCACCTTCGCCCTGATCTGGTTCAACTACAAACCCCGCGTGCAGAGCACCGCCCAGGAGCAGCCCGTGGAGGCCGGGGTGAGCAGCATCGCGCCCAGCCCGAGCGCCACCCCGACGCCGCCGCCCGCGCCCACCGCGACACCCTCGTCGGCGCCCCAGGCGGACACCGGCAACGGTGGTGGCGGAGGAGGCGGGGGCGGGGGCGGCGGCGCGACGGCCACCGTGACCGCCAAGCCCAAGCAGGACACCGCGGCGACCGCCGTCAACCGGCTCGCCGCCGACGACCCGGCCGGGCGGCACATCTGCTACCGCTCCTACGTCCAGGGCACCGGCTGGCAGAAGCCGGTCTGCGACGGCACGATGTCGGGCACCGTGGGCAAGAACCTGCCGATCAAGGCCATCAACCTGGCGGTGTACGGCGTGCAGGGCTCCGCGGCCAACTGGTTCCACTACGACTCCCAGTCCACCAACGGCCAGGGCACGTGGTCCCCGAACTGGACGGCGATCATCGCCGACGGCAAGGACAACTACATCGGCAGCACCAAGGCGGCCGACCCCTACATCGAGGGCTTCGCCTACAACGTCGGCAACGGCAAGGCCTGCAACTACGCGAAGGTCCGCGACCACGACTGGGGCGACCAGTGGTGCTCGGGTCCCCGCAGCGACAACAACGGACTCGACTTCGTCGGCACCCTCGACAACACGCTCTGGCTCGAAGCCTTCAAGCTGACGGTGACCCCGTGACCCTGTGGACCTCCCTGGAACCCGCCTCCGCGACCGTGGACCCGGGCGCTTCGGCCCGGGTCCGGCTGCGGCTGCGCAACACCGGTGACGTCGTCGACGAGTACCGCTTCGAACCGGTGGGCCCCGTCGCCCCCTGGACGACGGTCGAACCGCAGACCCTCCGCCTCTACCCGGGCACGACCGGCACGGTGGACCTCACCTTCGCCCCGCCCCGCACCTCCGACGCGACCGCGGGCCCCAACCCGTACGCGGTGCGGATCACGCCCACCGAGCACCCCGAGGCCGTCACCGTCCCCGAGGGCAACCTCACCATCACCCCCTTCACCGAGATCCGGGCCGAACTGGTGCCGCCCACGGTGAAGGGCCGGTTCCGGGGCCGTCCCAAGCTCGCCATCGACAACCTCGGCAACACCAGGCTGACCGCCTCCGTCAGCGGCAGCGACAACGGCGACCAGCTGTCGTACGACATCCACCCCAGCAACGTCCAGATCGAACCGGGGCGCGCCGCCTTCCTCAAGGCCACGCTCAAGCCCCGGAAGATCATCTGGTTCGGGCCGAAGGAACAGCGGCCGTACGCGCTCACCGTCCAGCGCGCCGGTGTCAATCCACAGCCTGTGGACGGCACCTACGTCCAGCGCGGGTTCCTGCCCCGCTGGCTCGCCACCCTCTTCGGCACTTTGCTGGCCCTCGCCGTCACCTTCGCCCTGATCTGGTTCAACTACAAACCGCAGGTCAAGAGCCTCGCCCAGGAGCAGGTCCAGGAAGCCGGCGTCAGCAGCATCGCGCCCAGCCCGACCGCCAGCGCCCCGCTGGCCGCCCCGGCACCCACGCAGTCGGCGGTCGCGCAGCAACCGGAGAACGACGCCCCCGCCTCGCCGGACACCGGGTCGGGCGGAGGCGGCCAGGGCCAGTCCTCCCCCAAGCCCAAGAAGAAGACCGCGAAACCGGTCGTACCGGCCACGAACGTCCTGCTGCGCAACACGACCACGAAGAAGTGCGCGGACGTCCCCGGCTACGGCAACGGCACCAGCGACGGCCCGGTGCGGGAGTACACCTGCGACGGGACCACAGCCGACAACCAGCTGTGGGACCTGGAGGTGCGGTACCCGAAGGACGGCCCCGGATCGGCCGCGCTCTTCCAGATCCGCAACGCCAAGGACCAGCTCTGCATGGACCTGCCCGCCTACGGTTCGGCGAAGCTGTCCTCGCCGATCACCGAGTACAAGTGCGACGGCACGAAGGGCGACAACCAGCTCTGGTGGATCGACAAGCAGCCCAGCGGGGCCTACTGGATCCGCAACTTCGCCAGCGACAACCTCTGCCTGGACGTGGCCGGCTTCAGCGTCGGCGGCAACGACACCAACCTCACCCTGTACTACTGCTCCGACGAGGACGACCAGGAGTGGCAGATCGTCCACCCGTCGTCCGACGACCAGTGACGGCCGCTCACCAGGCGCCGGGCACCAGGCGGCCCGCCTTGCGGTACTCGCGGCGGGCGCCTTCCAGGAGGTCCGCCGCGGTGACCGGTTCGGCGCGCGCGGCCGCCAGGTAGGCGGCGGTCACCACGGCACTGCGGATCGAACCGCCGGCCAGCTCGAAGTCGCGGGCCAGCGGGCGCAGTTCGGTTTCGCCGGTGCTCGGGACGTGCGCCAGCCCGTGCCGCCACAGGGCGAGCCGCTGCTCCTCGTCGGGGAACGGGAAGTCGATCACCAGGTCGAGGCGGCGGGTGAAGGCCTCGTCGATGTTGGCGCGCAGGTTGGTGGTGAGCAGCGCGATGCCGTTGAAGGCTTCCAGGCGCTGGAGCAGGTACGCCGACTCCAGGTTGGCGTACCGGTCGTGGGCGTCCTTGACCTCGGAGCGCTTGCCGAAGACCGCGTCGGCCTCGTCGAAGAGCAGTACGGCGTCGGTGCGGTCCGCCTCGCTGAAGATCCGCTCCAGGTTCTTCTCGGTCTCGCCGACGTACTTGTCGACCACGGAGGAGAGCTGGACGACGTAGAGGTCCAGGCCGAGTTCGGCGGCCACCACCTCCGCGGACAGCGTCTTCCCGGTCCCTGACTCCCCGGCGAACAGACCCAGCACCCCGCGTCCCCGGCCGCCGCCCGCGCTCAGCCGCCAGTCGCCGAGCACCCGGTCGCGGTGCCGGGCGCGCGACGCCAGCTCCCGCAGTTCCGTGAGCGGGCGTTCGGGCAGCACCAGGTCCCGCCAGTCGACGGCGGGCCGGATCCGGCGCGCGTGCTGTTCGAGACCGGACGCCGACTGCTGCCGGGCGGCGAGCCGCACGTGGCCGGCGGCCAGCGGGGTGCCGTCGAAGGCGGCGAGGTCCTGCGCGGCGCGGGCCGCCCGAGCGAGCCGGTCGCCGCCCAGGTGGTACGGCGCGACGGTGGCCGCCAGGTCGAACCCGGGGTCGGCGGGCAGGGCCGCCGACCAGGCGTCCAGCGCCGTGGCACGCCGGGAGGGGACCTCCAGGACGAGCGGATCGCGGTGGTCGCACCACTGGGGGTCGTAGGGGCGGGCGGCGGTCAGCAGCACGGTGACATCACCGGCGGCGCCCAGCGCCCGCACCAGGGGGGCCGGGTCCCCGCCGGCCTCGACGACCAGCGCCCGCCCGCTCAGCCGCGCCTCCCGCAGCAACTCCGGGACCTGCTCCTCACCCGTCACGGAACAACGCCACGCGTCCACCCCCGCGAGCCGCGACGCCAGCACCGCGCACCCCTGCCCCTCCCCCTCCTGCCGCTCACGCAGATAGGCGAAGAGCGGCCCGGCAGCGATCCGACCGGCCAACCGCCGGACGAAATCCCCGTCGGCGAACGCGCCTTCGGGCGAGGAACCGCCGAGCGCGCGGTCGTCGGCCGGCATCCGGTCGGGCGCGGACCCGCCGTCCGGCGGCGAGCCGGCCGGCGACCCGCCGTGCGGCCGCCCGGTGGGGGAGACGTCCCGCAGGGTCGCGGTCAGGGCCGCGGACGGGGTGTCGTCGCCGAGGAGGTGGGACAGGACACGGTCCGGGACGCGCAACGAGCGGCTCAGGAAGGGCCGTTCGGGTTCCTCGACGGTGAGCAGGCCGAGCGCGGCGAGCGGGGCCGTGGGATGGAAGCGGGCGCGGGCCACGGCGAGGTGGGCGGGGACGCCGTACAGGTCGAGGGCGAGCCCGGTGGTGGCGCGGCGGCGGCCGACGTCGTCGTTGAGGTAGCCGTACAGCGGCTCGAAGGTGCGGTCGAGGTCGGGCGCCAGGGCGATGAGGAGGATCGCGGTGTCGAGGTGGGTGAGGCGCAGCCGGGTGCCGAGTTCCGCGAGGCGGTCCGGGAAGTCCTCGTCCAGGGACGGTAGTTCGGCCGGGGCCGGCGCCGGGCTGAGGAGGTGCCGTACCGCCTCCTCGGAGAGGTAGAGACCGCGCAGCGGGTCGGTGGCCGTGGGGTCGCCGGCCGAGCGGTGCTCGACGAGCGCGGCGGTCCGCTCGCGCAGGCCGGCCAGCCGGGCCAGCAGCGGGGCGGCCGGCTCCAGGGAGACGTCCAGGGTCACGCCCGGCCCCTCCGGAGGGCCCGGGCCTCGGCGACCTGGCCGGGGCGGTGGGCCCGCTCCTCCAGCACCGGGGCGTTCTCGTCCAGCCCGCCCCGTACGCGGACGGCGGCGCCCTCGGTGACGGGCGGACCGGCGTCGTACTCCGGGTAGGCCGGGAAGGGCGCGGTGATCACGACGTCCAGGGAGGGCTTGAGCTCACCGCCGAGCGCCGACCAGATCTCGGCGAGGGAGCGCGCCTCGGACTGGATGCCGGCGCAGGAGAGCGGGATCGTCAGGCCCAGCGCGCCGAGCGAGCCGGGCAGTTCGGACGGATGGATCAGCTCTCTCGGGATCAGCGTGGCCAGCACCGCGCTGATCAGCCGGTGTTCGTCCTCGGGCCGCTTGGTCCACGCCGTCACCAGGTACGACAGCCGGAACCAGCGGGGCGGCTGGCGGCGCTTGACGACGACGTCCCGTTCGTCACGGATGTCGATGTGCCCGCGCTGCCGCCGGTTCACGTCCTCCCGGATGTCGTACAGGTAGCTGTTGATCACGGGGCCGTTGCGGCGGGCCGACCAGTCGCGGGTCGGGGCGTCGAAGGAGACGTCGATGCCGGAGCCCTCCAGCGCGCCGCTGGTCAGCAGGTTCCGCAGCACCTGGTCCACTTCGTGGATCACGCCGTACTCACCGCTCCTCGCTCACCTGTCGCCCAGCCTCCATCCTGCCGCCCGCCGTGCGCGCCCCGCAGGCACCGCCGGGCAGACCGCGCTGCCCCGGTGCCGGTGACCGCTGCCCGATCGGTCAGATGTAGCCTTCCCGGAGGGCATGGGCCACGGCATGGGCCCGGTTGCGCAGGTGCAGCCGGGTGGTCAGCCCGTGCATGACGTTCTTGACGGTGCGCTCGGAGTAGGACAGCTTGCTGGCGATCTCACCGGTGTCGAGTCCCTCGGCGACCAGCCGCAGTACGTCCACCTCACGGGGGGACAGCCCGGACGCCGGGGCGCCCGGACGGCCGGCGGCGTTACGGTGCAGCGTGCCGACCTGGTTGATGAGCCGGCCGAGCAGATCCGCGGGCAGGTCGCCGTCGCCCCGGGCCGCCGCCAACACCGCCTGGGCCAGGCGTAGTTCGGTGGCCTCGTGGCGCCATACGATGGCTCCCACCCCGCACTCGATCACATCGAGCAACTCCGTCTCGCGCAGCGCCGCGACCACGAGCACGGCCCGCGCGCCCTCGCTGCGCACCACCCTGCGCAGCCGGGTCAGCACCGGTTCGTCGAGGCCGTCGCTGATGAGCAGCGCGACCGTGCCGGGGCCACTCTCGGACTCGTCGCGCACCTCGATCTCCGGATGCCGGCGCAGCTGGCTGAGCGCGCCCTCCCGGGAGATCGGATCCGGCGCGTACACGGTCACGGGCGTGCGCCCGACCGACGCAGATGAACTGTGGCTGGCCAACCGCTTCCCCTATGGACACGTGCCCGTCACCCCTGAGGGAACGGTGACAGACGGGATTACTCCAGCCTGCTGTGCCCGAAGGGGCAGGGACAATCGTGGAGCACCACGACAGGGACCACGAGATGTGGGGGTGCGCCGGAGACCGAGGGGGGCACGTGTCGACCGCGGGCCGGTGGGGGTCGTTCGAGCAGCCGAGACACCGCCGCCGGCACCGCGGAGAAATCCACAGCCCCGTATCAAATGTGCCGTCCACGCAACAAAGGCCCCCGCACCCGCAGCCCCTCCACAACCTGTCCCACCCCCACCGCCTCTAACCCTCAGAACCCGACAGCGCACCGCGAGGAGCCAGGAATGACCCGTCTGTCCCCTGAACTCGCCGACGCCACGCACCTGTTGGCCGAGGAAGCCGAGCGCACGCGGACCGGCGGCGGCCGGCTCGTGCTGCTCCGGGGCGCCACCGGAACCGGCCGCACCACCGTCCTGGAGGCCGCCGCCGAACAGGCGGCCGGCCTCGGCCTGCGCACGCTCCGCGCCCGCTGCTCCCCGGCCGACACCGCCATCTCCTTCGCCACCGTCCTGCAACTCCTGGGCCCGGTGCCCGAGTTCGCCGACCTCGCGGTGGACGGCGACGAACGGTCCACCGCCGCCGGACTCTGGCGGCTGCTGCGCGCCTACGCCGACGCCTCCCCCCTCCTGGTCGTCGTGGACGACGTGCACCTCGCCGACGCCCCCTCGCACCGCTGGCTGGTGGAGTCCGCCCGGCACATAGACCGCTTACCGATCCTCCTCGTGGTCAGCGAGCGCAGCCAGTACGACCTGGACCCGCCCACCCCCGGCTTCGCCCACACCCTGCCCCCGGCACTGGTCCGCACCCACACCCTCGCCCCCCTCACCCCCGTGGCCGCCGCCGCCCGGGTACGCGACGAGTTCCCCGACGCGCCCCGGTCCTGGATCGACGACTGCGTGCACGCCGCCGCCGGCAGCCCGCTGCTGCTGCGGGCCCTCCTGGACGACCTCGCCACCGCCAGGCACCCGGACGTGCCCGAGACGACCGCCGCCCTCTACCCCGGCGCCTACCCGGCCGCCGTCCACTGGTGGCTGGACAGCGCGGGACCGGCCACCACCGAGGTCGCCCGTGCCCTCGCCGTCCTGGAGGAGACCCCGGCCACCGGACTGCCCGACAACGACGTCACCCCGCTGCTCGCCGGACTGGCCGACGCCGACCCCACCCGGGTGGCCGGCTGGCTCACCGCCATGACCAACCTCGGCCTGCTCACCCTCGGCCCCGACGGCCGCCCCCGCTACCCGCACCCCCTGCTGCGCGACGCGGTCCTCGCCGGCGTCCCCGCCGCCCGCCGCCGCACCGCGCACCGGGCGGTCGCCGAGGCGATGCTGCGTCAGGACGCGCCCGCCGAGGCCGTCGCCCGCCAACTGCTCGCGACCGGACCGGTGGCGGCCCCCTGGGCCCCGCCCCTGCTCCAGGACGCGGCGGCCCTCGCCCTCTACGAGGACCGCGCCGAGGACGCCGTCGCCTATCTGCGCCGGGCCCTGGAGGAGCCCCTCGCCGACGACCACCGGCAGCGGCTGCTGACCGAACTGGGCTCGCTGGAGTACGCGGCACCCCGCTCCACCGCCGCGATACCGCGGCTCGCCGAGGCCGTCCGGCTGCCCGCCACCCCGCACAACCGGGTCCGCGCGGCCGTCGCCCTCGGCACCGCGCTGACCGGCCGGGGCCGCACCCGCAAGGCCGTCGAACTGCTGCGCTCCGTGGACGGCGAGCTGACCGGCCGCCCCGACCTGACCCGCACCCTGCACACCGCCTCCGTCCTCCTCTCCGACCAGGACCAGGAGGTGCGCCAGGAGCTCTACCAGCGGCTGTCCGAGACCGCCGACCGCTCCCCGGAACTGGTCGGCACGGCCGGGCAGGCCCTGCTGGTACGGCACTCGGCCTCGGCGGGCCTGATCTCGGCCCGGGAGGCGATGCGGGAACTGCGCGCCCTGCTCGCCGCCCCCGCCGACCCGCTCACCGAGCCCGTCCTGCTCGGCACGGCGGCCACGGTCGCCCAGTGGGCCGACGAACTCGACGAAGCCGACCGGCTGGTGGACCGCGGCCTGGCCGGCCAGCGCCCCGACGTGCTGCACCCCATGCACCACGCCCTGCTCAACTGCCGTACGGACATAGCGGCGGCCCGCGCCGACCACACCCGCCCGGCCGCCGTCCCCGAGTCGGTCTCCCCGACCAACGTCGACGCCCACACGCTCGTCGCCCTGGTGGAGACCGGCCGTGCCGACCGGGCCGAGGAACTGGTCGCCGGGCTGGACCTGCGGGAGGCGGCGGACTCCTGGGAGCTGAACCGGTTCCTGTACGCGCGGGGGGTGGTGCGGGCCGCCGCCGGTGATCCGGCGGCGGCGCTGCACGACTTCCTGGAGTGCGGGCGCCGGCAGTCCGCCCGGGAGGTGATCAGCCCGCTGGTCACGCCCTGGCGGACGGCCGCCGCCGAGTGCCGGCTGGCCCTCGGCCGCCCCCTGGAGGCCATCGCCCTCGCCGAGGAGGAGCTGCGGCTGGCCCGGGTCTGGGACACCCCGCGCACGGTGGGCCGGGCGCTGCGCGTCCTCGGTACGGCGACCGGCGGCCGCCGCGGCCTGGAACTCACCGAGGAGGCCGTACGGCTGCTGCGGGACACCGCCACGGCCGGTACGGAACCGGCGCTCGCCCTGCTCGCGCTGGGCCGCCAGCTGACCGCCGCCGGGGAGGCGGCCCGCGCCCGCGACTGTCTGCGGGAGGCCGCCGAGCACGCGGAACGGCTGGGCGCCGTACGGCTGGTGGAGCTGGCCGAGCACAGCCTGCGGCAGGGCGGCGCCCGTTCCCCCCGGCGCCGGACCGGCGCCGCCTCCCTCACCGGCAGCGAACGCCGGATCGCCGAACTGGCCGCCGAGGGGCGCACGAACGTGGAGATCGCGGCCCTGCTCCACCTGGCCCGCCGTACCGTGGAGACCCATCTCACCCACACCTACCGCAAGCTGGGCATCCGCCGCCGCACGGACCTGCGCCCCGCCCTGGACCAGGCGACACCGCTCCCGTAGAAGTCATCGGCCGGCGCCGGAGACCAGGGGCGGGTTCAGGGGGTGGAGGCCAGGGACCGGAGATCAGGGGCCGAGGCTCAGGGGTCGGCGATCAGGGATCGAGG
>NZ_LBMU02000011.1 GCF_001005085.2 Streptomyces humi
CCCCCCGAGCCCCCCGAGCCCCCCGAAAGGCCTGATCCACCCCATGTCTCTGAGCACCCTCGACCCGCGCACCGCCCTCGTCGTCGTCGACCTCCAGCAGGGCATCGTGGGCATGCCCACCCAGCCGCACACCGGCGCCGAGGTGGTGGCCCGCACCGCCGAGCTCGCCGACGCCTTCCGCGCCAAGGGCCTCCCCGTGGTCCTGGTCCGGGTCTCCTTCGCGGCCGACTTCGCGGACGCCGTCCCGGGCCGCACCGAGCGCCAGGCGCGCGGCCTCGCCTTCCCGGAGGGCTGGGACGTCGTCGTCGACGAGCTGTCCGGCCACGCCGGCGACATCCACGTCACCAAGCACAACTGGAGCGCCTTCCACGGCACCGACCTGGACGTCCAGCTGCGCCGCCGGGGCGTCACCCAGATCGTGCTGACCGGCATCGCCACCAGCATCGGCGTGGAGTCCACCGCGCGCGACGGCTACGCGCACGGCTACCACGTGACGCTCGCCACCGACGCGATGGCCGACGCCGACCCCGAGGCGCACCGCGGCAGCGTGGAGCGGATCTTCCCCCGGCTCGGTGAGTCCGGCAGCACGGCGGAGGTCCTGGAACTGCTGGCCAAGACCCACGGCTGAGCAGGACATTTGACGCACAGCTGACACTTCACGACCCGGTCTTGACCAAGGGGTGAGACACGCCCGAGGTCAGGACCGGGTTAGCATTCGCCCACGTGTACGTGCCGTCCAGGGAAACGGACGGCTTTATCCAGGGGGCTAGGAAGCCGGATGCCGGTCAAGGTCAGTGTTGTCGTCCCTGTTTACAACCCGGGACCCTATATCGAGGACTGCGTCGCCTCGATGCTCCGGCAGTCGCTGCCGCGCGACGAGTACGAAGTGATCTTCGTGGACGACGGTTCCAGCGACGAGACCCCGGCCCGGCTCGACGCGCTCGCCGCCGAGCACCCGCACATCCACGTCATCCACCAGGAGCCCTCCGGCTGGTCCGGCAAGCCCCGCAACGTCGGTATCGCCGCCTCCAAGGGCGAGTTCGTGATGTTCGTCGACAACGACGACTTCCTCGGCGACGAGGCGCTGGAGCGGATGTACGACTACGGCGTCGCGAACGAGGCCGACCTGATCATCGGCAAGATGGCCGGCAAGGGCCGCCCGGTACCGGTGGAGCTGTTCCGCCGCAACCACCCGCGGGCCACCGTCGAGAACGCCCCCCTGATGAGCAGCCTGACCCCGCACAAGATGCTGCGCCGGTCCTTCCTGGACCGCATCGGGCTGCGCTTCCCCGAAGGCCGCCGGCGCCTCGAGGACCATGTCTTCGTCGCCGAGGCGTACCTGCGCGCGTCGAACATCTCGGTGCTCAGCGACTACGTCTGCTACTACCACATCAAGCGCGAGGACGCCTCCAACGCCGGTTTCCAGCGCTTCGACCCGGTCGGCTACTTCGGCAACCTCCGCGAGGCCCTCGACGTCGTCGAGCGCTACACCGAGCCCGGTGCCAAGCGCGACCGGATGTTCCAGCGCTGGCTGAACAACGAGATGACCGAGCGGCTGCGCGGCAAGCGGTTCCTCAAACTGCCCGACGACTACCGCAAGGAGCTCTTCGACGAGATCCACAAGGTGATCGCCGAGCGCATGGGCCCCTCCGTGTTCGCGCTGCTCGCCCCGGCCCAGCGGGTGGTCGCCGAACTGGCCGCCGCCGGCCGCTACGAGGACGTGCTCGCCGTCGCCGAGTGGGAGGCGGCCGTCAATCCCTCGACGGCCCTGGAGAGCGTCCGCTGGGACGGCGGCGCCCTGAAGATCGACTTCGCCGCGGAGTACACCGCCGGCGGCGCGCCGAAGACCTACCCGGCCGACACCGCCGCCGCCCCGGCCGACGAGCCGGCGGCGACCGCCGCCGAGGCCATCGCCCGGCTGGAGCTCGGCACCGCGGCCCGTTTCGGCAAGGCCAACGTCGACCTGGTCATGCGCGAACGCGAGACCCACGCGCAGTTCTTCCAGCCGGTCGAGCTCACCCGCGAGACCGTCCCCGTCGAGGGCGAGCCGGACCGCGTCCGCCTGGTGGTGAAGGCCACCGCCACCGTGGACCCGGGCACCGCCGCCAGCGGCACCCCGCTGGCGGCCGGGCTGTGGGACGCCTTCGTCCGGCTGACGATCGGCGGCTGGACCCGCGAGCACCGGCTGTTCCCGGCCTCCCCCACGTCCGGGGCCGCCTTCCCCGCGATGCCGGTGCCGGGCGTCGTCGGCGGCCGCCGCGTGCTGCCCTACTGGACGGTCAAGGACAACTTCGCGCTCGACGTCGACATGGCGAGCAAGCGGCTCGGCTTCGGCGAGTTCAAGCCGGAGGACTTCACGGTCGCCGGGGACCGGCTGCGCGCGGAGCTGCCCTTCCACGTCGACGGTGACGTCAAGGCCTCGGTCCGGCTGACCGGCCCCAAGCCCGCCGCCGAGGTGCTGGAGGTGCCCGCCACGCTGTCGCCCGCCGAGGGCGGCGGCGCCGTGCTGGACGCCCCGCTGCCGGTCCGCTCGCTCCAGGAGGGCAGCTGGCGGCTCGCCCTGTGCCTGCTCGCGGACGTCGCCGAACCCCGCTTCTTCACGCTGCCGCTCGTCGTCCGCGACTCCCCCGCGGGCCTGAAGGTCGCCAAGCCGGCCCAGAAGAAGCCCGCGGCACCGAAGCCCGCCCCGGCGCCCAAGCCGAGGCCGGGCGCCGCCCGCCGGCTGGCCCGCAAGCTCCCGCTGCCGGTGCGCCGCGCGCTGGTCAGGGCACTCGGCAGGGGCAGGAAGCCCGCACGACAGGAAGGCAAGTAAGAACCGTGCGACCGCTGAGCATCGAAGGCGCCTGGGTCCAGGAGCCCAAGGCCTTCCCCGACGACCGGGGCAGCTTCCACGAGTGGTTCAAGGCGGAGGAGTTCCGCGAGGCCCTCGGCTACGACCTCGACCTCGTCCAGGCCAACTGCTCGGTCTCCCGGCGGGGCGTCCTGCGGGGCGTCCACTTCGCCGACGTGCCGCCGAGCCAGTCCAAGTACGTCAAGTGCGTACGCGGCGCGGTGCTGGACGTGATCGTGGACATCCGGGTCGGCTCCCCCACCTTCGGCCGCTGGGAGGCGGTCCGGCTCGACGAGGAGAACCGGCACGCCGTGTTCCTCTCGGAGGGCCTCGGTCACGCCTTCATGGCGCTGACCGACGACGCCACGGTGGTGTACCTGTGCTCGGCCGGATACGCGCCCGGCCGTGAGCACGGCATCAACCCGCTCGACCCCGAGCTGGGCATCGAGTGGCCCGAGGGCTTCGAGCCGGTGCTGTCGGAGAAGGACGCGCAGGCACCGTCGCTGGCCGAGGCCGGGAAGGCGGGGCTGCTGCCGTCGTACGAGGACTGCGTGGCGTTCTACGAGAGCCTGCGGTCCGGCAGCTGAACGACATGGAATGCCGTGGCTGGTCACGCACCAGCCACGGCATTCTCATTTGCTTCTGCTTTTTGAATTCCCGTCAGGGCAGCGGTTGCAGAACTGTGAAATATTCCCCTGTCCTGGATCTCCCGGCACTGGAAAAATTCCCCCGGGCGCCTGTCCGGGCAGCCCAGAAACACCTGGATCTCAGGGGGAAATGTGACGGGAGTTTCTCATCACGCCTGGAGCGTCCTCGGCTGTACGGATATCGCGGAACTGGGCAAGGGGGGCACCGGTCGGGTGGTGATCGCCCACCACGCCGCGACCGGCCGGTACGTCGCGATCAAATATCTCGACGGCGAACTGAGCTGGGAATCGGAATTCCGCACCTCCATGCGTGCCGAGGCCGTACTTCTCAACGACCTGGCGTCTCCGCACGTGACCCGGCTCTACGAGTACGTCGAAGCCCGTGAGGGCGCGGCCATCGTCATGGAATTGGTGTTCGGCGCCGCACTCCGCGCATTGCTCAGGTCCGGCCCCACCAGCCCCGAGGCCGCGCTCGTCGTCCTCAAGGGCTCCCTGCTCGGTCTGGCGGCCGCGCACCGCGCGGGCGTGGTGCACCGCGACTACAAACCCGAGAACGTGCTGGTGAGCTGGGACGGCCGGTCCAAGCTCGTGGACTTCGGCATCTCCGTGCGCACCGGCGACCGCCACGGCCGCAGTGGCACCTGGGCGTACAAACCCCCCGAGCACTGGAGGCTGGAGGACGCCACCCCGGCCGGTGACGTCTACGCCGCCACGGCCACCTTCTACGAGTGCGTGACCGGCACACGCCCCTTCCAGGGGTGGACCGAGTGGGATTTCCAGTACCGGCACGTGTACGAGCCGGTACCGGTGGCCCACGTGCCGACCGAGCTGCGTGAACTGGTCCTGCACGGGATGGCCAAGGACCCGGCCCTGCGCCCACAGAGCGCCATCGGTTTCCTGGCGGAGCTGGAACGGGTCGCCGGGTACTCGTTCGGCCCCGACTGGGAGGAGCGCGGGCAGAGCCGGCTGGCCGCGCTGGCGGCGGCCCTGGTCCCGCCGGCGATGACCCGCCTCGGTATCCGTCCGGTGGGCTCGGCCACCGCACTGGCCCGTACGGCACTGACGTCCCGGAGGCACGCCCGGCCGCGTCTCCGGGGCGAGCTGCTGGCAGGCGCGGCCGCCGCGGTGGCGGTGGCGGGTCTGCTGGGCGTGCTGCCGGGCGGCTGGGCGGGGGCGGACGAATCCCCTGCCGGTGTGCACGCCCGAGCCGTCACCATCATCGCGCCGGAACCGGCCCGCCGGACTCCCGCGCCGAAGGTCACGAAGGGCGACGCCGCAGCAGGGGACGACAGCGCGGGGTCCGGACCGGCCGACCGTCACCGCGCCGCGAGCCCGGCCCCGCACGACGGCGGCACGACCGGCCGCACGACCCCCGGCACGGACCCGGGCCGGGACACCGGCACCCAGAAGAACGCCCCGGACACGAAAACCCGCGACGACGGCCCCGGGACCACGACGGACCGGGACCCGGGCCCGGACAAGGCCCCCGACCCGGACACCGACTCAGCGACCCCCACCGACCCGGACACGGCCTCCGGCACACACGGGACCACCTCGGCCGGCCCGACCTCGGACTCCACCGCGGACACAGACCAGACCCCGGCCTCCGGCACGACGCCCGGCACGAGCGAGACCCCGACGACCGGCTCCACGACCGGCACAGGGAAGACCCCCACGACCGGCACGACCTCGGGCACCTCAGCGAGCCCGGACACGCCCCCCGGCTCCGGACACCCCTCCCACTCACACTCCGGTCACGGCACACACTCCGGCTCCGACTCAGCATCGGGCTCGGTCTCGGGCTCCGCATCCGGCTCCGGCTCCGGCTCCGGCTCCGGCTCCGGCTCCGGCTCCGGCTCCGGCTCCGGCTCCGGCCCAGCATCAGGCACCGGCCCAGCAGCAGGCACCGGCACCGGTACGGCCTCCGGCGGCTCCGCCGTCGGTGGTGATCCGGCCGGGGCGTCGGTGACTTCACCGCAGGGAGCCGAGCCCGGGTCCTCCGTGCCGGGTGAGCCCGGCTGATCGCGGTGGATCGAGCTCTTCGACAGAGGGGGCCGAAGATGACGGACCGCGAGGACCGCTCCGAACCGCAGTGGCGATGCCCGGATCCCGGCCCGCGGCCGACCCTCCCGGACCCGGACCTGCAACCGACCATCAGGCAGCTCGACGATGCGACCACGTACGTTCCCACCGTCCTGGACGCCCCGTGGACCAGCACCGCGCCCGGCCCCGAGCCGGACGTCCTCCGCTTCGGCCCGGGAGTCCCGCCCCTGGGGGCCCCGGACACCGGGGCCGACGAATGGCGTGACACACCCCGGCAGGCCCCGGAGAAGCCGCGCGACCGTCTGCGCCGGCTCGGCAGGTACCGACTGGCGGCGGTGGTCCTGGCCGTCGTCCTGGCCTGGTGGCTGTGGCCGCGGCAGCCGGCGGAGCTGCGGGTCACCGGTGTGACGGCGCGGACGGACGCGGTTCCCGGGTGCGACGCGGCCGCCGAGGTGGTCGCGGTGGTCCGCACGAACGGTGCGGCCGGCACGCTCGCCTACGAGTGGGACCGCAGTGACCGCACCTCCTCGGGCCCGTTGACGGAACGGCTCGGCAAGGGGCAGCACGAGACGCGTCTGCGGCTGTCCTGGACGTTCCACGGCAAGGGCAGCCGGCACGCGACGGCGCGACTGGTCATCCGCTCCCCCGGGTCGCACACGGTGTCCGCGTCCTTCACGTACACCTGCCGCTGAGTGCGCGCGGGGGGGCGCGGGAAGCCGGAGGCCGGAAAAGGCGAACGGCGAGGCGTCACGACCGCGCGGTCGTGACGCCTCGCCGTGCCGCGTGCCGCTCAGGCAGCCGTGAGCTGGCGCAGGGCGCGGCTCAGGGGCTCCCAGCCCCGCGCCCGCTTGGTGCCCCGGTTGCGGGAGGCCACCAGGGGCTTCCAGAAGGACGCGCCGACCAGCTGTTCCGGGGTCACCGCCGTCGTCCTGCCGAGGATCGACTCGGGGACCTTCTGCGGGTCCGGGACCTCGAACTCCGCGATGATCTCGTCGTACTTGTCCTTGAGGACGGTGTTCGACGGGTCCGCCCCGAAGACGACGAGCTGGCCGGTGGGGGCCGTGTCGACCAGGACGGTCACCAGGTCGGGGCGGTACCGGTTGAGGATCTCGACCAGCTTGTAGACGTCGCCCGTCCACGCGTCGGTGTGGCGGTCACGGGCCGCCTCGTCGATGTTGCGCGGCAGCATGTCGTCGAAGACGATCACACTCGCCCAGTCGGAGTGCTGCTCGATGTTGATGAAGTCCCGCAGCGCGTACTCGAACAGGTGCATGCCGTCGATGAACGCCAGGTCCAGCGTGGTCCGCTGCCAGTAGCCGAACGGGCTGCGGTTGCGTGCGATGTTGCGCAGCGGGTGACGGCCTCCCCTGAGGTGCGCCAGGGGGTTCTCCCTGGCGAAGAAGTCGTCGCTGGTCGCCTTGGCCAGGTGCACGTCGCACCGGATCTCCGAGACCACCTTGAAGGCGGGGTCGATCGCGATGCTGGGAACTCTGGACAGCGTCAGACTACGGCCGTCGTTGACGCCGATCTCCAGGTAGTTGCGGTTCGCGCTGACCTGGTGGAGTTCCCGAAGGAACTCGTGCCTTTTCACTGGGACATCTCCTTGCGGATCTGGGGCAGTGCATCGTGCAGTGCTGACCTCCAGTCCCGGGACGGCTCCAGACCGATCTGCTGCCATCGGGCATGCCCCAGCGCGCTGTACGCCGGTCGGGGCGCGGGCCGGACGAAGGCCCGGCTGTCGGTGGGGCGCACCCGCTCGGGATCCGCCCCGGCAAGCCGGAACACCTCCCGGGCCAGGTCGTACCAGCTGGCCTCACCGGAACTGGTTCCGTGGAACATACCGTGAACACCGGTCTCTGGGGAGATCCTTGGTCCAAGCTGTGCAATACGTATGGCAAGGTCCGCGGTCCAGGTGGGCTGCCCACGCTGGTCGTCGACCACGTCCACGGTGTCCAGCTTCTGCTCCAGTTCGAGCATGGTGCGGACGAAACTGCGGCCGTGCACGCCGTACAGCCAGGCCGTGCGGACCACCGCGGAGGCGCCCGGGAGCTCCTCCAGGACGGCGCGCTCGCCGGCCAGCTTGGTGCGGCCGTAGGCGGTCCTGGGGGCCGTGGGGTGGTCCTCCGGGTACGGCGTGCTGCGGGCCTCGCCGTCGAAGACGTAGTCGGTGGAGACGTGCACGAGGCGGGCGCCGTGCCGGGCGGCGGCGCGCGCCAGCAGGCGCGGGCCCGTGCCGTTGATCAGCAGGGCCCGCTCCTCGTCGGTCTCGGCGTCGTCGACGGCGGTGTACGCGGCGCAGTTCACCACCAGGTCGGGCGTGTGCCCGGCGAGGGCCGACTCCACCGAGTCGGCGCTGGTGATGTCGAGGTCGTCCCGGCCGAGCGGCACGACCTCCTCACCCCGGCGCCGGAGTTCCTCGACCACGTCCTGGCCGAGCATCCCGGCCGCGCCGGCGACGAGCCACTTCATCAGTGCTTCTCCTGCTCCTTACGGGACTCCAGGGCGGCGCGCTCCTTCAGCGGCTCCCACCAGTCACGGTTGTCGCGGTACCAGGCGACGGTGTCGGCGAGGCCGGAGGTGAAGTCGTGCTTGGGGGTGTAGCCCAGCTCGTCGTGGATCTTGCTCCAGTCGACCGAGTAGCGCTGGTCGTGGCCCTTGCGGTCGGCGACGCGGTCGACGCGGTCCCAGTCGGCGCCGCAGGCCTCCAGGAGCAGGCCGGTGAGCTCCTTGTTGCTGAGCTCGGTGCCGCCGCCGATGTTGTAGACCTCGCCGGCCCGGCCGCCGGTGCGCACCAGGTCGATGCCCTGGCAGTGGTCCTCGACGTGCAGCCAGTCGCGGACGTTGCTGCCGTCGCCGTAGAGCGGGACGTTCTTGCCGTCGAGGAGGTTGCTCACGAAGAGCGGGATGACCTTCTCGGGGAACTGGTGCGGCCCGTAGTTGTTGGAGCAGCGGGTGACGCGTACGTCCATGCCGTGGGTGCGGTGGAAGGCCAGCGCCAGCAGGTCCGAGGAGGCCTTGGAGGCGGAGTACGGCGAGTTCGGCTGGAGCGGGTGGCTCTCGGGCCAGGAGCCGGTCTCGATGGAGCCGTAGACCTCGTCGGTGGAGACGTGCACGAACGGGCCGACGCCGTGGCGCAGGGCCGCGTCCAGCAGGGTCTGGGTGCCGACCACGTTGGTGCGGACGAACGCGCCGGCGCCGTCGATGGAGCGGTCGACGTGCGACTCGGCGGCGAAGTGCACGACCTGGTCGGCGTCGGCCATGAGCCTGTCGACCAGCTCGGCGTCGCAGATGTCGCCCTGGACGAAGGTCAGCCGCGGGTGCGACTCCGGCAGGTTCGTGAGGGTGCCCGCGTAGGTGAGCTTGTCCAGCACGGTGATGTGCGGCGCGTCGGGGCCGTCGGCGGCGAGCAGGCCGCGGACGTACGTGGAACCGATGAAGCCGGCCGCGCCGGTGACGAGGAGATTCATGAACGGATCTGCACCTTGCTGTGGTCTCCGAGAACGAGGCGGTGGGCGCTGGGGGTGCCGGGTGCCGGGGTCACCTCGACGTGCCGGCCGATCAGCGAGGACTCGATCCTGCCCACCCCGTCGATGGAGGAGTCCCGCAGCACTATGGAGAACTCCAGCTCACTCTGGGTGATCCGGCAGTTCTCGGCGACCGACGTGAAGGGGCCCACGTAGGAGTCGCTGACGACGGTGCCGGCGCCGATCACGACGGGGCCGACGATCCGGGAGCCGGTGACGCGCGCGCCCGCCTCGACGACCACCCGGCCGACGATCTGGCTGGCCTCGTCGACCTCGCCGTCGATGCGCGGTTCCTGGGCCTCCAGGACGGTCCGGTTGACCTCCAGCATGTCGACGACGTTGCCGGTGTCCTTCCAGTAGCCCTTGATCACCGTGGAGCGCACGTCGGCGCGCTGGTCGATGAGGTGCTGGATGGCGTGGGTGATCTCCAGCTCGCCGCGCCAGGACGGCTTGATGGCGCGTACCGCGTCGTGGATGGCGGGCGTGAAGAGGTACACGCCGACCAGCGCGAGGTCGCTCTTGGGCTCCTGGGGCTTCTCCTCCAGGCCGACCACCTGTCCGTCGGCGTCGAGTTCGGCGACACCGAAGGCCCGCGGGTTGGGCACGTGGGTGAGGAGGATCTGGGCGTCGGGGCGGGTCTCGCGGAACTCGTCGACGAGTCCGCTGATGCCGCCGACGATGAAGTTGTCGCCGAGGTACATCACGAAGTCGTCGTCGCCGAGGAACTCGCGCGCGATGAGCACCGCGTGGGCCAGACCCAGGGGGCGTTCCTGGGGGATGTAGGTGACGTTCAGGCCGAACTTCGACCCGTCGCCGACCGCTTCCTCGATCTCGGCGGCGGTGTCGCCGACGATCATGCCGACCTCGGTGACGCCCGCGGCCGCGAGGGATTCGAGCCCGTAGAACAGCACGGGTTTGTTCGCCACCGGTACGAGCTGTTTCGCCGATGTGTGGGTGATCGGCCGCAGCCGGGTTCCGGCACCGCCGGAGAGCACCAAAGCCTTCATTCGCTACACCTTATAGGTGAACATCTGATTGAGACGTTCTTCTGTTTTCCTGAGTGGTTACGACAGTATGGCCCTGGTGCGGATGTCATGTGACCACGAGGTGCCGCTAACTGGCATCCCGCCCGTTTTGTACGGCGATTTCAGGCCTCGGGCCGCCCCGCCGCGCGTTCCACCTCCGCCTCGATCTCGGCGCGTGACCGGCCCTCGTCGCGGGCGTACTCGCTGACCGCGGTCTGCTCGTCGCGGGCCAGGTCGCGCCAGGCGCGCAGGGCGGTCTCGTAGGTCTCCGACTGGGCACCGCCGGGCCCCTGCCGGGCCGGCGGCCCGTAGGCGTCCCGCAGTTCCAGGACCTTGTCGTGGGCCGTGTCGGCCGCGCGGTGCTTCGCCACCAGTTCTTCGAAGGTGTGTGCCACGACAAGACACTAAGAAGGCCGGGCCCGCGCCGCCTCCCGAGACGTCCGCACAGGCGGCGGTGATCAGCCGTCGGGGCCGTCGGGACCGTCGAGAACCAAGTCCGCCCACACCTGCTTGCCGCCGCTGACCGGTACCGTCCCCCAGGCGGCCGACACGGCCTCCACGAGGAGGATGCCGCGCCCGCCGGTCGCCTCCCAGCCGATGTTGGTGGGCTTCACCGGGCTGCGCGGCGAGGCGTCGGCGACGGCGATGCGCAGCCGGTGGTCGAGCAGGGTCAGGTCGAGCCGGACCGGGCCGTCGGTGTGGATGAGGGCGTTCGTGACGAGTTCGGAGACGACCAGCAAAGCCGCGTCCATCGCGTCGTCGGTGACCCCCCAGATGCGCAGGCTGCGCTTGCTGAAGCGGCGGGCGTGCCGGGCGGCCTCCGGGACCCGCCACACCGTCCAGCTCTCCCGCAGCGGGCGCACGGCCATGCCGTCGTAGCGCAACAGCAGCAGGGCGACGTCGTCGGCGCGGGGGGCGTTGCCGAGCAGGGCGTCGGCGGCCAGACCGAGGTGGGCGGGGTCGGCGCCGGCGAGATCGCGGGCGAAGCGCGCCATGCCGTCGTCGATGTCGGCGTCGGGGGTCTCGACCAGGCCGTCGGTGGTGAGCGCGAGCACGGTGCCGGGGCCCAGGCTGAGCTGGGTCATGGGGAAGTCGGCCTGGGTGAGGACGCCTAGCGGCAGGCCGCCCTCGGTCTCGGTGATCTCTGTTGCGCCGTCCGGGTGACGCAGCACGGGCGGCAGGTGTCCGGCGCGCACGCACCAGGCGGTGCCGTCCTCCATGTCGACGTCGACGTAGCAGCAGGTGGCGAAGAGGTCGCTCTCCATGTCCATCAGCAGCCGGTTGGCGTGCGAGACGACCACGTCGGGGGTGTGGCCCTCGACCGCGTAGGCCCGCAGCGCGGTACGGAGCTGGCCCATCAGCGTGGCGGCGGCCGCGCTGTGGCCCTGGACGTCGCCGATGACGAGGGCCACGTGGTTGTCGGGCAGCGGGATCACGTCGTACCAGTCGCCGCCCACCTCGAGGCCCGCGGTGGTGGGCAGGTAGCGGGCGACGGCGACCGCGCCGGGCAGGGTGGGCAGCCGGCGGGGCAGCAGGGTGCGCTGGAGCATGCCGACCAGTTCGTGCTCGGCGTCGAAGGCGTGGGCGCGCATCAGGGCCTCGCCGGCCAGGCCCGCGGAGGCGGTGAGCAGGGCGCGTTCGTCGGGACCGAAGTCGTGCGGGCTGTCCCAGCCGATCAGGCAGGCGCCGGCCATCCGGCCGCCGGCCGGCAGCGGCAGGATGGCGAGACCGCCGGGGCCGACCTCGGCGAGGGCGGGTTCCAGGGTGGTCGGGACGGGCCAGATCCGGGCCCGTCCCTCGCGCAGGGCCGCGGCCAGGGTGGGCATGGAGCGGACCGGCGCGTCGGGCCATTCGGTGCGCCACTCGCTGCGCCACAGCTCGGGCCAGGACTCGGCGTCGGGCGGGTCGAGAACGGTGACGACCAGGCGTTCGTTCTCCAGCTCGGCCAGCGCGATCCGGTCCGCCTTGAGCGGTCCGCGCAGGGCGGTGACGACGGCCTGGCTGACGTCCTTGACGGTGCCGGCGGTGGCCAGGGCGGCGGCGAGCCGCTGCACCCGGGCCACGTCGGTGACGTCGGAGCGCAGGGTGGAGGCGTCGGCGACGGTCCCGGCCAGCCGGGCCGGGCGGCCCTCCCCGCCGGGCACCAGCCGGCCGCGCAACCGGAGCCACCTGGGCGACCCCGAGGGCTGGAGGACGCGGAACTCCAGTTCGCGGTCGCCGATGGACATGTGGTCGGCCTCGACGACCGACATCAGGGCCGGCACGTCCTCGGGCACGGTGCGGGCCAGCAGCGTCTCGACCTTGCCGTCGAAGTCGTCGCGCGCCATCCGGAAGAGGTCCAGGATGCCGTCGCCGACCTCGATGCGGCCGGTGTCCATGGCGAGGCTGAACGCGTCGGCGGCCAGTTCGCCGCTGTCGGCGGCGGTGGGGAGCGGGGCGGGCAGGTCGATCGCGCCGGCGACCAGGTCCAGGCAGGCGCGGTCCTCGGGGCCGAAACCGTCGTCCCGTTCGCTGACGGCCACCAGGAGTCCGGCGCCGCCTGGCACCGGCAGGGCGGCCAGGGAGAACTCCTGGGACGGGGTCCGGCGGGCCTCGGGGCAGTCGGCCAGTTCCTCGGGGCCGAGCCACAGGGGGCGCCCGCTGCGGTACACCTCGGCGGGCGGGGACTGCCCGACGGCCGGGTAGGCGTCGCGCAGTCCGTACAGGGTGCGGGGCAGTCCCGCCGACTCCGCGAGGCGGAGCACGGTGCCGTCGTCGCCGAGCGTGTACACCCCGGCGAACGCCGCGCCGGAGAACACCAGGGCCTGTTCGAGCACGCGACGGAGCCGCTCGGGTGCGCCGCGATCGCCGATGAGCGTTTCGAGGGCGATTTCGGCGCGATCCGTTCTCGTTCCGCGTACCGCAGCGCCCTCACTGACCACGCCGCCATTACAGCGCTTATGAGGCGTCTGCGCAGCCCCTGTGACCGTTCCGTGGAGATCAGGGCGCCGGCGCGGTCGAAACCACCCGAACATGTCTTGACCCGTGCGTTCCGCACGGGGACCTCATGACAGACGTGACTGTCCGCGACCGTACCGCGCCTGAAAGTGTCATGACCGGGCCACGGAAGGGATGCGGATGGACAGGCGCTACGAGGTGTACGCGCTCACCGACGGGCACTTCTACGACACACCCGACCGGCTCGGGAGCACCGGGCCGCAGGCGGAGCCGCTGTTCGCGACGGCGCGTCGCGCGGTGCCGGAGGGCTGGCGCGCGGCGCGGTCCGGGGACTGGCTGACCATGACCCCGCTCGGCGCGGACGGCGAGGCGCTGCCGTCGCCGGCCCAGGGCTGGAAGATCCACTCCTCGGCCACCCGGGCGAACGCGGACCGGATTGCGGAGATCGTGTGGGACTACTGCGTACCGCGCCGCATCCCGTTCAAGTTCGTGCCGGGACCGCATCTGCTGCACCTGCGCAACGCCAAGTACGCGGGCCGTGACACCAGCGGCAAGTTCGTCACGGTCTACCCGGACGGCGAGGAACGGCTCCATGACGTACTGCGCGAGCTGGGCGCCCTCCTGAAGGGCTTCGAGGGACCGTACATCCTCACCGACCTGCGCTGGGACGACGGGCCGCTGTACGTGCGCTACGGCGCGTTCGCGCGCTCGTACGTGGTGGACGAGCGGGGTTCGCTGGTGACGGCGGTCCGGGACGGCGCGGGGAAGCCGGTGCCGGACCGGCGGGAGCCCTCGTTCCAGGTCCCGGAGTGGGTGACGCTGCCGGAGTTCCTGCGGCCGCAGCTGGCGGCGCGGGACGCCACCACGGTGGGCGACCTGCCGTACCGGATCGAGAAGGCGCTGCACTTCTCCAATGGCGGCGGGGTGTACGCCGGGACCGACACCCGGGACGGACGGCGGGTGGTGCTCAAGGAGGCCCGGCCGCACGCGGGGCTCGCGGCGGACGGCGCGGACGCCGTCGCCCGGCTGGCCCGCGAGAAGGACGCGCTGGAGGCCGTGGCCGGCACCGGGGTGGTGCCCGAGGTGCGGGACTGGTTCACGCTGGGCGAGCACCGGTTCCTGGTGATGGACCTGCTGGCGGGCCGCCCGCTCAACGCGTACTTCGCCGAACGGCATCCGCTGCTCGTCCCGGACCCGGACCCGCGGGCCGTGCGCGACTACACGGAGTGGGCGCTGCGCATCCACCGGAAGGTGGCGGAGGCGGTCGCGGCGGTGCACGAGCGCGGGATCGTCTTCAACGACCTGCACGTCTTCAACATCATGGTCGCGCCCGACGACGAGTCGGTGTTCCTCATCGACTTCGAGGCGGCCGCCCCCGTCGAGGAGAACGGCCGTCAGGTCGTCGCCCACCCCGGCTTCTTCGCACCGCAGGACCGCAGGGGCGTCGAGGTGGACCGCTACGCGCTGGCCTGTCTGCGGCTGGCCCTCTTCCTTCCGGTGACCACGCTCTTCGTCGTCGACCGGGGCAAGGCGGCGCATCTCGCGGACGTGATAGCCGGTCAGTTCCCCGACGTGCCGCGCGCGTTCCTGGACGAGGCGGTCACGGAGATCACCCGGGGCGCCCCGGCCGCGCGTCCCGTCGTACCGGCCGAGTGGCCGCACAGCCGGGACTCCATGGTCAAGGCGATCCTGGCCGCCGCCACGCCGGAGCGCGACGACCGGCTCTTCCCCGGCGACATCGCCCAGTTCGGCGACGGCGGCGGGCTCGGCCTCGCACACGGCGCGGCCGGGGTGCTGTACGTCCTGGAGCAGGCCGGCGCCGAACGCTACGACGAGGGCGAGCGCTGGCTGCTCGACCACACGGCACCGCCGCCGCCCGGCACCCCGCTCGGCCTGTACGACGGTCTCGCCGGCGTCGCCCACGTCCTCGCCGGACTCGGCCACCGGCAGCGTGCCCTCGACCTCACCGAGGGCATCCTCCGGGAGAACTGGCGCAAGCTCTCCTCCGACCTGCACGGCGGCCTGGCCGGTCTCGGCCTGGTCCTCGACTCCCTCGCCGACTCGACCGGCGAGCAGGAGCTGCGCGAACGGGCGGCGGAGGCCGCCGACATCGTCGTACGACGGCTCGCCGAACCTCTCCCTGACACGCCACGGCGGCGCGCCGGGCTGCTGCGGGGCGCGACCGGACCCGCCCTGTTCCTGCTGCGGCGGTACGAACGCACCGGCGAGCCCCGGCTGCTGGCGGCGGCCGGCGAGGCGCTGCGCCGGGACCTGGACCGCTGTGTGGTGCAGAAGGGCGGCGGCCTGGACGTCGACGAGGGCTGGCGCACCCTGCCGTACCTCGGCGACGGCAGCGTGGGGATCGGCATGGTCCTCGACGACTGGCTCGCCCACGGCACCGACGAGGACGGCGCCTTCACCGCCGCCCGCGCCGCCGTCCTGATCGCCGCCACCTCCCGCTTCTACGCCCAGCCGGGCCTGTTCCAAGGGCGGGCCGGGATGGTCCTGCACCTCGCCCGCACCGGTGCCGACCCGGCGCGGCTCGCCGCCCAGGTCGACGGGCTCGGCTGGTTCGCGATGGCCTACCAGGGCCAACTCGCCTTCCCCGGACACCAGATGATGCGGCTCTCCATGGACCTCGGCACCGGAACCGCCGGGTGCCTGCTGGCGCTGACGGCCGCCCTCGACGGCGGCCGCGCCGCCCACCTGCCGTTCCTCCCGCCGCCACCGGCGGCCCTCACACGCGGCTCCGCGCACTGACGGAGTCGTGACACAACCCCGTCCCCAACAACACCGGGGGGCCGCTCGGTCCCCGGAAAGGACACACCATGGCACTTCTCGACCTTCAGACGATGGAGTCCGAAGAGCGTCACGACGGCGGCGGCGCGAGCACGGTGAGCCTCCTGTCGTGCGTCTCGGCGGCGAGCGTCCTGCTCTGTCTCTGACCGGCACGGCGAACCGGGCTCCGGGTGGCCCCCTCCGCAGCGAGGGGGCCGGCCGGGGCCTTCGCCGCTCACCGCGCCGACACGAGGGCTGCCGCCATGACCCGACCTCCGCACCGAGATCCGCTGCGCACCGCCCTGCGCCACACCGGGGCGCGCTGCGCGGCCCTGTGCGCCGTGAGTACGACGGCCACGGCGGCGGGGCTGCTGCTGCCCGCCGTACTGGGCCGCGCCCTGGACCTGCTGCTGGCCGGCGCCCCGGCGGCCGGCTGGGTCGGGCGGGCCGCCGCCCTGGCGCTGCTGCTCGCCCTGCTGGACGGCGCCGCGAGCGTGCTCGCGGGAACCGTCGACGCGCGGGCCACGGCCCGGCTGCGGAAGCTGCTCACCGGACAGGTGCTGGCGCTCGGACCGCGGGCGGTGGCCCGGTTCGGATCCGGGGACCTGGTGGCCCGGCTGGTCGGGAACGCGGCGCAGGCCGGTACGGGGCCCGCCGCCCTCGCCGCGCTCCTCGCCGCGCTGGCGGGCCCGGTCGGGGGCGTGGTCGCGCTCGGGCTGCTCGACCCCTGGCTGGCCGTGGTGTTCCTGGCCGGGGCACCCGTACTCGCCCTGCTGCTGCGCGCGTTCACCCGGGACACCTCGGCGTGCGTGACGGAGTACCAGCAGGTGCAGGGCCGGATCGCGGCCGCGCTGGCGGAGGCGGTCGACGGTCACCGGACGATCGCCGCGGCCGGCCTCCAGGAAAGGGAGACGGCCCGGGTGCTGCGTCCGCTGCCCGAACTCGCCCGCGCCGGGCACCGCATGTGGCGGGTGCAGGGCCGGGCCGCCGCACAGGCGGTCACCGTGGGCCCGCTGCTCCAGCTGGCCGTCGTGGCGGTGGCCGGCCTGCTGCTCGCCCGGCACCGGATCTCGGTCGGCGAGGTGCTCGCCGCGTCCCGCTACGCCGTCCTCGCGACCGGCGTCGGCGTGCTGGTCGGACAGCTCGCCGCGGTCACCCGGGCCCGGGCCTCCGCGGTACGCCTCGGCGAGGTGACCGCGTGTCCGGCGCCCGCCCACGGCGCCCGTCGCCTCCCGCCGGGCCCCGGGCGCCTGGAGCTGCGCGGGGTGACGGCCCGCCGGGGTGGCCGCACCGTGCTGGACGGCGTCGACCTGACCGTTCCCGGTGGCTCCGTGCTCGCGGTGGTCGGCCGCTCCGGCACCGGCAAGTCCCTGCTGGCCGCGCTCGCCGGCCGGCTCACCGACCCGGACGCCGGGGAGGTCCTCCTCGACGGCGTGCCGCTGGCCGCCCTCACCCACGACGACCTGCGCCGGGCCGTCACCTACGCGTTCGCCCGCCCGGCCCTGCTCGGTACGACCGTGGAGGACACCATCGCCTTCGGACTCACCGTCCCCTCCCCCGCCGGGATCCGCGCGGCCGCCCGCAAGGCCCAGGCCGACGCGTACATCCGCCGGCTGCCCGACGGCTACCCGACCCGGCTCGCCGACGCCCCGCGCTCCGGCGGTGAGTCCCAGCGTCTCGGCCTCGCCCGCGCCTTCGCGCACCCCGGGCGGCTCTTCGTCCTCGACGACGCCCTCTCCAGCCTCGACACCGTCACCGAACTCCGCGTCACCCGGGCCCTGCTGGCCCCCGGTCCGACCCGCCTGATCGTCGCCCGCCGCACGACGACCGCGGCCCGCGCGGACACGGTGGCCTGGCTGGACGGAGGACGGCTGCGGGCGGTGGGGACACACGCGGAGCTGTGGCGCGATCCGGAGTACCGAGCGGTGTTCGCGGACGCGGGCGACCCGGCCGCGGCGGACGCGGCACCGCCGCGGGCCACGGACGCGACCGGTGCCCCGACAGGTCCGGAGCGGGCGGCCGACGCGCCACGCGCGGCGGAGCGGGCGGCCGACGTGCCACGCGCGTCGAAGCGAGCGGCCGACGCGCCACGCGCGGCGGCGGCGGACAGGGGGACGGAGTGACGACGGCCGGGCGGTGGCGGGACCGAGCGCTTCGCCGGGTGCGCGGCGGGGGCCTGCTGCACGTGCGGAAGCGGGTGCTGTCGCGGCTCGCGTTCTGGTCGGTCCTGGAGGCCGGGCAGACCTTTCTGCTCGGGTACGCCCTGGCGCGGGCGCTGGACGCCGGGTTCCTGGCCGGGAACGTCCGGACCGGGCTGGCGTGGCTCGGGGCGGCCGGGGGCGGGGTGGCGGTCGGGGCGTACGGGACCCGGCGGGTGTACGGGGTGGTCGCCGACCTGGTCGAGCCGGTGCGGGACCGGTTGGTGGCGGGTGTGGTCGCGCGCGGGGTGCGGGAGGCGGACCGGGGGACGCTGTCCGGACTGACCCAGCAGGCGGAGATCGCCCGGGACGCCCTCGCCGGGCTGGTGATGGTCTCCCGTTCGTTCGTGTTCACGGTCGCCGGCGCCCTGGCCGGGCTCTGCACCCTGGCCCTCCCGCTGCTGCTGGTGGTCGGGCCTCCGCTCCTCGCCGGCCTGGGCCTGTTCGCGGCGACGCTGCGCCCGCTGGCCCGCCGGCAGGAGGCCTTCCTGGTCGCCGACGAGGCTCTCGCGGGCGAACTGGGCGAGGTGTGCCCGGGGTTGCGGGACGTCACGGCAGCGGGGGCCGAGGAGCGGGTGGCCGCGGAGGTCGGGGAGCGCGTCGACGCCGAGTACCGGGCCGCCCGGGCGCTGGCCCGCTGGAGTGTCGTACGGGTGGCGGCCCTCGCGGTCGGCGGGCAGCTGCCGTCGGTGCTGCTGCTCGCCACCGCGCCCTGGCTGCTCCGCCACGGCGTGACCGCGGGTGCCCTGGTCGGCGCGCTCGCCTATGTCACCCAGTCCCTGCTGCCGGCATTGCAGAACCTGGTGCACGGCCTGGGCACCGGCGGGACCCGCCTCACGGTCGTCCTGCGCCGGCTCCAGCCGCCCGGGAGGACCGCCCCGTCATCGCAGAACCGGCTCGGCACCGCCCCGACCGTCCCGCCGGGGCCCTGGCACCGCACCGGCCACCACACCCCACCCACCACACCACCGGGCGGCCCGCACGGCACCCCCGGCCGCGCCGCTCCGGCGCTGCCGACGGTGGCCTCCGGCTCGGGCGTGGTAGCCGGTGCCGGCGTGCCCGCTCTCGCGCTCGGAGGCGTCACCTTCGCCTACGGTCCGGCGAGTGCGGCTGTCCTGGACCGCCTGGATCTGCGGGTGCCGCAGGGCGGTCATCTCGCCGTGGTGGGGCCCAGCGGGATCGGCAAGTCGACGTTGACCGCGGTGGTGGCCGGGCTGCTCGAACCGGCGCACGGCGAGGTCCGGGTGTGCGGGCACCCCGTGCCGGGGGCGCGGGCGGCCGCACTGCGAGTGCTGATCCCGCAGGAGGCGTACGTCTGCACGGGCACCCTCGGCGAGAACCTCGGGCTGCTGCGCGCGGACCCGGTCCCGGAGCCGGAGCTGCTGGCCGCGGCCGAGGCGGTCGGGCTCGCCCCGCTGCTGGAGCGGCTCGGCGGACCGGACGCACCGGTGCGTCCGGCGGTGCTGTCGGCCGGTGAGCGGCAGCTGATCGCACTCGCCCGCGCGTATCTCTCACCGGCCCCGCTCGCCCTCCTCGACGAGGCCACCTGCCATCTGGACCCGGCGGCCGAGGCCCGCGCGGAACACGCCTTCGCCGCCCGGCCGGGCGGCACGCTGGTGGTGGTCGCGCACCGGATCGACTCGGCGCGGCGGGCCCGGCGGATTCTGGTGATGGACGGCCCGCGCACGTCGTACGGCACCCACGGGGAACTGCTGCGCACCTGCCCGCTGTACCGGGAACTGGTGGCGCCGTCCGCCCCTCCGCTCACGCTCCACGACGGACCGGCGGCCTCAGAGCCACCCCTCGCCCTGTGAGATCCGGATCGCGTCGACGCGGTTGCGGGCGCCGGTCTTGCGGGTGATGGCCGCCATGTAGTTGCGCACCGTCCCGTGGGACAGGTGCAGGCTCCCGGCGATCTCGGCGATGGACGCCCCGTCGGCCGCCAGCTCAAGCACGCTCAGCTCGCGTCTGGTGAGCGGGATCTCGGCGGCTCTGAGGAATCCGAAACCCAGCGAGTCGTCGACGAAACGTTCCCCCTCGGCGGCCCGCCGGATCGCCCGCACCAGCCGTTCCGGCGCGCCCTCCTTGTCGACGTAGCCGAGCGCCCCCGCCTCGGCCGCCCGTTTGAGCAGGCCCGGCCGGTTCGCCCCGGCGAGCACGACCAGCCTCGGTACGGCCGTGCCCGCCTCCGCCGGACGCAGGTCGGCGAGCGGCGGCACGCCGTGGGTGCCGGAGCTGTCCAGGTCCGCCGCGCACACGTCGGGACGCTCCGTCCGTACCCGCCGTCGGGCGCCGTGCCACGGCGTGTCGTCCACCCGGAGCCCGGGTTCCCTGCGTAACCACTCCGCCAGCACCGATCTCACCAGACAGGTGTCGTGCACGAGAAGTACCCGGATCACCGCCGCCCCCTCAGCCCGCCGTCACTTCGGTTCGTCCTTCAAAAGGTCTCGGAACGCGTGCCCCATTGTTGGCGTCCTCCACCGACCGTGGGCGCGAAGTTCCGGCCAACGGGGTGCGCGGGGGCGCACACCCGGCGCCCGGAAGCCGCCGCGCGCTTCGACTGCGGGGGAATGTGACGGGGCGAACGGGGTATGCCGGGGCGCCCCGCCGCGCGGGCCCGTGCCGCTCTCGCCGTGCGCCGCCCGCCGCCAGGAGGGAGCCTTGATCCCGAGGACGCTACGCGCGGCCGGACGAGGAGGTGGTCGGGCGTGTCCGACGGGATGGGGGCACCTCCCGCACGGCCGGAGGTGGGGAGGGCGGCGGCCGACGGTACCGGGCGGCCGCTGCTGTCGTTGGCACTGGCCACGACGATGGAGCAGGTCCAGGCGCATTCCGGCGCGGTCTACCTGATGGCGGCCGACGAGCCGGTGCTGGAGATGGCGGTGATGGCGGGGCTGCCGCGGGCCTTCGCGGCGCCCTGGGAGCGGATCGGGCTGAGCGCGCCGATCCCGGTCGCGGAGGCGGTGCGCGAACGGCGGCTGGTGTGGGTGGGCGGGGAGGAGGAGATGGCGCGCCGGTACCCGCGCGTCGCGGTGGTGCTGCCGTATCCGTTCGCGCTGGCCGCGGTGCCGGTGGCGACGGCTGACACCGTCTACGGGGCGATGTTCGTGACCTGGCCCGGTGCGCATCCCACGGTCCTGTCCGACCGGGAGCGGGCGGCGCTGACGTCCGCGGGCGACCGGCTGGCGATCCGGCTGGACCGGGCCGCGCGGCAGAACCGGTCGCCCCGGAGCGAGCCGGATCTGCTGGCGGCGCTGCCGTCGGGGGTGGCGGGCACGCTGGGCACGGTGGAGGCGGCGCGCATGGTGGGGCGGCTGCCGTACGGGCTCGCCTCGCTCGATCTGAACGGGCGGGTCACCTTCGCCAACGCGGCGGCGGCCGAGCTGCTGGATGTCGCGCCGGACGATCTGCTGGGCACCCAGCCCTGGGTGTCGGTGCCGTGGCTGAACGACCCGATGTACGAGGACCGCTACCGGGCGGCGCTGATCAGCCAGCATGTGACGTCGTTCGTGGCGCTGAAGCCGCCGGGTGACTGGTTGTCGTTCCGGATGTACCCGAGCACCAGCGGGCTGACCACCCGGATCAGCCGGGCTCGGGCGGTCGCCGAGATCGTGGGGGCGGCGCCGCGTGCCGACGGCGCGGCGGCCCCGCGGCTGGTCACCATCTCGCAGGTGCTGAGTCTGGCCGGGGCACTCACCGAGGCGGTCGGGGTGCAGGACGTGGTGCAGCTGGTCGCGGACGAGGTCGCCCCGGCCGTCGGCAGTCAGGCCCTGGTGGTCCTCGGCTCGCGGGGCGGGCGGCTGCACGTGCTGGGGCACCGCGGGTACGCGGATCCGCACGTCGTGGAGCAGTTCGACGGTCTTCCGCTGGCCGAACGCACGCCCGGCACCCATGTCCTGAACACCGGTGTGCCCGCGTTCCTCGAGTCGCGGCAGCAGCTGGAGCGGCTGTATCCGGACCGGCCGGGGACCCCGGACTCCTTCGCGGCGTGGGCGTATCTGCCGCTGATCGCGTCGGGCCGGCCGGTGGGCACCTGTGTGCTCGCCTACGCGGATCCGCACGTCTTTCCCGCCGACGAGCGCGCCGTGCTCACCAGTCTCGGCGGCATGGTCGCGCAGGCGCTGGAGCGGGCCCTGCTGTACGACGCGAAGAACCAGCTGGCGCACGGTCTCCAGGCGGCCCTGCTGCCGCACTCGCTGACTCCCCCGCCGGGCGTGGAGGCGGCGGCCCGCTATCTGCCGGCCATGCACGGCATGGAGATCGGCGGCGACTTCTACGACCTGGTGCCGACCCGGCCGCTGGCGGCGGCGGTGATCGGGGACGTGCAGGGGCACAACGTGACGGCGGCCGGGCTGATGGGCCAGATCCGGACCGGGGTACGGGCGTTCACGACGGTCGGGCAGGCACCGGAGGAGGTCATGAGCAGCACCAACCGGCTGCTGATCGACTTCGGTGCGGACCTCTTCGCCAGCTGTCTCTACCTGCGGCTGGATCCGGAGCGGGGCCGGGCCGTGATGTCCCGGGCGGGGCATCCGCCGCCGCTGCTGAGGCGTCCGGACGGCCGGGTCAAGGTGCTCGACCTGGCCGGGGGGCCGCTGCTGGGCATCGACGCGGACGCGACGTACCCGACGACCGAGGTGTCGCTGGCACCTGGCTCGGTGCTCGCCCTGTACACCGACGGGCTGGTGGAGTCGCCCGGGGTGGACATCGAGGACGCGCTGGTCGGCCTCGGGGAACTGCTCGCGGAGAACGGCGACCAGCCCCTGGACCGGCTCGCCGACACGCTCGTGCGGCACAGTGCGGCGGCGCAGGAGCGTGTCGACGATGTCGCGGTGCTGTTGCTCAGGGCGCGGCCCGACGGCTGAGCTCTCGGAGCGCGGGGCGTGCTCCGGCCGCCGGACCACACCCGACACGGCCCGGTCCGGCCCTCCCGCCGGAGGGCCGGACCGTCCACTGTCGACCGGAACCGCTGGTAGGGCCGATCAGCGGTTCTTGTGGTGCTTGCCCGACGTGCTCTGGTCCGCGGCGGTCCCCGACTGGTCGTTCGCACCGGACTGGTCGTTCGCGCCCGTGCCGGTCTGGTCGCCGGTACCCGTCTCGTCGCCCGTACCGCTCACGTCACCGGTGCCGCTCTGGTCGCCCGCGGTCGCGGAGGGGTCGGCGGCGCCGCCGATCTGGTCGCCGCCGGCCTGGTCACCGGCGGAGGCGGACGGGTCGGCAGCGGAGGCGGACGGGTCCGCCGAGGCACCGGCGTCACCGGCACCGGCGGCGCCGCCCGCGCCCAGGGTCGCGCCGGTCGCCTGGAGGGCGGCGGTCACCGGCTGGAAGAAGGTCTCGCCGCCGGAGGTGCAGTCGCCGCTGCCGCCGGAGGTGAGGCCGACCGCGCCGCCGTCCTGGGTGAACAGCGAGCCGCCGGAGTCGCCGGCCTCGGCGCAGACGTTGGTCTGGATGAGGCCGTTGACGGTGTCGACGCCGTTCGGGTCGGTCTCGCTCTGGAAGTTGACGGTGGCGTCGAGGCCGGTGACCTGGCCGTCGTGCAGTCCGGTGGTGGAACCCATCCGGAACACCGTGGTGCCGACGGTCGCGTCCTCGGCCTGGTTGATGGCGACGGTCTGGCCGTTGCCTATGTTGACCTCGCTCGGCGCCTGCGTGGTGGCGTCGTCGTACTTGACGAGCGAGAAGTCGTTGCCGGGGAAGGTGGCCTGGTCCACGGTGGCGACCGGCTGGCCGCCCTCGGTGTCGGACCAGTCCTTGGCCGCGACCCCGCAGTGACCGGCCGTCAGGAAGGCGGGGCTGCCGTCCGAGGCGGTGACGTTGAAGCCGAGGGAGCAGCGGACCTCGCCGTTCTGCACCTGGGAGAAGATCGCGTCGCCGCCGGAGACGAAGGTCTTGAAGGACCCGGAGGTCTTCTTCAGGGTCGCCATGTCGGAGCCGAGGCCCTGGACCGTGGACTCCAGCGTGTCCCACTTGGAGCCGGTGACGGTGCTGTCGGCGGTGACCACGACCTTGTTGGTCTTCGGGTCGACGGCCCAGGCGGTGCCCGGGATGGTCGCCTTGGCCTTCAGGGTCCGGGCGGCCGTCTCCAGCGCCTTGGTGCTGTTGGCGACCTGCCGTACGACCGCGCCGGCCTTCTGCGCCTGCACGATCACGTTGTTGTCGCCGTTGACGACGTTGACGACGAGCTGCTGCTTGCCGCTGTCGTAGTAGGACCCGGCGAAGGCCTGGCCGAGCAGCTCCTGGAGCTGCGCGGCGAGATCCGAGGCGCCCGTCGCCTTCAGGGTCTTGGGAGCGGCAGCGGTGGCACCGGAGGCGTTGTCCTGGGACGCGTTGGCCATCGGGATCAGGAAGGCCGCAGCTCCGAGCGCCGCGACACCGCCCACCGCGATAGCGGCCTTGCGCTTCGGAATTCGCTTGTGACTCAAACTTCTCGACCTCCAAGGGACGGAGTGTCTGCCGTAGTAGGGCAGTTGTTCGTGAGCGGCGCCTGGATGGCCATAGGTACGGGCGGGTCACGTGGTGCGTTCAATTCCGTTTGCCAACTTCCTTGAGCCGCAGGTGAATCAGCCACGCCCGCGGGTGTCGTGGCACGGCTGCGCGTGGTGCGGCACGGATGCGGGAACAATCCCCCATATGACGATGACCACCGCCGAGGCCGAGAAGATCCTCTCCGCCGCCTTCGCCCCCTGGGTGCTCGATCTCGGGCTGACCGTCCAGGCGGTCGGCGAGGACCGGGCGGTGCTGCGTCTGCCCTGGTCGGACCGGTTGTCCCGGGAGGGCGGCGGGCTGTCGGGGCAGGCGCTGATGGCGGCGGCGGACACCGCGACGGTGATCGCGGTGTCGGCGGCACGGGGCGGCTTCGTACCGATGACGACGGTGCAGCAGTCGACGTCGTTCCAGCGGGCGGTGACCGGTTCGGATGTCCTGATCGAAGCGGTGCTCACCAAGCTGGGCCGCCGGACGGCGTTCGCCGACATCACCATGAGCGACGAGCGGTCGGGGGCGCTCGCGGCTCGGGCGAGCACGGTGTACGCGCTCCTGGGCTGAGAATCCACACCCCGCACCGACACGGTCGGCAATCGATCACTGACGCTCTGTTGTGATCACCGACCGGAATCCTTGCTTCAGGGAATCTGCACATCCACCACCCATGCGGGTCACCGGACACAGCGGATCTGCACAATCACGCGCCCCCTGCCGTGCCCTTGGCCCGGAGTGCCGGATTCCCCGCCCCCGGGGCAAGTGGTGCGGCCGCGGCGAAGTCGTGCGGCTTGTGAAGGAGTCGCCGACAAGGCGTGCCCACGCCTGCACGTATGAGTGCGCCTGAGGCCCAAGTGCCCAGGTGAGGCGCCTGGTTGATTGGAAGCCCGGAGCGTGGGCGTGCTTTGATCCATCGCACCGCGGGAGCCGCCAAGGGCTCCTGGAAACGGGCGCCCGGCGCCCGCGGTCGCGGCCGTACCAGTCCGTCCCCGCCAGGGCCGTTGGGGGGCCGCTCCCCCCTTGTGAATATCCATATGAAGGGAAGTTCCACCATGAACTCCACCCCCCAGGTCGAGACCGTCGAGATCTCGGACGCCGAGCTGGACAACGTCTCCGGCGGTCTCTCCCTGAACGCCCTGAACACCGTGACCGGCACGGTCAACGGCGTTCTCCCGGTCAGCGGCCTGGTCGACACCGCCGTCGGCACCGTCGAGGGCGTCACCGGCCTGAACACCCAGCCGGCCCTGAACCTGGTCGCCGGTCTCTGATCGCACCTCGTCACCGCTGAGTCCCGGAGCCGTACCCCGGCTCCGGGGCTCTCGGGCGTTCTGAAACGCCTTCGTTCCCCAGCGTCTCTCCCACAGGTGAGGGAAGTTCCGTGCAGTTCCGCCAACAGGCCCTCGCCAAGCTCCAGTCGCCGGAGGAGCTCGACCTTCCGGTGCGCTTCGCCCGTCCCCAGGGCTGGCTCACGCTCTCCGTCTCGGTCGTCGTGATGGCGGCGGCGTCGGTGTGGGCGGTGACCGGCTCGGTCGCCTCGACGGTGAGCGCGCAGGCGATCCTCACCCACGGGCAGGGCAGCTACATCCTGCAAAGCCCGGTCGCCGGGCAGGTCACGGCCGTCCTCGCCGAGCAGGGCGACCGGCTGCCGGCGAACTCCCCGGTCCTGAAGGTCCGTACCGCTCAGGGCGAGTCGGTCGTCCGGACGGTCGCCGCGGGCCGGATCAGCGCGCTCGCCGCCACCATCGGGCAGATCATCCAGACCGGCGCGAACGTCGCCGCGGTGGAGAAGGTCGCCCACGCCTCGGACCCGCTGTACGCGACGGTCTACGTCCCCGCCGAGAACGCCTCCGCCATCCCGGCGGACGCCCGGGTCGACCTGACCGTGTCGTCGGTGTCGACCCAGGAGTACGGGGTGCTGCGCGGCCATGTGAAGTCGGTGGACCGCGCCGCCCAGTCGGCCCAGTCCATCTCGGCGTTCCTCGGGGACAGCCAGCTCGGCGAGCAGTTCACGAAGAAGGGCCGGCCGGTGGCCGTCCTGGTCCGGCTGGACCGGTCGACGTCGACGAAGAGCGGCTACCGATGGTCCTCGGCCGACGGGCCGCCCTTCAGGCTCGACTCGATGACCCTGGCCTCCGGCTCGATCCGGCTGGCCGACCAGCACCCCGTCGATTGGCTGCTCCCGTGACCACCGCCCAGGAAACCCGGAGCCGCCGGCGCGCCGCCCCGCCCAAGCGGCCGGTGCCCAAGGGCCGCGGCGGGACGGTCCGCACCCCGACCGTGCTCCAGATGGAGGCCGTCGAGTGCGGCGCCGCCTCCCTGTCCATGATCCTCGGCCACTACGGCCGGCATGTCCCGCTGGAGGAACTGCGCATCGCCTGCGGTGTCTCCCGCGACGGATCCCGCGCGAGCAACCTCCTCAAGGCGGCCCGTAGTTACGGCCTCACGGCCAAGGGCATGCAGATGGACCTGGCCGCCCTCGCCGACGTGCCGGCCCCGGCCATCCTGTTCTGGGAGTTCAACCACTACGTCGTCTACGACGGCATGGGCCGGCGCTTCGGCCGCCGGGGCGTCTACGTCAACGACCCCGCCAAGGGCCGCCGGTTCGTGCCCATGGAGGAGTTCGACGGCAGCTTCACCGGTGTCGTCCTGGTCCTGGAGCCCGGCGACGGCTTCGAGAAGGGCGGCCGGCGGCCGGGCGTCCTCGGTGCGATGCCGGCCCGGCTGCGCGGCACCGCGGGCACCATGCCGGCGGCGGTGCTGGCCAGCCTGCTGCTGGTGGCCGTGGGCGCGGCGGTGCCCGCGCTCAGCCGGCAGTACATCGACCTGTTCCTGATCGGCGGCCAGACCTCGCTGCTCACCGTGCTGTTCGCGGCGATGGGCACCTGTGTGCTGCTCACCCTGGTGCTGACCTGGCTCCAGCAGGCGAACCTGCTGCACGGCCGGATCGTCTCCTCCACCCTCTCCAGCGCCCGCTTCCTGCGCCATCTGCTGCGGCTGCCGGTGACCTTCTTCTCCCAGCGCAGCCCGGCCGACCTGGTCCAGCGCCTACAGTCCAACGACCAGGTCGCCGAGACCCTGGCCCGCGACCTGGCCGCGGCCGGCGTGGACGCGGTGGTCGTCGTCCTCTACGCGGTCCTCCTCTACACCTACGACGCGCAGCTCACCTTCCTCGGCATCGGCGTGGCGCTGCTGAACATCGTGGCGATGCGGCTCGTCGTACGGCTGCGCGCGACCCGGACCGCCAAGCTGCGCGCGGACACCGCCCGGCTCACCAACACCTCCTACACCGGTCTCCAGCTGATCGAGACGATGAAGGCGACCGGCGGCGAGGACGGTTACTTCCGCAAGTGGGCCGGGCAGCACGCGACCACCCTGGAGGAGCAGCAGCGCCTCGGGGTGCCGAGCGCCTGGCTCGGGGTGGTGGCGCCGACGCTGGCCACCGTCAACAGCGCGCTGATCCTGTGGATCGGCGGTATGCGGGCGGTCGAAGGGGGCATCTCGGTGGGTCTCCTGGTCGCCTTCCAGTCCCTGGTCACCCGTTTCACCGCCCCGCTGACCCGGCTGAACGGAGTCGCCGGCCGCATCCAGGACTTCGCGGCCGACGTGGCCAGGCTCAAGGACGTGGAGAACTTCCAGGCCGACCCGGTGTACGCCCGGCCCGGCGCCGGCGAGTCGACCCGGCGGCTACAGGGCCACGTCGAGCTGGAGAACATCTCCTTCGGCTACAGCCCGCTGGACAAGCCGCTGCTCACGGGCTTCGACCTGAGCGTCGGACCGGGCCGGCAGGTGGCCCTGGTGGGCGGTTCGGGCAGCGGCAAGTCGACGGTGTCCCGGCTGATCTCGGGCCTGTACGCACCCTGGGAAGGCGTGATCCGCATCGACGGGCAGCGTCTCGAGGACATCCCGCGCGGTGCGCTCGCCGCCTCCGTCTCCTTCGTCGACCAGGACGTCTTCCTCTTCGAGGGCTCGGTGCGCGACAACGTGGCGCTGTGGGACCCGTCCATCCCGGACGAGGCGGTGGTGGAGGCGCTGCGCGACGCGGCCCTGTACGACGTGGTGACGCGCAGGCCCGGAGGCATCCACAGCAGGGTCGAGCAGGACGGCCGGAACTTCTCCGGCGGTCAGCGGCAGCGCCTGGAGATCGCCCGGGCGCTGGTGCGCCGGCCGAGCATCCTGGTCCTCGACGAGGTGACCAGCGCGCTGGACGCGGAGACCGAGCAGATCGTCATGGACAACCTGCGGCGGCGCGGCTGCGCCTGCGTGGTGATCGCGCACCGGCTGAGCACGGTCCGCGACAGCGACGAGATCGTGGTTCTCCAGCACGGCACGGTCGTGGAGCGCGGCCGGCACGACGAGTTGGTCGCACACGGCGGGGCGTACGCCGCGCTGGTCAGGGAGCGCTGAGATGACGACGGTGGACGGCGGCGACCTGGTGCTCGGCGCGCTCGGCTCCCTGGGCTCCCGGATCGACTGCGCGGGCTTCAACCGCCTGGACCTGGAAGGTCCGCAGACGCTGTGGCTGGTGGCCTCCGGCGCCCTGGACCTGTTCGCGGTGGACGCCGACCAGCAGGGCCACTGGCACCACCTGGGTCGGCTGGAGGCGGGCGCGCTGCTGCTCGGTCCGGTCGCCGGACCCCAGCACACCCTGGTGGCCCGCCCGTTGCGCGACTGCGTGGTGCACCGCATCGGCCTGCGCGAGCTCTACCAGGGCGCCGGCACCCAGACCTGGTCGTACGACGAGTACGGCAACCCCCAGTACGTGCCGCCGACCACCAGCCCTCTGGAGTACGCCCTCGCGCTGGGCGTCGGCCGCGGTCTGTCCGTGCTCTTCCAGGCGCCGATGACCGCGGGCGAGCGCGCCGCGGCCCCCACCGACGACGACGTCTTCTGGATGCAGGTGCCGCCGGGCAGCGTGCAGTACGGCTCGCTGTACGGCGCGGAGGCCGCGTCCGACCTGCTGATGGACCCGGCGCTGTGGCAGGGCATGGTCGACCAGCAGTACCGGCTGCTCACCACGCTGGACCGCTGGATCGAGCAGCTGGAGCGCACCCACGAGTCCCGTACGGCGGCCGGCATCAAGGCCGGTGAGGCGGTGCGCGCCCAGGCCGACCGGACCCTGCTGGCCGCCATCGGCAAGGGGGCCAAGCGCACCACGGCCGCCGACGCCGACGCTTCCTACGCGGCCTGCCGGCTGGTCGCCGAGGCGGCGGGCATCACGCTCGCCGAGCCCGCGCAGGGCGGCACCGACTCGACCGGGAGTGACCGGCTCGACCCGGTCGAACGGGTGGCGCTGGCCTCCCGGGTGCGGACCCGGGCGGTACGGCTGGACGGCGGCTGGTGGCGGGACGACGTGGGTCCGCTGGTCGGGCACCGCGCGCTGTCCGGGGCGCCGGTCGCGCTGCTGTGGCGGCGCGGCGGCTATGTGGCCGTCCATCCGGCGACCGGCCGGGAGACCCCGATCGAGAAGGCGAACGCCGGGGAGTTCGAGCCGCGCGCGGTGATGTTCTACCGTCCGCTGCCGGACCGGGCGCTCAGCCCGCTCGGCCTGCTCCGCTTCAGTCTGCGCGGCACCCGCGGCGACCTGGGCAACCTGGCGCTGGCCGGGCTGGTGACGGTGGCCATCGGCGCGCTGGTGCCGATCGCCACCGGCAAGGTGCTCGGCGAGTACGTGCCGACGGCGCAGACGAGCCTGATCGCGCAGGTGTGTCTCGCGGTGATGCTCAGCGCCGTGGTGTCGGCCGCGTTCACCCTGCTGGAGAACCTGACGATCCTGCGGCTGGAGGGCCGGATCGAGGCGACCCTCCAGCCGGCCGTCTGGGACCGGCTGCTGCGGCTGCCGACCAGGTTCTTCACCCAGCGCTCGACCGGTGAGCTGGCGAGCGCGGCCATGGGCGTCAGCGCGATCCGCCGGCTGCTGGCGGGGGTGGGCCCGGTGGTCGCCCAGTCGGTGACCGTCGGGGCGATGAACCTGGGTCTGCTGTTCTGGTACAGCGTGCCGATGGCGCTGGCGGCGCTGGGCATGCTGGTCGTCATCGCCGGTCTGTTCCTGGGTCTCGGCCTGTGGCAGGTCCGCTGGCAGCGCCGCCTCGTGGTGCTGAGCAACAAGCTGAACAACCAGGCCTTCCAGACCCTGCGGGGACTGCCGAAACTGCGGGTGGCGGCGGCCGAGAACTACGCGTACGCGGCCTGGGCGGGCGAGTTCGCGCGCAGCCGGGAGCTCCAGCAGAGGGTCGGCCGGATCAAGAACCTCACCAGCGTGCTGGGTTCGGTCTACCTGCCGGTCTGCACCCTGCTGATGTTCATGCTGCTCGCGGGCCCGGCGCGGGGCGTCATGGGCGCGGCGGCCTTCCTCACCTTCAACACCTCGGTGACGATGCTGCTCACCTCGGTCACCCAGCTGACCGGTTCCTTCGTGTCGGCGGTGGCCGCGCTGCCGCTGTTCGAGGAGATCAAGCCGGTCCTGGAGGCGGCCCCCGAGGTGCGGACCGCCAGCACCCGCCCCGGCCCGCTGTCCGGTGCGATCGAGGCCCGCAGGCTCTCCTTCCGGTACGCGGACGACGGTCCCCTGGTCCTGGACGACGTCTCCTTCGACATCCGGCCGGGCGAGTTCGTGGCGGTCGTGGGCCCCAGCGGCTGCGGCAAGTCGACGCTGCTGCGGCTGCTGATCGGCTTCGACAGGCCGGTGTCGGGCAGCGTCCTGTACGACGGTCAGGACCTCGGCGCCCTCGACCAGTCCGCCGTGCGCCGGCAGTGCGGTGTGGTGCTCCAGCACGCGCAGCCGTTCACCGGCTCGATCCTGGACGTCATCTGCGGCACCGAGCCGTACACCCCGGAGGAGGCGATGGCGGCGGCCGAGATGGCGGGGCTCGCGGAGGACATCAAGCGGATGCCGATGGGGCTGCACACCATCGTCGCCGGGAGCGGCGCGATCTCGGGCGGCCAGCGGCAGCGGCTGATGATCGCCCAGGCTCTGATCCGGCGGCCCCGCATCCTCTTCTTCGACGAGGCGACGAGCGCGCTCGACAACGACACGCAGCGCACGGTCATCGAGAGCACCCGCAAGCTGAACGCCACCCGGATCGTGATCGCGCACCGGCTGTCGACGGTCATGGACGCCGACCGGGTGATCGTGATGGAGGACGGCAAGGTCGCCCAGCAGGGCCCGCCGGGCCAGTTGCTCGCCGACACCGGGGGCCGGCTGCACGAGCTGGTGCGACGGCAGCTGGCCTGACCGGTCAGGCGTCCGTGCCGGGGACGGGCGCGCCGGAGGGCAGGCCCGCGTCGAGGTAGCGCCGGTAGTACTCCCGCCAGGGCGCGGTGACGCCGGCGTGCGGCCCCTGGAAGCGTTCGCCCCGGGCCTTGGCGTCGAGGGCGGTGAGGCAGACCTCCCAGCCGGCGCTGTTCCGGGCGGCGGTGTCCGCCTCGCCCAGGACATGGGTGAGGGTGAAGCGGGTGCGGTTCGCGCCCTCGGGCGCCAGGTCGAAGCGGATCTCGTCGCCGCCCCAGTCGAAGGCGAGGGTGCGGGGCGGGTCGACGGCGAGGACCGTGCCGTACGAGTCGGGCATGCTCGGGTCGCCGGTGAACCGCACGGTGCCGCCGGGGCGCAGGTCGAACTCGGCACGGGAGGGGAACCACTCGGCGAGTTCGTCAGGGTCGGTGACGAAGTGCCAGACCCGGTCGGCGGGGTGGTCGTAGACACGGCTGAAGCGGACGGCCGGGCGGCCGTCGTCGAGGGTCAGGTAGGTGCCGGTGAGTTCGGCGGGCATGGGGTCAGTCCTTCGGGGAGGGATCTCTCGGGTCGTCCGCGGTCTCGTCGAGGCGGCGGCCCAGGGTGTCCAGGCCGCGGTTCCACAGCCGGCGGTAGGGGGCGAGCCAGGCGTCGAGTTCGGCGATCGGGGCCGGGTCGAGGGCGTAGACCCTTCGCTGTGCGTCCTGCCGGACCCGCACCAGGCCGGCCTCCCGCAACACCTTGAGGTGCTTCGACGTGCTCGGCTGGCTGAGGCCGCAGGCGTCCACGATCTCGCCGACGGGCATCGGCCGGGTCAGGAGCAGGCCGACCATGGCCCGTCGGTGGGGGTCGGCGAGGGCGGCCCAGAGGGTGTCGGCGGACATGGCACCAGCCTGTCCCGACCTTTATATTCCTGTCAAGGAATACACCCAGCGCACAGCGGCGGCGCAGCCCGGCCACCGCCTATGCGGGCAGGCCCGCCGCCCCCACAAGCGAAACGTTGCCGTTTCGCTGAAAGTGGTCTACTCTCGATGTGTACGAAACCGTTTCGTTCGCGGCGGCCTTGTGGAGCCGTCGTGCCGAAGCGTCTCCCGAAAACTCCCGAACGACTTCCCTGGAGTGGTTCCCCCATGTCCGAGAAGACCCTGACCGACGACGTCGGCGTCGGTGCCACGGAGGCACCAGCGGCCGCCTCCCCCAAGCGATGGTGGATCCTCGCGGTCATCGCCATCGCCCAGCTGATGGTGGTGCTCGACGCCACCATCGTGAACATCGCCCTGCCCTCCGCCCAGGCCGACCTCGGGTTCTCCGACGGCAACCGGCAGTGGATCGTCACCGCGTACGCCCTCAGCTTCGCCTCCCTGCTGCTGCTCGGCGGCCGGATCGCCGACCTGTTCGGCCGCAAGACCGCCTTCCTCATAGGCGTCGTCGGCTTCGCCGCCGTGTCCGCGCTGGGCGGTGCCGCCAACGGCTTCGGGATGCTCGTCACCGCACGCGCCCTCCAGGGTGCCTTCGGCGCGCTGCTCGCCCCGACCGCGCTCTCGCTGCTCAACACCACGTTCACCGACGTCCGTGAGCGGGCCCGCGCCTTCAGCGTCTACGGCGCCATCGCCGGCGCCGGCGGCGCGGTGGGCCTGCTGCTCGGCGGTGTCCTCACCGACACGTTCGACTGGCGCTCGACCCTGTACGTGAACGTCGCGATCGCCTTCGTCGCCTTCGCGGGCGGCATGGCCCTGCTGCACAACCACCGTGACGCCGGCAACTCCAAGCTGGACGTGCTCGGCACGGTCCTGGTCGCGGCCGGTCTCTTCTCGCTGGTCTACGGCTTCTCCAACGCCGAGACGCACGACTGGGGCTCGCCGCTGACCTGGGGCTTCCTGATCGCGGGTGTCGTACTGCTCGCGGCCTTCGCGTGGTGGCAGACCAAGGCCCGGCACCCGCTGCTGCCGCTGGGCATCCTGATGGACCGCAACCGGGCGGCCTCGCTCCTCACCGTGCTGATCTCCGCCGGCGGCATGTTCGGCGTGTTCCTCTTCCTCACCTACTACCTGCAACTGAACCTCGGCTTCAGCCCGACGAAGACCGGCGTGGCGTTCCTGCCGATGATCGGCGGCCTGATGGTGACGGCGCAGATCGGCACCCAGGTCCTGGTACCGAAGTTCGGACCGAAGGTCGTGATCCCGCTGGGCTTCGCGGTCTCCGCGGCCGGCATGGCCTGGCTGACCGGGATCGGCGTCGGCTCCAGCTACGTCAGCGCGGTGCTCCCGCAGCTGATCATCACCGGCCTCGGCCTGGGCCTGGTCATGCCGGCGGCCATGCAGCTGGGCACGGGCGGAGTGACGGCCGACGAGGCGGGCGTCGCCTCCGCGACGGTCAACGCCATGCAGCAGGTGGGCGGTTCGATCGGTACGGCGCTGCTCAACACACTCGCGGCGAGCGCGGCGACGAGCTACCTGACCGGGCGGGACGCGACCAGCAAGCTGGTGCAGGCCCAGGCGACGATCGAGAGCTACACCACGGCGTTCTGGTGGTCCGCCGGGATGTTCGCGGCGGGCGCGGTGATCGCCTTCCTGCTCTTCCGGCGCGGGGTGCCGGTCCAGGACCCGGACGCGGCGCCGGTCGTCCACATGTGACACCCGAGGGAGCCGCAAGGACCGAGAGGCCGCCGTCAGCAGGGAGACGGCGGCCTCTCGCCGTTCGTTTCCCGCCGCTTCCCGGGCCCCCCGGGACGGGGGCGCCGGGAAGCGGCGGTGATGCCGGGGGCCGGCGGGCGGCCCCACTCCGCCCGCCGGCCCCCGTTGCGAGATCGCAGGTTCCCCGCTCCAGAGGGCCGCACTCCCCAGTCACGGACCTGTTCGGCAGGCACGAGCACCGTGCGATCCCGGGTCTCAGAACGCGAAGACGCTCGCTCCGTAGGCGTCCCGCATGCAGGCGTTGCCGAAGCTGCGCTCGTAGGAGACGCGCTTGCCCTGCCAGACGCCCTCGACCGTGACCACGACGGGGTCGTAGAGCTTGGTGCACCACACGTCGTTCGCCGGCGCGAGAGCGTCGAAGTCGCCCCCGGCACCGCGTAGTTCGGCGCAGGCCTGGGCGGCGGCCGGGTGGGTGCCGGAGGCGGCCGGCGCGCAGGTGAGGGTCACCGCGCGCTCGGGCGTGGCGGTGGCCGCGTCGCTGCCGTGGCCGGTGGTGAGCACCAGGGCCGAGGGGGCGTAGAGCGAGCTCGGGGCGGCGACGGCGGCTCCGGTCAGGGGTCCGCAGACGGCGACGGCCGTGAGGCCGAGGGTCGCTGCCCAGCGCGCGGTGGTTCGCATTGTGTGCATCCTTCCGCTCGATTCGACGGGTGCCGCACCCGGCCCGGTGGGTGCCGGGGGCGGCGGGCGCCACTCTGCCGACTCCGCCGCCGAAACACACATCGAACCCACAGCTTTCAGTAACCTTGCGTATTGAATCAGTGGCGTGAAGTCACGGAAATCGAACGCGTCGACCGCTCAACGGAGCGGTTCTTGATCGCTCGAAGCGGCCAGATGGCCGGTTTCCGTCGCCTTGTTAATCGTCCTGAAACATTCCGCTTCCGCTCTCGGCGCATTTCACGGCAAGCCCTTGCCTCGGCGCTGCAACGGAGTAATCGTCATTACATGATTACTCAAGAGCAACGAGACAAGCTGCGCGGCTGGTTCGCCGGCCGGCTGCCCGACGATCTCTTCGAGGAACTGGTCGAGGTGACGGCCGACCGCGAGGAGGTCACCGTCATCGGGCGCATCCCCGGGCCCAAGGTGGCGGACGGCGCGTCGGACGCCGAGCGGACGGCCGCCGCGCAGGGCCGGATCCAGGAGTTCCGGGAGCGCACCCGGGAGAGCCGGATGGCCGTGGCCCGGGAGGCGGAGCACCGGTTCGGGCACAAGGTGTCCTGGGGCGTGGAGTGTGCCGGGCAGCGGGCCCTGTTCACCCATGTGGCCGCGCCGGTGATGACCCGGCTGCGGCAGCCGGAGCGGCAGGTGCTGGACACCCTGATCGCCGGAGGCGTGGCGCGCAGCCGCAGCGAGGCGCTGGCCTGGTGCGTGCGGCTGGTGCAGAAGCACACCGACGACTGGCTGACCGAACTGCGCGACTCGCTGGAGCACGTCGAGCGGGTCCGGGCCCAGGGGCCGGACACCGAGCAGGACTGAACCCGCCCCCGGGAAGCCCGCCGACCGCCGTGGACCGGGTGAAGGGCGGTGTACGGCCCCGCACATACCGGCGAGTATGGTCGCCACGGCGCGAACTCGACGTGGAGAGGCGGACGTACGGATGGCGAAGCACTGGGCGGACTTCCAGTACGAGATCTATCTCAACGGGATGACGGGGGCGGTGCCGCGGCTGCCGACCGACCTGACCCGCCTGGAGGAGCTGACCGAGCGGCGGCTCGGGCCGGGTCCGGTCGGCTACGTGTCCGGCGGCGCGGGTGACGGCTCCACGGTGCGCGCCAACCGGGCCGCCCTGGCACGGCACCGCATCGTGCCGCGGATGCTGCGGGACGTCGGTGAGCGGGACCTCGCGGTGGAGGTGCTGGGCCGTTCGCTGCCCGCGCCGCTGGCCCTGGCGCCCGTCGGCGTGCTGTCGATCATGCATCCGGACGCCGAGCCGGCCGCCGCCCGGGCCGCCGCCGCGCAGGGCGTGCCGTTCATCCTGTCCTCGGCCTCCAGCACGCCGCTGGAGCGGGTGGCGGAGGCGATGGGGGACGCCGAGCGGTGGTTCCAGCTGTACTGGGGCAGGGACCGCGAGGTGACCCGGAGCTTCCTCCAGCGGGCCCGCGCCAACGGGTTCTCGGTGCTGGTCGTCACCCTCGACACGCCGTTGCTGTCCTGGCGCCCGCGCGATCTCGACCAGGCGTACCTGCCGTTCCTGAACGGGGTGGGCACCGCCAACTACTTCACCGACCCGGCGTTCCTCGCGGGGCTCGCCAAGCCGGTGCACGAGGACCCGAACGCGGCCGTGCTGCACTTCCTCGGGCTGTTCGGCGACCCCAGCCACACCTGGCCGGACCTCGCCTTCCTCCGGGAGCACTGGGACGGGCCGATCGTCCTCAAGGGCGTGCTGCACCCGGACGACGCCCGGCTCGCCGCCGACGCCGGGATGGACGGGGTGGTGGTCTCCAACCACGGCGGCCGGCAGGTGGCCGGTTCGGTCGCCGCGGCCGACGCGCTGCCGCGGGTCGTGGAAGCGGCGGGCGACCGGCTGACCGTGCTCTTCGACAGCGGGGTGCGCACCGGGGACGACGTGTTCAAGGCGCTCGCGCTCGGCGCCCGAGCGGTGCTGCTGGGACGGCCGTACGTCTACGGGCTGGGTCTGGACGGACAGGCCGGGGTGGACCACGTGATCCGTGCGCTGCTCGCGGAGTTCGACCTCACCCTCGCGCTGTCCGGGCACGCCACCCCGGCCACGGTCACGGCGACCGACCTGGTCGAGGAGCCCGCGTGAGCACCCCCGGCGACGTCCTGCGCTGATCGACCAGGAAGCCCTCGCCGGCGCGCCGGAGGAGGGCGCGCCGGCCGCGGCGGTTCTGGACGTCTTCGCCCCCGGGACTTCCTGGCGGGCAGCGGGCCCCGGGACGCGGTCGGCTAGTTCCCGGTCAGCTCCGCGGGGCGGGCCGAGTGGCCGCCGGTTCCGGCGACGGAGAGCGAGCCGGGGCTCTGCGACGGGACAGGCGCGTCGGTCAGCCAGTGCTGGCCGCTGGTGTGGTCGCGGACCTTGACCACGATGTCGTCGCCGGGGTTCACCCCGGCCGTGGCGAGGGCCAGGGACTCGTCCCAGTGGGGCAGCAACTCGCCCTGGACGGTGAGGTCGTAGCGGACGTCCTTGGCGCGCCCGGTGTCATCCTCGGCGCAGGTGCCGAGGATGACCACCCCGGCGTCCGCGTGCGAGTCCAGGCACAGGCCGTCGCCGGCCACGCTGCGCAGTTCGCCGTCGCTCTCGAACGTCCACTGCTGGGTGTTGGCCGTGGAGCACACCGCGAGCACGACGCCGGCCCCGGCCTTCGGCGCGCCGTTGATGTCGAGGCAGAGCTGGGCGGCCGCGTTGCGCAGCCGGGTCGCGTGCTCGGCGGCGGGCAGCCCGGCCGTGCCGGAGGTGGGCGTGGCGTCCGGAGTCGTCTCGGGGTCGGTGCCGCCGGGGACCAGACCGGCGGTCGCGACGGCGTCGCTGCCGTCCCCGCCGCCCGACAGCGCGCTGACGGCGAGAACCGAGGCGAGCAGTCCTGCGCCGGCGACGCCGACACTGGTCAGCAGCGTCTTGGACGACCAGGTGCCGGGTGGGCGGCGTACCGGGATGCGGGCCAGGATCCGGGTCCGGGCCGCGGCGCGGCGGCGACCGCCGCCGCCTCCGGCACGCCGGGCCGCGCGGGTCAGCGGCTCCGCCTCGCCGCCCTTGCGCCCCGGACGTGAGTCGAGGTAGCGGCGGGCGCCCCAGCCGAGTACCGCCTCGACGAGCAGCACTCCCAGGCCGCCCTCGACATGGCCGAGTTGTTCCGCGGCGGCCCGGCAGTACGGGCACTCGGCGAGATGTTCCTGGACGTCCGGCAGCAGACCGCCGCCGCGCCGGATCGGAACGTCGAGCAGCCGGTTGTAGTAGCGGCACTCCTGGGACGGCGCGAGATCCCGGTGCGCGCGGACGCAGCCCTCCCGGAATTTCTCCCGGGCGTCCTCCAGAGCAGCGGACGCGGTTGTCGTGTCCATGCCCAACAGACCGGCGGGTACGGTTATCGGCTCGGCCTCGACCTCGCTGTGCCAGAGCAGGCTCTGGGCGAGCGCCGGAAGGCCCAGGAATGAACGCTCGGCGAGAGCGCGGTTTTCCGGCGCCATCGGCTTCGCGGCACGCATACCGCGACCGCCGGCCGGTTTCCCGAGGTCGGGGAGAACCTCCGCTATTCGGTCCTCGTCGGACCAGTTGGCGACGGTGTCACGGACCGCGACCAGCAGCCGGGGCCGGATCGCGTCCGCGGTCTCACCGAGGGCCACCCGGTCGAGCACCTGGTGGAAGGCGGCGGCCGCGACCATGTGCGCGACCGGGCCGGAGACGGCCAGGCAGATGACCGCGTACTCCTGCACGGGCCGCCAGTGCCGGGCCATGAGCAGCGCGGCGGACCGGGAGGCCTCGATGTCGGAGCCGGCTCGCAGCGGGGCGGCGAGGGACTCGTCGGACTCTCCCGCACCACCGCCCGGCGGCGGATAGGGAGGACGAGGCGGGTGGGGGGTGGGCACTGAGCGGATTCCTTTGGTGCGGGTGGTGCGGACCTCTTCGGCGCGCGGGCGGAGAGCGGGAATTGACCGGCCCGCTGTCGGCCGTGTTCCCCAACTGCCGAATTGGTCCCGGCCATTATCCCGGCGTGGATGTTTCACCCTCGCACAAGTCTCACACAAGCAACAAGGCGCCCGTACAACATCGACAGCATTGACAGAAAGTCAGAAAGGCGGCGGTGGCTATTGCCCCTGCATGGCCGTATTCACATTCCGCGCGCCCCGTGTGAACCGAACGCCCGCACCGGTCCCGCGCGCACACTCCCGGCCCGTGCGCACGGGTGGTCCACTGATGACCGGCCCTCCTCGTACGGCCCCGCGCAGAACGGCGGCTCTCCTGCGCGAAACAGGCCGCCGGCCCCGTTCCTCCCGCCCTCGGCCGGCGGCCCCGAGGAGGGGTGGCGGCCCGCCCCCGTTTGTCCGGACGGGGTCAGAGCTGCCAGGAACGGAGCCGGTCCGCCGCGGCGTAGACGTCGGCCTTGCCGCTGATCAGGTCGCGGGCCAGGTCGACGAGGGCGCCGTGGGGCGGGTCGATGCCGGCGCCGCCGGCGGACATGTAGGCCACCGCGGTCGCGCAGGCGAACCGGGCGTTGGCCGCGGGCAGCGGCTTGAGCAGGGCGAGGGTGTGCAGCAGGGCCGCCGCCCGCCAGGCCGGGTCGGAGTCGACGCCGAGCCGGGGCGGGTCGACCCGGTGCCGGGCGACGGCGGCGACCAGCGCGGAGAGGTCGGTGACGGCGGGCTGCTCCGGCAGCACTTCCTGATGGCGCTGGAGCAGCCAGGGCACGTCGATGTGGAGGACCGGCGGCATGGGTTCAGGCGACCTCGCCCTTCGCCGGCGGCTCGTCGTCCGGGAAGGCGGCCGCGAACTCGGCGGCGTGGGCCGCGAAGAAGCGGCGGAACTCCTGCTCCCCCTGCTGCAAAGCCCGGTGCCGGGCGATGTCGGCGGCGGCCGCGTCACGCACGAGGGCCTTCATGGACGTACCCCGCTCCTTGGCGATCTGCCGGAGGTCCTCGAGTTCGCGGTCGCTGAACTCCACATTCAGAGCTGGCATGTTCGTTACGCTACCGCGAGGGTACTTACCCGTAAATACCAGCAGGTGAAGGGCAGATCCTCCAGGTACCCGTCAGATGTCGAGCCTGCTGATCCGCACCGCGCCCGAGGGCTGTCCCGGGTGGGCGCTGGTGAGGGTCAGGCGGAGCCGGGAACCGCGCGCCGCGGTGAACGTGACGACGGTCGGGGTGTCCGAGGCGGTGGCCCAGTCCACCGCCGTACCGTCCACGGGCCGGTAGGTCCGTCCGTCCCAGACCGCCACCCCGACCGCCGCGGGCAGCGCGTGGGTGCCGTCCACGGTGAAGGAGACCTCCACCCGGTCGAAGGTGCGGGTGCGGCCGAAGTCGACCGACACCCAGTCCCCGGTCCGGGCGCCGCTGAAGGCGGGCAGCAGCGCGGTGGCCGACTTGGCGAACGCGTTGGACCAGCCGGTCGCCGGGTCGCCGTCGAGCATGGCGGCCGGCAGGGTGTCCGCGCGGCCGGAGTAACTGGCGTCCGCGAAAGGGTGGTCCGGCGGCGCCGGGTGGTCGGGACCGAAGTCCGGTGCGGGGGTGCGGGCCACCGCACGGGCCGGGTCGGTGCGCAGGGTGACGGTGTCGCCGCGCAGTCCGTCCACCCGCGCGCGCACCCTGAGGACACCCCGCCCGGTCCCGGAGCGGACCACGGCGAGCGCCTTGCCGTGGAAGGCGGTCCGGGTGCTCGCCTGGTAGCGCTCGGCGCTCTCCTCGCGGCCGTTGTCGAGGCCGGCGATCGAGCCGCCGGTCACGTCGAAGGAGATGAGGTGCTCGGCGTCGGGCACCGGCACGCCGTGCGCGTCGACGATCTCGGCGGTCACGAAGGCGAGCGAACGGCCGTCGCCGGGAAGGGACCGGCGGTCGGCGGTGAGGCGTACGGCGTGCGGGTCGCCCGCGGTGCGCAGCACGTCGGTGGCGACCACCCTGCCGTCGCGCCGGGCCACCGCCTTCAGCTCGCCGGGCCGGTACGGCACCCGCCAGGTCAGGTGCAGCTTGCCGGCGCTGCCGTTCGGGCTGGTGTAACTGCCCGGGTAGGGGCCGGTGGTGAAGGTCTTGTCGTCACCGGTGGCCTCGGTGGTCTCCAGGTAGGTGCGGCCGTCGGTGGTCGTCTTGGTGTCGAACTCCCGCACGCCCAGCGACTCCCCGTTCAGGAACAGCTCGACGGAGGGCACGTTGGCGTACGCCCACACCTCGACCGTGTCCCCGGCGCCGTGGTTCCAGCTCATCGGCACGAGGTGCACCATCGGCTCGCTCGTCCACTGGCTGCGGAAGAGGTGGTACATGTCCTTCGGGAAGCCCGCGGTGTCGACGGCGCCGAAGAAGGACGACTTCACCGGGAACACGTCGTACGGCGTCGGCTCGCCGATGTAGTCGATGCCCGACCACAGGAACTGGCCCGCGAACCACCCGCGGTCCCGGTCCTTCTTGTGGCCGTACTCGCCGCTCATCGTCCAGGAGGCCAGGTTGTTGTCGTAGGACGAGGTCGCGCGGCGGCCGGGGGTGTGGTTCTCCCCCGTGTTGAGGTGCTCCGGTTCCTGGTACGCGCCTCGGGTCGAGGTCTCCGAGGAGGACTCGGACTCGAAGAGGAACAGGTGCGGGTAGGCCGCGTGCAGCGCGTCCACGGATCTGGCGGTGTTGTAGTTGAGGCCCAGTCCGTCGAGCTTGGCGAGCATCAGGTCGGCGGCCGAGCCCGCCTTCGGCACACTGCGGTACTTGTCGGAGCCGATGACCAGCGGGCGGGTGTCGTCGGCGGCCCTGATGGCGGCGATGATCCGGTCGGCCATGGCGAGGCCCGCCGTGGAGGTGGAGTCGGGGATCTCGTTGCCGATGGACCACAGCACCACGGCGGGCGAGTTGCGGGCGGCGAGCACCATCTCGGTGGCGTCGGCCTCGCACCACTCGTCGAAGAACCGGCCGTAGTCGTACCTGGTCTTGCCGGTCTTCCAGCAGTCGAAGGCCTCCACCATCATCACGATGCCCAGTTCCTCGCAGACCTCGATCATCTGCGGCGAGGGCGGGTTGTGCGAGGTGCGGAACGCGTTGACGCCCATCGACTTCATGATGGTCATCTGTCTGCGCACCGCGTCGGCGCTGATCGCCGCGCCGAGCGCGCCCTGGTCGTGGTGGAGGTCGACGCCCTTGATCTTGGTGTGGGCACCGTTGAGGGAGAAGCCCTCGTCGGGGTCGAAGCGGTACCGACGGACGCCGAAGACGGTCCGGTAGGTGTCGACGGTGGTGCCGCCGACGCGGAGTTCGGTGTGCAGGGTGTAGCGGTGCGGGCTCTCGGTCCCCCACAACCTCGGTTCCCTGACGGTCAGTTCGTGCGTCTCGGCACTCTCGCCCGAACCGCCGACGGTGATTGTGGTGGCGGTCCGGGCGACGGTACGGCCGTCCGCGTCGGCGATCCGGGAGCGCACCTCCACGTCCGCGCCCCGGCCGGACGCGTCGACGACGGCCGTCCGCACCCGCACCACGGCCCGCTCGGCGGTGATGTCCGGTGTGGTGACGTACGTCCCCCAGCGCGCCACGTGCACCGGCTCGGTCACCACCAGCCGGGCCTCGCGGTAGATGCCGCTGCCCGAGTACCAGCGACTGCTGGGCAGTTGGTTCTGCACCTTGACCGCGAGGACGTTCACGGTGCTGCCGTCGGTGTGCAGCAGACCGGTGAGGTCGAGGGCGAAGCCGGTGTAACCGTACGGGTGACGGCCCACCTGGGTGCCGTTGCAGTACACGTATGAGTCCATGTAGACGCCGTCGAACTCCACCGAGACGCGCTTTCCGGCGTAGCCGGGCGGCAGCGTGAAGGCGAGCCGGTACCAGCCGAGGCCGCCCGGGAAGAAGCCGGTGCCGCTGGTGGTGCCGTGGTCGGTGGTGGGGGTCTGCTCGATGCTCCAGTCGTGCGGTACGGCGACCTGCCGCCAGGCCGAGTCGTCGTACCCGGGGTCCGCCGCGCCCGCGTAGGCGCCGGTCGGGTCCGTGATCCCGCCCGGATCGACCAGCGCGAAGCGCCAGCCGTCCCGCAGGGCGACCGTGCGCCGGCCGGTGACCTGCGTGGACGTGTCCGGTCCCGGAACCGCCCAGGCGTCCGGCGCGCCGAGCAGGGCGCCGGCCGTCGGGGCTGCCGTGGCGGCTGCCAGAACCGATCTGCGAGTGACCGTCATGGTGCGGCTCTCCCTCATCAGGGCCCAGAACTACTCACAACTGATCGTGACCAAACAGATTCTGACGGTGTGGCACTTGTGGCCGTCAAGGGTCGGGAAGCGGTCCGCTCCGCCTTTCGTCCCGTCGGCCGGTTCCCGTTCGGCACCCCGGACGGGGGGCCGAACCGGCCCGACGGCCGCCGCCGCTTGTCGGTCGCGGGCGGGCCCGACGCACTACCCTGAACACGAGTGGTGCACCTGTTGACTGTGAGTGTGCCTTGGGAGTGGCGAGATGAGCCGGGTCTATCCGTTCGACGATGCGGCGACGGCCCGGGCTGTCATCGACGAGAACGGCACGCTGGTCGAGTGGAACGAGGGCGCGCGGCGGCTCCTCGGCCACCCGGCCGACGAGGTCGTGGGCCGGTCCGCGGCGCGGCTGCTCGCCGGCGACGCCACCGTGTCCGTACCCGCCGGCGCCCGCTGGGACGGCGTGCTGGGACTGCGCCACCGGGACGGCCGTACGCTGCCGGTCTGGCTGCTCGCCCACCACCGCACCGCGAGCGACGAGCGCCCCGGCCACTGGCTGGTGGTCTCCCCGCTGGACGGCGGCGGCCCCAGCGGCCCGGACGACCCGCTGGACAGGGCGGTGCTGATGCAGTCGCCGTGCGCCGTCGCCGTCTACGACGAGCAACTGCGGCTGCGCCGGGTGAACGAGGCGATGGCCGAGGTCATCGGGCTGCCCGAGGCACACATCCGGGGCCTGCGGATCGAGGAGATCGGCGGCCGGCCGCAGAGCGAGGAACTGGAGCGGAACATGCTCCGGGTGCTGACCTCGGGCCGCCCGCTGGACGTCCAGACCTACACGCGCACCGGCGGCGAGGACGTGGCACACGCCTGGCTGGCCCGGATGGCGCCGGTCACCGACGCGGCGGGACGGGTGCGCGGGGTGTGTCTGGCCGCGCACGACTTCACCGAGAACTACCTGGCCAGGGAGCGGCTCCAGCTGGTCAACGAGGCGAGCGTGCGGATCGGCAGCACCCTGGACGTCGCCCGGACGGCGCAGGAGCTCGCCGACGTGTGTGTGCCCGCGCTCGCCGACTTCGTCACCGTCGACCTGCTGGACCCGCAGGAGTACGGCGGCGATCTGCCGGTGCGGCTGTGGGCACCGCTCACGCTGCGCCGCACCGCGCACCAGTCGGTGCTGCCCGGCATCCCCGAGGCGGTGCTCAAGCCCGGGCACACCGAGTCCTACCCGGCCTTCTCCCCGCAGGCCGACTCCCTGATCGCGGGGCGCACGATCGTGGCCTCCGTGCCGTCCGGCGACATGACGAAGTGGCTCACCTGGCACCGGGCGCGCGCCGAGCGGGTGCGCGAGTTCGGCGTGCACGCCTCGATGGCGGTGCCGATCCAGGCGCGCGGGGTGACCCTGGGGGTCGCGGTGCTCACCCGGCACCGGCGGCCCGACCCGTTCACCGCGGACGACGTGCTGCTGGCGGAGGAGATCACGGCCCGGGCCGCCGTCTGCATCGACAACGCCCGCCGCTTCTCCCGCGAGCGCGAGACCGCGCTGGCCCTGCAACGCAGTCTGCTGCCCCGGACGCTGCCGCACACCGCCGCCCTGCGGGCCGCGTCGCGTTATCTGCCGGCGGCCCGGGCCGGAGTGGGCGGCGACTGGTTCGACGTGATCCCGTTGTCCGGGCTGCGGGTGGCCATGGTGGTCGGGGACGTGGTCGGCCACGGGGTGCAGGCCTCGGCGACCATGGGCCGGCTAAGGACCGCCGTACGCACCCTGGCCGACATCGACCTGGCCCCGGACGAGCTGCTCACCCACCTCGACGACCTGGTGCTCCGGCTCTCCGAGGAACAGGGGGGCGAGGGCAGTCCCGGGGAGGTCGGCGCGACCTGCCTGTACGCCGTCTACGACCCGGTGTCCCGGCGCTGCACGCTGGCCCGGGCCGGCCACCCGCTCCCCGTCGTACTGCGCCCCGGCGGCCGGCTCCACGAGGTGGACCTGCCCGCGGGCCCCCCGCTGGGCCTGGGCGGGCTGCCCTTCGAGTCGACCGAGATCGAACTGCCCGAGGGCACCGTGCTGGCCATGTTCACGGACGGGCTGATCACCTCCCGGCACCTGGACCCGGACACCGGTCGCCGGCTCCTGCACGAGGCACTGGCCGCGTACAGCGACTCCCTGGACGAGACCTGCGACCGGATCCTGCACGCCCTCCTGCCGTCGGGCGGTGCCGCCGACGACGTGGCCCTGCTGCTGGCCCGCACCCAGAGCCTGCCGGCGTCCCGGGTGGCGACCTGGGACGTCCCCGCCGATCCCGCCCTGGTCGGGCAGATTCGCAAGCGGGTCGTGGAGCAGCTGGACGTGTGGGACCTGAGCGCGGCCGCCTTCACCGCGGAGCTGGTGGTCAGCGAACTGGTCACCAACGCCATCCGGTACGGCGCCCACCCGATCCGGCTGCGGCTGATCCACGACACGACCACGCTGATCTGCGAGGTCTCCGACACCAACCACACGGCCCCGCACCTGCGCCGGGCCAAGACCTGGGACGAGGGCGGCCGGGGCCTGCTGCTGGTCGCTCAGCTCACCCAGCGCTGGGGCAGCAGACACACCCCCGAGGGCAAGACGATCTGGGCCGAACTGTCACTGCTCGACCAGGACGGCTGACCCCGCCGGACCCGCCGGGGCACCGCTCGTGAGGATCACCAGTTGCCGGGTCGCGCGGGTCATCGCCACGTAGCGGTCGACGGCGCCCTCGACACCCTCGCCGAACTCCGCCGGGTCCACCAGGACCACCAGGTCGAACTCCAGGCCCTTCGAGAGCGCCGGGGGCAGCGATCCGACCCGGTCGGTGGCGGGGAAGCCGGGGGCGCCGATCACGCAGGCGGTGCCGCCGGCGTGGGCGGCGAGCCAGCGGTCAACGACCGCGTCCAGCTCGGACGCGGAGCCGTGGACCACGGGCAGGCCGCCGCGGCGGATCGAGGTCGGCACGTTGGCGTCGGGCAGCACCGCCCGGATGACCGGCTCGGCCTCCGTCATGATCTCCTCGGGCGTGCGGTAGTTGATGCTCAGCGAGGCCATGGTGATCCGGTCGAACCCGACCCGCTCCAGGCGTTCCCGCCACGACTCGGTGAATCCGTGCCGGGCCTGGGCGCGGTCGCCGACGATCGTGAAGCTGCGGGACGGGCAGCGCTGCAACAGCATCTGCCACTCCGCGTCGGTGAGTTCCTGGGCCTCGTCCACGACGATGTGCGCGAACGGCCCGGCGAGCAGGTCCGGGGTGACGGTGGACAGTTCGGACTCGTCGACCAGGCTGACCCGGGCGTCCGCGCCGCGCAACATCCTGACCAGACCCTCGCCGTCGTCACCGTCGGCGCCCGAGTCGGCGACCGCCCCGATCAGGTTGTCCACGACCTGCGCCATCCGCTCGCGCTGCGCGGCGAGGACGGCCTGCCGCCGCTGCCCGCGCCGGGCCGCCTCCGGGTCGCCGAGCCGCTGCCGGGCCGCGTCCAGGAGCGGCAGGTCGGAGACGGTCCAGGCGTGCGCGTCGGCGCGCTGCAACGTCCGCACGTCGTCCCGGCCGAGCCAGGGGGCGCACATCCGCAGGTAGGCGGGCACCGTCCAGAGGTCCCCGACCAGGTCGGCCGGATCCAGCAGCGGCCAGGCCCGGTGGAGGGCGTCGACCAGGTCCCGGTCCCGCCGGACGGACGCGAGGAATTGCTCGGGCGTGACGTCCTCACCGGCGCACCTGTCCAGCAGGATGGTGGCCAGTTCCTCCCAGATCTGGTCGCGGGCCTCGTTGTGCGGGGTGCCCGGCGCCGGTGCGCGGAACGCGTCGGCCCAGTCGTCGGCGGTCAGCCGCAGGTCGCCCCAGTCGGTGCCGACCGTCATCGCCTCGGTGGGCGGCTCCTCGTAGAAGCGGACCGCCGTCTCGATCGCCCGCACCATCTCCGCGGACGACTTCAGCCGCGCCACCTCGGGGTCGGCCTCGGGGGCCGCGTCGGCGCCCTCGTCGACGAGGTCGGCCAGGACGCAGGTCTGCACGCCCTCCTCGCCGAGGCTGGGCAGCACGTCGGAGACGTAGTTCAGGTAGGGCCGGTGCGGGCCGACGAACAGCACCCCGCCGCGCCGGTGGCCGAGGCGGGGGTCGGCGTACAGGAGGTGGGCGGTGCGGTGCAGGGCGACGACGGTCTTGCCGGTGCCCGGACCGCCGTCGACGACGAGGGCGCCCCGGGACCCGGCGCGGATGACGGCGTCCTGGTCGGCCTGGATGGTGGCGAGCACGTCACGCATGCGTGCGGACCGGTCGGCGCCGAGGCTCGCCACGAAGGCCGACTGGTCGTCGAGCGCCGCGTGCCCGTCGAGCCCGTCGGCGGTGAACACCTCGTCCCAGTAGTCGCTGACCCGGCCGTCCGTCCAGCGGTACCTGCGGCGGCTGCGCAGCCCCATCGGGTCGGCGTGGGTCGCCGCGAAGAACGGCTCGGCGGCCGGGGATCGCCAGTCGAGCAGCAGCCGGCGGCCCTCGCCGTCGGTGAGGCCGAGCCGGCCGATGTAGACGGGCTCGGGGTCGTCGGCGGGGACGATGTGCCCGAGGCACAGGTCCAGGCCGAAGCGGCGCAGGGTGCGCAGCCGTCCGGTCAGCCGGTGGATCTCGGTGTCCCGGTCCATCGCGGCCCGGCCGGTGCCGCCGGGCGCCCTGAGCTCGGCGTCGAGCCGCTCGGACAGTTCGGCGATGGACTGCGCGAGACAGTCGGCGACGGCGGCGAAGTGCCGCTCGTCACCACCGATCAGCACCGGATCGGCCTTGGCGGAGAGACGTTCGGGCAGCTCGAAGGCACGGGTGGTGAGGGGGTTCACTGCATCAGCTCCAGGAGAGGGCCGCCCGTCCGGGGATGCGGACGGGCGGAGCGCCCGACCGGACATGACGGACGGGGCCGTGGGGGCGGGCGCGGGGGTGCGGGAGGGGTGGGTCAGCTGCCGTCGAGGAGCATGCGGGCCGCCACCGTCGCGCCGTCGGCGCGGATCGAGGGGGCCACGGCGGTGGCGCGGGCGCGGGTCTCGGGGGTGAGGGCCGTGGCGAGCGCGGCCGAGAGGGTGTCGACGGTGGGGGTCGGGCCCTCGTGGGCCGCCCCGATGCCCAGTGCGGCCACCCGGGCGGCCCAGTGCGGCTGGTCGACGACCTGGGGAACGACCACCTGGGGCGCCCCCGCCAGGGCCGCGGTCGTCGTCGTGCCGGCACCGCCGTGGTGCACGACGGCCGCCACCCGGCGGAACAGTGCCTGGTGGTTGACCTCACCGGTCACGAAGCAGTCGTCCGATGCGCCGCCCGGGTTCAGTTCCGCCCAGCCGTGCCCGACGAGCACCCGGTGGCCCTGGGCGCGCACCGACTCGACGGCCACCCGGGCGGCGTCCGGCGCGCCGCGCATGGCCATGCTGCCGAAGCCGACGTACACCGGCGGTGGGCCGGCTTCCAGGAAGGCCGTCAGCTCGGCCGGGAGCGGGCGGTCGTCCGGCAGGACCCACGCCCCGGTCTGCACGAGGTCGAGATCCGTCATGTCCTGCCAGGGGGCCAGGAACGGGTCGGCCGCCAGCCAGGGCCGGTCGGTGAGGACGTGGTCACGGACGTTGTCCACCGGGGGCAGGCCGAGCGCGGCCCGGTGCGTGTTGAGCGCCTGCCCGTACAGGGCGTTCACCCGCTCGGCGTCCACCTTCCACAGCGTCGCCAGGTCGGCGTCGGCGGGGTCCGGGCGGCCCGGCCGGCGCGCCGGCGGGAACCGCGAGGACGGCAGCCCGGCCGTGTGGTAGCAGGCCAGCACGTAGCGGATGCCCAGTTTCTCGGCGACCGACCGCGCCCCGGCCGGCATCAGCCCGGTCGCCACCAGCGCGTCGCACCCCTCGGCCGCCGGAGCCACCGTGTCGAAGTGCGCGGCGACCAGTTCGGGAGCGAGCTTGAAGGCGTCCCCGGGCGACGGGTTCGGCCTGGTCACCAGCGCTCGTACGGACGGACCGAACGGCACGTGCGGTACCCCCGCACGGGCCAGCAGCTCGGCGAACTCCGCGTCCGGCGGTGCGCACACCCGCACCTCGGCCCCGAGCGAACGCAGCGCCGCCCCGAGGCCCGCCAACGGCTCGACGTCCCCGCGCGACCCGTACCCCATCAGCAAAACACGCACTCGACACATCCCCCATCACCGCGGTTCCTGTCTTCGGCCTGCGATTTTGCGGGACAAGGGGGGCCTTGCGGCAAGCCCCCCAGTGCGCTATACGTTGAGAAGGGAGAGGGAAAGGGGCCGCCGGTGCGCGGCCCTCAGTGCTGTCAGGGCGCGCTGAGCCACGGCCGGACCTGCTTGCGTGCCTCGTGCAGCCGCGACTTCAGCGTCCCCAGCGGGATCCCCACCCGCTCCGCGACTTCCGCGTAGTCCAGCTGGCAGATGTCCCGGTAGACGAGGGGCGCGACCAGCTGCGGGTGCTCCCGCTCCAGCCGGTCCAGTGCCTCCAGCAGGTCGATCCGGGAGCCCGCGATCACGCTGGTGGTGCGCGGGTCGACGTACTGGGCCGGTTCGATGGCCGCCGGCTGTTCGGCCGCCCGCCGCTTCAGGTCGCGGTACTTCTGCCGGGAGCAGTTCGCGACGACCGTGTAGAGCCAGGTGCTGAAGCGGCTGCGGCCCTCGAACGTGGCGATCTTCCGGGAGATCTGGAGCAGCACGTCCTGGGCGGCTTCCTCGGCGTCCTCACGGCACGGCAGGAAGCGCCCGCAGCGCCGTACGACGTCGGGCCAGACCTCGGTCAGCAACTGGTTCAGGGCCCGCTGGTCGCCCGCGGCGGCCCGCCGGGCGAGGTCTTCGGTCAGCGCGGCGTCCGGCACGGGAGGTCCCCCTCGAAGTCGATCTCAGGCCAGGCATGATAGTCGTATGCAACCCCTGGAGCGGATCGGCCGCTATCGCCTCGAACGGCGCCTGGGCACCGGTGCCTTCGGGACGGTCTGGCTCGCCCACGACGACCAGCTGGACGCCCCGGTCGCGGTGAAGGTCCTCGCCGACAACTGGTCCCACCGTCTCGACATCCACGACCGTTTCCTGTCCGAGGCGCGACTGCTGCGCCGGGCCGACTCGAAGCGGGTGGTGCAGGTCTACGACATCGGCGAACTCCCGGACGGACGGCCGTACTTCGTGATGGAGTACGCCGACGCGGGCACCCTGGCCGACCTGCTCGCCGGCGGCCCGCTGCCGGTGCCGGACGCGTTGCGGCTGACCTCGCTGGCGGCGCGCGGCGCGGCGGACCTGCACGAGGCGGGGATCGTGCACCGTGACATCAAGCCGACCAACGTGCTGCTGCGCACCGCGCCGGACGGCACCAGGCGGGTGCTGCTGGCCGACCTGGGGCTGGCGAAGAGCCTGGCGCAGGCGTCCGGGCTCACCCTCGCCGCCGGTTCGGCGGGCTACCAGCCACCGGAGCAGGCCCAGCCCGGCGAGGGCATCGACGCCCGCGCCGACATCTACGCCCTGGGCGCGGTGGGCTACGAGCTGGTGACCGCGACGGTGCCGGGGGCGCCGGGGCGGGTGGTGCTCCCGGAGCGGCTGCGGCCGGACCTCGCGGAGGACGTGCAGCGGGCGCTGATGCGGGCCATGGAGCCGGACCGGCAGCGGCGCTGGCCCACCGCGCACGCCTTCGCGGACGAGCTGGACCGGCTGGCGGCCCGCTCCGCGGCCCGGCGGCCGAAGCGGCTGGACGGTGTCCGGCGGCGGCTCAACGCGGTCACGCTCACCCTCGCCGCGGTCCTCGCGGCCGGCGGCACCGCGGTCGGGGTCACCCTGCTGCACCGGGGTGGGACGGCGGACGGCGAGACGCGGGTCGCCGACTCGACCGGGCGGCTGGTGGCCGAGGTGCCGTCCGGGTGGGCGGGCGAGCTGCGGAACTCCGGCTGGAACCCGCAGGCCCTCGGGCTGGCGTCGGGTCACGAGCCGGGCCTGGAGGTCGCCGACGACGTGTCGCGGTGGCAGGACCTGACGACCGGCGTGAACGGCGTCTTCATCGGCCTGAGCGAGCACGGCGACGTCACGGCCGAGGTGAACGCGCTGTCCCACTCCGGCTGCCGGTACGACGGCAGCCGTGCCTTCACCGGTACCGCCTGGAAGGGCCGGGTGCGGACCTGGAGCGGCTGTTCCGGCGCGGGCGGCTCGATCCAGGAGGCGGCCCTCGTCCCGGCCGGCGGGGACGCCCAGCCCCAGGTGTACGTGCAGGTGCGGCAGAAGGGCGCCGCGGACGGCCATACCACGGACGGCATACTCCGGTCGCTCCGGGTCACCTGACCCGATGAAATATCAGCGTGCCCCGAACTTTTCCGCCGCTCGTCGCATCGGATGGTGGTGACGGCGCACGCCGCGCCGCGGGCACGCCTCGAACGCATGCCATGACCTCCAGGAGTGTTGAGAAAGATGGCGCACACGTCCCAGTCCTCGCGGCGCGGGGCGGCCCTGCTCGTGAGCACGGTCGCCGCTCTGGGCCTCCTGACCGCCTGCGGCAACGGCGGCCAGGGCAAGACCCCGGAGTCGGTCTCGGGCACGGCCGCGCCCGCGACCGGCAACTCGGCGGGTCCGGGCGACTCCGGCACGGCTTCCGGCACGGCTTCCGGCACGGCGGGCACCGGTTCCCCGTCGTCGGGGACGGCCGGCTCGGCGACCGGCTCGGCGACCGGCGACTCCGCGAACGGGGGCGGCTCGACGGGCGGCGGTGGCACCACCACCGCGAGCAGCACCCGCTGTCACACCTCCGATCTGAACGCCTCGGTGGGCGGCAACGACCCGGGGGCCGGCCAGGAGAACTTCCCGATCGTGCTCACCAACACCTCGCCCCGCACCTGCACCGTGCGCGGCTATCCGGGCGCCGCCTTCGTGACCGCCTCCGGCACCCAGCTCGGCCCGGACCCGCAACGGGAGACCGGCACCACCGCCCGGACGATCACCCTCGAGTCCGGGCAGAGCGCCTGGGCGGGGCTGACCTTCTCCAGCCCGGACATCAGCGGTGCCAAGACGGCGACCCCGGCGTCGCTGCTGATCACTCCGCCCGACGAGAAGAACTCGCTGAAGGTCGCCTGGAAGGGCGGCCCGGTCCCCGTCTCCGGCAACTCCTCCGCGGTGCGCCTCAACGTGTTCAGCGCCGGCACCGGCGCCTGATCACCCCTCTCGGTCCGGTCAGCTCCCGAGGCCGTGGGCGAGGAGGCTCTCGGCGGTCTCCGTGACGGTGTCTTCGATGGGGCGCGCCCGCCATCCGAGGAGCCGTTCCGCCTTGGCGCTCGTGGCGTCGAGGTCCCGGCCGAGCTGGTGCCTGAGCAGGCGCAGTTCCGGGTTCACGGCGCCCAGTGCGCGGGCGAGCCACACGGGCATCTCACGGGTGGGAGCGTGCGCGGCGCGCTCCCCCAGGCGGTCCCGCAGGATGCGCGCGATCTCGACGACGCGCAGGCTGGGCCCGGCGGTGGCGAGGAAGCGCTGGCCGGCGGCCGCCGGGTCGGTCATCGCCCGCAGGTGCAGATCGGCGACGTCGCGCACGTCGACGAAGCCCATCCCGAAGGGAGGGCAGGCGGGAACCCGTCCTTCGAGCATCCTGCGCACGAGCCGCAGGGACGGCGGGTCGTCCGGGCCGAGCAGTGGCCCGAGGACGCCCACGGGATGGACCGCCGCCAGTTCCATACCGCCGCCCTCGTCCTCGACGAACCGCCAGGCGGCGCGCTCGGCGAGGGTCTTGGACCGCTGGTAGGGCGGGATGTCGCTGTCGACGTCCGTCCAGTCCTCCTCGGTGAAGGGGGCCGAGCGCGGCGGATGCCCGATCCCGACGGCACCGAAGGCGCTCGTCAGGACGGTCCGGCGGACACCGGCGTCGCGGCCGGCGCGCAGCACCCGCAGGACGCCCTCCCGGGCCGGGACCACCAGCGCGTCGTCGTCCGCCGGCGTACCGCGCAGGGTCGGCGAGGCCACGTGCAGGACGTACGCGCAGCCGGCGACGGCGGTGTCCCAGCCGTCCGGGTGTTCCAGGTCGGCCCGTACGACCGTGAGGCGGTCGTCGTCGAACGGCGTGGCCGCGTGCAGCCAGGACCGCAGGGTGGGCTCCCGCCGCGGGTCGCGGACTGTGGTGCGGACGGTGTACCCGGCGTCCAGCAGTGCCAGGACGCACCGGCTCCCGATGAATCCGGTGCCTCCGGTGACCAGGACCGGTGTCGTCGGCGCCCTCATGCGAGTGCCATGCCGGGGATGCGCCGGCGGACGGCCTCCAGCTCGGCTTCGTCCGAGACGCCCTGCCAGTCGTACCGCGGGGTGTACGGGGCCTCCAGGGCGCGCACCTCGTCGTCGGTGAGTTCGACGTCGAGGGAGGCCACGGCCTCGTCGATCTGCCGGGTCGAGCCGGCGCCGACCAGCGGTGCGGTGACGACCGGCTGGCGGCGCAGCCAGGCGAGCGCGATCTGTGCGCGGCTGACGCCGCGGGCGTCCGCCACCTGCCCGACCCCGTCGATGATCGCGCGGTTGGACGCCTCCTCAGCGGGCGTGTAGAGCATGTCCGCGTACGCGCCGTCCGTCTCGGAGCGCGGCGTCGCGCGGGCGTCGTCCCAGGCGCGGGCGAGACGGCCGCGGGCCAGCGGGGACCAGATGACCGTGCCGACGCCCTCGTCGAGGCAGAGCGGGATCATCTCGCGCTCCTCCTCGCGGGCGAGGAGGTTGTAGTGGTCCTGCATGGACACGAACCGCGCCCAGCCGTGCTGCTTCTGGAGGTGCAGGGCCTTCGCGAACTCCCACGCGTGCATGGACGAGGCGCCGAGGTAGCGGACCTTGCCGGCCTTCACGAGGTCGCTGAGCGCCTCGAGGGTCTCCTCCCACGGGGTGGTCCGGTCGTTGCGGTGGATCTGGTAGAGGTCGATGTGGTCGGTGCCGAGCCGACGCAGCGAATGCTCGACCTCGGTCATCACCGCCTTCCGTGACAGCCCCCGTCCGTTCGCTCCCGGCCGCATCGGGTGGCGCAGCTTCGTGGCGATCACCACCTCGTCGCGGTCGGCGAAGTCCTTGAGCGCCCGGCCGAGGATCTCCTCGCTGGAGCCGTTCGAGTACATGTTCGCGGTGTCGAAGAAGTTGATCCCCGCCTCCAGCGCGTGCCGGACGAGCGGCCGGGCCTCCTCCTCGCCCTTCGACCAGACGGGGTGCCCGCGGTCGGGCTCGCCGTAGGTCATCGCCCCGACGGCGATCGGTGAGACGTCCAGGCCCGTGGTGCCGAGCTTGATGTAGCGCATGGTGCCCCTCTAAAATAAGTGGAGAGCTCTCCGGATAACGTAGTGGAGAGTTCTCCACTTAGCAAGGTGAGGTCCAGTGGTCCGTTCCGACGCCCGCGAGAACCGGGCACGCATCCTCGCGGCCGCCCGTGAGGCGTTCACCGAGAACAGCGGTGCCTCGATGAACCAGGTCGCCCAGCGCGCCGGCGTCGGTGCGGGCACCCTGTACCGCAACTTCCCCACCCGCGAGGCGCTGGTCCTGGCCGTCTACGAGGACGAGGTGACCCGCATCACCGGCACCGTGCCCGACCTGCTGGCCGAGCTGCCGCCGCTCGACGCGCTCCGGGAGTGGACCACCGGTCTCGTCGAGGCGATGCGCAAGAAGCACGGCCTCGGGGACGCCCTGAGCGCCGGCGCGCACCAGGCGATCGCCGAGCAGAGCTACGGCCCCGTCATCGCCGCCATCACCCGGCTCCTCGACGCCGGCAAGGCGGACGGCACCATCCGCGCGGACGCGGATCCCGCCGACTTCCTCCAGCTCACCGGCGCGCTCTGGCGCGCCGCGGCCGGCCCCGGGGACCGGGCCCCCCACATGCTCGCGCTCATCCTCGACGGACTGCGCACGCGCCCCTAGCCGGAGCACCACCCCGCACCCCGCTGCCGTCCCCCGGCAGCGGGGTTCGTCATGTCCAGGCCACGACTGTCACAGACGTGCAACACGCACGGCCGGCTCCGATCTTTTCCGCCGGACCGCCCATCACACCCGACGACCACGCAGGAAGCGGCTCCACGAGGGGCCGGGACGACGGATCGGGGACGGACATGAGCGGCATCTCTCGCAGGCGGGTGCTGACGGCGGGCGCGACAGCCGGCGCCCTGGGCGCGCTGGGCGCCGTGTCGGGGTGCTCGAACGGCACGTGGACACTCGACGGCGACGGTTCCGGCGCCGGCAGCGGCAGCGGCGGCGGGGCGCCGACGAAACCGCTGAAGCTGATCGGGGACGGCTCCACCGCCGACACCGGCGCCCAGCCCCACCAGCCGGCGGCGACGCGCATGGCGCCCGGCACCAAGCCCCCGCAGTTCGTGGTGTTCTCCTGGGACGGCGCGGGCGAGCTCAGCAACCAGCTGTTCTCCCGCTTCCGCAAGGTGGCCGCCGACCACGGCGCGAAGATGACGTTCTTCCTCTCCGGCATCTACACGCTGCCCGAGTCCAAGAAGAACCTCTACCACCCGCCGCGGCACCAGGTCGGCGCCTCCGCGATCGGCTACCTCTCCGACCGGCACATCCACGCCACGCTCCAGCAGGTGCGCTCCGCCTGGCTGGAGGGCCACGAGATAGGCACCCACTTCAACGGCCACTTCTGCGGCAGCGACGGCGTGCGCAACTGGTCCCCGGCCGAGTGGCGCAGCGAGATCGACCAGGCCATGGACTTCGTCACCAGGTGGAAGACCAACACCGGCTTCACCGACCTGGAGCCGCTGCCCTTCGACTACCGCAAGGAACTGATCGGCGGCCGCACCCCGTGCCTGGAGGGCCAGACCAACCTGCTGCCCACCGCGGCCGCGCTCGGCTGGAAGTACGACGCCAGCTCCCCCGGCGGCCTCCAGATCTGGCCCGGCAAGGTGCAGGGCAACCGCATCTGGGACTTCCCCCTGCAATCCATACCGTTCCCCGGGCACTCCTTCCAGGTCCTGTCGATGGACTACAACATGATGTACAACCAGTCCGCCGGCAACCCGCTCGGCGACAAGACGCAGTACGACGCCTGGCGCACCCAGGCCCGGGACAGCTACGTGGCGGGGTTCGAGCGGGCCCACTCCACCAACCGGGCGCCGTTCTTCATCGGCAACCACTTCGAACGCTGGAACGGCGGCATCTACATGGACGCCGTCGAGGAGGCGATCGGCAGGATGGCCGAGCACGACGACGTGCGCTTCGTGTCCTTCAAGCAGCTGGTGGCGTGGCTGGAGGCGCAGGACCAGGCGGTGCTGCGCAAGTTGCGCACGCTGAATCCGGGGCAGGAGCCCACGGGCGGGTGGGCCGAGTTCCTCGGCCCGGCGGGTACCCCGTCCTCGTAACCGCGGTCTGCTTTCATGGGCGGACCGCATCTGATCACGTCCAGAGGAACGCGCCCTGAACACCCCCCTCGCCGAGACCCTGTCCGTCGTCCTGCTCGCCGCCGTGCTCGCCTGGGCCGTGATCCGGCCGCGCGGCTGGCCGGAGGCGGCCCTCGCCGTACCGGCGGCGCTGGTGGTGATCGCCACCGGGGCGATCTCCCTCGACCACGCCCGGGCGGAGGCCGAACAGCTGGGCCCGGTCGTCGGCTTCCTCGCCGCCGTGCTGGTGCTCGCCCACTTCTGTGACGTGGAGGGCCTGTTCCAGGCCTGTGGGGCATGGATGGCCCGCTGGTCGGCGGGGCGGCCGGTGCGGCTGCTGACCGCGGTGTTCGCGCTGGCGTCGGTGATCACCGCCGTGCTGAGCCTGGACGCGACGGTGGTGCTGCTGACGCCGGTGGTGTTCGCGACGGCGGCCCGGTCCGGAGTCCGGGCGAAACCGCATGTCTACGCCTGCACGCACCTGTCGAACACCGCCTCGCTGCTGCTGCCGGTGTCCAACCTGACCAACCTGCTGGCGTTCGCGGCGAGCGGGCTGGGCTTCACCCGGTTCGCGGCGCTGATGGTGCTGCCCTGGCTGGTCGCGATCGGCGCCGAGTACCTGGTGTTCCGGCGGTTCTTCGCCCGTGACCTGTCCTCGGCGGCCCCGGGTTCGAAGGACACCGGCGAGCCGCCCAGGCTGCCGCTGTTCGCGCTGGTCACGGTCGGCTGCACGCTCGCGGGGTTCGTGCTCACCTCGGCGGTGGGCGTCGACCCGGCGTGGGCCGCGTGCGCGGGCGCGCTGGTGCTGGCCGGGCGGGCGCTGGCACGGCGCCAGGCGACCGCGCTGACGGTCGTGAAAGCCGCGGCGCCCGCGTTCCTTGCGTTCGTGCTGGCGCTCGGGATCGTGGTGCGGGCGGTCGTCGACAACGGCCTCGCCGACGCGCTCGGGCACGTCCTGCCGAGCGGGACCGGGCTGCCGGCGCTGCTCGGGATCGCGGCGCTCGCCGCCGTACTGGCCAACCTGATCAACAACCTGCCGGCGGTGCTGGTGCTGCTGCCGCTGGCCACGGCCGACGGTCCCGGCGCGGTGCTCGCGGTGCTGCTCGGGGTGAACATCGGGCCGAACCTCACCTACGCCGGGTCGCTCGCGACGCTGCTGTGGCGCAGGATCGTGCACCAGCACGACCACGGCGTGGACATCGGCGAGTTCACCCGGCTGGGGCTGCTCGCCGTGCCGGTCGCGCTGGGCGGTGCGGTGGTGGCACTGTGGGGGTCGCTCCAGGTGATCGGCATCTAGTCGGATTCGTCGGATCCACATCTGGTCGGAGTAGTCGGATCTGGTCGGGAGCCGGTCGGGGCCTGGTCAGGATCCGGTCGGGCGCTGGACGGGAGGCCATGGACATGCGGGTGATCGTCTGGCTGGTCGAGGGGACCTGGCCGGCCTGTGTGGACGCGGTGCGTACGCACGCGCGGGACGCGTCCGAGGTGACGCTGCTGCACGTGACCGAGCCGGGGACGGCCGGGCTCGCGCACGGCGCGTTCGCGGGGCTGCTGGGCCGGGCGGGCTCGGAACCGGACCCGGAGCGGCGGCTGGTGGAACTCGGCGGCACGTCGGCGGCGGAGCTGCTCGACGCGGCCGGGGCGCGGCTGGGGCGGCCGTGCACTCGGCTGGAGCGGACCGGACGGGTCGAGCGGGAGGTGGTGGCCGCCGCCGAGGGGGCCGGTCTGCTGATCGTCGCCCGGGACGGCGACCGGTCCCGGCTCGGACCGCACAGCCTGGGCCGGGCGGCGCGCTTCGTCGTCGACCACGCGCCCTGCCCGGTGCTGCTGGTGTGGCCGGAGGGAGCGCCGGAGCTGACCACCATGCCGCCACCGCCGCCGCACCACCGCTGAGACCGCGGCGGCCTCAGCGGTGGCGGCCGCCGCCGTAGCCGCCGCCGTAGCCACCGCCCCAGCCGTCGCCGTACTGACCGCCGCCGTACTGACCGCCGCCGTAGCAGTAGCCGGGGTACTCCTCGCACGGGTTGTAGCCGGTCGCGCCGCTCGACGGTGCCGGCTGCGCGGTCGTGCTCGACGCCGACGGGGAGGGCGTCGGCGTGGGGGTCCGCGCCGCCTTGACCGACGGGGCGGCGGTCGGGGGCGGGGTGGGCGACGGCGTGGTCTCGGCGTCCCAGTTGACGATCTGCATCTGGAGGTCGGGCTGGGAGGTGTCCATCACCCAGCGTTGCGCGCTGACGTCGGCCCGGGTCTTGACGACCAGGGAACCGCCGCCGTCGGTCGCCGCCGGGGCGAGCGCCAGGTCCTGGTCCCAGCGGGGCACCAGGGCGCCCTGGAGGGTGAAGTCGTAGCGGATGCTCCGGCCGCCGGTCCCGGTGGCCGAGCACGGCGACAGCCGGACGGAGTAGCCGAGGTGCGAGTCCAGGCACAGGCCGGGGTCCGCGCCGTTGCGCAGCAGTCCGTCGGCGTCGTACGTCCACTGCTGGCCGGCGGCCGACGAGCACTCCGCGAGTTCGGTCTCGGCGCCCTTGACGGCCTCCTTGCCGACCACGCCGATGCACAGGCCCGAGGCGATGTTGTGCAGGCGGCCGCGCAGGGTGCCCTGGGTGGTCCGGTTGCTGCCGATCCAGGAGGGGCCGGAGGTGGCGCTGCCGGCGCCGGGCTTGGCGGAGGGCTTGGCGGCGGCCGTCCCGGAGTCGTCACCGGTGCCGAGCACCGCCCACAGCACCAGCGGCAGTACGACCAGACCGCTCACGGTGCCCACGGCCACCGTGAGGTTACGGCGGCGCGCCCGGCGGGCGGCGCGCTGCTCGGCGCGCCGGGAGGCGGCGGGGTGCACCACCAGGTCCTTGCCCGGCCCCGCCGGCGCGAAGGCCTCGCCGCCGGTGAAACCGCCGGCGGGCACGGGCGCCGGTTCGGCGGGCACCTCGGTGAGACCCGCGCGGGACTCCAGGTAGCCGCGGGCACCCCAGCCGAGCACGGCCTCCGCCAGGGCGAGGCCGAGGCCGCCGTTGAACTGGTGGAGCTGGTCGGCGGTGAACCGGCAGTGCCTGCACCCGTTCAGGTGCTGCTGGAGGTCCCGGTCGATGTCGCTGCCGCCACGCCGGAAGGTCACGTCGATCATCCGGACGTACCGCTGGCACTCGTCCTCGTGGGCGAGTTCACGGTGCACCTGGAGGCACTCCTCGCGCAGCCGCTCGCGGGACCGGCGCAGTTCGACCCGCGCGTCCTGTTCGTCGAGGCCCAGCAGCGCGGCGGGGGTCGACAGCGGCTCCGACTCGACCTCGATGTGCCACAGGACGGCACGCGAGGACTGGGTCAGGCGCTGGAAGGCGCGGGAGAGCAGCCGCCGGTTCGCGGGCGGCAGCAGCCGGGCGGCAGCCCGCTCCCCGGTGCCGGCGCGCAGTTCGGGGTGCAGGAGTTCGCCACGCCCGTCGTTGTCCCATTCGGCGGCGATACGGCGGACCGTCACCAGCAGTTGGGGGCGCCAGGCGGCGGTGGGGCCGGTCTGGCGCAGGGACTCTCCGAAGAGCCGGGTGAACGCGGCGGTGGTGAGCATTCCCGCGCCGCGCGTCCCGTCCGTACACAGACGGGCGTAGGCGAAGGCCGCTTCCCAGTGCCGGTCGAGCAGTTCACCGACGGGGTGCAGGGCGGGCGCGGTGCCCGTCCACTGCTTCAGCTCGGCGCTGAGCTGTTCGTCGGTGACGTCGAACGGCCGGGCGGGGGTAGGGGAATTCCCCAGGCCTGCGTCATTCACGACTGCATTCCTTCCAGACGCAACGCGGGATTCGGTCCATACCAACGGGTATGCGACCGGCATGCGACCCGGCCGACAGCATGACGGGACGGGCCTGTTGGGGGGTTCGGCACGGAACGTCCGCCGTCGGCAGCTCTTTTGAAGCGTGGGGGGCGAACGGGAGCGGCCTCGCGCATGCAGGGGGTGAAAACAATTACCCGCCTGCCGGCACGGCACACCTTTGCACAGGCCAGCAGGGCAGAACAAGGGATGCCGGGGTTTTGCGCAATACCCGGACGCGGCCTTTGTTTGACGAATCGTCAATGAGTGAGTTCGTGCTGTGTCGCCGTATCGACATCGTAATTACCGGGGGGATTCACAGCCGACCGCCGTGACCTCGACCCCAACCATTGGACCATGGCCCGACCTGCGCAGGTCGCCCGCCCGGCGGCGTGAGGTGAACCAATGGCGCCTGCTTTCAGGGGCGTTCACCGGAGCGGTAGGCGCCGGGCGGGACACCGTGGCTTTCGCGGAAGACCCGGTTGAAGTGGAACGGGCTGGGAAATCCGGACGCGGCGGCGACCCGCTCGACGGTCAGGTCGGTGCTCTCCAGCAGCCGGGCGGCGTGCCGCAGCCGCGCCTCGCGCAGCGCACGCATCGGGGGCACCCCGGTCTGGCGGGTGAAGAGGTGGGCGAACCTGGACGGCGACAGCGCGACACGCGCGGCGAGCGTGCCGACGGTGTGCGGGGCGCCCGGGTCGGCGGCGATCAGTTCCTCGGCGCGCCGCACCCGCTCGTCCCGGGCGTCCGGACCGGCCGGCGCCCGGTGCGCGCCGGCCGCGGCGAGCAGGACGACCTCCTCCAGCGCACACAGGGCGAGTTCCCGCGCCGCACTGACGTGCGCCACGGCCACCCGCCCCTCACCCGGCACGGGGGCAGCCGCTTCGCACGGTTCGGCCGCCGCGGTTCCGTCCGGCGCGCGGGTGGCGGCTTCACCCGCTCCAGGGGTGGCGGGCTCGTCGGGCGGGGGTGGCGCGCCGGTGCCGGACCAGCGGGAGTCGGTGAGTATGCGGTGGAAGGCCGCCTCGATCCGCGGGTGGGCGCCGGCCGGGGCGCCGACGGCGTACATGCCGTCACCCAGGGCGCACGGGCCCAGCCAGCGGGCCCACGCGGGGCGGGCCTGGCAATGGGTCCACCAGAAGCGCCAGCGGTCCACGCCGGGTTCGACCGAGTAGCTGTGCGGGACCCCGGGGCCGAGGACGACCAGGTCACCGGGGCGCGCCCGGGTCCGGGCGGCCCCCTGCCGGATCAGGCCGCCGCCGTGCGTGGTCCAGATGAGCAGCCAACTGCCGGAACCCTGGGACCGGTTGATCCGGTAGCCGGGCCCCTGGTCGTAGCGGCCGGTGACGACCATGCCCGGCGGCGGAGCCGGGACAGCGGTCTCGGGCAATCCCTCAGCGTTCATGGACATCCTCTCGGCCGGCCCGTCGGCCTAGCGTGACAGGTCCAGGACGACGGATCGAGGAGCGAGGGTATGACAGTCACGGGCATCGACGCCGGCATGCTGCGGCGGTTCGAGGAGGACGGGTTCACCGTCGTACGCGGGTTGTTCGGGTACGACGAGATCGACCGCCTGTGTGCGGAGTTCGCGGCGCTGCACGCGGCCGGGCTGCCGGTGCCGGGGCACTTCGAGCCGGGGCCGACGGCGGATCCGCTGCACCGGTACCCCCGGGTGATGCAGCCGCACGAGATCAGCGCGCTCGCCCGGCGGTTCCTGCTGGACACGCGGTTGCGGGTGGTCCTGGAGGGGCTGTTCGGGGAGGAGGTGCTGGCCGCACAGAGCATGTTCTACTTCAAGCCGCCGGGCGCCCGGGGGCAGGCGCTGCACCAGGACAACTTCTATCTGCGGGTGGAGCCGGGGACCTGTGTCGCGGCGTGGGTCGCCTGTGAGGCGATCGACCGGGAGAACGGCGGGCTGGAAGTGGTGCCGGGGACGCACCGGATGGACCTGTTCTGCCCGGAGGAGTCGGACGAGGACCTGTCGTTCGCCCGGGAGTACGTGGCACCGCCGCAGGGGCTCGCGGCGGTGCCGGTCGACCTGGCCCCCGGGGATGTCCTGTTCTTCAACGGGAGCCTGGTGCACGGGTCACAGCCGAACCGCTCGGGCGAGCGGTTCCGGCGCTCGTTCATCGGGCACTACGTGGGACGGTCGGCGGAGCGGATCGGCGCCTACTACCGGACGCTGACCATGAGCGGGGAGCGGGTCCCCCTGCTGGAGAGCGAGGGAGCCGGTCCGTGCGGTACGTCGCGGTTGTGACGCACCCCCGGAACTCTCAGTGGCCGGAGACGGGACGGGGGCCGTAGGGCCGCTCCAGTTCCTCCAACTCCTTTTCGCTGAGGCGGAGTCCGACCGCGGCCACCGCGTCCTCGAGATGGTTCGGCTTGGACGCGCCGATGATCGGGGCCGTCACCGTGCTCTGGTGCAGGAGCCAGGACAGGGCCACCTGGGCGCGGGGGACGCCCCGGTCGTCCGCGATGCGGGTGACCGCCTCGACGATCGCGCGGTCGCCCTCCTGGTAGAGGGTGCTGCCGAAGTTGTCGCTGGAGCTGCGCTCGGTGACCGTGCCCCAGTCGCGGGTGAGGCGGCCCCGGGCCAGCGGACTCCAGGGCAGCACGCCCACGCCCTGGTCGGCGCAGAGCGGCAGCATCTCGCGCTCCTCCTCGCGGTAGAGGAGGTTGTAGTGGTCCTGCATGGAGACGAACTTGGTCCAGCCGCCCCGCTCGGCGGTGTACTGCGCCTTGGAGAACTCCCAGGCGTACATCGAACTCGCCCCGATGTACCGGGCCTTGCCGGCCTTGACGACGTCGTTCAGGGCCTCCATCGTCTCCTCGACGGGAGTCCCGTGGTCGAAGCGGTGGATCTGGTAGAGGTCGACGTAGTCGGTGCCGAGGCGGCTGAGGCTGTGGTCGATCTCGGAGAGGATCGCCTTGCGGGACAGGCCGCCGCCGTTGGGGCCGGGGCGCATCCGGCCGTGCACCTTGGTGGCGAGGACGATCTCGTCGCGGCGTGCGAAGTCGCGCAGTGCCCTGCCGACGATCTCCTCACTGGTGCCGTCGGAGTAGACGTTCGCGGTGTCGAAGAAGTTGATGCCCGACTCCAGTGCCTGCCGGATGAGCGGGCGGGACGCCTCCTCGTCGAGGGTCCACTCGTGGTTGCCGCGGTCGGGAAGGCCGTAGGTCATGCAGCCGAGGCAGATCCGGGACACGTCCAGGCCGGTGCGGCCGAGCTTCACGTACTCCATCGTTGTCTCCCGCCGTCGAGATCACTCCGTACACAGGCGAGCGTACGTCGGCCGGCTGTCCGGTCTCCTGCCGAGGCGGGGCGGTGGGTCGCCGTCAGCCGTGCTCCAGCAGGTCGAGCACCCGCTCCCAGGCGAACTCGGGGCGCCCGCCGCCCGCTTCGGGCGCCCCGGTGTACGGGTCGCCGAAGCGGACGCCCAGCCCGCGCAGCCGCGTCAGGCTCTCCTGGTAGGCGGGGTGCGCGGCCAGCGCGTCGGCGACACAGGGCAGGACCCCGATGGGAACGCCGAGGCCGAGCGCCTCGCACAGGGTCCCGACGGCGAGGGTGTCGGCGAACCCGGCGGCCCACTTGTTGACGGTGTTGAAGGTGGCGGGGGCGACGGCCACCGCGTCCGGCGGCGGGAAGGGCCGCGGGTCGGCGGGGCCGCGCCAGGCCGAGCGGATCGGGCGGCCGGTGCACGCCTCCGCCTCCGCCGTGTCGAAGAAGCCGTTCATGGCGACGGGTGTGGCGATGACACCGACCTCCCAGCCGCGTTCCCGGGCCGCGGTGATGAGCCTGCCGACGCCCGCGGCGACACCGGCGGCGCAGACGACCAGGTAGAGGAAGGGCTTGCGGGGCTCGTCGGTCATCCGGGAACCCTATGCGGGGGCTACCGGAGCGGGAAGGACAGGCCCCGCTCGGAGGCCGGGCGCGGGCCGTGGAGGCGGCGCTCGTGCTCCTCGATCGGGACGTCGTTGATGCTCGCCTCACGCCGGGTCATCAGCCCGTGCGCGTCGAACTCCCACAGTTCGTTGCCGTACGACCGCCACCAGCGGCCTTCCGCGTCGTGGCACTCGTACTGGAAGCGGACCGCGATGCGGTCGCCGTCGAAGGCCCACAGGTCCTTGCGGAGGGCGTAGTCGAGTTCCCTGGCCCATTTCGCGGTGAGGAACTCGACGATCTCGGCTCGGCCGGTGACGAAGGTGCCGCGGTTGCGCCAGACCGAGTCCTCGGAGTAGGCGAGCGCCACCCGCTCGGGGTCTCGGGTGTTCCAGGCGTCCTCGGCCGCCTGGACCTTCTGCACCGCGGTCTCGTGGGTGAAGGGGGGCAGGGGCGGGCGATCGGCCATGGTCTCCTCCTCGCTTTGAGAACGTGCGTTCTCCATCTCGCTGCTACGGTAGGAGAACGTTGGTTCTCACGTCAAGGAAAGGTGTGGTCCGGGAGTGGTCATGGACAGCGCGGTCGCCCGGGAACAGGCCCTGGACGCCGCGGAGCGGCTGTTCTACGGGCGTGGGGTGCAGTCCGTCGGCATGGACGACATACGCGGCGCCTCCGGCGTCTCCCTGAAACGGCTCTACCAGCTCTTCCCGGCGAAGGAGCAGCTGGTGGTGGCCTACCTGGAGCGCCGGGACGCGCGCTGGCGGCAGCGGCTCGCCGAACACGTCGAGCGGCGGCGGGACCCGCGGGAGCGGCCGCTCGCCGTGTTCGACTGGCTGGAGACCTGGTTCGGCGAGCCGGACTTCCGGGGCTGCGCCTGGATCAACGCGTACGGCGAGCTGGGCGCCACCTCCGAGCGGGTGGCGGCCCGGGTGCGGGACCACAAGCAGGCGTTCCGGGACTACCTCGCGGGGCTGGTGGCCGGCGCCGGACTGGACACCGCGCTCACCGGCCCGCTGTTCCTGCTGGCGGAGGGGGCGATGGTCACCGCCGGGATCACCGGCGGCACGGCGCCGGCGGCCGAGGCCCGGGAGGCGGCCCGGATGCTGTTGCGGGCCGCCTGAGCTCGCGGCTGCGGGGCGGTCGCCGAGGGCCCGGTACTGCCGCGCGGGCGCGCCGGTGGCTAGCCCGTCGGTTCCTTGACGGTGATGGCGTGGACCGGGCAGGCCCGGGCGGCCTCCTTGACCAGGGGGTCGCCGCCCCCGTCCTCCTTTCCGGGGAGCAGGGCGCTGAAGCCGTCGTCGTCCTGGGTGAACACGTTCGGGGCGGTCAACGCGCACTGGCCGGCGCCGACGCAGACGTCCGTGTCGATCTCGATGTGCATGGCAGGAGCCTCTTACCAGGTCACGGGGAGTTCCAGCATCCCCTGGATCGTGTCGCCGGGTTTGCAGGGGATCGTCTCCGGCGGCGCGGCGAGCCGCAGGCCGGGGAGCCGCTCCCACAGGGTGCGCAGAACGATCTCCAGCTCGGTGCGGGCCAGGTTCTGGCCGAGGCACTGGTGGATGCCGAAGCCGAAGGCCACGTGGTGGCGGGCCGGGCGGTGCCAGTCGACGGTGTCGGGGTCGTCGTACACGGACTCGTCGCGGTTGATGACCGAGGTCGCGAAGAGCACGCCGTCACCCTTCCGGATCGTGGCGCCGGCCACCTCGATGTCCTCCAGGGCGACGCGCAGCAGTCCGTCCGCGATGGACAGCATCCGCATCAGCTCCTCGACGGCGGCGGGCACCAGCGCGGGATCGGCGCGCAGTTCGGCCAGCCGCTCGGGCTGCTGGAGCAGGGTGAAGGTGCCGAGCGAGATCATGTTCGCGGTGGTCTCGTGCCCGGCGACCAGCAGGATGAGGGCGAGTGAGACGACCTCGTCGCGGTCCAGGGCGCCCTCGCGCAGCCGTTCGTGGACGAGGTCGTCGAGGACGCCGTCGCCGGGCGCCTCGTCCTTGCTCTTGCGGTCGGCCAGGTCGCCCAGGTAGGCCTCCAGCTTGTCGCGCGCGTCCAGGGAGTCCGCGGGCGCCGGGCCGCGCAGCAGCCGCCTGGACTGGGCCTCGAAGAACTCGTGGTCGGCGTACGGGACGCCGAGCAGGTCGCAGATGACCATGGACGGCACGGGCAGGGCGAAGGCGCTCACCAGGTCGGCCGGCGGCCCCTGGGCGATCATCCGGTCCAGCAGACCGTCGACGATCCGTTGGATGGCCGGCCGCATCGCGGTGGCGCGTTTGAGGGTGAAGTCCGGGATCAGCATCCGGCGCTGGATCTGGTGCTCGGGTCCGTCGAGGCCGAGCAGGGCCACCTTGCGGCGCTCCCGGGCCGCCGCGAACCGGGCGTTCGGCATCGGGAAGTCGTCCCGGCGGCGGTCGCTGGAGAGCCGGGCGTCGGCGAGTAGCGCCCGGGCCGTGCCGTGGCCGGTGACCGCCCAGACGGTGCGGCCGTTGTAGAGCGTGACACGGGACAGCGGGGCCCCGTCGCGCAGCGGATCGTAGCCGGTGGGTGGGTGGTAGGGGCACGTGCGGTCCTGCGGCCAGGCCACGGGTTCGGCCGGCGCGGGGGTCGTGGGTTCCGTCAGGTCCGTCAGTTCGTTCATGGAAGACCTCGCAGACGAATGTCGTACGTCGTGCCGATCTTCATTAGATGCCCGGGGCACCTATGGGGCGACCGCAAGTTCAGCCAGATCGGTGAATCCGGTGATCTGGCCGAACCGCACCGGGTCGGGGGACGGTTCCGCGCCGAAATTTGCTTGCCGGGACGGCGGCGCGGGCCACAGGATCTGCGCATGAACACTCCTGACGCCCGTATGCCGCTGACCGCCGCGACCGCCGGTGCGGTGCGGGTCAAGCAGCAGCCGCGGCGCCCCTGGAGGCCCGAGCCCGCACGCCCGTGACGGCCGCGCTCGTCGCCGGCCTGCTCGCCGGGTACGGGATCGCCGTCCCGGTCGGCGCGGTCGGCACATACCTAGTGTCCCTCACGGCCCGCACGTCACTGCGGACCGGCGCCTGCGCCGCGCTCGGCGTCGCCAGCGCGGACGGCCTGTACGCCCTGCTCGCCACGGTCGGCGGCGCCGCGCTGGCGGCCGCGCTGCTGCCGGTGCTCGGACCGCTGCGCTGGGTCTCGGCGCTGGTCCTGGTGGCCCTCGCGGTGCGCGGGGCGGCCGTCGCCGTGCGCCAGTACCGGGAGCGGCGCCTCGCGACCCGGGCCGAGCGGCCGGTACCCGGCCCTGGACGGGCGTATCTCGGGCTCCTCGGGATCACTCTGCTCAACCCCACCACGGTGATCTACTTCGCGGCCCTGGTGGTCGGCACCCGTTCGGCCGCCGCGGTACGGCCGCTCGAACAGGGCCTGTTCGTCCTCGCGGCCTTCGCCGCGTCGGCGAGCTGGCAGCTGCTGCTGGCGGGCGGCGGGGCCCTCCTCGGCCGGGGGCTGACCGGGCACCGGGGGCGGCTGGTCACGGCGCTCGTGTCGAGCTGCGTGATGCTCGGCCTCGCGACCCGGGTGGTACTGGCGCCCGGCTGAGGAACCCGGCGCGCGCACCCGTGGCGCGCGGGGCCGGTGTCGTGCGGATGAAACCTGGGCACTCCCGGTGTTGAATCATGACGTCAAGCGACGGAAGCGACGAGGGGACGGACCTCATGCCTCTTGAGGGCGAGTACGAGCCCAGCCCGACCGCCTGGGTGCGGGAGCAGGTCGAGTTGTACGAGAGCTCGGGTGGGAAGGAGGGCAACACGCTGATGGACACGGGCCTGCCCGTCATCGTGCTGACCACCCTGGGCGCGAAGAGCGGGAAGATCCGCAAGACCCCGCTGATGCGGGTGGAGCACGACGGGAAGTACGCCGTGGTCGCCTCGCAGGGCGGCGCGCCCAAGCACCCCGTCTGGTACTTCAACGTGAAGTCCCAGCCGCATGTCGAGCTCCAGGACGGGCAGTCCAAGCAGGACATGACCGCCCGGGAGGTCACCGGCGCGGAGAAGGCCGAGTGGTGGGAGCGCGCCGTCGCGGCGTACCCGCCGTACGCGGACTACCAGGAGAAGACGGACCGGCAGATCCCGGTGTTCGTGCTGGAGCCGCAGTAGTCGGTCCCGGTGACCCGGCTCCGTGCGGAGCCGGGCCGGGGAACTGACGGTTCCGGGAATCCTTTCCGGCCGGGGACCGTCGGAATTTAGAAAAATCTGTTTCCAGGAGGCATGATCCGGCTTCGGGCCGGGCAGCCGACTGTCAGGCCCCGCCGCGTTCCCCCGTCGCGGCGGGGCTTTCCCTTGCCTCCTGCGCCGAGCGGTCGGTGACGTCCAGGAAGACCTGGTCGGTCTCGGTGAACGCCTCGGCGAGCGATCCCTTGATGCGCACCAGGACGTCCTCCACCCGCTCGCTGTCCAGCCCCGGCATCAGGTCGATCCGGGCCGCGACCAGGGTGGAGTCCAGGCCCAGTTGCATGGTGAAGAGGGCTTCCACGGTGTCGATCTCGGGCTCCCCCTCCAGTTGTTCCCTGATCCGGTCGCTCAGCTCCGGGTCGGCCGCCTCGCCGATCAGCCGGGCGCGGGCGTCGGCGCCGAGCCGGTAGGCCACGTACACCAGCAGGACTCCGATGGCCAGCGAGGCCGAGGCCTCCCAGGCGACCTGTCCGGTGACCATGTGCAGGACCATGCCGACGATCGCCAGGAGGACGCCGATCACCGCGGTGCCGTCCTCGGCGACCACCGTGCGCAGCGCCGGGTCGCTCAGTCCGCGGTCCTCCCGGCGGGCCTGGTGCAGGGCCCGGATCAGGGACGCGCCCTCGGCGAGCAGCGCGACACCGAGCACGACCAGTCCCGCCACATAGCCGCTCAGCTTCTCGTCGGCGCCGTCGCGCAGCGCCTCGACGCCCTGGAAGACGGAGAAGCAGCCGCCCATGACGAAGATCCCGACGGCCGCGAGCAGGGACCAGAAGAAGCGCTCCTTGCCGTAGCCGAAGGGGTGCCGGGCGTCGGGCGGACGGCGGCTGCGCCGGAGGGCGGCCAGCAGGAACACCTCGTTGAGGCTGTCGGCGACGGAGTGCGCGGCCTCCGAGAGCAGCGCGGGCGAGCCGGCGACGACCCCGCCCACGGCCTTGGCGGCGGCGATCACCAGGTTCGCGGCGAGCGCCACGAACACCGTCAGGCGCGTCCTCCGGTCGGACGCCGGCTGCTCCTTCGACGCCTCCTGCCGGCTCGACTTCTCCTGCTGGCTCGACATCTCCTGCCGGCTCGACGGATCCCGCTGATTCGAATGTTCTTTCGACGAAGTCCCACTCACGACCGCCGACTGCCCCGGTGGGGGCTGATCACACCGAGCGGGCGGTGGAAAACGGGCCACAACGGGGAACGCGACCCAACGGGCTCATTTCAGCCCTCGCCACACCCCGCCGGCAAGGAGGATTCAATGAGCGGTGACGGCAACAGCTCGCTCGGGCACAAGGCGTTCTCCCGGTCCCGCAGTCACTTCGCGGACCGGATCACCGCGGACGGCCGGGACGGCTGGCCGGTGGCGGCCGGACGCTACCGGCTGGTGGTCAGCCGCGCCTGCCCATGGGCAAGCCGGTCCCTGGTGGTACGGCGGCTGCTCGGTCTCGAGGACGCCCTCTCGCTCGCCGTCGCCGACCCGATCCAGGACGACCGCAGCTGGCGTTTCACCCTCGACCCGGACGGCCGTGACCCGGTGCTCGGCATCCGGTACCTCAGCGAGGCCTACGACCGGCGGGAGACCGGCTACCCGGGCGGGGTGAGCGTGCCGGCGGTCGTGGACGTACCGAGCGGACAGCTGGTCACCAACGACTACCAGCGGCTGACCCTGGACCTGGCCACCGAGTGGACGGCACTGCACCGGCCGGGGGCGCCCGACCTGTACCCGGAGAAGCACCGGGACGAGATCGACACGGTGATGGCGGAGGTGTACGAGGACGTCAACAACGGCGTGTACCGGGCCGGGTTCGCGAACGGACAGCAGGCCTACGAGGAGGCGTGCGCGGGGGTGTTCCGGCGGCTCGAAGTGCTGGCCGGGCGGCTGGCCGGACAGCGCTACCTGGTCGGGGACACCCTCACGGAGGCCGATGTCCGGCTGTTCACCACGCTGGTACGGTTCGACGCCGTCTACCACGGCCACTTCAAGTGCAACCGCTGGAAGCTGGCTGAGCAGCCGGTGCTCTGGGCGTACGCGAGGGACCTCTACCAGACGCCGGGGTTCGGTGACACCGTCGACTTCGACCACATCAAACGGCACTACTACCAGGTCCACACCGGGATCAACCCGACCCGTGTCGTGCCGCTCGGCCCGGACACCGCCGGGTGGCTGACGCCCCATCACCGGGAGGAGCTCGGGGGCCGGCCCTTCGGGGACGGCACGCCGCCCGGCCCGGTGCCGGCGGGCGAGGAGATCCCGGTCGCGGGACGGCCCTGACAACGCGGAGGCAGGCATGGCCAGGAGCAGGAAGAAGCTGAAACTCCCCCTCGTCTACGCCCCGCTCGGCTTCGTGCTGAGCTGGGCCGGCGGGGCGCTGGGCGCGTTGGTCTTCCGGCGCACCTGGATGGCGGTGCGCGGCGAGGCGGACGCGCCGGACGCCCTGGACCGGGACCGCGGCTGGGGCGAGGTGCTGCTGGCCGCCGCGGTCCAGGGCGCCGTGTTCGCGGTGGTGCGCAGTGCCGTGGACCGGACCGGCGCGACGGCCATCGAGCGCTCCACGGGTGTGTGGCCGACGGCCGGCAAGGGCGGCCGGGACTGAGCGGGTTCAGCCCTGCTTGGGTGCGGTGGGCGGCACCAGGCGCAGGGTGAAGGAGTGTCCGGCCGGGTCGGCGTAACCGCGTTCCTCGTACGGCCCGGCCGCGTCCTTCGTCTCGATGGGGCGGCCGCCCAGACCGACCACCCGGAGCTCGGCCTCGTCCAGGTCCTTGACGAGGAAGTCGAGATGCGCCTGGAGCGAGTTCTCCGGCCGCGGCCAGCTCGGCGGGGTCGCGTTGACGTCACGCCGGAACGCGATCCGAAAGCCGTCGGCGGCCCGGATCTCGACCAGGTTGGCCGAGGCCTCACCGTCCTCGGCGTCCAGGAACTCCCGGTAGAACTCGGCGAGTTTCTCGGGTTCGGCGCAGTCGAGCACTACGACGGCCGCGGTCACCAGTGCCATGTTTCCTCCCTGGACGGGTCCTTGAGGTGTCCTTGGAGTGCGGATGTCCCCGCCCGCCGGTTTCAGTCCCCGGCGCGGATCTCCGCGAGCCGGGTGGCGGCCGCGGTCAGCAGGAGGTCGAGGGCGGCCGGGTAGGAGCTGCCGCGCATCGAGGCCACCAGGTGGCGGGCGGTGGCCGCGATGTGCGGGTGGGTGGCGGCGGACAGGCCCGCGTAGGTCGTCCGCCAGACGTCCGCCTCGGCGTCGCGGGCGGGCCGGGGCAGGGCGGTGTTCGCGGAGTCGAGGGCGCCGTAGGCGAGGGCCTGGTCGACGAAGGCGTGGTACACGCGCACGGCCTCGGCGTCCGGGAACCCGGCCCCGCGCAGCACGCCGAGGATGGTCTCCACGGCCTGGATCTCGTACGTCCGCCCGGTCACCCGGTGGGCGCTCAGCACCGCCGCCCGGGGGTGCGCGAGGGCGCCGGCGTGCATCCGCAGCCCCAGGTCGCGCAGGTCGGCGCGCCAGTGACCGGTGGGCCGCCAGGCCCGCAGGGTGCGCCCAATCAGCTCGTCGGCGATGGCCAGCATCAGGTCGTCGGTGTGCCGGAAGTAGCGGTAGAGGGAGCTGGGGTCGGCGCCCAGGGCGCGGCCCAGCCGGCGCACGGACAGCGCCTCGGCGCCGTGCTCCTCGATCAGCCGGAGCGCGGTCTCGACGATCAGCTCCTCGGAGAGGACCACGCCCTCCTTGGTGGGGCGCCGGCGCCGGCGGGCGGCGGCCGGGACGACGCGTTCGCTCATGAGGACTCCTCCACGGTGTGCGGGCACCTTATGACAACACCGTTGACCTGTGAAGGCCACCGGCAGTTTCATGACCGGTCACCGGGGCCGGTCGGGCCGGCCCCCAGGTGCGAGCGGAGTGTGCCGGCCATGACCGACCAGCCCTACACGGCGGACCCCCCGGAGTTGCGCAGATCCCTGTCCGTCCTGGACGGCGTGGCGGTGGCCGCGTCCAGTACGGCCGCCACCACCAGCATCGGCATCGGCCTGGGCGTGACGGCCGGAGTGGTCGGGCTGCATCTGCCGGCCATCATGCTGCTGGCGTTCCTGCCCGTCCTGGGTATCGCGGGCGCCTACTCACGGCTGAACCGGGTGGAGCCGAACGCGGGCAACGGCTATGTGTGGGTGGGCCGTTCGCTCAACCCCTGGCTCGGCTTCACGGTCGGCTGGGTGAACATCGTGGCGACGGTCGCCTTCCTCGCGTACACCACCGCGGTGACCGGATCCGCGATGCTCCAGCTCGCCGGTGAGGCCGGGCTGCACCGCGTCGGCCCGCTCGCCCTCGACCCGGGTTCCACGGCGCAGACCACGGCGGTCGGCATCGTCGTCCTGGTCGCCGTCACCCTGACCGCCGTGACCGGCATCCGCACCGCCGCCCGCCTCCAGACCGGACTGCTGGTCTTCGAGTACGTGGTGCTGCTCGGGTTCTGCGGCTACGGCATCGTGGCCGGCCCGCACCCCTTCAGTCTGAGCTGGTTCGACCCGTTCGCGATCCCGTCGGCCTCCGCGCTGGCCCAGGGCCTGCTGCTCTCGGTGTTCTGCTACTGGGGCTTCGAGGCCGCGTTCAGCGTCAACGAGGAGGTGCGCGACCCCCGGGACGCCTCCCGGGCCGGGCTGATCACCCTGGTGACGATGCTGGGGCTGTTCCTGCTGGGCTCGGTGGCGTTCCAGCGGGTGCTGTCCGAGCGGGAGCTGGCCGGGCACGGGGCCGAGGGGCTGGCGTTCTTCGGCGACCGGCTCGCCGCCCAGCCGTGGGCGGCGCTGCCGCTGGTGGCGCTGATGTTCTCGGCGGTGGCCTCGCTCCAGGCGGGGGTGATCCCGACCGCCCGTGGCATGTTCGCGATGAGCCGGGACCGTACCCTCGGGCCGGTGTGGTCCAGGGTCAGCTCCCGGTACGGCACCCCGGCGGCCGGGACCCTGCTGATCGGCGCCCTCGCCACGGCGGTCGCGGCGCTGGCACTGGTGATCCCCAGGCTGGCCGACATGATCATGGCGACGGTGAACGCGGTCGGCATCGTCGTCGCCGTGTCGTACGCGCTCACCGCGCTGGCCGCCGCGGCGCGGTTCCGCTCGCTGCTGCGGGAGGACTGGCGGCAGGGCGTACGGGCCGTGGTGCTCCCGGCGCTGAGCGCCCTGGCGCTGCTGGGCCTCGGCGGCTACCTCGGCTGGTCCTTCTACACCTCCGCCGACCACTTCGAGGTCAGCGCGGACAACGGCTGGTTCCTGCTGACCACTCCGCTGGTGATGATCGCGTCCGGCTTCGTCGCGGCCGCCTGGGCGAAGTACGTGCGCCGGTCGCCGTACTTCCGCACCGGCGAGGGCACCGACGCCGACGCGCCCCAGCTGCTCACGACCCCCAACTGAGGAAAAGGAAACATGCACGCAGATCTGCTCTTCACCGGCGGGCCCGTCCTCACCCCGGAGGGCCCGACGGCGACCGCCGTGGCCGTCACCGGCGACCGTGTCACGGCCGTCGGGCACGACGAGGTGCGGGCCCTCGCGGGGCCCCGCACCGAGGTGGTCGACCTCGCCGGACGGCTGCTGCTGCCCGGGTTCCAGGACGCGCACGTCCATCCGGTGCCGGCCGGGCTGGAACTGGCCCAGTGCGATCTCACCGGGCTGCGGACCGCCGAGGAGAGCGTGGCGGCCGTACGGGCCTACGCCGAGGCCCGTCCGGAGCGGGAGTGGATCCTCGGCGGCGGCTGGTCGATGGAGGCGTTCGAGGGCGGTACGCCGACGAAAGAGCTGCTGGACGCCGTCGTACCGGACCGGCCGGTGTACCTGCCCAACCGGGACCATCACGGCGCCTGGGTGAACAGCCGGGCGCTGGAGCTGGCCGGGATCGGCCGCGACACGCCGGACCCGGCCGACGGGCGGATCGAGCGGGACGCCTCCGGCGCGCCGAGCGGCACCCTCCAGGAGGGAGCCATGCAGCTGGTCGGCCGGCTCGCCCCGGCGGCCACCGCGGCGGACCGGCTCGCGGCGCTGCTGCACGCCCAGCGGTATCTGCACGCGCTCGGCATCACGGCCTGGCAGGACGCGCTGATCGGTGACTTCCTCGGCATGGACGACCCGGCCGGGGCGTATCTCGCGGCGGCCCGGGACGGTTCGCTGACCGCGCGGGTGGTCGGGGCGCTGTGGTGGGACCGGGAGCGTGGCGCCGAGCAGATTCCCGAACTCGTCGAGAAGCGGGCCGCGTTCAGCCACGGCCGGTTCCGGGCGGGCACGGTGAAGCTGATGCTGGACGGGGTCGCGGAGAACGGCACGGCCGCACTGCTCGACCCCTACCTCGACGCGTGCGGCTGCGCCACCCGCAACCGGGGCAAGAGCTTCATCGATCCGAAGCGGCTTCCCGAGTACGTCACCGAGCTGGACGCGCTCGGCTTCCAGTGTCACTTCCATGCGCTGGGCGACCGGGCGGTACGCGACGCGCTGGACGCCGTCGAGGCGGCGCGGACCGCCAACGGCCTCCGCGACACGCGGCCCCACCTGGCACATCTCCAGGTCGTGCACCCGGCCGACGTGCCGCGTTTCGCCCAACTCGGCGCCACCGCCAACATCCAGCCGCTGTGGGCCGCGCACGAGCCGCAGATGGACGAGCTGACCATTCCCTTCCTGGGCTCCGAACGGGCCGGGTGGCAGTACCCGTTCGGGTCGCTGCTGCGCTCCGGGGCGCGGCTCGCGGCCGGCAGCGACTGGCCGGTGAGCAGCCCCGACCCGCTCCAGGGCGTCCATGTGGCGGTGAACCGGGTCGAACCGGGCGGCGCCGCGCCGGTGTTCCTGCCGGAGCAGCGGCTGAGCCTGACGGCGGCGCTCACGGCGTACACGGCCGGATCGGCGTACGTGAACCACCTCGACGACACCGGCCGGGTGGCGGCCGGGGCGCTCGCGGACCTGGTGGTCCTGGACCGCGATCCGTTCGCCGGGCCCCCGGAGGACCTCGCGGACACACGCGTCGCGCACACATACGTCGGGGGCGCGCGAGTGTACTCGGCTCAGGAGGCGTGAGCAGTAACACACATCACGGTGGGGTCACGCGTAGATCATTTACGCTCTGGGCAGCCTCGTAGCGCTTCACGGCTCAACTTTCGAGCCACGAAGGCCAGTTCGAGTGCACGGGTGGCCGACAGGCCACCCGTACGCAGGGACGGGGGGACTCTGCGCTCTGTCTCCCGAAAGGAAACACATGCCTCAGGACGTCACCTTCGACCTGCCCTTCGACACCCCCGTGAGCGAGCATCTGGAGCACGCGCGCGCCCGTCACCTGCGCTGGATCTGGGACATGGACCTGGTGCGGAGCAAAGCCGGGTTCGAGGAGTACAAGTCGTGGGACCTGCCGCAGGCGGCCGCCCGGACCTACCCGCACGCCTCGGCCGAGGACATGGTCGTCCTGATGAACTGGTTCTCGCTGGCCTTCCTGTTCGACGACCAGTTCGACGCGAATCGGCCGGACCGCGCTGACCGGATCGCCGACGTCGCCCGTGAGCTGATCGTCACCCCGCTGCGCCCGGCCGGGATCCGGCCCCGCGTGGTCTGCCCGATCACGCTGGCGTGGGCGGAGGTCTGGCAGCATCTCTCGGATGGCATGTCCTTGACATGGCGGACGCGGTTCGCGGCCTCCTGGGGCCGGTTCCTCGTCGCACACTGCGAGGAGGTCGACCTGGCGGCCCGCGGGCTGGCGGGAACGCTCGACCTGGACGAGTACGCGGCGTTCCGGCGCCGTACCGTCGGCATCCACCACAGCATCGACGCGGGCGAGCGCAGCCGCGGCTTCGAGGTGCCGGCCCAGGTGCAGGCGCATCCGCTGATGGAGCGGATGCGGGATCTGGCCGCGGACACCATCGGGTTCATGAACGACATCCACTCCTTCGAGCGCGAGCGGCGCCGCGGCGACGGCCACAACCTGATAGCGGTGCTGCACCGGGAGCGGGGCGGCTCCTGGGAGGACGCCATGAAGGAGGCGTACCGGATGACCACGGCCTGCCTCGACGAGTACGTCGAGCTGGAGGGGCGGGTGCCGCGCATGTGCGACGAACTCGGTCTCGACGAGAAGCAGCGGGACGACGTGCGGATGGGGGTGGAGGCCATCCAGCACTGGATCAACGGCAACTACGTCTGGGCGCTGACCTCGGGCCGGTACGCGGCGGCCAAGGAGGGGCCGGCGGTCGCGGCGGAGCGGGCCGGGCAGGGCTCGGTGGACGACCTGCTCGCCGTGTGAGGCACCGACGGCCCACCGGCCTGTCAGGCCCCGGACGGCCCCCGCCGGCCTGTGAGGCCCGACAGTCCGCCGGCCTGTGAGGCACCGAACGGCCTGGGGCCGCCGTCCCCGCGGACGGCGGCCCCAGGCCGTTCTGCTGCCGCTTCCCGAGGCTCAGGCGGCGAACTCCACCGGCAGGCTGTCCAGCCGGGACTCCCAGGTGGAGGCCGTCGAGGTGAGTTCGTCGGCGGGGACGGCGAGGCGCAGTCCGGGCAGCCGGTGCAGCAGGACGTCCACGGCCGTCTCGATGATGCCCTGTCCGATGTTCTGCCCCGGGCATTCGTGCGGTCCGGCGCTGAACGCCAGGTGTGACTGGTTGCCGGCCACGGAGGCCGCGATGTCCGGGCGGATCACCGGGTCCACGTTGCCGGCGGCGAGACCGAGGAGCAGCATGTCGCCCTCCTTGATGGCCCGTCCGCCGAGCTCCAGGTCGGAGGTGGCGAACCGGCCCGGCAGCACGGCCAGCGGCGGGGTGTTCCACATGACCTCCTCCACCACGGAGGACATGTTCAGCTGGCCGCTGACCAGACCCGAGCGCAGGGCGTCGTCGGTCAGGACGATCTCCAGCACCCGGGCCAGCAGGTTGCTGGTGGTGGTGTGGGCGGTGATCAGCACCAGCCGCAGGTGCTGGACGATCTCGTCGTCGTCCAGGCCCGAGTGGTGGTCGATGAGCCCGGAGGCGAAGTCGGAGCCGGGCTCCGCGCGCTTGCGGGCGGCCAGTTCGGCGAGGATCGAGACGATCTTCTCGTTGTGCGCGAGGGCGTCCGCACCGCCCTTGATGACCTGCGCGCTGGACTCGGCGAGCGTGCGCCCCTCGCTCTCGGCGAGTCCGAAGACCCGGGTGAGCACCAGCATCGGCAGGTACTCGGCGAAGTCCGTGACCAGGTCGGCCCGGCCGCTGTCGGCGAAGGCGTCGATCTGCTTGTTGGCGAAGTGCGTGACGTGGCGGCGGATGCCGCGGCCGGCCACCTTCAGCAGGTTGTCGGTGACCGCACCGCGCAGCCGGCGGTGCGGTTCGCCGTCCTGGGAGACGCAGTCGGGGCGCCAGCCCACCATCTGGATCAGGGGCGAGGTCTCGGAGACCTTGCCGTCCAGCCAGTCCCGCCAGATCCGCGAGTCACGGCTGAACTGGAGCGGGTTGTCGAGGACGCGCCGGTTCTCCCGGTACCCGAGCACCAGCCAGGCGGGCACGTCGCCCTCGACCAGGATGGGCGCGACGGTGCCGTACACGTCCCGCAGCCGCTCGTAGATGCCGTGCGGGTCCTTCTCCGCGTCCGGCCCGTACAGGCGGGTGACGCCGGTGCCGTGGGCCACCGGGCAGCCGCCCCCGGCGCCCGGATCGTGCGGCGCGCTCATCGGGACTCCAGGGCCACGGCCGAGCGCTCCTGAAGGTGCTGGATGAGCGCGACGAGCACGTCCCGGCTGGAGGCCCGGTCCCGGGCGTCGCAGGCCACGATCGGGGTGTGCGGGGAGATGTCGAGGGCGTCCCGGATCTCCTCGACGGGGTGCTGCGCGGAGTCCGGGAAGACGTTCAGGGCGATGACGAAGGGCACGTTCTGCCGCTCCATCTCCTCGATCGCCCGGAAGCTGGAGGCCAGCCGGCGGGTGTCCACCAGGACGATCGCGCCGAGCGCCCCCTTGAACAGCCCGTTCCACAGGAACCAGAACCGTTCCTGCCCGGGGGTGCCGAACAGGTACAGCATCAGGCTCTCGTTGAGGCTGATCTTGCCGAAGTCGAGGCTGACCGTGGTCTCGGCCTTGTCCGCGACACCGATGAGGTTGTCGACGCCGACGGTCGCCTGGGTGAGCGTCTCCTCGGTGGTGAGCGGCTTGATGTCGCTGACGGAGCGGACCATCGTGGTCTTCCCGGTGCCGAACCCCCCGGCGATCATCACCTTGACCGAACGGGTCCCCCCGGCACCGGGGTCGCCGGGATGGTCAAAGCCTTTCAAGTCCACTGAGTACCTCCTGGAGGAGCGCGAGGTCGGGCCCGCGTCCGGCGTGGTGCGCCGGAATGGGATCACGGGCTTCAATACGGCCTGCGTCCAGCAGATCCGCCAACAGCACCGCGAGAATGTTGAAGGGCAATCCGAGATGAGCGGTGAGTTCGGCCACCGAGAGCGGATCGCGGCAGCGCCGGACTATCTCCTCGTGCTCGTGCTGCATCCCCGGGACCGGGGCGGCGCGGGAGACGACGAGGGTGGCCACGTCGAGGCTCGACGCCGCCCCGCCCGGTCCGCTGCGCCCCCCGGTGAGGACGTAGTAACGCTCGAGACCGGAGGGGTCCGTGGGCCGGCGGGGAGCACTCATCCAGAGTGCTCCTCCAGGCGCGGAGAGGTGCCGAGCAGCTCGCCCATCCGCCGGGACAGGTCCCTCATCTGGTGGCCGAGCAGCCCCTGGTCGAGCCCTTCACGGGCGAGGACCCCGAGATACGTCTCCACACCGGCCCGCACGACGAAGAGGTGACCGCCGTCGACCTCGATCATCGCCAGCCGCAGCTGCCCCGCGTACTTGGGGAACTGCTCGGCGACGGGCTGGGCGAGCGCCTGGAGCCCTGCCACCACGGCCGCGAAGCGGTCCACGTCGTCGGGGTCCTCGGCGCCGAAGGAGGTGATGGCCTTGCCGTCGCTGGAGGCCACGAGGGCGAAGCGGATCTCCGGGATGCTCTCCACGAGATCGCGGAGCGCCCAGCTCACGTCGGTTCCCTGTTGCGTCATGTGGACTAGTCGCTCTCTTCAGTGCGGTGCTCCGTGGCCTCGCGTCCGGCGGCGGCGTCATCGGCGCCGGCCGGGGTCGCGGGTGCCACGACGTCTTGGTCTCCGGTCAACTCGGCCTCGCTGTCCGCCTCTTCGTCGGCCACGGGCACCCGGCCCGCGGTGGCGAAGGCGGCCAGACCCGCGAAGGACTCCTCGGGCGGGACCGCGGTGAACGCGGCGCCCTCCGTACGGACGGCGCGCGCCTCGGGCTGCTCCTCCTCCGCGCGGCGCCGGCTGCGCCGCCGGGGCAGTCCGCCCGGGGTGGTGTCCAGGGCCTCGCCGGACTCCGGCTGGCTGACGGGTTCGACGACGACCGGGCCCTGCGCCTGCACCGGGGACGCGGCGGCGGGGGCGGCCGCCACGGGTGCCGGGGCGGCGGGGGCCACGGGCAGCGGGCTGAAGTACTTGTGGGGGACCACGACGACCACCGAGGTGCCGAGCCAGGGCGAGTCCGCGAAGGTGACCCGGATGCCGTAGCGGCGGGCGAGGATGCCGACGACCCGCAGGCCGATGTTGGCGTCCTCGGAGATGCCGCCGATACCGGGTCCGGCCGCGGTGCCGGCCAGGGAGTGCTCGGCCTCGCGCTTCTTCTCCTCGCTCAGGCCCTTGCCGGAGTCCTGGATCTCGATGCCGACACCGTTGGGCACCTCCTTGCCGGAGACGAGGACCGGCTCGGTGGGCGGCGAGTAGCGGGCCGCGTTGTCCAGGAGGTGCGAGAAGATCAGCGTGAGGTGGTCCACCAGACCGCCGTCGACGCCGAGTTCGGGCAGGTGCCGGACCTCGACGCGGTGGAAGTCCTTGATCCGGCCGATGCCACCGCGCACCACGCTGAGCAGCCGCTGGGGCTCCTGCCACTGCCGGCCCGGGCGGTCCGAGCCGCCGAGCACACCGATACTCGCCGCGAGCGAGTCGGCGGGGCCGAGCTCCTGGTCGAGCTCCATGAGCCCGCGGGCCACGGCGGGCAGCCGGCCGTGCTCGCCCTGCATCTCGTGCAGCCGGCCGCGCAGCTTGCTGGTGAGGACGTGGATGCGGTTGCCGATGCTGATGACGGCCTGTTCGGCGGAGGTCGAGCGGTTGAACTCCTCCTCCACACCGATCAGCGAGGTGCGCAGGATCCGGCGCAGGTCGGCCTGGAGGTCCTTGTCGACCTTGGCGCACTGCTCGGTCACCGGCAGCAGGTCGTCGATGGCGTCGCCGTCGCGCAGCCGCTTCAGCGCCTCGGGCAGCTGCTCGTCGGCGAGCCGGGAGATCGCGGCGCGCTGGTGCCCGACCTGCTCCTGCCAGACCTCGGCCTGGTCGGCGAGCCGGCCCTCGGCGGCCTTCAGCTGGTCGGCGAGCCGCTCCTCGTACGCCCGTGCCTGCTCGGCCAGTTGGGTGTCGTAGTGGGCGGTCTGCTCGTCGAGCCGGGACTCGAACGCGGCCGCCTGCTCGTTCAGCTGGCCCTCCAGCGTGGCGCGCTCGGCCGAGAACTTCCGTTCCAGACCGGATACGTGCTGCTGCCACTGCTGGGAGTGCTCGGCCTGCGAGCTGCGGAACGATCCCTCGGCGCTGCGCAGTTGACGCTGCGAGCGGATCAGTAGTCGTACACACACGAAGCTGGCGGCGGTGGCCGCGGCACCGGCGACGGCCGCGGTTATTCGCTCGGAGCTCATGAACGTGGCGGCGACCGTCCCTCCCCCTAAGGCCAGCGGCATCAGCCACCAGCTGTACCAGGCGACAGGGGCCCGCGCCGCCGGCGGCGGAGTGGCGAGTTCCATCTGCATCCTTCGAAGCAACACAATCGAACAACAGCGAACAGGGGCAGTGTGCGAAGGCCGCACTCATGAGCACGCACAGCGGGACGGACCCTCCGTGGGGTGCGTCAACTCGCTGTGACGGAATGGAGCTTATCGGGTTTGAACCCGAAAGGATCAACCTCGGCAAGCAGAGGAAGTGAGGGTTCCGTCACGCTCCGACAGTTGGCAGCAAAGCAACAAATACCCATCCCCGAACGGGACTTGTCGACTTGTACACCCTCGACCCCCGACTTGGGGCCACCGGGATCCACTGGACACCTGTCCAGCTATAGTGGACACCCGTTCAAGAGTGGGGAGGGTCCGCCGATCATGGAAGTCCTGGCGAACGTGCTGGTCGGGCTGGTGGCCGCGTTGCACGCGTACATCCTGGTGATGGAGATGTTCCTGTGGCAGAAGACGCCCGGGATGCGGTTCCACGGCTTCGACGCCGAACTGGCCCGGCGGACCGCGCCGTTGGCCGCCAACCAGGGGCTCTACAACGGCTTCCTGGCAGCCGGCCTGGTGTGGGGACTGGTGGCGGCCGACCCGACGGGCTTCGCGGCGCAGGTGTTCTTCCTGTCGTGCGTGGTGGTCGCGGGGGTGTACGGCGCGGCCACCGCCAGCCGGCGGATCCTGTTCGCGCAGGCGCTGCCCGGCGCGCTCGCCCTGGCCGCCGTGCTCGCCGCCCGGTGACCGGCCGGCCGGCCGCGGAGGACCCGCGGGCCGCCCGCACCCGGGCGCGGCTGCGGACGGCCCTCCTGGCGGAGTGCGCCGAACGGCCGCTCGCGGAGGTGGGCGTGACCGCGCTGGTACGCCGGGCCGGCGTCGGGCGCGCCACGTTCTACGTCCACTACGACGGCCTGGAGGCGCTGGCGGTCGACGCCTGCGCGGACGTCGTACGGGAGGCCGTGGACGCGCTGCACGCCTGGCGGGGGCGGCCCGATCCGGTGCACGCTCCCCCGGCGCTGCGGGAGTTCTTCGGGGGACTGGTTCCGCACGCGGCTCTGTACCGGGAGCTGCTCACGCCCGGTGGCGGCGGCCCGCTCGGCCGGGTGCTGCACCAGGACCTGCGGGCACGCAGCCTCGCCGAGCGGGAGCTGGTGGGGGCGGCGGACGCCCCGCTGGTGGCGTCGGCGGTGGCCGCCACCTTCGCCGGGGTGCTGGCCGACTGGCTGCACGGCCTGCTGGAGGCCGGCCCCGGCGAGGTGGCGGACCAGGTGTGGCAGTTGCTGGTGGCCCTGCACATGAGCCGTTGACCGGTACCGGGGCCCGCGGTCGGCTGGTCCCGGCGGCCGGTGGGACGGTGTACCAGGTCCGGGTCCGGGTCAGAAGGTGAGCACGGGCTTGATCGCCTTGCCCGTGGTCATGTCCTGAACGGCCCGGTCGATCTCGGCGAACGGGTAGGTGGCGATCAGCCGGTGCAGCGGCAGCCGCCCCTCGCCGACCAGCCGGACCAGGGCCGGGATGAACGCCTGGGTCTCGCTGTCGCCCAGCGTCAGGCCGACGATCCGCTTGCCGGCCAGCAACCCGTTGACGTCCAGGGGCACTTCGGTGCCGAAGGGCGGGGCGCCCACGACGACCAGGGTGCCGCGGGCGGCGAGGGCGTCGACGCCCTGGCGGAGCACGCCGGTGTTGCCGGTGGTCTCCACGACGCCGTCGGCGCCGGCACCGTCGGAGATCCGCCGGACGGCGTCCGATATGTCCTCCCGGGTGGCGTCGACGGTGTGGGTCGCGCCCAACTCCCTTGCCAGTTCGAGCCGTTCGGCCACCCGGTCGACGGCGACGATCGTGGTGGCGGGGGTGATCGCGGCCGCCATGACCGCCGAGAGGCCCACCGCCCCGGCGCCGAGTACGACGACCGTGCTGCCGGTGGCCGGCTCCAGCACGTTCCACACGGCACCGACCCCGGTCTGCACCCCGCAGCCGAGCGGGGCGACCGACTCCAGCGGGACGTCCGGGTCGACCTTGACGAGGCTGCGCTCGTCCACCAGCGCCCGCTCGGCGAAGGAGGACTGGCCGAAGAAGTGCCCGCCGAGCGGCTCGCCGTCCCGGCTGACGGTGGCGGTGCCGTCGGCGCGCCGGCCGCCGATCAGGTTGAGCGGCAGCCAGGTGGCGCAGTAGGCGGGATGGCCGCCGTGACAGTTGCGGCAGTCACCGCAGGAGGTGAAGGACAGCACCACGTGGTCGCCGGGGGCGACGGAGGTGACGGCGGAGCCGACGGCCTCCACGACACCGGCGCCCTCGTGGCCGAGGACTCCCGGCAGCGGGAAGGGCAGTCCGCCGCTCGCCACGCCGAGGTCGGTGTGGCACAGACCGGTGGCCACCATCCGGACCAGCGCCTCGCGGGGCCCCGGTGCGTCGAGTTCGACGTCGGTGAGGGTGAAGGGTGCGCCGCCGGACTCGACCACGGCGGCTCGGGTGGTGATGGGCATCGTACGAACTCCTGGTCTGCGGGGCTCAGTCGAGCGCGACGACGACGGACTTGACCTTGGTGTAGGCCGCCAGGGCCTCGGGGCCGTACTCACGGCCGAAGCCGGAGGCCTTGACGCCGCCGAAGGGGACGGCGGGGTCGAGCAGCGCCCAGTCGTTCACCCAGACGATCCCGGCCTGGAGACGGGCGGCGACCCGGTGGGCGCGGCCGAGGCTGCCGGTCTGGATGCCCGAGGCCAGGCCGTACGGTGTGGAGTTGGCGAGGGCGACGGCCTCGTCCTCGGTGTCGAAGGGCTGCACCGTGAGGACCGGGCCGAAGATCTCGTCCTGGATCACCCTGGAGTCGTTCGGCAGGTCGGCGACGACGGTCGGCCGGTAGTAGAAACCGCCGTTCAGGTCGAGGCGTTCGCCGCCGCAGACGATCCGGCCGCCCTCCTTGCGGGCGAGTTCGACGTACTCCTCGACCTTGCGCAGGTGCTTCTCCCCCGCCATCGGGCCGACCACGGTGGCCGGGTCGCGCGGGTCGCCGACGGGGACGCCGGGGACGGCCTCGGCGAGGATGCCGAGCAGGGTGGCGTAGACCGGGCGGGCGACCAGGAGCCGGGGGCCGCCCATGCAGAACTGGCCGGTGTTGAAGACGAAGGCCTTGATCACCGCGCCGACGGCCTTCTCCAGGTCGGCGTCCTCGAAGACCAGGTGGGCCGCGTTGCCGCCGAGTTCCACGGTGACCGGCTTGAGGGCCTGGCCCGCCGTGCCCGCCACGTGCCGGCCGATGGCGGTGGAGCCGGTGAACGCGACCTTGTCGATGCCCGGGTGGCGCAGCAGGGCCTCGCCCGCGACCGGTCCGGCGCCGGTGACGACGTTGACCACCCCGTCCGGGACGCCCGCCTCCTTGAACAGGCGGGCCATGTACAGGGCGCTGAGCGGGGTCTCGTCGGCCGGCTTGTGGACGACCGTGTTGCCGGCGGCGAGGGCCGGCCCGATCTTCGAACCGGCCAGGATCAGCGGGAAGTTGAAGGGTGTGATGGCCGCGACCACGCCGACCGGTTCGTGCCGGGTGTAGGCGAGGGCATTGAGCGGGACGTCGCGGACGGCGCCGTCGAGGGAGTGCGCGAGGGCCGCGAAGTGCTCGTAGTCGTTGGCCGCGTTGGTGACGTCGACCGCCGTGGCCAGGGTGATCGGCTTGCCGACGTCCAGGCTCTCCAGGGCCGCGATCTCCTCGGCGTTCTCCCGGATCAGCTCGGCGATCCGGTGCAGCACCCGGCCGCGCTCCCGGCCGCTGAGCCCCGACCACTCCCCCGCGTCGAAGGCCTCCCGTGCGGCGCGCACGGCGGCGTCGACGTCGGAGGCGCCTGCCTCCGCGACCGTGGTGACCACCCGGCCGGTGGCCGGGTCGGTCACCTCCGTCCGGCCCCCGTCGGCGGCCTCCCGCCACTGTCCGCCGATGAACAGCCGCCCCGGGCCGGTCTCGAAGGTGGTCGTCATTGCCCACTCCCAGCGTTGGTCGCTTAGTGTTCAACAAACAGGATTCCTGTTGGTCCGCAGTCTGATTACAGACAGGATTCCTGTCAATGGTCTAGGGTGCACGCATGGTCGGTACAAAGACACGCCCCTCGCTGCTGTACATGGTCAAGCAGGTGGAGCTGGTGGTGCGCTCACGCCTCGACGAGCTGGTGAAGCCCGCCGGGATCACGGCGTTGCAGTACACGGCCCTGACCGTCCTGGAGCGCCACGACGGCCTCTCGGCCGCCCAGCTGGCCCGGGACTCGTTCGTGACCGCCCAGTCGATGGCCGACCTCGTACGGTCGCTGGAGAGCCGGGGGCTCGTCCGACGGGAACGCAATCCGCGCAACCGGCGGGAGCTGCTGATCCTGCTCACCGACGCCGGGCGCGAACTGCTCGCCGGGGTCGCCGGGCAGGTGCGGGAGCTGGAGGAGCGGATGGTCCGGGACCTCACCGCGCATCAGGAGGAGCAGTTCCGCCAGGCGCTCGGCAAGGCGTGGCACGCGCTCTCGTAGCCGAAGAGGCCGGACCAGGCCGCGCGGTACCGCTCCCACGTGCGGTTTCTCCGACTGTCGCGCACGCCACAGAAAATGGCATGCCGAAGCAGCAGACATATGTCAATCGAACATGCTCAAATTCCCTCCATCGAGGGTAACTTGCAAGGCGGGGAACGGAATTGACCGGCAGGGGTGGGAGGTGATGCCGTCGTGCGCCAGGAACCCCGGCAGGATCCCGCGCCGCTCACCCGGCACCTGCGCGTCCACCAGGACCACGGCCACACGGTGCTGGAGTTCCGGGGCGAGATCGACATCGCGGCGGCCACGGAGATCGCGCCCTACCTGGACCTGGTGACCGCGCGGAACGGTTCCCGGGTGGTGATCGACCTGCGGCACGTCGAGTTCTTCGACTGCTCCGGGCTGCGACTGCTGTACCGGGCCCGCAGCCGGGTGCTGGAGCGCGGCGGACAGCTCCGGCTGGTGTGCGCGCACCCGCTGACCCTGCGGGTGCTGAAGGTGACGGGCCTGTCCGGGCTGCTGCCGCCGCTGGCGACGCTGGACGCGGCCCTGGGCCTGCCCGAGGCCACGTCCGGCACCCTGTGAACGCCCCCGTGACCGGCTCTACTTGAGGATCCTCGTGACCTGACCGGCGCCGACCGTCCGGCCGCCCTCGCGGATCGCGAACTTCAGTCCCTCCTCCATGGCGATCGGCTGGATCAGCTGGACGTTCATGGTGGTGTTGTCACCCGGCATGACCATCTCGGTGCCCGGCGGCAGGGTGACGATCCCGGTCACGTCGGTGGTGCGGAAGTAGAACTGGGGGCGGTAGTTCTGGAAGAACGGGGTGTGCCGGCCGCCCTCGTCCTTGGCGAGGATGTACGCACGGGCCTCGAACTCCGTGTGCGGGGTGACCGATCCGGGTTTGATGACGACCTGCCCGCGCTCGACCTCGTCCCGCTTCACCCCGCGCAGCAGCAGCCCCACGTTCTCCCCGGCCCGGCCCTCGTCCAGCAGCTTGCGGAACATCTCGACGCCGGTGACCGTCGTCCTCGTCTTCTGCGGGTGGATGCCGATGATCTCGATCTCGCTGTTGACCCGCAGTACCCCGCGCTCGATCCGGCCGGTGACGACCGTGCCCCGGCCGGTGATGGTGAAGACGTCCTCGATCGGCATCAGGAACGGCCGGTCCACGTCCCGCACCGGCTCCGGTACGAACTCGTCCACGGCGTCGAGGAGTTCGAGCAGGGCCGCGGTCCACTGCGGATCGCCCTCCAGGGCTCGGAGCGCGGAGACCTTGACCACCGGGACGTCGTCGCCGGGGAACTCGTACTCGGTGAGCAGTTCGCGCACCTCCAGCTCCACGAGTTCCAGGATCTCCTCGTCGTCCACCATGTCGGTCTTGTTCAGGGCGACGACGATGTACGGCACGCCCACCTGCCGGGCCAGCAGGACGTGTTCCTTGGTCTGGGGCATCGGCCCGTCGGTGGCCGCGACCACCAGGATCGCCCCGTCCATCTGGGCGGCCCCGGTGATCATGTTCTTGATGTAGTCGGCGTGCCCCGGGCAGTCGACGTGCGCGTAGTGCCGGCGCTCGGTCTGGTACTCGACGTGCGCGATGGAGATGGTGATGCCGCGCTGCCGCTCCTCGGGCGCCTTGTCGATCTGGTCGAACGGCGTGAACGGGTTGAGCTGGGGGTACTTGTCGTGCAGCACCTTGGTGATGGCCGCGGTGAGTGTGGTCTTGCCGTGGTCGATGTGCCCGATGGTGCCGATGTTCACATGCGGTTTCGTCCGCTCGAACCTGGCCTTCGCCACTGGGGGCCTCCTGATCGCCTCGGTGCCGCCGAGCGCGGGTCAGCGCTACAACTCCTCCCTCCTGTCTAGAGGTTGCGCGGCTCTTCGAACAGGGCGCTCACGGACTCGCCGTTGTGAATACGGCGTACGGCCTCGGCCAGCGCCGGGGCGATGGACAGGATCCGCAGCTTGTCGGTGTGCTCTTCGACGGGCACCGGCACCGTGTTGGTGCAGACGATCTCCAGCACGTCGGGCTGCTCGGTCAGCCGCTTCAGGGCGCCCGCCGCGAACAGCCCGTGCGTGCAGGCGATCCGGATCGACCGCGGCGGGCCCAGCTCCCTCAGCCGCTCCAGGAGTTCGATGACCGTGCTGCCCTTGGCGATCTCGTCGTCGAGCACGATCACGTCCCGGTCCGCGACCTCGCCGATGACCGAGCTGATGACGACCCGGTCGTCGGCGAACCGCTGCTTGGCGCCGGCCGCCACCTGCGCGCCGATCAGCCGGGCGAAGGCGGCGGCCTCCTTGGCGTTGCCGAGGTCCGGCGAGACGACGGTGGTGCGGGTGAGGTCGTACCGCCGGAAGTGCGCGGCCAGCTCCCGCAGCGCGTGCAGATGGTCGACGGGCACCGAGAAGAACCCGTGCACCTGCGGGGCGTGCAGGGTCATCGCGAGCACCCGGCTCGCACCCGCGGCCACCATCAGGTCGGCGACCAGCCGGCCGCCGAGCGAGATGCGCGGGGCGTCCTTCTTGTCGGAGCGGGCGTAGGAGTAGTGCGGCATGACGACGGTGATCCGGCCCGCCGAGGCGCCCCGGGCCGCGTCGCACATCAGCAGCAGCTCCACCAGGTGCTCCTGCACCGGCCGGACCAGGGGCTGGATCAGGAAGACGTCCCGCTCCCGGCAGTTGGCCTGGAGCTGCACCTCCAGACAGTCGTTGGCGAACCTGCTGACCCGGGTCGGGCTGAGCGGCACCCCGAGGTGCGCGCAGACCTCCTCGGCCAGCTCGGGGTGGGCGCTGCCGCTGAAGACGGCGATGTCTCGCACGATCCGCTCCTCGCATGATCAATACGGGCCTACGGCCTCATGCTACGGACCGTGGCGCTCTCACCACGGCACGGGTGTGCCGTCCCAGGAGAAGAACCCGCCGGTCGGACCGTCGTCGGGCAGCAGCGCCAGCCGTACGGCACCGCGGGCGCCCTCGGCCGGATCGCCGCCCCGGCCGGCCAGACCGGGGACCAGGTCGGTGGCCCGCGCCCCCGGGGCCAGGGCGTTGACCTTGATGCCGTCCGCGGCCAGTTCCTGGGCGTACAGGACGGTCAGCGCGTTGAGGGCGGCCTTGGCGGAGCGGTAGGCGGCGGACCTGGGGCTGCCGTGCGCGAACTGCGGATTGGGGTGGGTACTCCAGGTGAGGGAGGCGGCGCCGCTGGAGACGTTGACGACGCGCGGGTGGGCGGAGCGGCGCAGGACGGGCAGGAAGGCGTTGGTGACCGCGACGACGCCGAAGACGTCGGTCTCGTACGTCCGCCGGAAGTCGGCGACGGCGGTCTCGCCGGGCGGGCCGACGACCGGCTGCACGCCCGCGTTGTTGACCAGGACGTCCAGGCGGTCCACGGCGGCCGCGGCCCGCTCGACGCTGCCGGGATCGGTGACGTCGAGGACGAGGAGCCGCGCGCCGGAACCGATCTCGGCGACGGCCCGCGCGCCCCGCCCGGCGTCCCGGGAACCCAGGTGGACGAGGAAGCCCTCCGCCGCGAGCAGCCGGGCCACATGGAAGCCGATGCCCTTGTTGGCACCGGTGACGAGTGCTGTGCGATCGTTCATGACAGCCACGGTTCCCCGGCCGCGTCCGCCCTGCCAGGGACCACCTGTACCAGGCGGACCGGGAAGGCGGCGCTCGGTGGCACGGCAGGAGCTGGCCCGCTTCCTGCGGGAGCGCCGGGCGGGTCTGCGCCCGCAGACGGTGGGCCTGCCGGCCGGCACCGCCCCGCGCCGGACTCCGGGGCTGCGGCGCGAGGAGGTCGCCGAGCTGGCCCACATGTCGGTCGACTACTACACCCGTCTCGAACAGGCCCGCGGTCCCCGCCCCTCCCCGCGCGTGCTGGACGCCCTGGCCGGCGCGCTGCGGCTGGCCCCCGCCGAACGCAGCCACCTCTTCCGGCTGGCGGGCTCGGCGGCGCCGCCGACGGGCACCCCGGCGGTGGGGCGGGTGCGCCCGCACGTGGCCGGGCTGCTGGAACGGCTGCCCGGCACCGCGGCGATCGTCACCGACGCGGCCTACGGCCTGGTGGCCTGGAACCCCCTCGCCCAGCTTTTGCTCGGCGGTGACCTGGGACGCGGGACGACCAACCTGGCCCGGCGCCGCTTCCTCGGCCAGGGCCTGATGCCCGTGAGCTCCACCGCCGAGGAGTTCGGCCACGTGGTGGTGGCCCGGCTGCGGCGGGCCGCCGACCGCTATCCGAACGACGCGCGGCTGACCGCGCTGCTCGCCGAACTGCACGCGGGCAGCGAGGAGTTCCGGTCGATCTGGGCGACACACCCGGTGCACGCCCCGGGTCACCGCGCCAAGGTCCTGGACCATCCGGAGCTGGGGCGGCTGCTGTTGAACTGCGATGTGCTGCTGGTACCGGAGGACGACCAGGAGGTCGTCCTCGTGACGGCCGACCCGGGCTCGCCGTCGGCGCGCCGGATCGCGGAGCTGGCGGCACGCGCAGGGGTCCGGTGACGTCCGTCCGGTCACTTCACGCACACGCGTGTACCAGTACTGCGTCAGCTGTCTCAATCAGCCGACAACACGGTCTGGCACGGTGTTCGGCGGGCATTCGTGTCCTTGGAAAGGAGGACCGTCACATGGCGAGTTCCACCAAGGAGAGCAAGGCGAGCTCCACGAAGGAGACGCCCGTCAAGGCCCGGCCCCGGCGCATGCCCGGCTGGGCGAAGCTGCTGAGCGCGTTCGTGCTGGTGCTTGTGGTGCTGTTCGCCGGGATCAAACTGGCGGTGCTGCCGGGCATCAAGGACCTGTTCGGCACGGAGACCCGCGACAACACGGGCCCCGCGCTCCTGAAGTCCATCCAGGACATGAACCGTTACGACGCCGCCTCGGGCAACTTCCAGGTCGTGGTGGACCTGGAGAAGGACGCGAAGTACCTGCCCAGCGCGATCCGCGGCACCCGCACCCTGTACGTCGGCGCGGGCACGGTCGACGCCTATGTCGACCTCGGGCAGCTCGGCCAGAAGGACGTGACGGTCAACGGCGACCGTACCGAGGCCACCATCCGGCTGCCGCACGCGCAGCTCGGCAAGGCCGCGCTGGACGCCGACCACTCCTACGCCGTGTCCAAGCAGCGTGGTCTGCTGGACCGGCTGGGCGACCTGTTCTCGGACAACCCCAACAGCGAACAGGCGGTGCAGAAGCTCGCGGTGAAGCACATCTCGGCGGCTGCCAAGGACAGCGGCCTGACCAAGCGCGCCGAGACCAACACCACCGGCATGCTGGAAGGACTGCTGCACTCGCTCGGGTTCACGGAGGTGCACGTGTCCTACGGGACGGTGTGACGGTCCGTCCGGCGCCCCCGGCTCAGCCGCCCAGCACCCCCGGCAGGGCCAGTGCGCCGAGCACCGTGGCGCCGACCAGCAGCCAGGCCACGTAGTCCCCGACGTGCCCGGACTGGAGCCGGCGCAGCGGCAGCGCCCAGCTCGGGGCCGTCAGGAGTCCGGGGCGGACGACGGCGACCGCGGCGAGGCCCACGGCGAGGAGGCTGGAGAGGCAGCCCAGCAGGACCCCGGTGGACGTCCAGTGGACGTCCACCGGGGTCCTGCCCGTTCCGGCCGCGGCGACCGCGCGGGACACCACCGTGGGGAAGCCGGGGGCGACACCGACAGCGAGGGCGCCGGCCAGCAGGACGGCGGGTACGAAGATCATGGTGCCCGGGATCCGGTCCAGTCTGCCCGACGTCTCCGGCTCCTCGTCGGCACCGGTGGTCTCGTACGCGGCGCCCTTGGGCGGCGGGGCTCCGAGGCCGAGGAAGACCCGGGCGGCCACCCGCAGCACCGCGCCCGACGTCACCGCGGACGCCAGGACGAACAGCACCGTGAGCGGTCCGCCGACCGCCTCCTCGGACACCGCTTTGCCGATCCCGGTGCCGAACGGCGGCAGACCGGCGAGGGCCAGCCCGCCGATGGCGAACAGGACACCCACCGTGCGCAGGTCGCGTCCGCGTCCGTGCAGCGCGCGTTCGTCGACGTTGCCGTAGCGGTCCAGGAGGATGCCCGTGCAGGCGAACAGGGCGGCCTTCACACCCGCGTGGCCGAGGATGTAGAGGGCGGCCCCGTCGTCGCCCTCCGGGGTGAGGACGCCCAGGGCGGCGAGGAACAGCCCGGTGTGGGCGATGGTGGAGTTGGCCAGCAGCCGTTTGATGTGCCGCTGGTGCCAGCACATGACCGCGCCGACCACGGCCGTGAGCACTCCGAGGGCGACGAGGGCCCGCTCCAGGTCGGCCGCCGGGATGCCACCGGGTCCGGCGAAGATCGTGCCGTACACCCGCCACACGCCGTACGCGCCGAGTTCGACCATGACCCCGGAGAGCAGCATGCACACCGGGGTGGGGGCGACGGCGTGGGCGTCGGGGAGCCAGAGGTGGAAGGGGACGGCGGCGGCCTTGACCAGCAGCGCGGTGAGCACCAGCACGAACGCGGCCAGGACCAGCGCGTCGGGGCGGCCGTACGCGTCCAGACCGCGGCCGATCCTGGACATGGCCAGTTCGCCGGTGCGGGCGTACAGCAGTCCGATGCCCGTCAGCATCGCGTACGCGCCCAGGGAGTTGACCACGCCGAAGGTCAGCGCGCCCTGCACCGCCTTCGCCTCGTCGATGCGGAAGCCGGTCAGCGCGTAGGCGACCACGCTCATCAGCTCGAAGAACACGAACATGTTGAACAGGTCGCCGGCGATCGCGAACCCGCACATGCCGGCCTGGAAGGCCAGCATCAGCGCCGGGTAGGAACCGGCGTGGCCGCGTGGCGGCTCCTCGAAGTAGTGCCAGGAGTACACCAGGGCGGCGAGCGTCAGCAGGGAGACGAGCACGGCCATGCCGAGGGACGGCCCGTCGCCGATCACCACGATCCCCACACTCTCCCCGTGGACCGGCCGCCAGCCGCCCACCCACTCGGTCAGCGGGGGCGAGGAGTTCAGCAGCAGGACCAGGGCGAGGACACCGGTGGCCGCGCAGACCGCGCAGGCGAAACTCTCGGCGACGACCCTGGGCAGCCGGCGGCCGGCCGCCACCAGCAGGGTGGCGCCGAGCAGCGGGCCGGCCGCGAGCAGCGGAAGCAGGTGGTGCATCAGCCGCGCAGCTCCGTCAGTTCGTCGGGGTCGACCGTGCCGTGCCGCTTGGCGATCTGGAGAACGAGCGCGAGCAGCAGCGCGGTGACGGTCGCGCCCACCACCACGTCGGTGAGGGCGAGGGCCTGCACGACCGGGTCGACCAGCGGCCGGGCGCCCGGCTTCAGGTCGGAGAAGACGGGCGCGGTGCCGCCGTCGCGGTAGCCGACGGCGAGCAGCAGGACGTACGTCGACGACTGGACGACGGCCAGACAGCCGACGGCATGGATCAGGTTCCGGCTGGTGGCGAGGCCGTAACAACCCGTCAGGAAGATCCAGACGGCGACCAGGTACGGGAAGACGTGCATCACGGAGTGCGTCACTGCGGGCTCAACTCCCCTTCTCCTCCTCGATCTCGACGGCCTGGTCGAGGAAGCGGGCGAGCAGCACCACGACCGCGCTCGCCACCTCCATGCCGATGGCCGCGTTCAGCAGGGGGACCGTGCCGCCGGAGGACAGCGTGTTGAAGGTGCCGTACGGCAGCAGGGTGTTGGCGAGGAAGGCGGTGCCGGCCAGCACTCCGGCGAGGCCGAGGACCAGGTAGGAACAGGCCGCGAGGGAGTCGGTGACCTCGAAGACGCCGATGGGCCGGACGCGTTCCAGGGCGCCGTAGTCGGCGCCGAGGTACAGCAGGTGCAGCGCGGTCGCGGCGACGACCCCGCCCTGGAAGCCGCCGCCGGGGCTGAGCTGGCCGTGCGCGATGACGTACAGGCCGGTGACCAGGGCGACGGGCAGCACCAGGAGGGCGTACCGGCGGACCGGCAGGGCCACTTCGGTGGGCTCCGGGCGATCCCGGTGTTCGTCCCGGTTCTGCCGGAGCAGGACCACGCAGCCGAGGACGGCGGCGAACAGGATGCTCATCTCGCCGAGGGTGTCGTAGGCCCGCTGGTCGAAGTTGACGGAGGAGATGACGTTGGCGGTCCGCCGGGCGAGGGAGGCGCGCACGGCGCGGTCCCCGTACGGGTGGCTGCCGCCGCCGAAGCCGGGCAGGTCGAAGCAGGCGGCGACCAGCAGCGCCGCCAGCCCCGCCCCGCCGAACGCCAGCACCCGGAGTCTGAAGAAACGGCTCACTTCCCGCCTTCCTTCCCGCGCCGTCGCACCTTGCGCACCGACAGCATGATCAGCAGCGGGGTCAGCGCCGAGCCGACGGCGAGCTGGGAGAGGCCCACGTCCGGGGCCTGGAGCACGGTGAACACGACGCCGAGGAACAGGCCGAGCAGGGACAGGACCAGAGCCTGGCGAGCCGGGTCCCGGACCGCCACGGCCGCGGTCGCCGCGCCCGCGGTGAGCAGCAGCGCGACGACGATCACCGCGTCAGCCACCGCGCACCCCCTGGAATCCGCCGGACAGCGCCCGGGAGGCGACCAGGTTCCCACCGATCAGCAGCGCCCCGACGACCAGGAGTTTCACCATCGCCCGGCCCGGCCCGGCCGCCACGCACAGGGCGACCACGACGGCCGCGTCCACGCCGACCGTCGTCCAGGTCAGGCCCCAGGCGGCGGCCCGGTCGTCCGTCAGGTCCTCGGCGAGCAGCCGGGCGAAGACGAGGGTGCCGACCGGGCCCAGCACGGCCAGCAGCAGGCCGAGGTCGACATAGGCCGTACGGTCGTAGCCCTGGGCGAGCAGCAGCAGGCTCGCGCAGACCACCGAGGTGGACAGGTTCTGGGCGACCACGCGGCGGCTCAACGGGCCGGTGGCCACCCCCCACAGGGCGGTACCCGCTCCCCCGGCCAGCAGCACGGTCGCCGCGAGGATCCAGCCGTTCACCGCCAGGTCACCGCCCGCCGGCCGGCCCGCGCCACCAGCGCGCCGATCGCCGCCACGCTCGCACCGACGATCCGCTCCAGGGTGTCGACGGTGCTGATGAACACCAGCCAGAGCAGGGCCAGCGCCACCCACCAGGCCAGTAGTTCGGCCGCGGCGGCGAGCGCCGTACGTCCGGTCATACGCCGCCTCCTCACCGGCCGCGCGACGCGATGTCCGATTCGTCGCTTCTTCGCCGCTTGTGCATCCAAGCATCGTGACCGTCGCCGACCGCGGCGGCACGCGGGAACGCACCCGGAGTGCCCAGGGAGCGCACCCGGAAACCAGCGGTCTGCTCCGGCCGCCGCCGGGCCTCCGGCATCGCCGCGCGTTTCGGGGGTAACTGGCTTACCACGCCGGAAGGTTGGAGAGTGGAGGACTGATGGCCAGCGCCGCCTCGCGCCTGCGCGGTACCAAGGGCGAGACCACCGAGGAGACGAAGAGGAACGGGGACACGGGTACGAGGGCGGGGCTGTTCACCAGGGCCGCACGCGTCGTCGGCGGCCACGGCACCGGGCCGGGCGCCGCCTCGAAGGGGGCCGCGCCCGCCAAGGCGGCGAGCCCCGGGAAGCGGACGCTCCTCGACAGATTGCGCGGTACCGGCCCAGCGGCGGGCACCGCCGGGGCCGCCGGGTCCACCCGGAAGACCACCGCGGCCGGCAAGGGCACGGCAGCCGGGAAGAACACCGCGGCCGGGAAGGGCGCGGCGGGCAAGAAGACGGCCGCCGGCTGGAGGGGCGCGTTCGGCAGGAAGAGCGCCGGCGAGGAGACTGCCGCCGGGAAGACCACCGGCAGGAAGAGCGCCGGAGAGAAGGCTGCCGCCGGGAAGGACGCCAAGGCGGCCAAGGCCGGCACCGAGCGCCGCCCGCTCCCCCTCCCCCTGCGGTTGCTGGCCATGACGCTCGCCTTCGCCGCGATGGTGGCGTTCGCCGTCGTGCTGGCCGACCTGACGCTGGATCCGTCCCCGGCGTCCGTGTCGATCGCCCACACCAATCTGCATCCCGGCGCGACCCTCAAGCTCTATCTGGACCAGCCCGCGTTCCGTGACGCCGTCAAGCAGATCGGTGGGAACGTCCTGCTCGGCGTCCCGTTCGGGATCCTCGTGCCGGTGCTCGCGCCGGGCGCCCGGGGCGTCCTGCGGGTGCTGCTGCTCACCGCCGTCGTGATGCTGCTGGTGGAGCTGGCGCAGGGCGCGCTGGTCACCGGACGGGCCTTCGACGTGGACGACGTCATCCTCAACACCGCCGGGGCGCTGCTGGGTTGGCTGCTCCTCGGCCGGCTGCTCGGTCGCGCGGTGCATGCCCGCAGGCGCAAGGCGTGACGACATCCCGATCGACCGGTACCGGCGGCCACGGCCGCCGGTACCGGTCTGTACCAGGGTATTGACGCCCACTTATCTCACTCCTTAAATCAAGAGGCGACGCCTTCACCCCCCACCCTCGGCCGGCCGCCTCCCCGCGCCCGGCCGCCGTACGGAAGGAAGAGCCGTGGCCTCCCCACGCCTGCTCCGCAGATGTCTCTTCGCCGCGCTGTCCGCGGCACTGGTCGCGACGGCCGCCGTCGGGCCCGCGCGGGCCGCGTCCGCGTCCACCGACGCCGGCGCGGCCGCCGTGACCTTCTCCGACAACTTCGACGGCGCCGCCGGTTCGGCGGTCGACTCCTCGAAGTGGACGCAGGAGACCGGCGACAACGTCAACAACCACGAACGGGAGTACTACACCTCGGGCACCGACAACGCGGCCCTCGACGGCCAGGGGCATCTGGTCATCACGGCCAGGAAGGAGAACCCCGCCAACTACCAGTGCTGGTACGGCACCTGCCAGTACACCTCGGCACGGCTGAACACCTCGGGGAAGTTCAGCGCCCAGTACGGGCACGTCGAGGCCCGGATGAAGATCCCGCGCGGGCAGGGCATGTGGCCGGCGTTCTGGATGCTCGGCACCGACATCGGCTCGGTCGGCTGGCCCAACTCCGGCGAGATCGACGTGATGGAGAACGTCGGCTTCGAGCCCTCGACCGTGCACGGCACCATCCACGGCCCCGGCTACTCGGGTTCGAACGGCATCGGCGCGGCCTACTCGCTGCCCAACGGCCAGGCCTTCGCGGACGCCTTCCACACCTTCGCGGTCGACTGGGCGCCCAACTCGGTCAAGTGGTCCGTCGACGGCACCGTCTACGAGACGCGGACGCCCGCCGACGTGGGCGGCAACACCTGGGCGTTCAACAAGCCGTTCTTCCTGATCCTGAACCTCGCCGTGGGCGGGTACTGGCCGGGCGACCCGAACAGTTCCACCGCCTTCCCGGCCCAGCTGGTGGTGGACTCGGTGTCGGTGACCACGAGCGACACGGCCACCGGCGCGGCCATCAAGGGCCTGGCCGGCAAGTGCGTGGACGTCGCCGGGGCGAACTCCGCCAACGGGACGCCCGTACAGCTCTACGACTGCAACGGCTCCGCGGCCCAGCAGTGGACCGTGGGCTCGGACGGCACGATCCGCGCGCTCGGCAAGTGCCTGGACGTGACCAGCGGCGGCACCGCGGACGGCACACCGGTCCAGCTCTACGACTGCAACGGCTCCGCGGCCCAGAAGTGGGCCGTCAGCTCGGCCCACGACATCGTCAACCCCCAGGCCAACAAGTGCCTGGACGTCACCGGCAACAACTCGGCCAACGGCACCCGGCTCCAGATATGGACCTGCTCGGGCGGCGCCAACCAGAAGTGGACGGTCGGCTGAACACCCGGCCCACCCGCTAGCGGCGCGGTGGGCGGGGGGTCCAGGTGAACTTGTCCCCGCCCACCCAGCACACCACGCCGGGGTCGTCGAGGTCGTGGACCGTGATGCCGTAGGCCGCCGCGACCGACAGCACCTCGGTGATGTCCCTCGCCTCGGCGACCACCTCGCCGTCGATCTCCACGATGCGGAAGGGCAAGGTGCCCGGCCTGCCGGTCATGACCCCGAGCACCAGGATCCGTGGCTGGGAGATGTGAGGGCTCGCTATCTCGGTCATGCAATCGAGGGTAGATCTCCGCGGGCGGAAGTGACCTGCCTGGGTCACCCTGTCGGTGGAGGTGGCCATGGACCCCGTCGAGGCGCTGGAACGGATCGCCTTCCTGCTGGAACGGGCCTCGGCCCCGACCTACCGGGTCCGCGCCTTCCGCACCGCCGCCCAGGTGCTGGGGGCCCTGCCCGCCGGGGAGACGGCCGCGCGGGCGCGGGCCGGGACCCTGGAATCACTCAAGGGCGTGGGCCCCAAGACCGCCCAGGTGGTCCGGGAAGCGCTGGCGGGAGATTTGCCCGGATATTTGCGCCGGCTTGAGGAAGCCGCGGGCGAGCCTTTGACCGGTCCTGGCTCCGGGCTGCGCGCCCTGCTGCGCGGCGACTGCCATCTGCACTCGGACTGGTCCGACGGGGGCAGCCCGATCGAGGAGATGGGGCGTACCGCGGCCGCGCTCGGCCACGAGTGGGCGGTGCTCACCGACCACTCCCCCCGGCTCACGGTGGCCCGCGGGCTGTCCCCGGAGCGGCTGCGCGAGCAGCTGGAGGTGGTGGCCGGGCTCAACGCGGGCTGGGCGCCGTTCCGGCTGCTCACCGGCATCGAGTGCGACATCCTGGAGGACGGCTCGCTGGACCAGGAGCCGGAGTTGCTGGCGCGCCTCGACGTGGTCGTCGTCTCGGTCCACTCCAAGCTGCGGATGGACGCGCGCTCGATGACCCGGCGGATGGTGCGGGCGGTCCGCGATCCGCACGCCGACGTCCTCGGTCACTGCACGGGCCGCCTGGTCACGGGGCGCGGTCGTCCGGAGTCCGAGTTCGACGCGGACGAGGTGTTCGCCGCGTGCGCCGCCTCGGGTACGGCCGTGGAGATCAACAGCCGTCCCGAGCGCCTGGACCCGCCCCGCAGGCTGCTGCGCCGGGCCGTCGACGCGGGGGTGCTGTTCTCGGTCGACACCGACGCCCATGCCCCCGGCCAGCTGGACTGGCAGATCCGCGGCTGCGCCCGGGCGGAGGAGTGCGGGGTGCCCGCCGAGCGCGTGGTGACCACCTGGTCCGCCGACGAACTGCTGGCCTGGACCCGGGAGGGGCGGCTGCCGGCCCGCGTGGCCGACGGCCCGGCCACCCGTGGGTGACACGCATCACGCACCGCCCCGGAACAGCGGGGGGAGGTTGTCCGTTGAACCATCCGTGGGAGCGGACGGGACAGTGTCCCCGGGCCTCACCTTCCGCCCACAGGGACGATCGTTCGGCTGAAGCCCTGTGGAGCATCTCGCCGAGAGGCGACCGCCGTCCGCGCCCACCATTGGCCGCCCCGGCCGCGAATCCCCCGTCGCGGCCGGGGCTTTCCGCTGTTCGGAGCCGGTTCGCGGACGCCCGTGGCGCGCGGCGGGTCGTCGCTTGACTTCGAGCGCACTCGAATTCGTAGCGTGCGGTCCATGAGCACTACGACTCCTCAGCACAAGATCGGTTCCGGCTTCGGCGCGCACAGCACGGCCGACGACGTCCTCGCGGGCCTGGACCTCGACGGCCGGCTCGCGATCGTCACCGGCGGCTACTCCGGGCTCGGCCTGGAGACCACCAAGGCCCTCAGCAAGGCGGGCGCCCGTGTCGTGGTGCCCGCGCGGCGCGCCGCGACCGCCCGCGAGGCGCTGGCCGGCCTGGAGCGGGTCGAGGTGGACGAGCTGGACCTCGGCGACCTGGACAGCGTGCGCGGCTTCGCCGAGCGGTTCCTGGCCTCCGGACGGACCGTCGACTTCATGATCGACAACGCCGGGATCATGGCCTGCCCGGAGACCCGGGTGGGGCCCGGCTGGGAGGCCCAGTTCGCCACCAACCACCTCGGGCACTTCGCGCTCGTCAACCGGCTCTGGCCGGCCCTGGCGCCCGGCGGCGCCCGGGTCGTGTCGGTCTCCTCGCGCGCCCACCACTTCTCCGGGATCCGCTGGGACGACGTCCAGTGGGAGCGCGGCTACGACAAGTGGGAGGCGTACGGCCAGGCCAAGACGGCCAACGTGCTGTTCGCGGTGCACCTGGACCGGCTCGGCCGGGATGCCGGCGTACGGGCCTTCGCACTGCACCCCGGCGGCATCATGACCCCGCTCCAGCGGCACATCCCCCGTGCGGAGATGGTCGAGCGCGGCTGGATCGACGAGCAGGGCACCGTGCTGAACCCGCAGGGCTTCAAGTCGCCCGCGCAGGGTGCGGCGACCCAGACCTGGGCGGCGACCTCCCCGCAGCTGGAGGGCATGGGCGGGGTGTACCTGGAGGACTGCGACATCGCCGAACCCGCCGTGGCGGGCGAACCGACCGGCGTGCGGGACTGGGCGGTCGACCGGGACCAGGCGGCCCGCCTGTGGGACCTCTCGGCCCGCCTCACCGGCGTGAACGCGTTCGCCTGAGACACCGTCCCGAGCCGCGGGAAGATGGCCGCACCCCCGAGACGACCGTCCTGAGCCGCGGGAACACGGCCGCACCCCCGAGACGACCGTCCTGAGCCGCGGGAACGTCGCCGCGCCCGAGACGCCGTCCGGAGCCAGGGGAACATGCCGCGTCCCTGAGGCGGCGGCCGGACCGCCGGGGCGGGGGCGTGGCTGTGGTCGCGGGTGGTCAGGCCGAGGGCTCGTCGGGGGGTGGGGCCTCGGGGTGCACCGCCCCCGAGCTCGGTGCACCCCTGAGTCCGGTGCCCGCCTCGTCCGTGTCGGGGACAGCGGTGTCGCCGGCCTCCTGGTCGGGGTCGTGGCCCTCGGCCGCCTCCCACGGGTCCCGGCCGGCACCGGCCTGCTGGTCCGGCATGTCGCGGGGCACCGGCCTGCCACTCTGCTGCTCTCCCACGGCGTACTCCCCTCACGGCGTCGTTCCGGGCGCCCGGCGAGTACCTCGGCCGGGCGCGGCGAAACGCCGGGTCAGCGCGGGGTCCGCTCCTCCAGCGCGGTGCGCCAGGCGGGGAGGCGGTGCTCGCTCACCGGTTCCGCGCGCCGCCCGCCCCGGCTGAAGAAGTCGGCGAGGGGCAGGATGGCAGCGCCGACGGTGACCGCGTCCGGACCGAGCCGGCCCAGGTCGATGGTGACCTGCTCGGCCGGGTGGCGCAGCGCGTACGTGGTCGCGTACCGGCGTACGGCGGGCAGGAAGCGGGCGCCGAGCTGGAGGCCTGCCCAGCCGCCGATCAGGATCCGCTCCGGCTGGAAGAGGTTGATCAGGTCGGAGAGGCCGGCGCCCAGGTACTCCGCGGTCTCCTCCAGGACGGCGAGCGCGACCGGGTCGGGCTCGGTGCCCTCGGGCGGGTAGGCGGCGGCCAGCATCGCGGTGAGCGCGGTCTCCTCGTCGGTGCCCTCGGCGGGCCGGCCGCCCTCCTCGCGCCAGCGGGCGAGCAGCGACTCGGCGCCGGCGTACGCCTCCAGGCAGCCGAGCGCGCCGCAACGGCACCGGCGGCCCCGCACCCGTACCGTCAGATGCCCCCACTCCACCGCCCGGCCGTGCTCCACCTCGGCGGAGACCAGGCAGGCGCCGACGCCGGAGCCGAACAGCACCACGACCGCGTTGTCCGCGCCGCGTCCGGCTCCGAACCACATCTCGGCCTGGCCCAGGGTCTTGGCGCCGTTGTCGATGAAGTAGCGCACGGAATCGGGGAGTTGACTGCCGGAGCGGAGCAACTCCTCCAACGGTACGGCGTCCCAGCCGATGGTCTGGCCGTGCACGACGGCGCCCCGGTCCGCGGTGTGCTCCACGATGCCGGGGACACCGACCCCGACGCCGAGCAGCAGTTCGGGCGAGGCTCCCTCGGTGGCGAGCACCTCGGCGATGCCGTCCCGGATGTGGCCGACGATCACCTCGACGTCGTAGCCCTGCTGCTCCAGGGGGCGCTCGGCACGGGCGAGTTCGGTGAGGGTGAGGTCGAACAGCTCGACGCGGACCCTGGTCTCACCGACGTCCACGCCGATCATGTGGCCGCTGTGCGGGGCCACGCGGAGCAGCGTGCGGGGGCGGCCGCCGTCGGAGTCGACGCTGCCGGCCTCCTCCACCAGGCCGTCCGCGACCAGGTCGGCGACCACGTTGCTCACCGAGCCCGAGCTCAGACCGGTGGCCGGGCCGAGCTCGAAGCGGCTGAGCGGGCCGTCGAAATAGAGACGCTGTAGTACGGCCGTGCGGTTGGCCCTCCTGAGGTCGCGTACCGTGCGCCCGTTCCGCCCCGCCATGTGGCTCCGCTCCCTTCACGAACCCTGCCCGACCTGCAACATACTCCTTCGGGGGGTGAGAAAGCGATATTTTCCCAACCCTTAGTTCACGATGTGAGCTAAGGGATTCGGGAACCATGGGCCCAGGGGGTGCGGTGCGATCAGGACGAGGCGTACACATCCTCCACGTAACGGCCCTCCCGCACCAGGGAGTTCAGCCATTCCTCGGCGTCTCCTCCCGGTGTGCGGTCGCGGTACATCGTACGGAACGCCTCCCGGACCCCGGGGGCCATCCGGCCGCCGTCGCCGCAGACGTACACCTTCGCGCCCGCTGCCAGCAGGGCCCACACCTCGTCGGCCTCGGCTGTGACCCGGTGCTGGACGAAGGTGCCCGCCGTGCTGAAGGCCGGGCGCACCGAGACGGCACCGGCGGCCTCCGCCGTGCGCAGTTCCCCGGCGTGCAGGAAGTCCTCGTCGGGCGCGTCGCAGCCGAAGTAGCAGAGCGCGGGCGGGAGTCCGGTGCCCGAGGCGAGGGCCGCCGTACGGTCGGCGACGGCGCCCCGGAAGGGGGCCAGGCCGGTGCCCGCGGCGATCATGACCACCGGGACGGTGTGGTCGACCCGGAAGGCCTCCCGGCAGGGCTGGACGCGGGCGAGCAGGGTGTCGCCGGGGCGGAGCGACGTCAGGTGGCCGGAGCCCGTGCCCCGGTAGCGGCCCGCGCCGGACCTGGCGGGGGCGTCCAGGAGGGAGATCATCAGCTCGGCGTGGCGGGGGTCGGCGGCCGGGGACGAGGAGATCGAGTAGTGGCGCGGCTTCAGCGGGGTCAGGAGGTCCAGGAGGCGGGGCCAGTCGAGGGCGCCGCGCAGGGCCGGGTGGCCCTCGAGGATCTCGACCAGGGTGCGCGGGTCGCCATCCTCCGAGGCCAGGGCGGCCAGGGCGGCCCGCTCCGGCGGGCAGGGGTTGGCGTCGGAGAGCAGGGACAGCTGCTCGGCGTTCGGGCGCTCCTGCAACTCGACGTGCCGGGTGAGCAGTTCACGCACCGTCAGCGGCCGGTCGACCGCCAGGCCGTCGCGTCGGGGGCGGGTGGAGCGGATGTCGAGGACGGTTTCCGGATCGACGCCGAGAGCGGTGGCGGCGCGCGTGACGAGGGCCGGGTCGTTGGCGGGGAGCACGGTCAGGTGGTCGGCGGTGCGGTAGGTGACGCCGGCGGGCAGGGCCACGCGCAGGAAACGCTTGGTGCGGGGGTGCCCGGCGGCGGTGAGGTCGTAGGCCTCGGTGACGGTCATCGGGACGAGTCCGTGGCGTTCGGCGAGGGCGTCGAGGGGACCGCCGGTCAGGGCCCGGACCTGGTACGCGGTGGTGGGCTCCGGGGCCGCCGAGGGGGTGGCGTCGGGGTCGCCGTACCGCTCCAGCAGGGCGGTGCGCAGCCCGGCGGTGAAGTCGCGGACCGTGCCGGTCAGGTCGCCGGAGGCGTCGGCGGCGGCGCGGCCGGTGAGGCGGGTGGCGCCGAGTTCGGCCAGTCGGGTGTCGATCCGGGTCGGGACGTGCTGGTAGGTGGCGGCCCAGTTGCGGTCGCCGACGCCGAGCACCGCGTAGGTCACGCCGGTGAGGTCGGGGGTGCTGTCGAGCCAGGCGGCGAAGGCGGTGGCGTCGTCGGTGGGACGCCCGTTGTAGGAGGCGGCGGTGATGACCACCGGCCGGTCGGTGGGCAGCCCGGCGGCGTACGCGTCCAGCGCCGCCACCTCGGTGTCGCAGCCGATGCCGGCCGCCTCGTCGGCGAGCCGGGCGGCGAAGTCCCGGCAGGTGCCGTAGTTGCTGCCGTGCAGCAGGAGGGCGCCGGTGCCGGTGCGGACCCGGGCCGGGAGGGCGGCCGTCGGCCGCGGGTCCTGGACGGCCGCCGGCCGGGCACCGGGCAACGGCGGGTGGAGGCGGTCGGCTGGGGTGCGCGGGGCGAGGGTCAGGGTGAAGCCCTCGGGCTTGAGGGTGAGGGTCTCCTTGACCGTGAGCGCGTACCGGTCGTGGTCCTGGATCCGGTAGCGGTGCACCAGCATGGCCAGCAGCATGGTTGCCTCGTGCAGGGCGAACTGCCTTCCGATGCAAGCGCGTTCACCGGTGCCGAAGGGCTTGAAGGCGTGCACCGGGCGGGCCGCCTCGGCCTCCGGGGTGAACCGGGAGGGGTCGAAGAGCTCGGGGTTGTCACCCCAGACCGGCTGCCGGTGCAGCATCGGCGCGAGCACCGTGACGGACTGGCCGGCCGTCAGCGGCACCCGTCCGCCGAGCAGGGTGTCGTCGAGGGCGTGCCGGCTGAACGCGGCGGCGGTCGGCCACAGCCGCAGTGCCTCGTTGAGCACCTGCCGGGTGTAGGTGAGGCGGCCGACCTCGTCGTAGCCGGGCTCCGGGTCCGGCGTGTCGCCCCAGAGCGCGTCCGTCTCGCGCTGTACGAGCCGGAGCGCGGTGGGGTGCTTGGCCAGGTAGTACAGGGCGAAGGACATCGCGCCGGAGGTGGTCTCGTGGCCGGCGATGAGGAAGGTGATGACCTGGTTGCGGATGTTGGCCCGGTCCAGGGTGGTGCCGTCGTCGGGGTGCCGGGCGGACAGCATCAGGCCGAGCAGGTCCTCCGCCGTGCTCTGGTCGGTGCCGGTGCGGGAGGCGATGACGTCGTCCACGACCTGGGCGAGGTGGTCGGCGTCGGCCCGGAAGGCGGCGTCGGCCGCCGAGTGGTCGGTGCCGGGCCTGCGGGCCAGGCGGGTCATGCTCCACTCCAGGCAGCGGACCATGGACTCGACGAAGGGGTGGGGTTCGGTGCGCTCGAAGGAGCCGAAGTCGTAGCCGAAGCCGGCGAGGCCGATGGTGTCGAGGGTCATCCGGGTCATGTCGTCCGGTACGTCCACCGGCCGGCCGTCGCGGGCGGCCCGGTCCCAGGACGCGATCAGCCGGCGGGCGACCCTCAGCATCACCGGGTGGTAGGTGCGCATCGAGCCGAGCGCGAAGGCGGGCATCAGGATGTCGTGCGCCTTGGCCCAGTTGGGCTCGTCGTTGTAGGCGGTGAACAGTCCGTCGGCGGCGAACGCGCGGACGTTCTCCAGGGCGGGCCCGACGTGCTTGGCGAACCGCTGCTCGTCAGCGAGGTCGGCGACCAGGTCGGTGTCGGCGACGAACAGGGTGTCCCGTCCGTGCAGCCGACGTACCAGCACTGGGCCGTGCTCCCGCATCAGGCCCATGACCTGCTGGATCGGGGTGCGGCCCGGTCCGGTGGCGGTGATGTCCACGACGGGGACGCCGGTCAGGGGCTCAGCGGTGCCGGGGTGCTGCGCGGTGGGGGGCATGGCGCGACAACTGCCTTTCGCGGTACGGAAGTCCTGCGTTCCAGCGTGGTCCTCGGGGACCGCGGCGCGACGCCGTCGCACTACACGAACGTGCAGTCGGAAATCACCTCCGGGCCTTGCGCGGCGCCGGTGAAGTTGCCTCTGACCTGGCTGGTCGCCTTGGATGAGGGCGAGAGGAGCGGTGGTGGGCATGGCGACGGGCGGGCTCGACGGCGTGGTGTGGCGCAACCGCGCCCTGACCCTGTTCGACCGGGTGGCGGTTCCGGTCGCGGTGTGCGACGTGTACGGGCTGGTGGTGCTGGCCAACCCGGCGATGGCCGCCGAGTGCGGTACGACTCCGGGGCGGCTGCGCGGCCGGGACGTGCTGGACCTGTTCCGGCCGCAGGAGGAGGCCCAGGTGGAGCGGATCGCCGAGGCGCTGCGGCTGCGGCACCGCTCGCGCTACCAGGTGTCGGTACGGTGGCGGGCGCCCGACGGGGCCGAGCGGTACGGGGAGTTGACGGCTGATCCGGTGAGCGAGTCCGTGGGCGAGACGCCGTCACTGCTGGTGATGCTGCGGGTGGCCGGCGAGCGCACGGCGTCCGGGACGGAGCCCGCCCCGGTCAGCCCGGTCGAGGGCCGGGTCCTGGCGCTGCTGGCCCGGGGCGCCACCACCGCCCAGGCCGCCCGCGAGCTGGGCCTGACCCGGGACGGCGTCACCTACCACCTGCGCCGGCTGTCGGCCCGCTGGGCCGCGGCCAACCGCACCGAACTGGTGGCCCGCGCCTACGCCTTGGGCGTACTGAGTCCGGGCGTCTGGCCACCGGCCCCGGCCGGTTCGCGACCCTCGACCGAGTCGCGGGCACCGGCCGAGTCGCGGACCACGGCCGAGTCGCGACCCTCGACCGAGTCGCGGGCCGTGGCCGAGTAGGCCGTGCCCGCGCCCTCCGGAGCGCCGAAGCGGGCCAGGGTGTGCCACACCATCTTCAGATCCTGGATCGCGTACCGGCCGGTGCGGGCCGCGTCGCCGATGATCCGTGGGTCGACCACGCCCTGCTCGGCGATCCGGGCACCGAGTTCGGCGTACTCCGGGCCCCGGTAGTCGCCGTGGCGGCGCAGCTCCGGCACGGTGAGCCGGTAGCCGGGGTGCCATTCGACCGGGAACGGCAGCCGGCGGGCGGCCGACTCCACGTCGGTGCCCCGGTAGGCGGCGTCCAGGACCAGGGCCTCCACGTCCCGGTCCAGCCGGACCCCGCCGTGCACCTGGGCCTCGATGTAGTCGTTCAGCGCGTCCTGCTCGTCGGCCTCGGCCAGGGCGAGCAGGTGCGTGCCGGCGGCGACTCCGAAGTCCGTCGGCTCGGCCGCGCTGTCGGGGTAGCAGAAGGTGGCCCGGTCCAGGGCCGGACCGGTCAGCCTCAGGTGCGCGGAGCCGAACCGCGGAGCGGCGCCGACGACCTGCCGGCGGAAGTTCAGCGCGCCGTACACGGGCCGCTCGGCCGGCGCGGCGTCGTCGTAGCGGCCGCCGAAGATCCGGCTCTCCCAGCGCCAGCGATCGCCGCCCGGGTGCGCGGTGAGCCCGCCGTTGCCGGTACCCGTGACGAACTGCGAGTGGTAGACGCCGTCGCGGGCCAGCGCCCGGAGGAGCGGCCGGCCGGCGGACAGCCGGTCGGGGTGGAAGTTCAGGGTGATCCGCAGACCGGGGTCCAGGACCGGTCCCGAGGACAGCGCGGCCACATGGCGCAGCGCCGCCACGGCCCGCCCCGACCCGACCTCCGCGAACCCCATCAGATCGCCCTCCCCACCGCTGAACCCCCGCCGTCCGCCGACCGTATCCGATCACCTTCAGCCGGGTCGTGCCGATTTCGGAGACGGCACGGGGGTGGCCGCCGGGGGGCGGATTTCCGGTGTGGGGGTGGGTGGAGGCGGGGGTTCCAGTGTGGGAGCGGTGCGGGCGCGGCAAGTCCTGCGGTGGTCGGCCCCCGGGGGCCCGGTCTCCGGACACCCTCCGTAATCCGCTCTGGTCATCCAGCCACTAGCGCGCGTGAGTGATCTGCGGAGAATACGTTCGACGTGTCGTGCGAGTGGGAACAGGCCAAGGGATGCAAGACGTACAGAAGTGGGCCGAGAGCCTGCCGCGAGTGCTGCGGCGGCATCGGGACCCGGTGGTCGTCCAGACGCTGCGATCGGCCACCGCGGCCACGATCGCCTACGTCGTCGCGCTCCGCCTGAGTCCGGAACCGGCGCCCCTCACCGCCCCCCTGACCGCGCTGCTGGTCGTGCAGGTCACCCTCTACGCCACGCTGACCAACGGTTTCCGCCGGGTGAACGCCGTGGTGGCCGGTGTGCTGGTCGCCATCGCCTTCAGCCAGTTGGTCGGGCTGACCTGGTGGAGCCTCGCGCTGCTGATCGTGGCCTCGCTGGGGGTGGGGCACCTGGTGCGCGTCGACGAGTACATCCCCGAGGTGGCGATCAGCGCCATGCTGGTGCTCGGGGTCACCACGATCAGCAGTACGGCCTGGGCGCGGATCGTGGAGACCCTGATCGGCGCGGTCGTCGGCATGGCCTGCAACCTGCTGCTCCCACCCCCGGTGTGGGTGGACGAGGCCGGTGAGTCCATCGAGGGGCTGGCCCGCCGGCTGCGGCAGCTGATGCTGCGCATGGGCGACGAGGCGGCGGAACTCACCCCGTGGCAGCGGGCCGCCGAACGGCTGCACGAGGCCCGTCGGCTCGACCACGCGATCGTGGAGGTGGACGCGGCGCTGCGGCAGGCCGAGGACAGTCTGCGGCTCAATCCACGGGTCAGGGAGGGCCTGCTGCACCGGGTGGTGCTGCGCACCGGCCTGGACACCCTGGAGATCTGCACGGTCGTGCTGCGTGTGCTGGCCCGGACCTTCACCGACCTGGCCAAGGCGCGTGAACCCGAACCGCTGTTCGCGTCGGACGCGGGGGTGGTCGTGGAGCAGTTGCTGTCCCAGATCGCCGACGCCGTGGTCAGCTTCGCGGTGCTGGTGACGACCAGCATCAGCGAGAACGCGGAGTCGGCCGAGGCCCGGCTGGCCGCCGAGCTGCACACCGCGACGGGCACCCGTGACAAGCTCGCCGAACTGCTCCGGGACGAGATCCGCACCGACGACCGCGACTGGCAGCTGCTCGGTGCCGTGCTGACCGAGGTGAACCGGATGATCGACGAGCTGGACACCGAGCACCGCACCCGACGGCTGCTGGAGGAGCTGGACCGGGTCTCCAGCGAGCAGCGCGCCAAGCGGCCGCCGTGGCTGACCTGGCTGCGGGAGCGGGTGGGCGTGCCGGAGCAGCTGCGCCGGAACCGGGGCGGGGGCCCGGGGCGTTCTCTGTGAAGGACGGGAAGGCACGGGACCGGGATGCACTGGCCGGGAAGGCACGGCGCGGGATGTGCTGGACGGGAAGGTACGCGACGGGAATGTGCGCGACGGGAAGGCACGGGACGGGAAGGTGCGCGACGGGAAGGCACGGGACGGGAAGGTGCGCGACGGGAATGTGCGGGACGGGGAAGGGGGCACGCCGATGACCGACACGGCGGTGCGGATCGTCGGGAACACGCTGCGGCTGCCCGGCGGCGCGGCGGTGCGGTTCGTCCGCACGCTGCGGCTGCCGGAGACGGGCACGCACGCGCTGCCGCCGGGGCTCGGCGAGTTCCCGGTCCGGCGGGTGGCGGACTACCCGGACACGGCTCCCGCCGAGTGGCGGGCGCGGGGCGGTGTGATGCTGCCGGTGTATCTGCGCGAGGCGATGTGGCTGAGCTTCGCGGGTTCGGCGCGGCCGACGGCGCTTCAGGTCGGCGTGGGCAAGGTGTGCGCGGTGTCCGGCAAGCCGTGGAGCGACCGGCTCTCGCAGCGGCCGCAGAACTATCTGGTACTCCCCCGGCAGCCGTGGCTGGACGGCATCAACTCCGGGAACGGCACGGTCCGCCAGTTCGTTTCGGTGCCGCTCGGTCTGGGCGCGACGGTCGAGGGGCAGGTGACCGGCGAGGAGGTGTGGGGCGGGGTGCAGCTCCAGTCCTTCCCGCTGTCCGAGGAGGCGCTCGCCGAGCACCACCGGCAGGAGCGGTTGCGGCGGGAGCGGCTGGGCCGGCAGCGGATGCGCGGTTCACGGTCGGCCGGCGGGTTCGGCGCGGCACCGCCGATGATGTCCGCGGCCCCCGCGGCCCCCGCGGCGTCCGCGGCGCCCGCGCCCGGCGCCGCGCCCTCCCCGAGGATGGGTCTCGGCGTCGGCGGCTCGATGCGCCAGGAGGTCTACGAGGACGACCGGCCGCTGCGGGACTGGTCCGAGACCCCGGCCGGCCGGGTCTTCGTGCACCTGGTCACGCCCCCCGAGTGGCGCCGCGTCACGGGCGAGGCGCCCCCGCCGTCGCCGGTGGACCGGGCTGCCTACACCCGCGCGGGACTGCCCTGGTACGACTACTACGACGAGGACGCCCGGGATCTGGCTCCCACCGACGCCCTGGAGGCGGTGAAGCCGGTCGGCGACTGGCTCGGTGAGGACCTGGAACCCTGGCAGCAGCCGTCCCCGGAGCAGGTGATCCCGTTGAAGGACCCGCCGGGCAAGCCGGTGGAGGACGGCGACTGGTAGCCCCTGACACCCGATCGCATTGCGGCATGCGCAACGCTCGTTGCCGTTCTTGCGTCAGGCCGCCGGTACACGTCAAGGTTGCCGTGACGACCGAGGCGACCGACGACCTGAGGTGCGGGCATGGGCAGTGGTACGGAAGTGACGGGCGGCGGCTGGAGCAGGCGCCGGTTCGTCGGCGCGCTGGCGGGCGCCGCGGCGGTGGTGGCGGTCCCGGCACCGGCCGCGCCGCCCGCGGATGCGCCCCGCACCGCACCGCGGCCGGCGGCGAAGTCCCCGGCGAAACCGGCTTCCGGTCCCCGCCGGCTCTACCTCGGCACCTACACCTCGGTGGCCGGCGGCGGCACCGGCATCGGCCTCGCCGACTACGACCCGGCGACCGGCGAGATCACCGGCACCGGCACGCTCACCGGCGTCACCGACCCGTCGTACCTGGCCGTCCACCCGGACGGGCGCACGCTGTACGCCGTGAACGAGCACGCGGCCGGGAGCGTCACCGCAGTCCGGCTCGCGGACCGGAAGGTCCTCGGCAGCCGCGGCACGGGCGGGGCGGGCCCCTGCCATCTCTCGGTGCATCCCACCGGCCGCTGGCTGCTGAGCGCCAACTACACCTCGGGCAGCGTGGCCGTGCACCCGATCGACGCCACGGGTGCCCTCGGTGAGCGCACGGCGCTGGTCACGCACTCCAGCCCGGCGCCCGGACCCGGCCAGCAGGGCCCGCACGCCCACCAGTTCGTCACCAGCCCGGACGGCGGTCACGTCCTCGCCGTCGACCTCGGCACGGACACCGTCTACACCTACCGCCTCGACCTCGCGAAGGGCACCCTCACCGAGCTCTCGCAGGCACACACCAAACCGGGGGCGGGTCCGCGCCATCTGACGTTCCACCCGGGCGGGCGGTACGCGTACCTGGCCGACGAGGTGGACGACACGGTCACCGTGTGCGGGTACGACCCGGCCACCGGAAGGCTCACCGTCGGCGAGCCGCAGTCCACCGGCAGCAGGGCGGGCACCACCAACTACCCGGCCCAGATCCTGGTCACCGCGGACGGCTCCTACGCCTACCTCGCCAACCGCGGCGACAACACGCTGGCCAGGTACCAGATCGAGGCCGACGGGGCCCGGTTGCGGCTGCTGGACACGGTGCCGGTGCACGGGGACTTCCCCCGGCAGATCGCCTTCTCCCCGGACGGCGGGCTGCTGTTCGCCGCCAACCAGCGGTCCGGCACCGTGAGCGTCTTCACCGTCGACGCGGCCGACGGTGAACTCCGGCTCGCCGGCGAGCCGTTCGCGTCACCGGTCGCCGTCTGCGCGCTGCCGCTGTAGCGACCGCGGGCAGGACGCGGCGGCGGCCTGGGCCAGCAGGACGTGCACCCGCTCGGCGAGTTCGGCGACGCCGTCGGCGGGCGCGTGGAAGGTGAGCCGTACGTCGCCGTGGGCGCGGGCGCGTTCGATGCGCAGGGTCAGCCCGTGCCGGTCGACGGCCAGAGGCTGGACGCGGGTGGCGGCGTGCAGGCTCTCCGGCTCGACGAGCCGGGTGAGCCGCTCGACGGCGTCCGGGTGGGCGTCGGCGAGGTGGGTCAGCAGACCGGCCTCGGCGCCGGCCAGCGGGTCGGGGCGCGCGGCGGCGAACTCGTCGAGGTCGACGACCACCGCGCCGGAGGGCCGGCGCAGCACCACCCGGGTGGGGTGGAAGACGAGGTGCTCGTCGATGGGGGCGAACCAGCCCGCCATCCAGAGCCGGGCCCGGATCCGGCCCCGCACCGGGACGGGCGCGACGTCGGCGAACTCCAGCACCGCGGCCGGCTCGCCGCGCGGGGCGCAGATCGCCGCCGTGAGCAGGGCGCTGTCCTCGGGCACGTGCAGCAGCACCCGGCCGTCGTCGGCGACGGCGTGCGCGCCGACGAACTCCTCGCGCCCACCGTCCGCGGTCACCATGCACGACCACGCGACGGCGAGCAGGGACCGGGCCTGCTCCGCCGCACCGGGTCCGGCCGCCCAGGCTGCCTGTTCGTCACCCATCCCGAAACCTCCTTAGGTAAGCCTCACCTAACCTATCGAAGATCCAGGGGTACGCCAAGCACACGGCGCGTCACGCGCACGACGGACAAGGGCAAGGAAGCCGACCGCGGGGGGCAGGGCACAAGGATCAGGGCGCGAGGGCCAAGGCGCGGGATCAGGACGCGGGATCAGGACGCGAGGGCCAAGAGGGCGCAAGGTCAGGGCGCGAGGGTCAGGGCGCGAGGGTCAGGAGAGGACGCCCAGCAGGGCCCGCGCGCAGAGGTCCCGCACCTGCTCCCGCGTCAGTTCCTCGGTGCGCAGCCACTCCAGGCAGACGTGCGTGGTGAAGGCGAGCCAGCCGCGCACCGCGAGGCGGGTGTCGGGGCGCCGGTCGAGAGCGGGACCGAACTCCGGGTCCGCGGCCAGGGCGGCGAGGATCTGACGCTCCTGCGCGGCCTGCGCCCGCCGGTAGACCCGGCGCACGGCCTGGTCCCCGGAGGCCTCGGCGCGGTGGAAGGCGCGGAAGCCGTGGGCGTGCCCGTGGACGTACTCGAGGTAGACGTCGAGACCGGCGGTGAGCTGCTCGCGGGCGGGGACACCGGGCTCGGCCGCCGTCATCCGCAGCATCCGCTCACTCTCTCGCTCCACCACGGCCGCGAAGAAATCATGCTTCGTCGGAAAATAGTGGTACAGCAGCCCCCGGGAGACACCCGCGATCTCGGCGACCTGCTCGATCCACACGTCGGCGTACGGGCTCTCGGAGAAGAGCCTGGCCCCGACCGAGAGGAGTTGCTCACGGCGCTCCGCGGTGCTCAGTCTGCGGCGGCTGCGCTCACCCTGGTTCGCGACCATGTCCGCACTTTACTTGACGCCGGTTCAACAACGGGTCGAGACTGAAAGCGCTTATTGAACCCACGTACAACTAGCTCAACCTGCCGCAGCATCGAGGGAGATCGCGTCATGGCGGAGACGGTCACGCAGCCGGGGGCGGGGGCGGACGGCCCGCTGCCGAAGGGGTTCCGGGGCGCCGAGCAGGGCTGGCCCGAACTGCACCGGATACCGCACCCGCCGCGTCGGCTGCCGCTCCTCGGCGACGTCCTGGGCGTCGACCGGCGCACCCCCGTGCAGGACTCGATGCGGCTGGCCGGGCAGCTGGGCCCGGTCTTCCGGCGCAAGGCGTTCGGCAACGAGTTCGTGTTCGTGTGGGGCGCCGCGCTCGCCGCCGACATGGCCGACGAGTCCCGGTTCGCCAAGCACGTCGGCCTGGGCGTCGCCAACCTGCGCCCGGTCGCCGGGGACGGACTGTTCACGGCGTACAACCACGAGCCGAACTGGCAGCTCGCGCACGACGTCCTCGCCCCAGGGTTCAGCCGGGAGGCGATGGAGGGCTACCACGCGATGATGGTGTCGGTGGCGGGCCGGCTGACCGACCACTGGGACCGGGAGGAGGCGGCCGGGCGCTGGGTGGACGTGCCCGGGGACATGACCAAGCTGACCCTGGAGACGATCGCGCGCACCGGGTTCGGGCACGACTTCGGGTCGTTCGAACGGGACCGGCCGCATCCCTTCGTGACCGCGATGATCGGCACGCTCACCTACGCCCAGCGCCTCAACAGCGTGCCCTCTCCGCTGGCCCCGCTGCTGCTGCGGCAGGCCTCCCGGCGCAACGCGGCCGACATCGGCTTCCTCAACCGCACGGTCGACGAGCTGGTCGCCGAGCGGCGCCGCACCGGCCGCGGGGAGGGCGACCTGCTGGACCGGATGCTGGAGACGGCCCACCCGGAGACGGGCGAGCGGCTGTCCGCCGAGAACGTCCGCCGCCAGGTGATCACCTTCCTGGTGGCCGGCCACGAGACCACCTCGGGCGCCCTCTCCTTCGCCCTGCACTACCTCGCCCTGCATCCCGGTGTCGCCGCCCGGGCCGCCGCCGAAGTGGACCGGGTCTGGGGCGACACCCCCGCGCCGGGCTACGACCAGGTGGCCAAGCTGCGCTATCTGCGCCGGGTCCTCGACGAGTCGCTGCGGCTGTGGCCGACCGCCCCCGCCTTCGCCCGTGAGGCCCGCCGGGACACCGTGCTCGCCGGCGACCATCCGATGCGCCGGGGCGGCTGGGCGCTGGTCCTGACCCCGATGCTGCACCGCGACCCGGAGGTGTGGGGCCCGGACGCCGACCGCTTCGACCCGGACCGTTTCGAGGCGAAGGCCGCCCGGGGCCGGGCCCCGCACACCTTCAAGCCGTTCGGAACGGGCGCCCGCGCCTGCATCGGCCGCCAGTTCGCCCTGCACGAGGCGACCCTGGTCCTCGGTCTGCTGCTGCGCCGCTACGACCTGACGGCCGACCCCGGCTACCGGCTGACGGTGACCGAACGGCTGACGCTCATGCCGGAGAAGCTGCGGCTGCGACTCGAACGGCGCCGCCCCGCACCGGCACCGGTGCGGGTGGCGGACATGTCCGGCTCAGCGGACGGCGGCTGTCCAGTGCACGGGACGGGTGACTGACTCCGGCAGCCGGGTCCCGGCGCTCCCCCGCGCCGCGTCGACCTGCGGCTGGGTCAGGAAGAACGCACCCGTCAGATCCGCGCCGGTGAGGTCGGCGTCCCGCAGGTCGGCCCCGATCAGGTCCGTGTCGCGCAGGTCGGCGCCGGTGAGGTCGGCGGCGATCAGGTAGGCCCCGCGCAGGCTCGCGCCCCGCAGGTCGGCGCCCCTGAGCCGGGCTCCCATCAGATCCGCGCCCCGGCGGTCCTTCGTCCGGCCCCGGCTCCGGACGCCCGCGCGGGCCAGCTCACTGGCGCGCAGCAACAGCGCGTTGACGGCCTGCCGGTGGGCGGCCACGTCCAGGGCGGCGAGTTCCGCGGGCGTGCCGAGGGCGAGCGCCTCGGTCCTCTCCAGCAGCGCCCCGAGCTCGGCGTGCACGGGACGTGCGGCGGGCAGGGCGAGCGCGGCCGTCAGATACCACAGCAGTTCGTGCAGCTGTCGTACGACGGGGAAGGCGTCCACCATCCGGCGGGCGTGCTCCGGGGAGCCGGTGCGCCAGTCCTGGCCGCCGAAGGTCACCTGGGAGACCCGCTGGCCCGCGCCGAAGCAGTCGTAGACCGTGCAGCCGGCGAACCCGCGCCCGCGCAGCTCGGTGTGGATCCGGCAGCGGTGGTCACCGCCGAGGTTCCGGCAGGGCGTCCCTGCGGGTTTGGTGACCGCGAAGTCGGCCGAGGCGGTGAACGGCAGGGCGACACAGCACAGGCCGAAGCAGCGGGAGCAGTCTCCGCGCAGCCGCGACGGTTCGGATATCTGTTCTTGCATCGGTCCAGCCTACGGACCTGCGAGGACTTCGACCTCCGCGTTTCTCAGGCGGGCCGCGGCCGCGCCGGGCGGCCGGCCGAACCGCCGCCGGTACTCGCGGCCGAACCGGGAGGCGCGGCCCGCTGCTGACCGGGCCGCGCCGTCCGGGACCCCGTCCCGTCCGGGCCCCCCGTCCCGTCCGCCCCTCCCGTCCGTCAGTCGTCCGTCAGTCGTCCTCGGCGGTGAACTCCAGGCGGGCCAGGCGTTCCGGGTCGGCGAGGATGTACATCCCGGTGATCCGGCCGTCGACGACGGTCACCGCCATGACCGAACGTGGGCCGTCGGCGGGCGTGTTGACCATGCCCACCGTGTCGTTGACCAGGGCGAGCCGGGCCGTCCCGGCGAACTGCCGGAAGGTGAAGGCCTGTTCGGCAACCGACCGGGACCCGCGCACCAGCTTGGAGGCGGCGGCGCCCCGCACCAGGGCGCCCGAGTCGACGCGCAGCACCACGTCCGGGTGGAGCAGGGCGACCAGCGCCTCGAAGTCCCCGCCCCGGGAGGCGGCCAGGAAGGCGTCCAGGACCCGGCGCTGCCGGCCCAGGTCGGGGTCGGCCGACGGGGTGGCGCCCCGCACCCGGCGGCGGGCCCGGCTGGCCAGCTGCCTGGTCGCCGCCGGACTGCGCTCCACGATCGGGGCGATGTCGTCGAAGGGCACCGTGAACATGTCGTGCAGGACGAACGTCAGCCGCTCGGCGGGTTCCAGCGTCTCCAGGACGATCAGCAGGGCGAGCCCGACGGAGTCGGCCTCAAGCACCTCCTGTTCCGGGTCGATGGTCGAGAGCGGCCTGATCACCGGGTCCGGCACGAAGGTCTCGTCCATCGGCTGCTCGCGGCGCGCGGTCCGGGAGCGCAGCATGTCGAGGCAGACCCGGCCGACCACCGTGGTCAGCCAGCCGCCGAGGTTCCGGATCTCGTCCGGGTCGGTGCGGCCGAGCCTGAACCACGCCTCCTGGACGGCGTCCTCGGCCTCGGTGAGCGAGCCGAGCATCCGGTAGGCCACCGCGCGCAGGTGGTCGCGGTGCTCCTCGAAGCGGCCGGCCAGCAGTTCCGTGTCCATGGTCATGTCCCCCGTGTCTCCCGTGTCGGCCGAACGGTTCCCCGCGCCCCTTCGGGAGTGTTTCAGGCCTCGTCCCGTGCCAGGGCCAGCAGCCGGTCCAGCACCCGCGGTGCCCCGGCGCGCAGTCCGTCGTGCTCGAACTCGTCGGTGACCCAGGTGCGCAGGCCCCGCACGGCACGCGCGGTCCGCAGGGAGTGCACGGCGTCGACGTACATGTCGTCGTGGTAGACGGCGGCGACGACCGGCACCTCGTTGACGGCGAGGCGGGCCGGGTCGTACAGCGGCTGCCAGTCGGTGCGGGCGGCGAGCAGGTCCGCGGCCTCCTTCAGCGACCGCAGCGACGGGTCGGTCTCGAACACCCACGGGTGCACGGTCTCCCCGGTGAACAGCACCGGGGTGTCGCCCGCGAGCGCCTTCGCGGCGTCGAACTGCGGGAACTCGGCGCGCACCCGCTCGGCCGCCCAGGCGGTGGGGCGGGCGCCCTGACCGTAGACGGGCTCGTGGATCAGCGCGTACAGCGGGTTGGCCGCGTACGACAGGAGGCCCTGGACCTGTTCCTGGAAGGCGTCGGAGAGCTCGGCACCGGCCGGGGTGCGGACGAACGCTTCCTCCAGGAGGAAGTGCAGGCGGTGGCTGCCGTCGCTCATGCCCAGCATCAGGCCGAGGGACTGGAAGGCCTCGACGGTGAGCCGGTAGCCGTTCGGCAGCACGGTCTCACGGTCGAGGAGGTGCTCGGCGATCCGGCGGACCCGCTCGACGTCCATCGGATAGCGGTCGTAGTGCGCGGCGACCTTGCGCTCGATGCGCGGGTAGGCGGCCCGGTAGACGTCGTCGGCGTGCGCGTCGAGGGAGGGCAGACCGCCGGTGATCACGGAGGTCTCCAGCCCCTCGGGGAAGAACGACAGGTAGGTCAGGGTGCAGAAGCCGCCGAAGCTCTGGCCGAGGGTCGTCCAGGGGGCGCCGCCGGTGAGCTGCGGGCGGATCGTCTCGCAGTCCCGGACGATCGAGTCGGCACGGAAACGGGCCAGGTGGTCGGCCTGCGCGGCCGGGCCGCCGCGCAGCGGGAGGGTCTGCCGGTTGACCGGGGTGGAGCGGCCGGTGCCGCGCTGGTCGAGGAGGAGGACGCGGTACTCCTGAAGAGCCCGGTCGAGCCACGCCTGTCGCCCGACGAAACGATTCGCCCCGAAACCGGGCCCGCCCTGGAGGTACAGCAGCCAGGGCAGCTCCTGGTCCGCCTTGTCGCTCGCGACCGCCTCCCGCGCGTAGAGCTCGATGGTCTCGCCACCGGGGTCGGCGTGGTCCAGCGGGACGGTGAAGTGGCGGTCGGTGAGGACGACGCCGGGCTGGCGGTAGCTGAGGCTCAACGGTTCTCCCGGGACGGACGGACGGTCGCGTCCCAGTTCAGCACACGTCCGGGGGTGGGCCGCCCCCGGGATCATGCAATCGTTACTGAATCTCCGATCAGCGGGCGCCGAGGCTGGAACGGCGGACCACGAGTTCCGGCTGGAGCACCACCCGGCGGTGCTCGTGTGTCGCGGCCGTGCGCTGCTCGGTCTCCTCCAGCAGGAGACCGGCGGCCATGGCGCCCATGGTGACGGCGGGCTGGCGTACGGAGGTCAGGGGGACGGCGGCCGCGGCGGCGAACTCGATGTCGTCGTAGCCGACGATGGCCAGGTCGTCGGGGACGACGACGCCGGCCGCGTACATGGCCTGGAGGACGCCGAGGGCGAGCAGGTCGTTGGCGCAGAAGACGGCGGTGGGCCGGTCGGCGAGGCCGAGCAGGCGGGCGCCGGCGTCCCGTCCGGCGGCCACGTCCTGACGCTCGGTGGGCAGTTCGCGCAGCGCGTCGGGGCCGAGTCCGGCCTCGGCGAGGGCGTTCAGGGCGCCGGTGCGGCGGTCGCGCACCTGGTTGAGGCCGGGGGGTCCGCTGACGTACGCGATGGAGCGGTGACCGGCGTCCACGAGATGACGGACGGCCAGCGCGCCGCCCGCCACGTCGTCCACGCTGACGGAGCACTCGGTGGTGCCCTCGGCGACCCGGTCGACCAGCACGAAGGGGGTGCCGCTGCGGCGGAAGGCGTTGATGTTGCGGCTGGTGGCGTCCGTGGGGGTGAGCAGGACACCGCGGACCCGCTGTTCGGCGAAGAGCGAGAGGTACTCCGCCTCCTCGCCGATGTCATGGTCGCTGTTGCAGACCATCACGCCGAGTCCGGCGTCCCGTGCCGCCCGCTCGGCGCCGCGGGCCACGTCCACGAAGAAGGGGTTGCCCATGTCGAGGACGAGCAGCCCCATGATCCGGCTGCGGCCCGCGCGCAGCTGGCGCGCGGACTCGCTGCGGACGTAGCCGAGCCGCTCTATCACGGACAGCACCCGGGCCCGCGTCTCGCCGGCGACGGTGTCCGGGCGGTTGATGACGTTGGAGACCGTGCCGACCGAGACTCCGGCGGCGCGGGCGACGTCCTTGATACCCACCGACGGGGCCATCGGGCGGAGACCTCCAGGGACATACGGGCGGCGGGAAACCCTTCACACCTGGCGGGACGACCACCACGCGAAGGGCTTCACATTACGACATGACTCGCGCACGGAGCCGGGTCAGGCGGGCAGGGCGAAATCGACGACATGGAGCGCCGAGGGTGTCGTACCGCTCGACGTCTCCTGATACATGAAGGACAGCACGCCGTCCGCCTTGACCCGCAGTTCGTCGATCACGACCTCGCCGAAGGCGTTGAGGTCGCTCCCGTCGTACAGCAGTGCCCAGTCGGTGTACCCGGAGGATCTGGACGCACCGGCGATCCGGCCGTAGGGGAACACCGCGTAGGCGTTGTCGTACTTGTCCAGGACCAGTTTGGTGCGCTGGCTGGAGTCGAGTGCGACGGGGATCTCCGTCTTCTGCCAGGTGCCTGCGGAGTTCTTGCGGACGTGGAAGGCACGGCCGTTGGCGGTGCGGTCGCTGACGTAGTTCGTCGTGCACTGCCCGAAACGGCCGGGGACATAGCTGATGATCGCGTGCGGGAGGCCGGCGGAGTCCGTCCACTGGCTCTCCTGGTTCATCAGGGAGTGGTCGGGGTTGAGGGAGTCGACGACCAGACCGGAGTCGGTGACGGCGACGGTGTCCGAGGTGCCGGTGGTGGCGACCAGGGCGCCCGCGTCGTTGCGCCAGGTGCGGCCGCGGTCGGTGGAGTAGACGTAGCCGGTGTCGTGGTTGGTGATGCCGCCGCTGTTGCACATCACGGACGCCGACTGCTCACGCCAGGTGAAGAACGCGTGCAGCCGTCCGCCGGCGTCGTAGTCGATGCCGTGCAGGTACATGTTGCGGGCGGTGCTGGAGCCGTGCGTGCTGGTGTACGTACCGGTGGAGCTGGTCCACTCCCCCAGCGCGGTCCAGCTCGAACCGTCGTACTCCGCGAGGGCGTTGCGGCCGTTGCCGGAGATCCCGACCCGGTAGCTGAGCTGGAGCCTGCCCTCGGGCGTGGCGATGAACTGCGGGTAGGTGAACTGCGTGGTGAGCGCCAGCCCGTCGAGGGACGTCTGGACGGCGCCGAAGACGGCCGAGGTCCAGGAAGTGGAGCCGGGGGCGTCGAGCAGCCCGGCGACCGACTTCACGTAGAAGAAGCCGTCGCTGTGGGAGTCCATGTTGATGTGGAGGCGGCCGTCGACCTTCGACACGCCCATGGAGATGACGTTGTGGGAATCGCTGGACTTGAGCTGGTGGGCGAGGGTGACGGTCGACCAGGAGGAACCTCCGAGCACCCGGCGGCCGATCACCGCGGAGCCGGTCGAGGTGTACCAGGCCGCGTACTGGTAGCCCTTGTACGTGAACAGGCCGTTCTTCTGGAAGGAGTTGTTGTTGACCAGCCCGTCGTAGGAGACGAAGAAGATCGCCTGGGCGTCGAGTCGCGTGCTCTGCTTCTTGTTCACCGACGGTCCGGGGTCGGCCGCGCGGGCGGTGCCGGCGGCGAGGGCGGGGGTGGCCACGGCTCCGAGGAGGGCGGCACCGAGCACGGTACGTCTTTTCACGAGCGGCTCCTGAGGGGACGGAGGTGCGTCAGGCGAGGTGGAACACTTCGGTGAGGGGTTTCATGGCCTCGTCGGGGCGGGTGCCGTCGAGGGCTTCGAAGAGGGGGCCCATCTCGGTCTGCCAGCGGGTGTTGACGTCGGTGGCCTCCATGCCGGCGCGGGCGGCGGTGAAGTCCTCGGTCTCCAGGTAGCCGACGAGGAGGCCGTCGTCGCGGAGGAAGAGTGTGTAGTTGTGCCAGCCGGTGGCCGAGAGCGCGGCGCGCATCTCGGGCCACACGGCGGCGTGGCGTTCGCGGTACTCGGCGATGCGGTCCTGGCGTACTTTGAGGAGGAAACAGACGCGCTGCATGAAGTACCGCTTTCGTGTCAGAAGTTGAACTGGTCGATGTTCTTGGCGTTGAAGACGGTGGGCTTGCCGAGGTTGATCACGCCGTCCTTGCCGATGGTGTAGGTGGTGTCGCCGGCCTTGAAGGTCTCGCCTTCCTTGCCGGTGATCTGTCCGGAGGCGAGGGCGACGGCGGTGCGGGCGGCGAGGTCGCCGAGCTTGGCCGGGTCCCACAGTTCGAAGGCGTCGACGGTGCCGTTCTTGACGTACTGGCGCATGTCGTTGGGGGTGCCGAGGCCGGTGAGCTTGACCTTGCCCTTGTACTTGGAGCCGGACAGGTACTGGGCGGCGGCCTTGATGCCGACGGTGGTCGGGGAGATGATCCCCTTGAGGTCGGGGTACTGCTGGAGCAGGCCCTGGGTCTGCTGGAAGGAGGCCTGGGCGTCGTCGTTGCCGTAGGCGACCTTGACGAGCTTGATGTTCTTGTACTTGGGGTCCTTCAGCTCGTCCTTCATGAACCCGATCCAGGTGTTCTGGTTCGTGGCGGTCTGGGCGGCGGACAGGACGGCGATCTCGCCCTTGTAGCCGATCTGCTCGGCGAGCAGCTGCACCTCGGTGCGGCCGAGGTCCTCGGCGGACGCCTGCGACACGAACGCGTTGCGGCAGCCCGCGT
>NZ_LBMU02000110.1 GCF_001005085.2 Streptomyces humi
CGACCTCTTCGGTCAACGAGGGACGCTGAGCGATCAGCATGTGTGGATCAGATCCTTCTTTCGTGGACGCCCGCTATTTGACGCCCGACGGAGACCGCACCCGTGAGAGTGCGGGTACTGCAAGGGTACGGGCGGTACGCCCCTTACGGAGCCGTACCGCCCGGGCGACCCTGCGAAGCGACGTCAGACGCGGCGGCGCTTCGGCGGACGGCAGCCGTTGTGCGGGGTCGGGGTGACGTCCTGGATGGAGCCGACCTCGAGGCCCGTGGCCTGAAGGGAACGGATCGCGGTCTCACGACCGGAACCCGGGCCCTTGACGAACACGTCGACCTTGCGCATGCCGTGCTCCTGAGCGCGGCGGGCAGCCGACTCGGCGGCCATCTGCGCGGCGAACGGCGTGGACTTCCGGGAGCCCTTGAAGCCGACGTGGCCGGCGGAGGCCCAGGAGATCACGTTGCCGGACGGGTCCGTGATGGAGACGATCGTGTTGTTGAACGTGCTCTTGATGTGCGCGTGGCCGTGAGCGACGTTCTTCTTTTCCTTGCGGCGCACCTTCTTGGCAGCGCCCTGACGACCCTTGGGGGGCATCTACAAACTCCTACGGGGAGGTGGTCGGTCCTACAGCGAAGACCGCTGATGAAGCGTTGTCCGCTGAGGACTACTTCTTGCCCGGCTTCTTCTTGCCGGCGATGGCGCGACGCGGGCCCTTGCGGGTGCGGGCGTTGGTGCTGGTGCGCTGACCGCGGACGGGCAGGCCACGGCGGTGACGCAGACCCTGGTAGCAGCCGATCTCGACCTTGCGGCGGATGTCGGCCTGGATCTCGCGACGGAGGTCACCCTCGGTCTTGATGTTGTTGTCGACGTACTCGCGGATGGCGACCAGCTGCTCTTCGGTCAGGTCGCGAACGCGGGTGTTCGGGTCGATGCCGGTCTCGGCCAGCGTCTGCTGGGAGAGTGTCCGGCCGATACCGAACACGTAGGTGAGGGCGACCTCCACGCGCTTTTCGCGCGGGATGTCAACACCGGAAACGCGTGCCATTCAATGGCTCCTGGTGATCTTCGGAGGTCTTCCGCAGAACCGGCTCCCAGCCGCCGTACCAGGTACGAACTGGGTCCCCGGCCTCCGAGCCGGGGGTGTCAGGACACCTTCGGCGCCTGGATTCTGCGTATGAACAAATTCAGCTTGCGTCGCGCGAATCTCTGCGGGTGCAGAGGGATCGGTCGTGCGTCAGCCCTGGCGCTGCTTGTGGCGCGGGTTCTCGCAGATGACCATGACCCGACCGTGACGGCGGATCACCCTGCACTTGTCGCAGATCTTCTTGACGCTCGGCTTGACCTTCATGGTGAGGTTCTCCGGGTCAGTGCCATCACCCCGCAAGGATCCGGGGTGCGGGCAAGATCTACTTGTAGCGGTAGACGATCCGGCCACGCGTCAGGTCGTACGGAGACAGCTCCACCACGACCCGGTCGTCAGGGAGGATGCGGATGTAGTGCATACGCATCTTGCCGCTGATGTGTGCCAGGACCTGGTGGCCGTTCTGGAGCTCGACCTTGAACATGGCGTTCGGAAGAGACTCGACGACAGTGCCCTCGATCTCGATGGCACCTTGCTTCTTGGCCACGCTTCGCCCTTCGAATCGACTACCTTGATCGACTCTCGCACTGTCCCTTACGGGCGCATGCGGACATGCGGGTACACGAGAGCCGACGAGTCAGTCTACGTCAGCGCACCCGGAAAGACGAATCGAGAAATCCTGCCCCGCACGGCAGATCATTAAGCACACGCGAGTGAAGCGCCCCGTCAGGGGCGCTGGGGGTACCCCCGGCCGAAGGCTGGGGGAGGAACCGCGCGACCAGCCCCCACCGGGCCGCAGTGTCGCGAAGTGCTCAGCCCAGCGGGTCCGGCGCGGCCGTGATCCCGTGCTCGGCCAGCTTGGCCCTGCCCCCGTCGGGAGCCGTCAGCACCAGCGGACCCGCTTCGGTCAGCGCGACACTGTGCTCCCAGTGCGACGACCACGTACCGTCCGTGGTGATCACCGTCCAGTCGTCCGACAGGACCTCCGTCCGCGGCGTCCCCAGCGACACCATCGGCTCGATGGCCAGGCAGAACCCGGGCACCAGCTTCGGCCCCTTGCCGCGCCGCCGGTCGACGTAGTTCAGCAGGTGCGGGTCCATGTGCATCTCGGTGCCGATGCCGTGGCCGCCGTAGTCCTCGATGATCCCGTACTTGCCGCCGCCCGGCTTCGGCTGCCGGCGGATGTACGTCTCGATGGCCCTGGACACGTCCACCAGGCGGTTGCCCTGCTTCATCGCCGCGATACCGGCCCACATCGACTCCTCGGTCACCCGGGAGAGCTCGATCAGTTCCGGAGCGTGGCCGGATCCCACGAACGCCGTGTACGCGGCGTCGCCGTGCCAGCCGTCGACGATCGCGCCGCAGTCGATGGAGATGATGTCGCCGTCCTTGAGAACGACGTCCTCCGAAGGGATGCCGTGGACGACCACGTCGTTGACGGACGTGCAGATGGTGGCGGGGAAGCCGCCGTACCCGAGGAAGTTCGACTTCGCGCCGTGCTCGGCGAGGACCTTGCGGGCCACCTCGTCCAGGTCCCGGGTGCTGGCGCCGGGAACCGCCGCCTCGCGGGTGGCCGCGTGGATGGCCGCGACGACCAGGCCCGCCGCCCGCATCTTGGCGATCTGCTCGGGGCTCTTGATCTGCACCATGGGTGGCCTGCGCTCTCCGTCACTCACGTCAACGTCAACCGGATACGTACACAACAGTACGGCCGCGGCACCCGAGGGGGCACCGCGGCCGGAACCGCCGGGGAACTACTTCTTCTCGTCGTCCTCGTCACGCTTGAGCGCGTGCAGCGCCCGCGTGGTGACCTCGTCGACCGGCCCCAGCGAGGAGATGGTGCGGACCAGCCCCTGCGCCTTGTAGTAGTCGATGATGGGCTCGGTCTGCGTGTGGTAGACCTCCAGCCGCGTGCGGACGGTGTCCTCGGAGTCGTCGTCACGCTGGTAGAGCTCGCCGCCGCAGACGTCGCAGACGCCCTCGACCTTCGGCGGGGTGTACGTGACGTGGAAGACGTGGGACGAGTCGTTGCGGCAGATGCGGCGGCCCGCGATCCGCTTGACGACCTCGTCCTCCGAGACCTCCAGGTCCAGGACGGCGTCGAGCTTGATGCCCTCGTTCTTCAGCAGCTCGTCGAGCGCCTCGGCCTGCGAGACGTTGCGCGGGAAACCGTCCAGCAGGAAACCGGGGTGCGCGTCCGGCTGCTCCATGCGGTCCTTGGCCATCGCGATGGTGACCTCGTCGGGGACGAGGTTGCCGGCGTCCATGTAGGACTTCGCGAGTTTCCCGAGCTCCGTCTGCTGGCTGATGTTGGCGCGGAACAGGTCGCCCGTGGAGATGTGCGGGATGTTCAGCTCCTTGGCAAGGCGAACGGCTTGCGTTCCCTTACCGGCGCCAGGCGGCCCGACGAGGACGATTCGCATCAGCGGAGGAACCCTTCGTAATTGCGCTGCTGGAGCTGGCTCTCGATCTGCTTCACCGTCTCGAGACCCACACCCACGATGATCAGGATGCTGGTGCCACCGAACGGGAAGTTCTGGCTTGCCCCAAAGCCAACCAACGCCATCGTCGGTACGAGAGCGATCAGGCCCAGATACAGCGAACCCGGCCAGGTGATCCGGTTGAGCACGTACGACAGGTACTCAGCGGTCGGTCGGCCAGCCCGGATGCCCGGGATGAAGCCACCATACTTCTTCATGTTGTCGGCTACTTCCTCGGGGTTGAAGGAGATAGCGACATAGAAGAACGCGAAGAAAACGATGAGCAAGAAGTACAGGGTGATGTAAATCGGGTGGTCACCCTTGGTCAGGTTCGTGGAGATCCACTGCTTCCAGCCCGAATTTCCGCCGGCGAACTGTGCCACGAGGGCGGGAATGTACAGCAGCGACGAGGCGAAGATGACCGGGATCACACCGGCCTGGTTCACCTTGAGCGGGATGTACGTCGAGGTACCGCCGTAGGAGCGGCGGCCGATCATGCGCTTCGCGTACTGGACCGGGATCCGGCGCTGGGCCTGCTCGACGAAGACCACCAGGGCGACCATGATCAGGCCGACCGCGATCACCGTGCCGAACTCGATCCAGCCGCCGGCCAGGGTGCCCTGCTTCTTGATGGCCCACAGCGCGGACGGGAAGGTGGCGGCGATCGAGATGAACATCAGGATCGACATGCCGTTGCCGATACCGCGGTCGGTGATCAGCTCGCCGAGCCACATGACCACGGCCGTACCGGCGGTCATGCAGATGACCATCGTGATGGTGGTGAAGATCGCCTGGTCCGGAACGATGCTGGAGGCGACCGTGCAGCCGTTGAAGAGGGCGCCGCTGCGGGCGGTGGCGACGAGGCCGGTGCCCTGGAGGATGGCGAGGGCCACCGTCAGGTAACGGGTGTACTGGGTGATCTTCGCCGTACCGGCCTGGCCCTCCTTCTTCAGGGCTTCCAGGCGCGGAATGACCACCGTCAGCAGCTGAAGGATGATGCTGGCCGTGATGTACGGCATGATGCCGAGCGCGAAGATCGTGATCTGGAGCAGCGCGCCGCCGCTGAACATGTTGACGAGACCGAACAGGCCCTGGTTGCCGGAGGCCTCGTTCACACACGTCTGGACGGCTTTGTAGTTGACGCCGGGGATCGGGATGTGGGTGCCGACCCGGTAGACCACGATGATGGCCAGCGTGAAGAGCAGCTTCTTGCGCAGGTCGGGCGTCCTGAACGCCCGGGCGAACGCGGTGAGCACGGTGCCTCCTGCGACCCCCGCGCAACTGCGTCAAGGGTGACGGTCTTGAGGTTCGACGAATGGGAAAAAGAACAGTGCTGGCCACCTTACCGGCCGCACTGCCCCCCTAGGAACGACCAACCGGGGATACCCCATTGTGAGGTATCCCCGGTCGGGAGTTGCTTACGTCATCGAGACGTCCGAAAAGCTCAGACGAGCTCGGTGACGGTGCCGCCGGCGGCGGTGATCTTCTCCTTGGCGGAGCCGGAGACGGCGTCGACCGTCACCTGGAGCGCCACGGAGACCTCACCCTGGCCGAGGACCTTGACGAGCGCGTTCTTGCGAACGGCACCCTTGGCCACCAGACCCTCGACGGTGACCTCGCCACCCTCGGGGTAGAGCGCGGCCAGCTTGTCGAGGTTCACGACCTGGTACTCGGTCTTGAACGGGTTCTTGAAGCCCTTCAGCTTCGGAAGACGCATGTGGAGGGGCATCTGGCCACCCTCGAAGCGCTCCGGAACCTGGTAACGGGCCTTCGTACCCTTGGTACCACGACCGGCCGTCTTACCCTTCGACGCCTCACCACGACCGACACGGGTCTTGGCGGTCTTGGCGCCCGGGGCGGGACGGAGGTTGTGGATCTTGAGCGGGTTCTGCTCCGCCATGATCAGTCGACCTCCTCGACCGTCACGAGGTGGCGGACGGTGTGCACCATGCCGCGGAACTCGGGGCGGTCCTCCTTGACGACCTGCGTGTTGATGCCCTTGAGACCAAGGGAACGCAGGGTGTCACGGTGGTTCTGCTTGCTGCCGATGTAGGACTTGACCTGCGTGATCTTGAGCTGTGCCATGATCACACACCCGCCCCGGCACGCGCACGGAGCAGAGCCGCGGGGGCGACGTCCTCCAGGGGCAGACCACGGCGGGCCGCGATCTCCTCGGGACGCTGTAGACCCTTCAGGGCCTCCACGGTGGCGTGCACGATGTTGATCGCGTTGTCGGAGCCGAGCGACTTCGACAGCACGTCGTGGATACCGGCGCACTCGAGCACGGCGCGCACCGGACCACCGGCGATAACACCGGTACCGGGGGACGCGGGCTTGAGCAGCACGACGCCGGCAGCCTTCTCACCCTGGATCGGGTGCGGGATGGTGCCCTGGATACGGGGGACCTTGAAGAAGTGCTTCTTGGCCTCCTCAACGCCCTTGGCGATGGCGGCCGGCACCTCCTTGGCCTTGCCGTAACCGACACCCACGGTGCCGTCACCGTCGCCCACCACGACCAGCGCGGTGAAGCTGAAGCGACGACCACCCTTCACAACCTTGGCGACGCGGTTGATCGCGACAACGCGCTCAACGTACGCGGTCTTCTCGGCGGCAGCAGCGCCGCCGTCACGGCCCTTCCGGTCCCGCCGCTCGCCGCCACCGGCACCGCCACCGCGGCGCTGGGGTCCAGCCATTGGATTACCTCTCTCTTTCCGCTAGCTACAAGCGGCTCAGAACTTGAGCCCGGCCTCGCGGGCGGCGTCCGCCAGGGCGGCGATGCGCCCGGCGTACTGGTTACCACCACGGTCGAACACCACGGCCTCGACACCGGCGGCCTTGGCACGCTCGGCGACCAGGGCGCCGACCTGCTTGGCCTGCGCGGACTTGTCGCCCTCGCCACCGCGGACCGACACGTCCAGGGTGGACGCGGAAGCCAGGGTGTGGCCCTTCAGGTCGTCGATCACCTGCGCCACGATGTGGCGGTTGGAGCGGGTCACGACCAGACGGGGACGCTCCGCCGTACCGGAAAGGTTCTTGCGGATCCGGATGTGACGGCGCTTGATCGCGGCGCGCTTGTAGGCGTCGCCCTTGAGGATCTTCTGCCCGTATGCCATGGCTTACTTACCCGCCTTTCCGACCTTGCGGCGGATGACTTCGCCCTCGTACTTGACGCCCTTGGCCTTGTACGGGTCGGGCTTGCGCAGCTTGCGGATGTTGGCCGCGACCTCGCCGACCTTCTGCTTGTCGATGCCCTCGACCGAGAAACGGGTCGGAGCCTCGACCTTGAAGGTGATGCCCTCGGGGGCCTCGACCAGGATCGGGTGGCTGTAACCGAGCGCGAACTCGAGGTTCGAACCCTTGGCGGTCACGCGGTAACCGACACCGCTGATCTCGAGCTTCTTCACGTAACCCTGGGTCACGCCGGTGATCATGTTCGCCACCAGCGTGCGGGACAGGCCGTGCAGGGCCTTGCTCTGACGCTCGTCGTTGGGGCGGGTCACCGCGAGAGTGCCGTCCTCGCCCTTGGCGATGTCGATCGGTGCCACGACGGTGTGGGTCAGCTCGCCCTTGGGGCCCTTGACCTTCACCGTGCGGCCGTCGATGGTGACGTCCACGCCGGCGGGAACCGCGATGGGGAGCTTGCCGATGCGCGACATAGCTGTTTCCTCCGTTCCCTTCTGCTACCAGACGTAGGCGAGGACTTCCCCACCCACGCCCTTCTTGCCGGCCTGCTTGTCGGTGAGGAGCCCGTGCGACGTGGAGATGATCGCCACGCCCAGGCCGCCCAGCACCTTCGGCAGGTTGGTGGACTTCGCGTACACCCGGAGACCGGGCTTGGAGATGCGCTTGATGCCCGCGATGGAGCGCTCACGGTTGGGACCGAACTTCAGGTCCAGGACGAGGTTCTTGCCGACCTCGGCGTCCTCGACCTTCCAGCCCGTGATGAAGCCCTCCTGCTGGAGGATCTCCGCGATGTGAGACTTGATCTTGGACGCCGGCATCGTCACGGAGTCGTGGTATGCCGAGTTCGCGTTCCGCAGACGCGTAAGCATGTCTGCGATCGGATCAGTCATGGTCATGAATTGGCCTTCGGCCTCTCTCGCCGGGGTTTCCTGGTGCGCCATCCCTCTCCCCGATCCGAGACGGGACGGGTGCGGCGCGGTGGACCTACGGCGTAGTAAGTCGTACGGGCGACCGTCAGGCGCCCAACCCTCCAAGCCTAAGCCATGGAAGGGTGGGCACCTGACACGCCCATTGCTTACCGAGAGCCTCTGGAATCCCTAAAAAGCGGGATTACCAGGAGCTCTTGGTCACGCCCGGCAGCTCGCCACGGTGAGCCATCTCACGAAGGCACACGCGGCAGAGGCCGAACTTGCGGTACACGGAGTGCGGACGGCCGCAGCGCTGGCAGCGCGTGTAGCCACGCACACCGAACTTGGGCTTGCGAGCAGCCTTGGCAATCAGAGCCTTCTTCGCCATCTCGCTCACGCCTCCTTGAACGGGAAGCCGAGGTGACGAAGGAGCGCGCGGCCCTCAGCGTCGTTGGTCGCCGTGGTCACCACGGTGATGTCCATACCCCGGGTACGGTCGATCTTGTCCTGGTCGATCTCGTGGAACATGACCTGCTCCGTGAGACCGAAGGTGTAGTTGCCACGGCCGTCGAACTGCTTGGGGGACAGACCACGGAAGTCGCGGATGCGCGGGAGCGCGAGCGACAGGGTGCGGTCCAGGAACTCCCACATGCGGTCGCCACGGAGCGTGACGTGGGCACCGATCGGCTGGCCCTCACGCAGCTTGAACTGCGCGATGGACTTGCGGGCCTTGGTGACGGCCGGCTTCTGCCCGGTGATGGTGGTCAGGTCGCGGATCGCGCCCTCGATCAGCTTCGAGTCACGGGCGGCGTCGCCGACACCCATGTTGACCACGATCTTGACGAGGCCGGGGATCTGCATGACGTTCTCGTACTTGAACTCGTCACGCAGCTTGCCCGCGATCTCCTCGCGGTACTTCGTCTTCAGACGCGGAGTGGTGGTGGTAGCCATCAGATGTCCTCACCCGTCCGCTTGGCAACGCGGATCTTGTTGCCTTCGTCGTCGAAGCGGTAACCGACACGCGTGACGACCTTGTTGCCGTCCTTCTCAACGACCAGCTGGACGTTGGAGACGTGGATCGGCGCCTCGGTCGTGACGATGCCGCCGGCCTGCGAGCCGCGAGCGGTGGGGCCGGCCTTGGTGTGCTTCTTGACCCGGTTGACACCCTCGACCAGGACGCGGTCCTCGCGGGGGTAGGCCGCGATGACCTTGCCCTGCTTGCCCTTGTCCTTACCGGTGATGACCTGGACCAGGTCGCCCTTCTTGATCTTCATGCTTACAGCACCTCCGGCGCGAGCGAGATGATCTTCATGAACTTCTTCTCGCGCAGCTCACGGCCGACCGGGCCGAAGATACGGGTGCCGCGAGGGTCGCCGTCGTTCTTCAGAATGACGGCGGCGTTCTCGTCGAAGCGGATGTACGAGCCGTCCGGACGGCGGCGCTCCTTGACGGTGCGAACGATGACCGCCTTGACGACGTCACCCTTCTTCACGTTGCCACCGGGGATCGCGTCCTTGACGGTGGCGACGATGACGTCACCGATGCCCGCGTAGCGGCGACCGGAGCCACCGAGCACACGGATGCAAAGGATCTCCTTCGCACCAGTGTTGTCGGCGACGCGCAGTCGCGACTCCTGCTGGATCACGTCTATCTCCTGTTTGTCTGCCGGTTCCCGGGGCGGGCGAGTGGGTGCTCACCCGCCCCGAGCCTGGCGGAACTGTCCTGCGAGGGATGCCCCGCAGGAGACTTACTTGGCCTTCTCGAGGATCTCGACGACGCGCCAGCGCTTCGTCGCGGACAGCGGCCGGGTCTCCATGAGGAGGACACGGTCGCCGACGCCCGCGGCGTTCTGCTCGTCGTGCGCCTTGAGCTTGTTCGTACGGCGGATGACCTTGCCGTACAGCGCGTGCTTGACGCGGTCCTCGACGGCGACGACGACGGTCTTGTCCATCTTGTCGCTGACGACGAGACCCTCACGGGTCTTGCGGAAGCTGCCGCGCGTCTCGGTGTTCTCAGTCACGTTGCTCTCGCTCATCAGGCGTTCTCCACCGTTTCGATGCCCAGCTCACGCTCGCGCATCAGGGTGTAGATCCGCGCGATGTCCTTGCGGACCGCCTTCAGACGGCCGTGGTTCTCGAGCTGACCCGTCGCCGCCTGGAAGCGGAGGTTGAACAGCTCTTCCTTGGCCTCGCGGAGCTTGCCCAGAAGCTCCTCGTTGCCCAGCTCGCGCAGCTCGGACGCCTTGGTACCGGCCGACATCACGCTTCACCTGCCTCGCGCTTGACGATCCGGCACTTCATCGGCAGCTTGTGAGCCGCACGAGTGAGGGCCTCACGCGCAATCTTCTCGTTGGGGTACGACAGCTCGAACATCACGCGTCCGGGCTTGACGTTGGCGATCCACCACTCCGGCGAACCCTTACCGGAACCCATGCGGGTCTCCGCGGGCTTCTTGGTGAGGGGACGGTCCGGGTAGATGTTGATCCAGACCTTGCCACCACGCTTGATGTGACGCGTCATGGCGATACGAGCGGCCTCGATCTGACGGTTGGTCACGTAAGCCGGGGTGAGCGCCTGGATGCCGTACTCGCCGAACGCAACCTGGGTACCGCCCTTGGCAGCGCCGTCGCGCTTCGGGTGGTGCTGCTTGCGGTGCTTGACCCTACGGGGGATCAGCATGTCGGTCAGGCCTCCGTTCCGGTGCTCTCAGCCGGAGCGGCGGCGGGGGCCTCGGCCTTGGGGGCCTCGGCGCCGGCAGCCTGCTGCGGCTTGCGACCGCGCCGCTCGCCACCGCGGCCACCACGGGCCGGGCGGTCGGCAGCGCCGCCACCACGGGCCGGGCGGTTGCCGGCACGGGCTGCGGCGTTCTCGGCGCGGACCTCGGCGATGTTCTTGACGTCGCCCTTGTAGATCCAGACCTTCACACCGATGCGGCCGAAGGTCGTCTTGGCCTCGAAGAAGCCGTAGTCCACGTTCGCGCGGAGCGTGTGCAGGGGCACGCGGCCCTCGCGGTAGAACTCCGAGCGGGACATCTCGGCGCCGCCGAGGCGGCCACCGCACTGGATCTTGATGCCCTTGGCGCCGGCCTTCATGGCGGACTGCATGCTCTTGCGCATGGCCCGACGGAAGGAGACGCGGGAGGAGAGCTGCTCGGCGACGGCCTGGGCCACGAGCTGAGCGTCCGTCTCGGGGTTCTTGACCTCGAGGATGTTCAGCTGGACCTGCTTGCCCGTGAGCTTCTCGAGGTCGCCGCGGATGCGGTCGGCCTCGGCGCCACGGCGGCCGATGACGATGCCCGGACGCGCGGTGTGGATGTCCACACGCACACGGTCACGGGTGCGCTCGATCTCGACCTTCGAGATGCCGGCGCGCTCCATGCCGGACGTCATCATCCGACGGATGGCGACGTCTTCCTTGACGTAGTCCTTGTACAGCTTGTCGGCGTACCACCGGGACTTGAAGTCCGTGGTGACACCGAGCCGGAACCCATGCGGGTTAACCTTCTGGCCCATTACCGGGTTCCTTCCTTGCTGCTGACGACCACGGTGATGTGGCTGGTCCGCTTGCGGATCCGGTAGGCACGGCCCTGGGCGCGCGGACGGAACCGCTTCAGGGTCGGGCCCTCGTCGACGTACGCCTCGGAGATGAAGAGGCTGTCGGCGTCGGTGTGGTCGTAGTTGTGCGCGGCGTTGGCGATGGCGCTGTCGAGCACCTTGCCGACCGGCACGGAGGCTGCCTGCGGAGCGAATCGCAGAACAGCCTGAGCCTCCGTGGCATCCATGCCACGGATAAGGTCCACCACGCGGCGGGCCTTCATGGGCGTAACGCGGATGTACCGCGCCTGGGCCCTGGCTTCCATGGTTGTCCCTCTCAGTTACTTACGTGTCTGAATGCGATCCGCTACTAGCGGCGCTTCGACTTCCGGTCGTCCTTGACGTGGCCCCGGAAGGTGCGGGTCGGCGAGAACTCGCCGAGCTTGTGACCGACCATCGACTCGGTGACGAACACCGGGATGTGGGTCTTGCCGTTGTGCACCGCGAGCGTGTGGCCCAGCATGGCCGGGACGATCATGGAGCGACGGGACCAGGTCTTGATGACGTTCTTGGTGCCGGCTTCGTTCTGGGCGTCCACCTTCTTGATCAGGTGGTCGTCGACGAAGGGCCCCTTCTTCAGGCTACGAGGCATCTCAACCCGTCCTTAGCGCTTCTTGTTCGTCTTGCGGCGGCGGACGATGTACTTGTTCGACGCCTTCTTGGGCGAACGAGTACGGCCTTCCTTCTTGCCCCACGGGGACACGGGGTGACGGCCACCGGAGGTACGGCCCTCACCACCACCGTGCGGGTGGTCGACCGGGTTCATGACGACACCACGGACGGTCGGGCGAACGCCCAGCCACCGCTTACGGCCGGCCTTGCCCCAGTTGATGTTCGACTGCTCGGCGTTGCCGACCTCACCGACGGTGGCGCGGCAGCGCGCGTCCACCATGCGGATCTCGCCGGACGGCATACGGAGGGTCGCCATGGCGCCCTCACGGGCGAGCAGCTGCACCGAGGCACCCGCGGAGCGGGCGAACTTGGCACCGCCACCGGGACGGAGCTCGATCGCGTGGATCGTGGTACCGACCGGGATGTTGCGGAGGGCCAGGTTGTTGCCCGGCTTGATGTCGGCCCCGGGACCGTTCTCCACGGTGTCGCCCTGCTGGAGGTTGCGCGGGGCGAGGATGTAGCGCTTCTCGCCGTCGGCGTAGTGCAGCAGCGCGATGCGCGCGGTGCGGTTGGGGTCGTACTCGATGTGCGCGACCTTCGCCGGCACGCCGTCCTTGTCGTGACGACGGAAGTCGATCACTCGGTAGGCGCGCTTGTGTCCGCCACCCTGGTGGCGAACGGTCACACGACCGGCGTTGTTACGGCCGCCCTTGCTGTGCAGGGGGCGGACCAGCGACTTCTCCGGCGTGGACCGCGTGACCTCGACGAAGTCGGCGACGCTGGCGCCACGACGGCCCGGCGTAGTCGGCTTGTACTTGCGGATTCCCATTTCTCAGTCCTCGTCCGATATCGGACGATCCGACCCGCTTACGCGGTCGGACCGCCGAAGATGTCGATACGGTCGCCCTCGGCGAGGGTCACGATCGCGCGCTTGGAGCCCGCGCGCTGACCGAACCCGGTCTTGGTGCGCTTGCGCTTGCCCTGGCGGTTGAGGGTGTTGACCCCGGTGACCTTGACCGAGAAGACCGCCTGGACGGCCTGCTTGATCTGGGTCTTGTTGGCGCTCGGGTCGACGATGAACGTGTACTTGTTCTCGTCGAGGAGCGCGTAGCTCTTCTCCGAGACGACCGGCTTGAGCAGCACGTCACGGGGGTCCGTGTACGACTTGCTCAGCGGGGTCTCGACCGTGTTCTTGCCCTCGGTGGCGTGGCGCTTCGCCTTGGCGACGCGCGCGGCCTTGGCGGCCTTGGCGGCCTTCGAGGCGATAGAGGGGTGACGGATGGCCATCAGACCTCAGTCCCTTCGGTGTCGTTGGCCTTCGGGCCGGCGACGAAGGACTCGAGAGCGGCCTGGGTGAAGACCACGTCGTCCGAGACGATCACGTCGTACGTGTTCAGCTGGCCCGGCTCCAGGATGTGGACCTGGGGCAGGTTGCGGGCGGAGAGCCACGCGGCCTCGTCGGCGCGCTCGACGACCAGGAGCAGGTTCTTGCGCTCCGAGATCTTGCCGAACAGCGTCCTGGCGGCCTTGGTGCTGGGGTTCTCGCCCTCGATCACGCCGGTGACGACGTGGATGCGGTTGTGGCGGGCCCGGTCGGTGAGGGCGTGACGCAGCGCGGCAGCCTTCATCTTCTTCGGGGTCCGCTGCGAGTAGTCACGCGGCACGGGACCGTGCACGACGCCACCGCCGGCGAACTGCGGCGCGCGGGTCGAGCCCTGACGGGCGCGGCCGGTGCCCTTCTGGCGGTACGGCTTCTTGCCACCACCGCGGACTTCGCCACGGGTCTTGGTCTTGTGCGTGCCCTGACGGGCAGCCGCGTTCTGCGCGACGACGACCTGGTGGATCAGCGGGATGCTGACCTTCTCCACGCCGAAGATCTCCGCGGGGAGCTCGACGCTACCGGTCTTCTCGCCGGCAGGCGAAAGGATGTCAACAGTGCTCATCGGTTACCTCAGGCCCCCTTGGCCGCGGTGCGGACCAGGACGAGGCCGCCGTTCGGACCGGGAACCGCGCCCTTGATGAGCAGCAGACCCTTCTCCGCGTCAACGGCGTGGACGGTCAGGTTCTGGGTGGTGACACGCTCGTTGCCCATGCGACCCGCCATGCGGAGGCCCTTGAACACGCGGCCCGGAGTGGCGCAGCCACCGATGGAACCGGGCGAGCGGTGCTTGCGCTGGGTGCCGTGACCGGCGCCGAGGCCCTTGAAGTTGTGACGCTTCATGACACCGGCGAAGCCCTTGCCCTTGCTCTTGCCGGTGACGTCGACCTTCACGCCGGCCTCGAAGACCTCGGCGGTGACTTCCTGACCGAGCGTGTACTCGGCGGCGTCGGCCGTCCGGATCTCGACGAGGTGGCGACGGGGGGTGACGTCGGCCTTCGCGAAGTGGCCCTTGAGGGGCTTGTTCACCTTGCGCGGGTCGATCTCGCCGAAGGCGATCTGGACCGACTCGTAGCCGTCGACGTCGTTGGTACGGACCTGGGTGACGACGTTGGGGCCGGCCTTGACGACGGTGACCGGAACAACACGGTTGTTCTCGTCCCACACCTGCGTCATGCCGAGCTTCTCGCCCAGGATGCCCTTGATCTGCTTAGCCATTCTCAGATCACCGGCCCTCAGAGCTTGATCTCGATGTCGACACCGGCCGGGAGGTCGAGTCGCATCAGAGAGTCAACGGTCTTGGGCGTCGGGTCGAGGATGTCGATCAGGCGCTTGTGCGTGCGCATCTCGAAGTGCTCGCGCGAGTCCTTGTACTTGTGCGGCGACTTGATGACGCAGTACACGTTCTTCTCAGTGGGCAGCGGCACCGGGCCCGCGACCGACGCACCAGTGCGGGTCACCGTCTCGACGATCTTCTTCGCCGAGGAGTCGATGACCTCGTGGTCGTAGGCCTTGAGCCGGATGCGGATCTTCTGTCCCGCCATGGCTACTCAGTAGTCCTGTCTCTGTTTAACGCTCTGGAACCCGGCGGTTCCGTTCCGCCTTCTCCTCCGACCCACGCGGTCGGGCGTGTCGCGCTCCCGCTGACACAGATGTCCCTTGTTCGAACATCCCTGCGGGGAATGCACACGGCCCTTCCGGAACCGCAAGCCGGGGGTGAAGACCCACCGGGCGCCTGGCCGGTGCCGCACCACACTTCCCGAAAGATTCCCGTACGTCCGCCCCAGTGCTGCCGTGGTGGCAGTTAGGACGACGAGTACTGTGGGACTCGCTTCCGGTCCTCCCGGCGGGAGGCGCACAGCATCAACACTCGACCGAGCAACCCCGCTAGTCTGCCATACGGGGCGGGGGGCTGGCCAATCGGGCCGGGGAGCATACCCCCGGAGTGACGCAGGTCAAACCAGGACCCTCCCCAGCGGCGTTCCCGACGGCCCCGGCCGGTCCCGGCCGCCCCCGTAATCCGCTCGCCCGCCGCCACCCCCGCCCCTACGCTGAGCAGGCACGACGGCTGTCACGGGGGACGTCCACCATGCGTACGCACTATCCGCGGACCCGGCATCTGCCCTGGTCGCCCGGCGCGACCGCCGATGACCTCCGGGTCACCGATCCGGCCGGCCTGCGCGGCCGTGAGGTCGTCGTGACCGAGAAGCTGGACGGCGAGAACACCACCCTTTACACCGACGGCCTGCACGCCCGTTCGCCGGACTCGGCCCATCACCCCTCCCGTACCCGGGTCAAGGCGCTCCAGGCCCGGATCGGCCACGGGATTCCTGAGGGGTGGCGGGTGTGCGGGGAGAACATGTTCGCCCGGCACTCGATCGTGTACGACGACCTGGAGAGCTATTTCTACGGCTTCTCGGTGTGGGACGCCGAGGGACGCTGCCTGGACTGGGACCGGACGGTGGTCTTCCTGCGCGGGCTCGGCGTTCCCGTCCCCCGGGTGCTGTGGCGAGGCGTGTTCGACGAGCGGGCGCTGCGCGCGCTGCGACTGGATCCCGGGCGGCAGGAGGGGTACGTCGTCCGGATCGCGGACGGGTTCGGCGCGCGGGAGTTCGGGGAGCGCGTCGCCAAGTGGGTACGGGCGGGACACGTGCGGACGGACACGCACTGGATGCACGCGGCCGTCGTCGAGAACGGGCTCGGGGCCGGGGCGGCCCTGTGGGCGGTGCGGTCGGGAGCCGCCGTCGACGTGCGGGCGCTGGAGGAGGCCGTGGGGCTGCCCGGCGAGGGTGACGCACGGGCCGTCGTCCGTTTCGATCCGGCGGGGCGGTCCGGGGACGACCTGCTGGCCGGCGTCCTGGCCGCGCTGCTGCACGGAGTGCGGCGGGGGCGGCTGGCGGCACGGCTCGCCACGGCGGCGGACCTGCCGCTCGCCCGCCGCGTCGCCGACCTCGTGGGTCTGCACCCGGCGCTGCACCGGCCGTATCCGGACGAGGACCGGCGGACCGGTCTGGTTCGCCTGTCGTACGCCGCCGACCTGGGCCTGCTGCATGCCGTCGCCCGGGCCACCGCGCACACGGACGAGGCCCGCGAGCAGGTGGAGTGGTCGGCGCTGCACGCCGAGGACGTGCGTAGCCCCGGACTGCGGGAGGCGTTCGCCGGGCTGCCGGCCGACCCGGCCGCCCGGTGCCGGGCCGAGGCCCGGGAGGCGTACGCGCTGGGGCGGATCGGCAGTGCCGACGAGGCCGTCGCCGCGACTTGGCGCTGGCGTTCCGGGGCGTTCCCGAGGCTGATCCAGACGGTCGGCCCGGCGGGCAGCGGCAAGAGCACCTTCGCCCGGCGACTCCCGGGCGTGGACGCGTACGTCTCCCTGGACGACCTGCGCGAGGCGCACGGCTCGCGTGCCGACCAGCGGGCCAACGGCGAGGTCCTCCGCGAGGGGCTCGGCCGGCTGGACCGGGCCCTGGCCGGCGGCGGGACCGTGGTGTGGGACGCCACGTCCCTCACCAAGCAGCAGCGCTCGCTGGTGCACGGGATCGCCCACCGCCGTGACGCCCTGATCACGCATGCCGTGCTCCTGGTCGACGAGGACGAACTGGTGCGGCGCAACGCCCGCCGCGAGCACCCGGTGCCGCCCGACGTGCTCACCGGCCAGCTGCGGCGCTTCGCCCCGCCGTATCCCGGCGACGCCCATCGCACCTGGTACATCGGGGCGGCCGGGACCGTCGAGGAAGAGGTCTGACGCGTGCGTACGAGCGAGGAGATCTACCACCGGGTGCGCTGGGACCCGCGTTTCGACCCGGCGCGCTTCGCGCTCGGCGTCCGCCGGCGCGGCGCCGCGCCCAAGCGGGTCCCGCTGCCCGCCTTCGTGCCCGGGGGCGAGATCCCCTGGCACCGGGTGCTGTTCATCGAGGCCGACGGCGAGGTGGTGTGGGACCGGGCCACGGGGGTGGACCGGATCGACGCGACGGAGGCGGGGCGGGTCCGGGAGGCCCGGCTGCTCCGGGCACCGTTCTTCACGGCCCGCACGCCGTACGCGTGGGACGGCGAGGACTGGTCGCCCGCGCCCTCACGGCGCGGGGACGCGCCCGGCGGTGCGCGGCTGTCCGGCGGTGCGCGGGCGGCCGGGGGTGTGCGGGCGGCCGG
>NZ_LBMU02000111.1 GCF_001005085.2 Streptomyces humi
CACGGATCGGGTTCCGGGTGCGGGAGGGTGGGGGCTCGCCGCGCGGTTCCCCGTGTGCCTGACGGGGTGTTCCGGGCACGGTGGCGGGGGCTGGGCGGGCGGGCTGGTGTAGGAAGGGTGGGATTCGGGGTTTCCGGCGGTTAGGGGTCTTGGCGTGTCTGGTCTGTTTCCGGTGCTGGTCGGTGAGCGAAGCGCACTGCGGTTCGGGGGGCGGGAGCTGACGTACGGGCAGCTCGGCGGTGCGGCGGGGGCGCTCGCCGCACGGGTGCGGGATGCCGGGCGGGTCGCCGTGTGGGCGACGCCGGAACTGGAGACGGCGGTCGCCGTCGTCGGCACCCTGCTCGCCGGCCGGGCCGCCGTACCGCTCAACCCCAGGTCGGGCGAGAAGGAACTCGCGCACATCCTTGCCGACAGCGCGCCGACGGCGGTGCTGGCCGCGCCCGGCGCCGAACTCCCCGCCGCCCTCGCCGGCCTGCCCCGGATCGACGTCGACGCGGGGGCCGTGGGTCCGGTACCGGAGGACGACACCACCGGGTCCGACCCCGCCCTCGTCGTCTACACCTCCGGCACCACCGGCCCGCCCAAGGGCGCCGTCATCCCCCGCCGGGCCCTGGCCGCCACCCTGGACGCGCTCGCCGACGCCTGGCAGTGGACCGGCGAGGACGTCCTCGTGCACGGCCTGCCCCTGTTCCACGTGCACGGGCTCGTACTGGGGATCCTCGGGCCGCTGCGGCGCGGCGGCAGCGTCCGCCACCTCGGGCGTTTCGACACCGACGGCGTGACCCGCGAGCTGAACGACGGCGCGACCATGCTGTTCGGCGTCCCCACCATGTACCACCGCATCGCCGAGGCGCTGCCCGCCGACCCCCGGCTGGCGAAGGCGCTCGGCCGGGCCCGGCTGCTGGTCTCCGGGTCGGCCGCGCTGCCCGTCCACGACCACGAGCGGATCGCGGCCGCCACCGGGCGCCGGGTCGTCGAGCGGTACGGCATGACGGAGACCCTGATGAACACCAGTGTGCGGGCCGACGGCGAGGCCCGGGCGGGAACCGTCGGCGTGCCCCTGCCCGGGGTGGAGCTGCGGCTGGTGGAGGAGGACGGGACGGCGATCGCGGAGTACGACGGGGAGACCGTCGGCGAGATCCAGGTACGCGGCCCGAACCTGTTCACCGAGTACCTGAACCGGCCCGACGCCACCGCCGCCGCCTTCACCGCCGACGGCTGGTTCCGCACCGGCGACATGGCCGTACGGGAGCCGGACGGGTGTGTCCGGATCGTCGGCCGCAAGGCCACCGACCTGATCAAGAGCGGCGGTTACAAGATCGGGGCCGGTGAGATCGAGAACGCGCTCCTCGAACACCCCGGGGTGCGGGAGGCCGCCGTCACCGGGGAACCGGACGCCGACCTGGGCGAGCGGATCGTCGCCTGGATCGTCCCGGCGGATCCGCAGTCGCCGCCCGCGGCCGGGGAGTTGGCGGACCACGTCGCCGGCCGGCTCGCCCCGCACAAGCGCCCCCGCGTCGTCCGCTACCTCGACGCCCTCCCCCGCAACGACATGGGGAAGATCATGAAGCGGGCCCTCGGTGAACATGCCTGAGCGGCTCTCCGCCCGGCAGTTCCTCGACCTCGTCACCGACCCCGGCACCTTCACCGAGATCCCGCACCCCGAGCGGGAGTCCGGAGCCGACGGCCCGCTCGGCTGGCAGGGCTACGACGTCTCGCGCGCCCGCGCCGCCGAGCGCACCGGCGAGCGGGAGTCGGTCGTCGTCGGCACCGCGCGCGTCGAGGGCACGGCGGCCGTGCTGATCGCCTTCGAGTTCGGGTTCCTCGGCGGCTCGCTGGGCGAGCGGACCGGGGACCGGCTGGCGGCGGCGTACGTGCACGCCCGCGCGCACCGGCTGCCGGTCGTGCCGCTGATCGCGACCGGCGGCAGCCGGATGCAGGAGGGCATGCTCGCCCTGTCCCAACTCCAGCGGGTGGCACGGCAGTCGGCGCTCACCCGCGAGGCGCGACTGCCCCAGATCGCGGTCCTGCGGGACCCGACGACCGGCGGCGGCTGGGCCACCCTGGGCGCGGGCGCCGATGTGATCCTGGCCCTGCCCGGCGCCCAGGTCGGCTTCGCCGGCTCCCGGGTCCGCCCGCCGGACGCGGACCCCGCCGCGTACACGGCGGAGGCCCAGCTCGCGGCGGGCGCGGCGGACGCGGTGGTACCGGCCGCCGAGCTGCGGACCTGCCTGGGGCTGTGGCTGCGACTGCTGACCGGACCGGCGCCGGAACCGGCCGACCCGCCCGCCGCCCTCGGCGGTGCCGGGCTGCCCCGCACCGGCTGGGAGGCCGTTCAGCGGGCCCGGGATCCGCGGCGGCCGCGGGCCGGGGCCTACCTGGACGCCTACTTCACCCGTCGGGCCGCTCTCGTCGGCGACCGGTGCGGGGGTGCCGATCCGGACGGGATGCTGTGCGGGTTCGGCGAGCGGGACGGCCGTACCGTCGCCTTCGCGGCGCAGACCGGCACCGCGACCCGGCCCGCCGGGTTCCGGACCGCCGCCCGCCTGATACGGCTCGCTGACCGGCTGGGGATCCCGGTGCTGACCCTCGTCGACACCCCGGGCGCCGCCAACGACGCCGCGGCGGAACGGCAGGGCGCGGGCGCCGCGATCGCGGAGCTGTTCGGCGCGGTGGCCGCCGCCCGTACGCCGGTCACCACCCTCGTCATCGGCGAGGGCGGCTCCGGCGGCGCGCTGGCGCTGGCCGCCCCCGGCAACACCTGGGCCACGCCCGACAGCTACTTCTCCGTCATCGCCCCGGAGCCGGCGACGGCCATCCTGAAACGCCCCCCGGCCGCGGCCGAGGCGACCGCGGACCAGCTCCGGATCAGACCCCAGGACCTGGTGGAACTCGGCGTACTCCGAGGCATCGTGCCCGCCGCTCCCTGACGCACGACGGCGTTCCGGGGCCGGCGGGGGACGCCGACGCGGCCCGGCCTGCGGGTGTCCCCCCTTTTTTCCCGTGCTGCTTCGGTGCTGCTTCGGTGCTGCTTCAGTTTTGCTTCCGTGATTCGGTGCTGGCTGCCGTGCTGCCTCGGTACTGGCTTCCGTGCTGCCTCGGTACTGGCTTCCGTGCTTCTGCCGTGCCGTCCGTGTGGTTGGCCCGCGGCCCCTTCTCCGCGCCGCTCCGCCGCGTTCGTCCGCGGCCGAACCCCCCGTTCAGCGGCGCCCCGCCCGGCCCCCTCCCGCAGGCGCGCCGCGGTGATCCCCCAGAGGATGCGAAGGAAGCCGTCATCCGCCGTCACCCACGGCCCGCGCACTCGGGAGGATCGCCGTGACCGTCAGTCTGGAGCAGTTGCGCCGCTGCCATTTCGCCGTCGATCTCGGGGCCGCCCGCACCCGGGTGTACGTGAAGGGCATGGGCCTGGTCGTCGACCAGCCGTCCGTCGCCGCCATGAACACGCGCAGCGGTGCGCTGATCGCCGTGGGCGAGCTCGCGGAGAAGATGACGGGCCGGACGCCCGACTACATCCGCGTGGTGCGCCCGATCTCCGGCGGAACCGTCGTCGACATCGAGATGGCCCAGCGGATGCTGCGGCACCTGCTCGGCGACAAGACCCGCCGTATGCTGCGCCGCAAGCCCCGGCTACGGGCGGCGGCCTGCACCCCGCACGACGCCGACCCGCTGGCGCAGCGGGCGACCATCGAGACGCTGGTGGGGCTCGGAGCACGGCGGGTGGAGCTGGTCGACACGCTGATCGCCGCGGCCGTCGGGTGCGGGCTGCCCGTGGAGCGGCCGGAGGCGACCATGATCCTCGTCTGCGGGGCCGCCGCCACCCAGGTCGCCGTGCTGTCCCTCGGCTCCATCGTGCGCGCGGAGCGGATGCCCGTGGGCGGCGAGTCCGTGGACCACGCGATCGTCCAGCACCTGCGGCTCGAGCACGAGCTGATGCTGCCGAGCCAGGCGGTACGGCCGTTGCAGCTGGCCCTGTCGGAGAACGGGCTCACCCCGCAGGGGCCGACGTCCACGGAGATCCACGGGCGGGACGTGTCCACCGGCCTCGCCCGGAGCGTGCGGGTCGACACGGCCGCCGTCCGGGACGCCATCCAGACACCGCTCACCGCCGTCCTGGACGGCATCGGCAAGGTGCTGCGGGACTGCCCGCCCGACCTGGTCGCCGATCTCGCCGAGCGCGGGATGATCATGGTCGGCGGATCGGCGCTGCTGCCCGGCTTCGACCAGCTGCTGCGGCAGGCGACGGGCATGCCGGTGCACATCGCGGAGCGGCCGGACGTGTGCGCCGTACAGGGCATCGGGGCGATGCTGGAGGGCCGGATCGAGCCGCTGGTGCTCGGCCCCCGGTCCTGCTGAGACCGAGCGCCGGTCCGTGTGAACCGATGCGCCCCCTGCCCGCCCGGTCACCCCTCGATTAGGCTGTACTCACCTGTGGTGACGGAAGGGGACGCTCCGTGACAGCCGATATCACCGACCGCCTGGCCGGCGCGCCCGTGGTCCCCCGTCTCACCGTCACCCGGATCGGTGTCACCGGACACCGGGTGATCCCGCCGCCCGTCCTGCCCTTCGTGCGTGCCGCCCTGCGCGAGCAACTCAGCCGCACCGGCGTGGCGTTGGAGGCGCTGAGCTGTCTCGCGGCCGGCACGGACCAGCTGTTCGCCGACCTCGCGCTGGCCCACGGCGTGCCGGTGACGGCCGTGATCCCGGGCATGGACTACGAGGCCCACCTGGGCGACGACGAGGCGCGGGCGTCGTACCGCAGGATCCTGCGGAGCTGTGCGGACCGGGTCGAACTGCCCGTCCAACCCACCCACGAACAGGCGTACTTCGCGGCCGGCCAATGGGTCGTGGAGCACTCCGACGAACTGGTCGCCGTGTGGGACGGCCGGCCGGCACGCGGTCTCGGCGGCACCGGTGACGTGGTGGCCTACGCACGGCACATCGGGGTGCCCGTGACCGTGCTGTGGCCGGACGGGCAGACCCGGGACTGACGGACGCGGGACCGACGGACGCGGGGCTGACGGACGCGGGACCGACGGACGCGGGGCTGACGGACGCGGGACCGACGGACGCGGCGGGCCCGCTCAGGTGCCGAAGCGGACCAGCCACTCCGTGTGCGCCGGCGACATCAGCCGCTCCGCCTCCTCCACCGCCTCTGCCCAGCCCGCCTCCGTGACGGTGGTGGACATGGCGATCCGGGCGGTCTCCAGGTCCTGTTCGATGATCGAGTGGGCGTGCGTCAGCGGGCCGTGCCGCTGCACCTCCTGCCAGGCGACGCCCGCCGCGGCGGCCGCGCTGAGCAGGCCCGCGAGGTCGGCGCCGCCGAGCATGCCGACAGTCCGCAACAGGGCAGCGGCCAGGGCGAACAGGGTCAGCGCGGCGGTGACGGTGGACCAGCGGGAGGCCGCGCGGTGGGCACGGGAGGCCCGGTTCTTGTACCAGACCGTCTGCTCCAGGAGCCGGTCGCGCAGATAGAGGTCCCGGCGCGCCGCGTACGACTTGGCGCGTTCCGCGCGCATCCGCGGGGTGATCTGCCCCCGGCCGCGCTCCCGCACCCCCTCGCGGGAGTCCTCCCAGCCGCAGGCGCGCAGCTCGCGCAGCCGCTCCTCCAGGCGTTCCGCGAACACCGCGTCCGGGTCGACGACGTCGGAGCGGAAGGGGCCGCCGTGCACCATGTACTGCCAGGCCAGCGACTTCAGCAGCTCGGCGGCGGCCCGGTGCGCCTGCCAGTGCGCCCGGGACCGGCGCCGCGAGGTGCTCAGCCCGAGGGCTATCGTCAGCCCGTAGAGCAACGCGGCGCACACCGCCATGACATGCCCGGACGCCTGCTCGGTGAACACGGCCGCGGTGGTGGCCAGCAGCAGGACCAGCAGATGCGTACGGACGGCACGGAACGAATCACTCTGGTGGCGTAACGCCCATCTGTCACTCACCTGGAACAGCGGTGGGAGATCCCGTGCGTCCAGCGTGGTGCTCGGCACCGGCGTGGTTGCGGCCCCCATGAAGCCCCCCGAATTCAATGCGCGCCCCCGAAGGCTTTCGCGCGCCCCCGAAAAACCGGCTTGAGAATTCAATGAGTACGGAAACCGGGCCCGGACACAAGAGGTTCGCGCGGCATTCCTGGTATAGGGTCCGCACCATCGGGACCAGTCTCGGTTCCGCGAGCCCGAACCGGAGCGACGAAACAATCATGACGACCACCTCGACGCAGTTGCGCAGCCCCGCGCCGGCCGACCGGCACACCCGCCTGGCGGACATCGACCCGTACGCGACCTCCACGGCGCGCGACACGGGCCGCGTGACCGACGCCCCCGACCACCGTTCGAATCGGACGGTCACGTTCAACTCGGGAGTTTGACCCGGCGCGGCCGGACAGCAGCGTCACCCGGACGTGGGTGCGCCCGGCGCGGCGGCGTGCGCCGCTCGTACCCACGTCAGTGCGCTGACAACGCGTCAATGTTTCTCGCAGTAATGCCGTTTGGGGCCCGTCGAGGGTGGGAAGTCTGACAGACTGCCTCCGGTGACGAGCCAGTCGCCCGACAACCCACCCCTGAGACAGCTGGTCCTCAAGATCCACAGCAGGTGCGATCTGCTCTGCGACCACTGTTACGTGTACCAGCACGCCGACCAGAGCTGGCGGGGCCGCCCCACCTTCATCCGCCCGGAGACCGTCCGTGCCGTCGCCGGCCGACTGGCCGAGCACACCCGGGCGCGGGCCCTGGAATCCGTCTCGGTGATCCTGCACGGCGGGGAGCCACTGCTCGTCGGGCCCGCCCGGCTGCGCGACATCTGCGCCGAGCTCACCCGCGCGCTCGCCCCGCTGACCACCCTCGACCTGCGGATGCACACCAACGCGGTCACCCTGAACCGACGCCACCTGGACGTCTGCCGGGAGTTCGGGGTCCGGGTCAGCGTGTCGCTCGACGGCGACCGCGCGGCCAACGACCGGCACCGGCTCGACCACAGGGGACGCAGCAGCCACGACCGGGTGCTCCGCGGCATCCGGCTGCTCCAGGAACCCGAGTACCGTCACCTGTTCAGCGGCATCCTGTGCACCGTCGACGTGGCGAACGACCCCGTCGCCGTGCACGACGCCCTCACCGCACTCGCCCCGCCGCGGATCGACTACCTCCTCCCGCACTCCACCTGGGACAGCCCGCCGCCCAACCCGGCCGGGGCCGCGACCCCGTACGCCGACTGGCTGCTCGCGGTCTTCGACCGCTGGGAGGAACAGGGCCGCCCGATGCCGGTGCGGACCTTCGACTCGGTGCTCAGCACCCTGCGCGACGGGCCGCCCCTGACCGAGGCGCTGGGGCTGGCGCCCAGCGACCTCGCCGTGATCGAGACGGACGGCACCTTCGAGCAGGCCGACTGGCTGAAGACCGCCTACGCGGGCGCGCCCGAGACGGGGTACGACGTCTTCCGGCACGGCTTCGCGGAGTTCGCCTCGCATCCGGGCGTACTGGCCCGGCAGACGGGGGCCGACGGGATCAGCGACACCTGCCGCCGCTGCCCGGTCCTGCGGTCCTGCGGCGGCGGCCTGTACGGGCACCGGTACCGCGCGGAGAACGGCTTCGACAACCCCAGCGTCTTCTGCGCCGACCTGCGCTCCCTCGTGGAGGGGATCGCCGACCGGGTGACCGACCGCACCTTCGCCCCGGCCGTGCTCAGCCTGCCCCGGCTCAGCTGGGCGCAGCTGGAACTGACCCGGAAGCTGGTGCGCCGGACCCGGCAGCAGCTGACGGCCGAGCCCGACACGGAGGTCGCCTGGCGGCTGCTGCTGGCCCTGGACGCCGACTCCGGGACCGCACCGCACCTGGACGAGGTGCTGGCCCACCCCTACGTGCGCACCGGTCTCCAGCGTTCCCTGCGCGGCCCCGCGGACGCGGCCCGGTTCATGTCGCTGGCCGCCGCCGCGGCGCTGCGGGCGGGGGCGGCCGCCACACTGTCCTGGGACCAGCCCGGTACCCGGCTGCACCTGCCCACCTGGGGCACCTACCGGCTCGACGCCCCCGGCCGCATCGAGGTCACGGTGACACCGGACGCCTTCCGGGTGCGCGGCGTCGGCGGACACCGGACGGACACCGAGGGGACCTGGGTCCGGCCGGACGAGATCCCGGCCTCCACGCGCTGGCGCCCGCTCGGCCGGCTGCTGGCCCAGGACGGGCCGCTCGTCGACGACGCCGACCCCTACCGCGACTGCTATCCCGCCGCGGTCGCCCCGCCGCTCGAATCCGGCGACTTCGTGGAGCGGCTGGGCCGGGCCTACGAACTGCTGGCGAAGGACGCGTCCGACAGGCGCACCGCCGCGGACGCGTTCCGGCCCACCGTGCTCACCCCGCTGGAGGCCGGCAGCGGGCTGCTGCTCGGCGCGCACGGGTTCGGGGCGCTGGGCGTGGCGGTGGACGTGACGCCGGAGGAGTTCGCCCGGGAACTCCCGCGCATCGGCCGCCGCGCCAGACTCACGGCCCTGCGCGAGACGGCCGACCTGCACCGGCCGGGCAGCCCCGCGGGCGCCCTGCTGGACCTGGCGGACACGGAACTCGGCCGGGGGGCCCACCCGGAAGCGGCCCGCGCCCTCACCGGGCTCACCCTGCTGCCGGAGGCCGAACTGACGCCGACAGGAGCCGTGCTGGTGTCCCAGCTGTGGTCGCAGTGGGCGGATCTCCATGACTGAACGAGCGCGCGTCACCACGGCGGACACGGCACACAGGGCAGAACTGGCGGACCTGTTACGGACATTGGGCGTGCGACACGGCGGGGTGCTGATGGCGCACGCCTCGCTCAGCGGTACCGGGGCCGCGCCGGAGCTGGTCCGGGACGCGCTACTGGCCGCGCTCGGCCCGGCGGGGACGCTGGTCGTGCCCGCTTTCACGCCGGAGAACTCCGACACCTCCCGGGCCTACCGGGAGGCCGTCGCCGGCATGGACGACCGGGAGGCGGCCGAGTACCGGGCCGCGATGCCGCCGTTCGACCCGGACGCCACCGAGTGCCCGACGATGGGGGCGCTCGCCGAATGCGTACGGTCGACGTCCGGCGCCGTGCGCAGCGCGCATCCGCAGACCTCCTTGGCCGGACTCGGGCCACGAGCACCGGAGTTGCTGCGCAAGCACCATCTGCGCAGCCACCTCGGCAGGCTCTCCCCCATGGCGCGGCTGTACCGCGCCGACGCCCAGGTCCTGCTGCTGCGGGTCGGGTTCGAGGTGTGCAGTTCCTTCCACTACGCCGAGTACCTGACCCGCCCCAGGCCGCCCCGGCGCACCTACCGGTGCGTGGTCGGGCACAAGGGGAACTGGGTGTCGTACCGCGATCTCTCCCTGAACGACGGGGACTTCGGCGCGATCGGCGCCCGGCTGCCGCAGGAACTGCGCGCCGAGGCCGACTGGGCCTCGAAGCGGGTCGTCCTGTGCTCCATGCGGGACCTGGTCAGACACGCCAAGGGGCAGATGTCTGGATATCGACGCGCTTTGGCCTGAAAACAGTGAACCGGAACCGGGGTCCGTCGGGCACATTGTTGAGTCCGACGGCGGCGTCGACGACGGGGGCGGTCCAGCGGCTTGCCGGTGGCCAGGAAGACGTACGGACATGGGGGAACGGGTGCAGAATCGGGCTCCGGACAACCGGCCCTATTTCTTCCTGTCGTACGCGCACACTCCACAGTGGAGCCCGGACAGCGGAGACCCCGACCACTGGGTGCGGGTGCTGTTCAACGACCTGTGCAACCACATCATGACACTCACCGACCTGCCCGCCGGCTCCCCGGCCGGCTTCATGGACCGGGAGATGCGCTCCGGGGACGGCTGGCCCGAGAAGCTGAGCGAGAACCTGGCCGCCTGCCGGGTGTTCGTTCCGCTGTTCTCACCGCGCTACTTCTCCAGCGAGATGTGCGGCCGCGAGTGGTACGCGTTCCACGAGCGGATGCTGAACGCCAGGACCACCGGAGCGGCCAACGCCTCCGCCATCGTGCCCGCGCTGTGGACCCGCTTCGACATGCGTGAACTCCCCGACTCCGTACGGCACATCCATGTGGAGCCCCTCTCGGAGGGCGGGCGGTACCTCAGCAACGGCATCTACGGACTGATCAAACTCAGCCGGCTGCGCGACGAGTACGACGACATCGTGTACGGCCTCGCCGAACGCATCGTCCAGGCGGCCGACGAGTCCCGGCTGCCGCCCGGACGCCCCCGCGACTACGAGAGCACCCCCAGCGCCTTCAAACCGCGCGGCTCCGGGACCCGGCACATCCGGCTGACCGTGGCCGCGCCCACCGAGGACTCCGTCCACCAGCACCGCGACACCGGACCCTACGGTGACGACGCCCTGGACTGGAACCCGTACCAGACCGAGTCGACCCGGGCGCTGTCCACGCACGCCGAGGAACTGATCCGCTCCCTGGACTACCGGGTGACCGTCGTCGCCTTCGACGACGAGAACCCCGGGGAGGAACCGCCCGCGTCCGGGGACCGGCAGCCCGGCATCCTGCTCGTGGACCAGTGGGCGCTCACCGACGAGGAACGCCGCGGCCGGCTGAAGACGTTCGACGCCTACGCCCGGCCGTGGGTGAGCGCGATCGTGCCGCGCTGCCGTACCGACCTACAGAACCACAGCGAACAGGGGCGCCGGCTCGCCGAGGAGCTGGAGCGGGTGATGCCGACCATCCTGGAGCGGGCGCGGCGCGGCGACGCCCGGACCGCCGTGAACGGCGTACCCACGCTCAAGGCCTTCACCAGGGTGCTGCCCGAGGTGGTGGCCTACACGACCAGGCAGTACCTGAAGAACGCGGAGGTCCGACTGCCGCCGGGCCCTGACATCCCCAGACCCCGTCTGGCGGACCCCTACCAACCGTCCGACCCGGACGCGGGCGACGACCCCGGAGGAGAGGCATGACGGCCGCAGTGGACGGACGCATCATCACCTTCTACTCGTACAAGGGCGGCACCGGACGGACGATGGCGCTCGCCAACACGGCGTGGATCCTCGCCGCCAACGGCAAACGCGTCCTCGCCGTCGACTGGGACCTGGAGGCCCCGGGTCTGGACCGCTTCTTCCACCCGTTCCTGGACCCCAACGTGCTCGCCGCCACCGGAGGTGTCCTCAACATCCTCCAGGACTACGCCTGGGCGGCCACGGACGGCATCACCCGCACGGGACCCTGGCACCTGGAGTTCGCGGACGTCGAACAGCACGCCGTCTCGCTCTCCCCCGAACGGCAGGGACTCGCCTTCGAGAACGGCGGCTCGCTCGACTTCCTCTCCGCCGGGAAGCAGTTCCGCGCCTACTCGGGCACGGCGTCCTCCCTGGAATGGGACAACTTCTACGACCGGCTGCGCGGCGGCATGTTCCTGGAGGCGCTGCGCGACAGCATGAAGCGGTCCTACGACTACGTGCTGATCGACTCCCGCACCGGGCGTTCGGACACCGCGGACATCTGCACGCTCCAGATGCCCGACATCCTGGTGGACTGCTTCACCTTCAGCGACCAGGCCCTGGACGGCGCCGCCGACGTGGCCTACAGCGTCGGCGACGAGCACCGCAGCCGGCGGATCCGGGTGCTGCCCGTCCCGATGCGCGTGGACGACGGCGAGAAGGAGAAGGTCGAGGCGGGCCGCGCGGTGGCCCGGACGAAGTTCGCCGGACTGCCGAAGGGACCGGACGGGGAGCGGCTGAGCGCCGACGAGGTCACCGCCTACTGGGGCAGCGTCGAGATCCCGTACAAGCCGTACTACGCGTACGAGGAGACCCTCGCCGTCGTCGGGGACAAGAAGGGCGACCCCAAGTCGCTGCTGTCCGCCTTCGAACGGCTCACCGCGTTCGTGACCGACAACGAGGTCACCGCGCTGCCGCCGATCCCGGACCAGGTACGGCTGCGCTGCCGGGACGCCTTCATCCGGCGGCGGCCGCAGACCACCGCGCTCCAGGTGACCATCGTGTACGCGGCGGAGAACCGGATGTGGGCCGACTGGGCCGAGTCGCTGCTGAAGCGGGCCGGCTGCACCGTCGTACTGCACGACCTGGCCGCCGGACCGCTGGACCGGCCCGCCCCGGGCACCCGCGTCCTGGTCCTGTGGTCCAAGGCGCTGTTCGGCTCCCGGCACACCGCGCTGCTGCTGAACTCGGCCACCGGCGGCGACGGCCCCGCGGGCGTGCTGATACCGGTGCAGGTCGACGAGGTCCAGCCACCGGAGTCGTACCAGCACCAGGCCGACCCCGTCGACCTGCACGGCCGGGACGAGTCGAGCTGCGAGAACGCGCTGCTCGGCGCGCTCGAACTGCCCGGTCAGCTGCCCAAGGGCGGACCGGCGGCACCCCGGTTCCCCGGCCACGTCCCCGACCACTGGAACGTCCCGCAGCGCAACAGCACCTTCACCGGCCGGGGTTACATCCTGGAGAAGGTCCGGGAGCAGCTGCGCAGCGGTATGACCGCCGTACTGCCCCAGCACCAGGCGCTGTTCGGGATGGGCGGTGTCGGCAAGACCCAGATCGCGCTGGAGTACGTGCACCGGTTCAGCGCCGACTACGACCTGGTGTGGTGGGTGCCGGCCGAGAACGTCGACAACGTGGTGGCCTCGCTCGCCGAGCTCGGGGCCCGCATCGGCGCACCCGGCGGCGAGGACATGGCGCTGGCCAGCAAGGAAACCGTCCGCATGCTCTCCCGGGGCAACCCGACCAAGCGGTGGATCCTCGTCTTCGACAACGCCGACAACCCGGACGACCTCGCCGGTTACCTGCCCACCACCGGCGGCGGGCACATCCTGGTCACCTCCCGCAACCAGGCCTGGTCGGACAAGGGGGAGACACTGCCGGTCGACGTCTTCCAGCGGCAGGAGAGCGTCGAGCACCTGTCGCGGCGCGCCCCCGGGCTGTCCGCCACGGAGGCCGACCAGGTCGCGGAGGCCGTCGGCGACCTGCCGCTCGCGGTGGAGCAGGCCGGGGCCTGGCTCGCCGAGACCGCCATGCCGACCGCCGAGTACCTGCGCCGCCTCACCGAGGAGACCGCCGCGGTGATGGGGCTCAACCAGCCCTCCGACTACCCCGACACGGTGGCCGCCACCTGGAACATCTCCATCGAACGGCTGAAGGAACGCTCGCCCGCCTCGGTGCGGCTGCTGCAACTGTGCGCGTTCCTCGCCGCCGAACCGATCTCCTCGGAACTGCTCTACGACAGCGACGAGATGCTCACCGCGCTCCGGCTGACGGAGAGTCTGCTGATCGGCCAGCTGGTGCGGGAGATCAGCCAGCTCGCTCTCGCCAAGGTCGACCAGATCTCCCGCACGATCCAGGTGCACCGTCTCGTGCAGGCGGTGATCCGCTCCCAGATGTCGGAGGAGGAGCGGCGCGAGGCCCGGCACACGGTGCACGAGATCCTCAGAGGAGCCCGCCCCAAGGGCGACGAACCCACCGACAACCGTGAGAACTGGCCGCAGTTCGACATCATCTGGCCGCACCTCACCGCCTCCGACATCCGCAACTGCACCGAGGCGGAGCCCCGCCGGCTGCTCATCGACCGCGTCCGCTACCTGTGGAAGCGCGGCGAGTTCCCCCGGGCGCAGCGGCTCGCCGAGGAGTTGCTCGCCCACTGGAAGGAACCCCTCGGCGAGAACGACGAGCAGTACCTGTACCTGCGCTGCCAGCTCGCCAACGTGCTGCGCTCCCAGGGGCTGTACGTCGAGGCCCGGGAGATGGACGACGACGTGCTCGGGCGACAGCGCCGGCTGCTCGGCAACCGGCACCCGCACACCTTCATCACCACCTCCGGCCTCTCCAGCGACCTCGCGGCGCTGGGCGAGTACACCAAGGCGGTGGAGCTGGCGAGGGAGGCGCACGACGGCTTCAGCGACCTCTTCTACGAGGCCCACCCGCGCACCCTGAACGCGGCCAACAACCTCGCCCTGGCGTTGCGCATGGTCGGCAGGTACAAGGACGCCCGGGGGATCGACGAGGTCACCCTCACCCGCCGTACCCAGGTCCACGGCGTCGACCACATCTACACGCTGTCGTCCGCGGAGAACCTGGGCCGCGACCTGCGCGAGGTCGGCGAGTACACCGCGTCGGTCGCGGTGCTGTCCCGGGCGTACGAGCAGTACAAGCGCGTACGCGACCTCGGCAAGCAGTTCCCGGGCACCCTGCGGTGCGCGAAGTCGCTCGCGGTGTCGCTGCGCCGGGCCGGCGAACTGGAGGACGCGCGGCGGCTGACGGCCGCGACGATGGAGCAGTACCGGTCGCAGTACACGGCACCCACCCCGGACTCGCTGGCCTGCGAACTGAACCTCGCCGCCGACCTGTTCGCGGCGGAGGACCCGGAGGCGGCGCGCGACGTCGCCCAGAAGGTGCTCGCCGAGTACGTGAAGAAGCCGGGCGAGGCCCATCCCTACACCCAGACCGCGATGAACAACCTCGGAGTCTTCCACTGGGGCTGCGGGGACTGGGAACAGGCCGAGGAGGTGTTCCAGAAGGTGCTGGAGCGCATGACCGAGGTCCTGGGCGCCCACCATCCGCACACCCAGTTCTGCTCCGCCAACTACGCCATCGTGCTCGCCGAGAGCGGCCGGCTGGAGGAGGCCTGGCAGCGGGAGCAGCACAGCATCGAAGCGCTCCGCGCCGACCTGGGCGCGCAGCACCCCGAAGCCCTGGCGGTGGTCAGCAACGGCGCCCTCACCCTGAGCGCCCTCGGCCGCACGGACGAGGCCCACGCCCTGCGCGAGGAAGCCACCAGGCGGCTGAAGGCGCTGCGCCAGCAACTCGGCGAGAACAACGGCATCACCCGCTTCGCGCTGGAGGAGCGCCGGGTGTACCGGGACCTGGAGCCGCTGGCGGTGTGAGCGGGGGCGAGGGGCCGGGCGGACGGACCGGGCGGAAGGGGCCGGGCGGACCGACCGGGCGGAAGGGGCCGGGCGGACGGCCCGCCGTCAGTCGTCCGGGGTTCCCGCCAGCAGCCAGTCCAGGACGTCGGGCAGGGCGCGCAACGACCCGAAGTGGGCCGCCTTCGGTTCGAGGACGGCCTTGGCGCGCGGGATGCGGTCGGCCAGCCAGGAGAAGTGGGAGGCGGGCGAGAACACGTCCTTCGCGCCGTGCCACAGCAGCACCGGCACCCCGATGTGCGCCGGGTCGAAGCCCCACGGGCTGGTCAGGGCGAGCGCGTCGTCGATCCAGCCGTACGGCGAGGTGCGCAGCGCCTCGTGGTAGGTGCGCAGCAGCATCGAGCGGATGCTGCTGTCGGAGACGATCAGCCGGTCCTCGTCGGTCAGGTCGGAGCGCAGGTCCTCCAGCAGCCGGGCCGGGTTGCTGCGGATGTCGGCCGAGCGCGGGATGATCCCGGCCGCGTACCCCTCGGGGTCGGTGACGGCCGTGCGGAACTCGCGGACGTTGAACGGCGTCATCCCGGCGAACCAGTCGAGCCCCTCGGCGTCCCGCGGCGCGAGCGCGACCAGGGCCGCGGCGCGGGTCACCCGGCCCGGCAGCAGGGCGGCGCAGGCGAGGGCGTGCGGTCCCCCGCCGGAGCGGCCGGCCACCGCGAACCGGTCGAGACCGAGGGCGTCCGCCACGGCCGCCACGTCCTCGACGACGTCCACGACCCGCCGTCCTGGCCGGCGGTCCGAGCCGCCGTACCCGGGCCGGTCGAAGCTGATGAGCCGGGTGCCGTGCTGGTACAGGAACATCGGCCGGGGCCGCGGCCCCACCCGGCTGCCGGGCATGCCGTGCAGCAGGAACACCGGGCGCCCCCGGGGATCCCCCGACACCTCCACCCGCAGCCGCCGCCCACCTGTCGTGCGCACCAGATCAGGCACCGCCGTGTCCCCCTCCCCCGCCGTGGCCGGGACCACGATGCCCCACCATTGCCCGCCCGGCCACCCTGCGAAACGAACGTGCGGGTCGACCGGATTGCAACGGCGCCCGGTCCGCGCGGAGGCGTCGTTCAGGTCGCTCGGAGCGTGAACCAGCAGCGGATCGTCGTGCCGGACGGTTCCGTGTGGACACGGACCAGGTCGGCGACGAGGTTGACCAGGAGGAGGCCGCGGCCGCCGCGCCGGTCGCGGGGGGCGGGGCGGCGGCCGGCCAGCGGGTCGGTGAGGCAGCCCTTGTCGCGCACCTCGCACAGCACGTGACCGTCCTCGGCCCACACCTCCAGCGTGCCCGAGCCACCGCCGTGGACGACGCTGTTGGTGGTGAGTTCGGCGACGGCCAGGGCGAGGTCGTGCAGGCGACTGCCGGTGAGGCCGTACCGGACGGCCGCGTCGGTGGCCAGGTGGCGGGCGGCGGAGAGGGAGCCGGCGTCGAAGGCGACGGGCAGGCCGGGGCCCGGGGCGGGCGGCAGCGGCCGGTCGTAGTGGGCGAGGACCGCCTCCGGGGCGTAGGCGCTGCTGGTGCGCGGGGCGGACGAGCCCGCGGTGAGGTAGGTCGGGTGGGTGGCGTAGGCGTCGGCCACCGCCCGGGTGTCCAGCCGGGTGGTGTCGTAGGGGCACAGGACGGTCACCTCGCGGCCCTGGAACGCCGTGTTGATCAGGGCCTCGTGCTGGACGCAGGCCGGGTACTCGGTGGCCGTACGGCCGGCCCACACCGGTTCGCCGATGATGCGGACACGGCGGCCGGACGGCTGGGCGTCGGCGAAGGCGAGCAGGACGCCGGGGAGGATCCGGCCGGGGTTGCGGCCGGCCTCGCGCATGTCGAGGAAGAGCACGGATCCGGCGCCGGCGCCGAGCGCGGCCCGGATGAGGCGGAGGTTCTCGCCGGGCACGGCGACCGCGACCGGCTCGCCGGCGTCCAGCGCCTCCTGGACGAAGGGCACCGTCCCGGCCAGGTACTCGTCCTCGTCGCCGTAGAAGAGGGCGGGGTGGACGAACGGCCCGGACGGCACGCCGGTCATGACGGCGGCACCTCGCGCGGTGCCGGTTCCCTGGTCGTCACGGTGCCTCCCTGCCGCCGGCGCGCCCGACGGTCTCCGCCGCCGGCGCACACAGCCGTACCTGCTGCCGGTGCACCTGATGCCCCGGAAGCCCCGCCGCAAACACCTCACCCGCCGCAGCGGCGACACCCGCCGACGGCCGCCGCGGTGGATCCAGCGAACGGCTCCTGACAGGACAGGTCCTGAGGGAGGCCCCAGCACGGCAGGTCCTGGAAGGAGGCCCTGGCAGGGCAGGTCCTGGAAGGAGGCCCTGGCAGGGCAGGTCCTGGCAGGGCAGGTCCTGGCAGGGCAGGTCCTGGCAGGGCAGGTCCTGGCAGGGCAGGTCCTAGTAGGGCAGGATCCGGCCCGAGGGCGTCCTGCGGTCGATCTCCTGCCCCCGGGGAGCGGGCCGACGAACGACGCGTACTCGGATCCGACCGTCCATGACGCCCTCCTCTTGCCGAGCCCTGACCCGCACCTGGTGTCCGGTAGGAGGGCTCTGCCCCGCACATGGCAGCTCCAAGCCTCGTGCGGGGCAGCAAAGTTGGCGGCGTCAGCTCAGACCGAGGTCGGACAGGGCGGTCGTCCAGTCGGTGATGATGGCGTCCTGGGCGTCGGAGAGGCTCACGGTGCCCGCGCAGACGGCCTTCTTGAGCTTGTTCTCGACGGTGTCCTTGTTGGCCGCGGTCTTGGTGCCGTACTCCGGCTCGGGCCAGAGGTTCAGCTCGCTCTTGGGGGCACCGCCGAGTTCGAGCGGCACGAAGTGGTCCTCTTCGTAGTCGGAGGTGCTGGTGTCGGTGTACCCGTACTCGACGATCTGCTCCTTCTTCAGCGCGGTGGTGTAGGAACTGGACGGCCGTACGGTCGCGGTCCAGCCGGAGACGCAGATGGTGGAGTCGATGGTGCTCTGGGTGACGTCGGGATTGAGGTCGCCGGGCTGGCAACTGGGGTCGGGGAGCGGGAGGTAGGCCTGGCTGCACGACTGGGCGTGAGCCGTACCGGTGGTGAGGGTGAGGCCCGCGACGGCGAGGGCGAACGCGGAGATCGAGGTCACGACGGGACGTCGGATTCGGGACATGTGGGGGTCTCCCGGTGAGGTGCCCGGCACGGTTCCGGGCAGTCGTGGGCATGACAGCACCGGAAGGCTCTATGCGGGTAGACCCCTTTGCCAGGGCAGGGGAATGCTTAGTTGAACATTGGACTCGGCCGGGGCAACGGCCTGCCAAGTCATGGCTGCGGCTTGGTTGTCGAGCACCTGCCGTTCACCTGGCCACCGGCTCCGCTCCGCCCTCACCCGGGTCGGCCGTTCGGCCTGTCGGACATCGTTCGAAAACTCTTGACGCCCCCGTGTACATCGTTTGACACTCTCGCAACGCGATGTCATCTCCGGTTGACGGCACGTCACTTGGCAGGGAGCCGCACATGACGCACAGCACACGCCCGCGCGGCCGCGCGAGACGCCGGGCGGGACGGCTCGCCGGACTGACCGCCGCCGCGGCCCTGCTGGCCCTCCTCGGCCCCGCCCTCCCGGCCCGGGCCACCACCGCGACCGCCGGCGAAGCCACCGCCCTCACCGACGGCCTCGCCCTCTGGTACCCGCTGGACTCCGGTGACGGCACCACCGTCCCCGACGCCTCCGGCAACGGCCGTGACGGCACGCTGAACGGCACCGCCGACTGGTCCGCCACCGGCCAGGGCCTCGGCTTCAACGGCTCCGACACCTACGTCGAGGTCCCGGACGACATCATGAAGGGCATGGACTCCATCACGGTGTCCATGGACGTGCGGATCGACGCCGCCCAGTCCACCCCGTACTTCCTCTACGGCTTCGGCAACTCCAGCGGCAGCAACGGCAACGGCTATCTCTTCGCCACCGGCAACTCCCTGCGCACCTCCCTCGCCACCGGCAACTGGTCGACGGAGCAGACGACCAAGCCGTCCGACTCCCACAACATCACCCGCTCGGTGTGGAAGCACATCGCGTACACCCAGACCGGCAGCACGGGCGTGCTCTACGAGGACGGCGTCGAGGTGGGCCGGAACACCTCCGTCACCATCACCCCCGGCGCCATCGGATCCGGCAGCACCGTCGCCGACTACCTGGGCAAGTCCGTCTACTCCGGCGACAAGCTCTTCAAGGGCCGCATCCGCGACTTCCGCGTGTACGACCGCGCACTGGCCGGCTCCGAGGTGGAGCAACTGGCCCTGCCCGTCGACACCCAGGGCGTCGCCGACGACAAGGCGGCCCTGAGCCTCGGTGACACCGGTGCCGTGACCGCCGACCTGGACCTGCCCAAGGCCGGCACGGCGGGCGGTTCGGTCATCACCTGGTCCAGCGACGACCCCGGCGTCGTCTCGGACTCCGGCAAGGTGACCCGGCCCGCCGCCGGCTCCCCCGACGCGCACGCCACGCTCACCGCGACCCTCACCAAGGGCCCGGTCACCGACACCAGGACCTTCGACGTCACCGTCCGCGCCGACTTCGACGACGCCACCGCCGCCGAGCAGGCCGCCGACGCCCTGACCGTGCACGACGTCGACGACGTCCGCGGCAACCTCGCCCTGCCCGCCACCGGGGCCTACGGCACCGCCGTCACCTGGTCGTCCGCCGACCCGGACGTCATCGCCGCCGACGGCACGGTGCACCGTCCCGCGCACGGCGCCGGAGCCACCACCGTCGACCTGACCGCGACGGTCACCAAGGGCACGGCCACCGCCGCCCGCACCTTCGCCGCGCACGTCCCAGAACTCCCCGCCAGGGAAGCGCTCAAGGGCTACATGTTCAGCTACTTCACCGGCGAGGGCACCGCCGACGGCGAGCAGCTCTACGCCGCCCTCAGCAAGGGGAACGACCCGCTGAACTGGCGGGAGCTGAACGACGGCAAGCCCGTCCTGACCTCCACGCTCGGCGAGAAGGGCCTGCGCGACCCGTTCATCATCCGCTCCCCCGAGGGCGACAAGTTCTACCAGATCGCCACCGACCTCAGGATCTACGGCAACGGCGACTGGGACGCCGCCCAGCGCACCGGCAGCAGGTCCATCATGGTCTGGGAGTCCACCGACCTCGTGCACTGGACGGACCAGCGCCTGGTGAAGGTCGCCCCGGACAGCGCGGGCAACACCTGGGCGCCCGAGGCGTTCTACGACGCGAAGCTCGGCGAGTACGTCGTCTTCTGGGCGTCGAAGCTGTACGACGACGCGGCGCACTCCGGGGACACCTACAACCGGATGATGTACGCCACCACCCGGGACTTCTACACCTTCAGCGAGCCCAAGGTGTGGATCGACCGCGGCTGGTCGGTCATCGACTCCACGATGATCCAGAAGGACGGGACCTACTACCGGCTCTCCAAGGACGAGCGGAACAACACCTCCTCGACCCCCGACAGCAAGTTCATCTTCGAGGAGAAGAGCGACTCGATCCGCAGCACCGACTGGACCCCGGTCGCGGAGGGCATCGGCAAGGGCGCGATGAGCGCGGCCGAGGGGCCGCTGGTCTTCAGGTCGAACACCGAGGACAAGTGGTACGCGTTCCTGGACGAGTTCGGCGGGCGCGGCTACATCCCGTTCGAGACCGACGACCTCGACTCCGGGGTCTGGACCCCGGTCGCGGACTACGACCTGCCCGCCAAGCCCCGCCACGGCACCGTGCTCCCGGTCACGCAGGCCGAGTACGACCGGCTCCTCCGCGCCTATCAGCCCGACCAACTGGTCGAGAGCGTCCAGAGCGTGAAGGTGAAGACGAAGACCGGGCAGGCCCCGGTCCTGCCCGCCACCGTCATCGCGACCTACGCCGACGGCGTCGACCGGCCCACCGCCGTCACCTGGGACGACGTCCCGGCGTCCGCGTACGCGCGGCCCGGCACCTTCACCGTCACCGGCAGCCTCCCGGACGGCACCGCCCTCCCGGTCCGGGCCGAGGTCACCGTGTCGGAGGAGGGCCCCGACGTCCCGGCCGACCTGCTGCTGCACTACGACTTCGACGAGACCGCCGGCAACATCGCCGTCGACTCCAGCGGGCACGGCTACCACGGCACGTACGTCCGCACGCCCGCCTTCGGTACGGGGGTGAAGGGCGGCTCCTTCAAGATGTCGGGAGACGCCGCGAGTTCGCCGTACGTGAAGATCCCGAACGGGGTGCTGAAGAACGCCGACAGCGTCACCGTGTCGACGTACGCGAAGTGGAAGGGCGGCGACAGCTTCCAGTGGCTGTTCGGGCTGGGCCCCGACAGCGACAAGTACCTCTTCGCCACGCCGTCCAACGGCGGCTCCAGTCTCTACTCGGCCATCACCAAGGCGAGCTGGTCGGCGGAGTCCAAGCTGACGGCCGGCTCGCAGCTCACGCCCGGCCAGTGGAAGCACGTCACCGTCACCCTGGACGGCGCCACCGGCACCATGGTCCTCTACGTCGACGGCATCCAGGCCGCCCGTACGACGACCAGCATCAAGCCGTCCGAGCTGTACGACGCGAGCAAGGAGTACACCGGGTACATCGGCCGCTCCCTCTACTCGGCCGACCCGTACTTCGGCGGTGAGGTCGACGACTTCCGCATCTACGACCGGGCGTTGTCCGCCGCCGAGGTGATGGAGCTCAGCGGCAACACGGCCGGGATCGCGAAGGCGACCCAGACGGGTCTTAAGGTCGACGCCATCGTCGACGACGCGGACGGCAAGATCACGTTGCCGATGTCCGAGGGCGCCGATCTCACCTACCTGGCACCGGAGTTCACCCTCGCGCACGGTGCCGCGATCAGCCCGGCCTCCGGAAGCGTGCGGGACTTCAGCAAGCCGGTGACCTACGAGGTGACGGGCTCCGACGGCAGGAAGCGCACCTGGACGGTCTCGGCGCTGATCATGAAGAGCCCGGTGCTGCCGGGGCTGAACGCCGACCCGAACATCGTCCGCTTCGGCGACACCTTCTACCTCTACCCGACCACCGACGGCTACGACGGCTGGAGCGGGACGCAGTTCAAGGCGTACTCGTCCACCGACCTCGTCCACTGGACGGACCACGGGGTCGTCCTCGACCTGGGCCCGGACGTCAGCTGGGCGGACAGCAGGGCGTGGGCGCCGACGATCGCCGAGAAGGACGGGAAGTACTACTTCTACTTCTGCGCCGACGCGAACATCGGCGTGGCGGTGGCCGATTCACCGACCGGCCCCTTCAAGGACGCCCTCGGCAAACCCCTCCTCAAGTCCGGTGACTTCAGCGGCCAGATGATCGACCCGGCCGTGTTCACGGACGACGACGGGCAGTCGTACCTCTACTTCGGCAACGGCCACGCCTACGTGGTCCCGCTGAACGCCGACATGACGTCCGTCGACACGTCGAAGGTCCAGGACATCACACCGAGCGGGTACAACGAGGGTTCGTTCGTCATCAAGCGCGACGGCGTCTACTACTTCATGTGGTCCGAGAACGACACCCGCGACGAGAACTATCGCGTCGCCTACGCCACCGGGACCTCCCCTCGCGGCCCCTGGACCAAGCGGGGCGTGATCCTCTCCAAGGACCTCTCCCTGGGTATCAGGGGCACCGGCCACCACAGCGTCGTACACGTCCCGAACACCGACGACTGGTACATCGCCTACCACCGCTTCGCCATCCCCGGCGGCGACGGCACCCACCGTGAAACGACCGTCGACAAGCTGGAGTTCGGCGCGGACGGGCTGATCAAGCCGGTCGTGCCGACACTGACCAGCATCGACCCGGTGACCGTCGTGCACGCCGGTCCGGGCGCCCACGGCACGGAAGGAAGCGCGATCCCGCTGGCCGGCACGGTGTCGGGGGCCGGTCCCGGCAAGTGGACCCTCCCCGCGGGTGCCCCCTGCGAGCTCGCGAACCCCGGGGCCGCCGCCACCACCGTCACCTGCACCGACGACGGCACCTTCACCCTCACCCTGACCGGCGGCCACAGCACCGACACCACGACCGTGACCGTCTCCAACGCCCCGCCGGTCATCACGGACGCGCGCGGCCACGGCGACCGGCGGATGACCGTCACCGTCCGCTTCACCGACCCGGGCACCTCGGACACCCACACCTGCGTGGTCGACTGGAAGGACGGCTCCCGCCCGACGCGGGGCAGGATCCACGGCTCCGTCTGCCGTGCCGAACACATGTACCGGAGGCCGGGCGGTCACCGGCCGCTGGTCACGATCACCGACGACGACGGGGGCACGGCCACCGCGCCGGTCCCCGCCGGACCACGGCCCCCCGCGAAACCACGGCCGCGTGACACGTGACTCACAGGCGGCGCCCGTAGGTTCCCGTGCCCATGACAGACAACACGTCTCACGGAAGGAAACCCCTCCCGTCATGAGCAAGCACAGGAACCGCCGGGCCCCGCGCGTCCTGGCCTACGGAGTGGCCGGCGCCTTGACGGTCGCCGCGGGTGTCACGGCTGTCGCGTCGGCCGACGAGCCGGCCACGACGTCGGCCGCCACCTGCTCCTTCACCAGGTCCGCCACCTCGGCGAGCACCGGCGACAACCCCCGGCACGTGGTGACCGGCGACCTCGACGGCGACGGGAACGCCGACCTGGTCGCCGCGGACAACGACGCCGACACCGTCTCCGTCCTGCTGGGCGACGGCGACGGCACCTTCGGCACGGCCACGGACTACGCCGTGGGCGACAAGCCGTACCAGTCGGTGATCGCCGACTTCGACGCCGACGGCGCCCCGGACATCGCCACCGCCGACTTCGACGGCGGCACGGTGAGCGTCCTGCCGGGCACGGGCGACGGCAGCTTCGGGACGGCCACCCGGTACATGGTCGGCTCGGGCGCCCGCTCCCTGGTCGCCGGAGACGTCGACGGTGACGGCGACCTGGACATCGCGGTGGCCGAGGAGTCGGCGGGGCGGGTCAACCTGCTGCTGGGCGACGGTGAAGGTGCGTTCACCGTCTCCTCGCAGACGGTGACCGTGACCCGGCCGCACGGCCTCGTCCTCACCGACTTCGACGGCGACGGCAACCTGGACGTCGCCACCGCCAGTGTCGCCACCGCCGGGGGCGTGAGCGTGGCCCTGGGCAACGGCGACGGGACCTTCGGGGACGTGACGGAGTACGCGAGCGTGGCCCGCCTCTACTCCCTCACCCAGGGCGACTTCGACGGCGACGGCAACACCGACCTGGCCACCGTCAGCAACGGCTCGGACACCCTGGAGGTCTACGCCGGGAACGGCGACGGCACCTTCCAGGACCCCGTCGACTACTCGACGTCCGCCCTGCCGGTCGCCGTCGGCTCGGCCGACGTGAACGGCGACGACATCCCGGACGTCCTGGTGTCGTCCCTCAACGGCAACTCGGTCTCGGTCTACACCGGCACATCCGGAGGCTCTTTGAGCGAGCTGACCGAGCTGTCGGCGGACGGCGCCTACGAGGCGACCGCCGCCGACGTGACGTCCGACGGCACCAAGGACCTGCTGGTGGCGAGCAGCAGCGACGACGCGGTGGACGTGTTCACCGGCTCGTGCGGCTGATCCTCCCCGCGGTCAGGACACGGTCAGGGTGAGGCCGTAGCCCTCAGGGGCGCCCAGCGTGCCGCCCTCGGCGAGGACCAGGGAGCCGAGGGCGGCGGTCGCCAGGGCCGGCAGGGCCCGTACGCGGTCCCTCATCGACGGCTCGCGCGCACTGTTCGCTGCCATGAACGACTCCTTCGCGGTCGGTTCCGGATCGCGGTGCGGCCTTCCCCAACTTCCCATCCGGTGTCGACAGTTGGGCACTTTTCCCAGGAATCGCCGCTCAGAACCAGCCCTCTGTCGACACCTGTCCGCTCACCCGATGCGCCCGCCGGTGCCGGCCCGCCGACGGTCTAAGGTCGTCCGGTGACGAGCAGCAGCGCGACGCGTTCCCACGATCTCGACGGCATAGGTCCGACGGCGGCCCCGCAGGGCAGGCTGGACCGACTGCGCCGCTTCGGCTATCCCGCACCGCACACCGCGTCCCCGCACACCGCACCGCCGTACACCGACGTCCGGGAACGTCTCGTCCCGCCCTTCCCCGAGCCCGCCACCCACCTCTGGCGGCTCCTGGGGCTGGGCCAGGACGCGGCGGCCCGGCTCGCGCGCGCCATGGAGTGGCTGGGCCCGGTGCTCGTCGCCGTGGTGGCCGGAATCCTGCGGTTCTGGCGTCTGGGGCAGCCGCGGGCCGTCGTCTTCGACGAGACTTACTACGCGAAGGACGCCTGGGCGCTGCTGCACCTCGGCTACGAGGGCACCTGGCCGGACCGCAAGATCGCCGACCCGGAGATCCTGGCGCACCCCCAGGTGATCCCGCTCTCCGACACCGGTTCGTTCGTCGCGCACCCGCCGACCGGCAAGTGGGTGATCTCCGCCGGCGAGTGGCTGTTCGGACTCGACCCCGTCGGCTGGCGCTTCATGACGGCGCTCCTCGGCACCCTGTCGGTGCTGATGCTGTGCCGGATCGGCCGCCGCCTGTTCCGTTCGACGTTCCTGGGCTGCCTGGCCGGCGCGCTGCTGGCGATGGACGGTCTGCACCTGGTCATGAGCCGTACCGCCCTGCTGGACCTGATGGTCATGTTCTTCGCGCTGGCCGCGTTCGGCTGCCTGCTGCTGGACCGGGACCGGACCCGTACCCGGCTGGCGACGGCCCTGCCGGCCGGCGCGGACGGCCGGGTCCGCCCGGACGCGAACACCGGTGACCGCACCGCCCTGGGGCTCCGGCCCTGGCGGCTCGCGGCCGGCGTCCTGCTGGGCCTCGCGGCCTCGACGAAGTGGAACGGCCTGTACGTGCTGGTCTTCTTCGTCGCGCTGACGGTGCTGTGGGACGTCGGCGCCCGCCGGGTCACCGGCGCCCGCCGCCCGTACCGGGCCGTACTGCGCCGGGACCTGGGCCCGTCCGTCCTCTCCCTGGTGCCGACGGCCCTGCTGACGTACCTGCTGACCTGGACCGGCTGGTTCCTGTCCGACGACGGCTGGGGCCGCCACTGGGCGGACGGCCGCGGCGGCACCTGGTCGTGGATACCGGCGCCGCTGCGCAGCCTGTGGCACTACGAGTACCTGGTCTACCAGTTCAACGTGGGCCTGCACACGCCGCACAAGTACCAGTCGAACCCGTGGAGCTGGCTGGTGATGGGCCGGCCCGTGCTGTTCGCCTACGACTCCCCGAAACCCGGCCAGGACGGCTGCGGCACGGCGTCCGCCTGCACCCGGACCGTCCTCGCCCTGGGCACCCCGGCCCTGTGGTGGGCGGCCTGCTGCGCCCTGGTGTACCTGCTGTTCCGCTGGGCCCTGCGCCGCGACTGGCGGGCGGGCGCGATCCTGTGCGCGACGGCCGCCGGATACCTCCCCTGGTTCCTCTACCAGGACCGCACCGTCTTCTCCTTCTACGCCGTGGTCTTCGTGCCGTACCTGTGCCTGGCGGTGGCCATGATGGCCGGTGCCCTGATGGGCCCACCGGGCGCGAGCCGCCACCGCCGGATCCGCGGCACGATGGCCGCCGGCGCCCTCGTCCTCCTGATCGCCTGGAACTTCGTCTACTTCTTCCCGATCTACACCGGGCAGACGATCCCGTACACGGGCTGGCAGTCCCGCATGTGGCTGGACACCTGGATCTGAGGCGCGCTCAGCGCGGGGCCGCCGTCTCGCCCGCGCGCAGGGCACGCAGGACGCGCTCGACGGTCTCCCGCTTCTCGCCGACCGGCGCCGTGTAGTCGACGACCGCGCGCACGGCCTCGTCGCCGAGGGTCCGGGAGATCACCCAGGCACCGAGGTACTGCGAGGCCATGCAGCCGCCGGCGGTGGCGATGTCGCCCTCGGCATGGAAGGGCGCGTCCAGCACGGTGACACCGCGGGCCTCGACGAAGGGCCGGCTGACCGTGTCCGTGCAGGCGGGCATCCCGTCCAGCAGCCCGAGGCGGGCGAGCACCAGCGCGCCGGAGCACTGCGCCCCGATCAGCTGCCGTCCGGGGTCCAGCGGCAGCCGGGCGACCAGCCGGGCGTCGGCGACCACATCCCTGGTCCGCACCCCGCTGCCGACCAGCACGACGTCGGCCTCGCCGACGAACTCCAGCGGCCGCTGCCCGCTGACCTCGACCCCGTTCATCGACGTGACGACCGGCGTCGGCGTCGTGATGAACGCCTCGAGTCCGTCCTTACGGCACCGGTTGACCATCGCGGCCGCGATGAAGGAGTCCAGCTCGTTGAACCCGTCGAAGGTGACCACGGCTACCTGCATGACGACTCCTGGGGAGGCGGCGGGGAACACCGCCACTCTAACGACGCGGCTCGCGGGTCGTGCATATATGCAAACCGCACCAATACCGCCATTCCCGATCGAATGGTGCCGCCCCGGCGCTATCGTCATTCTTCTGAATGATCGTCACTTCATGTCGGCAGCAGACAGAGGTGACGTGTGCGAACAGGGGGACATCAGTGGCTTCGCTCAAGCATCTCGTCGTCGTCGTGCCCGGAATCGGCGGAAGCATCCTGCAAACACCTAGGGGCGCCGCCCGCTGGGACCAACGCCGTCGGCGGTTCCTCGCCGCCGCCGCCCGCCCCCAGCGGCTCGGGCTGGACGCCCATCCGGATCTGGTCCCGGTCGGCCTGATGCCGGACATCACCCTGATCGGCCCGGTCGTGGCACCCGGTTACGACGGCCTGGTGCGCAAGCTCCGCAGCCGCTTCGACGACCTGCGCATCGACGTCGCACGACCCGGCGGCGTACCGGACACCCGAGCGGACGTGCTGCTCTTCCCGTACGACTTCCGGCGCAGCGTCCGGCACGCCGCCGAGCGTCTGCGCGACGAGATCGAGGCCCGCCTGGGCGGCGAACACGCCTCGGCCCGGCGCCGACGGGTGATCGTGGTGGCGCACTCCATGGGCGGACTCGTGGCCCGCTACTGGCTCGGTCCCCTCGGCGGTGCCGCCGACTGCGCGGCACTGCTGACTCTGGGCACTCCCCACCGGGGCGCGCCGAAGGCACTGGACGTCCTGGTGAACGGCCTGTCGGTGGGCCCCAAGCGGTTGGCCGGGCTCACGGAGGTGCTGCGGCAGTGGCCGTCGGCGTACGAACTGCTGCCGCGCTACCCCGCGGTGGGGCGGTCCGGGAGCGAGCCGGCGCTGGCCCCGCACGAGCTGGCGGCGGCCTCGGCGACCCTGCCGCCGGGATTCGACGCGCGCGCCAGGGCCGCCCGGAGCGTCCACGATGACATCGAGTCGGTCTGGAACGGCCTGTACGCAGAACCTGGGTGCCCCGAGGTCACGGCACTGTTCGGCCGGGGGCACGGCACACTCCAGCAAGCCCTGCTGTCCCCCGCCGGGATCAAGGTGACCAAACAGGCGGCGACCTGGCTGCCGAACGCCGACTGGCACGGCGACGGCACGGTCCCGGCGATCTCGGCGATCCCCATCGAGCAGGAGGACGTCCGCGCCCGCCGCGCGGTGACCGAACGTCACCTCGCCCTGGGATCCGTGTCCATGGTGACGGACATCCTGGCCGAGTACGCCGGCGCGTCGCTGGCGGCCGTACGAGGGGACCGCCCGGAACGCCCCTGGCTCGGGCTCGACCTGGACGAGACGGCTCTCGCCGACCGACCCGTCCCGCTCGGGGTGACCCTGTACGGAACCAGCGGCGACGAGTCCACCCGGGTGCAGGTCAGGGCCCGCGCCCGGGACGCCGCACCGGGGGCGGCCGCGCCGTGGCTCACCTGCACCAGGACGGCGCAGGACCAGTGGCGGGCCGAGATCCCGCCGCTGCCGCCGGGGACGTACACGGTGGAGGTGTCGGCCACCAAGGTGCCCGCCGTCAGCCGTCTCGCCGCTCAGGACGTGCTGGGTGTCGTCGGCGCCGAGGACATCGAGGAGGCCGAGGCGATCGCGAGGACCGGTGTGATCGATGGAGCCGGTGGGATCGATGCGGCCGGTGGGATCGATGGGGCCGGTGACATCGGCGGGGCCGAGGGGGCACGCGCGTGAGCACCGCATGGCGGCGTTGGCCCAGCAACGACCCGAAGGCCCTGATCGAGTACGTCCAGCGCAAGCGCCAGGGCGAGAGCGGCGCCCCCGCCGCCATCCTCGCCGGCGCCCTGCCACCGGTGGGCGACACACCGCCCGCCGTCCGCGCCCGCGCCCTGTACGAGGCGTTCGCCGCACGGAACATCGTGTACGCCGACGAGCCGACGACCAGTGACTCAGGACGCCAGACCATCCGGCCGCCCTACGAGGTGCTGGCCTCGCCCGGGCACGGCACCTGCCTCGACATCGCCGTCACCTTCGCCGGTGCCTGCCTGGACGCCGGACTGCACCCCCTCGTCCTCGTCACGGGCGGCGGTCACGGCGGCCCCGGACACGCGCTGGTCGCCGTGTGGCTGGACGGCAACTGGTCCAACCGCGCCCACCGCGAGTACCGCGAGTACCGCTCTCCCGACGGAGCCGACGCCGACTGGCAGAGCCTGCCCGAAGACTTCCTCGTCCAGCTCGCCGGCGCCGAGGACGGCTCGGGAGCTTTCCTCGCCATCGACGTGACCGGTGCGGCCTCGTGCGCCGATGCCGCCGACCCGCGCCGCCGCACCCGACAGCCGTGGGCCGAGTCGGTGGCCTACGGCGCGGAACTGGTACGGCAGGCCGCGGACGACGGCCGGCTGGAGGTCACTCTCGACGTCGGCCTCGGGTACGAGCACTGCGAACCGCTGCCCCTGCCCGACCAGCCCCGCACCCAGATCCTCACCCCGCCCTACCTGGACATCAACGACAGCAAAGTCAGCACCGACAGCGACGACACCGGCCCGCTGAAACTCCTCTGGGCCCGCTACGACACCATCCACTTCCACCCCCGCGACGAACTCGACTTCCTCCAGGACTGGTTCCGGGCCCCCGATCCCGACGGGCCCCGCACCCGTATCGCCCTGGTGCACGGGGTCGGTGGCGCCGGAAAGACCCGGCTGGCCGCCGAACTGGCCGCGCGCATGGCCGACACGGGCTGGTTCACGGGGTTCCTGGTACGCGACCCGGACCTACAGGACTGCGCCTGGCTGGCGCGCACCGCCTCCCCGCTCCTCGTCGTCGTGGACTACGCCGACGACCACAAGTCGGCCGACATCATCAACCTGCTGCGCATCCTGCGCGACCGCCAGGAGCCCACCTGCCTGCTCCTGACCGCGCGCTCCGTCCGCGGCTGGTGGGAGGAGGAGATCGTCGACGCGCTGAAGGACAGCAGCCCACGGCCCCTGGTCCATTCGATGCCGCTGTCTCCCCGCCATCCCCGCCAGACCGGCGTCTACCGGGCGGCGCTCCGGTCCTTCGGCACACGGGCGGCCACCGCCATGGGCAGCAACCCGCCGCCGGACCCCCACTCCGGCCGCTGGACCACCCTGGACCTGGTCATGCTCGCCTGGCTCGCCGCGAAGACGTCGGAGAGCGAGGACAACATGCCCGCCTCCGAGTCAGCCCTCTACGAGAGGATCCTGGAGCACGAACTCAGGTACTGGGGCCGCGCCTACAAGTCCCGGATCGGCGAGCCGTCGAAGCGGGCCAAGGAGATGCTGCGCGAGGCCGGAGCCTGCGTCAGCCTGCTCGCGCCACGCGAGGACCGGCTCAACGATGTCCTGGGCACGGTCAAGGAACTCGCCACCGACGCGAAATGGCGCGACGAGTTCACGGCCCTGCTGGAGAAACTGCTCCCCACGACACCGGAGGACGGCACCGTCGCGGTCCGCCCCGACCCGGTGGGCACGCACCTGGCGGCCACGGTGTTCCGCGGCAACGACGCGCTGTTCGGCCGCTGCCTGGAAACCGCGGACACGGAAGAACGCCTGAACGCCTGCGTGGGCGTCTCCCGGCTGGCGACGGCGACCGCCGGCAAGGCGGACGCGCAGGCGATGGCGCGCAGAGCGCTGGAAGCGGTTCCCGACCTGTGGCCGATGGCATTGTCGGTGGCGGCTTCCCAGGGAGGCCCGTTCGTCACGGCACTGGAGCACTTCGCCGAGACCGAGGACACGCCGCTGCCTCTGGCAGAGCTGGCCGTGACCCTTCCGACGGGCCACAGCACACTGCGGGGTCTGGCGCTGATTGCCACGGTACGGTCCCGACCGGATGAGGCGGGAGTCCCGTCCGAGGAGGCCCGAGCTGCAATCGCCAGCTGGCACAACAACCTCGCGATCCGGCAGAGCGAGACCGGAGACCACCCGGCCGCACTCACCTCCATCACCGAAGCCGTCACCCACTACCGCGCACTCGTCCAAGGCCCCGACGGCCCCGCCTACCTCCCCAACCTCGCAGGCTCCCTCAACAACCTCGCCAACCGGCAGAGCGAGACCGGAGACCACCCGGCCGCACTCACCTCCATCACCGAAGCCGTCACCATCCGCCGCGCCCTGGCCGACGGGCCCAACAGCCCCGCCCACCTCCGCAACCTCGCCATGTCCCTCAACAACCTCTCCAACCAACAGAGCAACACCGGAGACCAACAGGCCGCACTCACCTCCATCACCGAAGCCGTCACCCACTACCGCGCCCTGCTCAACGGCCCCAACGGCCCCGTATACCTCCCCGACCTCGCAGGCTCCCTCAACAACCTCGCCAACCAACAAAGCAACACCGGAGACCAACAGGCCGCACTCACCTCCATCACCGAAGCCGTCACCATCCGCCGCGCCCTGGTCAACGGCCCCAACGGCCCCGCATTCCTCCCCGACCTCGCCATGTCCCTCAACAACCTC
>NZ_LBMU02000112.1 GCF_001005085.2 Streptomyces humi
GGCGGGCCGGCTCCCGGGAGCCGGCCCGCCACGGCGGGGTGACGCGACTATGCGGCGAGTGCGTGACCGGGGTGCAGGACGACCTTGGTGTAGCCCTCGATCCGCTGGTCGAACTTCTCGTACGCGCCGGGCGCCTCCTCCAGCGGCAGTTCGTGGGAGACCACGAAGCTGGGCTTGGCCCGCCCCGCGATGATCAGGTCACGGAGCTGGCGGTTGTACTGCTTGACGTTGCACTGGCCGGTGCCCATCCGCTGGCCCTTTTCGAACATCCTGCCGATGGAGACCAGCAACTGGCCGTGCTTGGCGTGCTCGTCGGGTCCGCCCGGGTCGGACGGGACGTACAGGCCGGGTATGCCGAGCATGCCGGTCGGTCGCACCGTGTCGACGAGGGTGTTGAGGACCACGGCGGGCTCCTCGTGGCTCGCGTCGTGCGCCTGGGCCTGGTAGCCGACGGCGTCGACGCCCTTGTCGGTGCCCTCACCTCCGGTCTGTTCCTTGATCTGCTCCGCCGGGTCGCCCTTGGTGAAGTCGATCGGTATCGCTCCGATCTGCTCCGCCTTGGCGAGCCGCTCCGGTACCCGGTCGACCGAGAACACCTTGGCCGCGCCGCGCAGCAGCGCGGAGTAGGCGGCCATCAGCCCGACCGGACCCGCGCCGAAGACGGCCACGCTCTCGCCGGGGATCACCTGGGCGAGTTCGCAGCCGTGGTAGCCGGTCGGGAAGATGTCGGCGAGCAGCACGAAGTCGGTCTCGAATTCGTTGCCCGGCGGCAGCTTCAGGCAGTTGAAGTCGGCGAACGGTACCCGCAGCAGCTCCGCCTGGCCGCCCTTGTAGGGGCCCATGGCCACATAGCCGTAGGCTCCGCCGGCGAAGCCCGGGTTCACCGTGAGGCAGAAGCCGGTCTTCCCGGCCAGACAGTTCTTGCAGAAGCCGCAAGCGACGTTGAAGGGCATGACGACCCGGTCGCCCTGGGACAGCGAGGTCACACCGGAGCCGGTCTCCTCGACGATGCCCATGTTCTCGTGTCCGAACACGATGCCGGACTCGGCGGCCGTACGGCCCTCGTACATGTGCAGGTCGGATCCGCAGATGGCGGTCGATGTGACCCGTACCAGCACGTCGTTGGGGTGCTGGATGCCCGGATCGTCGACGTCCCTGACAGCGACGCTGAAAGGCTTCTCGTAGACAACGGCTTTCACCTGGTTCACCTCCGCGTCGAACGCCGGGTGACGACGGCGGACCACCCGGACCGAAAATCTGACCAGGAGAAACACATCGAGGCGGGCCCGGGTCGGTTCGTGCCGCAACCCTGGCGATCTTGTTTCACCGTCGGATACTTCCAGAAAACGCCGGTACGGCAGGCGGTGCAACCCACGGGGCCCGCGAGGGCCGGAGCGCGCGTCAGCGCGGCGCGTCGAACGGGGTCCCGTCGTCCGGCGCCGGCTGCGGCAGCCGTTCCAGCGCGGCGGCGACCCCCGCCCGGGCCACGACGTCGATCAGGGCCTGCCCGATCACCGAGACCGGTTCCCGGGCCGGGAGCACCAGGCCGATCCGCTCGGTACGGACCGGCCGGACCAGGGGAACGACCCGCATGCCCGTCGGCACGCCGAACACGTGCAGCCAGGCGTACGGCACGATACTCGCCCACTGACCGGCCCTGACCTGGGCGAACAGCGAGGCGATGGAGTCGGTCTCGACCCGCGGTGTCACGCTCACGCCCACGGCCTCGAACACCGCGTCGAGCACCTGGCGGCCCTGCATCATGGGGTGCAGCAGGCACAGCGGGTACCGGGCGGCCTCCTCCCAGGAGATCTCGGCGGGATCCGGACCGGCCGTGGTCCGCCGGGTCAGCAGCACGTGGCGCTCCCGGTACAGCGGTACGAAGGTGAAGTCGTGGGCGGCGACCGAGCTCTGGTAGGTGACGGCCGCGTCGAGTTCGTACCTCCGCAGCCGCCGCACGATGTCCTCGGCCTGGAGGTCGGCGAAGACCTGGACGGTCGCCAGCGGGTTGGCGGCGCAGAACGGCTGGGTCAGCAGCGCGACCGCGGTGGACGCCGTGGGGACGGTGCCGATGCGCAGCCGGCCGCTCAGTCCGGCCCGCAGTGCCTGGATCTCGCTCTCCATGGCGTCGCGGTCGGCGAGGATCCGCTGCGCCCACAGGACGACCCGCTCGCCCTCCGGTGTGAAGCCGTCGAACCGGCGTCCGCGCCGGACCAGCGGGATGCCGAGCTCGTCCTCCAGCTTCCGGATGCCCTCGGACAGGGTCGGCTGGGAGACGTAGCAGGCCTGCGCCGCCCTCGCGAAGTGGCGGGCCCGGCCGAGGGCGACGAGGTATTCCAGTTGGCGCAGTTGCACGCCCCCATGATCCCCCGGGCGGGGCGGCCGTGATCGGCGGTGCCTGTCAGACGATCGGAACTACCGCTTTGACCTGTGCCCGAGCGCTCACGAAGAGTGGGTACGACGGAGAGGACGTGGTGTGTGATGCGGGACGTCGAGGAGCCGGACGAGGCCGGGCTGTCGGTGACGGCTCCCAGGACATGGGCGACCGGTGCTCCGGCGGTGGCGCACGCGCTGCGGTACGCGCTCGGCCAGACCACGCCGAAGCGCGCCGCGCTGACCCTGCTCAACATCAACCAGACCGACGGCTTCGACTGTCCGGGCTGCGCCTGGCCGGAACCGGGCCCCGGCCGTCGGCACCGCAACGAGTACTGCGAGAACGGCGCCAAGCACATCAGCGACGAGGCGACGTCCCGGCGGGTGACCGCCGACTTCTTCCGGCGGTACTCGGTGGACGAGCTGAGCCGGAAGTCGGACTACTGGCTCAACCAGCAGGGCCGGCTGACCGAGCCGATGGTGCTGCGCGAGGGCGCGACCCACTACGAGCCGGTCGGCTGGGACGAGGCGCTGGACCTTCTCGCCGGCGAACTGCGCGCCCTGGACCACCCGGACGAGGCGCTCTTCTACACCTCCGGGCGGCTGGCCAACGAACCGGCCTTCCTGCTCCAGCTGTTCGCGCGGGCTTTCGGCACCAACAACCTGCCGGACTGCTCCAACATGTGCCACGAGTCGAGTGGTTCGGCGCTGAACGAGACCCTGGGCATCGGCAAGGGCAGCGTCAGCCTCGACGACATCCACGACGCCGACCTGGTGTTCGTCGTGGGGCAGAACCCGGGCACCAACCACCCGCGGATGCTGTCCGCGCTGGAGGAGACCAAGCGCCGCGGCGGTCAGGTCGTCGCGGTCAACCCGCTGCCGGAGGCGGGGCTGCTGCGCTTCAAGCACCCGCAGAAGGCGCGCGGGGTCGTCGGGCGCGGCACGGACATCGCCGACCAGTTCCTGCACATACGGCCCGGCGGCGACCTGGCCCTGTTCCAGGCGCTGAACCTGCTGCTCCTGGAGGCCGAGGACAAGGAGCCGGGCACCGTCCTGGACCGCGCGTTCATCGAGGAGCACACCACCGGCTACGACGCCTTCGCCGAGCACATCCGCCGGACGTCCTGGGACGCCGTCCTGGAGGCCACCGGCCTGAGCCGGGACGAGATCGAGCGGGTGCACGAGCGGGTGCTGGCGAGCCGTGGTGTCATCGTCTGCTGGGCGATGGGCCTGACCCAGCACAAGCACGGGGTGCCCACCATCCGTGAGGTCGTCAACTTCCTTCTGCTGCGCGGCAACATCGGCCGTCCGGGCGCGGGCGTGTGTCCGGTGCGCGGACACAGCAACGTGCAGGGCGACCGCACCATGGGCATCTGGGAGCGGATGCCCCAGGCGTTCCTGGACCGGCTCGGACGGGAGTTCCGCTTCACCCCGCCGACGCGGCACGGCCTGGACTCCGTGGACTCCATCCGGGCCATGCTGGACGGCCGGGCCAAGCTGTTCGTCGGGGTCGCGGGCAACTTCGTACGCGCGACGCCCGACAGCGAGGCCACCGAACGCGCGCTGCGCAACTGCCGGCTGACCGCGCACGTGTCGACCAAGCTCAACCGCTCGCACGCCGTGTGCGGGCGGACCGCGCTGATCCTGCCCACGCTCGGCCGCAGCGACCGTGACGTGCAGGCGGGCGGCGAGCAGTTCATGACGGTCGAGGACTCGATGAGCGAGGTGCACGCGACCCGCGGCCGGCTCGCCCCCGCGTCCGCGCACCTGCTCAGCGAGGTGTCCATCATCAGCCGCCTCGCCCGCCGGGTCCTGGACGCCGGGCCGCACGCCCCGGACATCCCCTGGGCGGACTTCGAGGCCGACTACGGCCTCGTCCGCGACCGGATCGCCCGGGTCGTGGAGGGCTTCGAGGACTTCGACGAACGGGTACGGCGGCCGGGCGGTTTCCGGCTGCCGAACCCGGTCAACGAACGGGTGTTCCGGACCCCCGCGGGCAAGGCCGTCCTCACCGTGAACGACTTCACGATGCTCCAGGCTCCGCCGGGCCATCTGGTGTTGCAGACGCTCCGCTCGCACGACCAGTGGAACACGGTCCCGTACGCGATGGACGACCGCTACCGGGGCATCAAGGGCGGCCGGCGGGTCGTGCTGGTGAACCGGGCCGACCTCGCGGACCTCGGTCTGGACGACGGCGCCCTGGTCGACCTCGTCAGTGTCTGGACGGACGGTTCGGAGCGCCGGGCCGACGCCTTCCGGGTCGTCGCCTACCCGACGCCCCGGGGTTCGGCGGCGGCCTACTACCCGGAGACCAACGTCCTGGTGCCGCTGGACAGCGTCGCGGACATCAGCAACACGCCGACGTCGAAAAGCGTGATCGTCCGTCTGGAGCGGGCCGGGGACCGGGCACCGGCCTGACCGTCCGGGCGGCTCAGCGGCAGAACAGCCGCACCTCCGGGTAGCGGTCGGGCAGTTCGGCCTCGTCGCGGCCGCGCAGCGACCGGTCGAAGAACGCGCTGAGGCAGGCGCGTTCGGCGGCGATCGCCCGTGCCGGCGCGATGGTGCCGACGTTCTCCACGACCGTCGCGCGGGGCAGGCCGAGTTGACGGGCGAGCTGCGGGATCATCGTCACCGCGTCGGTGTAGGTGGCGTGTTCGGCGCCGCGCAGGGTCAGTCCCGCGCCGTGGCCGCGGCTGTGCCGCCACAGGGCGTTCCAGGACGGCACCGTGCTCAGGTCGTTGCCGTCCTTGCCGACCAGAAGGAAGGGGCGGTCGAGGCCGTCCGCGGCGACACCGGACAGGTGACCGGAGTCGCTGTCCTCCTGGACGTAGGCGAGCACGCCGTCGAAGTTCGCTCCCGCGAGGATGCGCCGGTCGTCGTGCATGGCCTGTAGGGCGGTGAAGCCGCCGGCCGAGTGCCCGAACATGCCGATCCGGGTCCGGTCGGCCAGGTCGCGCAGCTCGCGGGGCAGGGCGCCGGGCAGCGCGTCGAGCAGGAAGCGGGTGTCGGCGACCCGTACGGCCATCGTCTTCTCCAGGAGCGCCCGGATGCGCCCCTCGTCCGGGTAGGCCTTGTCGAACTCGGCGGGCAGCACGGTGCGTTCTACACGGCCGTCGGGGAACTGGACGGCCGACGCGTCGTAGGTGTGGTCGAGGGTCACCACCACGTAGCCGCGGGAGGCCAGGTCGTCGCAGAGGGTGCTGCCGAGGGAACGGGGATCGCCGGCGCCGGGTGAGTAGCAGACCACCGGGTACGGGCCCCGGCTCCGGTCGGCCGGGGCACCCTCGTGGGCGTGGGTGCGGGTGGCCGCCCAGTCGACCCGGTCGCCGGGCACGTCGGCGAAGTTGTTGACCGCGGCGAACCCGGCGGCCTCCCCGGGGAGCAGCTGCGGCGCCCTCGGGTGGCCGTCGACGGCCCGCGCCGGGTAGCGGACGCTGATCATCAGTTCCCGGTACGGGCGCGACGGGACCCAGGGGTCGGCGCGTGTGGTGTCCACGAGGTGCAGGGAGACCGTCCCCACCGGGTGCGGGCCACCGGGCGCGGGCAGGGTCAGCCGTGCCCGCCCGGCCGGGCGGGACGCCGCCGACGCGGTGCGGGCGGAGACGGCGGACAGGGTGACGGTGGCGAGGGCCGACAGGACAGCGGCGCGGCGGGTGAGCAAGGGAGGCCTCCTGGTGTGCGTGTTTCCGTGACGCGTAGGCGTCTTCGGCGGCTTCTCCCAGCTTTGTGGACCGCGCCCGCCCGCGACCATCCGGCATACCGGTCGTCGCACGCGGGGGTCAGCCATACCCCCGGTCAGTGGCGGCCCCGGTCCTGCCACCGGTAGGTGGCGAAGGCGCCGGCCGGTACGGTCACGACGAACGTCCGGTCGCCGACGGTCATCCGGACCCGGCGGTCGGTGCCGGCGCTGTTGCCGAGGACCGCGACGTAACCGCCCGCCCTGGTGCGGTAGACGACGTTGCCGACGCCGTTGTCCGTGGCGCTGGACTCGACGCGGGTGTCACCGGGCGTGAGGTACTTCGCGAACTGTCCGAGGCCGTACAGCTCGTCGCGGACCGAGAAGCGCCCGGTGTCGGTGTGCACCGTCACCAGCCGGTCCGGCCACTTGGTGGTGGCCGCGACCTGGTCCCAGTCGATGTCGTTGTCCCGGGCCGGTGTCCAGTGCAGGGTGCCGCCGTACTGGTCGGTGGTCTGGGCCCACAGGATGTACGAGCCGGCGTCGAGACGGAAGTCGTCGAGGACGGTGGCGGGTGCCAGGTCGCTGGTCTCGGTGAGCTGGACCGGCTTCCCGGTCTGCTCGTAGGCGTCCCGCATGACGGTCGGGTCGCCCCAGTAGGGGTGGAAGGCGATGGCGTCGGCGGCCTCGCGGACCTGGGCGCCGGTCGCCGAGCCGTCGGGGGCGTCGTCGAAGATGCGGTGGTAGTTCTTGGTCGCGGTGCTGTGCGGATCGCGCCAGTCCCAGAAGTTGAAGTCGTGCACGTAGAGCTGGGTGCCGAGGTGGTGGGCGCGCATCTCGCGCTTGATCGCCAGGGCCAGTTCCTGCTGCTGGGCGACGCTGATGTCCATGGCCGGGTAGACGACGTCCATGCCGGGCTCGTTCAGCAGGGTGAGCGCGTCGACGCGGATGCCGTGCCGGGCGTACGCCTGCACGAACTTGACGTAGTAGCGGGCGAACACGTCGATGCAGTCGTCGCGCAACCTGCCGACCTGGTAGTAGTCCGTGCTGCTGCCTGGCTTGAGCGCGACCTCGCCGAGGAAGCGGTTGTCGGTCTTCATCCAGGCCGGTGCGCTCCACGCGGACGCGAAGAACGTGGCACGGGGGTTGTAGCGCTGGATCAGCTTGACCGTGTCGATGATGTGCAGGTCGAGGTCGCGCCGGACGGAGAAGTGCTTCAGGCCGAAGTCCTCGGTGACGCCGGCGGGCAGGTCGTCCTCCGACCAGAACGGCAGGTGCTCGATGAGGTCGGGGCTGCCGATGGTGAGCCGGAACCGGTCGAGTCCCGCGCCGTGCACGGGATCGACCAGCAGCCGGACGGCCCGGGCCCGCTCGGCGGGGGTGAGCTTCCACAGGTTGGACACGCTGGTCTCGTCCAGGGAGAAGCCGATGCCGGTGTACCGCTGCCGCAGGGCGCCCGGGTCGGCGGTGACGGTGGCGTCGACGGCGCCCCCGTGGTCGTCTCCCGTTCTGACCAACGGCAACGGCTGCCAGGCCTGCGTACCGCCGGTGGAGAAGGTACCGGTGACGGCCTCGCCGTGCCCGGACGCGGCGGGGCCCGCGCCGATGATTGGCAGGGCCATGACAGTAACGGCCGCGATCGCGGTCAGCGCACGTCTCACAACTGCTCCTGGACTCTTGGGGAGTTGCGATACAAGCAATATCCGTGGTGTTAAGTCAAGGTGTGAAGAAAGGCCCGTGCGGACGTGGCGCCGATCCGTCCAAGTGCCGTGGATCTTTGTCCATGGACCCGGACGCGGCCGGCCGCGAGGGTCGGTGCATGGACACAGGCGTACGGGAGGCGGGACCCCGCCGGGTGCCGGCCGGGCTGGTGGCGCTGGCACTCGGCGGCTTCGGCATCGGGCTGACGGAGTTCCTGATCGCGGGGCTGCTGCCGCAGGTGGCGTCGGACTTCTCGGTGTCCGGGGCGACCGCCGGGTGGCTGATCTCCGGGTACGCGCTGAGCGTGGCCGTCGGCGCGATCGCGCTCACCGCGGCGACGGCCCGGCTGCCGCGCAAGCGGGTGCTGGTCGGACTGGTGGCGCTGTTCGTCGCCGGCAACCTGTTGTCGGCGATCGCGCCCACGTACTCCGTGCTGCTCCTCGGACGGATCGTCGCGGCCCTGTGCCACGGCTCGTTCTTCGGCATCGGCTCGCTCGTCGCCCGCGGCCTGGTCGAGCCCGAGCGCAAGTCCCGTGCGGTGGCGGTCATGTTCGCGGGGCTGACGCTCGCCAACGTGCTCGGTGTGCCGTTCGGCGCTCTGGTGGGCGAGCGCTGGGGATGGCGGGCGGCCTTCTGGGCGGTCACCGCGATCGGGGTGCTGGCGCTGGCCGGCATCGTCGCCCTGGTCCCCGGCCGGCCGGCGGGAGCGCCCGCCGACGGGCCGCCCGCGGGCCTGCGGGACCAGGTGCGCGCGTTCCGGTCCGCACAGGTCTGGCTCACCCTGACCGCCACGGCCCTCGGGTACGGCGGGATGTTCGGCGCCTTCAGCTACCTCGCGTACACCTTCACCGAGGTCGGCGGGTTCGCCCCGGCCGACGTCGCCTGGCTGCTGATGGTGTACGGCGTCGGCCTGGTCGTCGGGAACCTGGTGGGCGGCCGCGCGGCCGACCGCGACCGGGACCGCGCCCTGGTGCTCTCGCTGCTCGCCCTGACCGTCACCCTGGCCGTGTTCGGACTGCTGGCCGGCAGTGCCGTGGCGTCGGTGCCGCTGGTCTTCCTGATGGGGGTGACGGGGTTCGCTCCCGTCCCCGGCATGATCACCCGTGTGACGGACGCCGCCCACGGAGCGGCGCTGGCCGCGAGCGCCAACGTGTCCGCGTCCAACGTCGGCAACGCCCTCGGCGCCTGGCTGGGCGGCCTGGCCCTGACCACGGGCCTCGGCTACACGGCCCCGCTGTACACCGGCGCCGCGATCACACTGGCCGCCGTGCTCGTCATGCTGGTCGCGGCGCGGCGGGCCGGGTCCGGCGTGTGAGGTGAGGCGGACCGGGGTGGATTGCCGGGAGAGATCCGGGTACCCGAGCGCCGTGGGAAAGCGATCAGAACGCAACGAGAAGGACAGAACGGCCCCGACCCTCACGGACGAGGTGCTCGAGCAGGTCGGAAAGCGTGCCGGCCGGGCGGACGCCGATCGCGGCGCTCCCGAGCGGGCGGCATCCGGCGACCCGATCACGCCGAGCCCGGGGGCCGACGAGAAGACACTCCGGGGCCGCCGGTCCGCGCCCCGGAACTGAGCCGCTCGCGACGAGGAGGAACAGATGAGCACGGTCAAGGAAGCCGTGGACGTCGGCGTCCCGCTTCACACGGCCTACAACCAGTGGACCCAGTTCGAGGACTTCCCGAACTTCATGGAGGGCGTCGAGGAGGTCAGGCAGCTCGACGACCGGCACAACCACTGGACCACGAGCATCGGCGGGGTGCGGCGCGAGTTCGACACCGAGATCGTCGACCAGCTGCCGGACGACCGGATCACCTGGCGGACCACCGACGGTGACACGCGGCAGCGCGGAACCGTCCGGTTCGAGTCGCTGGACGACGCCCACACCAGGGTGGAACTCACCATGGACGTCGAACCCACCGGGATGGCCGAGAAGGGCGCGGACGCCCTCGGCATGATCGACCGGCGCGTCAAGGGTGATCTGCGGCGCTTCAAGGAGTTCATCGAGCAGCGCGGCACCGAGAGCGGCGCCTGGCGCGGCCGGGTCCGCCCCGGTGACCCCGGCGGCCTGATCTGACGACCGGGCCCCAGCGCCCGCACACCCGAGGACCCCGGCCCCGCGCAACGGGCCGGGGTCCTCACCACGCCCGGGGCACGCCGTATCCCAGGAAGAGGCGGACCGCGCTGTTGCAGGCGCACACGGAGGCCGCCGACCGGGCCGCGTGCGGTCCCGCGGGCGCACACAGAGGGTGCCGTCCGGGCCACTCGCGGTGCCGCAGGCATGTACCGAGGCCGCCGACCGGGCCGCGCGCGGTGCCGCAGGCATGTACCGAGGCTGCCTGCCGGGCCACTCGCGGTGCCGCAGCCATCGAGGCTGCCGGCCGGGCCGTGCGCGGTCCGCCGGCACACACTAGGGGTATCGGCTGGGCCGCGTGCGGTGCCGCAGGCACACACGGGGGGTGTCGGGTGTTGTGGGCAGGGCCACGGCCATCGTCCGTATCTCCGAGGGGCCGGCCCGGGATACCGTTTTGTCGGTTCCCGGTCGGTTTTCCTCAGGTGTCTCGGACGGTTGGCAGTGCTCGCAGATCTCTCTCCGCTCATCGCCGCCACGGCTCGGTGGCTCTCGGGTGCCTTCCCGGCCCACGGGGGTGCGTTCGCCGCCGCGCGGTGCGAGGCACAGGCCCGGCAGGCCGTGACAGTGGCCGCCTGGCTGCGTTATCCGACCGCGCTGGACGCCGGCCTGGTCGGGGTCGCGGGTCCTGGTGGTTCCGCCCGGCTGGACTGGGTGACCGGCGGCGATGCCGCGCCCGACGCCGACGGCGCCTGGCGCAGCTGGGTGGACGAGGTGGTGGCGAGCTGGGCGGCCGGCCTGCTCTGCGACCCGGAACTGGCCCGGCTCGCCGTCGGCGCGCTCACGGACGGCGACCACCTGGCCGGCGCCTCGGTCGACTTCCGCCGCCTGCTCCTGCCCGACGAGGACGACCGGCGGGCGGCGTCACTGCTGCGCCACCCGGACCTGCTCGCCCCGGTGGCGGAGCTGCACCGTGCGCAGCTCCGCCACCGTCTCGAACCCGACGAGAGGGCCGTCACGACCTGAGCCCCGGCCGTCCGACCCGGAGTGCCGGTCAGTCCGGCTTGCCGCGGCCGGTCAGTGCGTCACGGAGCCGGTCGACCAGGCCGGCGCCCGGTGCCAGCATCTTGTTGGCCGGCGGCTTGTCCGGAGCGGCGGGGTGCGGGCGCGTCGGAGCCGTCTTCTTCGCCTGCCGGACCTTGTCGCCCAGATCGTTCAGCGCGTCCGCCGAGCAGGCGGCCCGCAGCCTGGGGAAGAGGTTCTGCTCCTCGTCCTCGACGTGCATGCGGATCTCGCTCATGAGGGAGTTCATCAGCGTGTCGAACCGGGCGTCGTCCGGCTCGCAGCCCTCCAGGTCCTTCATGATCTGCTCGGCCTTGGCGTGGTCCTCGAGTTCCTTGTCCGCCAGGGCGTCGCCGCCCTCGACGTGCTCGCGCACGGCCGGATAGAGGTAGGCCTCCTCGGCCACCGAGTGCCGTACCAGCTCCATCGTGGCCTGGTCGGCGTACAGCTTGCGGTTCCTGTCACCGGACGGCAGCGCCTCGAACTTGCCGAAGATCTCCTCCACCTCGCGGTGATCGGTCACCAACTCGTCGATGACGTTTCCACCGTGTCCCATGCCCTTCACCTCCGCTCGTGGCACAGCGGTCCGGGTTCGGACCCGCCGCGGGCCGAGTGCCCCGTGCCGCGCACGTCACACCGTTCACCGTCCCCGCCCCCCGTCCCCCGTCCCCC
>NZ_LBMU02000113.1 GCF_001005085.2 Streptomyces humi
GGCTGGTCGCGCAGTTCCCCGCGCCCCTGACGGGGCGCTGACACGGCCGTTCCCGAGGAGTCGCCGTCGGTCTGGCGGGGAGCTGACGCGGCCATCTCCGAGGAGTTGCCGTAGGACTGGCGGGGCGTCGGCGTGGCCGTTCCCGAGGAGTCGCCGTCGGTCTGACGGGGAGCTGACGCGGCCATCTCCGAGGAGTCGGCGTGGGGCTGGCGGGGCGTCGGCGCGGTTGTTCCCGAGGAGTTGCCGTCGGTCTGGCGGGGCGTCGGCGGGGTCGGCTCCGAGGAGTTGCCGTCGGTCTGGTGGGGCGTCGGCGGGGTCGGCTCCGAGATGTCGCCGTGGGTGTGGCGGGGGGTCGGCGTCGTCGGTTCCGGGGAGTCGTCGTGGGGACGGTGGGGTGCTGGTGCGACGTCTGTCGGGGGCTCCTCGCGGGGGGCTGTCGTGATGGTCGTGCGGAGCTCTCGTTGGGGGAGGCCTGAGCCGCCGTCGCGGCGGGTGAAGGCGTCCCAGCCGGGGGAGGGGGCGTTCGGGGCCGTGGCCCGGTCGGGGGCCGGGGTGTCCCGGTTGGCGGACCAGCTCAGGACCCCTCCGCAGGCGTCGCAGAAGGACTGGCCCGGTTCGGCGACCGTGCCGCACTCCGTGCAGTTCTGGGTGGTCGTCATCGCTGCGGGGTCCTTTCGGCGGACGGAGAAGACGCGGTCACCTGGACCGTGTAGGGCATGTGGGCGGGGCGGGCGGCGGCCACGAGGTGCTCCAGGCGGACCTCGTCGGCGGGGGTGGGCGCGGGCAGCGTGAGGTGGACGTGCAGACGCGGGCGCGGGGTGCCCGGGAACGCGCCGAGCGGGCGGGCGCTCCAGGTCGCACCGCCGCTCTCGGTGATCTCCGGTGCCACGCCGAACGCCAGCCGGACCGCCTCGGACAGGCCGCGCCGGGTGCCCCGGATGCGGTGCAGGTAGGCGGCCGCGGCCACCGCCGCGCGGAGCAGCGGGCCCGGTTCCGTGCCGTCCGTCTCCGCGCCGACCCAGGTGCCGAGCCACTCCGCGAAGTCCAGCGGGGCCAGCGCCGGGTCGAAGTAACTGGGCAGGCAGTCCAGGACGTTGGGGATCGGTGCGATCACGTCGTCCAGGCCGGCGACGAACCGCAGGGCCAGGTCGTCGTCGGCGAAGACCGCGGGGAGCATCGGGCCGATGGGGGTGGAGGAGCCCAGGCCGTCGATGGAGCCTCTCAACGGGAGCCTCCGATGGCGTCGTTGACGGTCATTCGCCGATCACCCGGACCCGGTGGTCGTAGGAGAAGACCAGGGACGGGGCGTCCAGGTCGATGCGGTCCGTGGGGTCGCCGCGCTTGCCGGTGAGCGGGTCGGCGGGGTGCAGGACGACCTCGTCGACGAGTTCGACACCGGGGACGCGTTGCAGCACGGCGAAGACCTCGCCGGACTGCACCGGGCGCCCGAACGGCCAGCCCTTGCCGTCGGCACCGCCGGTCAGCGGGTCGAGGTGGCGGTAGAGGGCGTCGTGGGCCTGGCGGCGGACCCGCTCGACGTCCACCCCGCGGAAGGCGTGCACGGTGGCGACCACGGTGACGCCCTGGTAGAAGGGCGGCCCGACGGCCAGCCGGGTACCGATCAGCCGGCGTTCGTCCAGGTGACGGGTGATGCGGTCCAACAGGGCGTCACCGGGCACGAGTTGCTCGAAGCGGAGCCGACCGCCGGGGTCCGCGACCGCCTGCGGCACCACCAGCACCCGTACCGCGTACGCCCCGTGCTCGCCCTCCTCGCCCTCCAGGCAGGTGATCCGGGCCGTCTCCGGGGCGGCGCGGCGGGCCAGTTCCTCGTAGTCCCGCAGGGTCACCGCCCGTTCCTGGGCGCGCAGCGTGATCGGGGCACGCACCTTCGCCTCGGCGACCGTCTCGCCGTCCACTCCCCCGCGTGCCGCCTCCCGGTTGACGACCTCGGAGACGTACGGGATGGAGGAGCGCAGGATCTGTACGGCCCCGCGGGCCACGTTGCCGTCCCGGCCGCCGCCCGTGCGGTAGCGGCGGGCCCTGATGACCGCGCCCTTCGCGGCCACCGCGCCGTACTGGCGCAGCGAGCCGTCCGGTTCGCGCACCGCCGGGCCGAAGGCGATCTCGCCGGTGGTCGCGTCGAGCGTGATGTGCCGGTCGTACGGCCCGGAGGCCGCGAAGTGCGGGACCACCTGCCAGTCCAGCCAGCCGTCCTCGCCGTCGTGCTCGGCGGTCTGGAGGAGCAGCGGCGGGGTGTCGCCCACGACGGGGGCGTGCGCCAGGCGCAGCCGCTGGCCGGGCAGGCCGGTGGACTCCCCGAGCGCCTCGTCCTCGACGGTCTCCGCGTGCACCGCGCCGGTGGTGCCGCCGACCGTGCAGGCCTCGGCGAACCGGACCGTCGGGGAGGTGGTGTAGAAGGGCTGGTCGGGGTGGGGTTCGGTGACCCGGCAGCGCAGCCAGCCCGCCTCCCGGCCGCCGTTGCGGGACAGCACGTGGCCGCCGGGGACGTGCAGCACGACCTCGCCGGGCCGGTTGAGTCCGCCGGTGCCGTCCTGGTCGACCTCGCACTCCCGCCAGCCGTCCTCCGTCCACGCCTCCCACACCAGCGGCGGCTGCCGCGGGTCCACGCCGACACCGTCGACACGGCTGTCCAGGTCGAGCGCGACCGCGCAGTGCGGGACCGCCGCGGACAGGCCGAGCAGCATGCAGTCCCCGGGGTTCGGGGCCTCGGTGAAGCACAACAGGTCCTTGCCCTCGCTGAGTTCGTGGGTGAGGTCGACGACGGCCGAGCCGCGCTGCTGCCTCATCAGGTGGCGCAACTCGCTCGGCACGACGCTCAGATGGCGTTCGGTCGCGAAGACCACCGCCTCCTGGGTCTCGGTACGGCGGGTCGCCACCTCCGTGCCGACCGGCACCGCGACCGCTTCCTCCTGGGCCGCCGACAGCCAGAACGTCACCTCCGTGCGCGCCGCCGACGGCGGGAACAGCGTGATGCCGACCAGGTCCAGGAAGGCCAGGTGGTTCTTCTCCGGGACCCGGTTGAGCCGGTACACGATCTGGTCGGCCATGTGCGCGACCGTCTCCACCAGCGTGATGCCGGGGTCGGAGACGTTGTGGTCGGTCCACTCCGGGGCGCGCTGCTGGATGTAACGCTTGGCGTCGTCGACGAACTGCTGGAAACGCCGGTCGTCGAGGTTCGGGGAGGGCAGGGCCATCGGGGATCAGCGGTCGCTTTCCGAGGAGTCCGAGGAGGCGGGCGGCAGGTCCGGCTCGTCGTGGGAGGGGATGACGTAGAAGGGGAACACCAGGCTGCGCGGGTTGTTGGTGCCGCGGATCGAGTAACGGACGTCGATCATCAGCACGCTCGGGTCGGCGCCGGTGGTGACCTCGACGTCCTCGACCTCGATCCGCGGCTCCCAGCGGTCCAGGCTGGCGTACACCTCGTGCTGGATCCGGCCGGCGGTCTGCTCGTTGACCGGCGCGAAGACCAGGTCGTGGATGGCGCAGCCGAACTCCGGGCGCATCGGGCGTTCGCCGGGGGCCGTGGACAGCACGAGACGGATGGCCTCCTCGACCTCCTTCTCGCCGCTGACCAGGGCGATACCGCCGGTGGGGCCGATCCGGAGCGGGAAGGACCACCCCGAGCCCACGAACTGCTCTGCCATCAGCTCCGCACCCGACCCTCCGGGAAGACCTCGCACCCGCTCATGCCGGGATCACCATCACGGTCAGGCCGCCCATCATCAGGTTGCCGAGCACCGGCACCTGGGGGGCCTGGATCGCCACGGTGGCCAGGGAGCTGATCGCCACGGCGGCGTTGCCGCGCAGCGACAGGGCCGCGTTCGCCATCAGGTTCACGGCGGTGGCGTTCACGGTGACCGCGCCCGCGGGGGACTTGATGTCGACGAGTTCCGCGCTCTGCAGCGACAGCGGTCCGCCGCTCCTGATGCTGAGCGCGCCGGCCGCCTTCAGGGACAGGTTGGCGCCGGCCTCGACCGACACCGACCTGCTGCCCTTGATGGAGACACTGCCCTTGCTGTCCACGGTGATCTCGGTCTTCTGCCGGTCCAGATGGACGGTCAGCTTGTCGTCGCCGCTGGCCAGCCGGACACCCTGTTTGCGGCCCCGCTGGTCGAGCAGGTCCATCCGGTTGCCGACGCGGTCGGAGATGGTGTGCCGGGTGGCGCGGCCGCGCAGGCCGTCGTGGAGCGGGACGTCCCTGACCTTGGTCGGCTTGTCCTTGCCGTTGTAGAGGCCGCCGATGACGTACGCGTGGTCGAGGGCGCCCCGGTCGAAGGCGACCAGCACCTCGTCGCCGACGTCCATCGGGAACACCCCGCCGCCGCGGACCCCGCCCATCTGCACGGTCCGCGTCCAGTCGCTGACGTAGGTGTCGTCGAGCCAGGGGAACTTGATCTTCACCCGGCCCTGCTGGAGGGGATCCTGCACATCGGTGACGAGCGCCGGGGCCACGCTGAGCTGCCGGTCGGAACCGGCGTCGCCGGCCCCGCCGCCCGAGGCCACCCCGTACAGGGACCGCCACTGCCGGCCGCTGACCGTCACCCAGGTCTCGTAGTGCTTGGCGTCGCCGAAGACGTGCCGCACGGACGTGACCGTGTACTTGCCGGCGAAGGGCGTACCGACGTCCTTCAGCGCCACCGGCACCCCGGGCCGCAGCTGCGGATTGCCCCGGACGATCACCTCGACCTCGGCGAACCCGCTCGTCACGTCGTCGGAGAGGGCGTCCGCCGCGAACTTCACCTCGGACTGCTTGTCGTAGGGGGTACGGGTCTCGACCAGCTTGGCGGTCGGGAACTTGGCGTAGGCGTCGCCCGGGGTGGCGCCGATGCTGTACGCCTTGTTGCCGTTGGCCTTCGAGGTCGCGGTGAGCGTCTTCTTCGTCGTCACGTCCCAGCCGCGGGACTCGACCGTGGCGACCTGGTCGGCGGCGGTCACCGCGGAACGCAGCCGCAGGATGTCGTGCCCGGCCTCCAGGACGAACGGGCTCTTGTCGCCGTCCGTGCTGGTCGAGGGCGCCCCGGAGGCGTCCTTCGGCTTCACGAACTGGAACTTGCCCTTCGCGTCGACGGACATCACCATCTCGTTCTCGTCGGCGAGCCGCGCGAGGAACTCCCAGTCGGTGACGTTGCTCTGGCTGATGAACTCGTAGACGGTCTTCGTCGCGTCGATCCGGCCGATCGGCACCCCGTCCTGCCCGGCCAGCTTGCGGGCGATGTCGGAGGCCGTCTGGTTGCGGTAGGCGACCACCCGGCGCTGGCGCATCAGCCGGAAGCCGTTGTCGTAACCGCGGATCACCGCGTAGCTGCCGGTGCCGTCGTACTCGGCCTCCATCGCGGTGACCTCGCCGGTCAGCAGCGGACCCGCGGTGTCCTGGCCGTCGGACATCGGGGTGAGCACCACCTCGCTGCCGAACTTGACGCCCAGGTCGCCGAAGAGCTTGCGGTCCTTGTCCCGGAAGGTCAGCTGGAAGGCGGCGGGCACCCCGACGCCCTGGTCGACGGTGGCGTCGACCAGGGCCGACCCCCACACCGGGTCGGACTTCAGGTCCTTCCCGTCGACCGTGACCTTGATGATGTTCGAATACGCGTACTTCACCATCAGCGCCGCACCTCCTCGGCGGCAGGCAGCACCAATTCGGTGCCGGTGGGCAGCCGGTTCGGGTCGTCGATCCCGTTGGCGTCGGCGATCGACCGCCAGGCCGACGCGTCGCCGTACTCCCGCCAGGCCAGCGCCTGGAGCGAGTCCCCGGCGACCACCCGGTGCACGCGCTGCGCGGTGAGCGCGCCGGAGGTCGGGTTCTGCCCGGGGGTCTTGGTCGGGATCTCCTGGAGCTGGAGCCGGCAGGTGGCCCGGATGGGCATCCCGCTAGTCCCGAACAGGGTGTAGGAGGCGTCGACCGAGGCGACGTAGGCCGTGAAGCGAGCCGTCGAGAACGAACCCCACTCGAAGACCACCCACGGCGGCGAGGGCCGCTTGTTCGCGATGCTCTGACCGGTGACCTCGCAGCAGGTCAGCAGCGACTCGACCTTCTTGAGCACCGTGTTGTCGCCCGGGTCGTCGGAGGAGTCGAGGAAGATCTCCACGCTCATCTGCCGCGGGTGCGCGCCGAGGAACTCCGGGATCGGGCCGTCGCGTTCGATCGGCGCGTAGGAGGACTTCCAGTCGGCCCGGCGGCCGATGCTGAGCTGCGCCGGGTTGAAGTCGAAGTGGAAGGACTTGATGAGAGCGCCCGGGGTGCGGCTGCCGCTCGGCGGGGGCTGGTGGATCTCCAGGGTGGCGCGCACGAGGCTCTTGCCGGCGCCCCGGCTGCTGCTGGCCATGTCTTTCTCTGCCCTCTCGGCTCTCTCGGCTCTCTCGGCTCTCTCGGCTCGTCCGTCTCGCTCAGTCCGTGAAGCCGTGGTGGGTGATCTCCAGGACCTCGGTCGCCACGGCGGGGCTCGCCGGGTCGAGGGAGGGGCCCTGCCAGCTCACGGGCAGGACGTCGAGAAGACCCCAGCGGGCGACCTCCGAGCCGTCCGCCCGCAGCGCGGTGATCTGGGCGGTGGGCCGCTTGATGCCGGTCTGCACGGAGGAGATCCACTTGGCGACCTTGGAGGTGTCCGGGGTGAGCGGACGGGTCAGCCGGATGTTGGAGAACGTGACGCGGGTGGGCAGTTGCCACACGAAGCCGTTGTTGCCGCCCTCCTGCCGGCGCTCGATCTCCACCTGGGACGACAGCCCCTCGCACCCGTTGAAGTAGCCGAGGCTCTCACCGTCGATGGAGAGGCTGAACCAGATCGTGGTTCCCGGGTCCTGGCGAGCCATCGGGGGCCTTTCTGTGGATGGGGTGGCGGCGGTGGGCGGGGGTGGGCACCGGCTCAGGGACGGAAGTCGCGGAGCTTGCCGACGCGTTCACGGTCCCGGCGGAGCTCCGTGCGGACCTGCCGGGTGATCCGGTCGATGATGCGGTGGACCAGCGCGTCGACCTGGTACTCGGTGAGGGCCCGGGGGTCGAAGCCGCCCTCCTCGATCGCGGTGTACGCCGGCGGGTCGTCGTCCTCACGGGCGGCCGACGCGGAGACGGAGTACGACGGCGGCGGGTCGTCCGGCGGCGGGGACGAGGGCGGCGGAGGCGGCGGAGGCGGCGTTTCGGACTTGGTGAGCGGGGCCTGCGGGCGGGTGGCGGCGGATCCGGTGACCGGGGCCTTCTTCACGGGGTGCGCGGAGTGCGCGGGGAGGACGGGCGGCCGGGACGCGGTGAGAGCGTCGCG
>NZ_LBMU02000114.1 GCF_001005085.2 Streptomyces humi
ATCCCGAAGCTGCTGCTCTGCTCGCTCGGTCTCATCGGCTTGGTGCTGATCCTCGTAACACGAACTACGCCGGCGGGAACACGTCCGCGAAGGGTACGGCTGCTGATCCGGTGACGGGTGGGGATGTCGAGCTGATGTGGGTGAAGGGGTCCGGTGGTGACCTGGGCACCCTGACCGAGGGTGGGCTGGCCGTGCTGCGGCTGGACCGGCTGCGGGCGCTGAGCGGGGTGTATCCGGGGGTGGAGCGTGAGGACGAGATGGTCGCCGCGTTCGAGTACTGCCTGCACGGCAAGGGCGGGGCGGCCCCGTCGATCGACACCGCGATGCACGGGCTGGTGGACGCGGCGCATGTCGATCATCTGCATCCCGACTCCGGGATCGCGCTGGCGTGTGCGGCGGACGGGGAGAAGCTGACCGCGGAGTGTTTCGGGGACCGTGTGGTGTGGGTGCCGTGGCGGCGGCCCGGTTTCCAGCTGGGTCTGGACATCGCGGCGATCAAGGCGGCCAACCCGCAGGCGGTCGGCTGCGTCCTCGGCGGGCACGGGATCACCGCCTGGGGTGAGAGCGCCGAGGAGTGTGAGGCCAACTCTCTGTACATCATCCGTACCGCCGAGGCGTTCCTGGCCGAGCGCGGGAAGGCGGAGCCTTTCGGTCCGCTGATCGAGGGCTACGGGGCGCTCGCGCAGGGCGAGCGGCGGGAGCGGGCGGCGGTCCTCGCGCCGTACATCCGGGCGATCGCCTCGCAGGACCGTCCCCAGGTCGGGCATTTCACCGATGCCGAGGCGGTCCTCGACTTCGTCGCCCGCGCCGAGCACCCGCGCCTGGCGGCGCTGGGCACCTCGTGCCCGGACCACTTCCTGCGCACGAAGGTACGGCCGCTGGTCCTGGACCTGCCGCCGACCGTCCCGGTGGAGGAGGCGGTGGCGCGGCTGAAGGAACTGCATGCCGCCTACCGTGCCGAGTACGCGGCCTACTATCAGCGGCACGCGCTGGCGGACTCTCCCGCGATGCGGGGTGCGGATCCGGCGATCGTGCTGGTGCCCGGGGTGGGCATGTTCTCCTTCGGGAAGGACAAGCAGACCGCCCGGGTGGCCGGCGAGTTCTATGTCAACGCGATCAACGTGATGCGCGGGGCGGAAGCCGTCTCCGCCTACGCGCCGATCGAGGAGTCGGAGAAGTTCCGTATCGAGTACTGGGCCCTGGAGGAGGCCAAGCTCCAGCGGATGCCCAAGCCGAAGGCGCTGGCGACCCGGGTGGCACTGGTGACCGGCGCGGGCAGCGGCATCGGCAAGGCCATCGCCCAGCGCCTCGTGGCCGAGGGAGCGTGTGTGGTCGTCGCCGATCTCAACGCCGAGGGCGCGGCCGCGGTGGCGGAGGAGCTGGGCGGCCCGGACAGGGCGGTCGCCGTGACCGTGGATGTGACGTCCGAGGAGCAGATCGCGGCCGCGTTCCGGACCGCCGCGCTCGCCTTCGGCGGGGTCGATCTCGTCGTGAACAACGCGGGGATTTCGATTTCCAAGCCGTTGTTGGAGACTTCGGCGCGTGACTGGGATCTTCAGCACGACATCATGGCCCGTGGCTCGTTTTTGGTGTCGCGGGAGGCGGCCCGGGTGATGACCGCGCAGCAGCTGGGCGGGGACATCGTCTACATCGCTTCGAAGAACGCCGTGTTCGCGGGGCCCAACAACATCGCCTACTCGGCGACGAAGGCCGACCAGGCGCACCAGGTGCGGCTGCTGGCGGCGGAGCTGGGTGAGCACGGCATCCGTGTCAACGGGGTCAACCCGGACGGGGTGGTGCGCGGGTCCGGGATCTTCGCCGGCGGCTGGGGCGCCCAGCGGGCCGCGACCTACGGGATCGAGGAGGAGAAGCTGGGCGAGTTCTACGCGCAGCGCACCATCCTCAAGCGTGAGGTGCTGCCCGAGCACGTGGCGAACGCGGTGTTCGCGCTGACCGGCGGGGAACTGACCCACACCACCGGACTGCACGTCCCCGTCGACGCGGGTGTGGCGGCCGCGTTCCTGCGATGAGCGCCGCCAAGTCCTACGCGGCGGTCGACCTGGGCGCCTCCAGCGGACGCGTCATGGCCGGCCGCGTCGGCCCGGACACCCTGCACCTCACCGAGGCCCACCGGTTCGCCAACCGCCCCGTGCGGCTGCCCGAGGGGCTGCGCTGGGACATCCTCGCCCTGTACGCGGGGGTCCTGGACGGGCTGAAGGCGGCCGGGCAGGTCGACTCCGTCGGCATCGACAGCTGGGCCGTGGACTACGGCCTCCTCGACACCGACGCCACCCTGCTCGCCAACCCCGTCCACTACCGCGACACCCGCACCGACGGCATCCCGGAGAAGGTATGGGCGACCCTGCCCGCGGCCGAGCTGTATGCCCTGACCGGACTCCAGTACGCACCCTTCAACACCCTCTACCAACTCGTCGCCGCCCGAAAGTCCGGACAGCTCACGCACGCCGAACGGCTCCTGCTCATCCCCGACCTGCTGTCGTACTGGCTGACCGGTGAGCAGGGCACCGAGCTGACCAACGCCTCCACCACCCAGCTCATCGACCCCCGCACCCGCACCTGGTCCACCGAGGTCGCAAGCCGGCTCGGCATCGACCTCACCCTCTTCGCACCGCTGCGCCGGCCCGGCGACCCGGCCGGACTGCTGCGCCCCGAAGTACTGGAGGAGACCGGACTGACCGGGCCGGTACCGGTGACCACCGTCGGCTCCCACGACACCGCCTCCGCGGTCGCCGCCGTACCCGCCACCGGGGAACACTTCGCCTACATCTGCACCGGCACCTGGTCCCTGGCCGGCCTCGAACTCGACACCCCCGTCCTCAGCGAGGAAAGCCGCACCGCCAACTTCACCAACGAACTCGGCCTCGACGACACCGTCCGCTACCTGCGCAACATCATGGGACTGTGGCTGCTCCAGGAATGCGTACGCACCTGGGGCAACCCGGACCTGGGCCAACTGCTGCGCGAGGCCGCCACCGTCCCGGCACTGCGCTCCGTCGTGGACGCCCAGGACGCCGCCTTCCTCACCCCCGGCCGGATGCCACAGCGCATCGCCGACGCCTGCCGGGCCACGGGCCAGCCGGTCCCCGAAACACCGGCCCAGACCACCCGCTGCATCCTCGACTCCCTCGCACTCGCCCACCGGCGGGCGATCCGCGACGCCCAACGACTCGCCGACCACCCCGTGGACACCATCCACATCGTCGGCGGCGGCACCCGCAACGCACTGCTGTGCCAACTCACCGCCGACGCCAGCGGACTCCCCGTGGTGGCCGGGCC
>NZ_LBMU02000115.1 GCF_001005085.2 Streptomyces humi
GACCGACTGGCCTGCTGACCGACTGGCCTGCCGACCGACTGGCCTGCCGACCGACTGACCTGCTGACCGACTGGCCGAGCTACGACCCGGGCTCCGCCGTCTCCCCCACCCGTCTCCGTCTCAGGCGGCGACGAACCATCGGTCGAGGGCGTCGTCGAGGTCGTCTCCCTGGTGGTCCTGGTCCGCCGCCCAGGCGACGAAGCCGTCGGGGCGTACGAGCAGGCCGGTCAGGTCCGGACGTGCGGGGCAGGCCACGGTCAGGACGTCCACCCGATCGGCGTGCCCCTCCGCGCGGGCCCGCAGCTTGGGGTCGTCCGCGAGGTCCAGGAGCAGGGCCCGGCCGCCGTGCAACCGGTCGCCGAGCCGGCTGCCGTCGGAGAGTTCCAGGTCGGGGGCGCTCCGGCCGGTCAGCGGGTGCTCGCCGGGCAGGTCGTGGTGCTGCCAGACACCGGAGATCCGCCCGACGAGGTACGTCGTCCCGGTCGTCGTCAGCGCCAGATCGGTGACCACCCGGCGCAGCGCGCGGGCGTGCCGGTCGGGCCGCATCACGGCGATCTGGGCGCGGGTCCAGTCGAGCACCCAGGCGCCGACGGGATGCCGTTCGGCGGTGTAGCTGTCCAGGAGGGCGTCCGGCGCGAGCCCGCGCACCACGGCGGCGAGCTTCCAGCCGAGGTTCATGGCGTCGCCGAGCCCGAGGTTGAGCCCCTGCCCGCCGAACGGCGAGTGCACGTGCGCCGCGTCCCCCGCGAGCAGCACCCGGCCCCGCCGGTAGGTGCTCGCCTGCCGGGCGTTGTCGGTGAACCGGGTCGAGGAGTGCACCTCGTGGATGGTCACCTCGTCGACGCCCGACACCCGGCGCAGGGAGGTCTGCAATTCCTCGGCGGTGATCGGCGCCGAGCGGTCGGCGGGCGGCCCGTCGAACTCGACCGTGAGGATCCGGCCGGGGAAGGGGCCGTTGACGTATGTCCCCACGTCGGTGGTGTTCCAGCCGACCCCGAGCCGCTCGCTCCCGCTCATCTCGACGACCGCCTGATAGCCGGTGATCTCCGGCTCGGTCCCCGGGAAGTCGAACCCGGCGAGCTTGCGGACGGTGCTCCGCCCGCCGTCGCACCCCACCAGCCACCCGGCCCCGATCCGTGCCCCGTCGGCGAGGCGGACGACCACTCCGTCGTCGTCGGTGTCGAAGCCGGTCAGCTCCGCGCCACGGCGGACCTCGACGCCGAGCCGTTCGGCGCGTGCGCCCAGGATGCGCTCCAGGTCGGCCTGCGGGACACCGAGGCCGACGCCGTCGGCGGGGCCGATGTCGGCGAACGCGGGGTCGGACTGGTCGAACAGGTCACCGCGCATCATGATCCCGGCGAAGTGCCCGGCGAACTTCGGGGGCGTGCGAGGTGCGCCGTCCCCCTGCCCCGCGGCCTGCTCCCCGCCCCGTTCCCCGAGGAAGGCCCGCATCCGCCACCGGTTCCTCTCCCAGGCCGCCGCGAGCTCGGGCAGCAGCCCGCGCCGGTAGAGCGCCACCGCGCCCGCCGTGTTGATCCCGCCCGCCTTGATGGTCTCGTCCACCTCGGTCAGCCGCTCCACGACCAGGACCCGCGCCCCGCCGAGCCGCAGCTCGCAGGCGAGGAAGAGCCCGACGGGCCCACCGCCGGCCACCACCACGTCGTAGTCGGTGCCGTCGCCGTTCTTGCCGTTGCCGTTCTTGCCGTTGCTCACGGCTTCTGTCGTCGTCATGGCTTCACTGTAGTCACTAAAAGTTTCGAGCGGCTATAGTTTTCTTGTGATCGATGACAGCAGACCGGGGGAGACCCTGCGGGAGCGCAAGAAGCGGGAGACGCGGCAGCGGATCTCGAACGTCGCGACGGTGATGTTCCGGGAGCGCGGCTTCGACCGGGTGACCGTCGCGGAGGTCGCGCGGGAGGCCGGCGTGTCCGCGATGACCGTCTTCAACTACTTCCCGCGCAAGGAGGACCTGTTCCTCGACCGCATTCCGCAGGCGGTCGAGGCCTTCGCCGGCGCGGTACGGGGGCGCGCGGCCGACGAGACCCCGCTCGCGGCGCTGCGCGGTCTCGCCTTCCGGTTCATCGACGCGGGGCATCCGCTGGGCGGCCTGGGGGAGGGCTTCGCGGGCTTCTGGTTCGTCGTCGCCGACTCGCCCGCACTGCTGGCGCGGGCGCGGGAGGGCGCCGAGGAGGTCGAGCGGGCGCTGGCCCGCGCCCTCGCCGAGGCCGGCCTCGGCGACCCGGAGCTGGTGGCGGCCGTGTTCGTCGCCGCGTACCGCTCGGTGTGTGTCGTCTCCGTGAGCCGTGAGCTCGCGGGCGAACCGTTCGAGGAGGTCGCCGTGGACCACCGGGTGCGCATGGCGGCGGCGTTCGACGCGCTGGAGCGGATGGTCCCCGGCGCGTGACCGGTGGTCCGGCTGACCGCCCTTGACGGCTAACGTCGTTAGCCGTACGGTCGTGGCTAACGGCGTTAGCCGAAATGCCTTCGGGAGGCAGCCATGACCACCACGACCACCTCAGCGATCACCGCAACCACCGCGACCGCGAATGCCGCCCCCCTGGTCCGCAGTGCCGTAACCGTGGCCCGCCGTACGGCCTGGCTGGCCGGGGCGCTGTTCTGGACGGCCTTCGCCGTACTGGAGGGCGTGAACCACGGCTGGCTCGCCGGCGCCCTCGCCCTGCTCTTCCTCCTCCTCCCGGACCTCACCTTCCTGATCGCCCTCGACGAGGCGCCCCGGATGGCGAAGGGGCAGCTGCCGCCGCGCGCGGTGCCGTACTACAACGCGATGCACCGTGCGCTGGTCCCGCTGGCGCTGCTCACGGCGTACGCGGTGCAGCCCTTCTTCTTCTGGCCCCCGGCCTTCGCCGCGCTCTGCGGCTGGCTGGCCCACATCTCGTACGATCGCGCCTTCGGCTACGGACTGCGGACGAAAGAGGGCTTCCAGCGTGACTTCCGGCAGGACTTCCGGCAGGACCTCCAGCGTGACTGACGACCGGCTGACGGCGAGGGCGCGGGAGATCGTCGCGGCGGCCAGGGAACTGCTGGAGGAGTCCGGCCCCGCCGACCTCACCATGCGCACCCTCGCCGACCGCCTCGGCATCAAGGCCCCCTCCCTCTACAAGCACTTCCCGGACAAGCACGCCGTGGAGGTGGAACTGACCGCGCAGATGCTGGAGGAGGCGGCCGCGGCCATGGAGGCGGCCGAGTCCCGGCACCCCGGGTCCCTGGAGGCCCTGGCCGAGGCGTACCGGGCCTACGCCCTGGCCCACCCCCACCTCTACTGCCTGGCCACCGAACGCCCCCTGCCGCGCACCCGGCTGCCGGACGGCCTGGAGGCCCGGGCCGCCCTCCCGCTCCTGCGGGCCTGCGGCGGCGACCAGGACCTGGCCCGCGCCACCTGGGCGTTCGCGCACGGCATGGTCGTCCTGGAGATCCACGGCCGGTTTCCGGACGACGCCGACCTGGACGCGGCATGGAAACGAGGTGTGAGGGCGTTGCACCCTTAGCGCGAGGGGGTGCGAACGTGGCTGAACAGGCACGGTGGACGAGGGCGAGGCTGGGCCGCTGCGGCCCGTCACTCGACCTGCTGACGGCGAACTTCGAACGGCACACCTACGCCCCGCACGCACACGCCGAGTTCACCATCGGGGTGTGCGTCGGCGGCTCCGAGGTCATCGACTACCGGGGCGGCCACATCAGCACCGGCCCCGGTTCCATCGTCGTCCTGGCTCCCGGCGAGATGCACACGGGCGGCCCCGCCACCGCGACCGACGGCTACGCCTACCGCGCCCTGTACGCGGACCCGGCCCTGCTGGCGGACGGCACCCTGGACGCCGTACCGCACTTCCGGGACGCCGTCCTCGACGACCCCGAGCTGGCCGCGGTCCTGCGCCGGACCCACGCCGAACTGGCCGCCTGCCCCGACCCGCTGGAAGCGGAGTCCCGGCTGCCCTGGCTGCTGACGGCCCTGTCCCGGCGTCACTCCACGGCCCGGCCGGCGACGGACCGGGTCGCCGGAGCGCACGGCATCTCCCTGCTGGTCCGGGACCGCCTGGCCGACGAGCTGACCTGCCCGCCCTCGCTCGCCGACCTGGCCGCGGACCTGGGCCTCTCCCGCTACCAACTGCTCCGGGCGTTCCGTACGACGATGGGCGTGCCGCCGTACGCCTGGCTGGCCCAGCACCGGGTGAACCGGGCCCGCGGGCTGCTGGAGGCGGGCCTGCGCCCGGCGGAGGTGGCGACTCTGGTGGGCTTCGCCGACCAGGCCCATCTGACCCGCTGGTTCCGGCGGGTGCTGGGGGTGACCCCGGCGGCGTACCGCAACAGCGTTCAAGACGCGGCACGGCGCTGACCGCGAGACTCTCCCCATGACTGCACGCGGCTGGCTGTTGTTCTCCCTGATGGGAGTGGTCTGGGGCATCCCCTATCTGATGATCAAGGTGGCGGTGGACGAGGTGTCCCCGTCGATGGTGGTCTTCGCGCGCTGTGCGGTGGGAGCGCTGCTGCTCCTGCCGCTGGCGATCCGGCAGGGCGGCCTGCTGGGCACCCTGCGGGCCCACTGGCGTCCGATGCTGGCCTTCGCGTGCATCGAGATCATGGGCCCGTGGTTCACGCTCACGGACGCCGAACGGCACCTCTCCAGCTCGACGGCGGGCCTGCTGATCGCGGGCGTGCCGATCGTGGGCGTGGTGGCGGCGCGCTACTTCGGCGGTGAGCGGGAGCACCTGGGTGCCCGCCGGATCGCGGGCCTCCTGATCGGCCTGGCCGGCGTGGGTGTCCTGACCGTCCCGCACCTGACCGGCGGTGACGCCCGCTCCCTCGGCGAGGTCCTGCTCACGGTGATCGGCTACGCGACCGCACCGCTCATCGCGGCCCGCCGCCTGAAGGACGTCCCGACGCTACAGCTGATAGCGCCGTGCCTGACCCTGGCGGCCCTGGTCTACGCCCCCGCGGCGGCGGTCACCTGGCCCTCCGCCCTCCCCTCCACGAACGCACTGCTCTCCCTCCTCGCGCTGGGCGTCCTCTGCACGGCGGTGGCCTTCGTCGCCTTCCTGGAACTCATCAAGGAGATAGGCCCGACCCGCTCGACGGTCATCACGTACGTCAACCCGGCGGTGGCGGTGGCGGCCGGGGCACTCTTCCTGGGCGAGAGCTTCACCCCGACGATCGCCGCGTCCTTCGCGCTGATCCTGACGGGTTCCGTGCTCGCCACGATGGCCTCGGCACCGAGGAGGCCGGCCCGCCCGGTAACATGGTCGCCACGGCAGACGAGCCGGGCGGACGGCCGCGTGGAGTCCCCCTAGGGGGGCTTCCCGAGGAACGTCCGGGCTCCACAGGGCAGGGTGGTGGCTAACGGCCACCCGAGGCGACTCGCGGGACAGTGCCACAGAAAGCAAACCGCCCAGCACTTCGGTGCTGGGTAAGGGTGAAACGGTGGTGTAAGAGACCACCAGTGCCCAGGGCGACCTGGGCAGCTAGGTAAACCCCACCCGGAGCAAGGTCAAGAGGGGCCGCTGTAAAAGGCGGCCCTGCGGGGACGTTCGAGGGCTGCCCGCCCGAGCCCCCGGGTAGACCGCACGAGGCCGGTGGCAACACCGGCCCTAGATGGATGGCCGTCACCCCGACTCCCGCGAGGGACCGGGGCACAGAACCCGGCGTACAGCCCGACTCGTCTGCCGCCACCTGCGGCTTTACCTGGGAAAGGGCCTCTGACCTGCGTCGGAGGCCCTTTCTGATCTTTCAACGGCTTGCCGCGTTAGGTGGCGGAAAGTCCCTCGGAAGTCCCTCGGACAGCGCTGAAAGTCCCTGAAAAGTCCCTGGAGCGGAGAGCAAACGAGGCTCCTGGCCTGGGCATTCGCGACAGCCATTGGAGCAGCACCCTGCGGTCGCAGAGCTTGGTACGGCCTTGGCCCGATGGGATTACGCGGCCTCGGTGTCGGCCGTAGTGTCAGCCCGCGCTGCCCATTCGGCGCGGGCTGCGGTGAGTCGGGGGTGCATCCTTCGAAGCTCTTCCAGCTACCCGGCCACCGTTTCGATGAACTCGGCCAGCTGGTCCATCCACTGGGCGGGCCTGGCCGGGCGTGAGGTGGAAGCACAGCAGGCGGCACTGGCCGTCTGCGGCGAGGTGGATTTCGTGCTCAGCCCGCCGACGAACGTCCGGTGGCGTGGTGGGCGGGCTCGTCGGCCGGGGCCCCCCTTGTTGACGACGGAAGCCTTGACCGGTTGGAGGAGTTGTTCACCTCCGATGTTGTCTACGACCTCACCGACTTCGGCCAAGAGCCGCTGTTGGGAGTGGCTGCCATCCGAGAAGCGGCATGGGCACTGGGAGCCGCCAACCCCGTTGCGCATCACGTCACCAACGTCGTCGTTACGGTGTCGGCAGACGGCCGGGTGCAAGTCCGATCCAAGGCGCTGGGCATCAAGGCGGACGGCTCCTGCGGTTCCGTCTCCTATGACGACACCATCGTGCGCACCGCTGACGGCTGGCGGATCAGCCGTCGCAAGATATCGCCCCGCCGCACTCCCTTGGGTGGGATGACAGAGTCCGGCTGATCAGGCATGTCTCGCCTGGTCCTAGCCGGTGCGGGCAAGGTTGTGCAGGCGGGCGATGCCGAGCATGGCGTGATGGACACCGTCGCCTTTGAGGCGGCAATCGCGAAGGATCTTCCAGGTCTTCATGCGTGCGAAGACGTGCTCGACACGGGCTCGAACCTTGCGGTGAGAGGCGTTGTGCTCCTCTTTCCAAGCGGGAAGTTCGTCCTGGCCAGGCTGGCGCCGGTGCGGGATGACCAGGCCCGTACCCCGGTATCCGCCGTCTGCGATGACAACGGCCTTGCCGACGGCGGTCTTCGCTCCGGACAGTTGCCATGCCTTGCAGTCGTTCCGGTTGCCGGGCAGAGGCCGGCCGACGGTGACGACGAGCTGGGTGTCGGTGTTGATGACGACCTGGTGGTTGGTGGAGTACCGATAGTTCTTCGACTGCTCGGCGACCGTGTGATCTCGGGTCGGGACCAGGGTGCCGTCCACGATCAGCACGGTCTCCTTGCGGAACCGTTTGCGCTTATGCAGGGCGAGTAGCGGCCCGAGATGATCGACGATCCGGGCGGCGGCCGACTTGGACACGCCGAACAATGGGCCAAGCTGTCGCAGCGTCAGGTTCGTCCGCCAGTACGCTGTGACCAACAGGACCCGGTCCTGCAGCGGCAGACTCCACGGTCGGCCCTTGCGGACCGGGTCCGCATCTTCGCGCCGCAGCGCGGTGACCAACTTGCCGAACTGCTGCGGACTCAGCCCGGTGAACGGGGCTATCCAGGACGGTTCCGACGCCGTGATCACACCTGCCACGGCAAGATCGTTCCACTGTCGGCCAGTCGGCCGAGCCTTGCCTGCACCATGGAAATCAGAGGACCGGGCTCGGCACATCGTCGAGGATGACCCCATGAGCCAAGACCTGGTGACGTTCCTCCAAGCACGGCTGGATGAAGAAGCCGAGCTGGCCCGACGCTGCGACGGTGACGGCTGCGGGGAGTGGACCGCTCACGGGCACACGGTCGACTTCTGCCAGGGAGAGCTCCCCGGCTTCCACCCCACGATCGCCATACATGTGGCGTTGCACGACCCGGCTCGCGTTCTGCGGGAGGTCGAAGCCAAGCGACGCGTACTCGCCCGCCATGTGCTCAGTCCGGCTGCGGGTGACCCTGAAATACCGTGGGACAACCGCGATGACTGTCAGTATGACGGCGAGACCTGGCCATGCGACGACCTGCTCGACCTCGCCTCGCCCTACGCCGATCACCCTGACTATCCGCGTCGCCCCTAAGACGGAGATCGCTTGCGGGACAGCCCTTAGGCAGTGCCCGACGGCCCAAGTTTCGCCTCTGCCGATAGAGCGCTCCCACCGTTGCCGAGCAGGTGCTGAACCCCGGTTGGAAATCTCTCTGCCCGAGCAAGGCGGCTCGCCTTGCTCGCCCCGCGTGGCCCGGCTCCCGGCCGGGCCTGCGTTGCTGATGACGCGGTAAGACGCTGGGCGGTCTCCCCTGGCCGAGCGCCCTTGGCGGGTCGGCATGTGGTGATCCGTAGTCGGTCCGGGGGCCTGACCTCCCGAGATGAGAAGGGGTGCGTCGCGGCTGGGGCTAGTCGGTTCCATGGCGTTAGCAACCTCCCCGCTCAGCCGACCTCGTGCGCTGATCGAGGAATGTCAGACCTGGTCAGTACCCTCGTGCATGAAACTAGTAGCGTCTCGTGGGGGCTGGTGGCCTTGCTGATCAAGAATCCTGAAGAATGGAAGCTCAACCGTGGCGATTTTACAACACGGCAGTTCATGACTGAGGGATATGGGATGGCGCTCCAAAGTGGAATTGCCCCGTCCTCTATCAGCTCGCACGTGGCCCTTTACCACGTACCCGAAATTGCCAACAACCTTGAAGTCGAGGTTGGCTGGGCAGACGACGGCTTCTTCTATTATGTTGGGGCACACAGGCGGGGGGATCCAAACTCTGAAAGAAACCCTCCTGTCGACCCGTTCGAGAATCCGTACAACAAAGTAATTCTTACAGCCTGGCAGATGGGTCGCGCTTTGCACCTAATGCATGGCGAGTTGATATCAAAAATGTCGCGGCGTCACTATCGTTACGTTGAGTCACTTGTTCTGGATGATGTACTAGAGACGATAAGCCCCGAGGGATGGCCCATCCCAATCTTTCGCTTGGCCCCTGTTGACATGGTTACTCACAAACCCGGGACGCTCCCTTGCCCAGGTCGTAGAAATCAAGTGAGCGTGGTTCCTGTAGAGCGGCACGAACTAATGTGCAGCCGCTCCGGCATTTCATCATTCTCAACTCTGCGACCGGAAGCTCGGCTTGAAAAGCGTCTATGTTTGTTCTTGATGAGGCAGGGGCACCCAGTCTCTCGACTCCAGATTCGCCACACTAAAGATTGCTCCCCTCTATTCACGGACGTCTGGGTCGGAAGCGCAAACCTGCTGATTGAAGCAAAGGCTTCCGCTGGTCGTGATGACATCCGTCAGGCAATCGGGCAGCTGGCTGACTACACCCGTTTCCTGGACAAGGCTAATCGCGCGATCTTGCTACCAAGCCGCCCGGAGAAAGACCTCGTAAAGCTCGCCCATAGCCAACAGGCTGCGCTAATTTGGCCAAGCGGGGAGCACTGTTGGGAATCGAGTGCGATGTGGCTATCCGCCTTCGGGTTTAGCTTCCAGGCGGTGAACCGGTAACTCGCCGGGGTGGCGGCGCACATTATAGCTGGCGTGGTAGGCCTCTTCGGCTGACTCGGTCGTTGGCAGGAGCGTGGGGCCAGCGAGGTCAGCCGGGATGTTGAGTCCTGTCAGCAGTTCGACGATCTTGTCGATGTTGGTCAGCCGTCTTCCTCCGGACTCCAGCATGGACAGGAATGCCTGGCTCAATCCCGTGAGGTCGGCCATGTCGCTCTGGCGCAATCCGCTCGCGATGCGTACGAGGTGACATAACTGGCCGAAATCCCGCGCGAAGAGTGCCGCCTGAATGTCGGCGCGATTCCACACCTCGGCTGGCACAGTTGGTACGACTCGGGGCTTGCTCGGTGCGTTGCGGGCACAACTACCGCAGTAGGAGTCTTCGTTGTAGCGGCTGAGAATGCACTGGCAGCGGCGGCAGCGCCGGACGGAGCGTCCGCTGCGTCCCGTGTACGAGTTGTGGTTGCGTAAGTCGATCCCCTCCCAGACGTCGGCTTCACGGTCTTCGCTTCTTTCGCTGGCGGAGGCGGGCAGGACCTGTATCTCCTCGGCCAGGGCGAACAGCTGGTGAGTCCGTCGGTTAGCGGTCATCGCGGGGCCCCATCCAGAAGTCAGGGGCCAGCTCCGCCCATACGACCCAGCGGTTTGCGCCTCGTTGTGCGGTGCCACAGCGGTGGGTCAATGCCTGCAGGAGCTGTGACCCGAACTCGTCCTGCAGAACAGGCCTTTCAAGAGCCGGTTGGTATGAGCCGTCAGTATCGTCGTGGACTTCCAGCCGGAGGCCTTCACTGGTGCGTATATACCGGGACTCGATCTCTCTGCCCGGCGGTACTCGAACGTGGCGTACGACGTCGCTGAAGATCTCGGAAAGCACGAGTACGGCCGTGTCCTCCACGCGGGATAAACCCCACGTATGTAGCGCACGGCGTAGTTCGTTGCGGGCCAAGCCGACGCACCGCGGGTGGCCACTCCAGCGCAGCACCACCGTGTCGTCGATGCCGTCGGATTCAGCTCTGTCGTCCAGTCGGCGGACAGGCACCCTGTTACCTCCCGTTCAAGCGACGCTCGGTGGTGAAGACCGTAAGCGTCCACGTGGGAGTGGACCCGGAGAAAAATTCCGGGTCCCTCGGTGTGGCTGAACCGGGCCGCTACTTGATGGCCCCGAGGCTCAAGGCAAGATCCTGAACGTCCCGGCGACGCGAGAGCTTGTACAGTCGGCGCGCCAACTCGCGGGCGAACTCGTGGGCCCGCAGCTGTTCGGGCGCGATGCGGAAGGCGCGCTTCAGTTCCTCGACGGCATCGTCGATTCGTCCGGCTTCGGCATACGCGCGGGCAACGTCGAGCCGGGCCCGGGCCCGCCGTTCCACAGGAAGTCCGGTGGTTCGGATGTGTGGGGCCATGTCCACGGCCAGCTGGACGTCCTCGAATTCAAGGGCGAGCGCCAATCGATGGATCTCGACGTTGGTGGGGCCGAAGGAGGTCCACAGCTCGTTGCGGTCGCTGCCGAGCCGCTGCGCTGCCTCGTGCGCCTTGCCCATCATGTGATCGGCCAGCGCCCGGTTTCTCATCCTTGCCGCGGCGACCGCGCCGTTGAGGAAGAGGGTCCCGTACAGGGAGAGTGCGGACGGGGCAGAAGACCACCACCCGCGTTCGAGGCCGTCGGCCGCGTCGAGCGTGACGTTGACCGCCTCCGCCGGCATTCCGGCTCCGAGCTGCACGTGCGCAATGCCCCGTCGGAGAGCGAGCACGGCGGACGGGTCTCCCGACTCCACCGCGGCCATGTCGCCTTGGTCCACTGCGGTCCACGCGAGATTGGTCTCCCCCAGCTTCCGCAGGAGTACCGCCGCCACGTGACACGTCAACGCGAACAGCCGTAGCGACTCGGATCTCTCACGACCGGACGACCGCTCACGCGTCGCCAAACGGGCGTCCGCGAGGAGCCCGGGCACCCGCTCCGCCAGCTTCGCGTACCGCCCGTTCTGGTAGAGCTCCCAGGCCTCGTTGACCTCCAGGTGCAGGCGTTCCAGGCGAACCGATTCACGGTCGTTGTAGAGCGAGCCCGCCAGGTGGCGCGACTGCATCAGCGCCGCCCGGATCGCCGGCACACTGCCTGCGTCGCGTTCACGGTCTTCCAGCAACCTGGGCGTGCCCTGAAGGTCCTCCAGGTGCACGCGCAGTGCCTGGGCCAGGTCCGCCAGCATCTTCACGTTGTTCACCGGGATACGCCCGGACTCAATCCGGTACATCCAGTCCTCGGAACGCCCCAGGAGCTGGCCGAGCTGCCGCTGGCTCAGCCCGCGGCGTTGCCGGTAGAACCGCACGCGCTTGCCGAAAGGCAGATGATCAGTCATGCCTCGCATTGGCTCGTTCCCGTCGCGCCGCTGCCAGGAGTATCCACGCACGGTGACAGCCCGCGCCGGACGAGTAGCCGCGCGAGGCCGCAGCGGACCCGGATCGTAGGCTGAGGCCCATGGCCCTCAATGAGCAGGAACAGCGCATGGCGCGGCCCCGTATGGCGGCCGGTGCGCTGTTCTTCAACGCCGACGGACACGTCCTCCTCGTCCAGCCTTCCTACAAGCCGATGTGGGAGATCCCCGGCGGCTATGTCGAGCATGCGGAGTCGCCCTTGGCCGCCTGCCGAAGGGAAGTAGGGGAGGAGCTCGGGATCACTCCGCCGATCGGCATTCTCCTCGCCGTCGACTGGGCTCCGAGTGACGCCGAGGGCGACAAGGTTCTGTACGTCTTCGACGGCGGAGAACTCACCCCAGAGGACTTCGCTTCCATCAAGGTCGCTCCCGACGAGCTTCTCGCCGCCGAGTTCTTTCCATCCGAACAACTCGACGAGCTCCTGATCCCGAGGCTGTCACGCAGGGTGAAGGTCGCGATTGCCTCGCGAGCCAACGGCGGCCCCGTGTACCTGGAACACGGGGAGCAGCCGAGGACTTAGTTCTCATGCCGCGGCGGGCGATCGACTCATCCCGAGGTCTTGACTCGCCCCGTACGGCTGATTGGCGGAGCGAGGTCCAGGATCTCCGAACGCAGCTGCCCGCAGGCGGCGGCCGCCTCCCGCCCGGCGGACAGGTGATGCGAGACGACCCAGCCCTCCAGATCGCGGGACAGCGCGGCGATGAAGTCCGCTTCCCTGGTGCTCGGGCGTAGGGGACTGCCGTGCACGGGGTTGATGCTGGAGAGCCGCAGCAGGACGAAGCGGCCGGCGTACGGAGCGAGCAGTTGTGTGAGCGCGGCCTCGTCCGCCGGCCGCGTGTTGTCCTCGCAGAGGACGTAGTTCACTACCACCGGGCGTTGCTCGGCGATAGCGGCCCACAGTGGTAGCACGGTCGCGGGATCGTCCGCGCGGGGGATGACCACGCGGCGCTGAGTCGCGGTGGCGCCGTGCAGGGAGAACATGAAGCGGTCCGGTAACCAGGCGTTGGCCCGCAGGAGCCTTCGAACCCACCCCTGCGGGGCGATGCTGGTTACTTTCACCTGCTTTGCCAAGCCACGGTCCACAATGGTTCTCGCCGCTGAGGTGACGTGGGTCCAGTTCGCGGCGGCATCTCCGACTCCGGCGAAGTCGACCCAGGCGAGGGGGCTTTGTGGGGTTCGAACGGGCTGCGCCACCGCTTGCACCGCCGCGGTGATCTCCTCCGGCTGCAGATTCCGAACGAAGGGTGTACGCGCGAAAGTGGTAGCGCAATGCGTACAGCCGTACCTGCATCCTGCCTGGGCGGACATGCACACCGAGTAGGCTTCACGGTCGCCTTCCCAGAGCCGTACGGCCTCGAAGGTGGACCTGTCGGACGTTCCGAAGACGTACTTCGTGCTCCTGCCGGGCGGCACGTTGAGGGTCGAGAGGATCTCAACGGGCACTGCGGCGCGTGACGTTCCATCCATCGTCAGGATGCCCTTCAGTGAGGACTACGGCGAAGTTCGTGATAAGGACGCCAGAATTCCTTTGCGTATCGCTTGAGTGTGTTGGCGGCCAAACGAGTGGGTATCTTCGTTTAAATTCCCTCGGAGCGTAGAACCTGATCGACGACGGATTCAAATCACACGGGTGATACACCCCCGTGTAGATGGGTACAAGTTTTCATCTCTGTCGATTTCCCGCCTCGATTGGGTATGGACCAATGGCAGATCTGGGGCCACGACATGGATGTCCGCTCCAACGGGCCCGGGAGACGGTCGGTGCGACCACGAACAGGCCGGTGTCGGAGGCCGTGATTGCGGTAGCGCACGCGCCCGTGCCTGAACCTGCCCGACGTAGACCGGTGAGTACCGAGAGGCGGCTCATGGGCGACGTACCGACTTTGGCGTGATCTTGCCACCGCATCTCTGGTGTTCCCGCTATGCTCGTTGGCAACGCGTTGATGGAGACGAGTAGCTTCGGGATCACGTGAGCCGAGAGAATTGCCGGTAGCTGGGAAGGCAATCTCGCGCCCCGATGCGAAGACACTCCTGAGTGCGGGGAGGAACGGTCTTACGACCCAATGCCCCGTCGGCCGGCCCCCGTCATCGGGCATGAATGAGGCCGCCGCTCTCCCCGAGTGGCGGTAAAGGCGCGGTGGCACCGCGAGTACCCTTCTCGTCCGCGCCCCCAAGGGATCATGACGACGCCCCTGGGAGGGCTGCGATGATCCACACGACTAGCCGCGTACTGGTGTCTGACCTGCGAGAACACGTCGGGCAGACCGTATCCGTGTCGGGCTGGGTGAACACGCTTCGCCTACAGAGCAAGATGCAGTTCGTTGTCGTCCGTGACCACACCGGCATGGCGCAGGTCACTCACAAGCGCTCGGGCGGAGGCGACGAGGTCGAGGCCGCCTTGGAGGGCCTGACCACGGAGTCCGCCGTCCGGATCACCGGCCGCGTGGTCGAGAACCCGATCGTGAAGCTCGGCGGCCTTGAGGTCGTTCCCGAGTCGGTCGAGCTCCTGAACCGAGCTGAGACGCCGCTGCCCATCGACGAGCACACAGGGCTGGAGCACCGCCTCGACTGGCGCTTCCTGGACGTACGGCGCCGGCCTCAGGCGCAGCTGCTGTTCGCCGTGCAGACCACGTTCGAGCAGGGAATGCGCGAGTACGCCTACGCGCAGGGGTGCACCGAGATGCACACGCCGAAGCTGATGGGCACGGCGTCCGAGTCCGGAGCCGAGGTGTTCGAACTCGGCTACTTCGACCGGCCCGCGTACCTGGCACAGTCGCCCCAGTTCTTCAAGCAGATGGCGATCGCGGCGGGCATCGACAGGGTCTTCGAGATCGGACCCGTGTTCCGTGCCGAGCCGTCGTTCACGTCCCGGCACGCGACCGAGTTCACGGGCGTGGACGTCGAGCTTGCCTGGATCAACGGCGTCGAGGACGTGATGACGTTCGAGGAGCAGATGCTCACGCACGGCATCGCCAAGGTCGCCGACTTGCACGGCGACGCGATCAGGGAGACCTTCGGCGTCGAGGTCGTGGTGCCCCAGACGCCGTTCCCGCGCATCACGATGGCCGAGGCGCAGAAGATCCTGCGGGCGAAGGGCTGGGACCCGGAGGGGGTGAAGGAGGACCTGGACCCGGAGGGCGAGCGCGGTATCGCCTCCTACGTCAAGGAGCAGACCGGGCACGAGTGGGTGTTCATCACCCACTATCCGACGAGTATCAGGCCCTTCTACCACATGAGGCCGGCGGACAACCCGGGCCTGACACTCAGCTTCGACCTGCTGTGGAAGGGGCTAGAGGTCACGACCGGCGCCCAGCGTGAGCACCGCTACGACGTGCTGCTCAAGCAGGCCGCGGAGAAGGGCATGAGCACCGAGCCCATGCAGGACTACCTGAACTGCTTCCGCTACGGTTGCCCGCCCCACGGCGGTCTGGGTATGGGGCTCGGCCGCGTGCTGATGGTGCTGCTCGGCCTCGACTCGCTTCGGGAAGCCACGTTCCTCTTCCGGGGGCCGAACCGGCTGACTCCGTAGAGACAGGGAACCGGGTCCGCCCCTTCAAGGGGCGGACCCGGTTCCTGCTGTCAGTAGCGGACGTTGCGCAGGTCCAGTTTCCACGCCTCTTCGGGATGCCTGTCCCAGTACGCGCGGAGCGCCAGCTCCCGCTCCGAGAAGCGGCCCTGATGGCACAGGCCTCCGTGCGCCAGAGTGACGCTCATGCCCACCGGGGATTCGGTGGTGACCCAGTGCGGGGTGAGCGCGTGGCTCCACAGCCGGTCGCCTGGGTCCATCCGCACGGACTGGCGATCAGCGGGATCGTGTTCGGGGGGCTCCTCTCCAGTCGTCTCACTCACGACGGCGGCTTCGGCGCTGAGGTGCTTGTCGGGGTCTTGGTAGCTGTGGAACGTCTTGGTGCCCTCGATCTGCCACACGAGTCCGTGCGAGTTGTCGTTGTGGTACGTCGAGGACACCCCGGCTGTGGAGATGAACAGGATCGGTGCGCACCTCTGCCATGTGAACCCCCAACTGGACATCTGAGTCCGCCACGGGACCATGACGTGCTGTTGGAACCCGCTCAGGAGGCCGTCGTAGAAGCGGATGAGGTTGAAGTGGACGAGGCGGAAGCTCCACGTGACCACTTCTTCGATCGGGGCGGTGCGGAAGGCCGCCGTACGGTCCATGCGCACGGACCAGTCCTCGTCACCAAGGAGCGTGAACCGTACCTCTTCGTCCCGCCGGATGACGTCGAGGACGTCACGTGCGGGAGGGAAGGGATAGCCGGTGCCGGCCAGAGCTCCGCCGACGCGCAGGTTGGGAGGAGTGCGCCACCGCTTGGTGAAGTCCTCGGCTGTGGTGACGAGCGTGGTCATGGGCCTCTCACCGGGTCTCGTCGGCGCGGCAGACCGCCGCGCATTCAGGCGTGGTCCGATCCTGGGGATCGGAGTCGAGGAACTGGGCGATCTCCGCTCGGGGCGCCTGGACGTTCACTCCTGTACTGCTGTACGGGCAGCGGCGGATCTCGCCGCCTGCGGACACGTAGAGAGAGGCGGATGAACAGAGGGGGCGGTCCTCGGGATGGAGGTGCATGGTCCGAAGCCCCGTCAGGTACTCCAGGAACCTTGGCGTGAGCTGGAAGTAGCGACCCAGGTGGGTGGTGTCGGCTCTTTGCTGGTCGAGGTAGCTGTGGACGGTGTGACCGGCGCGCCGTCGACCCGCGTCATCGAGGGCGACGGGGCTTAGCTGGATCTCGACGCCTGCCGCGGCGGCGCGTTGGTAGATGTCCTGACTCTCCTGGTCGCTGAGCTTCCAGTACGTGAGGTGGAGGACCTGCTGGTGTGTGGGGATCTGCTTCAGGGTCTCGATGGCTGAGGTGACGGACCGGGTCGTGAGGCCGATTTCCATGGCGCCGGCCGAGTCTGCGGACACGGTGACGTTCGCGAGCAGATGGGCCAGGTCGGCCAGACGGTGCACGTCCTCGGGGTCGCGGACGGAAGTGACCACGGACACCGGCAAGCCGAACTGGTGCCCAAGTCGAACCAGTTGGCGTAGCTCGGGGTGGTGTGCGGGTTCGCCTCCGGTGAGGCAGATTCCCTCGACGCCGATCTCATTCAACCGGGACAGGGTCCGGGTGTAGGTGGAGACGCCGAGGAACCCGTGGGCACGGTCGGCGCGGAAGCAGAACCCGCAGGCGATCCTGCAATGGCCCGCTGTGCTGACCAGCGCGGTGCGATACCGCATGCGAGGTGGCGTGGTCGGTGCTTTGGGGTGGACGACAACCGCGTTCACTGGAGCCCCGTGCTGTCCCATACGGCGATCTCCACCGTGCTCTGGTAGAAGGCGCACATCTGCGGGTCCGGTCGGTCCCCCGCGATCAGGAGCTGTTCGTTGCGGGAGGGACCGCCGCAGATCGCGAGCGCCGGGCACTCGCCGCACTCGGGGATAGGGGCGATCTCCTTGGCGACGCCGCCCAACAGTGCCGGGTCGGCTCGTAACTCCTCAAGGGTATGCAGGAAGGCCGGCTCGGTGAAGTTGATGTCGCACAGGCTGACTCGGCTGCCGGGCAGCAGGGCGGCGTTGAGCGTGCGGTCGCTCTGCATGTGGTCGAAGAGCATGGGGCGGCGCCGGTCGAGGGCCTGGAACGCCCGGTCGAGGACGGAGAACATCATGCCGCCTCGGCCGAGGGCCACCAGGCGCGCCTGGTACAGCTCCTCGGCGAGTTCTGTGCCGTCGACAGTCCAGCGCCCGCTGGCGGGGATGGGCGTGTTGGCGTAGATGAACTTCAGACCGAGCTCGTCGATGATCCATTTGACGGTCTCGGCCAGGCGCCCGATGTTCGCGGGCGTGGGAGTGAGGTTGCAGCCCACGTGGATGCCGTCCGCATCGAGGAGCCGGCCGACGTTGCGCCGGATGCGGTCGTCGGCCGGCTGCCCGCCCAGCAGTCTCCGGTGCTCGGAGTTGACCGAGGGTGGGCCGTCGACGGATATCCCGACGCCGTAGCGATAGCGGGAGAAGTGATCGATCATGGCGTCGGTGATCCGGGCGCCGTTGGTGACGACGGTTCGGCGTACGCGCTGCACGTCGTGCTGCTCGGCGAGTGCATCCGCGAGTTCGTCCCCGCGCTGCATCAGGTCGAACCGAGTCGTCGGCTCGCCCCCGAACCACTGGATGGCCACCTCATCCCGGCCGGCGTTGGTCTCGAAGAGGTAGGTCAGGCCGTCAGCGAGTTCCTGCTCCGTCATGTCCGGCTTGCCGGTGTTCGTCTCGACGAAGCAGTAGCTGCACTTCATGTTGCAGGCGTCGGTGAGGACGATCCGGAGACCGCTGATCCGTACGGGTAAGGGCTCCAGGCCCAGTCTCTGAAGTCGGCTGCGGAGTGCTTCGCGCCGGTCGAGGTCGGGACCGTCCGGCGTGAAGCCGAGCTCGGCGAGAGCTGTGTGCGTTGCGGTCGGGGGAACCGCGGAGAGATCGGTGACCTCCCCGCGGTCGAGGTACACGCTGTCCAGCGTGACCGGGTCGAGGAGGGCCGCCTCGCCGTCCCGGTCGTACCGGATGTACTTCCCCCACAGAAGCTGCGAGGAGGCCACAGGTGTTACGCGGCTTCCTCTTCCATGATGCCGCGCTCGGCCATCAGCTTGCGGACGAGTTCCTCTCCGGAGGCCTGCAGCTGTGCCGAGGCCTCCGGGGAGCCGCCGTCCGCCAGGACGATCACGCCCGGAAGGGTGGGGTTCGCGGCGATGATCGTGATGCCGGCGGGCTCGGTGCTGACCACCATGATCGCGTTCTCGACGGGCACCCAGTCCGTGTTGTCCTTCAACGCTTCCAGGATCTCGGCCTGCTTGGCCTGGAAGGCGTCACGCTCGCCCATCCAGACCCCCGCCTTGCTCTTGGAGTCGACGACGTCGGCGTAGATCAGGTGATCGCCCTTGGTACGTCGAGGAGTCGGCATGACCCTCTCCTTTCCCGTGCTCGGCTTGTGTCGGCTTCGGCGGTGCCAGTGCACAACGAGAGGTGTGCGGGGAGCAGCCTTCCGCAGCGCAGGGCGGACGGCACATTTCGCGGGTGATATAACCCGGGAGATACGCGCTCCATGCTGATGGAGGGTAAATGGGGTATCTCCGAACCTGCTGGTCGACGCCCCGACACCGCCAGCGGGTCCGCGTCATCGGCGGTGGGGCCGCGGTCGTGCCGACAGAATGCGCAAGGTGGAGCTGGACACGTCGACCCAAACGGATAGACGAGTATGCGAAGCCTCTGGTGGAGAGGGTCTCTGTGGATGTGACGACACTTGCGGTCGCGCTCATCAGCGTCGGAGGGACGTTGGGCGGGACCCTGGGTGGGGCGGTGCTCAGCCAGCGTGCAAGCCGCGCCGAAGCAGCGGAGCAGAACCGGCGTGCCGATCGTGAGCGGGAGCACGAGCGTGATGAGCGAGCGTTGCAGGCGAAGCGTGATCTTTATGCCCGTCTCAACACCGCGGCCCGCGCTTACCGGGTCGCCGCCAGAGACGCCGTCCTGGCTTCCGAGCGTGGCGAAAGTGTCGATCCGGCAGTTCTCGACGCCGCCAAGGAGGCCTGGGCCGACCAGTACTCCCAGGCCCAGATGGCGCTGGCGAAGAGTGTTCTGGAGGCCGCCTCGACGCTCAACAGATCGCTCGGTGTCGGGTACACGGTTGTGAAACAGCTGCCGGGCAGCCGAGACCTCGACGAGGCGTACCAGCGGGCCAAGGAATGGTTCAGCGGTCCGTTGTCCGACGGTGTCTACCTGTTGCGGGTCACGCTGCGGCATGACCTCGGTATCGAGGTCGACTCCCACTTCGAGCAGACCAGTACGCAGATCCTCACTGTGCTCGACAGCGCGCGGGACAACCTTGACCGTCTACTTGCTGCGGAACGCGCACAGTCCGCCAGGTCCAGCTGACGGGCAAGGAGGCTCAGGTCTGCTCCGAGTTGGCCGTAGCCAGGGATCAGCTCCGCTATATGGACCCTGGCGAAGCCGTCTTGAGGAGAGGGGTGACCGGTACTGGGCAGACGGTGGCAAATGCGCCGGAGTGATCCGTCACGGAATTGCAGTCACAACCAATTTCGTACAGGTCGATAGGGTCCAAGGTATGCATCACTGCATGCCCAACGAAGCTGTGTGGGACGTGCGCCCTCGATCGCTTCCCGGCAAGCCCCGGTTCAGGCCCTACTCCAGGAGGCTGTCTCTCGCCCGTCCATGAGCGTCGCGACTCGGTGTGAAAGCTGCTTACCAGCCGCCTTGTCCCCTCGATCCGCGCGTCGTATGAAGGCGCCGAGTGTGTGCAGGTCTCGAATCGCTCGCAGCACAGCCAGCCCATCCCACTGTCGGATGTCGTACCCATACCGAAGGCTGAACTCGTCGAGGTCCGCGACAGTACGCCCGAACCGGACCCCTTGGAAGGTGTTGGCCAGGTCGATCTCACGAGGGCCGAACGCTGCCTCGTCCCAGTCGCCGAGCCGCACGCCGTCACCACTCCAGAGCGTGTTTCCGGGATAGGCGTCGCCGTGGATGTGACCCTGGCCCAGAGGGAAGTCGAGCCTGCCGTAGCTGTCCAGAAGCTCCTCCCGCCGCGCGACCAACCACTCACGCTGCGCCGAGGCCAAGTAGCAGCTGGACTCCACGGAGTTCTTGAACGAGGTGAGGGGCTGAAACCGGGGAAGCGGGATCGGCGGCGCCGGCAAGGAGTGGAGTTCACGTAGCAGGGCGCCCAAGGGGCCGGCCGGTGGCCCGCTGCCTTCTGGCTGCGGGTAGTGGTGCCAGAACGTCACCGCGTGCGGAGCGTAGACGAGCGGCTGGGGGAGATCCGCGGGCTCCGTCGCCGGGAAGCCGTTCGCGACGAGCCAGCGGGTCAGCGAGACCGCTGTGTCGAGACGTGGCCGCTGGGAGAGGGGGCTGACGCGTACGACGAGGCCTTCGTCGGCAAGGAGGAACACGGACGTGGCGTGGTCGTGGAGTCGGGTGAGTGACTGGTCTGTCAGGCCTGAGGCTCGGCAGGCCATGCGGGCGGCGGACTCGGGAGAGACCGTCGTCGTCATGGGGCAAGGACCTTTGTTCGGGTGTCTATCGCCTGGTACCCGCGGGCCGCTTCGGCGAGTTCACGCGCGACGGAGCTCCGGGCGAACCGCGGTTGCTCCAACAGCCTAGCCACTGACTGCACGGCGTCGCCGAGTTGCCGAATGCGTTGGTCCGCCGGGAGATCCAGGACGGGCCGAAGGTGCTCTCCGGCTCCCTCGATCTCCCCTGCGGTGATGCGCGCTGTCGCGATGTCGAGGCGCGCCAGGGCTTCGTCGCCGTACGACCTCTGCTCCGGAGGGCCGGATTCGTAGAGTTCGATGGCCGTGGCCGCGTGCTGCTCGGCCAGCCGATGCTCGCCAAGCAGCGCGAAGGTTCCGCCGATGTAGTAGTGCTGCTTCGCTTCGGGGAACGTGAGGAGGCCTCCGAACCGGGTCAGGGCGTCTGGAGCCCCATGCCGGTCCCGGGCCCGTTTGAGTTCCTCGATGGCGTCCATGGCAGTCCGGCGGTCGCCGATGCGAGCCGCCGCCCGGGCTTCGATCGCCGCTATCCGGATTCGGGTTTCCCCACCGGGGGACAGCAGGGCGGCCTGCCTTGTGTAGTCGAGAGCTGTCTGCCGCCGCGACGACCACTCGGCGATCAGCGCGGCCGTGCCCTTCACCCAGGCTCGCAGGTCGTTGTGATCGGACTGTTCGGCGAGAGTCCAGGCTGTCTGCAACTGCGCGACAGCGGCGTCTTCGTCGCCGAGGTTCTGCGAGGCGTGAGCGAGCAACAGGGAGCTGGTGCCAGCGAGCAGGAGCAGTTTTCTGGTCTGGCCGAGAGGCTGGCGGCCGTTCAGCAGGCCGAAGAGGTGATCCCTAGTCGACACGAGGTCAGTGAAGATCCGGTGCAGCGGTGCGTGGACGTAGTCACCGGCGATCCCGGCGAGTACGGCCTCGATCCCTTCGAGCTCCACGTCGCTGACGTTGCTCCGCGTGATGTCGCTGGCGAAGTTCAGGGACTGCACGGCGGCCTGGGCCGCCAACTGGTTCAGGTCGGTGGCCTCGGTCACCCCGGGAGGCACGTCGACGGGTGACCATCCGATCTGTGCGGGGACAGAGACGTCGTACGTCCCCTGTTCGCGGAAAGGCGGAGCCAGCAGGGCGTCCGGCGTGCCGATGCCGTCGAGGAACCGCGCGACCTTGTCGAGGTTCGTGAGACGTCGGCTGCCGGCTTCGAGCATCGACAGGAAGCCCTGGCTCAGGCCGGCCATGGACGCCATGTCTTCTTGCCGAAGACCGGCTCTCTCCCGGATGAGTCGGCTCGCACGGCCGAAGTCCCACGCCGCGATGGCGGTTTGGATGTCGCGGTCGGTCCACACCGTGTCCGGGATGCTGCGGACTGGTTGCGGCTCCCACGTCCCCTTGGTGCGGGCGCACGCCGCGCACAGTTCGTCAAGGTTGTACTGGCTCAACCGGCATCCGCAGCCGGCGCATGTGCGAGGGTTCCTCGGCATCGCGCCCCCGTTCCTCGTCTGCGGACGGCAGCGTACGTGCGGGCACTCGCGGGCGGGAATCACGCCGGTGATACCCCAGTTGGTGGGCGGCGGGGTGTGCTCAGACGTCGGAGCGGGTCACTGCCGTGATCGCGTCCAGAAGCTGCGGAACGTCTTCGAGGCTGTCGAGTACGACGTCGGCTCCGGCTGCCGCCAGATCGACGGCGGAGGTCTTTCCGGACGCGACCGCGATCACAGGTGCTCCGCCTTCGAGGCCCGTGCGGACGTCTTCGAGGGAGTCGCCGATGATGACCGTGTTGGAGCGGGAGAAGCGTGTGCCGTATTCGGTCTGGGCGCGTGTCTGGGCGACTGATACGAGACTCGGGCGGTGGTCGTTGTCGGACGAGTACCCCCCGATCTCCGTGTCCAGGAAGCCGGTGAGGTCGAACGCCTGGAGCTTCAGCAGGGCATTGGGCTTGAGGTTCCCCGTGACCACCGTCGGTACGTATCCCGGTTGGGCCTGCACGTTCTTGAGGGCGGAGACGGCTCCGGGCAGGAGGACACCTTGTCGGCGAAGATCTTCCGTGTGTGCGGCGAGGCGTCGGGGGAGGAGTTCCACCATGCGCGGCAACAAATGCGGGACCTCTGCATCGGGGACGCCGTTGTCCGTCAGGAGGGAGCGGATCGCCAGGGGCATGGTGACGCCGGTACCTCGTGCCGGGAGGTGCTCCGCGGGACGACCGACGATCTCGGCGAAGGTCTCCCGGTAGACCTGCCTGTCGATGTCGCCGACGTACAACAGGGTGCGGTCGATGTCCCACAGGACGAGGGTCCGAGGTGCGGCGGTCAAGTTCGGCTCCCTGTTGCCGGCATCGCGACGTGTCGCTCCAGTACGTCCTGAGCGTACGGGCTGTGGGCGACCTGACGGAGCCCGTGGATCATGTCCGCGACGTGGCTGTCGAGCCGGGCCGACCGGAGCCTCGCGGCCAGGTCGAGGACTTCGTGCGCCGCGGCGGCCCCGGCTTCTATGTCGCCTTGCTCGACGTGGGCGGTGGCGGCACGCGAGAGGAACAGGCCGCGGGTGCGGTGGTCCGCCGGGTTGAGTGCCTGCCGTGCCCTGGTGAAGCTGGCGGCGGCGCTGCTCGGGTCGCCGAGGTCGAGGTGGCAGCTGCCCGCCTGGCCGTGGATCTCGCCCTCGTTGACCCAGTACAGCCAGGGCGGGTCCTGTTCGGAGCGGCCCTGAGCGCAGAGTTCGGCCGCTCGTCCGAGTGCGGTGAGGGTGGCTTGGCGTTCGCCCAGTTTGGCGTGCCCGCGAGCCTGCCGCGTAAGGAGCATGGCTTCGAGCGCCGGTGTGCCGAGGTGCCTGACCCTGTCCCGGGCACGCTGGGCCGCGGCCACGGCATGGTGCGGGGCCCCGGTGGAGTAGCCGTGGATGGCTATGTAGGACAGGGCGCCGGCGCCCAGCCGTACGTCCTGCGAGGCTTTCGCCGCGCGCAGGGCCGCGTACAGGTAGCTGAGTGGACGATCCCGGTCGCCGGAGTCGAAGACGAACCAGCCGGTCTGCGTGGCCGTGTCGGCGATGATCGCCGCGAGGCGGCGTCCGGTCTCCTCGTCGTACGAGGTCTCCTCCAGCAGGTGCTTGAGGAACCGGAGGTGGCTGTCCCCGAGAGCGGTGAGGGTGCCGCTGCCGTCGCTCGCGTCCATGGTGCGGAGACTGTCGGTGGTGCGTTGCAGGGCGTCCAGCAGGTCGCCGGTGAGCTGACTCCCCTCCGCTGCCCTGGTGAGGGGTTCGGCTTCGGCGGTGTCCCAGGCGTTGACGAAGGTGGTGAGGGCGATGCCGCCAGCGGTGAGGAATCGTCGACGGTTCATCGCGTTGCCTCCTACCGCGCTGTCCAGTGCTTCCACCATACGGGCCGAGGTCCAGGGGAGGCTCGGATCGGCGTCGCCGGCGAACGGGGCCTGGGGCGCTTGCTGGGCTGGCCCGTGAGCATGTGGGAGAGGAAGGGCGACCAACTCGGCTGGTACGCCGAGGCCTGTCAGGAACTCGATGATCTTGTCGATGTTGGTGAGCCGGCGGTTGCCAGACTCCAGCATGGACAGGAAGGACTGGCTCATCCCGGTGAGCTGGGCCATGTCTCCCTGACGAAGGCCACTTCGGAGCCGGATGAGGCGGCTGGCCCGGCTGAAATCCCAGTTGCCGAGCGCACTTCGGACTTCCGTGTCCGTCCAGACGTATTCCGGCACGAGCGGCGTGAAATGAGCTTGCCTGGGTTGAGAGCGGGCGCAGGAAGCGCACAGGGAATCCGAGTTGTACTGGCTCAGGGAGCAGCCGCATCGATCGCAGTGCCGTTGCGCCTGGCGAGGCACTCTTCCCTCCCCCGAGCGAGATGTGCGGTTCTCCGGGCGTCCTTTCGCGGAGCCGGAATCACCTTAGTGATATCACCTTCGGCATGTGCGTAATCACCGTCCAGTGAACAGTCTTGGGGGCCAGCCCGCGTTCCGGTGACAGAAGTCGCCCGGTCGAGCGGCTCAACCGGTCCGTTCGGACGCACAGGAGTCTCCCGATGATGTTCGCTTCAGGTCGAGTTGGCGTCGCTTCTGATGACTCCCTGCCGCAGAGGCCGGCGGGGCTCGCGGGGCCGTCGCATGGCTGGGGCGCTCCACCCGACCGCCCCGTGTCGTCGCAGGCCCGGTCGCCGTCTCCCGCGCAGTCCGAGTTGAGCTGGGGGATCCAACTGGCGGCGTTCCCGAGGCCACGGCTGGGCGCGGTGGACGTCGTGCAGGTCGGGCTCGGGGTGGGACTCCGTGCGGTGGAGGGCATCCGGCAGGACGGCCTTCCTGTTGGCCCGGTCTTCTGCTGTGAGTCCCACGTCAGGATGCACATCCCTGCCGAGTCGGACACCGCCTACCGCTGGCACGCTCCGCAGACGCTGTGCCGCCCGGGAGCCTGGGAGTGCTCGACCAGCGGGCTTCCGACACCACGGTCGCGGTGCTCGGGGGTGTGGCTGTTTCCGCCCGGTCCGCGGAACACCCGCACACACGCGCCCGCGCTCCTTCACTGGCTGTCCCTGACACGGTCCGCCGGCGTACGGAACGTCGAGGTCCGGTATGGCGGTTAGCGTCTCGGCCGTCGTCCTGCTGGGGTTCATCACGTTCCTGCTCGTCAAAAAGAGCGGGTTGAAGGCGAGCCACGCGGTCGTCTGCACGCTCTTCGGTTTCTACCTCGCAGACTCCTCGATCGCCCCCACCGTCTCGCAGGCCGTGAACAGCGTTGCCCAGATCGTCGGAAAGATCAGTTTCTAGCCGCCGGTTTCAAGCCGTCCGGCTGAATCGCAAGTGCGTCACATTTCCGGCACTGCGTGGCATCGGGACCGATGCCTCCCCATCGCCAACCTTTCTTTCTACTTCGGGGATTTGATGACCTCGCGCGTATTGGATCCGGCCCTTTGGTTGTCGGCCCTGGCTGTTCTCGCAGCCGTGGCCACGGCCGTGCGCTTTCGTGCCGCGTCACTCGACGGAAAGCGTCGCGTCGCCAGCCTGGAGACGTCCTTGCGGATGGAGCGGGAGGCGGTCGCAGCCCGTGACGACGAGGTACGGCATCTCGCTCAGCAGCAGGTGCCCCACCTGATCCACACCGTGCTGAGCGGCCAACAGGCGGCGGCCCCGCCCTCGCTCCACCCGGAACTGAGCAAGACCGAGTTCGGCCGGGCTCTGGCTGAAGTCCTGCGCACGGTGCACGAGACGACGGTCCAGTCCGCCGACCGCGCGGAGAACGTGACCCGCACGACACTGGGCACCTTCATCCGCGCGATCCAGCCGCTCGTGAACGAGTTGCAGGGCGCGGTGGAAGAGATGGTCGAGCGTCACCACGACCCGAAGGTGCTCGCGGACGCGATCGAGATCTCCCATGGTGGCAACCAGCTGGCCCGGCGACTTCAGGCCTTCAGCGTGCTGATCGGATCCTGGCCCGGGCGCCAGCGTGACCCCGCACCCCTGATCGATGTCGTGCGCGGCGGCGTCTCACGAATCCGCGACTACGACCGCATCGAGATCACCGGCGAGGCTCCTTTCGCCGTGACCAGCCGGGCCGTGGAACCCATCGTGCTGAGTCTGGCCGAGTTGCTCGACAACGCGGCCCGCCACTCCGAGCCGGGCACCAAGGTCCAGGTCTGGTACGTCTCGGCAGCCAACGGGGTGACCGTGTTCATCGACGACGCGGGCATCGGGATGACGCCCGAGAACCGCGCGAACGCCGGCCTGCTGCTCTCCGGTGGCCAGCAGATCTGGATCACCCAGATGCGTAACCCGCCCCAGCTCGGGTTCGTGACGGCCGGACAGTACGCCGACCGTTACGGCTTCCGGGCGGGCGCCGACCAGATATCCGCAACCGGCGGCGTACGGGCCTGGGTGTTCATTCCACAGGAGCTGCTGGTGCCCCTCGCAGACGTACCGAAAGCCGCCGAGCAAGCACGCACGCACCCGCCTGTCACTACCTCCGCCCCGGCGCCACCGGCAGAGCCTGCCTCAGTGGCCGGGGAACCGCCGCAGTATCCGACGCGCGCCGACAGCGGCCTCCCGCAACGCACCCGACAAGGCGCCGGGCCGCGGCACGCCGCCTCCCCTGTCCACGAGACCCAGACCCCGAGTGACGGCGGCCGTGCCGTGGGCGCCTTCCTGCGCGGCGTCGAACGCGCCGGCACCCAGGGCGGCCAACCCTCAGGCCCGGGCTCCCACCTCCCCGACGAAGGGAAGCACACCGATGACGACCGTTAACAAGAAGCTCGACATGCTGAGCGGGCTGGGCTGGATGCTCGATGAGGAACTCCTCGGGCAGCCCGGCGTCCTGCGCGCCATGGTGCTGTCGGCCGACGGACTGCCGGTCGTCTGTTCAAAGGACATCGACCGCGGCCAGGACATCCCCAGGGCCATGTCCGAGCGGGTGGCCGCGGCCGTCACCGGGCTTCAGGCCGTCAGCCAGGAGTCGACCGAGTTCGCCAGCAAGCCGAGGAGCAGCGAAGACAAGCCCTTCTCCGCCGGCCCATGGCAGCGGACCCTGATCCAGTACGAGCAGGCGTACATCATCATCATCGCCGCCCGCGCCGGCACGTACCTGGCCGTGGCCATGAGCCAGAAGGCGGACGTCGAGGCCGTGTCGTACCAGATGGAGAAGGTCGTCGACCGCATCGGCGACTACCTCGGCCTTCCCCCGCGGCAACCGGCACCGTCCGCGTCATGACCGCGTCCCGGCGTGTCCGGGGGCCGGGGCTGGTGGGCCTGCACGTCGTGACGGGCGGCCGCTCCGAGCCGAGCCGCAACCACTTCGACTTCGTCACGACCGTACGCATTTCCACCCCCGGCCTGGATCGCACGGGCCTGTCCCCGGAGCAGCGCCGTGTGCTGGAGCTGTGTCAGCCGGGAGCACTGACCGTGGCCGAGATCGGGGCGTATCTCGTGCTTCCCCTCAGTGTCCTGCGAGTCCTCCTCGCCGACCTGATGGAACGAGGCCACATCACCACCAACGGCAAGTTCTACGCCGTCCAGGCGGCCGACCGAGAGGTATTGGAGGCAGTCCTTGAGGGGCTCCGCAAGCTCTAACCCCGCCGCAGGTACCCATCTGCGCGGTGACGAGACCACCGTGAAGATCATGGTCGCGGGCGCCTTCTCCGTGGGCAAGACCACCGTCATCGGCACGATGTCGGAGATCCGTCCCCTCCGGACGGAGGAGGTGATGACCGCCGCCAGCGTCCCGGTCGACGACCTGGACGGGCGCCCGGACAAGAGCGCGACCACGGTCGCCCTCGACTTCGGCCGGCTCTCCCTCAGCCCCGAACTCGTGCTCTACCTCTTCGGCGCGCCCGGGCAGCAACGGTTCTTCCCCATCCTGCGTCACCTCGCCCACGGCGCACTCGGGGCGCTGGTCCTGGTGGACACACGCCACCTTGCGCAGAGCTATCCCGTCATCGGCGCGGTGGAGGAGCTCGGGCTGGCCTACGCCATCGCGGTCAACGAGTTCCCCGACGCTCCGCGGCACACCGTCGACGAGTTGCGGGCCGCGATGGACCTGTCCGAGCAGACCCCGCTGGTGTTCTTCGACGCGCGCGACCGCCCCAGCTCCAAGAACGCCCTGATCAGCCTCGTGTCCTATCTCCTCACCCTGTTGCCGGAGCCACCCCGATGACCATGCCGACTCCCGGGCCCACGCCCCACTGGCCGCCTGCGGCCGGCGGCTGCCCCCACAGCCCGGCGGGATACCCGCCCGCGCCTGTCCCGCCGCAGCCGCTACCGATCCACGGGCCCGAATTCAGCGCGAACCCGCGCCAGACGTACGAGAGGCTCCGGGCCCAGGGCCCCATCGCGCCATGCGAGATCGACCACGGCGTCTACGGCTACATCACCACCACCTACCGCTCCGCCCTGTACCTGCTGCGCAACACCCCGAGCATCTTCCTCAAGGACCCCCACCACTGGTCGGCCCTTCGCGAGGGCCGCGTACCTGCCGACGCCCCCGCGCTCATGATGATGCGGCCGCGTAGGAACGCGCTGTGGCTCGACGGCTACGACCACACACGCCTGCGCAGCGCGGTCACCGACAGTCTTTCCTGGGTCGACACCCACGCCCTGACCGCCGGCGTGGCCCGCATCGCCGACGGCCTGCTCGACCGCCTCATGGACCAGGAACACCCCGACTTGGTCGCCCACTTCGCCGACCCCCTGCCCATGCAGGTACTGATCGAGATGTTCGGCTGCCCGCCCGAAATCGGTCAGACCATCGTCACCTCCATCGCGAGGCTCTTCGACACCACCCAGGACGCAGCCCGGGTGAACACCGAACTCGAAGAAGCCTGCCTGGCCCTCACGAGGCTCAAACGGCACCGGCCGGGCTACGACGTCACCTCCTGGCTCGTGTCCCACCAGGCCCAGCTGTCCGACGAGGAGATGATCCAGCAGATCCTCCTGCTGATCGGGGCCGGAACCACCCCGTGCACCAACCTGATCGCCAACGCCGTGCTCCTGCTCATCACAGACGACCGGTTCAGTGGTGACCTGCACACCGGCGTCCGACCTGTCTCCGACGCGCTCGACCAAGTCCTGTGGGACGACCCGCCGGTGTCCAGCTACTGCCCCCTCTACCTGCGCGAAGAACACGTCTACGAGGGCATCCGGCTGCTTCCCGGTATGCCGATCCTGGTGTCCTTCGCCGCCGCCAACAGCGACCCCGCCCTCGCCGCCGGCTCCGACCGACGCTCGGGCAACCGGGCGCACCTCGCCTTCAGCGCGGGCATCCGCGCCTGCCCGGCACCCGACCTCGCACGCGTCATCACCGAGACCGCCATCGAACGCGTCCTGGACCGGATCCCCGACCTCACCCTCGCCTGCTCATCTGCCCAACTCGTCCGCCGCCCCGGCACCTTCCAGAGCGGCTGGACACATCTCCCCGTCGCCTTCCCTCGCACGACCTCCACCGTCCCGAACTCCAGCAGAGGACCGCGATGACCACCCAGCTCCCTCCCTCCCGCTGCCCGTTCGCGATCGACCCAGCGGGCTCCGACCTCCACGCCGAGGCCCGTCAGCTGCGCGCCCTCGGCCCGGCCGCCCGGATCGAACTGCCCGGAGGGGTCGCCGCCTGGTCGGTCACCGATCCGGGGCTGATCGAACGCCTCCTGTTGGACGACCGTGTCTCCAAGGACGCCCACCAGCACTGGCCCGCCTTCGTCGACGGACAGATCCCGGAGAAGTGGCCGCTCCGCCTCTGGGTCCAGGTCCGCAACGCGTTGACCGCCTACGGACCGGAGCACAAGCGACTGCGTCGTCTGATCGGCACCGGCTTCCAGATCCGCCGGGTCCGCGCGCTCGCCCCCTCCATCGAGGACATCGCCCACGCCCTCCTCGACGACCTCGAACACCACCGGGGCACCGGCAACCCCGTGGACCTGCGGGAGCACTTCGCCTGGCTGCTGCCGCTGCGCGTCGTCAACATGCTCCTGGGCGTCCCGGACAACCTCCACGGCACCTTCCGCGAGCTGATCGGCGGCGCCTTCGCCACCGACATCACCGAGGCCGAAGCCGAGGCGCGCAACCTCGCCCTCTACAAGGCCCTGGACGGACTGGTCACCGCCAAGCGCGAGATGCCCGGAGACGACGTCACCTCCGACCTGATCAGGGCCCACGACTCCGCGACCGACACCCGACTGTCCCACCAGGAACTCATCGACAGCCTCCTGCTGCTCATAGGCGCCGGCCACGAGACCACGGTCAACCTGATCGACCACGCCGCGGTCAACCTCATGACCCATCCCGACCAGCTCGCCCTCGTCGAGGCCGAGAAAGCCAGCATCACTATGGACGACGTCGTGGACGAAACCCTGCGCCACCAAGCCCCGGTTGCCAACATCCTTCCGCGCTTCCCCACGGTCGACATCCACGACCCCGAGACCGGGGTGACCTTCGGCGCCGGCGACCTCATCGTCATCAACTACTCCGCCGCCAACCGCGACCCCCGCGTGCACACCGACCCTGATCGCTTCGACGCCACCCGGCCCACGCGAAAGAACCACCAGTCCTTCGGCGTGGGAGCGCACTACTGCCTCGGCGCCGGCCTCGCCCGCCTCGAAGCCCGCATCGCACTGGACGCCCTCTTCGGCCGCTTCCCTCGCCTCACCCTGGCCACGGCGGCCGAGAACCTGAGTCCCTTCGCCTCGTTCATCTCCAACGGCCACCAGCAGATCCCCGTCTACCTCGACGGCGCACCGGCCAAGCCCCCGGCCCCTGATCACCTCACGGCCCGGGCCGCACCCTCAGCAGCTCCCCGCCGAACGCCACCTCCTGCGCACATCGCCGAGACGCCCGCTGCCTGACCTGGTCCCTCAACCTCTACAGCACCGTACGGAGCACTCCCATGACGAGCACCACTCCCGCCGCGTCCACGAAGGGCACGGACGTGCCCACGTTGTTGACCAACGCGCGGCGGGAGCTGGACGCCATCGCATTCCGCGTCCCGAACGCTCCCATGGCTGTCGCCGCAGCGCTCACCTCCCTGGGGGCACTCGCCCTGCGCCTGGTGACGGCCGCCGAGCCGCTTGCCAGCAGCATCGGGGGAGAGAAGCAGGCGGAACTCCGGGCGCTGATCGGCAGGGTCAAAGACCGTGCCAGTTCGAAGCCGCGGCCGGATCTCGCGTACGAACACCTGCTGGTGCTCCTCAGACAGACCCAGGAGTTGCTGCGCTGGCTGGAGCAGGCGCACGACATCGAACCGCGCCGCATCCAAGCTGCCGCCAGCCGTCGGCATGCGGCGCACCACGCCGTCCGGCCTGTAGGGGAGAGCCGAATCGCGCCCGCCCTCCAGGCCGTCGGACCGCCTGCCCCACTGCCTTCTCTGGGTTCGGCGGTCACTCTGCGGCAGCTGACCGCGAAGCCCAGCTCGGCAAGGGTCCAGGACTGCCTCCGACGCGGCAAAGACCACTACCCCGTCGACGGCGAAATGACCGAACAACTCCTCACCGTCGCTCCGTTCCTCCGGGATGCCGTCGCCATCAACGACACGTTCGCCATCCAAGCGGTCGCTCTGCTCGCTGGCCAGCTGGGCATCACCCAGTTCATCGACCTCGGATGTGGGCTCCCCACTTCCCCGACGCTGTACGAGACCGCCGCCGCGGTCCTGCCCCGTGGAAGCGAGATCGCCGTGGCTTACGTCGACCACGATCCGATCGTCATGGCCCATGCCGCCACACTGCTCACGGCGCCACGCCCCCACCGAACGGCGCATGTGCACGCGGACCTCGCCCAGCCCGACAGCATCCTCACCGACCCGGACCTGCGAGGCGCTTTGGACCTGTCCCGGCCGGTGGCCGTACTCGCCCACGCCGTCCTGCACGAAGTACCCGACCGCCTCGCCTACCCGGCCATCTCCGCTCTCACGGGTCGGCTGGTCCCAGGCAGTGCCCTCTCCATCACCCACCCCACCGCCGCACTGCACCCAGGTTCGATGAACCGGGTCGGAGGTCTGTACACCGAGTCGATCGGTCCCATCGCCCTGCGCAGCCCTCATGAACTCGGCCGGTTCTTCGACGGATGGCGTCTACTCGCCCCCGGGCTGGTGGAAACCGCCCACTGGCATGGCGTTACAGGTACCGCGTATCCCTCTGGTTCGTCGGCAGCGTTCGCGGCCATCGCCGTAAAGCCGTGACGGCGCCAACTTCCAAGCTGGCCTTCCGAGCGATGCGCCAGACCCACATGCCGCCCGTCCCGTCCGTGCCCCCCGTCGCGGATGGGGCGGGCTCCGGGTTTGGTACGCAAACCGACTTTCACTCCAGCCCCATGGATCACTTACGTATCCGTTCGCGGCGATTCGGCCATCCTCCGTGCCTCGGGAAGCGTGCTGGATGGCGGTCGGCGAGGCGAGACCCCCGAATTCACACGGCTGGGGATCCGACTCAAACACGCGTGTTCGAGTCGGGCCGTCGGGTCGTTGTCCCGGTCATCATCAGTCATCCCCAACACGGTTCAGATGTCGCGTTGTTGGCGGCATCCGGGACGGTCGTGCCCCGGCATACCGCCGTCACTCCACCGTGTCGTCGCTCGGCCAACCACCGGAGGAATCATGAATCCCGTCCCTGTGCCTCTCCTCGTTCATCCGCTCACCGCTCACCCCGAGGCCGCCCGGGCAGTCCTCCGGAGCCACAGGGTGACTGCGCCTGGCAGCACTCCGGCGTACGCCCTGGATACGCGACACCTGACACCGAGGTGGGGGGCATGACCGGAGAGCAATCACCCTCGGCACCCGTCATGGCCTGGGCGGAACGGACCCTCGGCCCACTCGCCTTGTTGCGCAACGCCACGGCCGGTCCGTCGCTCGCAGGTGCATGGGACGTCGTACGCACGAGTGACGGCGCTCTTTTCCACATCAAGATCGCCCAGAACCCTGGTGCCTTCACCCAAGAGACCTTCGCCCACCGACACGCTGTGCCCGCCCTCGGCCCTGGTGCGGCCCCACGCCTGCTGGCCACCTCCGCCGCGCACCTGGCCCTGATCGTGACGGCCCTGCCCGGCACACCCCTTGCCGAGCTGCGGCTGAAGGAGGCCATGCTCAGGACGGTCCACTGGCGGGCCGGCCTGCTCCTCGCCCAGCTGCACCAGGCCGGAAGGCACACCGGTACCGCGCACCACGACGCGCCGACGGTCCTGTCCCGCTTGGCCGACGACGCGGCTCGTCACCTCGATACGGTCAGCGACCGCCTGTCGTCGGACGAAGAGAAGCTGGCGGTGGTCCTGCCGCCGTGGGCGGAGGCGGCCCCGGAAGCGGAGGGCCGGCGACGGAGACGTCTTTGACAGGGGAAACCGGCCGTGAGGACACACACCCGAGGACGCTCGGCGGCACCGTGGCCTGGCACGCCGAGATCAACCCCGCCGTTCCTGCCGATGTTGCTCCGCCGGGCGGCGGCGCCCCAGGAGCGGGCGTGGTGGTCGCGGACCGGCTGCGGGCAGCCTGGAGCCGCGCGGACGGGGGAGAGGCCGTCGCCGATGCGGCGTGCAGGGAGTTGGCACCGTGGTCCAGAGCCGCGCTGGCGGTGGCGAGTCCTTCCTCCATCGCCCGTACGGCTGCCTCCCGGGCATCCTTGGCGTCGGGCTGGTCGCGCAGCCTCTCGGTCTGCTGCAGGAAAGCGAGCTGGTGGGCCACCGCTCCCAGAGCGGAAGCCGCTTCGCCAGCGGGCTTGACGGCGGCGGCGAAGTCGGTGATCACGCGAGTGGCATGGGCCCCCTGGTCGTCATCTGAGGCGCGGAAGAGGACCTCCTCGCCCAGATCGGTGACCAGCTTTCCGAGCTCGGAGATCTGGCGTGCGACGGCGACGACATCGGGTGAGCGGTGGGGATCTCCTGGCACCGGCAGTTTGCCGCGCTGGGCGTCGAAGGCGGAGGCCGTGGCGCACAGAGCCAAGGCATCGGTGAGCAAGGTGTTGTCCACGGGGCGTTCCAGAGTTGGGGACAGTCGGTGGGCTGGGTTCGTGGGGCGAGGACGGTTCAGCCGTGGGCGCGCGATGGCGGCCGTGCGGCCGATGGCGTAGAGGCAGGTCCAGGGCACTTCGAGGGCCGTGCGGCCGGTGGTGTGCTGCGGGCGAGGGCGGCGTGGACCCGTGCCGTCGGCGGCCCCTCGGCCGGCGGCACGGCGGGTGGCGGAGCGGGGTTGCCGTTCGCGGTCTGCCAGCGGGCGCGCACTTCGTCGAGCGGCCCGAGCGCGTGCAGGGCGTGGCTGATGAGCCTCCCGGGGGCCAGGGTCTCGTTCTCAGCCAGGGCGCGGATGGCGCGGGCGGAGGCGGCGGCGGTCCGGGCGACGAAGGAACGCATGACCTGCTCGCCGAGCCACTCGGCGCTGCCGGCGCCGACGCCGTCGCAGATGGCGGTGAGCTGTTCGCTGGTCAGCGTGCCGTCGGCGAGCAGACCGCGCCGCTGGGCTTCCCACAGCACCGTGATCCGGTCGATGGGCTCGCCGCGGTGGTGAAGTGCGCCCAGGCAGCGGTAGAGCTGGCCGTGTGCGGGGTCGGCGAAGTCGCCCGGCCGCAGCCAGCCGACGACCTCGTCCGTCGCCTTCGGCTGCTCGACCAGGACCGCCAGTAGGAACTGCTCGTCCTCGGCGACCTGATCCGCTCGTCCCGGCGGGGACGCTACTGGAGCTGTGGAGGGCGGTGTGGCCGGGGCGACCGGGCGCGGTTCGGACCCCCAGCGGCGCGCGAGGTCCCCGAGCACCCCGGTCAGGACGTCCGCGTGGTGCAGCGCTCCTTCCGCCCCACCTTGGAAGGCGTCGGCGCGGGCTGCCTGGTGGAGCCGGATCGCGTGCTCGGTCACGGTGCGGTGGATCGCTCCCTCCAGCACCATCCGGCCGTACACAGGGGCGTGTTCGGGGCGCGGGCACGCCGAAATCAGGATGTGGGGGTATGAGGCGCTCAGCCCCCGGACGTGGTGGCTGGCCTCTTCGACCGCGTCGGTCACCCAGGACAGCGGCACCGGTTCCTCGGTCGCCAAGGCGGGGTGACCCTCGGTCCGGAGCTTACGCAGGGCAGCGAACAGCGCCTTGTGGAGAGGCCGGTAGAAGTGATCCGGCGCCAGCCACTCCAGGTGCGCGAGCTGACCGGGGTCGAGCAGCACCGAGCCGAGCACTGCCTGCTGGGCACTCAGCAGCGGGTTCATCGCTGCCACCGGGGAGCTGGCGGAACGTCCTGACACGAGCGTAGATCGACGACGGCGCGGTCGGCGGCGGCCATCGCGGCGGCGAAGCGGTCCAGCTCGCCGGTGAACGTCGGATCGGTGGCGAGGATCGAGCCGGAACCGGTGACCAGCCACCACTGGTCACCGCGCTGGATGGCCGGTGACCGGGCGAGGCGCTCGGAGCGCGCCAGAGGGGAGGACGAAGTGCGCATGGACACGAGGGAACTCCTGAACAGGTAGAGGGGAGGGTCAGGCTGTGAGGTCGACATCGGCCTGGACGGGGGCGCCGGAGCGGCAGGACCAGGGCGAGCAGCCGTCCGGATCGCCGTTCTCCAGTTCGGCGTCCGCGAGCGCGTCGAAGATGTCGCCCTGACGTCCCGACCACTCGTGGGCGGTGACCCGGTCGGTCGGTGCCTGGTCCAGAGGCCGGCGACTGCAGTGCAGATACGCCTGGCCGAGCAGAGGCGTGCCCTCCGCAGTCGCCCGGGCGTTGCCCGAACGGATCGCGGCATCGAACTCCACGACGTCGTGCCACTCCTGGGGCGAGCTGTCGCGCAGTGATCGCCACTGGGCGTTGCCGTGGTACGGGCACCCCAGGCACGCACTCTTCGGGGTCTGGCCGAACCCCCGCGAGCGCAGCAGCCGCAGGCAGTCCGAGCGGGAGAAACCGTGCTCGATCAGCGGGAACCGGTTCTTCATGTAGGAGACGTCCGCGTCCTTCGCCCGGGTGAACTCGTCCACCGAGATACCGATCCACTGCTCGACGTGGACCCCGGCGGGGATACGTTGAGGGTGGGGGCAGCCGAGCAGCTCGCGGACCTTCTCCTTGATCGGCCGGGTTTTGTACTGGCCGGTGCACTGGCGCCGTGACATCCCTTCGCTGCCGGTGGAGTTGAGGATGTGCAACGGCATCGACGCGAAGTGCTTGGAGGGGTCAAGCGCGTCGGAACGGATGTTGCCGGAGGACACCCGCAGGACCGGGATGCCGGCGGGCGCGGCGATCTCCCGCTCGATCCGGTCGAGATGGTCGTAGACCGCGCGGGGCTCCCACCCCGTGTCCGCGAAGATCGCCACGTCAAGGCCGGGCAGATGGCCCTCGGCGGCCATGAGCAGCAGACACGTCGACTGGACCCCGGCACCGAGCGAGAGCACCTTGAGCGTCGGGGCGTTCATGCCGACAGCCCGAAGTCGTCGCGGCCCGGGGACTTGGCGATGGCCCGCGCCGTGATGGCCTTCGTCGCGCGGGCCGCGGCCGGACCGACCACCTTGGCGGACGGCTCCTTGTACCAGGGCCGCAGGTCGAGCATCGCCACCCGGATGCCGGTGGCGAGCAACAGCGCCTTCCCCTTCGGGAGCGCGCGAATCGCGTCGGGGGGCAGGATCCGCTCGGTGCGCATGCTCACCGAGGTGGACTTGCCGCCGTCGCTGGTCGACACCGACGTGGTCTGCACGTCATGGTCACCGACCTGCCTGCTCAGACGGTCGGCGAAGTCGGCGTCGTCGATGCCACTTCCGATGATCTTGATCGTGGCGGCGGACCAGAGCGCGTCCATGCCTGCCTCCCCCCAGCACCGCTGGCCCTGCCGGTAGGACTGCAGGATCGTCATCGGGATCACGCCCCGTGAGCCCAAGTGGCTGTACAGGTCCGGGAGATCGGAGATCTTGCAGACGTTGGCGGCCTCGTCGAGGACGCACAGGGCAGGCGGGTCGAGCCGCCCGCCGGAGCGCTCGGCGACGACCACGGCCGCGCGCATCACCGCGTCGGCTGCCGCCGCGATGATCGCCGATGCCGAGCCGCCGCCGTCCTTACTCAGCAGGTACAAGGTGTCGCGGGAGGTGGCGAACGCGGAGGGCTTGAACTCGGGAATGCGCGTGTCGGGCGTGACCCAGGCGGCGACGTCCGGGTCGAGCAGGCAGCTCGCGTACTGTCGCGCGGTCTCGTATATGCCGTCACGGGTTTCCGTGGCCCCGCTGACGGTGCCCTGGAGCTGGGCGGCGACCGCCTCGTGGCTGGCGTCGGTGAGCAGGTCCACCGGCGTGCGGTCAGCGGGCGAGGCGAGCCAGGCCAGGACGTCGGTGATCGGGCGCCGGTGGCTGGCGGCGGCCAGGAACAGCGCGCCCAACGTGTTGCTCGCAGCGGTGGACCAGAAGTCGGTGCCGCTGGATTCGTCGACGCTGGCGGCGACGAAGTGCCCGGCCAAACGTTTCGCCCCGGCCAGGTCGCGGGCGTCGGCCAGGATGTCCCACCACATCTCGCGCGGGTGGTGGGCGATCTGCTGCGGGTCGAGCGTCCAGATCGTGCCGACGTCGGCGCGGGCGTCCACTGTCGCGGTGAAGGCGTCGTTCGCCGCTTTGTTCGAGGTCAGTAGTACCGGGCCTGGAGCGGCGAGGATCGCGGGGATCGCCAGCCCGGACGTCTTGCCGGAACGCGGGGCCATGATCGCGACGATCACGTCCTCCCAGGAGGCGCGGACCTCGGCTCGACCCGGGGAGTGCGTGCCGACGAGGATCCCGCGGTCGGCGGGAGCGACCTCCTTCGGTTTGAGACCGGACAGGCTCGGCCGCAGGCTCTTCGCCTTGGCGGTGAGCTCCTTGTCCATCAGAGGGGCGAGATCCTGCTTGCGGGCGAGGCCGTTCTTCGCACCGTCCCGCAGCCGCAGCCACACGACCAGGCCGGTGATGGTGAGGCAGACGGAGAGCAGCCCGGGGGCGAGCCGCGCGCCGACCAGCAGGGCGGTGGGGCTCAGGTGCGGCCACAGCGCGTCGGGGTGCAGCAGCGCGTTGGTGGCCTCGAATGGCGCCCAGGGGCTGGCGCCGACGAGAGCGTTGGTGAGGCTGCCGGTCAGCCAGGCAAGGGAGCCGAAGGCGATGGCGGCGCCGAGGACGCCGAACAGGAGATAGAGAAGCGCGTCGGTGCCGGTGGTGGTCGAGGGCGCGCTTGTACGCGGGGCGGGCATGGCGGGTCCAAGGAGGGAGAGCGGACAGGGCGAGGCGGGGCGCGCGGCGCTCTTCTGCTGGTCATCGGGGCAGCTCCAGTCGGGGCAGGGGACGGCGGTCGGGGATCAGGCCGCAGTCATCGGGAGCGTGGCGGCCGGGGCGGTGGGGTGCTGGTGGGGGACTCGGACGTCGTGCCGGCGACAGGCGCGGTCCGCTGGATGGCGGCGTGCGGGGAGGAGGCGCGGGCGGCTCGCTGCCGACCCGCTTCCGGGTTCTGGGCGGCGGACGGTTGGGTATCCGCGACCGCGTCGTTGCCGAGGACGTCGGTGAGCAGTTCCCTGGTCCGCAGGGCAGGCACCTCGTCGCGGTACCTGGGGTCGCTGAGTTCCGCAGGGCACGCGGCGATCATGTCCTCGGAGGCCTCCAGCTCCTCTTGGACGTCCCGCAGCATGCGAGTGGCGGCGGCCAGCCGTGTCCACGTCTCGAAGGTCGGGTTGTGGTGCGGGTTCTCGAAGGTCAGACGGGCTCGGGTCCAGTCGGCCGTTGCGGCCACAAGCTCGGTCAGCTGCGGGAGGGCCCCGACTACGGCTCCGATGACCTCCTCGATGATTCCGGCGACCTCATGGGGAGTTGCTGTCTCCGTGAGCCGGGCGATCATCCCGGGGACGGAGTCCAGGTCGGCCGACGGGTGGGGTAGGTGTCGGGCCTGCAGGGGCGCGTCGGGGCCGGACGCCTTGCCGCCGTAGGCAAGCCGGATGTTGTGCAGCATCGCGGCGCCGACGGCATCGCCGATGCTCGGGTAGAACTCGGGCACTGTTCCTCCTTGGGCGCGGTGTTGGGTCGGTGCCGGGTGGGTGGGACAGACCCCTCGGACCTTGGTCGTTCTGACAGCGGATGCGCTGACCGGCGCGTCTATGGCTGTCCGCATGAGGCCGGCGCGCTCAGACCGCCGGAAGGAGTACGGGAGGAGAGCATTGGGATCACCGGGCCCGTCGGCAGGAAACCTGCGGCGGACCTACGGCTGTACTGACCCCCTGAGACGAAGTTCCGAGCGCCGAAGACGCCTTCACCTTGTCCGTCACGGGCGACGTGGCGAGGGCCGCGCTTCGGGCGTCGGGCGGAGCGGGGGACTGCGTCTGCGCCCCTGCATGGTCCTGTTGCGAGTCGTTGACACGGTGCAATTCGCGTTCCGCTCCGACGAGTTCTAATGCGCGGCGCTGACGAATTCCGCGGCGAAGCCGAACCGGTCGGCGAGCGAGTACACCTCGTCATCGAGGTCGGTGATCTGTTCGCCTCCCGTCTCCAGAGCCTCCCGGAGGCGCTCCGGGACACCGTGCTCGGGGTGAAGGAGGTGATCGACCGCCTGGGCAAGGCCGGCACCGTTCTCGGCGGCCCTGATCTGGTCGGTCAGCCGCAGGACTTCGGCCCCGGCGGTGTAGAGCCCGAGAGGGTTGGCAGGGGTGGTCAACCGGCTCGTGTCGAGGTCGGGGTCCAGGTCGACGCTGTACCGGGCGGCGCGCAGCATCTCGGCTGCGTGGGAGGCGATGGCGACGCGCTGAGCCTGCGGGGTGGTGGTCGCGAGGCGATGGCGGCGGCCGTACCAGTCCTCGATCTGCTGGAATCCGGCGTGCTTGAGGAGTGTGGCGGACAGGTCGTCGCTGGCGCCCTTCGCCGAGATGCTTCCGCTGGGCTCTGTGCTGATGGTGATGTAGGGGGCAGGCACGTGGGTCTCCTGTACGCGGGGTGTTGGGCGTGGTGCTGGGGGCAGGTGGCCGAGTTCGGTGGCGATGCGGTGGCACTCGGTCTGGAGGTGGAAGGCGTCGCGGTAGGCGTGGTGGACGCCGCTGTCCTCGCGGGCGAGAGTGGCCACGACGTGTATCAGGCGGGCTTGGTTGCGCACGGCGATCCACCGGCAGGCGTCCGGATCGCCCTCCGGGGCGATGCCGGTGGCCGCCACCAACCGGCGGGCCACCTCGGCCCACTGCCAGTCGGTCAGGTCGGGGTGCCGGGGATCGGAGTGGACCGAGCAGACCCACACCGGCCGCTCGGTCGCTCGGGCCGCGAGGCGCTCGACGGGCGCGTCGAGGGCGTGGGCCAGGTATGTCGGCGCATTGGGCTGGGCGAGCATCTCGATCGGGGCGCCGTGGCCGTCCCCCCGCGATCAGGTGGGGTTTGCTGTGGTTGCCGCACTCGCCCGGCCCGTACAGATACTCAAGCAGGCTGGCGGTGTGGCTGACGCGCTGCAGGTGGGCGATCACGACGTCTACCTCGAAGGGGGTGGCGAACGGGAGCCCGGGAGGCCGGGCCTTCAGGGAGAGAGGATCCGCAGAATCCGCGACTTGGCCCGGCCGGAGATGGCTGGTAGACGCCCTGAGTCAATTCGGCTTGTCGAGACCGTGATCGTAGGCGAAGTCCGCGCTGGCGGCGAAGCGGGAGAAGTAGGCGTCGTTGTGCAGCAAGGGCCCAGCGGCCGTCCTGGCGGACCAGCGGCGCCGACTTCGAGTCCGTCGGCTGTGGTGCGCAAGGGCGCCGGCCGGCTCGATGTCGGTGACGTCGAGGACCTCGCGCGTCAGCTCGAACCAGTCTTCGTCGTCGTGCTCTGGCCGGTGGCGAGATCGTTATGTCCCGTCAGGCTGAAAAGTCATTAAAGCTCGTAACACGATCTTGTGGTCTGATGCAGGTCAGCCGTAACCGGTACGACGATTGAGCCGTTCGGGAAGGCGTGAGCGTCAAGCCGTGGGTCGTGGACGACGAGTTGTGGACGATGATCGAGCCGGTCCTGCCGCCCTGGCCCGAACACTCGCCCGGACCCAAACCAGTCCCCGACCGGCTGTGCCTGCAGGGCATCCTGTTCGTGCTCTACACCGGGATCCCGTGGCAGCAGCTGCCATTGGAGCTGGGCTTCGGCTCCGGCCAGACCTGCTGGCGGCGCCTGGAGCGATGGCAGGCAGCCGGGGTCTTCGACAAGCTGCACCGGATACTGCTGTCGGAGCTGAACGCGGCCGGCGAGCTGGACTGGAGCCGCGCGTGCGTGGACGCCTCCCACGTGCGCGCGAAAAAGGGGGTGCCGCGACGGGCCCGTCGCCGGTCGACCGCCGCAAGACCGGCAGCAAACACCACCTAATCACCGACGGCGGCGGCATCCCACTCAAGGTCATCACCACCGCGGCCAACGTCAACGACGTCACCCAGACCCTGGCCCTGGTCGACGGAGTCCCGCCGGTCGCCGGCCGCGTCGGCCACCCCCGCAAGCGCCCCGACGCTCTCCTGGGCGACAAGGGCTACGACAGCAACCCCAACCGGAAGGAACTGCTACGGCGCGGGATCCTGCCGATCATCTCCCGCAAATGGCAGCGCGACATCCAGAGCCTGGGCAAGCTGCGGTACGTCGTGGAGCAGACGTTTGCCCTGCTGCACCAGTTCAAGCGCCTCGCCGTCCGATGGGAACGTCGCCTGGACCTCCACGACGCCTTCGCCTCGCTCGCCTGCGCCCTCATCTGCTGGAGGGGAATCCGGAAGAGGTAGCTTGATCGTCCTGCGGCGGAGGCAATGGCGGAAAGGCGGGACGGGTGTCCGAACAAGTGGTGAGGCCAAGCGAGGTCCTGGCCCAAGACGAGGTCCGACTGCTGCAACGGGCTCTCGGTGAATGGGGTGGGCCAGCTCGGTGCAGCGATGAACTCGCCTTCGGTATGGGGTTTGTGGACGCTCGCGATCTGCTCGATCAGTGCCGCATCCTGAGCCGCGCTCTGGGTGACGATGATCCAATCAAGCCGGTCGATTGGGCGCGGACCCTTCTGGCGGCAGAGATCGTCTTCGTCAGCGACCTCGTCGGCTCGGGCGTCGAGTGGCAAACGACCACGGGGCTCACCGACGAGGCCACCCTCCCGATCCTCCGGGCAATCCAGCGAAAGCTGGGCCAGGACCGTGAGCGCCTACTACGGAAAGCGCCCGGGCGCGTAGCCAAGATCGTGTTACGAGTTCTTAGGGTGGCCGGCGTGTGATTAAGCTGGCCAGTGTGATCCGGGGATCGAGTGAGGCGACCCGTCGCCATCGCCGACTATGGCGTGCGGTGCTCGGTCGAGCTACGGCTTGGCGTCAGTCTCTAGCACTTCGACGTACTGCCTGTATGCCTTATCGACTTCGCTCGGGATCTGCACGAGCGTGCCTTCCTCCATACGGAAGGTCCGGTTCGGGTCGCCTTTGAAGGAGAGCCAGTTAAAGCTGGTGTTAATCCAGATCCCGTCGTAGATCAGGATCTTGGCGTGGGTGTTGTTCAGCCGCACGAAGTGGAACCTGTTTTCGTAGCGCTGGGCAAGGTTGCGCAGCTTTTGAAGTACCCACTCGTCGCTGCCTCGGTCGTCGGGACCGATGCCGTGGCCGATGTGAATCTCGACGCCGGCACGTAGCCGACGCTCAAGCCTTTCTATGAAGTGGGTGTTGACAACACCACCCTTGACCCACGGGGAAATGATGAGGATCCGCTTGCGGGCTGAGTCGAGCGCGGCGGTCAGGTGATCGGGGTGCTCCAACATACTGACGCTCCGGACGGGGATCTCCGCCACCGTCTGCGGTGCTTCGGTCGCAGGGGTGCGTCCGTCGGGCGTCTTCACACCGCCCTGAACGAGTGCCTCGATCTGTTCGGCCGGGACACGCACCTCTTCGAGCTCCGGGCTGAGCGTCGGCCGGGGCTCGGGCTGACCGACCTGAAACCCCAGCTTCTCGGAGGCGCCAATGGCCGCAAGCTCGAGCCCATGCGCCGACTGGAGCTCGCCATCGATGCACAGTTCCAGTTCAGCCTCACCCTGCTCGGGGTTGCCGTAGACGAGAAGTTGTGCCGGCAAGTAGAGGTGCTGAGTCTGGGACGCGATCTTACGGATGCGGAGGATCTCGATAAGCCGCTCGCGGTCCTCGCGGTGGCGGATCAGCTCATTGAACTGTTCGACCGTGAGGTCCGTCAATGCGACGCTGGATTGCTTCTTACGCGGGAGCAGGAGGTAACCACGTTCCTCCGCCACCTTCTTCTTGATCAAGCTGATCTGCGCGTAGTTCTTGATGCTCCAGATGATGCGGTCGAACGGGACGGGCAGCTGCTTCAACACCGGCTGGATGGCCACGACGTTGCGAGCAACCTCCAGCCCCTGCGCTGTCAGGGCGAGACGCCCGTCGCTCCGGCGGATGTTGCCTTCGCTGACCTGCTCAGCCGTGGCGTTGAGCACCTGCTCGTGTTCAAGCCCGAGCAGCGCCGCCAGTTTATCGATCGTCTGCACGCCCTCGTATACGAACTGGATGATGAACTCGTCGAGCAGCGGCAGTTGCTTGCGCTCCTGGGCAAGCACGTCCACGCGGAGGACTGTGACGGGCACGGCGGCCTCGACGAGCCCGAGCAGCTCCAGTCCAGGCCTCTGGTTCCCGAACCGCCGCCGGATCTGTTCTGACGCGGTGAGGCTCATCGGTCGGCCATCCTGATCTCGCAGTCATCGGGGTGCGTCTCGATGTAGGACAGCACGTTTCGAAGGGCGCCGAGCGTGCCCTTGATGAACCCGGCGTCGCCGACGATGGTCAGGCCATACCTAGCGCGGGAGAGCGCCACGTTGATACGGCGCCAGTAGTCCGCACCAAGGAAACCGAGCTGCCCGGCACTGTTACTACGGGTGATCGAGAGCATGGCGACGTCGGACTCGCGACCCTGAACCGCATCAACCGACATCACGGTGATGGCGAGATAGGGGAGCCGCTGGCGCATTGCGGCGAGCTGCACGTTCAGCTCCGTCACCTGACTGACGTAGGGCGCGATCACCAGCACGTCCAAGGGTGTGCCGGATTTCGCAGGCTGAATGAGGTTATGTTCGATGGCCTTGTTCAGCACCTTGAGCCGGTCGGTGAGCACGCGCACTTCAGCGCGGTTGGCGTAGCTGGTCGCAGTGCCCTGCGGCGCTGACTCGCGACGCTGTCCGCCGAGCGACGACGTGTCAATCCACAGGACGGGTTTGCCGTACGCCTGGACGTAGCCCGATAGACCGGTCTGCCGGTGCGAGACCAGCTCACCGCCGTAGAAGCAGGAACTGATCATATCGCCGATGGGGCGGATCATGCGGTACTGCTGGTTCAGCAGGATCTGGGAGTGCTCCGGCAGGTGGGTGGCGAGCCGCTGGAAGAGCGTCTCTTGGATGTCCGCCTTGGTGAGCTGATGCTCCTCGAGGAGCTCCTTACTGCGGAGCAGCTCTTCATCGGTAGGCGGCAACTGGTTGGTATCACCGACGAAGATCCAGCGGCTGGCCCGAGAAACTGGGACCAGCGCCTCAGTCAGTGTCGCCCGCGATGCCTCGTCAACAATGCACACGTCGATGTCGAGATGGCGCACAGCAGGATGACGAAGGAAGCCCGTACAAGTGCCAGCGATGACGCTGACCTGATCCAGGAACGTTGCCGCGAGGCGCTGGTCGGATGCGATTCGCTGGAGCCACTGACCTTGAAGCCGAAGGTGCGTCAGCAGTGCCCGCGACTCGGTGCCTTCACCCACGAGAGCGTCGACCGCGTGGAGTGCCTCCTCCGACGACATGCTGAGCGATAGCGTCAGATCGCCGGCGAGAGCTGCTTGGGCTTCCTCGAAGAGTTCATCACGGAGGTCAATCAGCGCGTCGACACGTTCCTGTGCAGAAGTGGTTGAATCGGACACCCCCAGCGCGGTCGTGAGCTCCGTCTGCTCGGGAAGTTCCTCTTCTTCCACGACCCGCGATTGCAATGCCCGGATCTCACGGACGGTCGTCGCTAGCTGCTGTAGCGCGAGCGCTGCCCGCAGGTGTGATCCCGATATACCGGCAGCCTCGGCCTGCGCGCTGAGGTACGACTCCGCCTTACGACGGACAGATTGCGCCCACTTCCTCATCTGGGCGTCCAGCAGAAGGTGGCGCACCGGCTCGCTTACCCGACTTTGATCTGCGCTGGCCAGACGGACCAGGCGGACGAAGCCGCCCTGATCGAGCTTCTCAAGGGCGTTATCGACCGCAACGTTCGTCTGGGAGGCGATGAGAACGCGGGCATCAGGCTTGGCGAGCAGGCACTGCTCCACCAGCTCAGCGATGAAGCTTGTCTTGCCAGTACCTGGCGGGCCTTGCACCAGGTACACATCCTTGGCGCCGAGCGCTGTGCTGACTGCTTCCTGTTTACGCTGATCGAGGTCGCGACTCCAGTCGGTCACCTCAACTGGAGTCGGTGCCGAGGCAGTCTCCGGTTGGAGCAACAACTCCCGCAGCTCCGGCCGTGCCGCCGTACCGCTCTTGACTGACATGACGGCTTCGCGCTGGCGTCCGATGGCCACTTCGTCCGGCCCGATGTGGGGGATGAGCACACCGCGATCTGGGATGCTCTCCCACCGATTGCCAAGAATGACGACGGTGTCTCCATCGTGTTCGACGACCTCGCCCCAACCGAAACGACGGTCGGTGTACTGGTCCTTTACGCGCCACTCGGTGTTGATGAGGTCTTGCTCGACCGGTTCCGCGAGTGTGAAGGTCGCCTCGCGCCTTCGGACCTTGAAAGCTTTGTATGGGAGAGGCTTTTTCTCACCGCGCGCCAGCTCTTCACGGGCAGTCAGAATCCGAAGCCAGGTATCGAAGAGGTCGTCGCCCGCTCGATCAACCGTGCCAGCAGCGATCTGCTCGGCCTTCTCAGCGTAGAATTCGTCAAGTCCATGGATCAAGTCGGCCATCGCCTGTTTGGCAGCCTCGAGGTTCGCAGGCCGATGGAACGTCCACGAGTAGCTCTTCGGCAGGAGGAGCCCTCGGCGCCGGTATCCCTCCAGCGCGTCCAGTTCCATCTGCCGCGCTGACACCATCACGGCACCGTCCGCGTCAGACTTGATGTTGAAGCGCCACGAGTCGCCGATGATGAAGATGCTGTCGCGCTGCGGTTCTCCCGAATCGCGGTCGAGCAGGAACGTTGCGTGGACGTCTCCGGTGAGGTTGGCCTGAACGATGGCCTGAGCCTCCAAGCGCTTCTCGGGCGCGCCGGTCAGCCCTGCTGTCGCCTTACCCGTGATGCGCAGCCAGATCGGTTTTGGTGATGCCGCCGCTGCGTTCGCGACGCGGTTCTTCTGAGCGGCGGTGAGCGCTGCGAGCAGGTCGCTCGCGTTCTTCGGGCGGTCGCCCGGAACACGTGCCACACAGGCGGTCAGGATTCGCCGGATTTCCGGCGGAACCCCGATGTCCAGGACGGCCTGCTCGACGTCATCCCATGTCTTGAGGCGCGAGGGGCTCATGCACTGAATCAGAAGGACACCGAGAGAGTAGACGTCACGTACGTAGCGGATGTCGGCATTGATCTCGGGTGGTGCATAAGGCCGTGAGTGCCAGTCGGCGACCGTGTTGGTGGTCTCCTCGAAGTCGCCCCGGATCTTGGAGATGCCGAAGTCCGCCAACATCGGAACCCCGCTGGATGTGATCAGGATGTTCGCTGGCTTCAGATCTCGATGCTCAACCTGCTTGAGGTGGGTGTACGCCATCGCATCGACGATGGGGAGCGCGATCTCTTTCGCGAGGCGATCCCACGATTGCCATGGGCCAGCGTCCGCAAGCAGGTCGTCGAGGTTGCGTTCAACCCAGTCCAGCACGATGTAGTAACTGCCGGTCTCGTCGATGCCTGAGTCGCGGTAGGGAACGATATTGGGGTGCGACAGGTCCTTGAGCGTGCGCCGCTCGCGCTCAAAAACTCGCTGGCTCAGTTCGTCGGCCTGGCTATTGATAAACTTCACGGCCACAAAGGAGCCGTCGCGCCTGTCGATCCCTTTACGAACAACGCCGAAGCTTCCGGTGCGGGAACCGACTTCAAGCAGGGTGAAGTGCTCTCCGACCTGGTCTCGTGCTGACACGTTCGCCCTCCCCGAAGACGACCACACCCATCCTTCGGGCTGCAGGTCAGATCATTTCATTCCACGGAGTACCGGCACAACTGGCCGGAACGCCGGCCTGTCCGCGAGCAGAGGCGCCACGGCCGCGGATGCCGCCGATACAGTCCCGACGCCCGGCTGTGCAGGCCCACATGCTGGGCTTCACCCTCACTGTCGGCGGTTGCGGGAGAACGCGATGCGTGGGTCTACTGGGCTGGCCGCCGGGCCGGAGGCGGCAGGCGCGACAACCGGCGCCTTACCCGGCAGGCCGGCGCTGGCCGGACTGGCGGCGAGCGCGGCGGCGCTGACGGGGAACTTGGGAGTGGTGAAGCCCTGGCCACGCTGGTGGAGCGCTGCCGTCGTGGGCGCGGGTGAGCGGCGCGCTGCTATGTCCTGGGCGAGGAGGGGCTGCACGGCCACATGGAGGTCGGACCGGTGCATCGCCAGCGTGGCAGTGGCGACCTTGTCGAGCGCCTCGCTGCGGTCGGTGGTGGTGGGCAGCGTGTAGATGTCCAGGCTCGGGTTGTGCCGCCAGCCGTGCTCTTCCAGGATGAGCGGGCCGCCGAGAGCGGAGGAACCGTCGACGGTGGCGGCGACCACGCCGAGCTGAGGATGCTCGGCGAACGCGATGTCCGGCTCGACGCGCGAGGGCCGGCCACGGGCGGGCGCTGGTCCGGAGGTCAGCGAGGTGTCGAACACGGCGTCCACGTCGACCCGGTAACCGGCCTTGCGTAGCAGTGCGACGGCCCGGGTGGCGCGGCCTTCCCCATCACGCTTCTGGTTGGCCAGCGCGTACAGGTTGGGGTGGTCGGGGACGGGGTGGAAGTCGAATCCCTTTGTGCTTGCAGCCAGTTGCTTGGCGTTGGCGGCGACGATGCCGAAGTCGGGGTGGCGGCTGACCGCGACGTCGGGAAGCGGGTCGTGCTCGGGGGCGGGCATGGCGGGTCCATCCGGTGGGCGCAGGGGGAGAGGGGAGGGCGATGGCGGGGACGGTTCTGCTGGTGCGGGACACGGCGGGCTCCAAGCTGGGCAGCGGTCAGCGACCGGGTGCGGACGAGGGCCGGGCAGGAGGCAGGGGGGGAGGTGCGGCTGAAGCAGACGGCAGCGCGGCCGGGGTCGTATGCCGTGAGGCCGGCGAGCCCGGGTGCCGGTCGGCCATTTCGCCGCGCATGGACCGAATGTCCAACGCGTAGGAGTCGAGCTTTTGGGCGATGTAACGCAGCCGGTTCGCGTAGTGGGGATCGGCGGGTTCGCCCAGGCCCTCCCACCAGTCGGCCGTTGTGTCGAGGGACTCCACGAGACGCTGGAGAACGCCGTCGCCGGGAGCGGTCAGCTCGCTCAGTGCGGCGACGACCTCGCCCGTGCGCGCCGCCGACTGGGTGGACTCGGTCAGGTGGCCGAGCCGGTCGCCGAGGCTGAGTCCCTGATCGCCAGGGGGCGGCAGGCTGGGGTCGAGCAGGCCGGGATCGCACGAGACGTCGAAGCCCTCGGCCTGCAGCATGTCGACGGCCCGGGTCACCATCTGTCGCTGCTCGACCAGGTCGGTCATGGCGGAGGGCAGCCGGTGGAAGCGCTCGCGGAACAGCACGACGGGGACGAAGCCCGCACGGTGGAGCACCGCGTCGGCAGCACTCTTCCGGGCAGGTCGCCGCGGTTCCGGTCGGGGCGGCAGGCCGAGCTGATCGAGGCGGGTGTCGATGGCGGCGAACAGGCGGGGGGATGCTGCCGCCATGTCGGGCGTGGGGACCGTCGGGCTCCGAGTCGTAGATCACTTCGTGGAGCGTGGAGTCGTCGGGATGCCCGCGCGTCACCAACCAGCTCTCCGGGTATCCGGGCGGGTGGTCGGTGGGCGGTTCCTGGGGCGGAGAGATGTTCAGGGCGCTGCCGTCGGGAAGTTCGGCGTGGACGAGGTAGTCGCTGAGGCCGTACTCGACGGTGCAGGAAAGTCCGCGTTTCCGAAGCGGCGTGGTCAGGTGGCTGTACGGGTGGTCATGCTCCGACGCGCCAGCGGCGGCTTCCTGGACGAAGGGTTCGCTGGTGCGCGCCGTGATGTGTGTGCCCTCGCGTTGGAGGGTGACCAGGGTCTGATCGGGGCGCACGTGGACTCCTCCGTGGTCGGCCGTCCCAGCGGCCGGCGACGGCGGGAAGCCGCAGCCAGGCGGGGACAGCAGGGGTGGTGGCGTTCGTCGAGGATCCGGCGATCGGACGGTTTGGCCTCGCCGGAGGTCGGTGCTAGAGGTGTCAGCGCGAGCGGCGCACGGCAGGGTGGTCGGACGCCGCCGAGGCGGGCGGCGAAGCGGCGGAGGCACCGCGCTGGGGAGAGGTGGATCGGGTCAGGGCCGCGTGGACACGTCCTGTGTGCGCGGACTGGTCGACACCGATCCGGTCGGTCAGGTGATCGGCTGCCCTGGCCAACGCCGCTCCGGTGTAGCTGAGTTCGTCGGCGTAGTGCCAGCCTTCGGAGTTGCGGATCTCGCGGGCTTGTTCTTCGTAGAGCTCCCGCGACCCGGGCATGGATCCCTGCATGAGCGCGATGACCTGGTCCCACTCGCGGCGGATCTCGCCTGCTCGCTCCAGTACGGAGTCGATTCCCCGCAGGCGCAGCAGGTCGGCGCTGATCGGGCCGTCAACGTAGTCGGCTGGTTGCGCGGCGGCCCGGACAGTGGCGAGGACTTCGGGGCCGTGGGCCAGGAAGGTCTCGACGTGCTCCCAGGCGGCGGCGTCCCGGGCCACCTTGCCGTCGGCGTACCCGGTTTCGTCGACGGGCCAGCCGTCCTCGTCGCAGTACGAGTCAGAGACTGCGTCCCATCGGTCCGAAGCCTGCCTGATGCCGTCAGCAGCGAAGGCCAAGGCTTGGACGCGCTTCCGCCATGCCGCCCGCTCGCCGGCATCTTGCGGCTGGCGGTCAGGGGTGGCGGAGGGGTGGGAAGGGACAGGCATGGTCGTTTCCCTAAGAATGGTTGGCGGTCCGGGAGGACTGGGTGTGGCTGATGGTTGTTTGCTGTCGATGGCTCACGAGGAATGGCCGCCCGGTCCTCCGGGACGCTCCGGCCACTGATTGAGAACTGCGGTCATCGCTGGTTAGGGACCTGTCGGCGGGGTGTTCCTCGGGCCATGAAGGTGTTGGTCTCGGTGGAACGGAGCGAGGGGCTTGAGCACGGCTCACGCACGGATATGGGTCGGTGTCGACGCCGGCAAGGGGCATCACTGGGCGGTGGCGTTGGACGCCGACGGCGGGACGCTGTTCTCGACGAAAGTGATCAACGACGAAGCGCAGATCCTCACACTGATCGAGACCGCCCGGGAGCGGGCCAGTGAGGTGCGGTGGGCGGTGGACATCTCCGGTCGTTCCTCCACGCTGTTGCTGGCGCTGCTGATCGCCCACGGTCAGCAGGTCGTCTACGTGCCCGGACGGACGGTCAACCGCATGTCCGCGGCCTACAAGGGCGAGAGCAAGACCGACGCCCGCGATGCCAGGGTGATCGCCGACCAGGCGCGTATGCGCCGGGACTTCGCCCCGCTGGACACGCCGCCGGAGCTGGTCTCCACCCTCCAGCTGCTGACCAACTACCGGGCCGACCTGATCACCGACCGGGTCCGGCTCGTCAACCGGCTCCGTGACCTGCTGGTGGGCATCTGTCCCGCTCTGGAGCGTGCCTTCGACTACTCCGCGGCCAAGGGCCCGGTCGTCATGCTGACCGAGTACCAGACCCCGGCCGCTCTGCGTCGAATCGGAGTGAAGCGGCTGACGACCTGGTTGGAGCGCCGCAAGGTCCGAGGCGCCGGCGATGTCGCCGCCAGAGCGGTTGAAGCGGCTCAGGCCCAGATGACCTCCCTGCCCGGGGAGAAGCGGGCCGCCAGGATGGTCGGTGACCTCGCCCACCAGCTGCTGGCTCTGGACGAACGGATCAAGGACAACGACCGGGAGATCCGCGAGACCCTTCCGCGCCGACGACCGCGCCGAGATCATCGAATCGATGCCCGGCATGGGCCCGATCCTCGGGGCGGAGTTCGTTGCCATCGTCGGTGACCTGTCCGGCTACCGCGACGCCGGCCGCTTGGCCTCGCACGCGGGCCTGGCCCCGGTGGCCCGGGACTCCGGCCGCCGCACCGGCAACTACCACCGGCCCAAGCGCTACAACCGGCGCCTGCGGCACATCTTCTACATGGCCGCACAGACCGCCATGATGCGGCCCGGACCATCCCGGGACTACTACCTTCGGAAGCGATCCGAGGGGCTGCTGCACACCCAGGCTCTGCTGTCCCTCGCCCGGCGCCGGGTCGACGTGCTGTGGGCGATGCTGCGTGACAAGAGGCTGTTCACCTCCGCCCCGCCGGTCACGCAGGCGGCTTGACACGATCATTGAGATTCCTCGTTTCTGGGCGGGTGCCTCACCGCGAACGCGGCAGCGAGCGCGTGACGGAGGGCGGGACCGGAGCCGAAGGGACGCTCTGCTGGCCGGGGAAGTGCCCTGGGCCGACGCTGCTGGCGAGAGACGGGGCGCTGCTGCCGCTTGGTGCGACCGGGAGCGGATCTCGTGGTCGACGTTCTTCGCGACGAGATGCAGCTCCTCGCCGAGGTCGGTCAGCCGGGAGGCGATGATGTCCAGCTCGGACGCGCTGCCGCGGGCACCGTGGCAGCGACACCACTCGGAGGCGGTTTCGAGAATCTGATGCAGGCGGGCCACCGCGCCGAAGTCCTCCGTGACCGTCTCGCGGAACAGATCGGTGAACTCCTCGGTCCGGGCTGCGGCGAGGCGGTCGTTCCCGTGAGTTGCCGATGCGCCGCTGCCCGGACTCGCGGCCGGGCCGGTCGCTGGGTGACGCTGGAGCGGGGCGGCGTCCTCGACCGCACCGAACAGGGAACACCCCGCGGCGGCTCACTGCCGCGCCTCCACGCTTAGCGTAGGAACTGAAGTCTCGTCAGTTCCGGTGAACTCACGGGGTTCTGTTCGCATCCGGGCGTCCGTGTCGAACAGCTCACGCTCGGCCGGATGCAGGATGTGCTGCGTGATGAAGCTCCGACCTGCGACTTTCCACAGGCCACGGCCCTTGGTCAGGGCGGACACGGCCTGGGTTTCGATTCCGCTCAGGCCGAGCAGCGACGCGGCGGCGGCGAGCTGGTCGGGTTCCTGACGGTAGATGATGCGGGTGGAGCAGTCGGCGAGGAGGCCCTCGGCCAGCACCCTGCCGCGTGAGCCGGCGTCGCCCGCGCTCAGCAGATCGCTGAGGCGGTGGATGACCATCAGGTTGGCGATGCCGAGCCCTCGGCTGAGCTTCCACTGGCTCTGCATGCGCTCCAGCAGGCCGACGTGCCTCATCACGCGCCATGCCTCGTCGTAGATCACCCAGCGTCGGCCGCCGTCGGGGTCGGCGAGCGCGGACTCCATCCAGGCGCTCGCGCAGGTCATCGCGAGGACCAGCGCGGTGTCGTCACCTGAGCCGCCCAGGCGGGAGAGGTCGATGGACAGCATCGGGGTGGTCGGGTCGAATGCCACGGTCGAGGGCGCGTCGAACATGCCGCTCAAGTCGCCGTGGACCAGACGGCGCAGGGCGTGCGCGAGGTCCTGTGCGGCGGCCCCCATCCGCCCGGCCTGGTCGCCGAAGGCCCGGTCGAGGCGCTCGGGCGAGCCGAGGGTGTGCGCGATCTCGCCGAGCAGGGGCACGGTGCCACGTGCCTCGGCTTCGGTGACGACCAGGTCCAGCGCGAGATCGAGGGCCGTGTGTTCCATTGGCTGGAGGTCGCGCTTCAGTACGGTGCGCGCGAGGCCGGCCAGGAGCAGGAGGCGGCGCTTTCGGACCTCGGTCGACCAGTCGTTCTCGCTCACCGAGGCGGGCCGGGGCGGGGCATCCAGGGGGTTCAGCCTGCCCGGGAGCCCCGGGCCCAGCGCGATGCTGTAGCCGCCGAGAGCCTGCGCGACGGCCGTCCACTCGCCCTTGGGGTCGCAGGGCACATACACCCGGTAACCGTGGGCGATCGCCCTGATGGCGATGGACTTGGCCAGCGCGGACTTGCCCATGCCGATGATCCCGGCCAGGACCGCATTGGGGTTGGTGAAGCCCTCGATCCGGCCGCTGCTGTACAGCGAGAACGGGTCGTAGCAGAACGCGGCCTCCGCGTGGACGTCGCGGCCGATGAAGATGCCCTCCGCGCCCAGGCCGCCCTCGGCGAGGAAGGGATAGGCGCCGGACACGGTGGCGGTGGTCATCCGGTGGGCAGGCAGGCTGAGCTTGCCGCCGCGTGCGGAGGAGGGGCCGGGGCGACCGGACGGCGGGTAGGTCGGCCGTAGCTCCGGGTCGAGGGTCTTCTCGTCGTGGCGCGTGGGCGGGGCTCCGGCGAGGCGGGCTTGGCGACGGGCTTCGGCGAAACCGGCGCGGGCGGCGCGCTGATCGGCCCGCGATGCCTTGCGAGGGACGAACAGGTGGGAGGCGCTGGCGCGGGTGCGAGGCATGAGCGATTCTCCAGACGGAGGGCGGGGTCAGTGGCGGACGAGGCCGGTGAACGGAGCGTGGAGGGCAGCCGGGGTGCTACGGCGTCGGACCAGGTGTGCGGTGCGCTGGTGGCGCTGGCAGATGGTCAGCTCCGGTGCGCCTTCCGGCAGGCCGGCCTGGCACGCATCGCGGTCGGGGACCTCGCCGGAACCGGGTCGGGGGGCCGCGTGGTAGGCGGCGTGGAGGTGGTCGGCGGCCTGCCAGATCCGGGTGCGGGCGGCACTGAGCTGGTCGCCCTCGATCGGCACGAGCTGGCCCGTGCGGACGGCGTGGGCGTCGAGCAGGCCGTGCAGCGAGACGAGGTGGGCGTGCAGAGCGTCCAGCTCGGCGCGTGTGGTGACGAGAGGACCGCCTGGCACGTTGAGAGCGCGGTGGAAGTCGAGCGCGGCGGTGGCGAAGGGCACGAAGTCCTGCGCGGTCGGGCTGGCGGTGTGGGACATGGGGGCGCTCTTTCGGCAGGGAGGAGGGCCGGCATCAGGCGGAGAGGGCGAGCGGCATGGCGGCGGCGGTGAACGCCTCGGCCTGTTGCCAGGTGAGCGGCCTGAGGTCGAGCTGGGCGCCGACCGCCGCGGTCTCCACGACCGCGCAGGCGGAACGAAGCTCCTCCTCGGAGTCGGCCGAGACGGTCAGCAGGCCGGTCAGGGCGACATCCGCGTGGCCCGCGATGAGCTGACGCTCCCGGGACTTGATGTCCTGGTACTCGATGGAGTCCGCCTCGGAGTCGACCTGGCCGCGCCGCGCCCGCTCGGCGGCGTCCGCGATCACGCTGGCCTTCCTGCGCTGGACATCACGCAGGGCGGCGTCCAGCCCCTTCGGCTCGTACGACAGTGACAGGGTCCGCCGCACCCCGGCGGTGAACAGCAGCTGGTGCAGGAAACCCGCCGACGTCTCGATGCGTGGCCAGTTCTCCACCCAGTACGTGCGGTGGACGGCGGAGTCGGTCGCGATGTGGTCCGACTTCTCGACGACCACGACCGGGCCTGCGGCAGCTGCGTCGGCCTCGGGGCTGCCAGAAGAGGACCAACGGTCCAGCGGGGCAAGTGCCTTGGGGTCGTATGCCGTTCGTACGACTGCCGCGATCTCACGGACGGTGAGCCAGCCGGTGGGGTTGAGCCCGGCGGTACGCGCGGCCTGGTCGAACGTCGAGGTCAACTGTGCCAGGACGCTGAAGGATCCGGTCAGACCGCCTCCGGCCTGGTTGATCAGACGCCTGGCGGCCTTGGCATCCAACGAGACCGCCACGTACGCCTCGTGCGGAGCCGCGGCCGGGCCGGCACTCTGGATCAGCTCGCTGTAGACCTGGCCGGCCACCGGGGCATCGGGCTGGCCGTGCTCTTCCCAGTACCGGCGAAGGGCGTCGCCCGAGTCCGGCACGGTGCGCTCTACCACCTGGATCCGGGCGACCTGACCGGTGCGGGCCAGTGCGGCGAGGGCACGGCCCCAGCCGCTGACGTTGGCGTTCTGGGTGCCCGGGTCGAGCAACGCGTAGGCGCGGGAGGACACTTTGACGACGGCGGTCAGCGTGCCGGTGTGAGGGTCGTGGACGGCGCCGTACCTGCGGTCGGGCGCGCTGACCACGCGCAGGCTGGCGGCGGTCCCGGGCAGGTGGAGCAGTCCTTCGCGGACCGGACGGCGGGAGGGTCGGCACAGCCACATCAACTGGCCCCGCATCCGACGGAGCGCGTACCGGGTGACGATCGGTGCCCAGTCGGCCAGGGCCCGGCCTCGGTAACGGACGAAGACGAGCAGGGCGATGGCGGCCCACAGCGGGACGAGTTCGAGAGCGCCGACCACGCCACGGGCGAGGATCACGGCGAGCAGGAGCAGCCCGGTGAGGCTCACGACGATCAGCTGCGGCGCGGTCAGGCCGAGCAGGATGCCGCGCCTGCTGCGGTGTGGGAACTTCACGGTGGCCGTGGTGGCTTCAGCCTGGGAGGTGTCAGACATGGCGGTTCCAGACAGTGGTCGGGGAAGGGGGCGGGCTGGAGAGAAGCAGCCCGCCCCCCCCCGGGCGGTGGCGGGTCAGGACCCGGACGGTGGCTGGTTGGGGTAGACCCAGCTCGTCGGAGTCGGGGAGCCGGTAGCCGACGGGCCGGTGGAGGGCGGCGGCGATGCGGCGGGACCGGCGGGACCGGCGGGCGACACGGCACCTACGCGGGTCAGGCTGCTGCCGGGAATCGACGCGCCAGCGGGCTGGCCGGCGGAGGGAACGCCCCCCTCGGAGCCTCCTGCTTCGGTATCGGCAGGCCGTGTGACTAGCGCGGGGATGCCAGGGCGCTGGATCAGGGCGCGGCCCTTGTCGCCGGAGGCATTCGGGTCCTCGCCGTACCGGAAGCGGGTCTGCGGCTTCGAGGGCCCGGCGTCGATGCCCTCCTTGCTCAGGTTGCCGCCGGAGGGGTTGATGCTGGAGGCGACACCGTCGCTGCCCGCGCCGGGGACCTTGCTTGGTCCCTGCGGAGCAGGAGTGCCGGTGCCGGCCTGCATCGCGAGGCTGCCCGCGGTCTTCGCCGCGCCCGCGGCGACCACCATGCCGGCGACACCGGTGCGGTGCAGGTCGTCGTGTCCGCCGCCATCACTCGCCCAGTGGACGAACCTGTAGGTGGCGTACGGGCAGAGCAGGACCAGGACCATCACGACGAGGCCGGCCATCGCGTCGGACAGGGCGGCCATGCCGTCCTTGGCGTCGGACTTGCCCATGGCCGAGGCGCCGATCAGGAAGACCATGGTCATCAGCAGTTTCGACACGACGAGGGTGGCGGTGGCCTCGATCCAGCCCCTCCGCCAGCGTTTGGCGACCTCCCAGCCCCCGCCGGAGCCGGCGAAGACCGCGAGGGCGACCATGACCAGGACGCCGACCTTGCGGGCGACCATCACGCCCCAGTACATGAAGGCGCCGATCGCGCAGCCGAGGGCGACGAGGGCTGGGACGCCCCAGCCGAGGCTGTACATCGCCCCCAGCTCGTTGACCTTGACGACGCGTCGGATCGCGTCGTCCACTGAGCTGTTGGCTGCTTGGAACAGGCCGTCGGACAGGGCATCGACCACCGTGATGGCCACTGAGGTGAAGGCGACGGCACAGAAGGAGAAGAGGACGCCGGTCATCGTGCCGATCGCTGCTTGAGCGAGGGCGCGTTCGTCCCGTCGCCAGGCCGCGAGCATCAACTGGATGCAGAACGTGCCGACGGTCAATGCGAGACCGATGGGCAACAGCAGCTCGTAGTTGTCCCGGAACCATCCGGCGTTGAGATCGATGGCGGTGGTCTCGTTGACGGCCTTGGCGGCGAGATCTGCCGCGCTGGTGGCGAGCTCACCCGCTGACTTCGCGATCCACGCCCCGATACCGTCGGTGACGGTCCCGGCGGGGTTGGTGGCGAAGTCGACGGCGCCGCAGACCTTGTCCATCAGCGGAAAGTCGCAGACTCCCATGGCGATACCTCCTTTCTCGGACGGGGGTCAGGGAGCGACGGCCGACAGGACACCGGCCAGGGCGCAGGGCTGGGAGGGGCGGCATTGGACCGCGAGGGTGGTGACGCGGTTCTCGGTGCCGCCGTGCGGCGAGCCGTTCCAGGCGATCGACTGTTTGCCGGAGACCGTCACGGCGTAGACGTACGCGGTGGTGATCGCCCCGGGGTCCGCCTGGAGGGCCTGGGTGAACGAGTCGGGGAAGTGCGCCTCGTTCACCTTGGCGGTGGCGAACTGGCCGTTGGCGGCCATCTCCTTCCACAGCACGCGCGAGGGGACGAGCGCGTCGACTGAGGCGGTGTCGGCGTACTTCGTCTCGCTGGTCAGCCACCCGTGCAGGGCAGCCAGCAGCTTGCGCTGAGAGTAGGCGCGGGTGTCGTAGGACCAAAGCGCCGCGGCTGCCGCCTTGCCGAAGGCGATCGGGTCGTGCGTGGAGGGGGGAACGGGCAGGGCGCCCCGGCTCCCATGCGGACGTGACGAAGCGGAGGCAGGAGCGGTCGGGGAGGAGGGGGAAGCCGAACTCGTCTGCGGTGCGGGAGCCTTGGAGGATGTCCTGCCGTCGCGGGTGAGGTAGGCGGTCAGGCCGGCGAGGGCGACAAGCACCACCAGGACAGCGGTGCCGAGCAGTGCCCGGCGGCGCACGCGAGACGCGCCGCCGGGGTCTGTGGAACGGGGAGACATCAGTGGACCTGGCTCCCCAGCGTGCTGAAGAACGCCACCACGCCGTTCGCGGCACCCAGCAGGAGGGCCGCGCCGGCGCTGACCAGCACGCCCTTCTTGCCGTTGGCCTCGGCCTGGTGGCCGCCGGAGCGGTGGCCCCAGGCCCACACACCCGCGCTGACGGCGAGCGCGCCGACCACGGCGATGATCCCGAAGAGGTTGAGTGAGCCCATCACCTGCTTGAGGACCGACAGGCCCGGCAGTCCGCCCTCGTTCGGTTTGATCCCAGGGTCGTATGCGAGCTGGACGACCTTATTGGCGAGGTACATGATTGCGAACTCCAGTTCGATTTAGTGCATGCCGAGCCCGAGAGGGCGAAGTGTCGGCGCAGGGAGGGGGAGGAAGGGAATTGCCGGTCAGACGACTCGGCGGGCCGCGAGAATCTGCGGCTTCCAGGACGCGAGGGTCGCGAGGCGGACCACGTCGCCGGTATGGGGGGCGTTCACGATCAACCCCCGGCCGATGACCATCCCGACGTGTTCCGGGACTTCGGCAGTCCCCTCGGTGAAGACGAGGTCACCGGGCCGAAGAGCGTCGACCGATACCGGCTTGCCCTCCTTGACCTGCGTGTACGTCGTCCGCGAGAGAGTGACCCCGGCGGCCTTGTACGACTGCTGCATTAGGGAGGAACAGTCGCATCGGCCCATGGGGTCGCTCCCGTGGGAATCGGTGCAGCTCCCGCCCCACTGGTACGGAGTGCCGAGTTGGTCGAGCGCCCAGCGGGTCGCCGTCTGGACCTTGGGCGGAGCGTCAGCCGGAATCTTGTATCCGGCCGGCACTGCGCCGGGCGGGATGGTTCCGAAGTCGGTGCCGTCCCCATAGGCCGTACAGCTGCCCGCGGCACTCGGCGGAGCACTGGCCGTGCTGTCCGATCCGGATGGCGAGGGGCTCGGCGACGTGTCGCCGGCCTTCGACAACAGCGGCTCGATCGCCTGCTGCAAGGCGGTGGCCAGGGGCTCCCACTTCGCGTAAGCCTCGGGGAAACCGGATTTCTGCACCGCCTGGGCGGCCTGGGCGACGGACAGGGACTGCCAGCCCGAGACCTTCTCCAGTGCCTCGTAGAACATCGTCGAGGCGTGCACCGGGTCGAGGATCTCGTTCGCGGTGCCCCATCCCTGCGACGGTCGCTGCTGGAACAGGCCCAGTGAATCGCGGTCGCCGTAGGTCAGGTTCCGCAAGCCGCTCTCCTGGAAGGCGGTCGCCAAGGCCACGATCTGGCCCCGGGCCGGGATGTTCATCGCGACGCCGGTGGCCTGGATGGTCTTGGCGTTGGGGATCTGCTCGGCCGGGTCTTCCAGGCCTGGCACGGAGACCGTGCCCTTGCCGCTGCCGTCCATGATCGCCTTCACCTGAGCGGCAACGGCCGAGGTATCCACAGCCTGTGTACCGCCGGTCGAGCAGGAGGCCGAAGCGGTGCCGGCCCCGACTGCAAGGATCGGAACAGCCAGCAGAAGCGGACCGGAGGCGAAGAGACCGACGACCGCTCCGGTGGTCTTCTTCATCACCGCCGCCGTTCGCCGGGGCGGACAGTCCCGCCGGGCAACGGTGTTGGGTCAGGGCGTGGGCGTGCTTGAACGTGCTGCATCGCAGCGGCTCCTCGCGGTTCGTAGGAGGCGCGGTGCCGACTTCTCGTGCAAAGCCGTCGGCACCGCGCCGATGTGAACCCGCCTCTCAGGGCGGACCCGGGCAGGGGAGTTGGTAGCTCCCAGGCGCCGGGTTCAGGCCACGCGCGGCAGTCAGCCGCGCTCGTAATCTCAGGTGGTGCACCGGGTCTCCTCACGGCTTCGGGAAGGGGGGCAACATGCCTTCCGATCCATGTCATTGGACGCGGCAACACGGATCAGCGCAGGTCAGCGGCGGTGTAACCGGACCCCGCCTCGGTGGCTTGGCGAGACAGTAGACCGGGATTCCGGCCGCACCAAACGACTCCCGATCCCGGGCCCGAAGCGCTGCACAGGCACGTTAGGGGCGGCCGGAAATCGCGGCTACCCTCCGACGCAACCCCGCTCCGAGCGGCCGCTGTTGACCGCCGTCCGGAGCCGGCACAGTCCCGTCGTGCCCTGAAAGAGGCCCCGCGCATGAGCTACACGCTGCACCGAGGCGACGCCCTCACCGTGCTGAAGACCCTCCCGGACAAGAGTGTCGACGCCGTCATCACCGATCCCCCGTACAACTCCGGCGGACGCACCAGCTCCGACCGCACCGGCCGCACCGCCCGCGCCAAGTACGTCACGGCCGGATCGGCGCACGACCTGCAGAACTTCCCCGGCGAGAACCGCGACCAGCGGAGCTATCGAAGCTGGCTGACCGCGCTGCTCACCGAGGCGTACCGGGCCGCGACCGAGCACTCCGTCGCCATGGTCTTCTCCGACTGGCGTCAGGAGCCGACCACGTCCGACGCCCTGCAGATGGCGGGCTGGACCTGGAGCGGCACGATTCCCTGGATCAAGCCCGCCAGCCGGCCCCGCAAGGGCGGGTTCAAGCAGTCGGCCGAGTTCATCGTCTGGGGCGTCAAGGGCAGCCTCGAAAAGGACCGGGACCTCTACCTGCCCGGCCACTTCATCGCCTCCCAGCCCCGCAAGGACCGTGTCCACATCACCCAGAAGCCGGTCGAGATCATGCAGCAGCTCGTGCAGATCTGCCCCGAAGGCGGCACTGTCCTCGATCCCTTCACCGGCAGCGGCTCCACAGGCGTCGCAGCCTTGCGCGAAGGCAGGCAGTTCGTGGGAGCCGAGCTGTCCGCGCATTACGCCGACGTCGCTGAGGCGAGGCTCCGAGCGGAGCTGACCCAGGAGGACTTCGTTCTGGCGGGACCGGAGGCATGACTATGAGAGCGACCGGACCGGGGCCGACGGACCGCAGACGGACAAGGGCGGCTGGTGCATCGAGAAACTGATGCACCAGCCGCCCTTCCTCTTGCGTCAGGCCGCCTCGAACGCCCGCCGGATCAGCGGCCCGGCCTTCTCCAGGTCGGACGCCGAGGCGATGCGCACTTCCAGATCTCCGGTCCCGAGGTGGCCGATACCGCGCATGTCGCGCGAGAAGCCCTCCTCCAACTCGACCGTGTCCGGATCGACCTTGAGGTAGACCAGGATCGCCTCGCGCTTCGGGCGGAAGATGACGGAGGCGACGTTCACCATCCGGCGGTACGCGATGTAGTGCCGAAGCTGAGCCACCTCGACCTCGCCCCAAGCGGTGAGGGCCTCGTTCAGCTCGGCGTACAGGTCCTGTAGGCAGCCAGGAACCGCATCCGCGGTGGCGGTTGCCTCAGCGGATGTCTTCCCGCCTCCGTCGGCGTCACCGGCCGTGCCCTGCCGCTCGCGGCTCTGGCGACGATCCGAGACCGGTCTCGTGGATCCGGGAGTGGACTCGATCAGCAGCAGGCTCAGCAGCCCACCCTCGAAGACTCGGTAGCGCACCAGGTCGACCCGCTCACGCAGACGGTGCACCGCGACTCGGTCGTGGTGCGAGAAGCCGGCGGCGACGCAGACCATCCGAGGGGTCCGCCAGTCGATCGACTCGGCGGCCTCGGAGCCCAGCTGCTCCTTGACCAGCGCCTCGAACTCGTGACGCGCGGAGTCCAACCACGACAGGTAGGAGACCGCCTGCGACAGGACACCGCTGTCAGCGCCTTTCTTGTACTCGATCAGCGCGGGTGTGCCGTTCTCGTCCAAGCCGAGCGAGTCGATCCGGCCCCGGTGCCAAGGCCCCGTCGGGTACTCCGACGCCAGGAAGCGGATGCCGAGCATGGCCTCCATGCCTGCCTCGACCCGCCGCTGCAGCTCCACTTCCAGGGTCACCGTGGAGCCGCGCAGCTCGACGTCTTGGCCGTCGGCATCCTGACGGAACAGCTTCAGGTCGGTCACCAGCGTCCCCCTCCCGCGATCACTACAGGAGGAGCAATCGAAACCGGCCTGCGACTATTCCAGTGCACACGTGTGCGTGACGCCTCGTCGGGACGAGAGCGGGATCTTCGTGTCCTCCACCCAGGAAACCGAGCGACGCACGGGTTGTGCCTCGCGAAGCCGGCAGAGAGCCTTCCACAGAGATCACCTACGTCAGACGAGCCCCGTTCGGTAGGATGCTCCGAACGGGGGATTTCGGCTGTCGTGGGACGAGTAGCGACACACTCACCGCGCGAGGCCCGAGTAGTCCTGCCGCATGCCGCTCCCCGGAGCACACAGGCGAACCGACCGCACAGGACTGACCGGGTACACCGGGTACGGAGCGTGAAGATGGACTTCGACGTCGCCGCTCCCGACCCTGCTGGCATGGTGGCGTCGCTCAGTTCGCTCGGTTACTCGCTTCCCGCCGCCATCGCGGACCTTGTGGACAACAGTGTCTCGGCCGAGGCCCGGAACATCGACGTCGACTTCACGTGGGACGGACAGAGTTCCTGGATCGCTGTGACGGACGACGGCAGGGGGATGACGGATCCCGAGCTTGTGACCGCCATGACGGTGGCGGCACGCGGTCCGTCAGCCGAGCGGAGCGCCACGGATCTCGGCCGTTTCGGTGTGGGGCTGAAGTCTGCCTCGTTCTCCCAGTGCCGCAAGCTCACGGTCGCCACGGTCAGGGACGGAGTCTGGCACGTCCGGACGTGGGACCTCGGCGTCGTGGAGCACTACAAGGAGTGGCGGCTCCTCCGTGACCCAGGCGACACGACCACCGCTCTCCTGCGTCGGATCGGGGGAAGCATGCAGCACGGGACCATCGTCCTGTGGGAGCAACTCTCCGGTTACCACAACACCGTCGTGGCCAGCGACGACGAAAAGACGCAGGCCCAGTTCTATGCGGAGGCGGAGCGTACCGAAGCCCACCTTGCGATGGTCTTTGCCCGTTTCCTGCAGCGCCCTGCCCGGTGCCGGCTCCGGGTGCGTGGCTCCGACCTCTCCCCGTGGGACCCGTTTCTGTCCAAGCACCCGTCTGTTCAGCGGATCCCCTGGGAGCCTCTACCGCTGGGATCGGCGTCAGTGCGCGTGGAGCCCTTTGTTCTCCCGACGGCACAGCGGCTCTCGGAAGCCGAATACGAGTCGGCTGCCGGGCAGAAGGGATGGCTGGGGCAGCAGGGGTTCTATGTCTACCGTCGTGACCGCCTGATCCTGGCCGGTGACTGGCTGGGGATCCGCGGGCTGCGGCGCGAGGAGAAGTACAACCTCGCGCGGATCGCTGTGGACATCCCTGCGGAGGCCGACACCGACTGGGGCGTGGACGTGCGCAAGGCGAGCGTCGTTCCGCCTGTCTCATTGCGGCGTCACCTGGAGAGGATCGCCAGGTACACGCGCGAGGCGGCTTCCCGCTCCGCACGGCAGCGTGGTCAAGTGGTGTCGCGGGCGCACGGTGACCCCTTGAAGTTCGCCTGGAACGTGAAGCGCCACGACGGCCGGATCGTCCTGCGCATCAACAGAAAACACCCTTTGGTGAAAGCAGCGATGGACGACCAGGGCGGCACCCCGGACGTCGTCCGCTCGATGATCCGCCTCCTTGAGGAAACGGTCCCGGTCACGGCGCTCCGCATGCTCCACGAGACCGACACGGTCGACGACCCCGAACCCTTCGGCGGTCCGGGGCCGGCCGCTCCGGAGACAGTCGACATCGCCCGCCAGGTGTACGAAGCGCTCCTTGGGCAGGGCCGTTCCCCTGAGGATGCCCGGGGAGTACTCAGCTCCATGCCCCCGTTCGACGAGCAACAAGGTTTCTGGAACTCCTGACCCACCTGGTAGTCCCCACTCCCAACCGACCCGGCCGCAGGAGGTCGCTGTGAGCACCACCCCCGAAGACAATCTCGAAAAGGCCGAGCAGACCGCGGTGCTGCTCCTGCCCGGTGACCGCCAGGCAACGCCGGCCGAGGTGGACTTCGCCGTGAACACAGCGGTCAGCATCCTCGCTGCCCAGGGGATCACAGTGGAGCGGGACCAGGTGCGGAAGGTGCTCGAGGCCCGGGCCTCCGTGTTCCAGGCTGATTCCTCCGCGATGAAGAACGACGAGGGCCACGTGCCATGGCTCGCCGACGCCAAGGCCGACCGTAAGTGGGACTTCTGGGACCGCTACCGGCGCTACCTCCTGAGCGTCTCCAAGCTCCCGATGCAGGTCGTGCGACGACTCGACCAGAGCACCGACGACGTTCTCGGTGAGCTGGAAGACCCTCAGCGGGAAGGCATCTGGCGTCGGACCGGGCTCGTGATCGGACAGGTCCAGTCCGGCAAGACGGGGCAGTTCATCGGGCTCGCCGCGAAGGCAGCCGACGCCGGCTACCGGCTCATCGTGGTGTTCGCCGGGATCCACAACGACCTGCGCAGTCAGACCCAGCTCCGTATTGACGAAGGGCTCCTCGGGTTCGACACCCAGTACCAGTTCCGCTCGGACGACGACGCGCATCGTCACATCGGTGTGGGCGCGATGTCGCACGGCAAGCGCCTGAAGGCCGCGTCGCTCACCACCAGTCACGAGAAGGGAGACTTCGCCCGCAAGACGGCGGTCTCCGCGAATGTGCCGGTGGGGAGCGTCCCGGTGGTCCTCGTGGTCAAGAAGAACCGGCGGATCATCGACAACCTGCGGGACTGGGTGATCGACAACCACGGCGTGGAGGACCCGGAGACCGGCCGGATGGTCGTTCCCGACCTCCCCTTGTTCGTAATCGATGACGAAGCCGACAACGCCGGGGTGAACACCTCCAAGGACCCCGACACCAACCCGTCGGCGATCAACAAGGCCATCAGGCGATTGGTCAACAGCTTCACGAAGGCGTCCTACGTCGGCTACACCGCGACCCCCTTCGCGAACATCTACATCAGCCCTGACACGGACCACGACGAGCTGGGCCCCGACCTCTTCCCGGAGAGTTTCATCCGCACCCTGCGGGCGCCGTCAAACTATCTCGGTCCCGAGCGGGTCTTCGGTCTGCAGACCGACGGCGACGAGGAGGACATCGAGCCGCTGCCACTGATAAGGCACATCAAGGACACAGACCTCTGGGTGCCGGACAAGCACAAGTCCTACCATCAGGTTCCCGACTTCCTGCCCGGATCGCTGCAGCGGGCCATTCGGTCCTTCGTCCTGACCTGCGCGGCACGTCGAGCGCGGGGGCAGGTCGCCGTGCACAACTCCATGCTGGTGCACGTGACCCGCTTCACCGCTGTACAGCAGCAGGTCCGCGACCAGATCGACGCCCACGTGCGTCTACTCTTCGACGTTCTCCAGGACCGGTTCAGCAGTGCCCGCGAGGAACTCGATGAAGAGCTGCGGGAGCTCTGGGAGGAGGACTTCGCCCCCTGTACCGAGGACATGACCGGGGACACGCTCGACTGGGAGGATGTCGAACCCCATCTCCACGCCGCCCTCGCGAAGATCACCGTCATGGCTGTCAACGGTGCTGCGAAGGACGCCCTTCAGTACTACGAGCGCCGGGAGACCGGCCTGTCGGTCATCGCCGTAGGCGGCGAGAAGCTCTCCCGCGGTCTGACCCTCGAAGGGCTTTCGGTCAGCTACTACCTGCGTGCCTCCAAGACGTACGACACCCTGCTGCAGATGGGGCGCTGGTTCGGCTACCGTCCCCGCTACGAGGACCTGTGTCGGCTGTACACGACGCGTACGCTTCAGCGCCAGTACGCGGAGATCACCGCGGCAACTGACGAACTCCGGCGCGACGTCGAGGAGATGTCCGCCGTGGGGCTCACCCCCAGCGAGTACGGTCTCAAGGTCAGGACGTCGTCGCTCGGCCTCGGAATCACGGCCTCCAACAAGATGAGGCAGGGCACGCGCGTGCGCCTCAGCTACTCCGGTGAACTTCCCGAGACGACCATCTTCGACCTCTCCGAGAAGGCGGTCCGCCACAACCACGAGCTCCTCGAGACGTTCGTCGCGCGCCTCGACGCGCTCTCCGCCGGGAAGGTGGACGAGCGGAGCGGGAGCATCACCTGGAGTGGCGTCGCAGCCTCGGACGTCACCGAGGGTTTCCTCGACTCCTACCTCACCGACCGGCAGGCCCAGCGGGTGCGGCCGGCCTTCATCGCGGAGTACGTACGCCAGTGTGCCAAGCAGGGTGAGCTGGGCAACTGGACGATCCGCCTCGCCAGCCGACTGCCAGAGGGAGCGCCGGCCGAGATCGCAGGCCATTCCGTCGGCCTCATCACGCGCAGCCACTCCAAGTCCTCGGACGTTGTTCCCGGCCGCTACACGATCAAGCGCGTACTCAGCCCCGCCGACGAACTCTGCGACCTGACCGACGAACAGAAGGAGCGTGCGCTGAAGGACACGAAGGAGGCCGCGAGGGGGAAGCTCAACAGGAAGGGCGAGCCGCTCGATCCCGACACTCCCCGCGGTCGGCCCCTGCGTAACCAGCGCCGCTCTGACCAGCCGTTGCTTCTGCTGTATCCCCTCAGCCCTGCCGAGGTGGCCGAGGCGTCAGGGGACCCCGAGCCGGTCGCCCCGCTGGTCGGGTTCGCCATCAGCTTCCCGTTCTCCAGCCACCAGTTGAAGACCGAGTACGTGGTGAACGACATCTGGTTCAAGCAGGACATGGAGTTCGACGACTTCGAGGACGAAGAGTGATCGACGAGAGTGTGTGGCAGGAGTTGGAGGCCCACCAGCAGACCCCGGGCAGGTCCACCCGGCGGCTCCACCCCGACTCCCAGCACGACATCCAGGTGTCGGTGACGCACCCTGCCCTCCGGCGGATGCTGCTGCTCGGCACGGACGCCAGGACCGCCGACACCGTACGTCAGGAAATCCACGAACTGCCAGCCACGCGTGGCTTGCAGCTGAACCTGTCGGCGGTGTCCGGCAACCACTACGAGCTCCAGGTCATGCTCACCGACGACGAACTCACGGAGGTGTTCACCCCGCTCGTCTCCGATATCGCAGAGGTGGTGCGGGACGCACCGACCACCGAGACCGCGGCGGAGGCCGCGGTTCTGCGCTACGTCCGGTGGCAGCAGCTGCTGCGCTCCGTGTCGCGCGAGGGCCTGTCCCGACAGGCCCGATGCGGCCTCTTCGGCGAACTCCACTTCCTCCTCGAGTACGTGCTGCCGACTGTCGACCAGCACACAGCAGTCAGCTCCTGGACCGGACCGCGGCAGACGAACCAGGACTTCCAGCTGCCCGGTGCCGCGGTCGAGGTGAAGGCGACCACGGCCCGCTCTCCCCGAACGGTCCAGATCGCGAGCGAACGGCAGCTGGACACGGCCGACTCGACGCCCCTCGCACTGGTCCACATTGTCCTCGACGACCGGCAGCGTGGGTTCGGTATGAGTCTGAACGCCTTGGTGGACGAGATACGGGCCCGTCTGACCTCACCGTCCGCCTCCCAGCGCTTCGAGAACCTGCTGATGCAGGTCGGCTACCTTCCGAACCAACGGGACCTCTACGACCACGATCGCTACACCCTGCGGCGCAGCGAGTTCTGGACGGTTGGGGAGGGATTCCCCCGGATCGTCGAGGCCGAACTGCCGCCCGGGGTCGGCAACTGCACCTACACCATCGACGTGTCGGCCCTGGCCACCCACAGCGTGACCGCCGAAGCACTGGTCGACCTGATCCGAGGAACCCATGGCTGAGCACGACCTCAACGACTACTCACGCGCGCTGGTGACCGACATCCAGGCGCTGGCGGACGCCGAGGGCGGCTCGATCCCGAACACGTTCACCCAGCATGTACTCGAGATCCTCGAGGAGGCCGGGGTCGTCGCCGACGCAGCGCTCGCCTACCACTCCTCCCGGGGGCTGGAGGTCTACGGCTACGGCCTGCCCGAGGACGGGTCAAGCCTCGATCTCTACACCACCGACTTCAACTTGACCCCGTTGAGCAGCAAGCTGACCAAGGCCGAGTCCGACAGGCTCTTCCGCAGGCTGTTCGCGTTCCTGGGCAAGCACGGGGCCATCCGCCCCAACCAGCAGGACAACACCGACGTGCACGACATGTGCGTCGGTGTGGAGAAGGCGCTGTCGGAGGTTCCGAAGATTCGCCTCTTCCTCCTCAGCAACCGGGTCAGCACGACGAGCGCCCCGGGGCCCGGGGAGTTCGAGGGGATCCCTGTCACGCACGAGCTCTGGGACCTTGCGCGGCTCCACAGGCACGAGACCTCCGGGAGCATCGGCGAGCCCATCAAGGTAACCTTCGAGCGTCCCCTCCCCTGCCTGGCGGCGCACAGCGACGAGCCGAACTACTCGGTCGTCCTGGCCGTCATCCCCGGCCGACAGCTTGCCGAACTGTACAAGGAGCACCGGACCCGGCTGCTCGAACTCAACGTCCGGTCCTTCCTCCAGACCCGTGGTGGCGTGAACAAGGGCATCCGCGAAACCTTGCTGAAGGATCCGAGCCGCTTCCTCGCCTACAACAACGGCGTGACCGCCACCGCCTCGGACGTGGACTTCGAGACCGACGAGCACGGCAGCCCCGTCGCCATCAGGAGCATGACCGGCCTCCAGATCGTCAACGGCGGACAGACCACCGCCTCGCTGCACCACGTCCTGACTCAGGACAAGCGGGACTTGGACGGGGTCCACGTGCAAATGAAACTCACGATCGTCGATCCCGCGTACCTGTCCGAGATCGTTCCGAGGATCTCCCAGTACTCCAACACCCAGAACAAGGTGACGTTGGTCGACTTCAGCTCGAACCACGAGTTCCACGTCGCCTTCGAGCGTGTCTCCCGCAGCCTGTGGGCCCCTGCGACCGACGGCAGCGGTCAGGAGACGCGATGGTTCTACGAGCGGGCACGGGGTCAGTACACCGACAAGTCCGCCGAGCACGAGACCCGCGCCGCCCAGCGCAAGTTCAAGCTGATCACGCCGAGCCGACAGAGATTCAGCAAGTCCGACCTGGCCACCTTCGTACACTCCTGGGAGCAGCTCCCGTACTGGGTGAGTCGCGGCGCCCAGAAGAACTTCGCCCACTTCATGGAGCGGATCGAGAAGTCCGATCCCGTCGTGGACGTGCAGTACTGCAAGCGCGCCATAGCCACTGCACTCCTCTTCCAGGCTGCCGACCGGATCGCCCGTGCGCACTCGGCCGGCAGCCACAAACGGCTGATCACGACCTACACGGTCGCCCGGCTCTCGCTCGCCGCCGAGAAGCGGATCGACCTCGACAGGATCTGGAACGAGCAGGGCACCACGGACGCCCTGGAGAACGCCCTCGACGAACTCTGTCCCTTGATCATGGAGACGGTGATCTCCGGCGACCGGCACGTCTCGGAGTGGGCGAAGAAGCCCGACTGCTGGGACGAGGTTTCCCGCATCCCGTGGACGCTTCCCGACGTGCTGAGCGCCGAGCTCACGGCCGAGCCCTTCGAGATCGCCTCCCCCGAGAGCACCGAGTCCGACGAGGCCGAAGCCGCCGTCGAGGACATCCCCAGCGAGGAGTGGCAGGCTCTCGCGGACTGGGCCCGCGAAGGCCGGCTCCTGCGCGCCGTGGACAGGCAACTCGCCGACCGTGTCGCGCAGCGGCTCTCCCAGGGGCGACGGGTCACCGGGACCCAGGCCAGGCAGGCGATGGAGGTCTACGAAGAGGCCCTGCGGCATGGGTTCCACCCCTCGCCCGTCGGCCTCGACCACGAGACCGCGTGAGAGCGCCAGTCCCGGCACCGGGGCTGGCGCTACAGGGTTCCCTCCGCCAACAGGTCGTTAATCGCGTCTTCTGAACGTCTCAGCACGATGCGCCCGTCCCCGTCGCTGAACACGAGCAGCCTGGTACCCGGGCTGATGCCTGCTTCGGCGAGGATCCCGAGCGGGATCTCCACACGGCCGGCCTCATCGACGTCGAGTTCTGCGGGTTCTCGGATCATCTAGGTCAGTCTGCCACCCGAAGCACGCCCACGGCATGACCGCCCAAGGTGAAAGCATGGCCTCGTGAGCACACACGAAGGATGGGTGAGCACCCCTTGGAGCGCACAGCTCCGCGGCCGCCGCGTCCGGGACACCGAACCGGAAAAGACCCTCAGGAGCGCAGTCCACGCCCTCGGGCTCCGCTTTCGGCTGCACCGTAAGGTCGCTCCCCGCTGCACGGCGGACTTCGTGCTGCCCCGGTACTCCGTCGCGGTCTTCGTCGACGGTTGCTTCTGGCACGGCTGCCCCTCCCACGGCACACGGCATTTCCGAGGGCCGAACGCCTCGCGCTGGGAAGCCAAGATCACGACCAACATGGAAAGGGACGCCAGGAACACCGATGCGGCGAGAGACGCCGGATGGACCGTAGTGCGCATCTGGGAGTGTGAGGTCAGGGCCGACGCCGGGCGGGCCGCCCAGCGCATCGCCCACGCCGCACACCTCAGCGTCCCTGTTTTCCCGTGAGGGCCCTTTCAGCCTGTGGTTACCGCAACGTCCAAGGTGGCTTCTGTTCCCTCGTCCTCCTGCGGACGGGTCGGGCAGTAGTCGCTCAGCGGGCAGCTTCCACAGACGGGCTGCTTGTCACGACACAGGTTCTCGCCGATGAACCTGATGGCGGCCATGCGCACCGGTGCGTCCCGGCCGGCGCCGAGAAGCTTGATGAGGTTGAGTCGACCCTCGGTCAGTCGGTTGGTCAGGTGCGATTCGTTCTTCTGAACCCTCGCAGCCACCCGCAACGCACTCTGGCCGACCAGCATTATGTCGCCGCCGGCCAGCAGCCTGAACAAGGCGAGCTCAGCCGGCTTGAGCCCCATCACTTTGCCGTGATCAAGAACCGAATCCGCGTTCACCCAGACCTCGGGCTTGTCGACGACCGGACTGAGCCTGTCCTCCAAGCGCTTGCGGAGTGCTGTTGTCGGGGCCGCGTTCACGAGGGCGAGATAGACGTCCTGCGTCAGTTCCCTGTGCCCAGCGACCTCGTCCATCACGTCGGAGAGCTGCTTCGGGTGCAGCTTGCTTCCTGAGAGCACCGCCATGACGAGAGCCCCGAGCGGCTTCATCTTCCGGCCACCGGGGAACTGGTGCCACTGCCTGCCCGCACGCTGTTCCTTGGCCCAGCGGGTCAGTTCCTCACGTACCTTCGGCCACTTGTCCGCGGCCTCGTCCCCGGCGGGAACATCTTGCAGCAGGAGAACCCGGGCAGCGGCTTCGCCCAACAGCGGGGGAACCGCGTTGCCGATCTGGCGGAAGGCGTCGCTCCGCGTACCCGCGAACCGGAAGCGGTCCGGGAAGGTCTGGATCCTCGCGGCTTCACGCACAGTCAGCGTTCGCGCCTCTTCAGGATGGATGTACCAGTAACCGTCCTTGGCGATGTGCGCGGTGATGGTGCGGCTCAGTTCCTTCCAGTCCAGCTTCTTGTACTTGTCGGTGAATTGCTCCGCGTCGTACCTCTGGAAGTCCTTCTCGTCCTCTTCCAGTTTCTCTTCAAGCTCCGAGTAGAGGGTTTTGGAATCCATGACCGTGAAGATCCTGAAGTCGTCGTTACGAACCCGTCGCGTCATGTGGTCGTGAATTACACCCTTATCTGCCCTTCTGCGCATCTCCTTGGCGAAGGAAGGGAGCTTCGGCTCCTGCTGCTCGTCGTAGTCGCCGACTCGGGCACCTACCGCTTTCAAAGGCTCCGGGTTGAGGGCAGGAAGGTCGCCGATGGCATCCCGAAGGGTGGTCTGTTTCTGCGGCTCGCCCCACGCGAAGCCGCCACCGTCTTTCCGTGCGAGGAGGATCAGACGCTTCCTGTGCTGCGGCACGCGATAGTTCCACGCATCGACGAGACGCACCTGGGTCACGTACCCAAGACTCTCCAGCTTTGCCTCAATGATGCGGATCACGCTGAAGTCATCGCCGAGCCCCATGTCGGGGACGTTCTCCATGAGGACGGCACGTGGAAGGAGCCGCTCCACCACATCGACGTAGGCGCGCCAGAGTTCCTTACGGAGATCGTGCGGGTCACGGTTGTGGTACTCGACCAAGTGCCGGATCTTGCTGCGTCCGGCACGACTGAACGGCTGGCAGGGGGGGCCTCCCGCCACGATGTCGATATCGGCTCCGGAGTCCAGGATTCGCTGGACGAATTCGCCTCGCTGGTCGTCATCACCGAGGTCGACGCAAAGACTCATTCCCGGGAAGTTCGCTGCATGCGTCTCGCGAGCCCGCTCGTCGAAGTCCACGGCCGCAGCGGTGGTCCATCCGGCCCGTTCAAGGCCCAGGCTCAGCCCGCCGGCGCCCGAGAAGAGGTCGACAGCCAGGCGTTTATCTTTTCCGTAACCGGACTGGACCCATTTCCTGAAATCGTCCGGATCACAGTAGTGCCTGTGCTTGTCCAGTTTGAGGTAGTCGCTCCGCTCCAGGGGCACGCCGTACGTGCTTTTTGCCCCCTTCTCCTTTGCCACGACCCACTCCTCCGTACCTGACGACCTGAACGACCTCCAGGAGATCACGCACGACGCTGCGGAGGCAAGGCTTCCGGCCGGTTCACGCCGCCGCAAAGCCTCGTCTGTCACGCGGGTGACCTGCCTGGTGAACACTGCTGTTCACTCACCGTGTCCCATAGGTAACTTGAAGCAGTGTTCTACTCTTGAGCCACCCCATGTTAGAGGACATCCCCTGGGCTGCTCCTCGGGACTCCCCAGTTCCGGTTGCGATACGTCCACGAACGTCACCTGTCTCAACGAACGCTCGGACCAGAAGGCACGTTCGATCACAGGGCTGTGCCCCTTCGTTGGGCGCCGGGTGCCGCAGTCACCGTGAACCCCTGCCCGGCACGCGTACCGCTCAAATCTCCTGAGCAGCGTTTCCAGAGCCCTCCCCGCCGTTAAGATCGCAGCTGGTACTCCTCGGGCGGGGGTGCGGGTGCGAAGCGGTCAGAGGGGCGAGCGTGGACTCCGAGAAGACACAGGCGTTCCTACGTCCCCGTGCGCGCCTGATGAGCACGCTCGGTGAGGAACTGATCAGCAACGAGCGGGTGGCGCTCACGGAGCTGGTCAAGAACGCCTACGACGCCGATGCGAGCCTGGTTGTGATCAGGTTCAACGGGCCGTTGGAGGAGGGCTACGGTTCCATCGAGGTGTGGGACGACGGGCACGGTATGTCCCCCGAGACCGTCCGGGACACCTGGATGGAGATTGCCACACCCTTCCGGCACCGTGCCCCGCGGAGTGAGCAGTTCGGGCGCAGGGTTCTCGGCGCAAAGGGAATCGGGCGCTTCTCCGCAGCCCGCCTCGGCGCCGTGACCGCGATCAGGAGCCGCAAGGCCGGCGGCCCCGAGGTGAACATCCGGCTCGACTGGAGCGACTTCGCCGCCGAGAACGCCTACCTCGACCAGGTACCGGTCCAGTGGAACGTGGGCGCTCCCGAGGTGTTCGCCGATAACGGCGAAGCGCGACGCCTCTTCGACGAGGTGACAAGTGCTTTCCGTGCAGGCGAGAAACAGTCCGCCTGGACGGGCTCTCACGGCACCCTCGTCCGACTCGAAGGGCTTCGGCAGGACTGGGGGGCCGAGTCGGTGGAGAGCCTGAAGCGGTCCCTGTCCCGACTCCTTCCCCCTCCTCCTCCTGTGGAGCTGGACGTACCCGACCAGCCGGAGTTCGCGATCTACCTCTCGCTTCCGGCTGGGCCGTTGGACCACCACACCGGTTTCGTAGGGGCCAGCGAGGCTCTGGCGCATCCGCACTACCGCCTCATAGGGACCATCGACGAAAACGGTCTTGCCGACCTGACCATGACCAACCTCACGTCCGGGCAGTCGGAGACCCTGAACCAGTACCTCTTCCCGTCCCACGGGAAGGCACCCAAGTGCGGTTCCCTGATGCTCGACCTCCGTACCTGGGACCTCGACTCGGCCTCCCTCAAGGAGATGCTCAACATCGACCTCGGGGCCCGCAACATCACCGAGGTCCGCAAGCTGATCAAGGACAACAGCGGTGTCGCCCTCTACCGGGACGGCTTCCGGGTGCAGCCCTTCGGGGAGGTCGACTTCGACTGGCTGGGCTTCGACCTCCGCCGCGTGAACAACCCCACGATGCGGTTCTCCAACAACCAGGTCTCGGGCTTCGTGTACATATCGGCGGACGGTAACCCCGGGCTTCGGGACCGGTCGCACCGGGAAGGACTCATCGACTCGCCCGAATACGAGGACCTGAAAGGTGTCCTGACCCAGGCCGTGAGCCGACTCGAGAGCTGGCGATACTTGCTGCGCCACCCGAAGGGAGAGAGCCGCGAGTCGGGTCCGATCACGGCGGACACCCCCTCCGGTGCCGGAAGCGACCGTCACGGCCTGTTCCAGAACTTCACCCTCTCGCCCGTCCGGGACGTTCTCAACGCGAAGTACCCGGACGACACCGAGTTGAGCCGCGCACTGGAGGAGGCTCAGGAAACGATCGACGAGAGCGTCGAGAAGGTCCAGGAGGTCCTCTCGCAGTTCTCCCGCCTCGCGACTCTCGGAGCGCTGGTCGACGTCGTACTGCACGACGGTCGAACGGCACTGACGCGGATCGCCTACGTCCTCCGCCGGCTGAACAAGCTGGCAGGCCGCAAGCGCGACGAGGACGAACAACTCGCCTCCGCTCTCACGAAGATGCACGTCGACCTCACTGCGCAAGAACAGGCTCTGGACCGGCTCTTCACCCGCGTCGAGCCGCTGAGCGGCCGGCGGCGAGGCCGCCCCCGCGCCCTGTCCCTCCAAGCCGCGATCGACGAGGCCGTCGCGGTCCACGAGGGCACGCTCAAGAAGCACGGCATCACCGTCACCGTCAGCGGCGAGGACGTGACAGTGACGGCTGACCCCGGCGACATCTCCCAGGTGGTCCACAACCTCGTAGGGAACTCGATCTACTGGCTCTCCACCCTGCCCGAGGGGAAGGAGCGCGCCATCCTCATCGAGACGAGGCGGACGCCCGACGACGAGGTCGACATCGACGTGAGCGACAGCGGCCCCGGAGTACGTGAGCAGATCCGAGAGATGATCTTCGACACGTACTTCAGCGACAAGGAGGACGGCATCGGGCTGGGCCTCAGCATCGCCGGCAGCGTCGTGAAGGACTTCTACGACGGCGATCTGTCCCTGGTGACGCCAGGGCCCCTCGCCGGAGCCACGTTCAGGGCAAGACTGCGAAGGAGAGTTGGGTGACGGAGGGGGGCGCGGTGTACCGGGTCTTGATCGTCGAGGACGAGGTGGACATCGCGGAGGAACTGTCCGAGATGCTCTTGGAGGAGCTCTCGGACCTCGGAACGCTCGACATCCACGTCGAGAACGACTTCGACGAAGCTGAACGCGTTCTGGAGACCCAGGCGTTCGATCTGGTTGTTCTGGATGTCAGGGACGCGACACGGCGCGGCTCCGCTGCGCACCCCAACCTGCAGGGCCGTGAACTGTACGACCGGATAGCCAAGACCCGCTGGGTGCCGGTCGTCTTCTGCACCGGCCTCGCGGAGCAGGTGAGCGACCTGGCGCAGCCACCGCTCATCCAGGTGGTGCCGAAGAACCGGCTGGACGACGCCGTCACCGCGATACGGGAGGGCCTTGAGTCCGGTGTCCCGGTCCTCACCCGACACATCACCGCCCTCGTGGACGAGCACGTACGCGGATTCCTGCGGGACGAGATCGCCCCGAACTGGGACCGGCTCGAGGCTGTCGACCGTAGCCAGATTGCCCCCGTCCTCGTGCACCGCCTGGCGGCCTGGCTGAAGGAGAACGCGGCCGAGGCCCTCGGAGCCGCGCTCGGTTCCTCCGAGGACCGTGTGATGGGACACGCGTCGACCGCCCGGATGTACCTGATGCCGCCGGTCACGAAGCACGTGACCGCGGCAGACGTTCTGCGGGACCCCCAGGACGGCTGGTGGCTCGTCCTCACCCCTGCGTGCGACCTCTACGAGGACCTGCCCGGCGGCGGCAATCGCGCGGCCAAGGCCGAGTACGTACGTCTCGCCAAGGCGGTTCCGTTGAGCGAAGCACCCTTGATCGCTCGTTGGATCGAGGCCGGATCCCCCGGCAAGGGGAGTCGGGAGCGGAACGCGGCTCTGGAGATGTTCCGCGACAACAACGCCCGTTACCGGATTCTGCCCAAGTACCTCGACATCCCGGACCTCTTGGTCGACTTCGAGATCGTGCAGTCTGTTCCGTTGGCAGAGGTCCGCTCGTGGACCCGAGTCGCCACGCTGGACAGCCCGTTCGCCGAGGCCATGCTGACCTCGCACGGGCACACGGTGGCCAGGATCGGCACCCCGGTCGTCGACTTCGAGAACATCAAGCAGTCCCTCGGGCTGGACGGAAGGGGGAAGGCCGCGGACCAGAACTCGGTTCCGAGCCCCCGTACCACGACGAAGGACGCCAAGCAGTCCTGATTCCCGGCCCGGGTGATCAGCCTGTCGGCCATCTCGTCCGCGCGCTGGATTCTGAAGCGTGATCTGAGCCCGACCGTGTCGGGGATCTCAGACGGCACAGTCGTGGAGTCCTGTGGTCCATGGGAGGTGAGCTGGCCCATGCCTCCGCAGGACCCGATACGCCGGCACGAACTCGTGAACAAGTGCGTAGGGGGGAGCGCTCTTCAACCGGTGGCACTCTCCGGCAAGAACTTCAGCGAAGGCCAGCAACTTGCGGTGGGCTGCTCCCTCCATCAGATGCGCTGCCGCCTTGGCGCCGTCGCTGATCAGCTTCGTGGTGCTGATCAACTCGTCCTTGGCGGCTGGATCCCCGTGTGCAAGGGCAGGCGACAAGCGGTCTCGTTCTCCGAGCACGTGGGCAGCTGCCAAACAGAGAACGGTTGACGCTGTTGTCTCGGCGGGTTCTCCCGCATTGGTCATGGCATTTGCCAGCAGGGGGAGAGCGGCGAAAGGCAGGGGGTCGGCAATGTCCCAGAGGGGCTCCGCGACCTGGAGCCCGGCATGTGTTCCCGTACGGTCCACGTGCAGCAGAGGCCGGTCGGGAGAGGCCTGACGTAGTTCCCAGCGCTCGACGCTGGGGTCCGCGATGGCGGCCCTGAGGATCGCACGAAACGCCTCTCTCAGGCTCTCAACGGAGACGTCGGGCACGTCCAGCCGCACGAGACTGCCATGGCGCCGGATGTCCAGCACCGGGAATCTGGCTTCTCCAGCTGCCTGGAGTATGGCGAGGTCTCGGCCCACGTAGTTCGAGTTCTCCGCGCCCCGGATGACCAACGATGCGTTCTGTGCGTAGGCCACGGCGACCCCGTGTTCGAACCCGCGGCAAATGGCGCGAGCGCGGAGCGCTGCGTCCAGTACCTCGTCGAGATCGGCCGGCTGTCCGCCCAAGAGGAGTGTGCTGTTGACGGGGTCCCAGCGGAAGTCCTCGTGGGCGTTCGCGTTGCGCCACTCAGAGCGGATCGTCGAGGCAAGCAACTTGCACAGCGGCTGACCGTCTTGAGCGGTCAGCAGATCCCGGACGGCGACGAGCGGGGCCCCTGCGGAACCGTCCTTCCCAGCAGTTCCAGTACCACAACAGCCGTGCGCCTGACGTCTGCTTCCAGCACGGCCCGGTGCAGGTCCATGACCGCCCGCGCCTTCTCTTCCTGGTATTCCTCCTGGTAGTAAGCGTCAAGGTAGGCGATCTGTCCGCGATGGGCGGACAGCATCTCCGGTTCTCGAGCGACGTGTCGTGCCATCACTGAACATGCCAGTTCCGGATCGGACTTCAGATGGGACGTCACCAGGTCACGTCCCAGGAGGGCAGCACGGTGCGTTACCAAGGGGCGATCGGAGATCGCTAGGACGGCAAGGTGATGGAGAAGTAGCACCGTTAGGGGCAGCGAGTCATCGATCAGATGTCTCATGCTCCGGCGCAGCCGATGATCGAGCATCTGCGGGGCTTCCGACCAAGCGGCCAAGAGGCGGGCCCGCGACGCCACACCCGACCCGGGACCCACTTGCTCGGCCGACACCCCGAGCGTTCGCTGGTAGGCGTCCTCGTAAGGAAGGCCGGCGTGATCAGTCCTGGCGGCAGCTTCCAGAGTTCGCCCGGCCGCCTGGGCCGCGAGAGCATACCGCAGTACTGCAGACCAAGCAGACTCCGCCCATCCCTGTTCCAGGCAGGCGAACAGCGCTTGAGCCTCGCTCCGATTCGCTCGCGCCAGGTCAGTCGCCAACCGTCGCTCTGCCGCGCTCGTACGGGACGGACTGAACCGGGAGACCTCTTCTGCGACAGCGCCCAAGGCAACAACCGACGCGTGGAGACTCCGCAACAACTCCGGAAGCTGCTTCCCGACGGTTCGGCCAGAAGCGGTCCGCAGGCGCAGGATCTCGGTAACCTTCTCGTCGGTCTCCCGCTGAAGCCCGGACAGGTCGGCTTCCCGCAGCACTGTTTTCCATTGCGCGCGGGTCACCGGTACAAAGGCGACTTCCTGCTGTCCCGTGCTCGGCTCACGCGGCGCGGAGAGATTCAGTTTTCGGATGACTGCTCGCGCAGCAGTGCAGGATTCTCGTTCAACTGTGCCCAGTTGGTTGGGAAGGGTTACGTCCACCAGCACAGGATGACACCGGTGGCCCGCTTGAAGCGTGATGTTTTCCTTGCGAGGGTCGGTACCCTCGCACGACGACGATGCTGTCTCGGCGACGCCGACAGGAGGGTCTGTGGGAGGCCGACAACTCGGATGATCTGCTTCCCTGCTACCTGCGGCACCTGTCTCGGTGGCCAGCCGGTGGCCGGACGTCTTTGGACGACGTAATACGAGGTAGCACAGATCAACCAGTCGCACATGCTCTGATCAGGCAGAACGTCACTGGGTAGCACGACCAGGCGCCACGTAACACGAACGCTCACGGTCTCGCAATGCGTAGGTCTCGGATTTGCACCCTTGAGACGGCTCTAGCGAGTGCCCAGGTCATAAGAAGCTGCCCTGGGCTTTCTCGCGCCCGGGAGCATCGCTGAGTTCAGCAGTGAACTCTGGCCGCAGTTCGGTACCGAGGCGGACTGCGCGGCCTCGGTGATCTGGAACGTACATCTGGCAGCGCAAGTCCAGAGGCGTCAAACGTCAGCAGACGATGACCGTCCACCTTGCGCTATCACGACATGACAGCCGCACCAAATCGCTGATTCTCCTGATTCTGATCCTGCTCGCCGGCAGTTATCCGTGCGGCTCCGCCGTGCGGTAGGCGGGAGGACGGAACGACCGCTGCTTTGGCAGCGCATACTTCGGAGACACGCGATGCGTAACCAGGCCATGCCTACCGTTGAGGCTGCGTTCCTGAATGTTCAGGACGCTGCGAAGTACATGGGTATCTCGGTGAACACCCTCTACGTCTGGCGTCACCGCCGGCAAGGGCCGCCCAGCTTCCGGATGGGGCCCGGTGGGAGGGTCATGTACCGCCGGGATCTGCTCGATGCGTGGCTAGACGCGCAGCAGCAGGCGGACTCACGGTCGAACCCGGCTCTCAACCCGCTGAACAAAGCGCCGCAGCAGCGCGAACGACGCCCGGCTGCTTGACCTGGGAGAACCGTTCCGGAGAGTTCAGCAGCACTCGGAATTTCATGCGCACGGAGATCGTCTGTGTGTCTGATCGCGGCGCAAGTCGGGCCGAGGGATCATGACCAGGCCGAGGAGAAACGCGTATGGCGGGTTACATCGAGGACCGGTGGCTCAAAAAGCGGCCGAACAAGGAGACGGGCAAGCGCGAACGCACCGCGCTGTGGGGCAAGTGCACCCGCTACCGCGTCAAGGGGATACCGGGAGTCCGTGACCGGTCCTTCGATACGGTCGCGGACGCCAAGGCGTGGCTGGCCGAGACGCAGACCGACTCGCGTCGAGGGGACTTCGTCGACGCGCGCGATGGTGCAATCAGCCTTCGTGAGTACGTCGAGAAGCACTGGTGGCCGTCCCAGGTGCATCCCGCCCAGACGCTGGAGAGTATGAGGCACCGGATCTGGGGGCAGGTGCTGCCGCAGCTCGGAGACCTGGCGCTCAGGGACATCGGCGTCGCGGAACTGCGTAAGTGGTCGGCCGATGTACAGAGGGCGGTGGCGTCGAGCACGGCCTACGTCGCGTGGGTCTACCTCAAGGCGATCATGCAGGCCGCGGTTGAGGACAAGCGGCTGTACCGCAACCCATGCAAGGGCAACAGCTCGATCAAGCCGCCGAAGAAGCCGGATCGCAAGGCTCGTGCCTGGGAGCAGAAGCGTGTTGACGCGGTACGGGAGGCACTGGCCGACCGCTACCGGATCGCGCTCGACCTCGGCGTCGGATGCGGACTCCGACAGGGGGAGGTGTTCGGCTTCAGCCCTGGTGATATCCACGGCGACTTCGTGCATATCGAGCGGCAGGTTCTCATGTACAAGTCGCGGCTGTACTTCGGGCCGCCCAAGGGCGGCAAGGAACGCGACGTACCTCTGCCCGAGGTGCTCGCGAAACGGCTTCTCACGCACCAGGAACGCTTCGAACCGATCGGCATCACCCTGCCATGGCTGGACCCTGAGGAGCCCGACCTCGCACGCGAGGACCGGCGTAAGGTGACCGTCCCGCTGCTCGTCTACACCGGCCGGCGCGGCGCGATCAACCGCACCACCTGGAACACTAAGGCGTGGAAGCCCGCGCTCGCCGACGTCGGGATCATCCCGCCGCTGCCCAAGCGGCAGCCCGGTGAGAAGCCGTCGCGCGTCTGGGAGCCCAGCCGCGAGCACGGCTTCCACATCTTGCGCCACACGTACGCCTCGGTGATGCTCGAAGCCGGTGAGTCGATCGTCTCGCTCGCGAAGTGGCTGGGGCACTCCGACCCGGCGTTCACGCTCCGGACGTACACGCACTTCATGCCGCAGGCCGGCGCGCGGGGACTGTCCGCCATCGAGGCGTGGTTCACGGGCTCGGCCGAAAGTCCCTGAGAAGTCCCAGAGGGCGAAACCAGCCGCCGGATGCCCATAAACATGCAGGTCAGAGCGTGATCGCTCCCTGAGCGGAACAGAACCCGGCGTACAGCCCGACTCGTCTGCCTTCACCTTCCTTCTGATTCCTTCCGCTTCCTTCCGCGGGACGGGTCCGCCGGTGTCGACTCTTTTGCGTGAAGTCGGGCTCGGTGCGGGCGCGTGCGACCTGTCGCGCCGGGCAGAGTTGGACGGCGCACACGGGGAACGGCTCCCCGGAGGACCGGCGGACGACGCGGAAGGTGACCATGCGTTCCTTGACCTTCGTCATCGGTACCGGACGCAGCGGCTCGACCGCGCTGTCACGCATCCTCAACGCCCACCCGGATGTGTTGAGCCTCAACGAGTTCATGGCCTCGGTCGGCGATGCCGCGTTTCCCGAAGGCCGCGTCAGCGGCGCTGAGTTCTGGCAGGCTCTGTTCCGGCCCGCTCCGCACTTCGAGCGGATGATCCGCAGCGGTCTGCCGATGCCGGAATTCCTCTACACGCGCCGGCCGGGCAGATACACGGCGGAGACCACCGGCATCCCCGCGCTCTCCCTGATGGTGCTGCCTCACCTCACGGACGACCCGGACGGACTTCTCGACGAGCTCGGCGCCGCGGTGGCCAGGTGGCCCGAACGGACCGCCGCCGAGCAGCACCGGGCACTGTTCGACCTGCTGTGCGCCCGGTTCGGACGCACAGCCGTCGTGGAACGATCCGGCTACTCGACGGGCTGGGCACCAGGACTGCGTGCCGCGTTCCCGCACGCGAAGTTCGTGCACCTGTTCCGGGACGGACCGGACTGCGCCCTGTCCATGAGCCGCCACCCCGGATACCGCACGATCTCCCTGCTGCGCGAGATCAAGGAACGCGCCGGGATCGGCAGCTTCGCCGACCTGACCGACGAGCACGTGCGCGCGCTGCCCGCGGACCTGGCCCCGCTCCTGAGCGAGCGTTTCGATCCCGCCCTCGTACGCGACCGGGCCATCCCGCTGCGTACGTTCGGCACCTTGTGGTCCGAACTCGTCACCGAGGGCACGCGCTTCCTCGCCCGGCTGCCCGCCGCTCAGAGCGGCACGCTCTCCTACGAGAACCTCCTCGACCATCCCGACGAAGAACTGACCCGCCTGGCCGAGTTCATCGGCGTGGACCCCCAGCCGCACTGGCTGCGGTCCGCGGTCGCGCTGCTCGACCACAGCAGGCGCGGCTCCGCGCGAAGACTTCCAGGCACCGAACTCGCCGAACTCACCGAAAGCTGCGCCCCCGGCACCCGCGTTCTGAACGCGGCTCGCTGAACACCAGGGACGGCCCACTGACAACGGCGGCGACCGCGCGGGCCCCGGCCGTTCGGTCTCGGTCCCGAGCTTTGTCGAACCGCGGTGATTCCGGTGCCGGAGCGGCGCAAGTCGTGGTGACGGGAGCGGTGGGAGACGGCCTGTGGGGTGGGTGGGGGCGGAGGGGGTGGTG
>NZ_LBMU02000116.1 GCF_001005085.2 Streptomyces humi
GGTGAGGGGGCTCGGGGGCGCGCGGGTGCCGATGGGGGTGAAGCGGCCGACGGGCGTGAGAGGGCCGGTCGGGGTGAGGGGGTCGAGATCCGGGCGCTTCAGGCCATGTGCCGTCAGGTCTTCGGCTTCCGGCTGGCGATGATCGCCGTGGCCACCCCCGTGGCCCTGCTCAACGCCACCCCCGGCCTCGGCGCCCGCCTGGTCGGCTCGGCGGTGGTCGTCACGTTCATGATCTCGTACGTCCTCTTCCGTGACTGGCGCCGCTTCGGCCCGCTCCTGCTGCGCCACCCCACGCTGCTGGCCGCCGACGCCCTCTTCGGCTCCCTCCTCCTGATCTCGGCCGGCCCCGACACCACCCTGGCGTACGTCAGCGTCTGCACCCCGCTCCTCGCCGGCCTCCTCTACAGCTGGCGCGGAGCGGCCGTCTTCGCCTCGCTCGAGTCCCTGATCCTGCTGCTGGTCCAGGCGACGCTGCACCACCACACCGTCGTCGCCGAGTCCCTGCTCCTGCCCGGGCTCTGTGTCATCACCGGCGCGATGGGCTCGACCCTGCGCACCCTGATGCTGCGCTTCGGCACCGCCACCGAGGCCCTGTCCGAGACCCGGTCCCGGCTGGCCGCCGCTGAGGCGGTGAGCGCCGAACGCGCCCGACTGGCACGGGAGATGCACGACTCGGTGACCAAGACGCTGTACGGCGTCGCCCTGGTCGCCGACGGACTCGCGCACTCGGCGGCCGCGTCCCCGGACCGCCTGGACCCGGCGCTGATCAGAGAGCAGGCGGAACTGGTGGCGAACGCGGCCCGCAGGGCGGCGGCCCAGTCCCGCGACCTCCTGACGGACCTGCGCGCCGAGCCCGACGACGCCACTCCCGACGTCCTCCCACAACTGGCCGCCCTGACCGAGGACTTCACCTCCCGTACGGCCCTCCCCACGACGTACGACGGCCCGGCCGCCCCGGTCCCGCTGCCGGCCGCCACCACCCGCCAGCTGCTGAGCATCGCCGCGGAGGCCCTGGAGAACGCGCACCGCCACGCACGGGCCACCCAGGTCGACGTACGTGCCGTGACGACCCCGACGCACCTCCTGCTGACGATCCAGGACGACGGCCGGGGCCTTCCCGCGGACACCGCCCTCGAAGACCTCGGCCGCACCGGCCACTTCGGCCTGCTCGGCATGACGGAACGGGCCGCGTCGGTGGGCGCCCGGATCGAGCTGTCCGCCGACCGGGGCACGGAGGTCCGGGTGGAACTCCCCCTGCCATGAGGGAACTACATGACGGGAACTACATGGCGGGGACGACATGAGGGTCACGACATGAGGGTCACGACATGACGGAGACGAGAGGAGGCCCCCCAGTGCCACAGCACCCCTTCCCGGAGCGAGCGGAACCCCCGCCGTCGCCCCTGCGCGTCCTGGTGGCCGACGACAACCCGGTCATCCGCGCGGGCCTCACGACGGTGCTCTCCGCGGCGGACGGCCTCACGGTGGTGGCCGAGGCCGAGGACGGCCGCGCTGCCTACGAGGCGGCCCTGCGCCACCGCCCCGACGTGGTCCTCCTCGACGTCCGCATGCCGGGCGTCGACGGCATGACGGCACTGCCCCACCTGGTCCGGCTGGCCCCCGTCATGATGCTGACGTACAGCGACGAGACGGACATCGTCCAGGAGGCCGTACGCCTGGGCGCCGCCGGCTACCTGGTGCACGGCGAGTTCACGACCGCACAGCTGACCCAGGCGGTACGGGACGTGGGCAGCGGCCGACCCCACTTCACACCGACCGCGACGAAAGCATTGCTAGCGCACATCAGAAGCAATGCAACCGCACACTCAACGCCTCAACTGCGCACCAGTAGAGCAAATCACCTCTCCCAAAACCTTTCGCAAATGCAATCCACTGTGAGACAGTCGACGCAGTCCCGGTTTCAACTGAGCGGCAGGGAGGCGGAGATCATGGACCTCATCGCGACCGGCATGGACAACCGGCAGATCGCCGCCGTCTGCTTCATCAGCGAGAAGACGGTCAAGAACCACATCAACCGCATCTTCGCCAAACTCCACACCACCACCCGCGCCCAGGCAACGGCCAAGTGGCTGGGGGTCGCCTGAGATGAACAGGATGAACTGGGTCCGGATTTGGGTCCTGAGACCCTCCGCCGAAGGGTATGTTCCGCCGTACGGTGCCACGATCGGTACCGAACCCGGAGGGGAGCACCATGAGCGACCTGATGCTGAGGATGCTTGTTGCGATGCAGCGGCGCACCGACGACCGGGGTCAGACCGCGGTCGAGTATCTGGGGATCATCGCGGTGGTGGTGGCGATCGTACTGGCGGTCACCGGTACCAGCATCGGCTCGGCGATCCTCGACAAGATCATGGCGCAGATCAACAAGATCGTGTGATGCGTGGCCGCCATTACGGCGACTCAGGGCAGGCCTTCCCCATCTACATCACCGTTGTGGGGGGCCTGCTCTTTCTCGCGTTCGCCTATCTCGCGGTCGGCCAGGCCGCGGTGAACCGGAACGGTGCCCAGACGGCCGCCGACGCGGCGGCGCTGGCCGCGGCGATGAACACGCGTGACGAGCTCGCGGACCAGTGGGTGAAGGACGTACTCGACCCGACCAAGTGGCAGGACATCTTCGACGGCCACATCGACGTCGCCGACTCGTGCTGGCGTGCCGACCAGCTGGCGGCCCAGAACGACGCGACGGCGCAGTGCAGCCCCGACCCGCCGCTGAGTTACCGGGTCGACGCCGAGACGAACAAAACCGTGGGCGACTCCGTGGTGCCCGGCACGGAGAACCTGAAGTCGAAGGCGAAGGCCACTGCCGTGATCGAGCCGCTCTGCACGTTCTCGCTCACCGGCGGGGGCGGCGTCCTGCCCGAACTCACCTGTCGGGACCGGAACTGGACCCTGGATCCGACTGACCTCACGCATCTCCCGGGTCCCGAGGACCTCTTCGACGTCCACCTGGCCGACTGACAAGCGAATCGACGAGTGAAGGAGGAGGCTGAGCGATGAGTGTTCGGTTCACTGCGAAGGCTCGCAGGGGGATGGTCGCCCTGGCCGTTGCGGCCGGTCTCGCCGTAGGCGTCGCGGGTTGCGGCGGCGGTGGCGGCGGTGACGACAAGAGCCCGAAGGCATCCGCCTCCGCGTCGAAGAGCAGTGGATCGAACACGAACGCCCAGGAGGGGCAGTCGGACAATCTGCTGGCCGAACTCAAGGGTGAGGACGGACTGCAACTCCAGATCACCTCGGCCGACCGGGACTCCGGCGGATTCCTCACCGTGAACGGGGTCTTCAAGAACGACGGCTCCCAATCGCTCGTAATCCCCTCGATCCTCCGTGGTGACGAGACCGAGATCGTCCAGCACGGCACGTCACTGGGCGGTGCCACGCTCGTGGACTCCAAGGGCAAGAAGCGTTACTACGTGCTGCGGGACACCGATGGACGACCCCTCACCACGACCGGACTCTCGACGATCCAGGCCGGCCAGACCATCCCCGTCTTCATGCAGTTCCCCGCACCCCCCGCCGACACCGCCGACGTCACCCTCCAGCTCCCCACCTTCTCCAGCGGCACGATCAAGATCTCCGGGTGAGGCCGAAGTGACCACACCACGCCTGCCCCTGACCCTGGGCGCCGCCACGCTCCTGCTCGTCACGAATCTCTACGGCGCGACGGCGGCCCGTGCCGACGGCGGCGGACCGAGCGTGCCTCCGGGGACCGAACCGTCCGCCTCCGCACCCGTGAAGATCGACCCGACCGACCCCGACCTCAAGCTCCCCGAGGGCGCCACCCTGGCCGCGCCCAAGGTGCTGGACATCAAGTCGGTCGTGGAGGACCAGAGCGGGGACGAGCGCCGCGAGGACACCAACGCGGACGTGACGTTCGCCCTCCAGGCCGAGGTGCTGTTCAGCAAGGACAGCGCCAAGCTGAGCGCGGCGGCGAAGTCCCGGATCTCGGCGATCGCGGACGAGATCAGGAAGCAGAACGCGACCCAGGTCCGCGTCTTCGGCTTCACGGACAACCTGGGCTCCTCCGCCCACGGTGACGTCCTCTCCCGCCAGCGCGCCAACGCCGTACAGGGCGTCCTGGACCAGGACCTGAACGACCCGAACATCACCTTCGACGTCCGCGGCTACGGCGAGCAGTACCCGATCGCCGACAACTCCACGGAGGAGGGCCGCAAGAAGAACCGCCGGGTGGAGGTCACGTTCCCGAGGACGGGCAGCTGACCGGGACGGCGTGCGGCTGACCGTAACGGCGGGCGGCTGATCGCCGGAGCTGCCGCGCACGGCGGCTCCGGCACCGCCCTCACCCCACCTCGACGCCGACCCGTGCTCCGACCACCAGGCCCCATCCGGCCATGGCTCCGGCCTCCGCCTCCAGTACGTGCCGAGAGCGGAGCCGGGGCCGGCCGAGGCGCCCCGGCGGCATCGTGCGCACGGCGATGACGGACAGACGGCGGTCCAGGTAGGCGACGTCGATCGGCATCCGCATGCGGAAGGTGTGCACGCTGCCGGCCGGCGAGAGCAGCATCGCGCCGTCGAGCGCGTCGCGGCCCAGCAGCCCCTTCGTGCGGGCCCGGTAGGAGGCCGCGATCTCCAGGGGCACGACGACGGGTTCCCCGTCCGTGTGGATGAGCAGCCGTCCGCGTCCGTCCCGCCAGCGTGCCACGCCCGACCCCTTCCACGGTTCCCCGGAGGTTTCCGTGAAGACGGTATCCACAACACGGGTGACGGGCGATGCCGTCACCGGTCACTCGGACCGGTGACGCCTCCCGGCCCGCAGGCGCCGAGGCGTCTGGCCGACCGCCTTCCGCCGGGCGGGTTCCCGGCACGGGCCCCCGGCGGCGCGCGGCTATCGTCCACGGATCAGGAGACCTCCGGCCCCACCTGGAGTCACGCATGGCTGATCGGCTGAAGGTCGACGACACGGAACTGGACAGGTTCTTCAAGGACCTGAAGAAGGCGCGGGAGTCGTTCTCGGCCCTTCAGAAGGTGTTACGCGATCCGGGGGCCGACGGCCTCGGCACCGACGAACTGGACCGCGCCTGCGACCGGTTCCAGGAGGACTGGCACCACGGCGCCAAGGAGATCGCCGAGCAGATCGGAGAGCTCACGGACATCACGAAGAAGGCGAAGGACGATTTCCACGAGGTCGACGTGGCCTTGGAGAGAGCTTTGGAGAACGCGCGCCGGAAGGGCGGGGTCAGGTGACGGTCGCGGACCCCTGCCCGCATCTCGGCTTCGACCCGGCGCCCGGCAGCACGGACCTGGTGCGGGACATGCAGCGCAGGCTGACCGACTGCGCCAAGGAGATGGAGAAGGCCCACTCCAAGGTCACGAGTCTGATGGACGGGAGCTACTGGGAGGGCGATGCCGCGGTCGCCTTCCGGGAGCAGCTGGCGGGCGGTCCGCTGCCGCTCAACCTGAAGAACGGCGCCCACTCCGTCCGCAAGGCCGCGCGACAGCTCGGTCTGTGGGGCACGGAGCTGGCGGAGTTCCAGCGGCGGGCGAGGAAACTCGACGGTGAGGCCAAGAACGCGCGCGAGGCGCTGCGGCGCGCTCAGAGGCACGCGGAAGAGACGGGTGGCACGCCGCCGGGCGGAAGCGGGACGCACCGCGGGGTGACGGCGGCCCAGGGCGACCTGGACGACGTGCTGAAGCGCGCCCGAGCCCTCGCGGGCGAACACGAGGACACCGCGCGCGAGCGGGCCCGGCACATCGGCGACGCCACGCACAAGCTGGCTCCGCACGAGCCGGGTGCGTGGGACAGGTTCACGGACTGGCTGGGCGACAACCTCCCGGACATCCTCAGCGCGTGCGCCGCCGTACTCGGTGTGATCGCGCTGCTGGGCCTCACGGCGGTGGCCCCCTGGATGCTGTTCCTGGCGGCGGGACTCCTCAGCGCCATGGCCTTCGGCCTGCGCGTCAGCGACCCCGAGGTCCTGGCCTCACTGACGGACGGCTTCACCAAAGGCGAACTGGACATCGACTTCTGGGCCAACCTCCTAGGCACAGCAGGAGACTTCCTGGGACTGCTCCCAGGCCTGGGCGCGGTGACCAAGGGTGGTTACCTCGGGCTTCGTTCAGTCGGCGAATCCGGAGAACTGCTGTCGCTCGTAGGCGAAGGCGACGAGGCGCTGACGCTCGGGCAGAGACTCGCGAGGGCGGGCACCAATGTCGGGACATCGTTGAAGGGCGTGGGGACCTCGATCAGAACGGAAGCCTCCGCAGCCGGAGGAGCGGCGAGCTTTCTGGCTCATTCGCGGGTGTTCGGCGGCAGGCTGGCGCCGGTGGTGGAGAAGATCGACAAACCGGCAACGGTCCTGGGGGCAGGGACAGCCGTCTACGGTGTGACGAGCAGTTTCGTCGGCACACTGGACAACGACGCGGCCAAGACGGTCGGCAACCTCCTCGACGGCCCCAGAACCCTGGGTGTCGATGTCCCGGCGACACTGGGTGCGCTGCATTTCCTGCTGCGCGGCGCGGGTGAGGCGTCGTGAGAAGAGCCCCCTACGCGATCGACGACTCGGCGCGCAGCGAGGACGCGGATGTCTGGTTCGCGCTGCCACCGGGATTCGTGCCCCTGCCACTCCAGGAACTCACGGTCACCTGGAGCACGCCGGAACAGGCCCTGGGGCGGATGACGGACTTCGGTCCGGTTCTCCGGCTGGCCGGGTTGCTCGTGGAAGCGGGAACGGTGCACTGCTGCCTCGGGCTGCACGTGGACGACGAGGGAGGCGGCGGTCCGCTGTCGTCTCTCTTCACGCTCGCCTGGCGGCGGACCGGCTGGGCTCCACGCAGTGTGCTGGCGGCGCGCGCGGCAGCCGGAGCGGAGCGGGCGGAGCACATCGAGGCGCTCGACCTGCCGTGCGGCCCGGCCGCGCTCGTACAGACCCGCCTGGCCGCGCCGCCGGAACTGGGCCTCGCCACACCCTGCGAACTGCTCCAGGTCACGGCCTATGTGCCGTGTCCGGACGGAGAGAGGATCGCGATCCTCTCACTGGCCACGACAGCCGTCCGACGGGCGGGTCATTACCGCGCCCTGCTCACGGACATCGCCGGTACGGTCAGTTTCGAATGCCCGCTTACCGATGGATCCCATGACGTATCCGACAAGGACTGACATGCACCCCATGCATCTGCTCACGGCCTGGGACGACCCGGCGACCCGCCGTGCCTGGACGAAGCTGTTGATCGGTGCCCTTCTCGGTCAGATCCTGTGGCCTGCGGCCTGGCTCGGGCTCCTGGCGTGGTACGTGGGCATGTCGATCACCTGGACGTTGTGGCTCTTCTTCGTCCCGATGTCCTACGCGTTCTACCGGACATTCCTCCAATGGGCCTATTGGAGAAGCGCCTTTCGCGCACGACGTCTGCTGAGGCACTACCCGTGGCAGGAGTACGAGGCCCCGGAGAGCGGCATCGGCAACCTCCCCGGGGTCCCAGACGGCTACGCCTGGCTGAGGTTCCCCAACCCCGAAGCACCGGCTCAGCCAGTCACCATGGTGATGCACTCGCATCTGCGCTCCGTCTGGTGGGGTGGACGCCTCGGCAGGCGCGCCACAACCGAGCGGAAGGCACAGGTTCGGAAGATCTGGTTCGCGGGCGACCCCCGCTTCGCCGCGGTGATCGCCGTACCGGGCCCACGCCACCTCTACGTGATTCATCAGCGCTCGAGCTACCACCCGGGCATCCCGGCCGACGGCGGGGGAGCCGGACCCCAGGCCCTCGAACTCGCTCGACGCGCTGGTGTCCGGGTCCCGGCGCCCGGTTGCAGCGGCCCGGTCGCCGGGTAGGACCACCTCCATGACTGCGCTTGGTGCTGTGTTTCGGCCTCAGTTGCCGCCTGAGCGGCTGCGTGATGTGGTTCGGGTCGCCGATGAGGCGGGGCTCGAGGAGTTGTGGCTGTGGGAGGACTGCTTCCGGGAGGGCGGGATCTCGGCTGCCGCCGCCGCGCTCGCCTGGAGTGAGCGGGTGCGGATCGGCGTGGGGCTGCTGCCCGTGCCGTTGCGGAACGTGGCCGTCACCGCGATGGAGGCGGCCGCGCTGCACCGGATGTTCCCGGGGCGCCCCGTGCTCGGCGTCGGTCACGGCGTGCAGGACTGGATGGGGCAGGTCGGCGCCCGCGCCGAGTCCCCGCTGACCCTGCTGCGGGAACATCTGGACGCCCTGCGCGCCCTGTTGCGCGGGGAGCGGGTGAGCGTGCAAGGGAGGTACGTCCGGCTCGACGACGTCGCGCTGGACTGGCCGCCGGCCACCCCCGTCGACGTCCTCGCCGGCGCCGAGGGCCCTCGTACGCTGCGGCTGTCCGGGGAGGCCGCCGACGGGACCGTGCTCACCTCCGCCACCTCCCCCGACGGGGTCCGCCGGGCCCGCGCCCTCATCGAGGAGGGGCGGCTGGCCGCGGGACGCGATGCCGGCGGCCCGCACCACGTCGTCGTCTACCTGCTCACCGCCACCGGACCCGACGCCCCCGCCCGGCTGCGCGCCGAACTCGTCGCTGAGGGCCTGGAGTCCGTGCCCGACCTCGGTGTCGCCGGGGACGCGGACGCCGTCGCCAAGGCCGTGCAGCGGCTCGCGGAGGCCGGCGCCGACACCGTGATCCTCCAGCCGACGGCGGACGAACCCGACCCCGAGGGCTTCGTACGGTTCACCGCGCGGGAGGTCCGGCCGCTCGTGCCGTGAGCCCGGCCCGTTGTCAGTGGCGGGTGCCACACTCGCCGGTATGACGACCGACGACGTACGCCTGCGGCCCGTACGGGACGACGACCTCGAACTGTTCCTCGCCTACGAGCACGACCCGGAGGCCGTCCGGCGGTCGAGGTTCACCCCCCGGCCGCGGGACGCCTTCCTCCGGCACTGGAGGAACAGGGTGCTCGGGGATCCGACGGGCCTGGTGCGGACCGTCGAGGTGGACGGCGAGGTCGCGGGGAACATCGTCGCCTGGTGGGAGGGGCGGCGGCGGTTCACCGGCTACTGGCTGGGGCGGCCCTACTGGGGCCGGGGCGTCGGCAGCCGCGCCCTCGCCCTCTTCCTCCGGGAGGAGACCGTACGCCCCCTGTACGCGGACCCGTTCGCCGCGAACACCGCCTCCGTACGGCTGCTGGAGAAGAACGGGTTCGTGCCGTACGACGACCCCGAGCACCCGGTGGACGAGGGGTTCGTGCTCCTCGTGCTGCACGCCCCCCACCCGGCAGACGCTCCCACCGACGAGCTCCCCTGACCCCGGCCTCCTCCTGACCCCGGCCTCCTCCTGACCCCGGCCCCTTGCCGCCCGACCTCAAACCCCTGACCCCGGACCCCCGACCCAGCGTCACCTCACCTCACTTCACTCCGTGTCCGTGGGCCGTGGGTGGTCGCCGGTCGCGCCGTCGATCAGTTCCCGCAGGATGTCCATGTGCCCGGCGTGCCGTGCCGTTTCCTCGATCATGTGCACCAGGACCCAGCGCAGCGACACCTCGTGGTCCCGCCAGTCCGGCCGACCCAGCGCGTCCAGCGGCCGGCCGGCGATCACCGCGTCGGCCGCGGCGCGCGCACGGCCGTAGAAGTCGACGATCCGCCCGGTCGACTCCCCGGGCCCGACCGACATGTCCTCGTCGCTGTAGGGGTCGAACCAGAGCGGCTCGACCTCGCCGCCGAAGCTCGCCACGAACCAGCCGTACTCCACCGAGGCCAGGTGCTTGACCAGACCCAGCAGGTTCGTCCCCGACGGGGTCACCGGCCGCCGCAGCTGTTCGTCGTCGAGGTCCCGCAGTTTCCACAGCACCGCGTCCCGGTGCCGGTCGAGGCTCGTGCGCAGGATTTCCTTCTCACCAGCGGTGTACATCCCATCGGTCTCCATGGCGGGCGAAAATATCAGCGGGCACCGACAACGGACTGGGACCATGCGGCTCATGACAGAGCAGCGGCACCGCACCTTCGAGGACCTTGTCGCCGAGGGGGCCGGCGTGCCGACGGAGGGCTGGGACTTCTCCTGGTTCGAGGGCCGTGCCACCGAGGCGCGCCCGTCCTGGGGCTACGCCCGGTCGGCGGGTGCCCGGCTGGCCCGCGCGGCGGCGGCGCTCGACGTGGAGACCGGCGGCGGTGAGGTGTTCGACTTCGCCCTCGGTGCGGCGGCCCCGGACCGGCCGCGGCTGCTCGCCGCCACCGAGAGCTGGCCGCCGAACGTCACCCGGGCGGGCGCCCTGCTGGGCCCGCGCGGTGTGGTGGTCGTCGCCGCCACCCAGGATGCCCCGCTCCCGTTCGCCGACGGGACCTTCGACCTGGTGCTCAGCAGACATCCGGTACGGGCGGACTGGACCGAGATCGCCCGGGTGCTGCGGCCGGGCGGTACCTACTTCGCCCAGCACGTCGGGCCCGCCAGCGCCTTCGAACTGGTCGAGTACTTCCTGGGCCCGCAGCCGGAGGCCGTCCGCGGCGGGCGTCACCCCGACCGGGAGCGGGCCGAGGCGGAGGCGGCCGGGCTCGAGGTGGTCGACCTGCGCGCCGAACGGCTCCGCATGGAGTTCCACGACATCGCCGCGGTCGTGCACTTCCTGCGCAAGGTCGTGTGGATGGTCCCGGGCTTCACCGTCGAGGCCCACGAGTCCCGACTCCGCGCCCTGCACCGGCAGATCGAGACGGACGGACCCTTCGTCGCGCACAGCAGCAGGCACCTCTTCGAGGCCCGCAAGCCGGGCGGCCGGCCCTGATGCACCGGCCTTGGAATGCCAGGCGCCGAAGAATGGCCAAGAACCGCCGTCCGGGCCGGCCGACGTCCATCCCGCCCGCACCCGGCCCCCGGGAAACCCGCTCGCGGCCACGCCGATCCGCGCGGCCCTGAGCAGGTCCGGGCGGGGCTCGGTTCGCATTGCGTGGCATTTGCCGTCGGATTGACTCAATACGGATGACTTGGGTCATCTCGTGTTACAAGTTATGAAACTGTGCATACGCGAACTCAAAGCCTTCGTGGAGCCTCCCCGCTCGCCCCATCGCTTTCACGGCGTTCCCACATCGTTACCGTTGTCGCTTCATGTGGACCCGATGGCTCACGTAAGTTCAGACCAAGGCAATTCGCGTGAGCAAAGCTGCGCGGGCGGTACCGCGCAGTGGAGGGGGCTGCGCGGTGCCGCGATGTCCCGTCCGTCCCCGTCAAGCCGCCGTTCGCAGCGGGGTCGCCCGTCGGAGGGACGGTCGGACAACACGCCGAGGCGGCCCCAAGGCGCCTCAAACCCTCTTGATCTCCCCGTTGGCGGCCACTTTCCCTGGGATTCCGCCGTGAATCGGCCATGCGGGACCCCCGAATCCAGCGTTTCCACCCCATCGGGGCGTCGCCGGACGACTCCGGAGAGTAGTGGTGACGCGCCAATGCACGCAGCATCACTTACGAAGGGTTATGGTGGAAACCCCCCCTCGGGCCGGTCCGTCTCCCCCCCACGGACCGGCCCGTTTTTTTGCCCCGGACCTCACCGGCGGTGCCGAAGCGCCCCGGGTCCGGCATCCCGGCGTCCCGGGGGCCGCGTGGCCAACCGCACGACCGGCCGCGATCCGGCTGTAACCAGCAACGACCGGCCGCGACGCGTCCCCGGCCGCGCTCGCACCACAACTCCCCACCCCCACGGGCGCCCTCCCGCCGAACCCCCATCAACTCCCAGCGGGGTAGGCTTCGGCCCGCGGATTCCCGCAGACTCCCGCAGCCGAATCACGAGGGGCGGACTTCAAGTGAACCTGCGCGACAAGCTGCGCGGCCTGCTCGTCAGGCTCTACGCACGCCGGGTGGAAGGCCACCTGGACCACGCTCAGGTGCCCAAGCACATCGGCGTCATCATGGACGGCAACCGCCGCTGGGCGAAGGCCGCAGGGTCCAGCACCGTGCACGGCCACCGGGCCGGCGCCGAGAAGATCGAGGAGTTCCTCGGCTGGTGCTCCGAGACCGACGTCGAGGTCGTCACCCTCTGGCTGCTGTCCACGGACAACTTCGACCGGGCCAAGGAGGAACTGGTCCCCCTCCTCGGCATCATCGAGGACGTGGTCCGCACCCTCGCCGCCGACGGGCGCTGGCGCGTCCACCACGTCGGTACCCCCGACCTGCTGCCCACCCCGATGCAGACGGCGCTGAAAGAGGCCGAGGAGGCCACCGCGCACGTCGACGGGATACTGGTGAACGTCGCCATCGGCTACGGCGGCCGGCAGGAGATCGCCGACGCCGTCCGCTCGATGATCCTCGACGCCCACGACAAGGGCGTCTCGATGGAGAACCTCGCCGACTCCGTGGACGTCGACATGATCGGCCGTCACCTCTACACGGGTGCCCAGCCCGACCCGGACCTGGTGATCCGCACCAGCGGCGAGCAACGGCTGTCCGGATTCATGCTCTGGCAGACCGCCCACTCGGAGTACTACTTCTGCGAGGTCTTCTGGCCCGCGTTCCGCAAGGTCGACTTCCTGCGCGCCCTGCGTGACTACGCGGCCCGCCACCGCCGCTACGGCGGGTGACGTCACCGTGACGGCCGACGCGGACACGGCACACCTTCGGGGTGCCACGTCCGCACCTGGCAACACGGTCGTCACGACGGACGACCACGCCTCGCCCATGAGGTGTGAATCACCCGTTCCGGGACAGGGGTAACGCGGAGTTCACCTTCCCGTCGTTGCAGAACGTTGCATGGCGGCGCATGTTCGAGGGCATAAGCCAAGCAGGTCGATGCCCGAACCACGGGCGTCGGATCTCAGCGGGCGGCTCGGGGCCGTCCGCCCGGGAGGCCCTTTGCACCAGCCCGACCGTGCGGTCACGGCACGGACGCAGCAGCGGGGGGCCGGTTTTCGGCCCGTGCAGAGCGGCCGGCAACCGGTCCAGCTTCTCCTCGTCGCTCCCCGACCTCATCCGAGGGGGTACGTCCTTCCGTGGTGACCAGCACAACGCGCCGCAAGTCCGACCGGCGCACCTATGTTCTCGACACCAGCGTCCTGCTGGCCGACCCGAACGCCATGGCCCGCTTCGAGGAGCACGAGGTCGTGCTCCCCATCGTCGTGGTCACGGAGCTGGAGGCCAAGCGGCATCATCCCGAACTCGGCTACTTCGCCCGGCAGGCCCTGCGTCTGCTCGACGACTACCGGGTCCGGCACGGCCGCCTCGATGCCCCCATCCCGATCGGCGAGCTGGGCGGCACGATCCGTGTCGAGCTCAACCACTCGGACCCCAGCGTGCTGCCGAGCGGCTACCGCCTGGGGGACAACGACTCCCGCATCCTCGCGGTCGCCCGCAACCTTCAGGCCGAGGGGTACGACGTCACCGTCGTCTCGAAGGACCTGCCGCTCAGGATCAAGGCGTCCTCGGTCGGCCTCCTCGCCGAGGAGTACCGTGCCGAGCTCGCCATCACGGACTCCTCCGGCTGGACCGGGATGTCCGAACTGACCCTGTCCGGCGAACAGGTGGACACCCTCTTCGAGGAGGGCCGGCTGTACGTCCCGGAGGCGGCGGACCTGCCCGTGCACACCGGCCTGACCATCCAGTCCGAGCGCGGCAAGGCGCTCGGCCGGGTGACGCCCGAGGGCAGCGTCCGGGTGGTGCGCGGCGACCGGGAGGCGTTCGGCATCAAGGGCCGCAGCGCCGAGCAGCGCATCGCGCTCGACCTGCTGCTCGACCCGGACGTCGGCATCGTGTCGATGGGCGGCCGGGCCGGCACCGGCAAGAGCGCGCTGGCGCTGTGCGCGGGCCTGGAGGCGGTCCTGGAGCGCCGTCAGCACCAGAAGGTGATGGTCTTCCGGCCGCTGTACGCGGTCGGCGGGCAGGAACTGGGCTATCTGCCGGGCAGTGAGGCGGAGAAGATGAGCCCCTGGGCGCAGGCCGTCTTCGACACCCTCTCCGCGGTCACCAGCCGGGAGGTCATAGAGGAGGTCACCGCCCGCGGGATGCTGGAGGTCCTGCCGCTCACCCACATCCGCGGCCGCTCCCTGCACGACGCGTTCGTGATCGTGGACGAGGCCCAGTCGCTGGAAAGGAACGTCCTGCTGACCGTTCTGTCCCGGATCGGCGCAAATTCGCGGGTGGTTCTGACCCATGACGTGGCGCAAAGGGACAATCTGCGGGTGGGCCGTTACGACGGCGTGGTCGCCGTGGTCGAGAAACTGAAGGGGCATCCGCTCTTCGCGCATGTCACCCTCACGCGGTCCGAGAGGTCCCAGATCGCCGCACTTGTGACCGAAATGCTGGAGGACGGACACATCTGATCCATGTGACCCCTGTGTCCAACTTGAGCTGAAGGCCCGTCCGTTGGCGCCGTCCGGCAAAGGCCCCGAGCCTAGCCGGGCGGCGCCTTCGTGCGTGGGGGTTTCCTGAAAACCCCTGGGGGAAACGGGATGTGAGCTTTCACACGCAACTCGGAATTGCCACCCGGCGTCGGGTTACGGCAGAGTCTCATTCCTGTCAGGCCCCGCATACGACACACCCGTACCCCCAGCGGTGCGGAACCACAGAAGCACACAGCTAATTCCATAGCGACGTCGTATGCCGCCCGAGCACCAAGCGGCGCTCTCCTAGCGGGAGTTGCCCACCGGGCCCGTGTCTCCCGTGACCCAGTAGTGAGGAGACCAGCGTCGGGGGCAAGATTGCGTCCGCCAGGGTCACCGAAGCGGGCGATGCTGGAAGGAAACCGTGTGAGCCGGATCTCGGTCCGGGGATTCGCAGTGGCTTCGGCCACCGCGGTCACCGCTGTCGGAAGCGTCGTCGGTGTTGCCTCGGGCAGCGTGGCGCAGCCGAACAACGACGCAGAGGCGACAGCAGCCGACACCACGCTCCTCGCCGACCTGCCCGCTGGTCAGCAGGCCCAGGTGCAGACCGCCTCCCTGACGCAGCAGGCCGACGCCATGGCGATCCAGGCCGACGCGTCCGCCAAGAAGGACGCCGAGCAGGCGGCCCGGGTGGCGGCGGCCAAGACCGCGACCGCCAAGAAGGCCGCGGCCGAGCAGGCGGCCAAGGAGGCCAAGGAGCGCGCCGAGGCGAAGAAGGCGGCCAGCCGCTCCGCGTCCGTGGCCAGCTTCCCGGTCCAGAGCTCGTACACCGTGGCGCAGATCCAGGCGATGGCGCAGAGCATGGTGGCCGGCGGCCAGTTCCAGTGCTTCAGCAACATCGTGGACCACGAGTCCAGCTGGAACTACCGCGCGGTCAACGCCTCCTCCGGTGCCTACGGTCTCTTCCAGGCCCTGCCCGGCTCCAAGATGTCCTCCGTCGGAGCCGACTGGCAGACCAACCCCGCCACGCAGATCAAGTGGGGCCTGAACTACATGAACTCCCGCTACGGCAGCCCGTGCGAGGCCTGGTCCTTCTGGCAGGCGAACCACTGGTACTAGAGCCCACTCGGCTTCTCAACCTTCGACAGCCCCTCCCCGTCCTAGGGGGAGGGGCTGTCGCCCTGTACGGTCGGAGCGAACGACTCCAGGGGGGAGTGGTGAGCAACAGAGGGCGGATCATGTCGCGAGTGCCTCAGTGGCTCGGCCGGCTCGGTGCCGGACTGACCGAGATGGGCGAGCGGTTGGACGAACGCCGGGCCGAGGTGGAGCGGGAGCACGGCGAGCCGGAACCGGCCCCGCCGCCCCCGCCCGTGCCGGCACCCGCCACCGCCGCCGTACCGGCCCAGAAGCCCCGCAGGCCCGTCCGCCGCCCCGACCCCGTCACGGCGGTCCCCTGGGGCGTACGGGTCGCGGCCGAGGCCGGCTGGCGCCTGCTGGTGCTCGCGGGCACGGTCTGGGTCCTGATGCGGGTCATCAGCGCCGTGCAACTGGTCGTCTTCGCCTTCGTCATCGCCCTGCTGGTCACCGCGCTGCTCCAGCCCACGGTCGCCTGGCTGTGCCGGCGCGGCATGCCCCGCGGTCCGGCCACGGCGCTCACCGCGATCTCCGGGTTCGTGGTCATCGGCCTGATGGGCTGGTTCGTGACCTGGCAGGTCATGGAGAACATCGACACGCTCTCCGACCAGATCCAGAGCGGCATCGACGACCTGCGCAACTGGCTGCTGAAGAGCCCCTTCCACGTCACCGACAAGCAGATCAACCAGATCGCCAAGAACCTCCGCGAGGCGATCGGCGCCAACACCGACCAGATAACGTCCTTCGGTCTGGAGGGCGTCCAGGTCGTGGTCGAGGCGCTGACCGGTCTGCTGCTGGTCTTCTTCTCGACGCTCTTCCTGCTCTACGACGGTGCGCGCATCTGGCAGTGGTTCCTGAAGCTGGTCCCCTCCGCCGCCCGCGACGGCGTGGCCGGCGCCGGGCCGCGCGCCTGGCGCACCCTGACGGCCTACGTCCGGGGCACGGTGCTGGTCGCCCTCATCGACGCCATCTTCATCGGCCTGGGCATCTACTTCCTGGACGTCCCGATGGCCGTCCCGCTCGCCGTCTTCATCTTCCTGTTCTCGTTCATCCCCCTGGTCGGCGCGGTGGCCTCGGGTGCCCTGGCGGTGGTGGTCGCGCTCGTCACCCAGGGCGTGTTCACGGCCGTCATGACGCTGGTCGTGGTCCTCGCCGTGCAGCAGATCGAGGGCCACGTCCTACAGCCGTTCATCCTCGGCCGGGCGGTCCGGGTGCACCCGCTCGCCGTGGTCCTCACGGTCGCGGCCGGCGGCATGGTCGCGGGCATCGGCGGCGCGGTGGTGGCCGTACCGCTGGTGGCGGTGACGAACACGGTGGTCAGCTACCTCCACCAGTACTCGCACGAACGGTACGTGGACGCGGAGCCCGAGGACGCCGCCCCGCCGCCGGATCCGGCTCCTTCGGAACCCGAGGACGCGGTCGTGCCGGCCGACGCCGGGGCCGAGAACGCCGAGGACCCCGCCCACTGATCGGTGAGCGGGGCCCACGGCCCGGCGCCGGGCCCGTGACCGCTATTCGGTCCGCAGGCCGTCCGGGCGCATCAGCCGCAGCAGCGGCGGCAGGCTGAGCAGGGTCACCGCGACGACGATCCCCGCGCCGATCCCGGTCATCGACAGCACGCTCGGCCAGTCCACGCGCAGCGGCACCGCCGTCATCTTCATCAGCACCCCGCCGAGCGTCAGCCCGACCGCCGTCGCCAGCAGCAGGCCCAGCGTGATGGGGATCGCGGTCTGCCACAGCACGGACAGCGTGAGGGTACGGCGCCGGGTGCCGAAGGCGATCAGCGCCGACAGCAGCTTCCTGCGTTCCCGCAACTGCTCCAGCTGGGAGACGAGGAGACTCGCCCCGATGAGGGCCAGCACGGCGGCCGCGCCCACGAACAGGCCGGTGCGGATGGTGTCGAACTTCTCGTCGCGGGTGGTCGCCTCCCAGGTCCAGGTGTAGGCGAGCGGGTCGATGCCCATGGCGGCGGTGCGCACCTGCTCCTCGGCCTCCGGCACCGCCTGGTCCAGCCGCAGGTACACGCTCGCGCGCAGCCCGGTCAGCGCCTTCGCGGGCAGCGCGGACGGTGTGACCAGGACTCCGCTGAGGTCGGTGCTCAGCGCGTCCTTGCGGGTGGCCACCTTCGGGAGCTTCGCCGGTACGGTCCAGGGCGCCTCGGCGCCGGGGCTGCCGGAGTAGGAGGGGTCGACCCACACGGCGCGGCCCGGGGCCAGCAGTTTGCGGGCGGCCGGTTCGTCGGACCAGTCGGCGGACAGGAAGGCGTCGCCGTCGCGGCAGGAGGGCAGGGTGGCCACCTCGCGCAGGGCCGCGCAGTCGCCGACGATGAGCTGCATGCTGTTGTCCGGGTCGAGGCGCTTGGCGCTGTACTCCGTACGGGACAGCGCCACCGCCGCCCGCACGCCGGTGGTTCCCTCGAGCTTCGCCCCCGCGGCGGCCACCTGGACGCCGTCCGGCAGGTCCACCTCCATCTGGGCACGGTTCGGGTCCTGCCCGGTGTTCTTGGTGAAGTCGGCCTGGACACCGGCGAACAGCATCTGGAGGGCGATCGCGCCGGCCACCGCGACCGCGACGCCGTTGACCATGCGGGCCGCCGTACCGCTGCTCAACTGGAGCCTGCGCACCGCGAGTTGCCAGGACACGGCGCCGTCGCCGAGTCGGCCGACGGTGCGTTCCACCACCCAGGGCAGCAGCGCGGTGACACCGACGAGCAGGGCCAGCACGCCCCCCGTCACCAGGTACTGGTTGAAGTTCCCGTTGTCGGCGCCCTGCCCGATCATCGGGGCGAGCATCGCGAGGCCGCCGACCGGCAGCAGCAGCCGCCACCACAGCCGGCGCCGGGTGGGCCGGGCCGTGCGCACCACGCCCAGCGGCTCGATGACGACCCGGCGCAGCGCGAACAGCGTCACGAGGACCGCGGCCGCCGGCACCGCGACGGCGACCAGCGTGGCCAGGGCCGGCGTCGGGTTGAGGTAGTCGGGGAAGACGCTGACCCCGAACAGCTCGACGGTGGCCGCCGCCTGACTGCCCAGCACGAAGAAGCCGGTACCGAGCACCAGGCCGAGCACCGCGCCCGCCAGGGCCTCCCCGGCGGCGATCCGCCGGACCATCCGGCCGTCGCAGCCCACCAGCCGCAGCGCCGCGAGCCGCCGGTCGCGCCGCTCACCGCCGAACCGTACGGCGGTGGCGATGAAGATGCCGACCGGGGCCAGCAGCACCACGAAGACGAGCAGCACGAGGAGCAGCAGAACCGGGTCCAGGCCCTCCGACGACTCGCCGGAGACGTTCCCGAAGCGCTTGATGCGGCCCACGCCGGGGTCGTGTCCGATCTGCCGGTCCAGCCCCCGCTCGCCCAGGTAGTAGGCGAGTTCCGTCGGGCCGATCAGCCCCCGCTCGCCGATCGTCCCGACCACCTTCGCGGGCAGCCGCTCCCGCAGCAGCCCGTTGCCGGGCGCCTTGAGCAGCTTGTCCAGGGCGGGGGAGACGTACATCTCGCCGGGCGCCGGGACGCGGTCGATGCCCACCGGCACCGGCGGGTGTGCCCCGTCCGGTGCGACCAGCCGGGCCCGGATGTCCGCGCCGTGCCACGAGGTGTTCACGTGGGCGACGACGATCGTGTCGTCCGCCGCCGGGATCTTCGGCGGGGTCAGCGAGAAGTCCTGCCGCACGTCCTCCTTGGCGTGCCGGGCGTCCAGGATGTCCGGCACCGCCGCGGTGAGCAGCAGCAGGGCCACGCCGAGGCCCACGCCGACCGCGGTCAGCAGGGCCCGGATCCAGCCCTCGCGGCCGCCGGTCAGGGCGAACCGCGCCCCCATGGCCAGGTCCCCGGCCCAGCGCCGTGCGCTCATACGGCCCGCTCCATGTCCCGTGACTTCCCGTCGCGTACGACGATCTCGCGGTCGGAGTAGGCGGCGACCCGGGCCTCGTGCGTGACCAGTACGACGGCCGCGTTGGTGGAGCGGGCGGCGTCGGTCAGCAGTTCCATCACGCGCTCGCCGTTGAGCGAGTCGAGCGCGCCGGTCGGTTCGTCCGCGAACACCACGCGCGGCCCCGTCACCAGCGCCCGCGCGACCGCGACCCGCTGGCCCTGGCCGCCGGAGACCTCGCCGGGCCGCTTCTTCGCCAGCTCGTCGACCTCCAGCCGGGCCATCCAGTCGCGGCCCGTCTTCTCGGCCTCCTTGCGGGGGGTGCCGCTCAGCCGGAGCGGCAGCGCCACGTTCTCCACACAGGTCAGCTCCGGGACGAGCTGCCCGAACTGGAAGACGAACCCGAACTCGCTGCGCCGCAGCGCGCTGCGCTCGGCGTCGGTCATGCCCGACATCTCCCGCCCGGCGTAGACGATCGACCCGGCGTCGGGCGTCACGATCCCGGCGAGACAGTGCAGCAGGGTGGACTTGCCGGAGCCGGAGGGCCCCATCAGGGCGACGACCTCGCCCGCGTGGATGGAGAACTCGGCCCCGTCGAGGGCGACGGTCGGGCCGTACGTCTTGCGCAGCCCCTCGGCCGCGAGCAGCGAACCTGCGGGCGCGGTCACCTGGCCACCTCCGTACGGAGCTTGTCGAGCCGGGCCGCGGTCAGCTCCAGCCACCGCAGGTCCGCCTCCAGGTGGAACAGCGCGTGGTCGCAGACGAGCTGGTCGGCGAGGTCGCCGTGGCGCTTGCGGTCGGTGAGGATCCGCATGCTGCGCAGGTGCTCGGAGCGCTGGCTGTCGAGGATGTCGGCGGCGTCGCGGTGGGTCAGCAGCGCGAGGACGACCTTGGTGTACAGGGTCGACTGGAGGTACTCCTCCGGCTTCTCCGGGGTCGCCAGCCACTTCTCGACGTCGGTGATCCCGGCGTCGGTGATGGCGTACCGCTTCCGCTCGGGGCCGCCGCCGGCCTCGATGCCGTCGACTTCTACGAGCCCGTTCTTCAGCAGCCGGGACATCGTCGAGTAGACCTGGCCGTAGTGCAGCGGCCGGTCGTGACCGAACTTCTCGTCGAACGCCCGCTTCAGGTCGTAGCCGTGGCGCGGGCCGGACTCCAGGAGCCCCAAAAGGGTGTGACCGATGGACATGCCAGCACTCTACACACGGTGTATACGCGTGATGTATACGCGCAGTGTGCAGATGATGGCCCGCTGTGCGCCCGCTGTGTCTTCGCGCAGGTGGCGGCTGATTGTCACGGTTCTGCGACAGCGCGATGTCACAACCGGGCGGGTCCGTCCCGTCTCTGGTGCGAGTCGGTTTCTCGTACCTGGAAGGGGAACGCCGTGCGGGTGTTCGTGGCGGGTGGCAGCGGGGTCCTGGGACGGCGGCTGGTGCCGCGGCTGGTGGCGCGGGGGCATCGGGTGACGGCCACCACGACCGGTGCGGCCAAGCTGGAGCTGCTCAGGGGGATGGGCGCCGAGGGCGTGGTGATGGACGGGCTCGACGCGCTGTCGGTCGGGGCGGCGGTGGCCGAGGCCCAGCCGGACGTCATCGTCCACCAGCTGACCGCGATCTCCATGGCGCACGCGGGCAAGCCCGACATCCGGCGCCCCGACCGCTGGTTCGCGCTCACCAACCGGCTGCGCACCGAGGGTACGGACCATCTGCTCGCCGCCGCCGAGGCGACCGGCGTGCCCCACTTCGTCGCCCAGGGCCACGCCAGCTGGAACGGTATCCGCGAGGGCGGCTGGGTGAAGACGGAGGAGGACCCGCTGGACCTGATGCCCGGCACGGCCGCGCACCGGGGGATGCTGGCGCTGCGCCATCTGGAGGAGGCGGTCCTCGGCGCGGGCGGGGCGGTCCTGCGCTACGGCGCCTTCTACGGGCCGGGCGCCATCGACGACCAGGTCGAGCTGATCCGCAGACGCCAGTACCCGCTGGTCGGGCGGGCCACCGGGTACAGCTCCTGGATCCACCTGGACGACGCGGCGCGCGCGACCGTCCTGGCCGTGGAGCAGCAGGCGCAAGGCGTCTTCAACATCGTCGACGACGACCCGGCGCCGGCCGCGGAGTGGCTGCCGTATCTCGCCGAGTGCGCGGGGGCCAGGCCGCCGCTGCGGATACCGGTGTGGCTGGCCCGCCTGCTCGCCGGCGAACAGGCGGTCGTCATCATGACCGAGGGCCGCGGCTTCTCCAACGCCAAGGCCAGACGCGACCTCGGCTGGGAACCCCGCCATCCCTCCTGGCGCCAGGGCTTCAAGGAGGAACTGGCGTGAGCGCCACGGAGAAGGGCCACGGCGGGGCCGGCGCGAGCGCCGTGGAGGAGTTCGAGGAGTTGCGGCCGCTGCTCTTCGCCATCTCGTACCGCATCCTGGGCAGTGTCAGCGAGGCCGAGGACGCCGTCCAGGACACCTGGCTGCGCTGGACGTCGGTGCCGACCCGGCCCACGTCGACCCGGGCCTACCTCTCCGCCGTCGTCACCCGCGTCTCCATCGACGTGCTGCGCTCCGCCCGGGTACGGCGGGAGGAGTACGTCGGCTCCTGGTTCCCCGAGCCGCTGCTGACCGACCCCTACGAGGACCCGGAGCGCGCCGCCCAGCTGGCCGACTCCGTCTCGATGGCGGCCCTGCTGCTCCTGGAGCGGCTCACCCCTCTGGAGCGGGCCGTGTTCGTGCTCCGCGAGGTGTTCGGCTTCGCCTTCGGTGAGGTCGCCGCGGCCGTGGGCCGCTCGGAGGCGGCCTGCCGGCAGCTCGCCGTCCGGGCCCGCCGCCACATGGACGCCGGGCGTCCCCGCTTCGAGGCCGACCGCAGGGAGCGCGAGGAACTCGCCGGGCGCTTCTTCGAGGCGTTCCGCGCGGGAGACGTGGCCGGGCTGCGGGAACTGCTGGCGGCCGACGTGCAGATGTCGGGGGACGCGGGCGGCAAGGCGCCACTGTGGGGCGAGGGCCCGCTGCTGGGTGCCGAGAACGTGACCGAGGTGCTCGCCGTGCTGACAGTCCGGCTGTCCGCCATGGGCGTCGTCCTGCGGCGGCGGCGGGTCAACGCCCAGCCGGGCGCGGTCCTGCACGACCCGGAGGGCCGGATCCTCAGCACCATGACCCTGGACATCCTGGACGGCAGGATCCAGGCGATCCGGGGCGTGCTCAACCCCGACAAGCTGGCCCACCTCGGCCCGGTGGCGGACGCCTGGGCGCTGGCGGGCAGAGCGGACGACGGCGAGGGGCCCGCACGCTAGAACGCGCCGGTTCAGGCCGACGGTGGTCCGGGGGCGCCGCCACCCGGAGGCCGTCCCCGGCGGGGCAGGGGGCCCGCCTCGCCGGGGAGGCGGCCCGCCTCCGCGAGGGCGCGACGCAGCAGGAACTCGATCTGGGCGTTGGCCGAGCGCAGCTCGTCGCCGGCCCACCGGGCCAGCGCGTCGTACACCGACGGGTCCAGCCGCAGCAGCACCTGCTTGCGCTGCTGCGGCCGGCGCCGCGGCGCCTCCTCGGGGGAGGGCGAGTCCGTCACTGGTAGAGCGTCCCGGTGTTGAGCACCGGCTGCGGCGCCCGGTCCCCGCACAGCACCACCATCAGGTTGGACACCATCGCCGCCTTGCGCTCCTCGTCCAGTTCCACGATGTCCTGCTCGGCGATCCGCGCGAGCGCCGCCTCCACCATGCCCACCGCGCCGTCGACGATCTGCCGCCGCGCGGCCACCACCGCACCGGCCTGCTGCCGCTGGAGCATCGCCGAGGCGATCTCCGGAGCGTACGCGAGATGCGTGAAGCGCGACTCCACGATCCGCACCCCGGCCGCCTCCACCCGTGCCTGGAGCTCGACGGCCAGCTTCTCGGTGATCTCCTCGGCGTTGCCGCGCAGCGAGAGCCCGCCCTCGTCGTGCGCGTCGTACGGGTACTCGATGGCGATGTGCCGTACCGCGGTCTCGGTCTGCGTGGCGACGAACTCCGTGTAGTCGTCGACCTCGAAGACGGCCTGCGCGGTGTCCTGGACCTTCCACACCACGACCGCGGCGAGTTCGATCGGGTTGCCGTAGGCGTCGTTGACCTTGAGGACCGCGGTCTCGTGGTTGCGCACCCGGGTGGAGATCCGCGTGCGGGACGTGAACGGGTTCACCCAGCGCAGCCCGTCCTGCCGGATCGTGCCCCGGTACCGCCCGAAGAGCTGGACGACCCGCGCCTCGCCCGGCGCCACCGTGTTCAGCCCGCGCATCGCGATGACGGCGGCGAGGAAGACGAGGACACCGCCGGCGGCGAAGGCGGGGTTCACGGAGGCGGCGACGAAGAGCCCGGCGGCGGCCAGCAGCCCCACCAGGCCCAGCAGCAGCGCGAGCCCGCCGCCGATGCTGTGCGCCGTGAACTCCCGCACCCGCGGCGCGGGCATCTCGGGTACGTCGGCGGTCAGTGATGAGTCGTGAACGGACATGGGTATGGGTTCCCCCTCGAACGACGGACTGCCTAGCTCTGTTCTAGCTAAGTGATATCACTTTATCGCGTGGGGCAACCCTGCGTCTTCCCTGCTCGTCGGTTCCGTTGGACGGGGTGCTGATTGTCACGTCCGCAAAAGGCGTGATCGTGCGTCCTTTGTCATAGACAGCGGTGTTAGTTTTCTGGACTGACCTGAGCCAAGTGCTTGTGTGACAGCCGCACACACGTGTGACAGCCGAGACGAAGCGGAGCAGACGGACTCATGGGACGAGCGGAAGAGAGAAAAGCGCGGCAGCGGGGCGGCCGCCGCGCCGCGCCCCGGAACCGCACGTCCCCGCCGCCCGAGCCCGAGACGCCCGCGGCGGGCACGACCACCACGGTCGAGGCCCCGCCCGCGGCCGAGGGCGCCACCCGCGCGGAGCGCCGCAAGGCCGCCGCGAAGGCGGGCTCCGGCAAGCCCGCCGGCAAGCCGGGCAAGCCCGCCAAGGGCCGGATACGCCGGCTGTTCACCTGGAAGAAGATGCTCGGCGCGTTCCTCGGTGTCTGTCTGCTGGGCATCGGCGCCTTCGTCGCGCTCTACATGATGGTGGGCATTCCCCAGGGCAACGCGCTCGCGCAGACGCAGAGCAACGTCTACAAGTACAGCGACGGCTCGATCCTCGCCCGCAAGGGCACCGTCAACCGCGAGATCGTGGACCTGTCCAAGGTCCCCAAGGAGGTCCAGCACACCTTCGTCGCGGCCGAGAACAAGACCTTCTACAACGACAACGGCATCGACCTGAGGGGCATGGCCCGCGGTCTGTACAACACCGCGCGGGGCCGCGGCACCCAGGGCGGTTCGACGATCACCCAGCAGTACGTCAAGAACTACTACCTCGACCAGGACCAGACCGTCACGCGCAAGCTGAAGGAACTGGTCATCTCGCTCAAGGTGGACCGCGAGCGGACCAAGGACGACATCCTCGCCGGCTACATCAACACCAGCTACTACGGCCGGGGCGCGTACGGCATCCAGGCCGCCGCCCAGGCCTACTACCGCGTCGACGCCCAGGACCTCGACGTCCAGCAGGGCGCCTACCTGGCCGCGCTGCTCCAGGCGCCGAGCCAGTACGACTGGGCGGTGGCGGGTCCCGTCGGCAAGAAGCTGGTGCAGCAGCGCTGGAACTACGTCCTGGACAACATGGTCGGCCAGGGGTGGCTGGACAAGTCCAAGCGTGACGGGATGAAGTTCCCGATCCCCAAGGAGCCGAAGGCCGCCTCCGGTCTGGAGGGCCAGAAGGGCTACCTGGTCGAACTCGCCAACACCCAGCTGGAGAACCAGCTGATGAAGCAGCAGGGCATCACCCGGTCCGAGGCCGAGGCCCTGGTGGTCGACCAGGGCTGGACGATCACCCTGAACATCGACCCGAAGAAGCAGGCCAAGCTGGAGGCGGCCGTCAAGAGCCAGCTCACCAGCAAGCTCGACGGCAAGAAGCGCAAGGTCGACAAGAACGTCCAGGCCGGCGCCGTCTCCGTGGACCCGAAGACCGGCAAGATCCTCGCCCTGTACGGCGGTACGAGCTACTACGACCACTACACCGACAACGCCACCCGGGCCGACTACCAGCCGGCCTCCACCTTCAAGCCGATCATCCTCGCCTCCGCCCTGGAACACAGCGCCCAGACGCAGGACGGCAAGGACATCGACGCCAACACCCTCTACGACGGCACCAGCGGCCGTCCGGTCAAGGGCAGCGACATCGCCTTCTCACCGCCCAACGAGGACGACGCCGACTACGGCGACATCACCGTGCAGACGGCGATGAACAAGTCCGTCAACTCGGTCTTCGCGCAGATGGGTGTGGACGTCGGCATGAAGAACGTCATGGGGACCGCCGACGAACTCGGTCTGGACACCACGGGCCTCCAGGCGGTGCCCGCGATGACCCTGGGCAGCATGGGCGCGAGCCCGCTGGAGATGGCCGGGGTGTACGCCACCCTGGACAACCACGGCAAGAAGGTCACCCCGACGGTCATCGCGTCGGCCGAGAAGACCGGCCGCAAGGTGGACATACCGGACCCGATCGGTGAACAGGTCATCAGCCGCCCCGCGGCCGACCAGGTGACGTCGGTGCTGACCGGCGTGGTCGACGACGGTACGGCCAAGGTGTCGGTGGCCCAGAACCCGCTGCGCAAGGGCCAGCAGGTGGCGGGCAAGACGGGTACCTCCGACAACAACAAGTCGGCCTGGTTCACCGGCTACACACCGGACCTGGTCACCTCGGTGGGCCTGTTCGGCGAGGACGCCAAGTCCCACAACCAGGTCACGCTGACCGGCGCCACGGGCCTCATCCCCGGCACCGGCCGTATCAACGGTGGCGGCTACCCGGCACAGATCTGGGCGGCCTACACCTTCGGCGTCACCAAGAAGGCCAAGTTCGACCTGGAGACCGACCTGGGCGCGGCGGTCCAGCCGTCGCAGACCCCGTCGAAGTCGGCGACCCCCTCGGAGACGCCCTCCGAGACACCCAGCGAAACCCCGACGAAGTCGGCGACCCCGTCCCAGACCCCGTCGAAGTCCCCGACCTCGACCGCCCCGACGACCTCCCCGCCGGCCACGACGAACGAGCCGTCACTGCCGGTGGAGACCCCGACGGACGGCGACACGAACAACCCGCTCGACCCGGCCGACGACCAGTAGGGCGACGCCACCGCAGGTGGGCCGGGGAATGCCCCGGCCCACCTCGAGCCCTACGGCACCTCGAGCCCTACGGCGCCACGACCCCACGCTCCTACCGGTTCAGCTCGAACCAGACGACCTTCCCGGTGCTGAGCCGGGTCGCTCCCCACCGTCTGGCCAGTCTGTTGACGAGGTACAGCCCGCGGCCCCCCTCGTCCGTCGCCCGGGCCTGCCGCAGCCGCGGCAGCTGGGGCACGTCGTCGCCGACCTCGCACCGCAGGACGTCGGTTCGCAGCAGCCGCAGCGTCACCGGCCGTGAGGCGTACCGCACCGCGTTGGTGACCACCTCGCTCACCAGCAGCTCCACGGAGTCGGACAGCTCCTCGAGCCCCCAGCGGGCCAGTGCCCGCCGCGCGAGCCGCCGGGCCCGGCCGGGTGCCGCGTCCTCCGGCTCCAGGAACCAGTACGCCACGTCGCTCGGCGCGATCCCGTCGAACCGGGCGGCGAGCAGCGCGATGTCGTCGTCCCGGTCGCCCGGCCCGAGCATGTCGAGGACCTCGTCGCAGAGAGCCTCCAGCGGCGGCGGATGGTCCGGTCCGGTCAACTGCGCGGTCGCGGCGAGCTTCTCCCGCAGCTGCTCTATCCCGGTCCACACGTCCCGCAGCCGGGACTCCACCAGACCGTCGGTGTACAGCAGCAGCGTCGCCCCGGCGGGCGCGTCCAGCTCGACCGCCTCGAAGTCGACCCCACCGACCCCGATCGGCGCGCCCGGCGGCACCCTCAGCACCTCGGCCCGGCCGCCCAGGTGCAGCAGCACCGGCGGCGGATGCCCGGCGTTGGCGATGGTGATGCGGTGCGAGACCGGGTCGTAGACGGCGTACAGGCAGGTCGCCATGCGGTCGGTGCCGAGCCGCTGCGCCTGCTCGTCCAGGTGGTGCAGGACCTCCTGCGGCGGCAGGTCGAGACCCGCGAGGGTCTGCGCGGTGGTGCGCAACTGGCCCATGATGGCCGCCGACGTCATCGAGTGGCCCATCACGTCGCCGACGACGAGGGCGACCCGGCTGCCGGGCAGCGGGATCGCGTCGTACCAGTCACCGCCCACCCGCGCGGTCTCGGCCGCCGGCAGGTAGCGGGACGCCAGCCGCACCCCCGTCGCGCTCGGCAGGTGCTCGGGCAGCATGGTCCGCTGCAACTCGTCGGCGATGTAGGCCTCCCGGCCGTACAGCACCGCCTTGTCGATGCCGAGCGCGCTGTGCGTGGCCAGCTGCGCGGCCACCAGCAGGTCGTCGGTCTCGAACGCGAGCCGCTCCGGACGGCGCAGGAACAGCGCCGCGCCGATCACCCGGCGGCGGCCGCGCAGCGGGGCGAGGATCGCGTGCTGGGCGCCCGGGACCAGCGACTCGTTGCCCTCGCCGAGGAGTTCGGGGAGGGCGGAGCGCGCGGCGGGGGAGTCGGCGAAGACCGGCCGCACTCCCCGCAGTACCTCGTTGAGGGCACCGCCGGGGCGTACCTCGCACAGTTCCGCGGTGAGCGCGGCCAGGCCGACGTCGGCGGGGTCCGGCTCCGGGACCGGCAGCTGCGGGAAGCCGCCCTCGGTGTCCCGCTCCTCGGGGATCCGGTCGGTGCGGCGCAGCCGCAGCACCACCGGGCCGGTGGGCCGTTCGTCGCCGACCGGCAGCGGGTCGCGCAGATAGACCAGGATCGCGTCCGAGAAGGTCGGCACGGTCGCCCGGCACAGCCCCATCACGATCTCGTCGAGGTCCATGCCCCGGGCGATCCGCCGGGTCGCGGCGCCCACGAAACGCAGCCGGTCGCCGTCCCGGCGCATCGGCATGGGCCGTCCTGGCGGCAGCCCGCGTCCGCTGCGACGCTCCTGGGGGCCCGCGGCCCGCTCCTGCTCGGCGCCGGGCTGGGGCGGGATGGCCTCGGTGGGGCGCGGCCGGTGCGGATCGGGCTCAGCGCTGGTGGGCTGGGCGTGCTCGGGGCCGTTGACGGAGTGCTCCTTGGACGTGCTGGTACCAGGGCCGGAGGGCGTCTCACCCGCGCGGGCCTGCGCGGGTAACGCCGTGGCGCCGGCTGGAGGGGGCGGTGTCTGGGCCTGGGGCTGCGGGGAACGCAGGAGCGCCCCGCGGGTCTGAGCGGGGTCGGCGCCCGGCTGGGGGCGCTCGTAGGAGGTGGGGTGCTCCGTCACGCGAGTCGAATCCGTCCGTCCGGGGCTGCGCGCCGGGCACGCAGGTGGTCCCGCCGAAAGTCCGATACCCGGATTAGCTGCCCCAGGAACGGAATTCCGGCGTGGCTGGAGGCTGTTCCTGTGCCACCGGCGAACGATCTGCGGCCCGCGTACCGTTCGCCCGTGCTGCCCTCGTACCCCTCGCTCACGTCCTGCCGCCCCTCGGTGACGTTCGGTCAAGCCCGGAGCATGGTCCGGGAGTTGCACGCGACACGTTTGATCGACGCGCCCTTGCGGAGGACGATCCTACGGTTGTGGACCGGGGGCGCATCAAGGGTCTCATGAGGACACGTGCGCGGGCGTACGGTCCCAGTCCTCCGGCAGCGACGGTACCGCCCAGGCCGGGTCGGGCCGCCAGTGCTGCCAGCCGTCCGAGAACGGCGGCTCCCAGGCCCGGACCGCCTCGGCCGCGGCCAGGCCCGCGGCCCGCGCCGACGCGGCCTTCGCCGGGCCCATCAGGCCGTCCCGCTGGGCCTGCGCGAACTCGTCCTCGTCGAGCCACTCCCAGCTCCGGTCGGGGTGCACGGAGATGTCCAGGAAGTAGTCCTCCGAGTCCACCCCGCCGTCCCAACGGGCCAGCGGCTGCTCCAGATTGACGTACCAGTTCTTGAAGTGCCAGCCCGGCTCCCAGAACAGCCACACCGACCAGGGCTCGCCGGGCCTGGCCAGCTTCAGCACCCCGGTGCCCAGCCAGTGGCCGTGTCCCACGGTCCGCGGCCTGGTGTACCGGGACTCCAGCGGCTCCTCGCGCACCGACGAGCCGTCGGTGTACACGGGCTTGACGCATTCCGTACCGGGCGCCAGCCACACGGCCAGCAGCTCCGCGTCGTCCCGTACGACGGTGACGGGGCGCGCGATGTGGAAGCCGGGCCCGGCGTTCTCCCGGTACCGCCACAGGATCTGGCTCCCGGGAGTCCAGAAACCGCTCCCGTTCCCGGTCGCGCCACCCGTTTCCCCGCGCCTCACGCGTCTCACCGCTCCACCGTCTGCCATGCACAGATATTAGGTGCCACAGGCATACGACGCTGCGGTGGACGTCACGGTTCTCGCCGGGCGGCGCGAACTGTTCGCACCCGGTTACGGCCGTGTCATCCGCAGGACATCCAGCGCCTCGTCGAGCTGTCCGACGGTCAGGTCGCCCTTCTCCACGTACCCGCCCTCCAGGACGACCTGACGGATCGTCTTGCGTTCCGCCAGCGCCTTCTTGGCCACCTTGGCGGCCTCCTCGTAGCCGATGTACTTGTTGAGCGGGGTGACCACGGACGGCGACGACTCGGCGTACTCCCGGGCGCGTTCCCGGTTCGCGGTGATGCCGTCGACCGTCCGGTCGGCCAGCAGCCGCGACACGTTGGCGAGCAGCCGCACCGACTCCAGCACGTTCTTCGCGATGACCGGGAGCATCACGTTGAGCTCGAAGTTGCCGGCCGCACCGGCGAACGCGATCGTCTGGTCGTTCCCGATGACCTGGGCCGACACCATCAACACCGCTTCGGGGACGACCGGGTTGACCTTCCCCGGCATGATCGAGGAACCCGGCTGGAGGTCGGGCAGGGCGATCTCGGCGAGTCCGGTCCGCGGCCCCGAGGCCATCCACCGCAGATCGTTGGCGATCTTCGTCAGGCCGACCGCGACGGTCCGCAGCTGCCCGCTGGTCTCGACGATCCCGTCCCGCGCGCCCTGCGCCTCGAAGTGGTCGCGGGCCTCGGTGAACGGCAGCCCGGTCACCCGCGCCACCTCCGCGATCACGGCGGCGGAGAAGCCGGGCGGGGTGTTGATCCCGGTGCCCACCGCGGTCCCGCCCAGCGGCAGCTCCGCGAGCCGGGGCAGCGAGGCGCGCAGCCGCTCGACGCCGTACCGCACCTGAGCGGCGTACCCGCCGAACTCCTGTCCGAGGGTCACCGGCGTGGCGTCCATGAGGTGGGTCCGCCCGGACTTCACGACGTCCGCGAACTCCTCGGACTTCCCGGTCAGGGCGTCGGCGAGGTGTTCGAGCGCCGGGATCAGGTCCCGGGTGACGGCGGCGGTGGCGGCGATGTGGAGGGAGGACGGGAACACGTCGTTGGACGACTGCGAGGCGTTGACGTGGTCGTTCGGGTGGACGTCCCGCCCGAGCCGCTCGGTGGCGAGCGTGGCGATGACCTCGTTGGTGTTCATGTTCGAGGAGGTCCCGGAGCCCGTCTGGAAGACGTCCACGGGGAACTGCTCGTCCCAGCGCCCCTCGGCGACCTCCGCAGCCGCCTCCTCGATCGCTTGGGCCAGGTCCTTGTCGATCACCCCCAGCTCGGCGTTCACCTTGGCCGCCGCGCCCTTGATCCGGGCCAGCGCCTCGATGTGCGCACGCTCGATCCGCTGCCCGGAGACGGGGAAGTTCTCGACGGCCCGCTGCGTCTGGGCCCGCCACTTGGCGTGGGCGGGGACCCGGACCTCGCCCATGGAGTCGTGTTCGATGCGGTAGTCGCTCATGCCCTTGTCAGCGATCGGGGCGCGGTGGTTGTTCCGGACCGTGGGCCCATTGGCACCACCGGCGTCACCGGGTCGGGGGACCGGACCCCCGGCCGCCGGGCGGAACACAGCGGATAAATGTGACTATCAGCCCAAGATGGTGGGCGATTCCCGCTGTCACCAAGGCTGGCAGGAGGACCGATCGATGCACTTCACTCCCAAGGGTCTGCTCGGCGCCGTCGCGGCGGTGTCCATAGGCACGGCGACCCTGCTGGGCGCGGGCGCCGGCACCGCCGGAGCCGCGGGCAGGGTCCACTGCGACCACGCCGAACGGCCCGTCTGGAGCGGCGACCCCAGCCGCAACCTGACGGCCCGCGGCTGCGACCTGCCGTCCGGCGAGCGCCGCTGGTACCGCGTCGAGGTCGACGACCTGGTGGAGGCCCACCACACGACGGACTATCTGAACGGCCCGGTCGACCGGACCGAGAAGCTGCACGACAGGACCATCAGGTGCATGGGCTTCATCGCCGACGGCCCCACGGTGAACTGGTTCGGCTGCGTGCCGCACTGAGCCGCGCCGACCCGTGGAACGGGCCCGGGCCCGGCCGCCGGGCCGGCCCCGGGCCCGGCGGGGCGCCGCCCCCAGGCGCCCGGCGGGGTGAAGGTCAGCAGACCCACTTGTTGGACTTGATGTACATGGCCGCGCTCTGGGATCCCTTGGTCCCCCTCGCGTCGACTCCGGAGTCCCCCGTGTAGTTCTTCCCCGCGTACCACCGGAAGTCGCAGGAAGCGCCGTGGTTGTACCACGACTTGAAGTTCTGGAAGACCGAGTACACGGTCAGGTCCGCGTTGTTCCCCGCGACCTGCTGCCGGTGCCCGGTGTAGTTCTCCCCGGACCAGACGCAGTAGTAGCCCGACGGACAGTCCGACGCCGCCGACGGGGAGTTCTGTGCCGCACTGGCTCCGCCCGCGCCTCCGGCCAGCAGGCCCCCGGTCAGCGCGACGCTCCCGGCGACGGCCGCGAACTTCCTGTTCATGCGCATGCTGTTACCCCCTTCGAGGCACTTGTGCGTCCGTTGTGGACGTGGTCTGACAAGTGCCGAAAGAAGACTGGCCCGAGCGGGGAAACCCCGGCAACGTCTTCCCAGAGCGGTGGGAAGACGGAGGCGGGAAGGCGCTGCATGCTTCGGATCCACTTCACCAGCGACGATCTGGCGCGCATCCGGATGGTCCCGGCGCCCGACCCGCTGTGGGAGGTGCTGCTCAGCTCGTACCGGCTGCGCCATCCGAGCGGGGCGGTGTACTTCGGAGCCTGGCGGCGGACGGTCGCGACCCGCCTGTCACCCTCGGCGCGGCTGCTGGCCGCGCTCGCTCCGCCGACCGGTTACGCCGTCGACTTCCTGACCCCGCCGGGCGCGGGCCCGGCACCGGCGGCGGGCCTGGATGCCCTGCGGCGGACGCCGCGCACGCGACTGCGCAGGGACCTGGAGGAACTGCACCACCGCCACCCCGCCCGCCCGCTGCCCGCCTGGACACGTGGGCTGGCCGAAGGTGATCCGGGGGCCGTGTCGGCGCTCTCCGACGCGGTCGCCGCGTACTTCGCGGCGGCGCTCGAACCGTTCTGGCCGCGGGTACGGCGGCAGGTGCAGCGGGACCACGAGTGGCGGACCCGTGCCCTCGACACGACCGGGTGGGAGGGAGTGCTCGCCACCCTGCATCCGTCCGCGACCTGGCACTACCCCGTGCTCGAACTCGCCTTCCCCGCCGACCACGACGTCCACCTCGACGGCCGTGGCCTGACGTTGCAGCCGTCGTTCTTCTGCTGGGGCGCGCCCACGACGTTCCTGGACACGGGACTTCCGCCGGTCCTGGTGTACCCCGTCGAACGCAGCCTCGACTGGTCGGAGACGCCGCACCCGCCCGGGCGGCAGGCCGTGGCCGCGTTGCTGGGCAGGACGCGGGCGCGCGTCCTGGAGGTCGTCGCGACAGCGGCCTGCACCACGACCCAGCTCTCCGAACGCGCGCACGTGCCCATCCAGACGGCCAGCCACCAGGCGGCGGTGCTGCGCGAGGCGAACCTGATCCACAGCCGGCGCCACCGCAACACCGTGGTCCACACGGTCACGGCCCTGGGAGCGGCACTGCTCCACGGCGAGTCCGGTCCGCCGCCCTTCCTGACGCAGTGATCCCGAGCCGCGGGAACGGCGGAGCCCCCGGCGGTGACGCGCCAGGGGCTCTGCTCGGGTGCCGCGGCCGGATCAGCCCAGGCCCGGCCCCCGCACCGGGATGCTGGTGAACGTCGGCTGCGGCGCCGGGTCCTGGAAGAAGTCGTTGCCCTTGTCGTCGACGACGATGAACGCCGGGAAGTCCTCGACCTCGATCTTCCAGACCGCCTCCATGCCGAGTTCCTCGTACTCGACGACCTCGACCTTCTTGATGCAGTCCTGGGCGAGCCGCGCGGCCGGACCGCCGATGGAGCCGAGGTAGAAGCCGCCGTGCGCGTCGCAGGCGTCGGTGACCTGCTTGGAGCGGTTGCCCTTGGCGAGCATCACCTTGGAGCCGCCCGCCGCCTGGAACTGCTCCACGTAGGAGTCCATCCGGCCGGCCGTGGTGGGGCCGAAGGAGCCGGACGCGTAGCCCTCGGGGGTCTTGGCCGGGCCCGCGTAGTAGACCGGGTGGTCCTTCAGGTACTGCGGCATCTCCTCGCCCGCGTCCAGCCGCTCCTTGATCTTGGCGTGCGCGATGTCACGGGCGACGACCAGCGGGCCCGTGAGCGAGAGGCGGGTCTTCACCGGGTACTTGGTCAGCTCGGCGAGGATGTCGTCCATCGGCTGGTTGAGATCGATGCGCACGACGTCCTCGTCGGAGGAGTCGAGGTGCTCGTCGGTGGTCTCCGGCAGGAACCGCGCCGGGTCCGTCTCCAGCTGCTCCAGGAAGACGCCCTCCGCGGTGATCTTCGCGACGGCCTGGCGGTCCGCGGAGCAGGACACGGCGATGGCGACCGGGCAGGACGCGCCGTGCCGCGGCAGCCGCACCACCCGCACGTCGTGGCAGAAGTACTTGCCGCCGAACTGCGCGCCGATGCCGATCCGCTGCGTCAGCTCGAAGACCTTCTGCTCCAGGTCCTTGTCCCGGAAGCCGTGCCCGAGCTCCGAGCCCTCCGCCGGGATCTCGTCCAGGTAGTGGGCGGAGGCGTACTTCGCGGTCTTCAGCGCGAACTCCGCCGACGTGCCGCCGACGACGATCGCCAGGTGGTACGGCGGGCAGGCGGCCGTGCCGAGGGAGCGGATCTTCTCCTCCAGGAACTTCATCATGGAGGCCTCGTTCAGGACGGCCTTCGTCTCCTGGTACAGGAACGACTTGTTGGCCGAGCCGCCGCCCTTCGCCATGAAGAGGAACTTGTAGGCGCCGCCGTCGGTGGCGTAGAGCTCGATCTGGGCCGGCAGGTTCGACCCGGTGTTCTTCTCCTCCCACATGGTGAGCGGAGCCATCTGCGAGTAACGCAGGTTGAGGTTGAGGTAGGCGTCGTAGATGCCGCGGCTCAGCGCCGCCTCGTCGCCGCCCTCGGTCAGCACGTTCTGCCCGCGCTTGCCCATGACGATCGCGGTGCCGGTGTCCTGGCACATGGGCAGCACACCCGCCGCCGCGATGTTCGCGTTCTTCAGCAGGTCGAGCGCGACGAACTTGTCGTTGCCCGACGCCTCCGGGTCGTCGATGATCCGGCGCAGCTGGGCGAGGTGGGCGGGACGCAGGTAGTGCTGGATGTCGTGGATCGCCTCCTCGGCGAGCTTGCGCAGCGCCTCCGGCTCCACCTTGAGGAACGTCCGCCCGTCCGGTCCCTCGACGGTGGACACGCCCTCCGAGGTCACCAGCCGGTACGGGGTGGTGTCCTCACCCTGGGGGAGCAGATCGGTGTACGCGAACTCAGGCATCTCAGCCCATTCCTCACTCTGACGGACGGCCGCCCGCCGACGCTGGCGGGCGCTGTCCAGCGTAGAACCTGCGACTGACACGGAACCTGTGAGGTAAGGCTCAGTTCGACACGCCCGGGTCGCCCCGACCCCTAGTCGCGATCTATCGCGTTTCGGTACCCTGCTGCCGTGGACCTTCAGAAGCAGACCGTTCAGGGGTACGCCGGAGCGCCGGCCGCCGAGCTGCGCGCCTCGGACGCCGACCGTGACCGCATCGCCGACATCCTGCGGGAGGCCCTCGCCGAGGGGCGCCTGACCGCCGACGAGCACGCCGAGCGCGTGGAGGGGGTGCTGAACGCCAAGACGGTGGGCGAGCTGGAGGTCTTCATACGGGATCTGCCGGCGGCCCACGCCCGCCCGGCCGCCCCCGCCTACACGCCGGTGCCGCCCCGGCCGACGCCCGGCGCGATCCCGGTGGAGGCGGACGCCAACGTGGTGGCCGTCTTCAGCAGCGCCCGCCGCCGCGGCCGCTGGCGGGCGGGCCGCCGGTTGCACGCGTACGCGGTGTTCGGCTCCGTCGAGATCGACCTCACCGAGGCGATCTTCGAGTACCAGCAGGTCGTCATCAAGGCGTTCTCGGTCTTCGGGGACGTCCAGATCAGGGTCCCGGAGAACGTGTCGCTGCGCGGCACCGGCGGCGGTGTGCTGGGCAACTTCGAGGCCGACACGCTGGATTCGGTCGACCCCGACGCGCCGGTCGTCTACGTCGACGGATGGGCCGTCCTCGGCAACGTGGAGGCGCGGCCGAAGCGCGGGAAGTTCATCGAGGACATCCTGGACCGGGTGCACGACAAGGTCGACCGGAAGCTGCGCAAACACCTGGACCGTTGACGGTCGCGAATCGGCACTGGTCCGGCGGCGCCCGGGGGCATGAACTGGCCGCCGCGCCACGGCTGTTGAGGACGCTGTGCATAGGCCCGCGCACAGCGGGTAGGCCTTGCTGCATCGTCTCTCGCTCGCGAAGCCGTCGTCAGGAGTAGACCGTGCTGCAACCGCCGCATTCGTCCCTGCAGGTAGCTGCCGTGCCGGCCCAGCGGGTGCCAGTGCGTGACAGGGACCAGGACGCGCCCTGGCACACCGAGGCGGTGTGCCGGCGCGACGAGGCAGGCCTGTTCTTCGCACCGTCCAAGGAACCCACCGCCGCCCGGCTGTCCCGGGAGGAGGCGGCCAAGCGGGTCTGCGCGCGCTGTCCGGTCATGGTCGAGTGCCGTGAACACGCCCTGCTCCAGCCGGAGCCCTACGGGGTCTGGGGCGGCCTCACGGCGGCGGAACGCCGGGTGGTCCTGGCGCGGCGCAGGCGCCGCGACCTGGAACTGAAGAAGGCGGCCCGAGCGACCGCGGCGAACCGCATACCCCAGGCAGGCTGACGAAAAGGCGCCCTCTCCGCACAGAGGGCGCCTTCTGACGTGCCCGGCTTTTTCGATGCCCCGTAAGGGGCGAGGGGAACCGCGCGACCAGCCACCACGCACCCGTGGTCGCCGACGCGCCCGCACCCCCCTCCCCTTGGGCGCTACTTCGCCTTGTCGAAATCGATCGTGCTGTACGCCCGCAGCTTGCGCAGCCGGTGCTCGGAGTCGATCCGCCGTACCGTCCCCGACTTCGACCGCATCACGATCGACTCGGTCAGCGCGGTCTCCGACCGGTACCGCACACCCCGCAGCAGCTCGCCGTCGGTGATGCCGGTCGCGACGAAGAACACGTTCTCGCCGGTCACCAGGTCCTCGGTGGTCAGCACCCGGTCCAGGTCGTGCCCGGCGTCGATCGCCCGCTGCCGCTCCTCGTCGTCCTTGGGCCACAGCTTGCCCTGGATCGTCCCGCCCAGGCACTTCACCGCGCACGCCGAGATGATGCCCTCCGGCGTACCGCCGATGCCGAGCAGCATGTCGACGCCCGTGCCCTCGCGCAGCGCGTAGATCGACCCGGCGACGTCACCGTCGGAGATCAGCTTGATGCGCGCGCCGGCCTCCCGGATCTCCTTGATGATCCCTTCGTGCCGCGGCCGGTCCAGGATGACGACGGTGACACCCTCCGGAGAGGACCGTTTCGCCTTGGCGACCCGGCGGATGTTGACGGAGATGGGCGCGTTGATGTCGACGAAGTCCGCCGCGTCCGGGCCGGTGACCAGTTTGTCCATGTAGAACACGGCGGACGGGTCGAACATGGCCCCGCGCTCGGCGGCGGCCAGCACGGAGATCGCGTTGGGCATGCCCTTCGCGGTCAGCGTCGTCCCGTCGATCGGGTCGACGGCGATGTCGACCTCGGGCCCGGTGCCGTCGCCGACACGCTCTCCGTTGAAGAGCATCGGGGCCTCGTCCTTCTCGCCCTCGCCGATGACGACCACGCCGTTCATCGACACGGTGGAGACGAGGGTCCGCATCGCGCGCACGGCGGCGCCGTCGGCGCCGTTCTTGTCGCCGCGGCCCACCCAGCGTCCCGCGGCCATCGCGGCGGCCTCGGTCACCCGGACGAGCTCCAGGGCGAGGTTGCGGTCGGGGGCTTCGGAGGGGACATCGAGCTCGGACGGCAGGTGATGATGATTCTCGGTCATCGGAGCGCACCTTTCTGATACGACGACGGCCGGATGAGGGTTCTCCGTCGACTCTATCGTCAGGCTGACAAAATGAGCAGGGGACCCCACGGATGAGCGCACGGGGCACCTGCGACGATAGGGGGCGTGGCAGGCACGAACGGCAAGCAGAAGACGGTCCGGGACATGATTCTCTCCCTGGCCCTGATCGGTCTCGCGGCGGGCTTCATCTACCTTCTGGTCCCGCACGACGATCACGCTCCCGACCTCCCGAGGGTGGACTACCGGGTCGAGCTGCTGACGGCACGGCGCGCCGCGGCCTACCCGGTCGCCGCGCCCGAGGGCCTGCCGGGCGACTGGAAGGCCACGTCGGTCCGTTTCCAGGGTGAGAACGGCGACCGCTGGCACCTCGGGTACCAGACCCCCGACGGTCAGTACGTGCAGATCGAACAGTCCACTCAGAAGCCCTCGGACTTCATCACCGACGCGAGCCAGGGCGCCACGGCCACGAAGACGGCCCAGAAGATCGGCGACCGCACCTGGACCCACTACACGGGCGGCCGGTACGACGCGCTGGTCCTGGACGGCACCCGCGGTTCGACCACGGTGGTGGCCGGCACGGCGTCCTTCGCCCGGCTGACCGAGATGGCCGCGGCACTGCGGATGTCCTGAGGCGTGCGGACGCGAGAGGCCCCCGGTGCCGTCGCCGGGGGCCTCTTCCGCTGTCGCGGGGCTGCTCAGACGGTCGTGACGACGTCGTCGTACGCCAGGCGCGGGCCGCGCGGGAACCAGGCGTCCGGGCCCGGCTTGCCGATGTTGACGACCATCAGCGGGGTGTGGTCGTCGTCCAGGAACTCCTTCTGGACGCCCGCGAGGTCCACGCCGGTCATCGGGCCGGCGGCGAGACCGGCGGCGCGGACGCCGATGATGAAGTAGGCGGCCTGGAGGGCGGCGTTCAGGGCGGCGCTGCCCTCGCGCACCTCGCGGGTGCCGAAGACGGCGTCCTTGGCCTGCGGGAAGTGCGGGAAGAGCTGCGGCAGCTCCTCGTGGAACTCGTTGTCCGCGGCGAGGATCGCGACCAGCGGGGCGGTGGCGGTCTTCTTCTGGTTGCCCTCGGCCATGTGCCGCACCAGGCGCTCGCGGGCCTCGGGCGAGCGGACCAGCACCACGCGCAGCGGCGACTGGTTCATGGAGGTCGGGCCGAACTTGACGAGATCGTAGATCGCCTGGATCTGCTCGTCGGTCACCGGCTCGTCGGTGAAGGTGTTGGCGGTGCGGGCCTCGCGGAAGAGCAGGTCCTGGGCGGCGGGGTCGAGAACGAGAGACATGGTTGATCTTTCTGGAGGTCGCGTCCGGTCGAATCCGGACCGCGGTCCGGATAGGCTGACGGCACGACCATAGCGAAGGAAGGTTCAACCTTCAACAAAGGCCGGATCATGGTGAGCCGCCTCACAGGGACCGCCCGGTTCGCAGGACCGCTCGGTTCGCAAGATCACCCGGTTCGCAGGATCACCCGGTTCGCCGGATCACCCGGGTCACGGGATCGCCCGGGTCATTCCCCCTCTTCGTCCTCCTCCCCGGCCTCCTCCTCGGCCAGGGCCGCGTCCAGCCGGGCCCGCGCACCCTCCAGCCACCGCCGGCACACCTTGGCCAGCTCCTCGCCCCGCTCCCAGAGCGCGAGGGACTCCTCCAGGCTCGTCCCACCCGCCTCCAGCCGCCGGACGACGTTGATCAGCTCGTCCCGCGCCTGCTCGTAGGAGAGCGCCTCTTCGGTCCTGCCGCTCATGCACGTGCCTTTCTCATCCGCCCGTACGACATGGCGCTAGCCCTCCGCCCGCACCGTGAACTCGCCCTCGGCCACCCGCGCCCGCAGCACCTCGCCCGGCACGACGTCACCGGGGTCCCGCACCACGTGACCGCCGTCCTTCTGCAACACCGCGTAGCCGCGCTTCAGCGTGGCGGCGGGGGAGAGGGCCACCACGCGCGCGTGCGTGTGCGTCAGCTCCGAGTCGGCGCGGTCGAGCAGGTGCCCGAGGGTGCGCCGGGAACGGTCGACCAGCGAGGCGATGTGATCGGCCCGCTCGTCCACCATCCGGTGCGGATCCTCCATGACCGGCCGCGCCAGCGCGTGCGCCAGCCCCCGCTCCTCCCGCCCCACGACCGCGTCGGCACACCGCCGGGCCCGGTCCCGCAGCATCCGCACCCGCTCCAGCTCCTCGCCCACGTCCGGTACGACCTTCTTGGCCGCGTCGGTGGGCGTGGAGGCGCGCAGGTCGGCCACGTAGTCGAGCAGCGGGGTGTCGGGCTCGTGACCGATGGCGGACACGACGGGCGTCCGGCACCCGGCGACCGCCCGCACCAGCTGCTCGTCGGAGAACGGCAGCAGATCCTCCACGCTGCCGCCCCCGCGCGCGACGATGATCACGTCCACCTCCTCGATCGCGTCGAGCTCCTTCACGGCCTGCACGACCTGCGGTACGGCGTGCACGCCCTGCACCGGCACGTTGCGCACCTCGAACCGCACCGCCGGCCACCGGTGCCTGGCGTTCTCCAGCACGTCCCGCTCGGCGGCCGAGGCCCGCCCGCACACCAGCCCGATCAGCTGCGGCAGGAACGGCAGCGGCTTCTTCCGCCCGGCCTCGAACAGCCCCTCCGCGGCCAGCGCCTTCTTGAGCGCCTCCAGTCGCGCCAGCAGCTCCCCGACCCCGACCGGCCGTATCTCGACCGCCCGCAACGACAGCTGCCCGCGCGGCGCGTACCACTCCGGCTTCGCGTGCACGACGACCCGGGCGCCCTCCCCGACGACGTCGGCGACGGCGTCGAACACCTGCCGGAAGCAGGTGACGGCGATCGAGATGTCGTACGACGGGTCCCGCAGCGTCAGGAACACGACCCCGGCGCCGGGTCGCCGCGAGAGCTGGGTGATCTGTCCCTCGACCCACACCGCGCCGAGCCGGTCGATCCACCCGCCGATGAGCCGGGAGATCTCACCGACGGGCACAGGGGTCTCGGCGGACGTGTTCAGAGCCATGCGGCGAGCGTAGTGGCCGCCACCGACAACCCGGGCGGCCGCGTCCCCGGCACGCCCGCGCGCGGTGGCCGGTCTCCCCGGGATCGTCACCGGAGGCGATCTCCGACGCCCCGGACGCGGCCTTACGATGGGTGCCATGACTGCTTCGCCTGGCCGCCGTGTCCTGCTCGCCGCCCCCCGTGGCTACTGCGCGGGTGTGGACCGCGCCGTGATCGCCGTCGAGAAAGCCCTGGAGCAGTACGGGGCCCCGGTCTACGTCCGGCACGAGATCGTCCACAACAAGTACGTCGTGCAGACCCTGGAGAAGAAGGGCGCGATCTTCGTCGAGCGGACCGAGGAGGTCCCGCCGGGGAACATCGTCATGTTCTCCGCGCACGGCGTCGCGCCCGTCGTCCACGAGGAGGCCGAGCGCGGCCGCCTCGCCACCATCGACGCCACCTGCCCGCTGGTCACCAAGGTCCACAAGGAAGCCGTCCGGTTCGCCAACGAGGACTACGACATCCTCCTGATCGGGCACGAGGGCCACGAGGAGGTCATCGGCACCTCCGGCGAGGCTCCCGACCACATCCAGCTGGTCGACGGCCCGGCGGACGTCGCCAAGGTCGAGGTCCGCGACGAGTCCAAGGTCGTCTGGCTCTCCCAGACCACCCTCTCCGTCGACGAGACCATGGAGACGGTCGACGCCCTCAAGGAGAAGTTCCCGCAGCTCATCTCCCCGCCCAGCGACGACATCTGCTACGCCACGCAGAACCGTCAGCTCGCCGTGAAGCAGATGGGCGCCGAGGCCGAGCTCGTCATCGTGGTCGGCTCCCGCAACTCCTCGAACTCCAAGCGGCTGGTCGAGGTCGCCAAGCTGGCCGGCTCCCGCGCCGCCTACCTGGTCGACTTCGCCGGCGAGATCGAGGAGGCCTGGCTGGAGGGCGTCACCACGGTCGGCGTCACCTCCGGCGCCTCCGTGCCCGAGGTGCTGGTCGAGCAGGTCCTGGAATGGCTCGCCGAGCGCGGCTACGGCGACGTCGAGATCGTCAAGGCGGCCGAGGAGTCCATCACCTTCTCGCTGCCCAAGGAACTCCGCCGTGACCTGCGCGAAGAGGCGGCCGCCCTGGTCGCCGAGCGCGGCGGCTCCGGCACCGGGGCCTGAGCGGGATCGTACGACGGTGTGACCGCGGGCCGGTCCGGCGTCGTGACTGTCAGTCGTACCACGTAACGTGGAGCCATGCAGATCTTCGGTGTGGACATCGGCGGTTCAGGGATCAAGGGCGCTCCCGTGGACCTGGCAAAGGGCGACCTGGCCCAGGAGCGCTGCAAGGTGCTCACCCCGCATCCGGCGACGCCCGACGGCGTCGCCGACGGGGTCAAGCAGGTCGTCGACCACTTCGGGTGGACCGGCCCGGTCGGGCTCACCTTCCCGGGCGTGATCTCGGACGGCACCCACATCCGCACCGCGGCCAACGTCGACAAGAGCTGGATCGACACCGACGCGCGCACGCTCTTCAGCGAGCGGCTGGGCGGCCTCCCGGTGACCGTGGTCAACGACGCGGACGCGGCGGGTGTGGCCGAGATGGAGTTCGGCGCCGGCCGGGGCCGCAAGGGCGTCGTACTCCTGCTGACGTTCGGCACCGGCATCGGCAGCGCCCTGTTCGTCGACGGCGAGCTGGTCCCGAACACCGAGCTGGGCCACCTGGAGCTGGACGGCCACGACGCCGAGAAGAAGGCCTCCAGCAAGGCCAAGGAGGACCACGACCTCAGCTGGGAGCAGTGGGCGCACCGGGTCACCAAGTACCTCGCGCACGTGGAGATGCTGTTCACGCCGGAGCTGTTCATCATCGGCGGCGGCGTCAGCCGCAAGTCCGACAAGTTCCTGCCCCTGATCAAGGGCGTCAAGGCCGAGATCGTGCCGGCCCAGCTTCAGAACAACGCGGGGATCGTGGGCGCGGCGATGCGGGCGGCCAAGCACGCGAGGTAGCCGGCCGCGCGGTCAGTCCCGGCGGCGCCGCCGGATCAGCCGGGCCCGGCGGACGAGCACGATCAGCCCGGTGACCAGTGTCCCGCCGTAGAGCCAACCGGCCTGCGTGGACAGGGCGGTGACCAGGCCCATCACGCCGCCCAGGAATCCGCCGCCGCCGTCGTCGGCGACGGCCAGCAGTCCCACGGCGAAGGCGATCGGGGCGACGACGGGGGCGGTCAGCAGATCGCTCCCGCGCACCCACAGCGCGGTCAGCCCGGAGACCGGTACGAACAGCACGCCGTACACGGTCAGCGACGCCCCGAGCAGCAGGTCGTCCAGGAAGCCGAGCAGGACCATCGCGGACCCGCAGAACAGGGCGCAGCCGAGGCCCGTGAGCCGTGGGCCCGGCAGTGCCCCGGGCCCGGCGGCCGGCGTCGTGCGGGGCCTTCCCGCCCCCGGCCGCCGCTCGGCCGTCGCCGGCCGCCGTCTCGCCTGCGGCGGCAGTGGTGCGCGCGGGGCGCCACGACGCGGGCCTTGCTTCCGGGGTCGGGTCCTGTGATGCTCCACCGGACCAACTTAGGTCGGTTAATGTGCCGAATCGCGGTGCAGACACGCCGAAACCAAGCCGAAGAGCAGACCTTGTCCAGGTGTTCGACGCGGCCGCCGGTCAGGGGCTCCGAACCCCGTAAACTGGTGGATCGGCCGGCCCGCCGGCCCTGGCAGCCCCCCGGCTCACTCACCCACTCACTACGGGAAGTCGCAACGTGTCGCTCACGATCGGAATCGTCGGCCTGCCGAATGTCGGCAAGTCGACCCTGTTCAACGCCCTGACCAAGAACGACGTGCTGGCGGCCAACTACCCGTTCGCCACGATCGAGCCCAACGTGGGTGTGGTCGGCGTCCCCGACGCCCGCCTGGTCAAGCTGTCCGAGATCTTCTCCTCGCAGCGGATCCTCCCGGCGACCGTCGACTTCGTCGACATCGCGGGCATCGTGCGCGGTGCCTCCGAGGGTGAGGGCCTGGGCAACAAGTTCCTCGCGAACATCCGTGAGTCCGACGCGATCTGCCAGGTCATCCGTGCCTTCAAGGACGAGAACGTCGTGCACGTCGACGGCAAGGTCTCGCCGAAGGACGACATCGAGACGATCAACACCGAGCTGATCCTCGCCGACCTCCAGACGATCGAGAAGGTCCTCCCGCGTCTCCAGAAGGAGTCGCGCATCAAGAAGGACGTGGCCCCCAAGGTCAAGGCCGTCGAGGAGGCCAAGGAGATCCTGGAGAAGGGCGACACGCTCTTCGGCCACGGCATCGTGCAGGGTTCGGAGCGCGCCGAGCTCCTCCACGACCTGCACCTGCTCACCACCAAGCCGTTCCTCTACGTCTTCAACGTCGACGAGGACGAGCTGCTCGACGAGGACTTCAAGACCGAGCAGCGCGCCCTGGTCGCCCCCGCCGAGGCGATCTTCCTCAACGCCAAGCTGGAGGCGGACCTCGCGGAGCTCGACGAGGAGGACGCGCTGGAGCTGCTGGAGTCGGTGGGCGCCGAGGAACCCGGCCTCGCCACCCTCGCCCGCGTCGGCTTCAACACCCTCGGCCTCCAGACCTACCTCACGGCCGGCCCCAAGGAATCCCGCGCCTGGACCATCAAGAAGGGCGCCACGGCCCCCGAGGCGGCCGGTGTCATCCACACCGACTTCCAGAAGGGCTTCATCAAGGCCGAGGTCATCTCGTTCACGGACCTGGTCGAAGCCGGCTCGGTGACCGAGGCCCGCGCGAAGGGCAAGGCCCGCATGGAGGGCAAGGACTACGTGATGCAGGACGGCGACGTGGTGGAGTTCCGCTTCAACGTGTGAGCCTCGCCTTGCCAGGCGCCGATTCATCAAGCATGCAGGTCAAAAGGGGCCGGACTCACGGGAGTCCGGCCCCTTCCGCGTTCCTGTGCTGACCTCAGTTGCTCCGCGGCGGCGTGAGCTTGTCGAGATCCAGGCTGATGTCGAAGGGCACGGGACGCTTGAGGGTGCCCCGGAAGATGCCTGCGGGTGCGTAGACACCGGTTGGTTCGTCGAGTTCGTAGACGTGCACGACGGCGGCCCCGTCCTCGTCCTCGTCCTCGATGCACCAGTGTGCGGGATCTTGGCCTCCGCGTACTTGTGCAGCCTCACTGTGCGGTCACGGTGGGCTGGCTCTGGTGAGACGACCTCGACGACGAGCTGGACCTCTTCCGGCGCGTACCACGTGCGGTCCGGGTCGTAGGGGGCGGTCGTCACGAGCAGATCCGGCTCCGGCCGGTTGCGCTCGTCGAGGCGGATCGTCATTTCCCGCTCGACCTCGAAGCCGGCGGGCGCGGTCGCCATGAGCGTGGTGGTCAGGGAAGTGACGAGGCGGCCGTGCCAGGACCGGACACGCTCGTCCTCGTGGCGGATGACCCGGACGCATCAGGATCCGTGCCTTTCACGCTCCGGTGCGCGGACAGCGCGGCGGTGACACCTGCGCGCCGGGCCCGGACCGGGTCCTCGGACCCGCTCTTCGCCACCTCGTCTCAGACCCCGATGCGCACGGCCGTGGGCTGCCCGATTCGCGGCAGATCGGCCCACGCCGAGGCCCACGCCGAGGCGCGCGCCGTCGGTGGCGTCGACGTGCCACGGAGGGGGATTGATCCGTGGTGGGCTCACCGCAGGGACGGCAGTGCCGCTTCGGCGGCTGCCACGGCCGTTCGGGTCTGGAGTCGGGTCTGGTGGCGCACCGGTATCCAGCGCAGGCTCAGGGAGCGCTCGAAGTCCGTGGACCACGCGGTGCACAGTTCGTCCAGGTCGCGGCCGAGTGCGGGGGCCGCGGGGTCGTCCGCGGCCTTCAGCAGCCGTGACAGCAGGCCCGCCGCGCGCAGCGGCTGGCGGCGGGCCACCACGTCCAGGGCGCGGACCTGGGCCGTCGTCAGCCGGCGCGGATCGTCGGGGTGCGACGCCTCGGCCGCCTGCCGGGCCAGCGGCTGCCAGGACTCGGCGACCAGGTCGTAGAGCCCGTCGGCCATCCACTCCAGCACGCGGCGCGACGGGTCGTCCTCCGGCGACGGCAGGAACGCGCGCGCCTTGTCGAGTACGGCGGTCACCTGCTGTCCGCCGTCCCGTACCAGCCCGGCGAGGTCGCGCAGGGCGCGTACGGCGTCGGGGTGCGGGGAGAGGTCGTCGGCCTGGCCGGTGGCCCACATGGGCACTTCGATGATCGCCGTCGCCCCGCCGTACCGCTGGGGCGCGCACCAGGTGGACAGCCCGATCTTCTCCGATCCCGCGGCCAGCCGGCCGGTGCTGTCCGGCGGCGGCAGGACGTAGACCCCGGGGGCCGGGTTCTCCCAGTACAGGGCGTCGAACGTGCCGCGCTGGAGCGGGATGCCGAGCGCCGCGGCGGACGCCGCGAAGGGCGCCGCGAGACCCGGCAGGTCGCGGGTCGACTGCACCCAGCTGCCGCCCGCCTCGATCCCGTGCAGGGAGCACTGGAGGAACGGCCGCAGTTCGTCGATCACCCGGAACAGCGCCTCGCTTTCCGGGAGTCGCCGGTCCTCGAGCGGGGCCCACTCGGGCTGTTCCGCCGCGACCGGGCGGTAGGCGGCGCGGAAGTACGCGTCCAGCGAGGGGCCGGGACCGGCCGTCGCCGCTTCGATGCCCTTGCTCAGCGCCGCGCCGTCCGGGTCGAGGCACAGCACGATGTCCCAGGTGACCGCGGCGGGAACGGTCGCCGGGGACGGTCCGTCGCCGCGCGCCACCAGCTCCGCCAGGGCGAGCGCGGTCGCGCCGCCGACCGGCTCGTCGGGATGCGGCCGGGCCACCACCAGGACGTGGTGCGGCCCGTCTCCCACCGACAGCATCAGGATCGGGCGACCGGCACGGGACACGCCGATCCGGCGCAGGCGGGCTGCTCCAGGAAACCGGGAGACCAGCCGCCGCGCCGAGCCGGTGACTTCCTCGACCGTGGGATAACGGTCCATCATGTGCGTCCGAATCGGGTCAGGAGCCGCCGTTGCCACCGCTGTCGCCGGTGGTCTCCTTCTTGTCCAGCGGCCGGATCTGGATCTTGTTCGCCATGCCGTGCCCTCCCGTTGCCGGTTGCGACGTGCCGTGGTCGATGTGCTCTTGCCAGCGTTCGGCCGACGCGCAACCCTTGTCAATGTCCGTTCATACATGGGGAGTTGTGGCTGACGAGATTGGCGCGAAGATGACGGTGCCGGCGATGCGGCGGCCTCGGGTCAAACCCGAGCACCGGGCCTACCGGACGGTCGACGGCCATGTGCGGATCGGGAGCGTCGTGCACGGCATCGGGGCCGAGGTGCGGGATCCCGACGGCTGGGTGTGGACCCTGGTCGAGGCCATGGACGGCACCCGCGGCACCGCGGACGTCGTCGCCGAGGTGTCCCGTCGCCACCCGCACCTGGCGCTGCCCGGCCCGGACATCCTCCAGGCGATCACCGACCTGACCACGGCCGGGTACGTGGAGGACGCCGGTGCCGCGCCGCCGGCGGAGCTGTCCGAGCGGGAACGCGAGCGGTACGGCAGGGGCATGACCCTGTTGCGCTGGATGGACCTCGGCCCGAGGTCGAGCGTCTGGGAACCACAGGTGCGGCTGCGCCGTGCCCGGGTCCTGCTGATCGGCGTCGGCGGTACCGGCGGAGCCGCCGCCCGGGACCTGGTGGCCTCCGGGGTGGGCCGGCTGCACTGCGTCGAACCGGACGTCGTCGAACTGTCCAACCTCAACCGGCAGACCCTCTTCCGCGAGTGCGACATCGGTACGCCCAAGATCGACGCGGCGCTGACGGCGTTGCGTGCACTGAACTCGGACGCCACGGTCACCGGAGTGCGCCGTGAGGTACGCGGGCCGGCCGACCTGGAGGGTCTGCTGGCCGGCGGCTCCGGCGGCGCGTCGTCGTACGACGTCCTGCTGCTCGCCGCCGACCGGCCCGCCGTGATCCGCGGATGGGCCAACGAGGTCTGCCTGGCGTCCGGCACGCCGTGGGCGGAGGCCGGTTACCGCGGCCCCCTGGTGAACGTCGGGGTCTTCGCCCCCGGGCGGGGCGCGTGCTGGGAGTGCCTGCGCCTCTCCGAGGCCGAGCGCCGGGACCTGCGGCTCGCGCCCGGCCAGGACGAGGACGTCGCCTCGCCCCGCATGCCGTGGAACCCGGTCAACGCCGTGACCGCGGGCCTGTCCGGCAGCCTGCTGGCCCATGCCGCGCTCATGCTCCTGTGCGGGATCCCCCGGATCGCCCCGGGCTACCGCTTCGGCCTCAACCTCATGCTCCCCGCCGATCCCCTGATGCAACGCACGCCCCGCCGCCCCGACTGCCCAGCCTGCGGCACACAACCGACGGAGGAACGCGGAGCGGGGGACCGGACGGGGGCGGAAGTGACGCGGGCGGCGGCGGACGGCTCGGTGGCGGCGGGTGCTCCGGGGCTGGGGGTTGCGCCGCGGCCTGCGGGTGGCTGCGAGGCGGTGCTGGGTGCTCCCGGGCCAGGGGGCGCCCCACGGTCGGCGGGCGGCCCCGAGGCAGTGGCGGACGGCTCGGTGGCGGCGGATGCTCCGGAGCCGGGGGTTGGGCCGCGGTCGGAGGTCGGGTCCGAGGCGGTGGATCGTCGGCAGTCAGCGCACCTTCGGCGTCCCGCAGGCCCCCCGAGTTCATCGCGCCTCCCGCGCCCGCCGGCCCCCGCGTGACCGGCGCCGCGGTACCCGGAACGCGTCGGATCGAGCCGTCGGCGCGGGTGCTGTTGCACGAGCTCGGGGTGCGGCGGGACCGGGACGAGTGGATCGTGGGCCGGATGGCGACGCGGACCTTCGTCGCCCTGCCGGCGGCCGGGGCGCGGGCGCTGGAACTGCTCGGGCAGGGGCTGAGCGTGGCCCGTACGGCGGAGGCCCTACGGGACGAGACCGGCGAGGAACTCGACATCGCGGACTTCGTCGGCGACCTGGCCGCCCTGGGGTTCGTGGCCAGGATCGGTGATCAGCCGGTGCCGGACGCCGAACCGCCGCCCGCCTCCCTGCCGTGGCTGCGCCCCCACCATGTCCGCCACGCCCTGCACTCCGCCCTCCCGGTGCTCGTCGCGGTGCTGGCGCTGGCCGCCCTCTTCGTCCTGATCCGCCGCCCCGACCTGCTGCCGGGCTACCACGACCTGCTGTGGAACCCGCACGGCAGCCTGGTCCTGCTGACCGGGGCGGCGGCCGGCTGGACGCTGTTGTTCGCCCATGAACTGGCGCACCTGGTCACCGCCCGCGCCGCGGGTGTGCCCGGGAGGATGCGGCTGGGCACCCGGTTGCAGTTCCTCGTCATGCAGACGGACATCAGCGGCATCGAACTGGCGCCCCGCCGCCACCGGATGACGTCCTACCTCGCAGGCATCGCCGTCAACCTCTCCGTCGCGTCGGCCCTGGTCCTCACCCTCGCCTGCACGGACACCCGTACGACGGCACACCGCCTCGCCGCCGCGGCCCTGCTGATCGCCCTGATGCCGCTGCCCTTCCAGCTCATGGTGTTCACCCGCACCGACCTGTACTTCGTCCTCCAGGACCTCACCGGCTGCCGGAACCTGTACGGCGACGGACTCGCCTACGCCCGCTACCGGTACCGGCGGACGCTCCGGCCGCGACACTGTGCCGTGACCGCCCCCGCCCCCGCCCCCGCCCCCGCGCCCGCCGCCCCGAGC
>NZ_LBMU02000117.1 GCF_001005085.2 Streptomyces humi
CCCGCAGCCCCCGCCCTCGCAGCCCCCGCCTCCGCAGCCCCCGTTTTCGTTGTGCTCGGCTTTGTGGGGGTCGGCACTATGTCGTCGGGAAGCAGTGGGGCGACGGTCCAGGCGGGCGGCCGTGTCGTGGGGGTCGTGTGCAGCAGCGCGGCCAGTCCGGCGACGGTCGGCGATCCGTAGACCGCGTCGAGTCCGAGCCGCACCCCGAACTCCTCCCGGAGCCGGAGCATCAACCGCGCCCCGAGCAGTGAATCCCCGCCCACGTGGAAGAAGTTGTCGTCCGGGTCGATGCCGGCGGCCTCCCGGCCGAGGAGCTCCGCCCAGATCGCGCCCAGCCGTTCCTGGACGGACGTGGTCGCGGCCGGCCGGCGTCGCGGCGCCGGCCGTGCCCGCTGGGACTCGCGGGCGAGGGCGGCCCGGTCCGCCTTGCCGCTCGACGTCAGCGGAAACGCCCCGACCGGCCGGATGATCCCGGGCACCAGGTGGGCCGGCAGCCGGGTACGCAGTGCGGCGCGCACGGCGTCCGGGGAGAGGCCCGCGGCCGGCGCCGGGATGTAGTGCGCGGCCAGCCGGGACTCCGCGGAGGTCGCCCCGGGCAGCGCCACCACGACGGCGTCGGACACCCCGGGCACCTGTCTGACGGCGGCCTCCACCTCCTGGAGCTCCACCCGGTACCCGTGGATCTTCACCTGCCCGTCGTCACGCCCCAGGAACTCGATGGTGCCGTCGGGCAGCAGCCGTCCGAGGTCACCGGTGTTGTAGAGCCGCTCGCCGCCGGGACCGGTCACGAAGCCGCCGCCTCGGCCGGCCGCCTGTCCGACGTAGCCCTGGGCCACCGGCAGACCGCCGACGCAGATCTCGCCGGGCACCCCGACCGGCAGCGGCTCGAGCGCCTTGTCCCGGACCCGTACCTCGGCTCCGGCGATGGGCCGCCCGATGCTCGGTCGCTCCGGCCACGAGGCGGGGTCACCACCGAGGTTCAGGGCCGTGACCACGTGCGTCTCGGTGGGGCCGTACTGGTTCTGCAAACCCGCCTTGGTCAGCTCGGAGAACAGACGGCGCAGCGCCGGGGTGACGAACAACTGCTCGCCGGAGGTGACGACCTCCTTGAGGGAGCCGAGGAACCGCTGCTCGGCGCAGGCGTGTTCGGCGAGCTGCTGTAGGGCGACGAACGGCAGGATCAGCCGTTCGACGCGCTGCTCGTGGATCAGGTCGAGGAGCCGGCCCGGATCCCTGCGGACCGACTCGTCGGCGATCACGAGGGTGCCGCCGGCCGCCCAGGTGGCGAAGACTTCCTGGAACGCCACGTCGAAGGTGAGCGGAGCGAACTGGAGGGTGCGGGAGGCCGGCCCGCACGCGGAGTCGCGCCGCTGCCAGTCGACGAGGTTGGCCAGGCTCCGGTGCGACATGGCGACGCCCTTCGGGTGCCCGGTCGAACCGGAGGTGTAGAGCACGTAGGCGAGGGAGTCGGCGGTCACCGCCGGCAGCGTGACGGCGGCCGGACGCGGCAGGTCCCGCGGCAGGTCCCGCAAGGTCAGGACGGTGAGTCCGGGCAGGCCGCGCAGGGCGTCGGCGTGCGGCGCGTCCGTGAGGACGACCCGGGCGCCCGCGTCCGCCAGGACGAAGGCCGTCCGGGACGCCGGCTGGTCCGGGTCCAGTGGCAGGCAGGCCGCTCCGGCGCGCAGGACGCCCAGCACCGCGAGCGGGTGGTCGAGTGAGCGGCCCATGCAGACGGCGACGCGCTGTCCGCCGCACCCCAGTGCGGTCAGCCCCGCCGCGATGTCGTCGGCGCGGGTGTCGAGTTCGCGGTACGACAGGACCTCGCCGGCGTGCACGACGGCCGGCACGTCGGGGCTCTGCGCCACGTGCGGGCGGAGGGCCAGGTGCGCGAGGGCGGCCGCGCCGGACGGCCGTGGTCCCGCGGCCCAGGCGGCGAGCCGGGACCGTTCGCCGGGGGTCGTGATGTCGAGTGCCGCGAGTGCCGTGTCCGGCCGGCGCACGGCGTCGGCGAGCAGCAGGCCGAAGCGGTCCGCGAGGCGGCGCGCCGTGGCCGCGTCGAAGAGGTCTTCCGAGTACTCCAGGTAGCCCTGGTATCCGTCGCCCTCGGGCACGAGGTTGAGGAAGAGGTCGAACTTCGACCTGCCGCTGTGCCGGTAGAGGCGTTCGGACTCGATGCCGGGCAGCCGCAGTCCGCCGCCCGTCTCGTCGTCCAGGGTGAACACGATCTGGAACAGCGGGAACCGGCCCAGGACGCGCTCGGCGGCGAACTCGCGCACGAGGTGTCCGTACGGGATGTGCCGGTGCCGGACGGCGGACCACGTCGAGGACCTGACCGAGGCCACCAGTTCGCGGAACGTCTCGCCCGCACCGATGCGGTGCCGCAGCGGCATGACGTCGGTGAGGCAGCCGAGCAGCGATTTCACCTCCGTGCCGGTGCGGCGGGAGATCGGCGTGCCGAGCACCACGTCGTCCTGTCCCGACACCCTGTTGAGCAGCGCGGTCAGGGCGGAGATCAGGACGACGAACGGGGTCGCGCGCTGCGCGCGGGCGAAGGCCCGCAGCGCGGTCCCCGTCTCCCCCGCGACGGTGAAGCGGATCTCGCCGCCCCGGTGGCTCGGCCGGGCCGGCCGGGGCCGGTCGCCGGGGAAGGTGGACTCCTCGGGGGCGTCGGCCAGGACCGTGCGCCAGTAGTCGAGGTGTTCCGGGGACGTCACCTCGTCGTCGCGGCGCTGCCGCTCCGCGTACGGCCCGAACTGGAGCGGGAGTTCGGGCAGTCGCGGTGGCCGTCGCTCGACGGCGGCCCGGTAGGCCTCGCTGATCTGCTCGTCGAGGAGCCGGGCGCTCCAGCCGTCCATCACGGCGTGGTGCATGGCGACGGCGAGCACCGCCTCGGTGTCGTGGAGACGTAACAGGGTGGCGCGGAGCAGCGGCGGCCGCTCCAGGGGGACCGGTCTGGAGATGGCCTGGCGGATCGCCGCGTCCAACTCGGCGGGTGTCACCCGGCGTTCGTCGACCGGTACCGGCGCGGGGGGCAGCACCGTCTGGACGGGCATGCCGTCCACACTGCCCAGACGGCTGCGCAGCGCCTCCTGGTGGGCGACGACCGAGGTGAGCGCGGTCTCGACGGCGGTGGTGTCCACCGGTCCGCGCAGATGGTGGACCCACGATTCGACGTAGCGCGAAGGGCCTTCGAGGAACTGGTCCTGCAACCAGATGGACTCCTGCTCGAACGACATGGGGTACGTCGGCCGGGCGGCTGGGCGTTCTGTTGTCATGGTCGAAACTCCACTGCGTGCGGGGTGGGCGGTGTGCGTCATCGCGCGGCCAGTGCGGTCCGGTCCGGTTTGCCCTGCTTCGTATAGGGGAGGCTGTCGCGTCGGTGTACGCGCTGCGGCACCAGGTAGGCCGGGAGAGCCCTGGACAGGACGGCGCGGAGCGTCCGTGGCTCCAGGGGCGGCTCGTGGCCGGGGGCTGCCGTGTAGAAGAGGTGCACACCGCTGTAGCTGCCGTCCGGTCCCGGTACCGGTACGGCGACGCAGTCGCGCACCCCGGGCACCTCGCGGACGTGCGCCTCGATCTCGCCCGGTTCGACGCGGTGCCCCGCCACCTTGACCTGGAGGTCCTTGCGGCCGCGGTAGTGGAGCACACCGGCGTCGTCCTCGAAGCCGAGGTCGCCCGTGCGGTACAGCCGGGTGCGGACGCCGTCCACGGTCAGTTCGACGAACGCGGCCGCCGTCGCGGCCCGGTCGCCCAGGTAGCCGTGGGCGAGTCCGTCGCCGGCCAGGCAGATCTCGCCCGTCGTCCCCCGCGGCACCCGCTCGCCGCCGTCCATGACCAGCACGTCGGTGCCCGGCACGGGACGGCCGACCGGTATGCCGGTCGGGGTGGCGCAGTCGGCCGCGCCGACGCGGTGGGTGGTGGCGAACACACAGCTCTCCACCGGCCCGTAGCCGTTGAGGAGGACGATGTCACGGTGTTCCGCGAGGAACGCCCGTACATGCGGGACGGACAGCCGTTCGCCCCCCGTGATCACCTGGCCGAGACCGGTGAAGCACCCCGGGTCCTCGTCCACGAAGAGGTTGAAGAGGGAGGCCGTCAGCCACACCGTGTCCACGTGGTGTCGGCGTATCAGGGCGCGCAGCCGGTGCGGCATCAGGTGGTCGCCCTCGGCGATCACGGTCGTACCGCCCGTCGTCAGCATCGACCAGACCTCCAGGCCGAAGGCGTCCCACGAGGCGGGCGCGGCCTGCACCATGGCGTGGCCCGCGCCGAACGCGGCGAACCCGGCCTCGCCCTCGGGGAACAGGCGGGTGGTCGCCCGGTGCGGGGAGAGGACGCCCTTCGGTGATCCGCTGGTGCCGGAGGTGAAGAACACCATGGCCGGGGAGGAGCCGTCGGCCGGTGCCGGCACGGGGGCCGCGCGGCCGGAGCGCGGGAGCGGGACGTCCAGCGGGGGCGGCGACCACAGGGGGGCGTCCGTGCCGTCGGGCCGGGCGCGGCCCACGACCACCGGCGGGGCGAGGGACGCGATCACGTCGGCGAGCCGGCGTCCGGGCCACTTCGGGTCGAGAGCCGCGTAGGCCGCCCCGCACCGGAGGACCGCGAGCAGGGCGGCCACCAACTCCGGTGAACGCGGCAGCAGCACCGGTACGACGGTTCCGGGTCCGGCGCCGAGCGCGGCCAGGGCGTCGGCCCAGCCGGCCGCCAGGGCGTCGAGTTCGCCGTAGCCGAGGGTCCTCTCCCCGCACACGACGGCCGTGGCCGCCGGCCGCCGTGCCGCCTGTCGCGCGAACGCCTCGTGGATCAGCCGTGGCGTACCGGAGGGCCGGGTCAACGCTCCGTCCCGTCGTCGGCACGCAGGACGTCGGCGACGAAGTCCTCGAAGGTGTCGGCGTCGAAGAGGAGTTCGGGTGCGACCTCGCGCCCGGTGAGCCGTTCGATGCGGGCGCAGATCCGCATGGCCTGGAGGGAGGTCCCGCCGAAGTCGTAGAAACTCAAGTCGCCCGCGACCGAATCGACTTCGAGGACGTCCGCCCAGATCGCGGAGATCTCGGCGGGTAAGCCGGAGGGCGTCGGGCCGGGGGCCGGCGCCGACAGTTGACGATCAGACATGCGTCACCTCAGGAGTGGGGCACGGCGGAGGTCCGCCGCACGGGAGGAAAGGAGAGAGCGGGGAGAAGGAACGGGAACAACGGCAGGGCCCCGGCGCGGGGCATGTTCGCCCGTTCCCTCCGGGGCCCTGCGGGGCCGGTTGCGACGCAAGCACGGCCCTTTCCGGTCATCGAGTTGTTCCAGGCTTCACGGTCCACGCGGTCGCGTGGATCGTCACTCCCTCGTCTACTACCCCACCCGGGTCGTGCCGGATGCCGTGCTCCTGCTCACGTCCGCGGAGACCGGTCACCGGTGATGGGTGTCAGACGGCGGGCGGCGGGCGGCGGGCGCCGGTTCACCGGCGGAGCCGCGGCGCGAGCACCGAGCGCACGGCCCTGACCACCTTGCTCTCGGCGGGACCGTCCGCGCCCTCGGGCTCCGGTTCCAGGACCCGCTGGAGCTCCGCCAGCAGCTGGTTGACGGACCGCCAGAGCGGCACGAACTGGCCGGCGACCGGTCCGGTCCCCCGGATCGGGCCGTCGGACAGCTCGGTGACCTTCGTGGCGGCCGCGACCGTCGCCGGGTCCCGCAGGACCAGGTGCACCTCCTCGCCGACCAGCCGGATCTCCATCCGGCGCGCGGCGGCCTCCTCCGGGTTCGCGTCCGTGGTCGTCTCCGGGTCCAGTTCGTCGATCTTGGCGGCGACCGTGTCCGCGTCGACCCCGAGTTCACGCAGCACCCTGGCCGCCATGCTGTTCTCCGCCCGCAGCATCGCCTCCAGCAGGTGGTGGCTGCCGACCGGCGCGCCCCCGGCCAGCGCGCTCGCCGTGGACACGGTGTCCTCGGTGGCGGGGGTGCCGGCCGGCCACGGGCCCGCCCCCGCGTCCTGCGTGCCCTCCAGCGACGACAGGACCGCGGCACGGATCCTGCTGACCGGCTTGATCCGTTCGGCGAGCACCCGCGCCCCGGCCCCCTCGCCCTCTCTGACCAGGGCGAGCAAGATGTGTTCCGTGCCGATGTCGCGGTGGTGCAGCTGCTGCGCCTCGCGCAGGGCGAGTTCGAGCGTCTTCTTCGCCCGCGGCGCGAACGGGATGTGACCGCTCAGCTCCTGTGTGCCGGGCTCGACCAGCGCGGTGATGTCGGCCCGCGCCGTGTCCTTGTCGTACCCGAGCTGGTGCAGGACCTTCGCCGCCGTGCCGTCGGGCACCTCGAGCAGTCCCAACAGGATGTGCTCGGTGCCGATGTGCGTGTGCTTGAGCAGCCTCGCCTGCTCCTGGGCCGTGACGACCACCTGACGCGCTTTCACCGTGAACTTCTCGAAAGTCATGTCTCCATGGTCCCAACCCTGTCAATACACTGGTATTGATAGGGTCACCATGATGGAGGGAGGGTGCGATGGAGACACCGTCGGACTGGGAGGACCGGCTCGCGCGCTGGCAGAGCGAGCTGGAGCTGTTCGAGCAACTGGACGAGACGCCCTGGGTCACCCTGGCCAGGGCGGAGGCCGAGACCGGTGTCTCACGCTCGGCCCTGCGGTCCTGGTACCGCAACGGCGAGATCAGGTCCCGGCTGGTGGACGGCCCCAACGGGCCTCAGCGGCTGGTCCAGTTGGAGGCGGTGATCGAGCGCGCCGCCGCGTCGCCGCGCATCCAGCGCCGAGCGGAACGGGACGTCAGCCTGGAGGCCCAGGTGACCCTGCTGCGGCACCGGGTCGACCAGCTCGAACTGCGTCTGGCCGCGCTGGAACGGAAGTGACCGGCCCGAACGGCGTTGTGCCGACGGGCCGTTGATCACCCGATGTGTGCGGCGACGGCCCGCGCGCACTCCATCGACTCGGTGTGCGTGGTGTCGACCTCCAGGTCGTACGTCACGTCCCGGTGGACCGACTCCGCCTGGGACGCGGCCATCCCGATGGTCCGGTCGCCCCGTGCGACCTCACGGCCCGCGGCCACCGCGGCCTCGCACCTGACACCGACCCACAGCACCGGCAGCCCGTCCAGGGCCTTCAGCCAGCGCTGCTGCGAGTACGCCCCGCCGAGGAAGACCTCGTCGACGATGACACGGGCGCCCGCACGGGCCATCGCGGCGACCCCCTCGATCCAGGCCGCCTCCAGCGTCCGGAACTCCGGGCCGACGACCACCTGTCCGTCCGGAGCGAACTCGATGCCGTCGTCCGACGCCCGCATGGCGGCCGGCATCGCCTCGACGAACGTGTCCGTCCCGAGGGCCAGCCAGGGGTCCGGCAGGACCGCCTGAAGACACCGGACGATCCCGGACTTGCCCGAGCTGGAACCACCGTTGAGGACGATCACCTGAGGCGTCACCACGCCACCCTAGACGAACCCTCGGTCACACCAGGCGCTTTATTTCCCCGCGCACCCGGTAGAAACCGCCCGACGAGGAGTGCAGCGCGTCCACCACGTAGCGTGCGCCGGGCTGGCGTATGGCGCGCGGGAACTGCACGTTCCAGCCCGGCTCGTAGCCCTCGGAGACCACCCGTACCCGCACGCGGCCACCCTGTTCGAAGCACTCCACGACGACCCCGCCGCCCGTCGCGGGCACGGCGCTGACCGTGGCGACGGAGGCGGCCGTGGTCAGTGGTGCGTACGTCGGCAGGGCGGCCGCCAGCTTGACGTCCGCGGCGACCGGGACGGTGCCGGACTGGGCGGCGGTGATCGCGGCCTCGCTCGCGTCGACGCAGGCGAGCGAGCCGTCGGTGGAGACGATGTAGAGCCGTTCGTCGTGGTACTGCATGGAGAGTGCCGAGCCGCCGCCGGTGCCGAGCTTCCACAGCCGGGTGCCGTCCGCGGTGAAGCAGTAGACGGAGGAGGCGGAGTCACCCGCGAAGACGTAACGGCCGCCGGGGGACGTGGCGCAGGAGTACACCGCGGCGTCGCACCGGTAGGAGGCCTCGACGGCCCCGGAGGACTTGGCGAGCCGCTGGACGACCCGCCGCCCCGTCCCGGCGTAGACCGCGTTCTCCTCCTGCCATCCGAAGAGGACGTTGCCGCTGGTCGTGGTGTGCCAGAGCTGGCTGGTGCCGTCGGCCGCGTAGGCCGTCACACCGTCGCTGTGGCCGTGGTACACGGTGCGCTCGTCGGCCCGCACCATCCATCCCTGTTCTCCCGACGAGTTGCGTGACCACTGGAGTTCGTCCTCGTGGTCGATGACCGTCAGGCCGCCGTTGCGGTCGGATACGTTCAGCACGCCGGCGTGGATGTCCAGCCAGAAGATGTCCACCTCGGCCGCGATCTCGTAGGCGGCGAACGGCACCTTCGCCGAGAGGTCGTAGACCCGGCCGTCGTCGCAGCCCGCGTAGATCCAGAAGTCGTCCGCCACCAGGCACTTCACACCGTCGGGCAGGGAGTAGTGGGCCAGCACCTCGCCGTCGTGGCTCAGGGTGTAGACGCTGCCCTGCTGGTTGCCGACCCAGCAGCGGTCCTCGTCCACATGGATGCCGAACGCGGCGGCGCCCGTACGGAACCGCCACAGCACGGGGGCGGTGGCCCGCGCCGTGGACGGGGCGGACGACACCTGACGGCGGGTCACCGGGCGGGCCGCGCGCTGCCCTTGGACCGCCGGCGCGTACCCCTTCCGCACCTTCTCGGCTATCTTCCTCGCCGCCGCTGCCCGCGCCTTGTCGACGGACGCGAAGGAGGAGGTCTGGCGCTGCCCGTCCACACCGATCCGTCCGTACCGCACGGAGACCGTGGTCCCGTCGACGGTCACCTCGTAGAACTTGTGGGCACCGCCGCTCTCCTGGGACAGCTCCAGATACGTCGTGTTCCCCGACTGTCGTGCCTGCGCAGCGGACACCGCACACCCCTCCCCAAGGCCTGGCCGGCCGGTGCGGCCGAGCTCCAGTGATCTCAAACTAGTGGCCGCCACTGACATCGACGCTCACGCGGCCCTCGTCGTGACGGGGCTCAGCGGGTACGCCGCCTCGGGGCGGCAGTTCGAGTCCGAGGTTCTCGCGGAGCGTGGTGCCGGTGTAGTCGGCGGCGACGATCCCCCGCCTGCGCAGCTCGTGCAGGAGGCCGTTGACGACGAAGTCGTGCTGGCGGGGGTCCGCGAGACCGCTCAGCGAGATCACGTCCAGGACGCCCGCGCGGAAGCGTTCCTCGACGGCGTCGGCGAGCTGTTCGGGCGTTCCCGCGGCGGACCAGTGCCCGGTGTCCTGCGCCGCGACGATGAGCTCCCGCAGCGTGTGGCCCTGCCGTGCGTAGCCGGCGAAGATGTCGACCCGGCCGCGCCGGCGGTTCACCGACGCCACGTCGGGCAGCAGGCTCTCCGGCAGCGGTGCGTCCAGCGGGAGCCCGGACAGGTCGACCCCGCCGCCGAGCATGTCGGCCAGCTGGGCGCGGCCGCGTTCGAAGTCGATCGCCTCCCGCCTCTCCCGGACGAGCCGCTTCGCCTCCTCCTCGGTGGCGCCGTACGTGGCGTGCAACGAACTGAAGATCAGCGGCAGTCCTTCGGCCCGTCCCAGGCTCCGCGCCTGGCCGCGGATCCCGCGGGTGAAGTCGAGGGCGTGGTCGAGGGTGGGCAGCGACGTGAACACGACCTCCGCGTAGCGGGCGCCCAGTGCCCGCCCCGCCGCCGACTGCCCGGCCTGGATCTGCACCGGACGCCGCTGCGGCAGCGGCGGGATGTTCAGCGGGCCGGCCACGGTGAAGAACCGGCCGGAGTGGCGGACGGGGTGCACCCGGTCGCGGTGCAGCACCGCCCTCCCGTCCGCACCGGCCGTCAGCGCGCCGGGCTCCCAGCTGTCCCACAGCGCGTTGACCACCTCCAGCGTCTCCGCGGCGCGCGCGTACCGCTCCTCCGGGCTGGGCAGTTCCCCGGCGCCGAAGTTCTCCTCACCGACCGAGGAGGTCACCAGGTTCCAGGCGGCCCGCCCGTTGCTCACGTGGTCGAGGGTGCCGAACAGCCGGGCCAGGTTGAACGGGTGGTGGAAGGTGCTGGACACGGTCGCGATCAGGCCGATCCGCGAGGTCACCTGGCTCAGCGCCGAGACGAACACCAGCGGTTCCTGCGAGCCGATCGCGCCCTGGGCGTCGAACCGGAGCAGGTCGGCGGTGAACAGCGCGTCGAACCTCGCGGCCTCGGCGAGCTTCGCCACCCGCACGGCGGTGTCCAGGGTGGACCGGGCCGGGTCGATCGCCAGGTCGTACGTCTCCGACGTGCCACCGGCTCCGGTCACGGTCTTCAGGGTTCTGGGCTGCTGGGCGCTCACTGCTCGTCCGTTCTCTTCGTGGTGGATGGTGTCCGGGGCCGCCGGCGGCTCTGCCGGGCGGTCACCGCAGCAGGGGCAGCAGTTGGTCGCCGACCCGGGCGGTCTCCCGCTTGTAGGGGGTGTCGGAGAGGACGAAGTGGGTGATGCCGAGCTTGCGGTAGTCGTCAAGGGCCGCGGCCACCTCGGCGGCGGTGCCGACCAGCCAGGTGGTGCCCGCTCCCCCGCCGCCCACCTTGCCGGGCGCGGTGTACAGGCAGGTGTCGAGCACCTCGCCCCGTGCGGCCAGGTCGAAGAGCCGCCGCTGTCCGACGGCGGTCCTGCGGTCCCCCGCCCAGGTCAGCTCCTTGCCGCCGTCCGCCGCCATCCGCGCGACCCGTTCCTCGGCCGCGCGCCACGCCTCCTCGGTGGTGTCGCGCACCAGCGTGGTGATCCGCAGCCCGAACTCGAGCGGCCGGTGCCTGCGGCCCACCTGCTCGCTCAACGCCCGCAGCCGGTCGATCCGTTCGGCGAGACCGTCGAGGGGTTCGCCCCAGAAGAGCTGGACGTCCGCCTCCTCGGCCGACACCCGCTCGGCGGCCTCGGACGCGCCGCCGAAGTACAGCGTCGGATGTGTTCTCGTGCCGGTCACGTGCGGGCGGGGGGCCACCGTGGAGTGGCCGACCTGGAAGTGCTCCCCGTCGAACGTGACGTCCTCCTCGGTCCACAGGCGTCGTACGAGGTGCAGGAACTCCCGTGTGCGGGCGTAGCGTTGGGCGGGATCGCTGCGGGTGTCCCCGTACGCGGCGAGGTTGTCCAGTCCGCTGACGATGTTGACCAGGACCCGGCCGCGGCTGAGCTGGTCGAGGGTCGCCGCCGCGCTGGCGAAGTGCGCCGGCTGCCAGTAACCGGGGCGGACCGCGATCAGGGGCTTGAAGGTGGTGGTCCGGGCGGCCAGCGCGGTGGCGACGGTGAAGGTGTCCGGGCGGCCCCACCCCGTGCCCAGGAGCGCGCCGCCCCAGCCGTGTTCCTCGGCCGCGCGGGCGAGGTCGGTGGAGTACTCGACGGAGCCCCAGCCGGTCGTCGTGTCGTCACCGCGGTGTCCCGGTTCGACGGTGTTGGGGATGTACCAGAGGAATTCCGGATTCATCATGCTTCCGATCGCGGGGCGGAATGCCGGCTGTCAGCAGGCGGGTGGAGGACGCCGTCCCAGGCACTGTGCGCGGAGATCGGTGTCGGACACCCGGGGCAGCCGGACGCACGGCCCTGCGGTCAGAGCGGACGCGGCAGCACGCGACAGTGGACTGGCGAAGAGGACCAGAGGATCAACACTGGGCGCTGGAAACCCGGACGAGGTCGACGCATCGCTCGCTGGTGAGCATCGGGACCTCGGGCATGTGATCGAGTCTCCGAGTGATCGATCGGAATGTCAATGCGCCCGATCGACCGCCACCGGCCCGCCGCACAGCCGACGCACGGCCCTCCGCCCGGCAGTTGCACGGCCACCGCACGGCCGACGCACGACCCTCCGCACAGCCGATGCACGGCCGACGCACGGCCACCGCACGGCCGATGCACGGCCCCCCGCCCGGCAGTTGCACGGCCGGTGCGGAGCCGACCGCTGCCGGTCTTCTGCGGCCCGATTGTTCCGGATGGGTACTGCGGACCGTTCTCGGCCGCGGGTGCGCGGGGTGGCCGGTCGCGCAGTTCCCCGCGCTCCTTCGGGGCGCTGTGTCCTGCCTCCGATCCCTTCCCCGGGCGGGCCTCGCATGGGCTTCGGCGTGGCGGCGGTCAGGGTCGGGCGGCCCGCCGCCAGGCGGTCTCGCGGAGCAGGCGCAGGCCGTTGAGGCCGACGAGGACGGTGGACCCCTCGTGGCCGGCGACCCCGAGTGGGAGGGGGAGGTGGCCGGCGAGGTCCCAGATCACCAGACCGGTGATGAAGACACCGGCGACGACGAGGTTCTGCACGACGAGCGCACGTGCACGCCGGGAGAGCGCGATCACCGCCGGGACGGTGGTGAGTTCGTCGCGGACGATCACCGCGTCGGCGGTCTCCAGGGCCAGGTCGGAACCCGCCCGGCCCATGGCGATCCCGGTGTGCGCGGCGGCCAGCGCCGGGGCGTCGTTGACACCGTCGCCGACGACCAGCACCTTGTGGCCGGTCTCCGCCAACTCCCTTACGGCTCGCACTTTCTGATGGGGCAACAGGCCGGCCCGCACGTCCGTGACGCCGACCTCGCCGGCCAGGCGGGCGGCGGCGCGCGGGTTGTCGCCGGTCAGCAGCAGGGGTGCGGTGCCGGTCAGGGCGGTCAGCGCGGCGACGGTGGCGGTGGCGTCGGGGCGCAGCCGGTCGGCGATGCCGAGCACGCCCACCGGCGTACCGTCCAAGCTGACCAGGACGGCGGTCCGTCCACTGTCCTCCAGTTCGGCGGCGAGCTCCGCCGCACGGGCGGAGTCCGCGTCCGTCGCGCCGTTCAGCAGCCTGGCCGGTGCGCCGACCGCGACGACGCGCCCGTCGACCGTGGCGGTCACGCCGACGCCGGGCGTGGAGTCGAAGTTCTCCGCCACCGGCAGACCGAGTCCGCGTTCACGCGCCGCGTCGACGACGGCGCGGGCGAGCGGGTGCTCGCTCGGGTGCTCCGCCGCGGCGGCCAGGACCAGCACCTCGTCCGGGCAGGTTCCGCCGACCGGCCGGACCTCGCCGACCGTCGGCGTGCCCTCGGTGAGGGTGCCGGTCTTGTCGAGGGCCACCGCGTCGACCTGCCCCAGCCGCTCCATCACGACGGCCGACTTGACCAGCACACCGTGCCGTCCGGAGTTGGCGATGGCGGACAGCAGCGGCGGCATGGTCGCCAGCACGACCGCACAGGGCGAGGCCACGATCATGAAGGTCATCGCCCGCAGCAGCGAGCCGGTGAGCGCGGCGCCGAAGGCCGGCGGGACGAGGAAGACGGCCAGGGTCGCCACGACCATGCCCAGTGAATAACGCTGTTCGACCTTCTCGATGAACAACTGGGTCGGCGCCTTCGTCTCCGAGGCCTCCTGCACCATCCGCACGATCCGCGCGATCACCGAGTCGGAGGCGTCCCGCTCGACGCGCACGCGGAGTGCGCCGGTGCCGTTGAGGGTGCCGGCGAAGACCTCGTCGCCCTTCTCCTTGACCACGGGCATCGGCTCGCCGGTGAGGGTCGCCTGGTCGACGTCGCTCGCCCCGTCCAGCACCCGGCCGTCGGCGCCGACGCGCTCCCCGGGCCGTACGAGCAGGGTGTCGCCGACGGCCAGTTCCCCGACGGGGACGGTCTCCTCGGCGCCGTCCGCGTCGACCCGGGTGGCGGTGGCGGGCGCGAGATCCAGCAGACCGCGCACGGAGTCGGCCGTCCGCGCCGTGGCCAGCGCCTCCAGCGCCCCGGACGTGGCGAAGATGACGATCAGCAGGGCGCCGTCCATCACCTGCCCGATCGCCGCCGCGCCGAGCGCGGCGACCACCATCAGCAGGTCGACGTCGAGGGTCCGCCGCCGCAGCGCCCGCAGCCCCTCCCAGCCGGGCTCCCAGCCGCCGGTCGCGTACGCCGACGCGTACAGCGGTCCCCAGGTCCACGCCGGAGCGCCCGCCAGCTGCATCGGCAGGGCGAGCAGGAAGAGGACGGTGGCGGCCAGCGCCCAGCGCGCCTCGGACAGGGCGAGGAGACGGGTACGGCGACGGGGCGCACCGCCGTGGCGCGGCGGCGCCGGCCGGGCCGCGGCCGGCTGCGGGGCGGACGGCCCGGGGGCGGTCGAGGTCACGGGGACGGTCGAGGTCACGGGGACGGTCATCGGCACGGAGGTCCTTCACGGACGGAGGCATGACGAAACAGGGCCCACCGGGCATCCGGGGCCGCTCCCTCCCACCGTACATGACCACATGAAGACTCATTCATGTGTTCATGGGTTCGTCTCCGTAGGATGACTGCCATGGGCCATGGAGCTGACGCCGAGAACACCACCGCCGCCACAGCGCGCGAGCGCCTGGAGACCGTGGGCGCCGCCGACGTGGCCGCCACCCTCCAGGCCCTGGCCACACCGTCCCGGCTGCGCATCCTGGCCCGCCTCCAGGAGGGACCGTGCGCGGCGACCGAGCTCGCCGACGCCGTCGGCATGGAACAGTCCGCCTGCTCCCACCAGCTGCGTCTGCTGCGCAACCTCGGCCTGGTCACCGGCGAACGGCGGGGCCGCTCGGTCATCTACGGGCTCTACGACAACCACGTCGCCGAACTCCTGGAGCAGGCCCTCCACCACGTCGAGCACCTGCGTCTCGGCATCCGCGACACCCCGGCCGCCTCCGAGCCGGCCGAGAACGCCGGCCTCCCGCGCTGAGGCCGGGCGGCCGACGGCTCGGCGGGGCCGTCTCGCCGAGCCGACCGGCAGCAGGGCTCGGCGGCCGCGTACGGTGGGGGCATGGCGCCGCCGCTTCCGGGCCCGCTGGCTCATCTGGCCCCGCTGCTCACCCACTACGGCTACTGGGCCGTGGGTGCCGTCGTCCTCGTGGAGGACTTCGGAGTCCCCGCCCCCGGGGAGACCATCCTGATCGCCGCGGGCATCTACGCGGGGGCCGGGCAACTGAACATCGTGGCCGTGGCGGTCATCGCGTTCGCCGCCGCCGTCGTCGGTGACAACATCGGCTACCTGATCGGCCACACCGGCGGCCGGGCCTTCGTGCACCGCTGGGGACGCTATGTGTTCCTGACCCCGGAGCGCTTCCGGAAGGCCGAGGAGTTCTTCAGCCGCCACGGCGGCAAGATCGTCGTGGTCGCCCGTTTCGTGGAAGGGCTGCGCCAGGTCAACGGCATCGTCGCGGGCACCAGCGGAATGCCGTGGCGCCGCTTCCTCGTCTTCAACGCCCTCGGCGCGGCGCTGTGGGTCGGCCTGTGGGCGAGCCTCTCCTATGTGACGGGCACCCACATCACCGCCGTGTACGACGAGATCAGCCGCTACCAGCTCTACGCGCTCGTCGCCCTGGGCGTGCTCGTCGCCGCCCTCGTCCTGCGGCATCTGCTGCGGCGCCGGCGACGCCGGGCCTGACCCGGGTTCACTCCTCCGGCCCGGCCCCCGGTGCGGTCGGCGCCGCCCGACGGCGCGCGAGCGCGACCACCGCGCCCACCCCGACCAGGGCCGCGAGAGCCCCGTAGCCGTAGGTGAGCGTGGCGAGCGAGGCGACGGCGGCGACGAGCAGCGGGCCGCCCGCGTCGCCGAGTTCGCGGCCGAGTTCCGCGGCGCCCATGGTCTGCCCCAGTCGTTCCACGGGCGTACCGCCGGCCAGCGCGGCGAAGCCGAGCGGGGTGATCAGCCCGGTACCGGCGCCGATCAGGACGGCCCCGACGAGGATGCCGGTGAGTCCCGGCAGCATCGCGCAGGCCAGACCCGCGGCGGTCGCCGACAGGCCCGCGGCCAGGCCGGTACGCGTGGTCAGGCGCCCCTCGTCCAGGGCCCGTCCGGCGCGTGGCTGGACCAGTGCGGCGGTCGCGGCCAGCAGTGACACGGCGGCGCCGGTGGCGACCGTGCCCAGTCCGGCGGCACGGCCGGAGACGGGCAGGAAGCCGACGCCCACCGACAGCGCGGCGGTGGCGGCGGCCAGCGCGGAGGTGGGGGCGAGGAACACCGGGTCGGCGAGACGGCGGGCCAGGTCGAGCAGCGTCTGCCGGGCCTTGGGCAGCGGCGGTACGACGGGCACGGCGAGCGCGGCCCATACGGCGACCGCCACGCCCAGGACCGCGAGGACGGCGAACAGCAACCGGAGGCCGCCGACCCGGACCAGGACCCCGCCGAGCAACGGGCCGAGGGTGTAGCCGACGGACTTGTAGAAGCCGTAACCGCCGAACGCGCGGCCGCGTGCGGCGGCCGGGCTGAGCCGGGCGACCAGGGCGGAGGCCGACGGCGAGAACGCGGAGGCGGCGGCTCCCTGCCCCAGGCGCGCGGCCCACAGCCAGCCGGGGCTGTCGGCGACGACGTACAGCGCGGACGCGACGGCGAAGGCCACCAGCCCGCCGAGCAGGACCGGACGGGCGCCGACCCGGTCGGCGAGGGTGCCGAACACCGGCTTCAGCAGCACCTCGGCGCCGTCGTACAGGGCGAGCAGCCCGCCCAGCGCCAACAGCGAGACCCCCGCCTCGGCACCGAGGCTCGCGGCGATGCCGTGCGCGCCGAAGGCGGTGGTGAACCCCGCCGCGTACAGCGGCCACATCCGCCGCGCCGGCACCGGCCGATCGGTCACCGATCCCCCTCCGAACTCCGGGGCCGGGCGGCGAGGACCCGCTCGGCGCGGTCACGAGCCGTTGAGCCGTCGTCCGCTCACCGGACCCAGGACAGAAATGTAACGCGGCGCGCCCGAGTCCGGCCGACGGGGAAACCTCGCGGCGACAACCTATTGACATGACATTTGCCTGACGGCATGGTTCTCGACTCAGGAGTGCTTTTAAAGCGCTCTAAATCGAGTGCCCACTGCCCGGTGACGACCGACGCCCTCCCCGACTCCTGACCCCCTCTCAACCCCGTAAGGAATGACCATGACCGTTCGTGTAGGAGTGATCGGCGCCGGCTGGATCGGCAAGGAGCACATCCGGCGCCTCACCGAGACCGTGACCGGAGCCAGGGTCTCCGCGGTCACCGACATCGACCCGGCGCGCGCGGCGGAGGCAGCGGAGCCGGTCGGTGCCCGGGTGCTGGCCGACGGCGCGGCCGTGGTCACCGCGGACGACGTGGACGCCGTCCTCGTCACCTCCTGGGGCCCCACCCACGCCGAACACGTGCTGAACGCGATCGCCGCCGGGAAACCGGTCTTCTGCGAGAAGCCCCTCGCCACCACCGCCGAGGACTGCCTCAACATCGTCGAGGCCGAGCAGGCACACGGCCGCCGCCTGGTCCAGGTCGGCTTCATGCGCCGCTACGACACCGGCTACCGCCAGATGAAACAGATCATCGAGTCGGGAACGATCGGCGAACCGCTGATCGTGCACTGCGCCCACCGCAACCCCACCGTGCCGGAGAGCTACACCTCCGCGATGGCCGCGCTGGACACGGCGGTCCACGAGATCGACGTGCTGCGCTGGCTCCTCGACGACGAGATCGTCTCCGCCCAGGTGGTCCTGCCACGCGCCACGAGCAAACGGTCCGAGCACCTGAAGGACCCGCAGATCATGCTCTTCG
>NZ_LBMU02000118.1 GCF_001005085.2 Streptomyces humi
GCGGTGGGGTAGACGGGGCGCGGATCCGGATTCGGCTCAGCCACGGCCGGCCTCCTCGGCTCCGGACCCGACTCCTTCGACTCCCTCAGCTCTCTCAACTCCCCCGGCTCCCCCGGCTCCCCCGGCTTCAGCCTGCGCCTCCTTGGCCGCGGACAGCCACTTGCGCAACTCCTCGCCGTGTTCGTCGAGTTCGGGTGGTGGCAGCGGGTAGGTCGCGGGGGTGGCGGAGAACCGGATGGGGTGGCGGGTGGTGGGCACCGCGCGGTCCCCCTCCCCCACGGTGACGACCGGGTCGAGTCCGAACCGCTCGGCCATGGCGAACCCGCCGTCGATGGTGTTGATCGGCCCGCTGGGTACCCCGACCGCCACCAGAGCCTCGAACCATTCGTCGGCGCCGCGCGTCACCAGCCTCTCGACCAGCAAGGGGCGCAGTTGGTCGCGGTGGGCCGTGCGGTCGGCGTTGCGCGCGAACCGCGGGTCGTCGGCGACCTCCGGTATGCCGAGGACCTGGCACAGCCTGCGGAACTGACCGTCGTTGGCGGCGGTCACGATCAGGTCGTTGTCGGCGGTGGGCAGGGGCTCGTAGGGGAAGACGCTGGGGTGGGCGTTGCCCATCCGGTACGGCACGGTGCCGCCGGCGACGTGGGCCGAGCTGTGGTTGACCAGTCCCGTCAGGGCCGAGGACAGCAGGTTCACCTCGACGAGCTGGCCCGCGCCGGTGGCGTCCCGGTGCCGCAGTGCGGCGAGGATGCCGATCGCGGCGTGGTTGCCGGCCATGACGTCGAACACGGATATCCCGGCCCGGTACGGCGGCCCGTCCGGGTCGCCCGTCAGGCTCATGAGGCCCGAGACGGCCTGCACCATGAGGTCGTAGCCGGGGACGTGGCGGCCGGGTCCCGTGCCGAAGCCGGTGATCGACGTGTACACCAGGCCCGGGTTGGCCCGCCGGAGCGACTCGAAGTCCAGGCCGTACTTGGCCATGCCACCCGGCTTGAGGTTCTCGATCAGGACGTCCGCCCGGCCCGCGAGCCTCCGGGCGACCTCGGCGTCGTCCTCGTCACGCAGGTCGAGGGCGATCGAACGCTTCCCCCGGTTGATCCCCAGGTAGTAGGTCGAGACGTCGCCCCGGGTGGGGGGCGTCCAGCTCCGGGTGTCGTCGCCGTCCGGTCCCTCGACCTTGACCACGTCGGCCCCCAGGTCGGCGAGCAGCATCGTGGCGTAGGGCCCGGCCAGGATCCGCGAGAAGTCCGCGACCAGCACCCCGGAAAGCGGTCCCGTGGTGTTCCGTCGAGCGGGCTCGGCGCTCTGTGACATCGACTGAACCCCTCCCCGTCCGCATGACGGACGATCGTCCGTTCAGCGATTCTGGGTTCCGGGCCGTCAGGCGTCAAGACCTCACGGCCGGGCCGGACGGCCGGACGGCGTGCGGTACGGACTCCAGCCTGGCGAAGTCCACGCTGATCTCGCCGGCGGCCTGGAGCAGCAGCGGCAGGTACTCGTCGAGCAGCACGTCCACCGAGGTCTCGGCGGCATGCGCGTTGACGTTGACGCTCGCCACGACCCGGCCCGAGCCGTCCCGCAGCGGAGCGGCCACCGACCGGATGCCCCTCGCCAACTGCTCGTCGGTCATCGCCCAGCCCCGTGCGCGCACTTCGCGCAGCTCCGTCTCCCACTCGGTCCGGTCCGGGCGCCACACGGCCTCCAGGCCGGAGCGGCTCGGTTCGGCGAGGATCCGGGCCGCCTCCTCGGGCGGCAGGGCGGCCAGCAGGACCTTGCCCAGCGAGGTGGGGAGGGCCGGGAACCGCGTGCCGATCTGCACGGCGAGAGTCACGATCCTGGGCACCGAGACCCGGGCGACGTAGACGATGTCCGAGCCGTCGAGCTGGGCGATCGAGCAGGACTCCTCGGTGCGCTCGACCAGCCACTCCAGGTGCGGACGCGCCACGTCCCACAGGCCCGTCGAGCGGACGTAGGCGACGCCGAGGTCGAGGACGCGCGGGGTCAGGACGTAACCGCCGGACTGCGGGCGCACGTAGCCCAGTTCGGCCAGGGTGAGCAGGATCCGGCGCGCGGTGGGCCTGGCCAGTCCCGTCGCGGTCGCCACATCGGTCAGCGACATCACCGGCCGCCGGGGCTGGAACGCGGTGATGACCTCCAGACCTCGGGCCAGCGCCTCGATGAAGTCAGGGCCCGTTCCTTCACGCGGCATGGTGGCTCCTCTGTACGTGGTCGCGATCGATCGGCGCGCGTCCGCCTCGCGGACGGACTGCCGAGGGCACTCTACGCAGTAGAGCGGCCCACACCGCCAGGATCCAGGTGACGACGGCAGTCATTGGACCGCAGAGCGGACAGTGGCCGACCAATACGGACGGAATTCGGAACACGCCCGGTATTGACAGCGATCGACGGCCTGCTCACCATCGAGCAGCAACCATGAGCCGCGATACGGACACCTGTCCGACACAGAGTGGGAGATGCCGTGATGAGCCAGTCCACCCCGTTCCAGGCCGGACTCCCTCTCGTCCTCCGCGGCGGCACCGTACTGCCCATGGACCGCGCGCGACGGGTGCTCGCCGACACCGACGTTCTGGTGACCGGCGACCGGATCACCGCGGTCGGCCCGCGCCTCGCCGTCCCGGAGGGCACGGTGGAGATCGACGCGTCCGGTGGGATCGTGATGCCCGGCATGATCGACACGCATCGGCACATGTGGCAGACGGCGATGCGCGGCTACGGCGCCGACTGGACGCTGACCCAGTACTTCGTCTGGTACTACCTCGAACACGGCAGGGCCTTCCGGCCCGAGGACGTGCACGCCGGAAACCTCCTGGCCGCCGTCGAAGCGCTGGACGCCGGGGTGACCACGGTCGTCGACTGGTCGCACGGACTACAGACGGCCGACCACGCGGACGCCGCCGTGGACGCGCTCCAGGCGGTACCCGGCCGGTTCGTCCTCGCCTACGGCAACATCCAGCAGGCACCGGCGCAATGGACGGCCGCACCCGAGTTCCGGGACTTCGTGCGCCGCCGCGTCACCGGTGACGACATGCTGGGCTTCCAGCTCGCTTTCGACGTCACCGGCGACCCCGCCTTCCCCGAGAAACCGGCCTTCGAGGTGGCCCGCGAACTGGGCGTGGCCGTCACCACCCACGCCGGCGTCTGGGGCGCGACCAACGACGACGGCATCCGGCTGATGCACGAGCACGGGTTCATGAACCCCGAGACGGTCTACGTGCACGCCTCCACCCTGTCGGCGGACTCCTACCACCGCATCGCGGCGACCGGCGGCTCGGTCTCGGTCTCCACGGAGAGCGAACAGAGCGCCGGCCAGGGCTATCCCACCACCTGGGCGATCCGCTCCCACGGCATCCCCGTCTCGCTGTCGATGGACACGAGCGTCTGGTGGAGCGGCGACCTGTTCTCCGCCATGCGCACCACGCTCGGCGCCGACCGCGCCCGCCAGCACCTGGAGGCCCACGCCGGCGGCGAGACCGTCACGCACTGCGCGCTGCGTGCCGACCAGGTGGTGGAGTGGGCGACACTCGGCGGCGCCCGGGCACTGGGCCGCGAGCGGGACCTGGGCAGCCTCGAGGCGGGCAAGAAGGCCGACCTCGTCCTGCTGAAGAACGACCACTCGCCGGTCTCGTTCCCGGTGCTCCACCCCTACGGCCATGTGGCGTTCCAGGCCCAGCGCGGTGACGTGCACACGGTGGTGGTCGACGGCCGGGTGGTCAAGCACGAGCACCGGCTGCTCGGCGTCGACCTGGCCTCGGTACGACGCACGGCCGAGCGGACCGTGGAACACCTGCGGTCGGCCCTGGGCGAGGAAGCGTGGGCCGACGGCATGAACCCCGACGTGCCCGAGACGAAGGTACTGGACAACCCCTACACGTACACCGACTACCGCAGCGCCTCGACGCACGGCCGGACGGGAGGGAGCGGCGTCGCATGAGGTCTTCGGGAGTGGTCGCGTCCAGGGCCGTCGTCTGCGGCCCCGCCACCGCCATGGCCCGCGGCCCGGACGTGGACGCGGCGGCCGGCGTCTTCCAGTCCGGCTTCAGGGCCCGGTCACTCTGGTGAGCCGGGATGTGAGCACGCGGAACTCGTTGCCGTCGGGGTCGGCCAGCAGCACCGTGCCGTTCTCGCCCCGGGCGGAGTCCAGACGCTTCGCGCCGAGGGAGAGCAGGCGCTCGACCTCCGCCCGCTGATCGCCGTCCGGTGCGAGTTCGAGGTGCAGGTCCTTGCCGGGGTCCGGCATCAACGGCGGTCCGCCCCACGTGATCTTCGTGCCGCCGTTCGGCGACTGGACGGCGGTCTCCTCGTCCTGGTCCCAGACCAGCGGCCAGCCCAGGGCCTCGCTCCAGAAGCAGCCCACGGCCCGTGAACCGTCGCAGGCGAGCGCGCCGACGAAGCCGCAGCCGGCCAGGAACCGGTTGCCCGGCTCGATGACACAGAACTCGTTGCCCTCGGGATCGGCGAGCACCACATGGGACGCGTCCGGCCCCTGGCCGACGTCGGCGTGGCGGGCGCCGAGGGCGAGTGCCCGGGACACGGTCTCCCGCTGGTCCTCGGGAGAGGAACTCGTCAGGTCGAAGTGCAGCCGGTTCTGGGCGACCTTCCGGGCCGGGGCGGGACGGAAGCCGATGAGGTAGCCGGCGTCGTTCCCGGACAACAGGGCGACGCCGTCGTAGCCTTCCTCGGCTCTCTTCAGGCCCAGGACCCCGGACCAGAAGTCCGCCAGCCGCTCGGGCTGGTGCGCGTCGAAGGAGAGTGCGATGAGTCGGCTGGTCATGGCCCCACGCTTCCTCGGTCCGTTGAGTGCCCGGTCTCGGCAGGGCGCCGTGACAGCGCCTCAGGAGAGCATAGGTACAGCCGTCCTGCTCGGAGCTACCGGTTTTCACCGCGCAGGCGAGCGGGCCGGCGTAGATCCGCCGGCACGGGGAACCTGACCACTTGCTCGACGCCGTCCGCTGCCGCAGGCAACGGAGGCCGTCGGTCGGACCCGTTCCTCGCGGTGGCCTCCAGGCCGCCTCGCGAGCTGTGCCTGAATGGAAAGGTAACCCCCCATGCTCCTTCCGGCGGAGAAGCAACTACGCACCGTGCTCGCCCAGTTCGCCCAGGCACGCATCGAGCACGACGTACGTCCGACCGGTCGCACCAGCAGGGCACTCGAAGACGCCACGTACACCCTGTGCGTGATGACCGGGGCCCGCACCACCGAACAGGCCCTGCTCGCGGCGGACGCGCTCCTGCAACGCTACCTCGCGGACCGCGACACCACCGGACAGAAGAACGCGACGCTGGCGGCATGAACCGGCCCGCCGGACACCGCTGAGGGAGCCTCCCCGGTCCGGGGGGCGATGCCTGCGCGGTGTCCGGCGCCGGGCGGCCGGTGCCGCCAGGCCAACCCGGCCGGAATTCCGACCCAGTCGACCTGCTCCACCCGCGTGGATCCTCCTGGGTTCGCGTGGCCACTCCACATGCTCGCCTCGGTGGAGGGGACGCGCGTCGGCCGATGGACCCAGGTGACCCGCGACCTCGGACCCAGGACACCGGGCCGCGGGCGGACCGGGTCACGTCCACCGTCATGGCGCGCCCGAGCGCCGGCCCGGGGTGGCGCAGTTGGGACATGTCGCAGTCGCGACATCGTGGGCCCGTGACATGGTCATCCGCTCGGCAGATTCTTTCGGACAGCGCGTGATCAAGCGTTGCACGAAAGGTGTGTGGCTGATGGCATGGATCCGTCTGACGGCGGCGATATCAACAGCACTGGTTCTGACCACGGGAGGTCTCTCGTCCACCGCCGCGCAGGCGTCCTCCCTCTCGTCCTCCCCCGGTGCGGCGGAGGCGAAGGGCGCAGCCGGATCGCCGTCCACCGTACGGCTGGTGACGGGTGACCGGGTGACGGTGACACCCGGCAGCGACGGCCGGCGCACCGCCTCGGTGGTGCCGGGTCCGGGCCGCCGGGGCATCGTCTTCCGCACGTACGAGCAGGACGACGGCGCGATGACCGTACTCCCGTCCGACGCGGCGGAGTTGGTCGCCGCCGGGACGCTGGACCGGCGTCTCTTCGACGTCACCGCCCTGCTCGCCCAGGGCTACGACGAGGCCGGTACCCCGGCGCTGCCGCTGATCGTCTCCCCCGAGCCGGGCGGCGCGGCGGCCGGGACGGCGGCGAGCCGCAGGGCCGCGGCGACGACGGCGGACCGGCTCTACGCGTTCAACACGGAGTCCGCGCCCGGGCGCCGGCTGGCGAGCATCGACGCGACCGCCCTGCGGGTGGACGACGACGACCTCGGCGCGTTCTGGAAGACCCTGCGCCCCGCCGGCACGGCCCGGCTCACGCAGACCCCCCGGGTGTGGCTCGACGGCAGGGTGGCACCGGTACTGGACCGCAGCACGGCGCAGATCGGCGCACCCGCCGCCTGGAAGGCCGGTTTCGAGGGACAGGGCGTCAAGGTGGCCGTCCTGGACACCGGTGTGGACGCCGGCCACCCGGACCTGGCGGGCCGGATCGCCGAGTCCCGTGACTTCTCGGACAGCGGCGGCGTGACCGACCACTTCGGGCACGGCACGCATGTCGCGTCGATCGTCGGCGGCAGCGGCGCGGCGTCCGCCGGTACCCGGCGCGGGGTCGCGCCGCGGGCGGACCTGCTGATCGGCAAGGTGCTGGGCGACGACGGGTACGGCTCGGAGTCGCAGGTCATCGCCGGCATGGAGTGGGCGGCCGCCGAGCACGCCAGGGTCGTCAACATGAGCCTCGGTTCGGACGCGCCCTCGGACGGCACCGATCCCATGAGCCAGGCCGTCGACACCCTGTCCGCCTCGGGGCGGACGCTTTTCGTGGTCGCCGCGGGCAACGCCGGTGAGCAGGGCGCGTCGACCGTCGGCGCGCCGGGTGCAGCCGACGCCGCGCTCACCGTCGGGGCCGTCGACCGGGACGACTCCCTGGCGCCCTTCTCCAGCCGCGGCCCGCGCCCCGGCGACAGGGCCGTGAAGCCCGACGTGACCGCGCCCGGCGTCGGCATCGTCGCCGCGCGCGCCTCGGGGACGGCCATGGGAACGCCGGTGGACCCCCATTACACGGCCGCGTCCGGGACGTCGATGGCCACACCGCACGTCGCCGGGGCCGCCGCCCTTCTCGCCCAGCGGCACCCCGAGTGGAGCGGACCGCAGCTCAAGGACGCGCTCGTCAGCACCGCCCACCGCGTGTCCGGCACCAAGGTGACCGAACAGGGCGGCGGGCGCGTCGACATCGGCGCGGCCATGGGGACCCTGACGGCCACCGGCTCCGTGACCCTGCCCGCCCTCCAGACCGCCGACGCGGCCGGACCGCGGCGGGTGGCGACCCTGCACTACACCAACGACGGCGACCACGTCCTCGACCTCAAGCTGTCCGTCTCACTGTCCCGTGACAACGGTGTCACCCTCGCCGACGGCGTTGTCACCCTGGGCTCGGGCACCGTCCGGCTCGCCCCCGGGGCCTCGGCGGACGTCCCGGTCCTCGCGGACGGCGCGCACGCCGCGCGTGGCGCCTACTACGGCTACGCCACCGCGACCGGACCGGACGGCGCCACGCTGGCCCACACCACGCTCTCCCTCGTCGTGCACGCGCCGCTGCACCGGCTCACGGTCATCGCCAAGGACCGCGCCGGCCAGGTGATACCGCAGGCCGCCCCGACGATCTGGGGGGCCGACGGCTTCGCCCGGTACACCGGTCTCGACCCGGCCGTCGCCGTCGTCGAGGAGGGCACCTACCAGGTGAGCTTCGGCACCCTGGACGACGCGGCCGACGGCCAGGAACTGCGTGAGGTGATCGACCCGCAGGTGCGGGTCACCAAGGACTCGACCGTCACCCTCGACGCCTCGAAGGTGACGGAAGTGAGGATCCGCACCCCCCGACCGTCCGAACAGCACGGCGCGCTCAGCTACCAGACGTACCGTCAGATCGACGGGAACGGTCTGATCCAGGGCGTCATGTACTTCGACATCGCCAAGCGGATCTACGTCAGCCCCACCGCCCAGGTCACGGACGGCACCTTCGAGTTCGCCTCCCGCTGGCAGCTGACGGCCCCGCAACTCACCGCAAGCCCGCAGGGGAGTTCGCGGTCCTTCACCCCCTACTACCTGCCGGCGTCACCGGTGTTCGACGACAAGGGCGTCCGGCTGACCGCCGTGGACGCCGGCACCGGCACCGTCGCCGACCTCAGGGCCGCCCACGTCCGCGGCCGACTGGCCGTGATCCGTTACGGCTTCGGTGACGACACCGCCCTCGCGCGGGCCGCCGCCGACGCCGGCGCGAAGGCGCTGATGCTCGTCATGCCGGAGGGCTTCTCCCCGTGGACCCGCTGGAGCCCGGCCGGTACACGCCTCGCCCTGCCCGTGATGCGCGCGGACAACGCGGACGGCACGGCGATCCTGGAGCGGAGCGCGCGGACGGTGACCCGGATCCGGTTCACCGGCACCGTGCGCAGCCCTTACCTCTACGACGTCATGCAGGTGTCCCGTCAGCGCGTCCCGCAGCACCTCGTGCACACCGTCTCCGGGCAGGACAGCGCGGTCGTGCACGCCACCTACGCCCGTACCGGCGCCTCCGGCTGGGGCAGTGAGCAGCGTTTCGCCTGGCGGCCGTACCAGGACACCGCCTGGAACCAGTACACGCGCGACGTGCCGGTGGGCCGGGAGCGCGTGGAGTACGTGACGGCCGGCGACACCCTCTGGAACCACGTCGTCCATCACGACACCGTCCTGGACCAGGACTTCCCGCTCCAGGCCGGGATGCGGGACGCGACCCACACCTACCGGGCCGGACAGCAGGCCACGGAACGCTGGTTCACCGCCCCGGTCCGCCCCTCCGTCCCGCACGGCGTGGCCGGCCGGCCCGCCTCCACCAGGTACGGCGACACCGTCTCCCTGTACGTCCCGGACTTCACGGACGCCGCGGGCCACTGGTCCTTCGCGGAGAGCGACAGCCTCGGCGGCGTCGGCACCCGGGCGTCCGGTACGGGCGACACCGCGGTCGCCGACCTGTACCGCGACGGGCAGCGGGTCGCCCACTCCGACACCGGCGCGTGGGGCGCCTTCGAGGTACCGCCGGGCCGGGCCGGCTACCGGCTGGACCTGACCACCGGACGCGACTCGGAGAACTGGCGCTTCGGCACCCGGACCGAGACCTCGTGGTCCTTCGGCTCGGACACCACCGCGAGCCCCGCGCTGCTTCCGCTGCTCCAGGTGGACTACTCGGTACCCGTCGACGCGGAGAACGCCGTGGGCCCGCAGCGCATCCACACACTGGGCTTCGACGTCCGCATGCCCGACGGCGTGCCCGCCCCGCACGGCACGAAGCTCACGGTGCAGACGTCCTACGACGACGGCAGGACCTGGGTGACGGCACGGACCTCGCCAACTCCAGGGAAGGGAACGAGCGGACGTTTCACCGCGGCCGTCGAACGCCCGTCCGGGGTCCGCGGCGACGCCTGTGTCACACTGCGGATCACAGCGGCGGACGACGCCGGGCACAGCGTCCGGCAGACGATCGACCGCGCCTTCCTCCACCGGGGGTCCGCCACGCCGCACTGACCCGGTGAAGCAGCGGAACGGGAAGCGGCGTTTCCGCCGCGTGAGCGACAGGGAGGGATCGCCGATGCTGGAGGCGGCAGGGCTGACGGCCGTCGAGGAGACCGTTTACCGCCTCCTGGTCGGAGCGGTCACGGCCTCGGCACGCGAACTGGCGGAGCAGAGCGAACTGCCGCACGACACGCTGGAGGTGGTGCTGGCGGGCCTCACGGCCAAGGGACTCACCAGCCCCACCGATCACGTGCCACCGCAGTACTCCGCCGTGCCGCCGGACGTGGCGCTGCTGCCCCGGCTGCAACGGCGTACCGACGAACTCGACAAGGCGCGCGGCACGGTCACCGATCTGCTGGACCTGTACCGCAGCACCCGGCGCCGCCAGGACGCGGGCCAGCTGATCGAGGTGATCACGGGCGCCGAGTCGCTGCGGCAGCATCTGCGGCAGATGCAGGACAACGCCCGGCACGAGATGCTCTGGTTCTGCAAGGCCCAGTACGTCGCGATGCCGTCGGGCAGCAACCGCGCCGAGTACGACGCCCTCGCCCGCGGGGTGCGCTACCGCGTCCTGTACGAGCAGGCGTTCTTCGACGACGACCACGCCGTGGACAACGTGATCGAGGGGGTGCAGGCCGGGGAGATCGCCCGCAGCGTGGCGCATCTGCCGCTGCGGCTGGCCGTGGCCGACCGGGCCATCGCGATCTGTCCGCTGGTGCCCGGCGGCCCCCAGGGATCCCCCGGTGAACCCACCGCCGCCCTGGTCCGTGAGAGCAGTCTCCTGGACGCGCTCACCTCGCTCTTCGAACGCTACTGGGAGACCGCGGTCCCGCTCGACGTCAGTGCCGCGGGCACCCTCCCGGACGCCGCCGCCGTACGGGCCGGCGACCCGCTGTCCGGCACCGACCGGCGGATCCTCTCCTTGCTGGTGGCAGGCATCGCGGACAAGGCCATCGCCAGTCAGATGGGGCTCAGCCGCCGCACCATCCAGCGTCACATCCAGCAGATGATGGCCCTCGCCGGGGCCACGACCCGTATGCAGCTCGCCTGGCAGGCGGCCCGCCGCGGCTGGCTCTGACCGTCGGGTGCCGGGGCCCGGCCTCGGAACGGGAACCGAACGGGAACGGGGTCGGGGACGGTGATGACCTGACGGACGGCGCGGTGTGGTCCGCGTCGCCGGTACGTCGTCGCTCTCGTTCCAGCAACCGTTTGGGAGACTCGTATGAACCCACTGCTGCGTGTCAGTGAGGAAGTCGGTGACGCGCTGGCCGAGGGCCGGCCGGTCGTCGCTCTGGAATCCACGGTGATCGCGCACGGTCTGCCCTATCCGGGCAACGTGGAGACGGCGCTCGCCATCGAGAAGGCGGTACGGGAGTCGGGTGCGGTGCCGGCGACCGTCGGGCTGGACGGCGGGCGGTTCACCGTGGGGATGTCACCCGACGACATGGAGCGTTTCGCGGTCGGTTCCGGTGTGCCGAAGGTGTCCAGCCGCGACGTCGGTGTCGTGCTGGCGGGCGGCGGCATGGGTGCCACCACGGTGGCGTCCTCTCTCGTGGCCGCCGACCTCGCCGGCATCCCGTTCTTCTCCACGGCGGGGATCGGGGGCGTCCACCGGGGCGCGAGCGAGAGTTTCGACGTCTCCGCCGACCTCGTGCAGTTCACCCGCAGCAAGGTGGCCGTGGTGTGCGCCGGGGCCAAGAGCATCCTCGACCTGGGGCTCACCCTGGAGTACCTGGAGACGCTGGGGGTGCCGGTGATCGGTTACCGCTTCGACGACTTCCCCGCCTTCTACTGCCGCTCCAGCGGTCTGCGGGTGCCGCAGCGGATCGACGACGCCGACGGCGTCGCCCGGGCGCTTCGCATGCACTGGGCGGCCGGCCTGCCGGGCGGTGCGCTGGTCACGGCCCCCATCAGTGCGGAACACGCGCTGGACGGGGAGGCGATGGAGGAAGTGATCCAGGAGGCGCTGCGCGCCGCGGAGCAGGACGGGGTGCGCGGCCCCGCCGCGACCCCCTACCTGATGAAGGCGGTCTCACGGGCCACCGAGGGACGTTCCGCCGCCGCCAACCGGGAGGTCCTGATCAGCACCGCCCGGCTCGCCGGACACCTCGCCGTCGCCTACGCGGCCGGCGCCGTGCCCGCCGGGGAGGCCGCGGCATGACCTCCGTGTTCATCTTCGACATCGACGGCACCCTCGCCGACACGCCCACCGCCATCGCAGGACTGATCGGTGACGTGGTCCGCGACTTCGGCGCCCGCCCCAGCCGGCAGGACGTGCTGGCCACCGTCGGCAAACCCCTGGAGGCCTCCCTCGCCGGACTGCTGGGCACCGGCGTCCACGACGCCGTGACCGCCGAGGCCGCGGCCCGCTACCGCCGCCGTTTCACCGACGACCTGCTCAGCCGGGGGCCGCGACTCCTGATGCCAGGCGTGGCCGAGGGCCTGGACCGGATGCGGGCGGCGGGGCACCCGCTCGCCGTCGCCACCTCCAAGATCCAGGCGAGCGCGCACGCCCTGCTGGACGCCACCGGCATCCTCGACAGGTTCGACACCGTGGTCTGCCACGACATGGTCGAACACGGCAAGCCGCACCCCGACATGGCACTGCGCGTCCTGTCCGAACTGGGCGCCCGCCCCTCGCGGTCCTGGTACGTCGGCGACACCGTCACCGACATGGCGATGGCACACGCGGCCGGCCTGCGGACCGTCGCCGTCTCCTACGGCGTCGACACCGCACAGGCGCTCACGGCCGCCGGCGCCGACCATGTCGCGGCGGACTTCCCGACGGTGACCGACCTGCTGCTCCAGCCGACCGGAGTCCTCTCATGACCGTCCGCACCGAAGAGGCCGCCGCCCCGGCGGCCACCCGGTTCACCGGCCGCATGGCCGCCGCCCTCCTCGCCCTGTCCATCGCCCAGTTCCTGGTGGCACTGGACTACTCGATCATCTACGTGGCCCTGCCGAGCATCGGATCGGGACTGGGCCTGGCCCCCGAACGGCTTCAGTGGGTGGTGTCGGCGTACGCCGTGTTCTTCGCCAGTTTTCTCGTCGTCGGCGGTCGCGCGGCGGACCTGACCGGTCCGCGCAGGCTCTTCCTCGGCGCGCTGGCGCTGTTCGGACTGGGCTCCCTCGCCGCCGGGGTGGCAGGGGACCAGTGGCTGCTGATCGCCTCCCGTGCCGCCCAGGGCGTCGGCGCCGCCGCCCTGACACCGTCCATGCTGGCCCTGATCGGCGCCGCCTTCCCGGCCGGGCCCGTGCGCTCGCGGGCGCTGGCGATCTGGGGGGCGCTCGGCGCGGTGGGACTGGCGGCGGGTGTGCTGGTCGGCGGTGTGCTCACCTCGGCGCTGTCCTGGCGGTGGGTGTTCTTCGTGAACGTGCCGCTCGTCCTGGTCACCGTCGCCCTCGCCCTGCGGGTGCTGCCGCCCGGGACGCGCACCAGGGCTTCGGTCCGGCATCTCAACGTGCCCGGCGCGGCCCTGTTCACCGGAGCCGTCCTGTGCCTGGTGGCGGCACTCACGCAGGCCGCGGTGGACGGCTGGACCTCCCCGTCCTGTCTCGGCTGCCTGGCGGCGGCTCTGGCACTGGCCATCGCCTGGACGGTGTACGACAGGCGGCCGGCCGCCACCGCCCTGATCCCTCCGGCGCTGCTGCGGGTGCGCTCGCTGGCGGGCGCGAGCGCGATGTCCGCGCTCTACATGGCGAGCGTGGGCGCCGAGTTCTTCCTGATCACCCTGTTCCTCCAGGACGTGTGGGGCTACGGAGCGCTGGAGGCCGGCATCGCCTTCCTGCCGCTGACCCTGAGCGTGGTCGCGGGCAACCTCGTCACCGGGAGGCTCGCGGAGCCCTGGGGCATCCGCCGTACGCTCGCCACCGGGTTCGCGGTCGGCGCGGCGGGGCTGGCCCTGCTCGGTATCGGCACGAGCGGCTCCGGCTACTGGACCGGCGTGCTGCCGGGCCTGCTGGTCAGCGGGCTCGGCCAGGGCATGGCCTTCGCGGGGATGTACATCGCGGGCACCAAGGACGTGCCCGACAGCGACCAGGGCACCGCGTCCGCGGTGCTCACGACCACCCAGTACACGGGGGGTGCCATGGGCCTGGCGGTGCTGGTCCTGATCCTCGGTGACACACCGGGGGACACGGCGTTCGGCCGGGCCTACGCGCTGACGGCCGTGCTCGCCCTGGCCGCCGCGGCGGTCGCGCTGTGGACGCTGTCGGCCCGTGCCGGGGCCGGCCGCCCGGACACCGGGGACGGGCGATGACCTGGCCGCGGGTCGTCGGACCCGGCGCCGGCCCGGGGACCGTGGTGGGCGGCACCCCGGTGTCGTTCCTGGTCACCGCGGACGACACGGCCGGCCGGTTCGGTCTCACCGAACACCGGCTCCCGCCCCGGGCGCCCGGAGCACCGCTGCACTTCCACAACGAACTGACCGAGATGTTCTACGTGGTGGAGGGTGACGTGCTGCTCACGCTGGGCACGGAGCGGCGCGTCGCGTCTCCCGGGACGTTCATGCTGGTGCCGCCCGGGACCAGCCACGCGTTCGGCAACCCCGGGACCGACCCGGCCACCCTGCTGGTGATGTTCACCCCGGACGGGGGCCGGGAGCGTTACTTCCGCGAGCTGGGCGAGCTGCTGGACTCCTCGCCCGCACCCACCGCGGAGACGATGGCGGAACTGGCGCGCCGGTTCGACCAGTTCCCGGCGACCGAGGGCCTTGTGCGGCCCGGACAGTGAGGAGAAGACCATGCCTGTCGTGACCGTGGACTGGTGGAAGGGCAACGACCGACAGAAACGAGCCGATCTCGTGGGCGAGCTGACGGCCACCGTGGCCCGGATCGCGGGATGCCCGGCGGATGCGGTGACCGTCCTGGTGAGGGACATAGAACAGGATCACTGGGGTCGGGGCGGGGTGCTGGCCGACGCACCGGCACCGGTGTCCGTGGACCGCTCGCCGGTGCTCGCCGACGTCCCGCACCAGGGATCGGCGCCTCGCTGAGATGACCTTGTGCATACGGTGGGTGGCCGGCGGCAGGATGTCGCCGGCCCTCCGCCGTGCGCACCCCGACCCGGGCGCGCGGGCCTCGTGACACCCCCGCGCCGGACGCCTCACGAGCGCGGCGCCCTTCGACCACCCGACCGGTGAACTTCGTTGTACAGGGCACCTGACCGGCCTCGCAGGTGCGGATGTCCCGTCCGCGGAGCGGGTCCGGACACACCTGCCGCACGGGCGGCTCCCGGTCCTCGTCACCACAGGCACCGGGGCCGGCCGGTCCGGACGGTGCCCCGCGACCGGCGTCGACGAAGGCATCGGCCGACGCCCGGACAGCCCCGATGACCTGACGTCTGGTCACCCACCGTCACGGTCGGGCGAGTTGGCACGCGCGGCGCGAACTCCGTCCTTACGGGTGCCGGGTCGGCCCGCCGCACCACCGCTGCCGCCGGCCGCCGCCGCCCGTCAGCGCGCGGTCGGCCGCCGGCACCCCGTCCACCTGCGCAAGCATCGGACACCCGCGGAAGCCTGTCCGATATAGAGCAGCGTGCTCCGGCTCGCCACGCCAACGGCCGGCAACGCGCACCACTCGGTCCGCCGATGGGTGAGAATGCCAGCAACGACGTCGGCCGCCCTGTGCCGTTCACTGCGGAACGTGAAGGAACGGGAGGCCGTCTCGGTCTCCCTCGGTCCCCGCGGTCGGGCGGTGTCACGGCAGCCGTCCAGGACCGAGGAGAGGACACGTGCCATGCACCAGACAGTGCCCATCCGCTTCCGCATCCTCGGATCACTGGAATGTTGGGACGCGGACGAACGCATCCACGTCGGCGGACCCGTGAGCGAGCGCGTGCTGGTGACCTTGCTGCTCGAACCGCAGCGGGTCCTGCCGGTCCACCGCCTCATCGAGGCCGTCTGGGACCAGGACGCGCCCGCGACCGCCGCCCACCAGGTCCGCAAGGCCGTCGCCGAGCTGCGTCAGCGCATCCCCGAGGGACGGACCCTGATCGCGACGGACGGACCCGGCTACCGCGCCTCGGTGACGCTCGAACAACTCGACCTGCTCCAGTTCACCGACGCGCTGCAACGCGCCCGCGACCACACCGCCGCCGGCCGGACCGCGGAGGCCACGGCTCTGCTCCGCGAGGCCCTTGCCCTGTGGCGCGGTCCGGTGCTGTCCGGCAGTGGCGGCGCCGTCGTCGACGCGGCCTCCGCCTCGCTCGAGGAGCGGCGGATGACCGCGGTCGAGCAGCTCTTCGACCTGCGCCTGGAAGCCGGCGAAAGCTCCGAGCTGATCGCCGAGATCCGCGCCGCCATCCGTGACAACCCGCTGCGCGAGGCCCTGCGCGGTCAGCTCATGCTCGCCCTGTACCGCTCGGGGCGCCAGGCCGAGGCCCTGGAGGAGTACGGCACGATCCGCGCCGTACTCGACGAGGAACTCGGGATCCAGCCCGGCACGTCACTGCGCGAACTCCACCAGGCCATCCTGCGCAACGATCCCGCACTGACCGGCACCGCCCCGCAGACCCCGGCGGCGCCCGCCGTGAGCGGCGGACGCTCCACCCTCCCCTACGATCTGCGCGACTTCACCGGCCGTGAGGAAGAACTGCACAAGCTCCTCGGCTTCATCGAGGACGCCGACGGCACCGGACCCCTCATCGTCGCCATCGACGGAATGGGCGGCAGCGGCAAGACCTCGCTCGCCGTCCGCGCGGCACACCAGCTCACCGACCGGTACCCCGACGCGCAACTCCACCTCGACCTGCGGGGATACACCCCCGACGAGGAACCTCTCGCCCCGGCGGCGGCGGCCGAGGCGCTGCTGCGCATGCTCGGCATCCCCGGTGAACGGATACCCGACGATCCGCAGGGCCGCCTCGCCCTGTGGCGCGCCACCATGATCAAACACAGGATGATCCTCCTGCTCGACAACGTAGTCGACGAGTCCCAGGTGCGGCCTTTGCTGGCCTCCCCCACCAGTACCGTCGTCCTGGTCACCAGCCGCGCCCTCCTCGTGGACCTGGACGCCGCGCACTCGATCTCCCTCGGCACCATGGCTCCACCCGACAGCATCGCCCTCGTGGAGAGCATCATCGGCGACCGCCGGGCGCAGGCCGAACCCGAGGCCGTCGCCGAACTCGCGGATCTCAGCGGCCACTTACCCCTGGCGCTGCGCATCGCCGCGGCCCGGCTGCGCAAGCGCCCCCGCTGGAGCGTGCGTTACCTCGTGGACCGGCTCCGTGACGACACCCACCGTCTCGCCGAACTCAGCGCGGGCGAACGGAGCGTCGAGGTCACCCTGCGGCTGTCGTACGAGGGGCTGGACGCCTCGTACCGCAAGTCCTTCCGGCTGCTGGGCCAGTACCCCGGCGCCGAACTGGACGTCTACACGGCGGCGGCACTGCTCGACCTCGGGACCCGCGACGCCGAGGACGTCCTGGAGTACCTCCTCGACATGCATCTCGTGCAACAGCACGAACCCGGCCGCTACGCCTTCCACGACCTGGTGCGCAGCTTCGCCCACATGCTGTCGCGCACCCGGCACTCGGGCGGCACCGGCGAGTTCAGCGAAGAGGCGGCAGGCGCCGTGCGCCGGCTGATGCAGTACTCGCTGACCGCCTCGGACGTGGCTTGCGACCTGCTCTTCCCCGGCAGGGTACGGATGCCTCGGCCGACGCCCTCGTCCGCGCCGGAACTCGCGCCGCTGAGCACCCCGGAGGCCGCCCGCGACTGGTTCGAACGCGAACAGGACAGTCTGCTCGCCGCGATCGCCCTGGCCTTCCGCCGGGACCTCGACCGCGAGGTGGCGCTCCTCGCGGCGAACGTGGTCTTCCATCTCGATCTACGGGGCCGGCTCGACGAGTTCCTCGCGCTCTGCCACACGGCCGTCGCCGCGGCCCGTCGTCTCGGCGAGGCCGATCTGCTGCGGCTGAGCCTGTCCAACCTGGCGGTCGCCTGCTGGAAACGCGGCCGCTTCGAGGACGGCATAGCGGCCGCCGTCGAGGCCCATGAACTGGCGGTCGACATCGGTGACCGCCGGGGACAGGCCAAGGACACCGGCGTGCTCGGCCTGCTCCTCGCCACCACCGGCCGGTTCGACGAGGCGCTTCCCCGGCTGGAACAGTCGATCGCCCTCAAGCGTGAACTGGGGGCCGAACGGGCCGAGGCGGAGTCCCTGTCGAACATCAGCACCGTGCACATGGAACGCGGTGACTTCCCGGAGGCGGTTCGTACGGCGACCCGTTCCATCGACCTCGCCCGCAAGATCGGCGCGCTGGAGAAGGAACTGGTGGGACTCGGCGACCTCGCGCAGGTCCAGTTGGCGATGGGCGAGGTCGAGACGGCGGCCAGGACGCTGGCCGTCGCACGTGAACGGGCGCCCGGTGTCGTCGCTCCGGCGGAACGGGCCGTGCTGCTCGTGCTCTCCGCGGAGGCGGAGGACCGGCTCGGGCACGGCGAGCAGGTGCTGCACTGGGTGGAGGAGGCGCTTGCCACCAAGGGGCTGGAGGACGCGCCGGTCCGGGAGGCCGCGGTGTGGAACGCGGCGGGGCGCTTCTTCCGGCGCGGCGGCGATCACGAGCGGGCCCTGGCCCTGCACCGGCAGGCGCATGCGTCCGCCGTACGGCTCGGCCACCAGGTGGAGGAGGCCTACGCACTCGACGGCCTCGCGCGGTCACTGGCGTCTCTCGGGGACTCGGCGGAGGCGGCCGAACGGGCGGCCGCCGCGCAGGAGGCGTTCCGTGCCATGGGGATCCCCGGCCGGGTCCGTCTGGGGGAATGACGGCTCAGGACACGAGATGCCGGTGCCCGCCGTTCGACACGGCGGGCACCGGCATCTCAGGGGTGATGCGGGAGGGGGAGCCTCGGTCAGACGGCGACGACGTTGGGACCTTCGTCCCCGTCCACGACGAGGTTGGGACCCTCGTCACCGTCCGCGCCGGCCGCAACGACGTTCGGACCCTCGTCACCATCGGCACCGACCGCGACCACGTTCGGACCCTCGTCACCATCCGCACCGACCGCGACCACGTTCGGACCCTCGTCACCATCCGCACCG
>NZ_LBMU02000119.1 GCF_001005085.2 Streptomyces humi
CATGGTCCTGGCGGACAGGGCCTACTCGTCCCGCGCGATCCGCGACCACCTGCGCAAGCGCGGCATCCGGGCGGTCATCCCGGTCCCGGCGGACCAGCGGAGCCATCGGCTACGACGCGGCAGCCGGGGCGGCAGGCCACCGGCCTTCGACCGCGAGACCTACAAGCTGTGCAACACCGTCGAGCGGTGCATCAACCGCCTGGAACAGTGGCGAGGGATCGCGACCCGCTACGAGAAGACCGCCACCAACTACATGGCCGGACTTCACATCGCGGGCATCTTCCTCTGGTCAGCACGATGATCCAAACGAAAGCCCCTAGCCGTCGTACAGCAGCCACCACACCATCCATGCGCACAGCGCCGACAGCAGCGCCCCGGCGGCGAGCCGCAGGCCGGACGCCTGCTCCGGCTCCTGCTCGAAACGCGGCTGGTGCCCTGGCCGCCAGATGCCCGGTGCGGCCTCGGGGCGCGGGGTCCGCAGCCATGCGAGGAACGCCGTCCCGGCCGCCGTCTCGGGGCTGGGGGCGTAGGCGGGGAGCGGCGGTATGGCGAGCGCGGAAGCCGGCCGTGCCTGCTCGGTCCCGCTGCTGTGCGTCACGTCGTCCCCTCTGGCCTGCCCGCGTATGCGGCAAGGTGATCAATCCAGTGGTGTGACTCGCAGCGATGGTTGGCCAGCCGGGCCCCCTGTGAGTTCGCGATCAGGAGAGCCCTTCTGTGCTTCGCAGGTGGTCAATCAAGGCATCCCGCGTCTTCATCAATTGCCGAGCGGGTTCCACAAGCACCGTAGCCTCACCCGACCTTTCGGCTTCCACAATGAGTCGGTAGATCGGGGAGATCTGCCCCTCCAGTGTCGTGACCAAGTCGAATGCGGTACGGGGCCCGACAAGGCGGACGACGGTGGCTTGCCGACGCACCTGACCGATGAGGTCATCGACCACCTCCGCGACTTCGTGCACGTCAACGTCCCGCCCCTCTTCGAGTTGCTCGGCGGTCTGTCGCAGAGTGCGGGCGATGTCAGTGGTGGCTTGCAGAAGATCCGTAAACGATTGGATCGAACGGGCCTCCTGCTCGCTGTGTCGGGAGCGCCGCCACTTGTCGCGTTCCAGGTACGCATTGCCCACGAGTGTGAGGGCAACTCCGGCAAGGGCGGAAGCCACTGGGACCACTTGACCTGCTATGTCAGCCACGAGGGAGCAGTCTGCCAGCTGTGGGAGGCGTCCAGACGATCAGCCGACCAAGCCGAGTGACCAACTTTCGCTGCGCAGGGCCACCTATCGCTGAACGTCACAAGTGGGGCCTGGTCACGTCCGGCAAAGTCGGACGTGTGAGCGAATCCAGAGATGCCGTACCGGCGCCCCCTTTGGATGCTGCAACCGAGGTCCGTGCGTACGGCTCCCACGACGTCGTACGGATCAACCTCTATGCGCGCGGGCAGTTCTACCGGGGCGTAGTGGCCGCCTACTACGACACCGCGGACGGGCGCCGCGCCTGCCGGCTGGGGCTCTACCCGCGCCCCGGCCGGGCGCCGTCCGGCTGGTACTGGTGGGACGCTACGACGATGTCCTGTGTCATCGAATCTTGAGCGTGTGTCACGGATCTTTGAGTGACCTGAACATGCTCGGCCCCTTACTCTCGGCGTTCACGACAGGGACGAGGGGGCGGAGTGTCCGTAAGTGATGTGGCGACGTTGGCGATCTCCATCGTGTCGCTGTGTACGTCCGTGGCCGTTTTCTACTGGCAGCGCCGACATGGCGACTTCGACTTGGCGCGGCTCCTGCACGCGGATCTGACAAGTGGCGAAGTAGCGAGGGCGCGCGACCTGCTCGGGGCTCTCCTGCGCTCCCCCGACACCTTCAGGGACGATGCACTCCCCGACGTTCGTACCGCGTACTTCACTGTGCTTTGGAGCTTTGAGCGGCTCTACGCGGGGCGGCGGGCCATCGAGGACGGTGGTACGGCCAGCCGACGCCCGTTGAAGTTCCTCGACCGCCTGATCAGATGGCCGCTGGCCTACTGGTCCGAGAACCTGCCCCGGGTAAGGGAGGTGCTGGAACAGCGACTGGGGACAGTCGAGGACGACCAGTCGATTGAGGCGTTGGTGGAGCTTGAGCGTGCTGTGCTGCACGCGTAAGCCGTTCTCGACGCGGCTCACGTTTCGATGACACGCCGACCGGACTTCGATGGCGCAGGACAACGATGACCCGGCGGGATTACCGCAGGTCACCGGATTAGACTCGAACGCGTGTGCGAAAACGGTCCGTCCCCTCTCGATCTGCTGTACTTCGCGCGTCGTGTCGTGCAGCAGCAGGCGGAGCGGTCGCTTGCGGAGATCGACCGGTGGATCGCCGCAGAAGAGCGCAAGGCGGCAGCGCTCCGGCATGCGGCCGAGCGTGACCGCTGGCGCCCCGACTGGCTGGTCCAGTACGGGCTGAACCGTCGCGACATCGGCTGGCTGCACCGCGGCGACTGCTGGGCAGCGGCGAAGAGCGGCCGGTGCCGGCCGGTGACGCGCGAGCAGGCTCTGGACGCGCTGCGCCACGACGTACCGGCATGCGCCCACTGCCAGCCGGCCGCGGAACTCGGGTTCCTGGATTGACCGGCCACGCGTCCGCAGGCTGCTGCCCTGCTCATGTGCGGGGCGGCGGCCGTGCCGGGGTGTGGGGGAGAACTTGGGCTGAGAGAGCTCGGGGCGTGCGATGGAGGTCTGTGATGTCCCGGAGTATCTGGTCCGGCGCGATCAGCTTCGGTCTGGTCACTTCTCTGAACTAGACCGGCCCCAGGGCTGAAGCCGTCGCGCGCCCGTGAGCCCCCTACTGACACGCTGCATTGAAATGCCGGTGCCCGGGCTCCCGCAGTCATAGGTATCCGAGCAAGGCCCTCGCCCCGCACACCGGTGTGGGCAACCCGCGTCCCGACGCCGTCAGGCCTGGAGGACTTCATCGCGGAACAGGGCCCGCTTGAGCAGGCCCTCCAGCGCGTTCTGCTCCTCCTGCGTCAGGCCGGCGAACAGGGGTTCCTCGGCCAGGACCTTCAGCAGCTGTTCCCGCAGCTCGGTGCCCTCCGGGGTCAAGACGAGCTGCTTGGCTCGGCGGTCGGTGGGGTGGGGACGGCGCTCTATCAGCCGCAGGCTCTCCAGCTTGTCGATCACGACGGTGGCATTGGACGGTTCGCAGCTCATCCGCCCGGCCAGCTCGCGCATGGTCATCGGACCGGTCATCTCACGCAGGGCCGACGCCTGCGCGACGGTCAGGCCGAGTCCGGCCACCCATTCACGCATGCGCGCGGCGCACTGCATGTCCAGGTCGTGCACCAGCTTGCCCAGCTCCCACTGCGCTTCTGCCTGCTCCTGTGTCATCGCCATGACTCCAGACTAGCAAACTGCTTCAACCCATGATAGATATGATTTGAAGCATTCAAGTCATACGCATTGGAGGAGCCTCATGAACCTCAACCTCACGGGCAAGACCGCCATCGTCACCGGCGCCAGCCGGGGCATCGGACTGGCCACCGTCCGGACCCTTATCGGCGAAGGTGTCCGCGTCGTGGGCGCCGCGCGCACCATCACGCCCGAGCTCAAGGAGACCGGCGCCCTCGCCGTGTCGGCGGATCTGAGCACCGCGGAAGGCGTGGCCGCCCTCGTCGACACGGCTTTGGCCGAGGTGGGCGGCATCGACTTGCTGGTGAACAACGTGGGCGGTGGGGACGAGGCCGTCATGGGCTTCCTCGACGCCGGAGACACCCAGTGGGCCCGCATGTTCGACATCAACGTGCTCGCCACCGTCCGCGCCACGCGCGCGGCCCTGCCCAGCCTGATCGAGCGCCGTGGGGCGGTCGTGAACATCTCGTCCGCCGTGGCCCGGATGCCGCTGGGTGTCCCGGCCAGCTACAGCGCGGTCAAGGCGGCGGTCACCGCGCTCGGCAAGGCCCTGGCCGAGGAGTTCGGCCCCCAGGGCGTGCGCGTGAACACCGTCTCCCCGGGCCTGGTCCGCACCACCGTCTACGAGGACCCCAACGGCCCGGTCGCCCAGCTGGCCGCCGCCGCAGGCGTCAGCCTCGCTGACTTCGTCCAGCAGATCGCGAAGTCCCAGAACATCACGACTGGTCGTATGAGCGAAGCCGGCGAGGTCGCGGCCCTGGTCGCGTTCCTGCTGTCCGACGTGGCCGGCAACATCACGGGCGCCGACTACGTCATCGACGGCGGCACCATCAAGACCATCTGAACCGGATACCAGCACCTCACCACACAGAAATGGAGGCCACTGCCATGGCTCACACCGTCACCGCGTCCGCCGAGCACACCATCGACGCCCCGTCGGACGAGGTCTACCGCTACCTCGCGGACATGCACCTGCACGCCCGGTTCCTGCCGGCCCCGTTCTACGACTGCGAGGTCGTCGAGGGCGGGGTGGGCACGGGCAGCGGCATTCAGGTCAAGATCGACTTCGCCGGGGGCGCCAAGGTGATCCGGATGAAGGTCACCGAGCCGACCCCGGGCCGCACTCTCGTCCTGACCGACACCAACGGCTCCGGCCTCGTCACGACGTACACCCTCACCCCGCAAGGCGGGCAGACGCTGGTCAAGGTCACCGCCAGCTTCGACGGCGAGTCCGGCGTCGCCGGCTTCGTCGAGCGGATCGCCGCGCCGCGCAGGCTGCACAGCATCTACACCAAGGAACTCGCCGCCTTCGACGCCCACGCCCGCGAACAGCGCGCCCGCTAGCCACAGCACGTATCAGCAATCAGCTACCAGCGATCAGGCAAGAGGAGTCACATCATGAAGCTGCTCACGTTCAAGGCCACGACCCACAGCGCGAAGTCGGCCCGTTTCGGCGCGCCGATCAGCGCGGCCGCCATGGAGGCCAGGATCGACGAGCCGGGCCCGATCGAGCTCAAGACGGTCGGCGCGAACTGGGAGGCCCCGATCACGGGTCTGCTGAACATCAAGCACCCGAAGGCCGTCGCCGCCGGGATCACCGACCGCAAGGAGCCGATCAAGATCTACGCCCACGTCCTGCGGCACCCCGCCTACGGCTTCTTCCTGGTGGACACAGGGGTCTCACGCAAGCTGGTGGAGGACCCGGTGGGTGCGGGCGTCGGCATGATGCTCCGGAAGTTCGGGGGCATCGAGAAGATGGACACTCAGCAGGCCACCGCGGACATCATCGCGGCCGAGGGAGTCCCGCTGAACGGGGTCTTCATGACGCACCTGCACCTCGACCACGTCTCCGGGCTGCCGGACATTCCCAAGGACGTCCCGATCTACACCGGCGCCGACGAGGCCGAGGCGTCGCTCTTCCTGAACCTGTTCGCCCAGGGCACGTACAACCACCTGCTGGCCGGACGGCCGCCGCTGGAGGAGCTCCAGTTCGAGAAGGACCTCGGCGGGAAGCTCGAGGGCGTCAACGATGTGTTCGGCGACGGCTCGTTCTTCGCGATCCAGACCCCCGGCCACACCACCGGACACGTTTCCTACATCGCGTGCACGCCGACCGGTCCGGTCCTGATGACCGGGGACGTCTGCCACACCCGCTGGGGCTGGGACAACGGCGTCGAGCCCGGAACCTACATGCAGGAACGCGAACCCAGCATCAAGAGCCTGCTCGCCCTGAAGGCACTCAGCGAACGCCACCCCAACATGATCGTGAAACTGGGGCACCAGGAATAGGCAGTGCGGACTGCGCGGCCGACAACAGCCGAAGCCGAGCCCCCGATGAGCCGGTCCAGGAGCTCGGCATTCGTCCACTCCCTCCCGAATGGAGGTACACCGGCCCGGCCGGTGGCGAGGGCGCCTCACTTGGGCCGCAGCAGTGAGGTGCCGTCCCGGCTGGCGATGTCGTGGAAGGTCGGGATGCCCAGCTCCACGACGGTGTTCCGGCGGATTTGTTGGGCATCCAGCTGGGCGAGCTTGTCCTGGGCTCCGGCAAGACTGACCTCGAGCCCTTCCAGCTCGCCCAGCCAGCCCTCACGTTCCGCCTCGATGATGCGGGCCAGGAGGTTGTCCCGGATCTCGACCAGTCGGCCCCGCTGGTCGGGTTCGGGACGGAGCATCGAGCAGCGTACGCAGGCGTGTTCGTGGATGCACGCGGTGCCGAATGCGCGAGCGCAGATGCCGATGGAGAGCTTGCGGCGCTCGAAGTGGCCGAGGAAGGCATCCCACTCCTCTGCAGTGGGTGTGCGGTATTCCTCGCTGGGGCGCAGGGAACGGCGGCGGGCGATGAACGCGCGGTGGGCTTCGATGGCTTCGGCCGGGTAGATCGCGTTGTAGCCCATGGTGGTGTTGATGTCGGCGTGTCCGGCGATGACCTGGGCGATGTGGGGCGGCAGGCCACTGCGGATGGCGTCGGTGATGAAGATCCGCCGGAAGTCGTGCGGGTCGAAGTCCAGGGGGAGGCCGCTGGCATCGGTCAGGCCGGTCTCCTCCAGGACGTCGTTGAGTGCCTTGCGGAGGAACTCGCCGGTCATGTGGGAGGGCTCGCCGCTGCGGTCGTACTGGAACAGCAGCGGCATCGGCGGATTCCACACGCGTTCGCTGTAGTCGTAGGCAACGACCTGCGGCACGGTTCCGGTCCGTGGGTCGCGGATGCGGGTGATGATGCTGCTCAGGACGTCGGCAAGTTCGGGGCTGACCAGCAGGACACGCTCCTGATCGGTCTTGGACGGGGCGATCTGCAGCAGCGGTACCACCTCCCCGGTCGTGGGCAGCCGGTACTGGATCAGGCTGTGGTGGCTGGCCTCCAGCATCTCCTCGATCCTGGCCCCGGTGTGCTGGAGGAACTCGACCGTCGCCCACCCCCAAAACGCCCGGTGCTCGCGCTGGGCCATATCCCGGCGGCCCCCGGCATGGTCGTAGGCCCAGGTGGAGCCGGGCCTCTGCGCGCGGGTGAAGGCCTCGCCGAGCACCTCGAACCGGCCGCCGGCCGGTGCCTCGCGCACCGCGTCCAGGCGAAGGCGGGCCTGGTCCAGGAGTTCCTTGGCCACGCGGACGACCGTGGGCAGAGCGGGCAGCCGTTCCCGGGTGCGCTGGTCCATGCGGGCCTTGACCCGCTGGCTGGTCTTCTTGATGTTGAGGTCGGCTTCGCTGATGGGGCAGGGGGCCACCCACGAACCCCACCGGGCCGGCTCCTCGCCGGCCCACTGGGCCAGGTCCAGATACAGGGCGCGAACTGCGATCATCAGGGTGGCCGCGTCCAGGCGGGGCGTGACGACGTCGTAGAAGGTGCCGTCGCTGCGGCGGCGCCGCTCGGTCTTCGTCCTGGCGCGCTGCTTCCACTGGGCGGCAACGTCCGCTGACAGGCGCAGGGAGTCGATCCCGGGATGGTGGGCCTCCAGGTCGGCCCAGAACGATCGGGCCAGGAACCGGGAAATGTTGTCCAGGGTCGCGTAGTCCAGGCCGGGCTGGCGCTCTTTGAGATAGTCCACCAGCAGATTTCGCACCGGCCGGCACTGCAGGTGGTAGCGGTCGACGAGTTGCTCCACACTCACCTGGCCGGTGGCCCTGGCCAGGTTGCGCAGGGTCGCCGGAGCGTCGTCCGGCAGGGTGCCCAGCGCGCGCAGCCAGGCGTAGAAGAGAGTGTGGCCGGCCGACTGGCTGTGGTGGGCGCGCAGTACGTCCAGGTATTCGAGCGCGTCGCCGACCGTGATGTCGGCGAGTGTTCCGCCCTTCGCCACCATGATCCTGATCAGGGCGTTCAGGGCCCGGCGGCCGGCGAGTGAGGCCCATCGCTCAGGTCCGGCCAACGTCTCCAGCCGGGCGAAGCCGTCGGGGTCGCGGATCGGGGGCAACCGGTCCTGCAGTTGCATCGCCCGCCGCGTCAACTGCCATTCAAGAGACGGCCGCACCACGTCGGCCAGCACCAACGCGATCAATCCCGAGCTGACGATCGGGCCGGTGACCTGCCCCGTGGAACCCACCCACTCGGTCGCCCGGCGACACCACTCCTGCCCCGAGGCCGCTGCCGGGCTGGCGTTCCACCGCTTCTGCCAGGTGTCACCGGGGAACGTCTGCAGCCAGCCCAGGATCTGGCGGGCACCGGTGACGCGGCACCACTGGGTATGCGGGACCCGCTCCCGCAACGGCGCACCCCTCAGGCGGGCGACGATGTCGTCGGCGCTGTGCTGCGTGGCCGGCCACGCCTCGATCGCGGGTCGCGGCACGAACCGTCCCCTGATCGCCTTGAGCGCCTCGCCCGACAGCTGCACCGTCTTCGAACCGTGCACCGTCACGGCAGCGGTCATGGACGCGGCGCTCACTGGGACGTCCCGAAGAGCGTGCGCAGGCTCTCGGGGCGGTAGCCCGGTGCGGGCACCGCCGGTCGCCGTGCCGCATCGGACTGACGGGCGTGATGAGCCCGGACCGTCTCGATCACCTCATCGGCGCCCGCCTCCAGATAGATCTGCGTGGTGGACAGATGCGCGTGGGCAAGCACCCACTGCACGTCCGTCAGCGACACCTGCGGGTCGCGCGCCATCCGGTAGGCCGCTGTATGACGCAGGTCGTGCAGTGTCCAGTTCGCGCCGAGCAGGTCGTTGGCCCTTTCGAACATCGCCCGGGCCGCGTGATAGGTCAGCGGCCGCCACGGGCGACGCAGGGTCCACCACAGCGTCTCGTCGGCACCCTGCGGAACCCCTGCTCGCCGGCTTTCCTCCTGATACAGGCGCAGCCACACGAACGCGTCCGTGGAACACGGCAGTTGCTGATACGCCCGGCTCCCCTTGCGCACCACACCGAGCAGTTGCTGGCCCGGCAGCGCGTCCCGCCCGCAGCTGGTCAGCAGCTCCTCCGCCCGCGCCCCGTTGGACACCCAGAACGCGACCAGGGCCCGATCCCGGTGATACTTCAGCGCCGCGAACAGTGCGTTGAACATCTCGTCCGGGATTCGCCGCGGAGCCCTGTCCGGCACACTCGGCCGGTAACGCCCCTGCCGCTCCGGCCGAAACGGCTGTCCGGGACGGTGACCGGCATGCGCACGGCCCGAACGGCGTGCCCGAGCCAGGGGGAACGGGTTGATGACTGGTCCGCTGCCTTCCTCGAGGTGGAAGTCGTAAAACGAGCGGAGAGTGGTCTCGCAGTGCAGCCGGGTACGCACCGCGTACTTCAGCCCCACAGTCGGTTTCCCCGTCACCGGATTCGGCACCCCCGGCGGCAGCTTGCCCTTCCGCTGCGCAGGCGGCGCCGTCTGCGTCGTCAGCCCTGCCCGCTGATGTCGCCAGTGCACCCGCACCGGCTTGTCCGCGATCGCCATCCACCGCATGAAGTCCCGGGCATCCACCCGCTCTGCGCGGTCCCACGCGATCTCCCAGACCGCCAGGAACCGCCACCACCTCAACAGGTTCATCCCGTACGACCGGATCGTCGAGGACGGCTTCGCCTGAGCCTGCAGCTCAGCGAAGAAGGCCTCTACCGGTTCAACCACCAAGCCACTGCCGTCCAGCAACTGGTACGCCATCCAGGGGTCGGCGGTCCTCACCAGCCGGCCCACCTGCGGCAGCACAAACGCCGTCAGGTCCCTCTCCGAACCACCATGTCCGAGCACGGCCCGGAACGTAGCAGAGTCATCCCCTGACCTGCGGGTTTACGGTCACTAGTTCAGTCAACGTGACGGTGCCGGTCCATGTGGTCAGTGCTACCGGGGACCACTCGGTGCGGTTCCACCAGTACCCCGTGGAGGACATGGCCCGGGTGCGGGTGCGGGTGCGCAAGTTGTGCGAGGTCGAGGACCGCGAGGTCGGCCCGGATGAGATCGGCCGGGGCTACCAGCTGACGACGACGCAGGTGATCCCGGTGACCGACGAGGATCTGCGGAGCGTGCCGCTGCCGACGGCGAAGGCTCTGGAGATCCACGGGTTCGTGCCGTGGGAGTCCATCGACGCCCTGCGGGTCGGCGAGGGCTACTACCTCCAGCCCGATGGGACCGTGGCCGCGAAGCCGTACGAACTGCTGCGCCAGGCGTTGGAGCGGTCCTCGCGGGTCGCGGTGACCAAGTTCGCCTGGAGCGGCCGGGAACGCCTCGGGCTGCTGCGCGTGCGGGGCAACGTGATCGTCTTGCACGCGATGCGCTGGCCCGACGGAGTCCGCGATCCTGCCGAGTTGTACCTGCCGGCGACGGACGTGTCCGACGCGGAGGTCGATGAGGCCGTGCTGCTGATCGAGCGGATGACCACCGACCGGCTGGAGGGCCCGGAGTTCGTCGACCACTACACCGAGGCACTCCAGCAGGTGATCGAGGCCAAGCGGGAGGATCACGAACTGCCCGCGGCCCCGGAGCCGGAGCAGCCGGCGGGCAAGGTCCTGGGCCTGATGGCCGCCTTGCAGGAGTCCGTGGACAAGGCGAAGGCCTCGCGTGGCGAGGACACGGACACCGACGCGCAGGTCCACGAGATGCCCACCAAGAAGACGGCGAAGGCGCCGGCGAAGAAGACGGCCGCCAAGAAGACCACGGCGGCGAGAAGACGGCCGGGAAGAAGACGACGGCCAAGAAGACGGCCGCCCGCAAGCCACGCCGTAGCGCGTAGCCTGCGCTGTGGCGGGGCCTCGGGCGCGGGATCGGCACGGCCCGCGGGGCGGCTTGTACTTCAGATGGCCTGCTTCACTGGGTGAGGGGAGCCGTTGAGGGTGCCTTCTTGCTGTTCGTAGTGGGAGAGTGCCAGGCCGAGGCCTATGAAGGTCGGTGCCCATTCGCCGGCGAAGATTCCCCATCGGTCGGCCCGCTCGATGCTGGCCTGTTCGGCCTTGAGGCTGGGGTGTGCGACCGTGACGGGCCGCCCAGGGGCGAGAGTTGAGGGCGTATGCACTCCCGACGTCTGCCCATCACGGCGGCCGCTGTCGGACCGCGGTCCTCGTGACCGTCCTGTCCGCCGCTCCTTCGGGCCCCCGCCTTCGTACCCTCAGCGGGACCGTGCGCGTCGACGTGGAAGGCCGTCCGTACGATCGCCGTACACCGGCCGGCATGGAATGAAGGGCCGGTCGCGACGACCCGCTCACCGGTCGTGCGGTACCTGCACCAGGGGGAGCGGGTGCCGTCGTGTGTCGTCGCGGTCGGCCGGGACGCCTCCCGGTACCGCGAGTGTGGCGGCGGAAGCCTGGGGAGGGTGGTCTCCGGAGGGCAGATGCCGGCGCGGTGCCTGGAGCGGGTGTGAGCGCGGCGGCCGGGCTGTCCGCGGCCGCACCGAAGGGGAGGGCCTCGGTGGGTCAGGACCGGGACCAGGCCCTCGCCGTGACTTTCGCCGTCCTGTTGCTGACCGGCTCTGTCCTGTTCGTCTCCTGCTGGGTCGGTCAGCTCGCTACCTTCGGGGCCGTGGCTGTCCTGGTCGTCTCCGCCTATGCCGCACCCGGCGTGGCTCGCCGCCTGGCGGTCCGCTGTGCGGTCTGTCGGCTGCTGCGCGGTGTGCCCGGCGCGTGAGCGCGGCGCTGTGTGTGAGGGGAGTGGTCTTGCCCGGTGTGGTCGTGGTCGTGGTCGGGTGAGCCGCCCATCATGCCCAGCATGTCCTTGCCGCCTGTCTGCAGGAACCGGGCGATGAGGATTGCGGCCAGCAGGAGGAAGGCGATGTTGAGCCAGGTGGTGTAGTTCCAGGTGATCCCGTTGTCCGGGACGGTCGCGTGGGCGCGGTCGGGAATCAGTCCGAGGCCGCCGAAGACGAACTCGACGACGTATCCGGCCAGGACCATGGCGGTGTAGAAGGTGCCGAGCACGAAGAGTGCCATGCGTGCGCCGTAGTACTTCCGGTAGATGTTCAGGATCGGCAGGATCAGCAGGTCGGCGAAGAGGAACGCCACGACACCGCCGAAGCTGATGCCGCCCTTCCACAGGACGACGGCGAGGGGCACGTTGCCGATAGAGCACACGAACGAGGCGATGGCCACCAGCGGCCCGATCAGCGGTCCCCACAGCTTCGCCGCGAGGGGGTGGCCGTCGAAGAAGAAGGCGCGCCAGAACGAGTCCGGCACCCAGGCGGCGATCGCGCCGGCGATGAGCAGGCCGATCACGAGATCCCGCAGGATGGCCGCCCATTCCATGACGAAGACGTGGGAGACCGAGGTGAATCCGTCGGTGGAGAACAGCCTGCGGGCGAAGGAGCCCTCACGCTGCACGGACATGTCCATCGCGGCATGGCCCTCCATGGAGCCGGCCACCCCGCGCTCGGCCTGCTCGCGGGCCGCGCGCAGCAGCCGGTCGCGCAGGAAGAGACGGAACAGCACCGCCAGGGCGATGATCATGAGTGCGCCGCCGGTGAACTCGGCGGCGGTGAACTGCCAGCCCATGAGCAGGGCGAGGATGACACCGAGTTCGACCACCAGGTTGGTGGAGGCGATCTGAAAGGCCATGGCCGCGGTGAAGTCCGCGCCCTTGCGGAACAGGGAGCGGGCCAGTGCCACGGCGGCATAGGAGCAGGACGAGGAGGCGATGCCCAGTCCGGTCGCGGTGGCCAGGGTGCGGGGGCGGTCGTCGCCCAGCAGGGAAACGACGGTGGACTTGCGGACGACGGCCTGCACCACGGCGGACAGGGTGAAGCCCAGGATCAGAGCCCAGGCGATCTCCCACGCCATGGAGCCGGTGATCGACAGAGCGTGCCAGATGGCGTGCATACATCTCCTCCTGCCGCGGACGGCGCCGTGCACCGCCCGGCTGGTGTACCCCCAGGCTGTAACACCAAAGACGGCGCAGGTACGGCCCGCCGCGCGGTCTTCGTCCGTGATGCTGCCCTGAGCCACCACCCACTGCCACGATGCGCTGCTGCCGGCCAGCTCCTCCCCGCCCCTAGCCGGCCCCTGCTCGTCTTCGTCCCGCTCCAACGCACCGCTGCGACCGGTCCCTCGCCGCACGCAGGCCGGCCCACGCGGCGGTCGCCGCCTACGCCGCGCCCGGTCTCGCCCGCCGCCCGGCGAGCCGGCATGCGGCCCGGCAACTGCTGCGCCGACCGCCCGGTGCGGGACGACGAGAAACCGAATCCCACCGTTCGGGGGGCCGGTGTTGTGGTCTGGGTGGTGTCTGGGATGCCCGGGGCGGTGCGGGGAAGGCGTGGGGTGAGGCTGGGAGGCTGTTGTGGCGGGTGGCCGGTTCGGTCTGGCTCAGGTGCTGGCCGCGGCGGAGGACGCCGCGCCGGTGGCTTTCCTGGACGTGGTGGCACGTCATCTGCGGGAGCGGTTCGGGGCACGGTCGATGTCGTTCCTGTTCGTGGACGTGGTGGGCCGCACGCTGGTGCGGGTCACCGAGGAAGTGGCTGTGCAGCAGGCCCGCCGGGCCGACCAGATCCCGCTGGCCGGCAGCATCTACGACCAGGTCCTGCGCACCCAGCAGGTGACCGAAGCCAAGAACGGCGGGCACGGGCAGCGAGTCCTCGCCCCGGTCACCCACCGCGGCGACACCATCGGGGTCCTGGAGCTGTTTTTGCCCCACACCGACGAACAGGCGCTGGCCCTGGTGGAGGAAGCCGCGCACGCGCTCGCCTACATCGTCGTCACCGACCGCCGCTTCACCGGCCTCTGCCAATGGGGCCAGCCCACCACCCCGGTCAGCCTGGCCGCCGAGATCCAGCGCCAGCTCCTGCCCACCGCGCCCGCCTGCGAGGCCGCCGAGTTCACTCTCGCCTGCGCCCTGGTCCCCGCCGACAGCATCGCCGGGGACACCTACGACTACAGCCTCGACTACGACACCTTGCACCTGTCGGTCACCGACGCCATGGGCCACGACGTCGATGCCGCCCTCATGGCCACCCTCCTCAGCAACGCCTCCCGCAGGGGCCGCCGCGCACAGGCCGGCCTGGCCGAGCAGGCCGCCCAGACGCACCAGGCGCTCCTCGACCACGGCCGCGGCACTTTCGCCACCGGCCTGCTGCTGCGCATCGCCCTCGACGGAAGCGGGGCCCGGCTCGTCAACGCCGGCCCCCCTGGCCCCTGCGCCTGCGCGACGGCGAATGAGCAGATCCACAACAGCGGCGCGAGACGAGTCGTCCGCCTCACCGCGTAGGACACGGTCTCAGCAGGTTTTTTGGTAGGGGATGTCGGGGATGTGGGTCTGCCACTCGTGCTTGGTCAGGCCACCTGACATGGTGCACAGTTCATGGACGAGCTGGGAAGGGGCGACCGTGTAGGTACGGAACATGCCTTGGTCGTCCAGGCTGACCAGGGTGGAGTTGTCGGCGGTGAAGGTCGTCAGTTCGAGGTCGCCGGTCGGGCCGGTGAGGGTGGAACCGAGCTGCCGACGTGATTGCAGGTCCCAGATTTTGATCTCGTTCGCCCTGGAAAGCGTGTTGTTGGACGCCGTGTCGTCGTAGACGGCGGCGATCAGCCGGCCGTCCGCGGAATGGGCTGTGGGGACGGCGCCCGCGGAGAGACCGCCGACATTCAGAGCCTCGCCCGTAGGGCCCAGCGTCTTCGGGTCGAGGAAGATCAGGTTGCCCTGGACGCTGCTCGGGTCGGAATAGGCCGATTCGCCGGTGGGGCTGAAACCGTCGAGGTTCAGGTCGGGGGTGCCGTGGACGAGGATCTTGCCGGAGGGGAATGCCACAGTGCCGAGGAGCGGGCTGACGACCACGGCTCTCCCGTCCGGCTGGAACGTCACCGTCGTCGAGAAGTCGAACATGGCAGCCTTGATGGTGAAGTTCTCCTGTCGGATGAGCTTCATCGTCGTCAGGTCATAGAACCTCAGCGAGTTGACGACCCCTCCCGGCCCGAGGTCGTTGACCCGGTCGTAGGTGACGTACGACTTGTCATCCGGGGAGATGGCCACTGTTCTCGTGGCTCCGCCCACATTGCCGGGCAGAGTGCCGAGGCGGACATGCTTGGCCAGGTCCCAGATCTCGACTTTGTCCTGCTTTACCTGCGCCGCCATCAGTCTGCCGTCCGGGCTGAGCAGAAGGCGGTCTTCTACCGGGACGGTGAGTTCCATGCGTTTGGTCAGAGGCTTCGTGGACCAGACCTGAACTTTGCCACCGCCGTCTCCGCCGTCGGTTTGGGCTACCGCGATGGTCGCCCCGTTCTGGCTTGCCACTGCTGTGGGATTGGGATCCGTCTGCTTGCCGTGCAGGGTGAGACGGGATATGTCGAGGGAACGGACCGTTCCGTCGCTGCCGACGCACCGCAGTTCGGAATCATCGGCCGAGAATCGGAACGTGCCGGACTCGCAATCACTGTAGATCGTCGGGTATGTGAAGACCGGGTCCTCGGGCAGGAGAGCATCCCACAGCGTGAAGCCGAATGCGATGAACTTCCCATCGTGGCTGAACTGCACGTCTCCGCCGCCCAGGCCGGCGTATGTCAGGGACCGGGGTACCTGAATGGTGTTGGAATAAACGCGGTGGTCGTAGGGAGCAGCGGCTGTGTACAGGCCGCGGGTCGTCAGCAGGGCCAACTGCTGGCTGTCGGAGCTGAACGTCACAGAGCCGGAGGAGTCATCGGGCTTGAGACCGAACTTGAGGGTGGGGAGATCTTTTCCGGTCCGCAGGTCGGTCCGGGTGGGGCCTTTGCCCGAGACTCCTGTCAACCACAGCACTCGTTCGTCCTGGGAGAAGGAGGGATGGAGAGAGCTGTCGCTTGAGCGTTGGAGTACCAGTTTTCCGGTGTGGGTGTTCCAGACAGCGGCGATGTAGCCGCTGTTGGTCGCCTCTATGGTGGCCACCAGGTAGGTGCCCTGCGAGCTGAGGGAGAAGAGCGCGGGCCCGGTCGGGTAGGCGTGGCCGCGCGGGTGGAGTCCCCGGCTGTCCAGCACGGTGGTGGTGTCGTCGTCGGTGCTCACGGCCACGGTCGTGCCGTCGGCGGACAGGCCCACGTTCCGTACTCTCGCGGTGGTCTGGTAGGAGCCGATCTGCTTGCCGGTGTCCACGTTCCAGGTGCCGAGATCCGTCCCGCCGCCGGCCACGAGGATATGACCGGTACGGTCGAGGTCGACCGCCGTCACGTCGAAGCTGGGCAGCTGCACGGTCCGCTTCTCGGGCTGGTAGCGCACGCTGAGAAGGGCGGACCACGCCTCGGGGGTGTCGCCGAGGCTGGTGGCGGCGACGGCCAGCCGCCGGGCGAGCTGCGGGTCGGTGCGGCCCAGGGACTGCGCCAGGCCCGCGATCTCCGCGGAGGTGGCCCGGTCGCGTTGGCGGACCACGGTCTGCCGCTGGTTGACGGCGACCACGGCGGTTACCCCGGCAACGATCAGCAGGACGCCGAACAGGGCCATCACCGCGCGGCGGCGCCGGGCGAGAAGCCGACGGTGGGCGCGCCCCTGGTCAAGAAAATCCCTTTGGGTATTGCCTAGTTCGGCGGTGCGTTCCGGAAGCCACCATTGCGCGGCGGCGAGTGCGGTGGCGCTCGGCAGAAGATCCCTGGGCCGTCCGGCCTGGTCCCACCGTTCCGTGTCGAGCTGGAGGTTCTCGCGCCAGTCCAGGAAGGCGCGGTCCGCCTTGACCCGGGCACTGAGCCTGTCCCAGCTGGAGATGAGCGCTTCGTGGGCGAGTTCGACGGTCTCGACGTCGGAGCGCCCGCCCCCCTCGGGGCCGGGTCGGTCGTGCACGCGCGCCCGATTGAGGACCAGGAGCCGGGCACCGGCCAGGCGTTGAGCGATCTGCCACTCTCGGTCGCTCAGCTCCGTGCGCGTGGTGAGGCGGCGGACCGGCGCCTCCGTCCCGATCGGGGTGCGCACCAGCCGGGTCAGCAGTTTCTCCGCGTGTTCTTCGTCCTCGTCGCCGACGTACTGCTTCCAGATCTGGTCAGCGTGCGTGCCCAGGGCGCCGGTGACTCCGCCGAGTGCGTCGTAGGCATGGTGGGTGAGGCGTCCACCGCGCTGGTGATCCCACAGTTGGGCGAGGGTGAAGCTGAGCAGAGGAAGGATGCCCGGAGCGTCGCCGGCGTCGCCCAGGATGCGGTTGACGAGGGCGTCTTCGTAGCCGACGGCCGGTATGTCGTCGACCGGCTTGGTGACGATGTCCCGCAGCTGCCCCTGTCGCATCGGTTCCAGGGCCTCGATGCGCTTCTTGGCGAGAAGACCGAGGCGGGGATGGGCCAGGACGGGGCCGAGGAAGTCCGTGCGTAGGACAGCCAGGACCGAGACCGTCGGCGGTGACTTCGGGCCGAGAGCGTCGGCCAGGGCGTCGATGTCGCCGCGCGCGAAGACCTCGTCGTCGAGGAGTTCCTCGAACTGGTCGATGACGATCAGCAGCCGTCGGGCGTCCTGCACGTGCAGGATGCGTGCAGCGACCCCGCGGATCCCGTGGCGGGCGATTTCGTCTGCCACTGCGGAGATCCGGGAGAACCTCTCCGCCTCGGCGCAGTGAGGTTCCAGCAGGTCCAGCAGCACGGCGGCCAGGCCCCTGAAGGCGGTGGCGTGGTGGGCGGGACGAAGGATCGCCACGGTGTCCCCCTCGTCGCGGCGGCGTGGTGCCACCCCCGCCATCGCGAGCGAGGACTTTCCGCAGCCGGAGGGGCCCACCAGCGTGGTCCACCGCTGTTCCGACACGACCTGCGCGAGCCGGGCCGTGTCGGCGTCCCGGCCGAAGAACGCCGCGGCGTGCGCCTCTTCGAACGGTTCGAGACTGCGAAACGGCGAGCGGGGACGCGCCACTGCCCCCAGCGGGGGCCAGGTCGCGACCAGCTGACTTACGGGAATCATGAAGCCGGCCGCCGGCTCGCCCAGTTCGGCCTTGACCATCATCCCGATCACAGCGCCGAGAGCCTGGTCCCATACGGGGCTGCCGCTGAAGCCCCGGGAGACGCGATAGCCGGTTCCGACCCGATCGACCTGGACCTGGCCGTCGGCCTGACGCCCGCGCACGACACCCTCGTGCCAAACGCCCTGCCCGCGGCCCTCGGGAAACCCGACGATCTGGGCGACATGCCCGCGCATCGCCTCCGGCTCGATATCGACGATCCGCGCCGGTCCGGCACCGGCCACGGCGCTGTCCAGCCGCAACACCGCGACATCCAGGCCGCCCGCGGCCAGGGAGGGACCCCACAGTACGACGCGTGCAGTGACCGTCGCTGCCGGACTGCCCGGGCCGGACAGCAGGGGCAGGTCCACGTGCACGCGCGCTGTTTCGCGAGACTCGCCCTCTCGCACTGAGTCGACTGCCGCTACGACGACATGCGCGCAGGTGATCGCGTGGCGGTCGTCGACCAGGAAACCGACGCCCAGCGGACCATCGGCGACGTTCAGATCCGGTGGGGATGCGAAAATCCGCAGGACGGCCGCGTCCGGGAAGGACGTGCCGTCGGCCTCGCCCGCCTCCATCAGGAGACCCCGCCGGGTGGCTCCGGGGTAGAGCCATCGGCTGCGGGTTTCTTCCAGGTCAGCGTGACCTTGAAGTTGGCTGCCGCCGCAGTGGACGACACCACGACATCGGCCTGGGCGGTCAGCGACAGCCCGAACTCAAGACCGATCTCGTCCGGCGAATGGTCCATTCCGGCGAAACCCTCGACGAAACTCGCGGCGACTGGTCTGATGCCGATCAGCATGTCCCCGAGCGATCGCGCGGCACGCGCCGCCAGCCTTCCCGAGCGCGACACGTCGGCCAGACCGTCCGCGACCTGTTCGATCTCGACCTGAACCGTCTGCTGATGCCCGTCCTTGACGTCGACCGGAAGTTCCACCAACTGCTTCATCCGTCCCCCTACGTCGTCCAACGCCTCTGCCGACAGCCCAGACTTCATCCGCCGCGATTCTTCAGTCCGCCTGGGCCGCAGGTGAGACAATCACGAAGCCGCCACACAGGAGTGGCCAAAGTGGCTCGATCCTGTCGCCGAAAGACTCGATTGAACCGTTTGGTTCCACGTAGCTGGATGCAGCTGCATGTGTCAGGATCCGGAAGGCCGTCCGGCCAGCGAGTTGATTCCGGGCCGAGGGCGATGGACGGCCCGTCGGAACAGGTGTCGGCCCTGCGTTGACCGGCGGGGAAGAGCTAAGGGCTGTCCCGTAAAGATCTTCGAGTCAGCAGGGCCGTGATCGGCTGCTGTCCGCTCGGCTCGCCTATCGGCCGAGTGCGAGGTTGTGCAGGCGGGCGATGCCGCTCATCGCGTGATGGACGCCGTCGCCCTTCAACCGGCAGTCTCGGAGGATCTTCCAGGTCTTCATGCGGGCGAAGGCGTGCTCGACACGGGCGCGGACCTGACGGTGAGAAGCGTTGTGTTCTTCCTTCCAGGCTGGCAGTTCGCTCTGCCCGCGCTCGCGACGGTGCGGGATCACCAGGCCGGTGCCCCGGTAGCCGCCGTCGGCGATGACGGTGGTGCGGCCGACGGCCTCCTCGGCTCCGGACAGTGCCCACGCCTTGCAGTCGTTGCGGTTGCCGGGCAACGGGCGGCCGACCACGACGACGCGCCGGGTGTCGGCGTCGATGACGACCTGGTGATTGGTGGAGTACCGGTAGTTCTTGGACCGCTCGGCCACCGTGTGGTCGCGGGTGGGGACCAGAGTTCCGTCCACGATGAGCACGGTGTCCTTGCGGAACCGTCTGCGAGGCTTAAGCGCGAGCCGGGGGCCGAGGTGGCCGACGATGCGGCTGGCCGCGGACTTCGAGACACCGAAGAGCGGTGCGAGCTGGCGCAGTGTCAGGTTGGTGCGCCAGTACGCGGCCACCAGGAGCAACCGGTCTTCCAGCGGATTCCCCCACGGCCGGCCGCGCCGAGCGATGTCGGCGCCTTCGCGCCGCAGCGCACGCACCACCCGGTTGAACTGGCGCGGAGCCACACCGGTGAACGGGACTATCCAGGACGGCTCCGAGGCCGTGATCACACCAGGCACGACAGAGATCATTTACATCGGCATCAGCCGGGGCAATCTCAGCCGAGGAAGTCCTTCCAGAGCGGGACGGACGCCTGCGGATTCCAGGGCGCGTCCTCGTCGATCTCGCCGAACTCGCGGTCGATGTAGTCGGCCAGATCGTGGCCGTAGCAGATGATGTCGGTACCCCACACCGATAGGACCGGATGTCCCGGAGTGTCACGACCTGCGGGTATGAAGCGGTGCGCGTAGATGGGAACGAGCCGTGGCGCTCGTGCAAGTACCGCTCGGGCCATCTCCAGGGCCTCTTCCTTGGAGGTGGGACGCGCTCCCAGGGCCGGATGCCAGCTGCCATGAGCGACGTCGCCCAGCACTTCGCGTACCGGCCACTCCAGCCGATGGCGCAGGTCGTCTTCATCAGCGTGACGCCAGTCGGGCCAGGGCTGCTGCCACGTCGCGCCTTCCTCTGGAGGTGAAGCGACCGGCAGCCCTGCCGCCAGGAAGGCACGATGCTCCGGGGAGAACTCAAGCTCATAGGTCGCCTCGATCCGGCTGAACTCTTCCTCCGTGAGCCCTGGAGCTATCTCACAGCAGTCCGCCTCCGCCAACCGCCGCGCGGCCTCCGCACCCAACCGAGCGCCATCAAAGTCGATCACTCCGGCACCGTACACACGCTGCGTGCAGGGCATCACATCTTTTCGAGCCCCGACTCGGGCCTCCAGGCCATTGCGGGACAGCCCTTAGACCAGAATCAATCCGTCCATAAAAAATGACGCACACCTAGTGAACCACCAAGAGTCGGTGACGAGTGAGGCCGGCGCCCTCAATCAGGGCAGAACACCGACACCACCACAGAGGCAGCAGAACAAGAGACATCGCCCACTAGTTGCCGCCGTTTCGGGTGTCCGCGCGGAGCGT
>NZ_LBMU02000012.1 GCF_001005085.2 Streptomyces humi
GGCTGGTGCCGGGGGGCTGGTGCCGGGGGGGCTGGTGCCGAGAGGGCTGGTGCCGAGGGGGCTGGTGCCGGGGGGGGCTGGTGCCGGGGGTTCGCTCAGAGGGCGTGAACCGTGCGGGGGGCTGGTGCCGGGCGTTTCGCTCACCGCCGCTCGCGGGGTGCCGCTCGCGCCCACCCGGTGCCGCCCAGGGGTCCCCCTCCGGGGGGGGAGGCACAGGCTGCCCGCGACCAGGAAGAAGCGGCGGCTACAGGGCCCCGCCAGGGGTGCGCGGAACTACGCGATCAGCCCTTACCCACCCGCACCCGGACACCGCCGACGCTCCCTTTGCCGAACCCCTCGGTAATATGCCAAGCCCGCACAGCGAAGCCACATCCGTGCGGTGCAGGAGGCATCATGCGAGCGCGTCCCCGGCCACCCGTCCAAGGACGAGGCATATTCAGCGGTACCGGGCTGATCGTCACCGGTCTCGCGGCGACCATCGCCGCCCTGGTCTTCCCGGTCTGGTCGTACGCCGACCGCGCGGACCCGACCGGCGCGGTCGGTGTGCTCAGCGCGAAGACCGTGGCGACCCGGTACGGCCCGCTGTCCGAGCTGGACCGGGACTTCATCGTGAAGGTCCGGCTGGCCGGGCTCTGGGAACTGCCCGCCGGGCAGATGGCGGAGCAGAAGGGCACCACGGCGGCCGTACGGACGGCCGGGCAGCACCTGGTGGACGGGCACACCTCCCTCGACGCGCATGTCCGCGGCGTCGCCGCCCAGCTCGGCGTACCGCTCCCGAACCAGCCCAACGACCAGCAGCAGCAGTGGCTCGCCACCCTGGCCGGCGCCCAGGGCCAGGACTTCGACCGGCAGTTCGCGAACCTCGTGCGGCTGGCCCACGGCCGGGTCTTCTCGGTCGTCGCCCAGGTCCGCGCCGGCACCCAGAACACCCTGGTCCGCGAGCTCGCCGACGACGCCAACAGCACCGTCCTCGACCACATCGAGGTCCTGGAGGCGACCGGCTTCGTCGACTTCTCCACGCTCGCGCGGGAGTTGGCGGTCACCCCCTCCCCCGCGTCCTCGCCACCGGTGTTCGCGCCGAGCGACGCGATCCCGGTCGCACCGTCCGCGGCGCTGTCACCGGCGGCGACACCTCCGCCGTCGGCGCCCTACACCCTGCCGCCCGCCACCACCAGCCCGCCGCCGGCCTCCGACAGCCCCTGACCTGCGGGGCAAGCGGAACGTCACATACCCACAACACTCGGTCCGGAATGTGAACAGGGCATGGTGATTCGCAGGACCCTGGCATAGAAACGTGTCATGTTCTGGGTCCTTCTGCTGCTCCTGGCCTGGGCCGTCGCCGGTACCGCCTGCACCCGGCTGTGCCTGGCCGCCGTACGGTCGGCGGCCGCCGACCCGGACGCGGGCCGGGTACACGATCTGTCGCTGTACGAGGCCGCGTTCCTGTCCGGCGGGCCCGCGCGGGTCGCCGATCTGACGCTGGTGTCGATGGCCCGGGAGCAGCGGCTGCTGCTCGCGCACACCGGCTGGGCGACCGTCGTGGACCCGCGGGGGCGGGACGACATGGAGCGGTCGGTGATAGGGGCCATCGGGCCGGAGGGGCAGTCCCGGATAGCGCCGGTGCGCTCGGCCGCCGCCGACACGGACGCCGTGCGCAGCCTCGGCGAGGGACTGGTGCGTGCGGGGCTCGCGGTGCCCGACGCGGCGGCGCGGACGACGGTCGCGTCCGGCGTCCGGCAGGTCCGCGCCGCAGCGTTGGCCGTCCTCGGTCTCGGTGCGGCCGCGCTCGCCCTGCCCACCCCGACCGGGATGCCGCGTGACCTGGTCGCCGTCTGGTTCGCGCTGCCCCTCACCCTGACCCTGAGCTGTCTCGGCATCGCCCGGGTCGAGGTGCACCCGTACTCGCGCTGGGCCTCCCCGGCCGGACAGCGGCTGCTCGGTGTGCTGCACCGGCGGGCGAACCGCGCGGTCGACGACCACTCGCTGCTGGCTTCCGTCGCCGTCCGCGGGATCCGCGCGATCGGCGAGCCGGAGCTGCGTGCGGCCTTCGCACACCGGGACCAGCTGCCGCGGGAGTGAGCGGGGGCGCATCGGGGGCATTGGCGCCGACACCGGCCCGATGGTGCTTGCCTTCACGGCCAACCGATCGAAATATCCCTTTTATTGCTGCCGTGCAGTCGCTGCGGTGCCCTTGCCGCCACGCCACCGCAGCCGTGCACCGAAGGGATACGCCATGAGAGCCCCCGCCCTGTACTCGGCAGCCGGGTCGCTGATCCTGACCACCCTGGCGGCCGCCCCGGCCGGGAGCGCCGAGCGCGTCCCCGACGCGGCCCGGGCCGCACTGCGCGGCACCGCGGTGGCCGCCGAACGCGCGCGTGCGGAGGGCATCGCCTTCGGCCGCTGCGCCGCCGACCTGGAGTTCCCCGACACCTTCCAGTGCGGCACCCTGAGTGTTCCGCTGGACTACACGCACCCGGACGGCAAGCGGATCAAACTGACCGTCAGCCGGGTCCGGGCCACCCACAAGGACCCGCACAACAGCAAGCGCAGGGTGCCCAGGCAGGGCGCCCTGGTCTACGACCCCGGCGGCCCCGGCGCCTCCGGCATGAGCTTCCCGATGGTCGGCGTGCTGCCCGAGTGGAAGCGGATCGCCGCCGCCTACGACCTGGTCGGCTACGCCCCGCGGGGTGTCGACCGTTCGGCACCGCTGTCCTGTGTCGATCCCAAGCACTTCTTCAAGGCACCGTCACAGTCGCCGACGCACCCCTCCGAGTCGTACAAGAAGGCCCGGATCAAGGAGGCGAAGGCGTACGCGAAGGGCTGTCTGAAGCGGTCCGGGAGCAAGCTGCGCCACTACACCTCCCTCAACAACGCCCGTGACCTGGACGTGCTGCGGGCCGCACTCGGCGAGAACCGGCTGACGTTCATGGGCGCCTCGTACGGCACCTACTTCGGCGCGCTGTACGCGACCCTGTTCCCCTCCCACGTACGGCGGATGGTGCTGGACTCGGCGGTCGACCCGGACCCGGCGCAGATCTGGTACCGCAACAACCTGGAGCAGTCGGCCGCGTTCGAGAGCCGCTGGGCGGACTACCGGGAGTGGATCGCCAGGCACGACGACGTGTACGGGCTCGGCGGCACGCCCGCGAAGGTGCAGGCGAGCTACGACCGGGCGAGCAGGCGGCTGGCGGGCAGGGCGGCCGGCGGGAAGGTGGGCCCGGCGCAGTTGCAGGGCGCGTTCCTGTCCGCCGGGTACTACGACGACTACTGGCCGAGCCGCGCGGAGGCGCTGTCGAAGTACCTGAAGGGCGACCCGAAACCGTTGATCCGGCTGGCCGCGCCGACACCGGACTCGGCCGCCGCGGCGGAGAACGGCAACGCCGTCTACACCGCCGTCGAGTGCAACGACGCGCACTGGCCGGCGGACTGGAAGACCTGGGACCGGGACAACACCCGGCTCGCGCGGGTGGCGCCGTTCGAGACCTGGGACAACGCCTTCATGAACCTGCCGTGCGCCTACTGGCCGGTGCCCCGGCAGAAGGCCCTCGACGTGCGGACGGGCCCCGGTGAGCTGCCGCCGACGCTGATCCTCCAGGCCGAGCGGGACGCGGCGACGCCGTACGCGGGAGCGCTGGAGATGAACCGGCGGCTCGCCGGCTCGGTGCTGGTGACCGAGCGGGACGCGGGCACGCACGGTGTCGGTGGCGGCCCCAACAAGTGCGTCAACGGGTATCTGGAGGCGTACCTGCTGGCAGGCCGGCTCCCCGAGCGGCGCGCGTCGTGCGCCGGGCACGCGGAGCCGGCGGCGGCCGGCCCGGCCAGGCGGAAGACCCTGCGGGACTCCCTGAAGGGCAAGGCCGGCCGGCACTGAGCCGGCGGACGGTCTCAGGCGAGGCCCGCGACCAGGTCCGCGACGTCCTTGCGGCGGCCCGTGTAGAACGGGACCTCCTCGCGGACGTGCCGGCGGGCCTCGGAGCCGCGCAGGTGGCGCATGAGGTCGACGATGCGGTACAGCTCGTCGGCCTCGAACGCCAGCACCCACTCGTAGTCGCCCAGGGAGAACGAGGCGACGGTGTTGGCGCGCACGTCGGGGTAGCCGCGGGCCATCTTGCCGTGGTCCGCGAGCATCCGGCGGCGGTCCTCGTCGGGCAGCAGGTACCAGTCGTACGAGCGCACGAACGGGTACACGCTGACGTAGTTGCGCGGCGTCTCGTCGGCGAGGAACGCCGGGATGTGCGAGCGGTTGAACTCGGCGGGGCGGTGCAGCGCCATGTTCGACCAGACCGGCTCCAGGGCACGGCCCAGCCGGGTGCGGCGGAAGAGGTTGTACGCCTCCTGGAGCTGGTCGCTGGTCTCGGCGTGCCACCAGATCATCAGATCGGCGTCGGCACGCAGACCGGACACGTCGTAGGTGCCGCGGACGGTCACGTCCTTGGCGGCGAGCTGGTCGAACAGCTCCTGGACCTCGTCGGCGTAGCCCGCGCGGTCCTCCGGCAGCACGTCCTTCAGCCTGAAGACGGACCACAGGGTGTAGCGGATGACCTCGTTGAGGTCCTTGGCCAGCTTGCCCTTGTTCGGGATCCTGCCGGACTCGGTGGTGGGGGCGTCGTCACTCATGGTTCCTATTCTCCCGCTCCGCCGTGCAGACTCTGCACCGGGTTGGCCGTCAGCTCCTCGACCCCGCCGAGGTCGCCCGCCAGCTGGTCGACCGCCGCGTACGCGCTCGCGACGCAGGCGGGGATGCCCACGCCGTCGTACTGCGCGCCGCACACCGCGAGCGCCGGCAGCTTGCCGACGTGCTCACGGATCCGGGCCACGCGCGCGTGGTGGCCGACGGGGTACTGGGGCAGGCCGTCGGTCCAGCGGGTGACGCGGGTCTCCAGTGGCGTGGCGGTCAGACCGGTGGCCTCGCGGAGGTCGTGCCGGGAGACGTCGACGAGGTCGGCGTCGTCGCGGCCGAGGACGGCCGTCTCGCCGTACCGGCCGACCGAGGTGCGCAGGACGACCACGTCCGGGTCCTCGTCGCCGATCCAGCCCCACTTCCGGGAGGCGAAGGTGGCCGCCTTGATGGTCCGGCCGTCGACGGGCGGGACCAGGAAGCCGCTCCCGGCGGGCAGGTCCGCGTCGGCACGGCGGTAGGCGAGGGTGATCAGGGCCATGGAGGCGTACTCGATCGCGCGCAGTTCGGCGGCGGCCGCCGGCGACTCGGCGGCGAGCAGGGCGGCGGCGGCCGGGGCGGGGACGGCGACGACCACGGCGTCCGCGTGCAGCACCCGGTCGCCGGTGACCACCCGCCAGCCCCCGGTCGCCCTGCGCAGCTCCGTCACGGGTGCCCCGGTCAGGATCTCGCCGCCGCGCGCCCGGACCGACTCGGCCACCGCGAGCGGCAGGGTGCCCACCCCGCCCTCGATGCCCATGAACACCGGGCCCGTCTGCTGGTGGGCGGCCGCCTTCGCCTGGATCTCACGGACCGCCTCGGTCAGCGAGTCGTGGGTCTTCGCGGCCTGGTACAGCTGCGGAACCGCCGAGCGCAGCGAGATCCGGTACGCGTCGCCCGCGTAGACCCCGCCGAGCAGCGGCTCGACCAGCCGGTCGACGACCTCCCGGCCCAGCCGCGCGGCCACGTACTCCCCCACCGCCACGTCGTCGCCGACCTCGGTGCGGGGCAGGTCGGCGTCGCGCCCGATCCGGGCGAGGCCCTCCTCGGACAGCACGCCGGACAGCGCCGCCGCGGTGCCGGGGACGCCCATGACATGGCCCTTGGGCATCGGACGCAGGGCACCCCGGGTCCAGATCGAGGCGGTGGCGGTGGCCGGCGGCCGGAGCCGTCCGGCGAGGCCCGTCTCGCGCGCGAGGGCGACCGCCTCGGGCCGGCGGGCCAGCATCGACTCGGCACCGAGGTCGACCCGCACGCCGGCGATCGCCCCGGGGAGCAGCTTGCCGCCGACGCGCCCGGAGGCCTCCAGCACGGTCACCCGCGCGCCGCGCGCCAGCAGCCGGTGGGCCGCGGCCAGCCCCGCGATCCCGGCTCCGATGACGACGACATGCCCGCTGCCCGTACCCGTTTCGCTCATGACCACCACTCTCTCAGACCCCGCCGGCCCGCCTTCCCCGGCCCACCGGCGCCTCGCCCCGGCCCGATGACCCGCTCGCGTCCCGCCCGGTGACCCGCCCGCGCCCCGGCCCGGTGACCCGCCCGCGCCCGGACCGTGACCGCAACGGGACCGTGCCCGCCAAACGTTCCGTCCCGCCCCGGCGTCGAAGGAGCGCCAGTCACCGAGACCCCCGGGGGGAATCCATGCGCCATCCCGTACGACCCGCCCTCGCCGGCGTCCTGCTCGTCGCCGCCCTCGTCCTCACCGGCTGCGGCGCCGGCGGCGACGGCGGCGGCACCGCCGGCGACTCCAAGGCCGACACGGGCAGCGTGGCCCAGGCGGCGGGTGCCGCCGGTGCCAAGGACAGCGGCGGCAAGGGGCCCGCCGGGACCACGCCCGGCCTCACCGCCGATCGCATCATCCGCACCGCCTCCCTGACCGTGCGGGTCAAGGACGTGCCCAAGGCCCTCGACGAGGCCCGGACCACGGCCGAGGACGCCGGCGGCTACGTCGGCGACGAGACCACGAGCCGGGACTCCACGGGGCACGAGCACACCCGGGTGGTCCTGCGGGTGCCCACCGAGCGCTACGACGAGGTGCTGGCCGGTCTCCAGGGCGCCGGCCAGCTGCTCGACCGCACCGCGAAGGCGCAGGACGTCACCGACCAGGTGGTGGACGTGGACAGCCGGATCAGGTCGCAGCGGGCCAGCGTGGCCCGGGTCCGCGAGCTGATGGACCGGGCCGCCAGACTCAGTGACGTGGTCACCCTGGAAGGGGAGTTGAGCAGCCGGGAGGCCGATCTGGAGGCCCTGCTCGCCCGGCAGGCGTCCCTGAAGGACCGCACCTCCCTGGCCACCATCACACTGTCGCTCACCCAGACGCCCGCGCACCGGGCCGCGCAGGACGACACGCCCGGGTTCGTGGACGCGCTGTCCGGCGGCTGGCACGTCTTCGTCACCATGCTGCGCTGGATCGCCCTGGCGCTGGGCGCGGCGCTGCCGTTCGCGGCCCTGGCGGGCCTGGCGGCACTGCTGTGGTGGAGGGTGCTGCGCCGGCGCCGTACCCCCGCCGGGCCCGGGAGCGGGACCTGAGCGGGCCTGAAATGCCCGCGCCCCGTAGCGTGTTCGCATGAGCATGAGCGGTGGGCGGGAACGGCTGGTCGTGATCGGCGGTGACGCCGCGGGAATGTCCGCGGCGTCCCAGGCGCGCCGGCTTCGGGGTCCGGACGAGTTGGAGATCGTGGCCTTCGAACGCGGCCACTTCAGCTCCTACTCGGCGTGCGGCATCCCGTACTGGGTCGGCGGTGACGTGGCGGAGCGGGATCAGCTGATCGCCCGGTCTCCCGCCGAGCACCGAGCCCGCGACATCGACCTGCGGATGCGCACCGAGGTCACGGAGATCGACGTGGCCGGGAAGCGGGTGCGCGCGCGGGCCGTCGACTCCGGCGCCGAGTCCTGGACGTCGTACGACAAGCTCGTCATCGGGACCGGCGCGCACCCGATCCGCCCGGACATGCCGGGCGCGGACGCCCCGGGCGTGCACGGCGTGCAGACCCTCGACGACGGGCAGGCCCTCCTGGACACGCTGGCGCGCACGGGTGGCCGTCGCGCGGTCGTCGTCGGCGCCGGCTACATCGGTGTGGAGATGGCCGAGGCGCTGATCAACCGGGGTTACGAGGTGACGGTCGTCAACCGCGGCAGCGAGCCGATGTCCACGCTCGACCCGGACATGGGCCGTCTGGTGCACAAGGCCATGGAGGGCCTCGGCATCACGATGGTCAACGACACCGAGGTCACCGAGGTGCGCACCGGAGCGGACGGCAGGGTGCGGGCGGTGGCGACAGAGGACGCCGAGTACCCGGCGGACGTGGTGATCCTCGGTATCGGCGTCCGGCCCGAGACCCGCCTAGCCGAGGCGGCGGGCCTGCCGCTGGGCGCCCGCGGCGGCCTGCTGACCGACCTGGCGATGCGGGTGCGCGGTCACGAGGACATCTGGGCGGGCGGTGACTGCGTGGAGGTCCTGAACCTGGTCTCGGGCCAGGAGCAGTACGTTCCGCTGGGCACCCACGCCAACAAGCACGGCCAGGTCATCGGCACCAACGTGGGCGGCGGTTACGCCACCTTCCCGGGGGTCGTCGGCACCGCGGTGAGCAAGGTCTGCGACCTGGAGATCGCCCGCACCGGGCTGCGCGAGAAGGACGCCCTGCGCGTCGGCCTCCGGTTCGAGGCGGTCACCATCGAGTCCACGAGCCGCGCCGGTTACTACCCGGGCGCCAGCACCATGACGGTCAAGATGCTCGCGGAACGGCGCACGGGCCGTCTGCTGGGCGTGCAGATCGTGGGCCGGGAGGGCGCGGGCAAGCGGGTCGACATCGCGGCGGTCGCCCTGACCGCCAACATGACGGTGGAACAGATGACGGCCCTGGACCTGGGCTACGCCCCGCCGTTCTCACCGGTGTGGGACCCGGTCCTGGTGGCGGCGAGGAAGGCGGCGACCAAAGTGCGCGAGGGGCACTGAAGCGCCCCTCGGGGGGCGCGAGGGACTGCGCGACCGGCCACAGCGCACCCGCACCCCGCAACGACGATCAAGCCGTCCCACTGATCCGCGGCAGCGAAGTGACCCCCGCTCCTCCGGGCGCGGCGGCAGGCGGCTGCTCGGCCCCGGGCCGGGCGTGCGCCGCCGCCGGCCGCGTCGACCGCAGCCGGTTGCCCACGGCCTCGTCCAGTGTCACGGGCCGCTGCATCTGCGCCGCCAGCCGCCCGGCCTCCTGGCCGAGCCGTGCCACGTCCTCCCAGGGGAGCCGCACGACGAGGGAGATCTCCGCCTCTCCGTCGGGCAGAGCCTGCATGGGAGGGAACGCCTGAGGAGCAACCCGCTCGTTCATCGCCTGTCCTTACGTCGCCTGAACCGGACTCGGTCTCACAGAGATACGCACCCGACCGGGCCGACGTTCACATCATCGCCCCGCTTTGGTTCCGCACTCCCTGGGCACTACTTACCTGTGGTCATCCCCGTTCATGACGTGAACCCGGTGCGTCGCACGCCGTATGTGACGTACGCGCTGATCGCCGCGAACGTCCTCGTGTTCCTGTTCACGCCCGGCATAGCCGGCTCCGTGGCCGGGGGCAGCGATCTGTCGCAGCTGTGTCATCTCCAGGCCTTCATGGACCACTACGCGGCGGTCCCCAGAGAGCTGATCCACCATCAACTGCCACAGGTCGTCCCGACCGGGCAGGTGGGCGTGGGCCGCGGCGGCCCCGGCTGTGTCGTCGGCCCGCCGGCCTATGACAAGTCGCCGGCGCTGTCCGTCTTCACGGCCATGTTCCTGCACGGCAGCTGGCTGCACCTGCTGGGCAACATGCTGTTCCTGCTGATCTTCGGCAACAACGTCGAGGACCGGATGGGGCACATCCGGTTCTTCCTCTTCTACGTCTTCTGCGGCTACGCGGCCGGCTACGGCTTCGCCCTCCTGAACGCCTCCTCGGGCGACCCGCTGATCGGCGCGTCCGGCGCGATCGCCGGCGTCCTGGGCGCCTACCTGGTCCTCTACCCGAAGGCGAGGGTCTGGGTCCTGGTGCCCTTCCTGGTCTTCCTGCCGCTACGCCTGCCGGCCTGGCTGGTGCTGGGCTTCTGGTTCGTGCTCCAGGCGGTGTACTCGTCCGGCGAGGGCGTCTCCGACGCGGGTACCGTGGCGTACGCGGCGCACATCGTCGGCTTCCTGGTGGGCATGGTGCTCGCCTGGCCGCTCAAGCCGGGCACGCCCCCGCCGCCGGAGCCACGCGGCCTGCTGTTCGGCAGGCGGGCACGGCCCCGGCACGGCTGGTGAGACCGGCCGGTCCGGCGGCGGAGGACCTCAGGCGTCCGCCGCACCGAGGCCGTCGGGGCCGGCCGCGGCGTGCAGGGTGCTGATCATGGAACGGACGGTCTCGGCGGAGGGCGGCGGCACCGCGTCGATCCCGCCCGCGGCCAGCAGCCCCTCTAGCGTCCGGTCGCCCCGGAAGGGTGCCAGCTCCTCGGGCAGGTCGCTCCGGTACCGGTTGATCTCGCGGGAGTCGGCCGCGTCCCGCACGTTCCGGAAGTAGGACGCCAGGGTGTCCCACGACGTGGGGTCGTCCGCGAGGACGTGGAAGAAGTCACGGTGCCGGCTGCGGATCACCAGGAGAGCGGCCAGCTGAAGGGGGTAGACCCGGTCCGGCCCGATGCCGCCGGCCTGGGCGACGCGCACCTCCATCGCCATGTTGAAGACGTTCACGAACCGCTTCAGCCGCCGGGGGTTCGCGCCCAGGCCGCGCTGGAGCAGCCGCCAGAAGGCAGGGCCCCTGGCCTCCTGGTGCACCCACGGCGCGAAGGCCTCCCGCAGCGTGTCGAAACCGACGTCCGGGAGGAAGAACGGCAACTGGACGATCTTGTCCAGGTAGGCGAGTCCGGACACCACCTCGGCGGGCGCGCTCCTGAACGCGTCGCCGAACTTGTTGGTGGCGACCGCGGCCAGCACGTCCAGGTCCAGGGCGAGGACGAACACGCACTGGGACTCGCCGAGGAACAGCTTGAGCGACTCCAGCACTGTCATCGCCGAGTCCGGGGTGCAGCGGTCCAGGTCGTCGACGAAGACCACCAGCCGTCCCTCGGCGCCCACGAACTCCCTTACGGCGTCCCGGAAGTCGTTCTCGAACCGGTTGATCTGGCGGTACTGCTCGGCGTCACCCTTGGACAGTTCGGTGAGCAGGGAGTCGACGTCACCGCTCTTGATCACCCCGCCGGTGGCCACCGTGGCGGCCGTGCCGAGTCCGGCGCGCACGGAGAGCCACGTGGCGGCCTTGGCGAGTCGCAGGGCCTTCTCCTTCAGGCCCTCCTCGTCCTCCATCTCGGCCAGGATGGTGTGCAGCAGGGCCGCCCACACCTCGACCTTGCGGTCGTACTTCCACGGGTTGAACCAGATGGTGCGCACCTCCCGCTCCGTCAGCCGCCGTTGCCACAGCCGCAGGAAGCTGGACTTGCCGGTGCCCCAGGAGCCGAACACGCCGACGGTGAGCGGCAGCGGCGTCGCCTGCTCGACCGCGCGGTGCAGCACGTCCACGTAGGGCTCGAACTCGAAGGCGTCGTCGGTGAAGTCGGAGATGGGGTTGTCGGTCAGCGGACGCAAGGCGGCTCCTTCGGTCGTACGGAGGTGGTTCAGGACTCTCCGGGCGGTGTGCCGGCGTGGGTGCGCAGGAAGGCGATGAGCGGGTGCTCGGTGTCGAGGAGGCGGCTCCAGGATTCGAGGACGATGCGGGCGCGGGAGACGGCGAGCCTGGTGTCACCGACGGCCGCATGGTGTCTGATCACGGCGGTGACCAGCTTGCCGGTGGCCTCGGGCCCGGCGTCCACGGCCGTGGCCAGGCTCAGCCGACGGGCGACCTCGGCCATCCGGTCGCGGCCCGAGGACGTGGTGGGATCGGCGGGCAGCGCCGCCGAGAGCAGGCCGAGCGCGGCCTTCTCGGCCAGCCGGAACTGGTTGCGCGTCATCACCACGCTCCGCATCACCATCTGTAGGACGGGGTGCACCTCGACCGGTCCGCCCCGTTCGTAGGCGACCAGATCCTTGGCGGCCAGCAGCAGCAGGGCCTTGTGCAGGCGGACCTTGTCGCGGAGCACGCCGCCGTCGGCGGCCGGGGACCTCAGCCCGGTCGCGGCGGACAGCAGTCCGAACGAGACGGGTCCGGTGCCGAGGCAGCTGAGCACCCTCAGCAGTTCGGGGGCGTGGCCGTCCTCGGTGGCGTCCGTGTCCGCGTCCAGCTCCGCCACGGCCTGCTTCCATACGCCGGCCAGGTTCACGTCGTAGTCGGGGAGGTCGTGGTGCTCCAGCAGATCGGCGCAGATCTCGGCGAAGTTCGCGAGGTGCTCGGTCACGTCGAGAGGACCTTTGGCCAGGGAGTGGCCGAGGTGGACGAGGAGGGGCGGCAGACCGCCGGTGCGTTCGGCGACCGCGGCCCCCTCGTCCTCGGTGAGCCAGGGTGCTCGCACCCGCAGCAGGGCGAGGCTGTCCTTGGGGCCCAGCCCCTTCACGTGCAGCGGGTGTGCCGTCTCCTCGGTCCAGCTGACATGGCGGCTGGTGACCAGGAGGTGACCGGCGCCGAGCGGCGGCAGCGGGGCGAGCCTGGCCGGCGGGTCGGCGTTGTTCAGGACGAGCAGCCAGCCGCGGTCGGCACGGGCGGAGCACAGCCGGTCGAGGACGGCGGTCACCGGCACGCGGCCGTCGGGTCCTGGCGGCACGGACAGTTCGGCGCCGAGCCGGGCCAGGGACTCGGCCAGACTCCGGGCGTCGCGGGCCTCGCTCCACCAGACGAAGTCGTACTCGTCGCAGTGGCTGTGGGCGTACTCCAGCGCGACCTGGGTCTTGCCGATGCCGGCCGTGCCGTGCAGTACGCACAGCCCGTTGCCGTCGGGGCGGTGCAGGGTCGCGTGGATGTCGGCGAGCAGTTTCCCGCGGCCGGTGAAACGGCGGTTGCGGGCGGGCAGCGCCGTGCGGACCCGCAGCGGTCCGGGTCCGGCGTGTCGGGTGGGCTCCGGGGACCGGGCACGCTCCCCGCGCAGCACGGACGACGGGTCCGGGCGCGTGTTCCGGGCCGAGACCGCGGGCGGCAGCAGCTTCATGGCCAGGTCCCGGGCGCGCCGCCGGTCGAAGTGGGTCAGCCTGTCGTCGAGCAGTTCCGCCGCCCCGTCGAGCAGGACGTAGGCGTACTGGGGGTCGACGTCACGGTCGCGCTCGGCCGCCCGGACCAGCAGGCCGCTGTGCAGGACCTCCGGCACGGCCTCGTCCGCCTCCGGCAGCAGGCGGCGCTGCATGGCGTACATCAGGTGGAGGGTGACGAGCGGGGAGACCGTCAGCAGAACGGCGAGCCGGACGGCAGCGGTACCGGCGACCTCCCGGAGCGTCTCGATGAGGGCGGCCGGGTCGGTCGCCGGGGCGGGGACCGTGAAGCCGTCCCAGGTGCCGGGATCCATGCCGCTTGGTATCCCGTGGCCCTCGTACCCGTCGGTCGTGGGGCCGGCCACCAGGCGTGCCCAGTTCTCGACGGACCGGCTGTCCTCCAGGTCCAGCACGGGTACGGCGCTCGGTGCGTGCAGTCCTGCCGCCACCTCCAGGCTGCCCGGTTGCAGGTCGCACTCCAGCCAGGCGGTGGGCGTGGCGGGCAGGCGCGCCCGCCACTGGAAGGGGGCCAGGCGGACACCCACGTGGTGCCGCAGCCCGGGGGGCAGCGGCTGGAGTACGGCGGTCGCGCCGGTCCGGCACCAGTGGTCGAGCAGTGCGGCCGCGCGGCCGTCCCGCCAGGCCGCCTCCACCAGGTTGCTGACCAGCAGCACGACCTGCTTCCCCGGGGGCGGCGTGCCGGTGTCCCCGGTCGGCAGCGGGCCCGGTGCGGAGGTGTCCACCGTCTGGACCCGGAGAGCCTCGAACGGTGCCTGTCCCAGCGCTTCCCGCAGGTCGTCGACGGTCCGGCGCCACAGCTCCATCGAGGGCGCCCGGTCCAGCACCAGGGTCAGGGTGAGGTACGGAGTGCCCTCGAAGGGGTGCAGCGCGCGCAGCAGCGTGCTCGGGTCCACCGGCCATCACCCGCTGTCGGGGGAGACGAGCGGTTCGTCCTTCGGCAGCGGCCGGTCCGGGTCGGCGTAGAGCAGACTCACCCGGTCGCCGGTGCCGGTCGTGTGCTGGCGGATCCGCCAGGACCGCACCGCGTCCGGGATCTCCTCCAGTGACACCGTGCGGGCCAGTGCCGTCAGCGCCTCCTCCGCCGCGGGCGACGCGTCGCGGGACCGGATCAGCACCGGTACCCCTTGCAGGAGGCAGGCGGCGACCACGTCGCCCCTGGGCGGGAAGGCCAGTCCGGCGGCGTCGAGCAGCAGCACCCGGCCGTCCACGCCGTCCACCCAGCGCGGGTCGCGCCGGCCCGCGGGGGTCTCCTTCAGCCGCCGCCACCACGCGTGCCAACGGCCGTGCAGGTCGACCCGGGCCTCCAGTTCGGCGGCCCGCACGACGACGGTGCGTCGCGTGCCCAGCGGACGCCGGGGATCGCCGTCGAACGTGTCCAGTTCGTCGACCGGGAGGTCCAGCAGCCGGTACGGCAGCACGAACTCGACCTGTCCGGGCGACTCGGAGGGGGCGCTTCTCTCGTGTTCCTCGACCGTGCGCAGCGCCGCCTCGATCGCGGGCATCAGCCGCTCGTGCGGGACCTCGTCGGCGGTCCACAGCATCGTGGTGCCGTCCGCCGCGCGGACCGACGCCGTCACCCAGTAGGCGGCCGCGTCCCAGGGGCGGTGGGCCACCCTGATGACGAGGACCGGTGGCTCGGTCGTGGGCCCCGGCCGTCGTGCGATGCCCAGCCGGGCCGCCACCGATCGCTGCCAGGTGTCCAGTCCCGCACCGGCCTCCCCCGGCACCGAGTGGGCGAGCCGCGAGACGAAGTCCAGCAGGGCGGGCGGACCGCCCGGCGGGGCCCCGCGGTTCTCGAGGTCCCGCACGCGGTCGAGGAGAGCGACGCGGCCGGAGAGTTCAGGCCGGGTGAGGAGTCCCTGGAGGGTCCGGCGCTCGTGGGCGAGCAGCAGCGACGGGGCCGCGACCTTGTCCACCAGGGCCCCGAACGCCTCCACCTCCGAGCTGCCCGGGTCGAACACCCGCAGCACCTCGACCAGCAGCCGCAGGTCCTCCGGGCGGCGCGTGAACTGTCCGACCAGGTCCAGGGCTCCGAGCCGGGTCGCGGCGCCCGGTCCCGGGTCGACGCCGGCCACCTCGCGCCGTACTTCCCGGGCGAACAGCTCGTACGTCCACGGATCGTGCATCACGGGTACGGCCAGCAGGGCCTCCGCCAGCTCGCCGCGCTCACGCAGAGTGAGTCCGCCGTCCCACCCGGGCTCCGTACCGGGGGTGTTTGGGCCGGAGAGCAGGATCCGCTCCGCGATCGCGGCCAGGGGCAGGAAGCGGCCGGTCCGGCGCGCGGTGCCGGGGTTCCGGACGGCGGTGAGGAGACCGACCACGACGCCCGTGTCGTCGACCACCGGGCTGCCGCCGCTGCCCGGTCGCGGTACCGCCCGGTCGAAGGCCAACAGGCCCCAGCCGTCGAGCTGGTCCGGCGCGGGCAGTGCCTCGACGACGGCGGGCAGCACCGCGTCCGGGGTGATCACCCGGACCCGGCCGGCGAGGCGGGCCCCGCCGACGCGGGGGACGGCGGCGGGCCGGGCGTCCAGGCTCAGGATCGCGAAGTCGCCGCCCTGGTCCCGGCGCGGCACCCAGCCACCGGGCATCACCTGGGCGGGCAGCGGCTTCTCGGCGGGGTGGCGCACCACCCGCAGCCGGCCCCGTGGGGTGCTCTCCCGGTGCGCGTCCGCACCCAGTGCGTCGGCCACCACATGGGCACAGGTCAGTACCAGCCCATGGGAGATCAGGAGACCGGACCCGGCCGGCCGGGTCGCGTCGCCCTGGACGCGGACCGGCCAGGGCTCGTGCTCCCCTGACTCCCCCGGCACGGATGTCCCCCTCCCCGTTCGCGAAGATTATGCGGCCGGGGACGGGTCCGCGTCAGTGGATCTGCGGCAACAGAACGACGGGAGGGAGTTCCTCAGCGGGTGCTCTCGGTGTGCACGAACTCGACGAGCCGGGTCAGCGCGTCCGGGTCGGTGGAGGGCATCACGCCGTGGCCGAGGTTGAAGACGTGGCCCTCGAGACCGGCGGCCGCGTCGAGGACCTCGCGCGCCTTGGTCTCCACCGCGTCCTTGCCCGCGAACAGGACGGCGGGGTCGAGGTTGCCCTGGAGCGCCTTGCCGGGGCCGATCCGGCGGGCGGCCTCGTCGAGCGGGACCCGGTAGTCGACGCCGACCACGTCCGCGCCGGCCTCGCCCATGAGCTTCAGCAGTTCGCCGGTGCCGACACCGAAGTGGATGCGCGGGACGCCGTACCCGGAGACGGCGTCGAAGACCTTCGCGGAGGCGGGGAGGACGGAGCGCCGGTAGTCGGCGGGGGCGAGCGCGCCGGCCCAGGAGTCGAAGAGCTGGACGGCGGAGGCGCCGGCCTCGATCTGCACCTTCAGGAACCCGGCCGTGATGTCGGCGAGGCGGTCGAGCAGGTCGGCCCAGAGCTCGGGGTCGCCGTACATCATCGCCTTGGCGTTCTCGTACGTGCGCGAGGGGCCGCCCTCGATGAGGTAGCTCGCGAGGGTGAAGGGGGCGCCGGCGAAGCCGATCAGCGGGGTCGGGCCGAGCTCGGCGGTGAGCAGGCCGATCGCCTCGGTGACGTAGGAGACGTCGTCGGGGGTGAGGTCGCGGAGCTGGGCGAGGTCGGCGCGGGTGCGGATCGGGTGCGCGACGACCGGGCCGACGCCGGGCTTGATGTCGAGGTCGACGCCGATGGCCTTGAGCGGGACGACGATGTCGCTGAAGTAGATCGCCGCGTCCACGCCGTGCCGGCGGACGGGCTGGAGGGTGATCTCGGCGACCAGCTCGGGCCGCGTGCAGGACTCCAGCATCGGGACGCCCTCGCGCACCTTGTGGTACTCCGGCAGCGATCGGCCGGCCTGCCGCATGAACCACACGGGGGTGTGCGGCACGGGTTCACGCCTGCACGCCTTCAGGAAGGCACTGTCGTACGTCGCTGTCGGCTGCTGGCCCGCGGGGCTTCCGTTCGCACTCACGACGGCAAGTCTCCCATGCCCCGGAGAGCGGCCCCGCCGCGCCCTTTACTGGGGCCTTAGGTGGTGTCTCTCCCTGCGCGAAGGCGTCGTTCCCCTTACTCTTCCCCGCATGGCTGCGGCTCAGGGACGACTGTCGGACGGCGCTGGCGGGATGGGCGAGGGTAAGGACACCGGGGAGGGTGACGGGCATACGGGGAGTACGGCGCCACCGCCGCCGTCGGCCTTCCGGGCCGCGGTCGACGCGCTGCGCGGCGCCCGGCTGCGGCCGCAGGTCGAGGTGGAGCCGACACCGGCGCCGCAGCGCCTCGCGCCGTTCGCGTACGCCGTGGAGGCGGCGGTGGTCGACGGCGACCAGGACCTCGCCGACGGGCGGCTGGTGCTGCTGCACGACCCCGCCGGCCACGACGCCTGGCGTGGCACGTTCCGGCTGGTCACGCTGGTGCGGGCGGAGCTGGAGCCGGAGATGGCGGCCGATCCGCTGCTGCCGGACGTCTGCTGGTCGTGGCTGACCGGCGCGCTCCAGGCGCGGGGACTCTCGTACGGGGAGCCCAGCGGGACCGTCACGCGGGCGAGCTCGCACTACTTCGGCGGGCTGTCCGAACGCCCGGCCGCCTCGCAGATCGAGATCCGGGCCTCCTGGACGCCCCGGGAGGGCCGGGCCGGCGTCCCGGACACCGCGGCACACCTGGCCTCCTGGTGCGACCTGCTGGCACAGGTGGCGGGGCTGCCGCCGGCCGGTCCCGGCGACGCCTCGGTGGTCACCCTCCCGCAGCGCCGCGACCCGCAGGCGCGCTGATCCGTCCACGACGGTCCCGGCGACTCACCCTCCATTGACCATCCCTTTGTCGATACGGCCACTTTCTGTCCCGTACCGCAACGTCCCGAACCGATTCGATCTTCGGATGATCGATCGCGTGTCCGAATTGCACGTATTGTTACTCACCAGATCGTGATCATTCTCTAAAGGCGGACGGGTTTGCTGCCGAAGACGACTGTGACCTTGAAAGCACGGTTCGTCCCGGCTTCATCCCCACAAGCCGGCCCCGTCCCCCCACCCAGGAGGCCTGGTGTCCGTTCTCCTAGAGCAGCCCGCAAGCCTGGTCGCCTACCGCCCGAACAAGCCCACCGCCATGGTGGTCGTGGCCGACCCCCGCGTACGCTCCACCGTCACCCGTCACCTGTGGGCGCTCGGTGTGCGCGATGTCATCGAGGCCTCGTCCATCGCGGAGGCTCGTCCCCGCATCGGCAACCCCCGCGACATCTGCGTCGCCGACGTCCACCTGCCCGACGGCTCCGGCCTGACCCTCCTGTCCGAGACCCGCGCGGCGGGCTGGCCCAACGGCCTGGCCCTGTCCGCCGCCGACGACATCGGCGCCGTGCGCAACGCCCTGGCCGGCGGCGTCAAGGGCTACGTCGTCACCGGCACCCGCACCAACATCGGGCTCCCCACCCGGCCGGGTGCGGCCCCCATCGGTTCCGCCGGCCGCATGCACCGCCGCCCCCCGGGTGCCCCGAGCCACCCGGGTGGCTACCGCGAGCTCTCCGGCCGTGAGGTCGAGGTGCTCCGGCTGGTCGCCGAGGGCCAGTCGAACAAGGCGATCGGCGTCTCGATGGGACTGTCCGCCCTGACCGTCAAGAGCCACCTGGCACGGATCGCCCGCAAGCTCGGCACGGGCGACCGGGCCGGCATGGTCGCGGTGGCCCTGCGCACCGGCATCATCCACTGACCCGCCGTGGGTTCAGTGACGTGAACCGGACCGGCCGCTGGTCCGGTGTCGCGTCGTACCCCGTTGTCCCCCGTTCGTGCATCTGATCTTTCACCGACCTGACTGGTTTACGACCCTCCGGCGTCCGTCGACGGAACGTTCCGTCGACGGGCGCCGTCCACACACAGATACCCTTGACATGTGACCGACGCCCAAGAGACCGCAGCAGACAGTTCACTGCGCACCACCGGGGGCACTCCCCCGGACGACGCCGAGTCTTCTGCGACGGAGGCGCCGATCCCTCTGCTGGAGCCGCGTGAGGGCATTCCGCCCGTGGTCACGGACGAGGCCGCGCTCGCGCGCGTGATCGCCGCGTTCGCCGCGGGCTCAGGTCCGGTGGCCGTCGACGCCGAGCGGGCGTCCGGCTACCGCTACGGGCAGCGCGCCTACCTCGTCCAGCTGCGCCGCGAGGGCGCCGGGACCGCGCTGATCGACCCGGTCGCCTGCCCCGACCTCTCCGGTCTCGGCGAGGCGCTGGCCGGCGTCGAGTGGGTGCTGCACGCGGCCACCCAGGACCTGCCCTGCCTGCGCGAGATAGGCATGCTGCCCAGCAGCCTGTTCGACACCGAACTGGCCGGCAGGCTCGCCGGCTTCCCGCGGGTCGGGCTCGGCGCGATGGTCGAGGGCGTCCTCGGGTTCGTGCTGGAGAAGGGTCACTCCGCCGTCGACTGGTCGACCCGTCCGCTGCCCGAGCCGTGGCTGCGGTACGCGGCGCTGGACGTCGAGCTGCTCGTGGACCTGCGGGACGCCCTGGAGAAGGAGCTGGAACGGCAGGGCAAGCTGGAGTGGGCCCGGCAGGAGTTCGACGCGATCGCGGCGGCGCCGCCGGCGGAGCCCCGGAAGGACCCCTGGCGCCGGACGTCCGGGATGCACAAGGTGCGGCGGCGCCGGCAGCTGGCCGTGGTGCGGGAGCTGTGGGAGACGCGGGACCGGATCGCGCAGAAGCGGGACGTGTCGCCGGGCAAGGTGCTCAGTGACACGGCGATCGTGGAGGCGGCGCTCGCGCTGCCGCCGAACGTGCACGCCCTCGCCGGGCTGAACGGGTTCGGGCACCGGATGGGCCGGCGCCAGCTGGAGCAGTGGCAGACGGCGGTCGACCGGGCCAAGGCACTCCCCGACACCGCGCTGCCCCAGCCCGGGCAGCCGGTGACCGGACCGCCGCCGCCGCGGGCGTGGGCCGACAAGGATCCCGCCGCGGCGGCCCGGCTGTCCGCGGCGCGGGCCGCGGTGTCGGCGCTGGCCGAGCAGCTCAACATGCCGCAGGAGAACCTGATCACGCCGGACACCGTACGGCGGCTCTGCTGGGAGCCGCCGCGCGTGGTGGACCCGGAGTCGGTCGCGGACGCGCTGGTGGCCTACGGCGCCCGCCCGTGGCAGGTCGAACAGGTGACCCCGGTCCTGCTGACGGCTCTGTCCGCCTAGCCCGTCCCCGGAGCACCGACCGGGGGCGGGCCGGGCAGGCCGGGCGGGCCAGGCCGGGGCCGAAACGGTGTCCGAGACCGGGCCGCCGAGCGGGACCGGGCCGGAGCCCGAGGCCGACCGACGTCCGGAGCCGGACCGACATCCGGGGCCGGACCGGGAACGGGCCGAAGGCCGGGAACGGGCCGAAGGCCGGGAACGGGCCGAAGGCCGGGAACGGGCCGAAGGCCGGGGGCCCATCAGGTGTGCGGGGCCGGACCGGCGGCCTTGGCGTAGCCGGAGGCCGCGCTCGGGGCGGAGGCCGGTTCGGGGGCCGGGTTCGGATCCGGAGCCGCGCTCGGGTTCGGGGCCGCGGCCGGGTTCGGATCCGGGGCCGGGTTCGGATCCGGAGCCGCGCTCGGGTTCGGGGCCGCGGCCGCGTTCGAGTCCGGGTCCGGGTCGGGGTCCGGGTCGGGGTCCGGGTCGGGGGTGGATTCGAGGAACGCGGTGTAGAGGTGTTTGCCTCGGTTCACCGAGAGGTCCAGCTCGGGCAGGATCTCCGGGACCGCGATCGCGGTCACCAGGTTGCGGTACATGCGTGACACCCGCGCTTCCACGTTCCCCAGGTGCCGGTCGAGGGTGTGGGAGATCAGCACGGTGCCCGCCCAGTTCCCGGCGATCTGGTGGGCCTGCTCCGCCACGTCGACGAAGGGCTTCAGCTCACCCCGCCGCCGGGCCTCGGCCAACTGCCCGGTGTTGAAGACGATCCAGTCCGGCCACGGGGTCCCGTAGGTCTCCGGCGCGTTGCTGTGGAACGACAGCATCAGGGCGGCCTGGAGTGCGCTCTCGTGGGAGATGCGGTGCGCCAGGATCATGCCGATGTCGATCACTTCCTGGAGCATGAGCCGCTGCTCCCGCAGCCCGTCCATGCTCAGCGTGTCCTCCATGATGGCGGTCGCTACGTCGAGCTTCCCGCCGGGGAAATGCCGGTAGAAGGCCCCCTTGCTCGTCCGTGCGGCCGTGATCAGGTCGCTGACCGAGGCCCCTTCGTAGCTTTCCGTCACGAACAGCGCACCGGCGGTGTCGAGGATCCGCTGCCGGGTGTCGATGGCGCGCTGCTGCCGGCGTCTTGGCCTGCGCGGGTTGCTCATTCACTCTCACCTTCGAGATTCCCGGCTAAGGAATACCAGACGCGATGTCTGCTTGACGCCACCGTACGCGGGGTTCCAGACTCGGCCACGACAGAACAGACCGAACAGTCCCTTCTGGCGTCGCCCGGAGTGAAGCAGCACGGATGCATCGCCGATTCCGCAGGACAGAAGGGTCATCACAGACCGGACCGTTCGGTCCCGACAAGGCCCTTTGAGGACAGCTGAGGACAGCCCATGACCGAATGGCCCCCGCCTGCCGCCGCCGAAGCGCCGTCTCCGGCCACGCGGAACACCCACATCCTGGAGCTCGGCGCACGGCACGACGAGCAGCCGCACGGCGAACCGCCCGTACCCGCCGGAGCGGCTCATCGCGTGGCCCCCCGCATGAAGCCGTTGTAGATGAAGCGTTGCAGGCAGAGGAAGACGACCAGGGTCGGAAGGATCACCAGGATCGCGCCCGCCGAGATGATTTCCCAGTGCGCTCCGTACGGTCCGCGGAAGCGGAACAGGGACGTCGAGATCACGCCAAGGTTCTCGGACGGCATGTACAGGAACGGGATGTAGAAGTCGTTGTAGACGGCGATGCCCTTCACGATGACCACGGTCGCGATCGCCGGCTTCAGGAGCGGCAGGATGATCCTGAGGTAGATCGTGAACGCGTTCGCGCCGTCCAGGCGGGCGGCCTCGTCCAGGGAGACCGGGATCGAGCGGACGAATTGCAGGAAGATGTAGACGGAGACGATGTCCGTGCCCATGTAGAGGGCGATCGGCGCCCACCGGGTGTCGAAGAGGCCGAAGCTGTTGACGATCTGGAAGGTGGCCACCTGGGTGGTCACGCCGGGAACCAGCGCGGCCAGCAGGAACAGCGCGACGACCGGTTTCCGGAAGCGGAACGTGAAGCGGTCGATCGCGTAAGCCGTCATCGAGCCGATGAGCACCGTCCCGCCGACCGAGAAGACGACGATGAAGAGCGTGTTGCCGAACGCCCGCAGCATTCCGCCGTCCTGGAACGCGGTCACGTAGTTGTGCAGGTTGAGCAGGTCGTCGGGGAGGGTCAGCGCCCCGCTGCCGTCGGCCATCTCGCCCGGCGACTTCAGGGAGGTCAGCAGCACCACGGTGAGCGGGAGCAGGACGACCACCGCCGCGGCGACGAGGGAGAGGTGGACCAGGGCGCGGGTCACCGCTCGCCGGGTCATACGAGGTCCACCCGGTCGTCGGGGACCAGGCGTCGTTGCAGCCAGGTCACCGCCAGGACGATCAGCAGCAGGACGACCGCGGCGGCGGAGGCGAGCCCCGTCTTGTTGTACTGGAAGGCGAGTTTCACGGTCTGCGTCACGAACGTCTCCGTACCGGTCGCCCCGCCGGTCATGATGTACGGCACCTCGAAGACCGACAGGGAGCCCGAGACGGAGAGGATGACCGTCAGCGTCACCACCGGTCTGATGCCGGGCGCGATGATGTGCCGGAACTGCTGGAGGCGGTTGGCGCCGTCCAGTTCGGCCGCCTCGTACAGCTCACCGGGGATCGACTGGATCGCCCCCAGGAACAGGACGAAGTTCAGGCCCAGGTAGCGCCAGACCGAGACGCCGGCCAGGGAGATGTTCGCCGACACCGGGGTGCCCAGCCAGGCGTGGTGCGTGTGGAGGCCGGACAGCGCCAGGACCGAGTCGAGCGTGCCGCCGTCCTGGAAGAAGTAGAGGAAGACGAAACCGATCGCCACCCCGTTGATCAGGGACGGGAAGAACAGCACCCCCTTGAAGAAGTTCCGGAAGCGGACGTCGAAGCTGAGGACCGTCGCGAAGTACAGCGCGGCGACGATCTGGACGGCGGAGGCCACCAGGTAGTACGCGCTCACCAGGAAGACCTCGAAGAGCTCGGGCCGGGTGAAGATCTCCGCGTAGTTGTGGGCTCCGGTGTAGTGGAGTTCGGGACTGACGCCGTCCCAGTCGGTGAAGCTGTACGCCAGCATGTTCACGATCGGCGCGTAGGTGAACGTGATCAGCAGGACGAGCGGGGCGAGCAGGAAGAGCCAGGGCGTGAGGCGCCGCGAGTTCGTCATGACGTCCCCGCCGACTTCTCCGCCGTGGTCCACTTCCTGCCGAGGTCGCCGAGGAAGCCGTCCAGGGTGCCGCCGCGGGCGCCGCGGGCCAGGTCGACCAGTTTCTGGCGGTAGTCGGGGGCGTAGATGCCGACCTCGGAGGCGGAGTCGATCAGTTTGACCCGGGCGCCGGCCGTGTCGTCCAGCTCGATCAGTTTCACCCCGGCGTCCTCGTACGGCTTGAGGACCGCGGGCAGCGCCGCGTTCTTCAGCGGGGAGATCGCGAGGTTGTCCTTGTCGTAGCCGGACTTGTCGGTGAACCAGTCGATCCAGGCGCGGGCCGCGGCCTTGTGCGCGGAGTGGACATTGACGGCCTGGTTGTAGTCGGGGCCCACGGTGCCGCAGAACCTGCCGTCCGTGCGGGCCGGGAAGGGCATGAAACCGATGTCGCCGGGGTCCGTGCCGGCCTTCTTCGCCGCGTCCTGGAACTGCACGACGGCCCAGGTGCCCAGCCACTGCGTGGCGATCTTTCCCTTGGCCAACTGGGCTTTGGAGGCTTCCCAGTTGGTGGTGGTCGGGTCGTTCTCGGCCAGCCCGTCACGCACGATGTCGTACAGCAGGGTGTCCCCCACCCGGAGGTCGGCCCCCTCGGCCCACGGGTCGCCCTCCGCGAGCTTCGTGGTGGCCTGCGGGTCGCAGTGCACCGAGCCGTTGACGAACGTCCAGGAGGACAGGGGCCACTGGGCGGCGTAGTTGGTGTAGTACGGGGTCGCGCCGGTCCGCGCCTTGATCGCCTTGAGGTCGGCGATGAACTCGGCCGGGGTGGTGGGCCATCGGGTGACGCCGGCCTGCCGCCAGACGCGCTTGTTGTAGACGAAGCCCGGCATCACACCGATCGGGCTCTGTCCGTAGACCTTGCCGTCGACCGTGGTGAAGCCGGTGAACCGGTACTTCCCGGAGAGGTCGGCCTGGCTGCCGAGGGAGGCGAAGAACTTCGGGTAGTCGCTCTTCTTGATGACCCCGGGGATCATCAGGACGTCGCCGTAGTTCTCCGTGTTCATGCGGATCTTGACTTCGGTCTCGTAGTTGGTCAGCGCCTGGAACTCGACCTTCACCTTCGGATAGACCTTGTTGAACGCGGCGGCGTACCGGTCGAGGGTGCCGTCCTGCTTGAGGTCGGTCCGCTGGGTGAGGACCGTGATGGTCCCGGTCACCTTCGAGGGATCGTCCGGCGCCTTGGCGTCCGCGCCTTTCGTCGAGCCACCGGTACCGGTGCAGGAGGCGAGGAACAGCACGGTTCCGGTGGCCAGGGCGGCGAGCGTACGGCGGTTCATGTGCGTCAGCTCCGTTCTGGGGACGGACGAGCACGTGCGACGGTTGGCTGATTCGGCACTCTGACAGCGCTTTCCTCAACCGGTAAAGTCCCAATCCCGCCAAGGATGCTGAAAGTACGCCCAGTGCTGGAGTAGACCGGTTTAGGGAGTGCGCATGCTGGAGGTCACGCCGTTCGGCGAGGGATGGGGTCTGGAGTACGCGGGGGGTGTGCTGCCGGCGGCGGTGCCGGGGTGCGTGCACACCGACCTGCTCACCGCCGGAGTGATCCCGGACCCGTTCCTCGGGCGGAACGAGACCGAGGTGGCCTGGGTCGGCCGGCGGGCGTGGACGTACACGGCCGAGCTGACTGCGCGGTCGGAGCACGAGCGGACCGACCTCGTCTTCGACGGGCTCGACACCGCCGCCGAGATCACCCTGGACGGACGGCCGCTGGGCCGCACGAGGAACATGCACCGGTCGTACCGTTTCGATGTGACCGGACTGCGCGGGCGGCTCGCGGTGCGGTTCGCCTCCGCGTACACCGAGGCGGCAGCGGTCCGTGACCGGCTGGGGGACCGGCCCGCCGCCTATGCCGAGCCCTACCAGTACATCCGGAAGATGGCCTGTTCCTTCGGCTGGGACTGGGGGCCGACGCTGGTGACGGCCGGTCTCTGGCGGCCGGTGCGCCTGGAGCACTGGTCGACCGCCCGGATCGGCCGGGTGCGTCCGGTGGTGACCGTCCGGCAGGGCGTGGGGGTCGTCGAACTGCACGTCGACGTCGAGCGCGCGCGGGCCGGGACGGACCTCGGGCTCGAGGTGCGGGTGGCCGGCCGGACGGCGCGGGCCGCGGTCGCGGGGGCGAGCGGCACGGTACGGGTCGAGGTGCCGGACGCCCGGCTCTGGTGGCCGCGCGGCTACGGCGAACAGCCGCTGCACGACGTCGAGTTGACTCTGTCGGGCGGAGGCGTGGTGCTGGACTGCTGGCGGCGGCGGGTCGGCTTCAGGACCGTGGAGCTGGACCGGCGGCCCGACGGGCACGGCACCGGGTTCACCCTCGTGGTGAACGGGGTGCGGCTGTTCGCGCGGGGGGTCAACTGGATCCCGGACGACGTGTTCCCGTCCCGGATGACGCGCGACCGGTACCGGGAGCGGCTCGGGCGGGCCGCCGAGGCGGGGGTGGACCTCGTACGGGTCTGGGGCGGGGGCCTCTACGAGAGCGAGGACTTCTACGACGCCTGCGACGAGCTGGGCCTGCTGGTCTGGCAGGACTTCCCGTTCGCGTGCGCGGCCTACCCGGAGGAGCAGCCGCTGCGCGGCGAGGTGGAGGCGGAGGCCCGGGAGAACGTCGTCCGGCTGATGCCGCATCCCTCGCTGGCGCTGTGGAACGGCAACAACGAGAACCTGTGGGGGTTCCGGGACTGGGGGTGGGAGGAGCAGCTGGCCGGGGGGTCCTGGGGTGAGGGGTACTACCTGGGGCTGCTGCCGCGGGTGGTGGCCGAACTCGACCCGACCCGCCCCTATTCGGCGGGCAGTCCCTGGTCGGGGTCGTGGGACCGTCATCCGAACGACCCGGCGCACGGTACGCACCACTCCTGGGAGGTGTGGAACCGCGCGGACTACGCCGACTACCGGCATGAAGTCCCGCGGTTCGTCGCGGAGTTCGGGTGGCAGGCGCCGCCCGCCCACGCCACGCTGCGGCGTGCGCTGCCCGGCGAGGCGCTCGCCGCCGACTCCCCCGGCATGCTCCACCACCAGAAGGCGGACGACGGGAACGGCAAGCTGCGGCGCGGCCTGGAGCGGCACTTCGCCTTTCCCGAGGGCGACTTCGACCGCTGGCACTACCTCACGCAGGTCAACCAGGCGCGTGCGGTGGCCGCCGGGATCGAGCACTGGCGCTCGCACTGGCCGGTGTGCGCGGGCACGGTGGTGTGGCAGCTCAACGACTGCTGGCCGGTGACCTCCTGGGCGGCGATCGACGGGGACGGCCGGGAGAAACCGCTCTGGCACGAGCTGCGGCGGCTGTACGCGGACCGGTTGCTGACCCTCCAGCTGCGCGGGCGGGGACTGGTCGCGGCGGCCGTCAACCAGGCGGCGCGGGTGTGGCGGACCGGTCTGGCCCTGCGCCGGATGACCGTGGACGGGGCGGTCGTCGGGAGTGCGGACCTGGTGCTGGAGGCCGGGGCACGGACGGTGGCGGTCCTCGACGTGCCCCGTGAGCTGTGGCCGGCCGGAGCGCAGGAGTTCCTGGTGGCCGATGCCGGGGACGGTGGCCCGCGGGCCCTGTACTTCCCGGTGCCTGACCGTCAGGTCCCTTATCCGGTACCGGAGTTCGAGGTGTCCGTGGCACCGGGGGCGGTCACCGTGACGGCGCGGACCCTGGTCCGGGATCTGCTGCTCCAGGCGGACCGGCTGGACCCGGCCGCGCGCGCCGACCGAGGGCTGGTCACGCTGCTTCCCGGGGAACGGGTCACGATCGGGGTGACCGGCTGGAAGACTCCGGAGGTGGCCGCCGCCCGGGCCGCCCTGTACTGCGTGGAGCCCTCCCGATGACAGCACCCCGCGTCACCATCAAGGACGTCGCCGCGCGGGCCGGCGTGTCCAAGGGGGCCGTGTCGCTGGCCTTCAACCACAAGCCGGGGCTGGCGGAGGCCACCCGGGACCGGATCTTCGCGGCGGCGCGGGAGCTGGGGTGGGCGCCGGACACCACGGCACGCTCACTGGCCGGGGCGCGAGTGGACGTGGTGGGGCTCGCCGTCTGCCGGCCGGCCCGGATGCTGGGGCTCGAACCCTTCTACATGGAGTTCGTCTCGGGGGTGGAGAGCGTGCTGACCGAGCACTCCTGCTCCCTGCTGCTCCGGCTGGTGCGGAGTGCGGAGGAGGAGGCCGGCCTGCTGGACTCCTGGTGGAAGGGACGGCAGATCGGCGGGGCGATCCTCGTCGACTTCCGGGTGGACGATCCCCGGGTGGGCGCCGCGCGGCGGCTGGGGCTGCCGGTGGTGGCCGTGGGGCATCCCTCGCTGACGGGCGGGCTCACCTCCGTGTGGACGGAGGACGGGGAAGCCGTCGCGGAGGCCGTGCGGTACCTGGCGGCGCTGGGACACCGGCGGATCGCCCGGGTGGGGGGTGCTGCCGAGCTGGGGCACACGGAGATACGGGCGGCCGCGTTCGCCGCGGCCTCGTCGGCGTTGGGGCTGGCGGGGGCGGCACAGGTGACGACCGACTACTCGGGGGAGGCGGGGGCGCGGGCGACCCGGTCGCTGCTGAGCGCCGCCGCGAGGGACCGGCCGACGGCGATCATGTACGACAACGACATCATGGCGGTGGCGGGGCTTTCGGTGGCGGCCGAGATGGGGCTGTCGGTGCCGGGGGACGTCTCGTTGCTGGCGTGGGACGACTCGCAGCTGTGCCGGCTGACGCATCCGACGTTGTCGGCGATGAGCCACGATGTGCAGGGGTTCGGGGCGGAGGTGGCGCGGACGTTGTTCGGGCAGGGTGCGTCGCATGCCGTCGCTACGCCGGTACTGACGCCGCGGGGGTCCACCGCGCCGCCCCGGTGAAGGGCCGTAGGGGTCCCCGGGTTCGTCGTGGTCGCTCGCGCGGTTCCTCGCGCCCCTGAAGGGGCGCTCCCCCGGCCCGCGTTTCATGTGACCTTCGCCGCTCCGCCCGCCAGGGGTGGGCAGTCACGTTACTGATAAGTAGCATGGGTCCTGAGCGCGCGCTCAGCGCATCGCAGCAGTGCCATCCCGCACCCTGGAGGAGAGCCAATCGTGCCTCGTACCGTCAGGGATGTCGTCTTCGTCGACGGCGTCCGTACCCCGTTCGGCAAGGCGGGCCCGAAGGGCATCTACCACGAGACCCGTGCCGACGACCTCGTCGTGAAGGCGATCCGGGAGCTGCTGCGCCGCAACCCCGGTCTGGACACGAAGAAGATCGACGAGGTCGCCATCGCCGCGACCACGCAGATCGGTGACCAGGGTCTGACCATCGGCCGTACCGCGGGCATCCTCGCGGGCCTGCCGCAGTCCGTGCCCGGCTACTCCATCGACCGCATGTGCGCCGGCGCCCTGACCGCCGTCACCACGGTCGCCGGTTCCGTCGCCTTCGGCGCGTACGACGTCGCCATCGCCGGCGGTGTCGAGCACATGGGCCGCCACCCCATGGGTGAGGGCGTGGACCCGAACCCGCGGTTCGTCAGCGAGAAGCTGGTCGACGAGTCGGCGCTGTTCATGGGCATGACCGCCGAGAACCTGCACGACCGCTACCCGACGATCACCAAGCAGCGCGCGGACGAGTACGCGGTGCGCTCCCAGGAGAAGGCCGCCAAGGCGTACGCCAACGGCAAGATCCAGGCCGACCTGGTGCCGATCTCGGTGCGCCGGACCAACCCGGAGGGCGGCGAGACCGGCTGGGGCCTGGTCACCGCCGACGAGCCGATGCGGCCGGGGACGACCCTGGAGAACCTGTCGGGTCTGAAGACGCCGTTCCGGGTGCACGGGCGGGTCACCGCCGGTAACGCGGCCGGTCTGAACGACGGTGCGACCGCCTCGCTGATCGCCTCCGAGGACTTCGCCCGCGAGAACAACCTGCCGGTGAAGATGCGTCTGGTGGCGTACTCCTTCGCGGGTGTGGAGCCGGAGGTCATGGGCTACGGCCCGATCCCGGCCACGGAGAAGGCGCTCGCCCAGGCGGGGCTCAGCATCTCCGACATCGGTCTCTTCGAGATCAACGAGGCCTTCGCCGTGCAGGTGCTGGCCTTCCTGGAGCACTACGGCATCGCGGACGACGACGAGCGCGTCAACCAGTACGGCGGCGCGATCGCCTTCGGTCACCCGCTGGCCTCCTCGGGTGTGCGTCTGATGACGCAGCTGGCCCGCCAGTTCGAGGAGCAGCCGCACGTCCGCTACGGCCTGACCACCATGTGCGTCGGCTTCGGCATGGGCGCGACGGTCATCTGGGAGAACCCGCACTTCGAGGGGGACAAGTGAGCACCACCGCCGAGCTTCTGAAGCAGGCCTCGGACCTGTTCCCCGACGAGGTCGTGACGTCCGCGCACGTACGCCACTTCGACCTGCCGTCCGGGGCCGGCCGCTTCGCGCTGATCACCCTGGACAACGGCCTGGACCACACCAAGCCGACCACCTTCGGGCCGGCCTCGCTGGCGAACCTCGACACCGCGATCGACCAGGTGGAGAAGGAGGCCGCCGAGGGCGCGATCGTCGGTGTCGGCATCACCGGCAAGCCGTTCATCTTCGCGGTCGGCGCCGACCTCAAGGGCGTCGAGCTGCTCAAGGAGCACGAGCACGCGCTGGCCATCGGCAAGGGCGGCCACGAGGTCTTCAAGCGCCTCGCGGGCCTCGCGGTGCCGACCTTCACGTACTACAACGGTGCCGCCATGGGCGGTGGCGTCGAGGTCGGTCTGCACTGCACGTACCGGACGGTGTCCAAGGCCATCCCGGCGTTCTCCCTGCCCGAGGTCTTCCTCGGTCTGGTCCCGGGCTGGGGCGGCTGCGCGCTGCTGCCGAACCTGATCGGCGCCGACAAGGCCGTCTCGGTGATCATCGAGAACAGCCTCAACCAGAACAAGCAGCTCAAGGGTCAGCAGGTCTTCGACCTGGGCATCGCCGACGCCCTCTTCGAGGGTGCCGACTTCCTGGAGCAGTCGCTGATCTGGACCGCCCAGGTGCTGAAGGGCGACGTCGAGGTCGAGCGCCCGGTGATCGACCGCGGCGAGGCCTGGGACCAGGCCGTCGCGCGCGGCCGGTTCATCGCGGACTCCAAGGTGCACGGCGCCGCCCCGGCCGCCTACCGCGCCCTGGACATCATCGCCGCCGCCAAGAACGGCGACCTCCAGCAGGGCTACGACGCCGAGGACCTGGCGCTCGCCGACCTGATCATGGGCGGGGAACTCCGCGCCGGCATCTACGCGTTCAACCTGGTGCAGAAGCGCGGCAAGCGGCCCGCGGGCGCCCCGGACAAGAACCTGGCGCGCCCGGTCACCAAGGTCGGTGTCGTCGGCGCCGGTCTGATGGCCTCCCAGCTCGCGCTGCTCTTCCTGCGCCGCCTGGAGGTGCCGGTCGTGCTGACCGACATCGACCAGGAGCGCGTCGACAAGGGCGTGGGCTACGTCCACGCCGAGATCGAGAAGCTGCTCGGCAAGGGCCGTATCAACCAGGACAAGGCCAACCGCCTGAAGGCACTGGTCACCGGTGTGCTGGACAAGGCCGAGGGCTTCGCGGACGCCGATTTCATCATCGAAGCGGTGTTCGAGGAGATCGGCGTCAAGCAGCAGGTGTTCGCGGAGGTCGAGGCGGTCGCCCCGGCGCACGCGATCCTCGCCACCAACACGTCCTCGCTGTCGGTGACGGAGATGGCGTCGAAGCTCAAGAACCCCGAGCGGGTCGTGGGCTTCCACTTCTTCAACCCGGTCGCGATCCTCCCGCTCCTGGAGATCGTGCGCGGCGAGCAGACCGACGACGCGTCGCTGGCGACCGCGTTCGCCGTCGCCAAGAAGCTGAAGAAGACCGCGGTCCTGGTGAAGGACGCCCCGGCGTTCGTCGTGAACCGCATCCTCACCCGCTTCATGGGCGAGATCCAGAACGTCATCGACGAGGGCACCCCGGTCGAGGTCGCGGAGAAGGCGGTCGAGCCGCTGGGCCTGCCGATGTCCCCGCTGGTGCTCCTGGAGCTGGTCGGTCCGGCCATCGGCCTGCACGTCTCGGAGACCCTCAACCGGGCCTTCCCGGACCGCTTCACGGTCTCCCCCAACCTCGCCGCCGTCGTCAAGGCGGGCAAGCGCGGCTTCTACGTGTACGACAGCGGGAAGCCGGAGCTGGACCCCGAGGTCGCCGCGCTGCTCGAGCAGGGCGACTCGGTCCTCGGCGAGGAGCAGGTCCGGGACCGCGTCCTGGACGCCGTCGCCCAGGAGATCGGGCTCATGCTCGACGAGGGTGTCGTCGCCGAGGCGCAGGACATCGACCTGTGCCTGATCACGGGCGCCGGCTGGCCCTTCCACCTGGGCGGCATCACGCCGTACCTGGACCGCGAAGGCGTCTCGGAGCGTGTGAACGGCAAGAAGTTCCTGGCCCCGGGCGTGGCGTCGGTTCCGGCGTAACGGCCGGTCAGCCGGAGGGGGCCGCCGCGGTGACGCGGCGGCCCCCTCGTTCCGTCCGGGAAAATACCGGGTGTCATGAGAACAGTTCACAAGCCCAGGGGTCCGGTGTCCGGTCGCGCGGCGCTGCTCGCGGTCGTGGTGGCGCTCGCCGCGCTGGCCGCGCTGGCCGCGGCCCTCTCGTGGTCGGGCCGGCCCGAGGACACCGACCGCACGTTCCGCGTCTGGCACTGGAACATCGCGGGGAACGCCCTGCACCACGGCTCCGCCGACGACGGACTGGCCGAGGCCGCCGTCGACTCGGTACGCAACCGCGAGGCGGACTTCGTCTCCCTCAACGAGGTCTGCCGCACACAGTTCGACAGGATGCGGAAGCTCCTCGCCGAGCGCGGGTGGTCCGAGGGCCCCGGGACCTTCGCCCGCTTCGCCACCACGCGGGCCGCGTCGCCCGGACTGTGCGGGGGCACCGGCGACTACGGCATCGCCCTGTTCAGCAGGGATCCGCTCGGCGCCACGCGGGAGTACGTCCTGCCGTCCGACGGCACGGCGGAGCACCGCAGGCTCCTGTGCGCCGCGCCGCGGGACGAGCCCCGGCTGAAGTTCTGCACCGTGCACATCACCACCAGCAACGCCGTGCGCTCCGGCGTTCCCGACAACGTCCGGCAGCTCCGGGCGGTCCTGGCGGTCCTCGACGGTTTCGACGCGGCCGGTCAGGCCTACATCATCGCGGGCGACTTCAACGCCCAGCCCGACTACGCCCGGCTGAACGCGTTCTACGCGCCGTCGGCGAACACGGCCGCCAACCCCGCCAACACGGGCAGCCACCGCGAGCTGGACGACGCGGACAGGGCCCACTGCCCGGGGTACGGGGAATGGACCGCGCTGGGCACCCCCGGCAGCGCGCCGCCGTGCGGGGGCCGCGCCAAGATCGACGAGATCTTCGTGCGCGAGTCACGGCTGGCCGGACCGTACGGGGCCGTCACCCTGGCCGTCCCCACCTCGTGCCGGGGGCTCCTACGGTGTTCCGACCACCGGGTTCTCATCGGCACGGTACGGCTGCGGCTGCCCTGACCCCCCGGCCGGCTCCGGTCACCAGCGCCCGTGGAACGGCAGGTGCTCGCACTTCTCGTCCCCGCAGGCCTCGCGGGCGCGGGTCGCGGACTCCCGGATCCAGTTGCCCTCCGGGATGCCGTGGATCCGCAGCCCCAGGGAGGCCGGCCGGGAGTGCAGGGCGCTGAACACCGATACGAAGTCGACCTGGTAGGCGCCGGGCTTCCAGTCGTGCGGATGGCGCACGCTCCAGGTGCCGTCGTCGCGCACCGGCGCCTCGGCGATCAGCCGGCCGCCTTCGAGGAGCATCACCTTGGTCACGCCGTGGTCGGCGGTGCCGGAGAAGCGCGGCCGCGGTCCGCTGAACGCGCCCTCCCGGGGGCCGAGGACGACGGGGGGCTCGACGTGGTCCCAGACGGTGAAGGGCACCGACGCGACCTCGGTCACGCCGCTCTCGGTCAGCCCGACCGCCTGGAGCAGGTGGTCGCCGCCCGGCCAGCTGACCGCCCGGCGCCACTGCCAGGTGCCGGCAGGACCGACGGCGGTGCCGCCGAGGTAGCCGCCGTTCTCGAAGAACATCAGGTAGGACGTGCCGGGCGGGGCCGCGCCCGTGAACTTCTGAAGCGGGCTGACGATCTTCGAAGCGGTGGGGTTGGCGATCGTGGGTGCCGGGCCGGTGATCTGGTTGCCGCCGTAGAGCACGGACTCGGGGTTGGCGACCGTGAACTCGGCGGTCACCGGCGGGTACTCACCCGGTCCGAGGCTGTCCGGGTTGACGAGGCCGGGCGGCAGGGTGCGGGCGTGCAGGAGCGCGGAGCAGAGGATGCGGGCCACTTCACGGGCACCGGCCTCGTTGAAGTGCGTGGAGTCGACGATGCCCTCGGGGTGGTGGGGGTGCTCGCCCGGGTCGGTCCAGCGGTAGAGTCCCCGTGCTCTGGTGGGGCCGAGTTCCTGGAGCAACTGCGTGGTGTAGTGGTTCAGGTCGATCAGGTCGGCGCCGGTCGCGGCCGCGACCTCACGGATCACGTCCGGGTAGACGTCATGGGTGTTCACGACGTTGCCCTGGCCGTCGTAGACGCAGCGTGCCGTCGGGGTGAGCAGCAACGGCACGGCCCCCTCGCCGCGGATCGCGTCCACGTAGAGCCGGAGGAACTCACCGAACTCACGGGGGCTGTGGTACCGCAGCGGCACGTTGAGGCGCTGTTCGACGGCGCCGAAGTCGATGGCCACGACGTCGCCGGGGACGAGTGAGTTGAGCAGGCCCGCCAGCCGCTCGGTGTAGTAGGAGCGCGCGGTCATCGCGTCACGGGCGTAGTTCTTGACCTCGTGACGGCCGGCGAGGAACCCGTCGAGGTACTGGCCCCAGCCGGCCATGGGCGCCTCTTCCGGCCTGCGGGAGGTCGCCACGGAGCCGCCCAGGATGCAGAACTTGTTCATGGTGCCTCTCAGAGCGGCCAGCCGGGCAGACGCCCCGCGTGGAAGAGCTGGTTGCGGGGCGAGCCCGCCTCGAACTGGCTGGCTATCGGGAAGTAGCTGGGCAGGAACGCGGCCAGCGTGGCGTCCTGCTCGTCCTCGGAGATGTCGCCGTCGTGGAAGTCGTTGAGGCAGAAGACGTCGTTGGCCCGCTCGGCGAGGAGGTGGTTGAGCTTTTTCACCTGCTCGCTGAGCCCGACGTTGACGAACCCGCTGGAGATGCCGCCCGGCACGCTGCGGCCGGTGTAGTAGCCGAAGTAGTGGTGCAGCGACGAGGCGACGGACACGTCCGACGGATCGCGCAGCTGGTTGCGGGCGGTGTCGCGCAGGGCGTCCGGGAACTGCTTCTCCAGGTCGTACATGACACTGCGGCGCAACGGGTGCGGGGCGTGGATGAAGGAGTTGACGAGCGTCCGGCCGAACATCCAGGCCACCAGCTGCCGGTTGTTCTTGGCCGCCATGCGGCTGAACTCGTCGCCCTCCGTGATGGGGCTCATCGGGATGGCGTTCGACGACATGAAGTGCTTGGACTGGCCGTTGCCCAGGAAGAACAGGCTGGGCTGGAGGGGACGGGCGGCGAAGACGTCGTCGTTGAAGTACAGGAAGTGCTCGGCCAGTCCGTCGATGTGGTGCAGCCGGCTCTCGATGGCGTGCGAGTTGTACGTGGGCAACGCCCCCTCGCCGCCGAAGATCTCGGTGTGGTCGACCACGCGGACCCTGGGGTGGTGGGGGTCCAGCCAGGTCGGGACCTGGCGGTCCGTCACGATGTAGATGTTCCTGATCCACGGGGCGTACGTGTCCAGGGACCGCAGCGAGTACCGCAGTTCGTCGCGGTTGCGGAAGCGGGCGGCGCTGGTGGCCGCGTCCTCCGTCTCGATGCCCTTGGCGGCCAGCACCGCGTTCTTGCGCTCCAGCCACGAGACGTCGGCGCCGTCGACCCAGGTGTAGACGGCGTCGACCGGGAACGCGATGTCGTGGTGCAGGGTGCCCGCGAACGCTTCCAGGGTCGGGTACTGGCGCCCGCCCAGGGCCATCGGCACCCGGCGCAGCGCGCCCTTGGGCACCTTCGAGCCGATCAGGGTGCGGAAGGGGGAGACGATGGTGCCGGCGTCCTCCGGGTCGTCCTCCCAGAACGCGACGGTACAGCCGTAGGCCGCCCCGAGCCGCAGGGTGCGGGACGGGGTGACGACGCTCTGGTAGACCCGTACTCCGGAACACTCCGTGCGCAGGTACTCGGTGGCGAGTCCGGCGAGCGTGGTGGCGACCGAGGTGTCGGCGTCGTTGAGCAGTGCCATGTACACGGCCTGCTTCTTGAAGTGCTGGGCCAGCGCCTTGAGGACGGCCTCCCGGTGGTCGGCGTGCACGGCGACGGTGTGCCGCACCTTGGTGGTCCGGGAGACGAAGTACGGGATGCGGGCCGCCTCCAGCGCGGCGGCCGTCATCGCCAGGTTGGCCTGGACGGTGTCGAAAGGGGTCTCCGCGTCGATCAGGCGGCAGACCTGACCGCCGTCGCGCACCAGACCGCCGTGCTCCTTGAGGAGCCGCTCCTCGATTCCCTGGAGCCGGCTGGAGTGCTGGGTGCTGCGCGGGGCGGCGGCCGCGGCCCTGGCCTGGCCGCCCGCACCGGCGACGAGGGCGTGCGCGGCGATCCGCTCGGCCTTCAGCGTGGCGCGGCGACCGCTCGCCCGGTCCGTCTCGAGAGTGGTGAACAGGGTGTCCCACTGGTCCCCGGCGGCGAACCGCGGGGCCGCTTCGGCGGCGAGCCGGCCCATGCCCTGGCGCATCTCGGTGTTGTCGATCAGGTTCAGCAGGGCGGTGGCCAGCGCGTCCGTGTCGCCCGGGGTGGTGAGCAGGCCGGTGCGCCCCTCGTACACGATCTCCCGGGGCGCGTTGGGGCTGTCGTACGCCAGTACCGGCACCCCGGCGGCCTGGGCCTCGCGCAGCGCCAGTCCGACGGCGTCCTCGGTCGCGGTGCTCAGGGCGATGCTGGCCTTGGCCCACTCCTCGGCGAGGCTGGGCGGCGCCTCCCCCACGAACTGGACGGTTCCGTGCAGGCCCAGCTGGTCCCGGCGACCGGTGAGCCGGCTGCCGAGCGGGCCGTCGCCTATGATCCGCAGGACCCAGGTGGGGTGGAGCGGGCTGACCTGTGCCCAGGCGGTCAGGGCGTCGGCGATTCCGGAGCGCTCCTCCAGCCGGGCGGCCAGGGTCACCATCCGGGTCTCCAGCGTGGAGCGGGGCCGGAACCCCTCCGCGAGCGCGGGCGGGATCACCGCGAGCGGCGGGGCGCCGGCGCCGAACGTCTCGGTGTACCACTCGTGGGAGCGGGCGCACGCCAGCGCCACCGCGTCGCAGCGCGTGATGTGCCGGAGGAGGGGTTCGGCGGCGGGTCCTGCCACCTCCGGTGCGCTCAGTTCGTAGTGGACCGTGAGGACGTGCGGCGGGGCGAACCGCGCGGCGTAGGCGAGCAGCGCCGGCGAGGTGGTGACGAGGACGTCGGCGTCGGTGTTCTGGAGCGCGTACTCCATCTCGATGTCGGCGAGCCGGTGGAAGCGGTCGTCCCAGCGGCGTTCGACGACCTCGCTGGGGACCGCGCTCAGCGCCAGGCCGGTGGCGGTGTCCAGGGTCGAGCGGCGTACCGGCCGGTGCTGGAGCGCCTCGACGAGGAACCCGACCTGCACCCGGGGGTCGGGGGGTGTGAAGCGCCGCCGACGCGCCTTGAAGGCGCTGATGACGCTGACCTCGTGCCGGTCGGCGAGCGCGCCGGCGTGACCGAGCACGGCTCGCTCCTCGCCGCCCAGCACGTCGGCCTGGGTCAGCAGGAAGGCGATTCTCATGGGTTCCTCTACTCCGCCCCGGCACCGTCACCGCAGGTGAACCGCAGGTTCCCGGCAGGTGTGTAGCGGGGTTCGATCATCATCAGGGTGTCGCGGCGCGGTGACACGAGTATCTTGCGCATCGCGAACACCCGGCCCGGTGCCTGGACGTCGTGCAGCCGCCGGCCGAGACGCAGGGGGGCGTGGGCGTCCGTGTGGACCAGGACGTCCCAGTGCACGCGCCGGCTCCCGGCCGGGACCATCTCGGCCAGCGGTACGTCCACCCGCCACACGCCGGGCTCCACCTCGTCGAGCGGGCGCTTGACACTGCGTCCGGCGGCGACGAACTCGGCCAGGCCGGCGTCGGCGCCGACTCCGAGCAGGCGCAGATCGACCTCGATGCGGGCGTGTTCGATGTGCACGTTGACCACCTCGGCGGCGGGCCGTGCCTTGGCGTACACCACGCGCGCGTCACCGCGGACGGTCCGGCCGAGCCGGTAGCGGTCGGCGGTGACCGGCGAGGACGTCATGGGCCCGGTCGTCCCGGTCGGGGGTCTCGTCAGCTCCGCCAGCAGCAGCGGGAACTGGCGGGTCCGGCGTCCGGTGCCCACGTTCAGGCGCAGTTTCCAGCGCCCCGGTGTGACGGGCACTCCCCGGGTCCCGGCGCCCAGCAGCACCGCCGCGTCGACGAGGAACCGGCCGTCGCGTCCGGCGTAGACCCGGGCGGGGACCCGGTGCCGGCGGCGCCGGCGCTGTACGACGATCTCGGCGTGGTCCGCTTCGGTCACCGAACGGGGCAGCTCGGCGTGCAGGTTGACGGTCTGGCCGTCCAGTACGGCGGCATAGCGCAGGCGTGCGGTACGGCCGGCCCGCCGGGGCAGGAAGAGCCGGTTCATCAGCCAGGCGCGGGGCCGGGCGAGCCGGGCCGCCGCGCGGCGGCGGACGGCGGGGAGGAGACGGCGGCGCGCGCTCATCGGGCGGCGACCCCCTGCTCGACCTGGTGTCTCGCCGGGGACAGGGCCCGGTCGGGGAGCTCGTAGGGGCTGGGCACGGGGAAGTAGGCGTCGAGGAAGCGGGCGACCATGCGCGCCTGCGCGTCCCGGTCCTCCGGGACGATCGTGTCGTTGATGCAGAAGGTGTCGAAGTCACGGCGGGCCGCCAGCCGGTCGAGCCGCTGCTGGGCGCGCTGGTCGCCGATGTCGATGTAGACGTAGCGCAGGTCGCCGACCGTGGCCCTGGCCGAGTGGTAGGCGTAGTAGTGGTGCAGCGACGAGGCGACGGGGGTGTCGTGCGGGGAACGGAACCGCGAGTGCTGGGTGACCCAGTGCGCACGCGCGTAGACCTGCTCGATCTCGGTGAGGACGGAGCGTCTGAGGGCGTGCGGGGTGTGCTTCATCTTCTGCGAGATGACCGTGCCGAACTGCTGGGCGATCAGTCCCCGGCTGTTCTTGCCGGCGGCGTTCACCGGAAGGTCGTCGGGGGAGATCTGGCCGGACGGGATCAGCGCCTTGGACATGAAGAACTTGGTCAGGCCATTGGGATGGAAGAACTGCTCGGGGCGGACGGGCCGCCCGAAGAACACGTCGTCGTTCAGGTAGAGGAAGTGCTCCGCGAGGTCCGGTATGTGGTGCAGCTGGCTCTCGATGGCGTGGGAGTTGAAGGTCGGCAGCGCGCGGGGGTCGGAGAAGATCTCGCGGTGGTCCACCACCCGCAGGCCCGGGTACTCGGTGTCGAGCCAGGCGGGCACCTGCCCCGCCGTCACCAGGAAGATGTTCCGCACCCAGGGGACGAACTGGTGGATCGAGCGCAGGGAGTACCGCAGCTCGTCGCGGCTGGTGTACCGGGCGTCGTTGTCGGCCTGCTCGTGCAGCGGCGTTGAGCCGTCGGCCCACTGGCGCGCGGCGGCCTTGCTCGCCCGCCAGGCCGGGTCGGAGTCGTCGACCCAGGTGTAGACGATGTCGATCGGGTAGCGGTGGTCGCCGATCAGGGCGGCCGTGAACTCGGGCAGCGTACGGGTCTGTCCGGTGCCGTAGAGGAACGGCACGGGACTGAACAGGCGCTGTTCGGCGAGCCGGCGTTCGCCGTCCACCGGGGTGCCGGTGATCACGGAGTTGGGGCGGGGGGCGACGAGTTCGCCGTCCTCCTCCGCCCAGAACTCCAGGTCGCAGCCGGAGTCATGGCCGAAGACGAGGTTCTCGGTGGGGTCGCACACGACCCAGGCCACGTTCAGTACCTTCTGTGACCGCAGTTTCCGCCAGGTCTGCGCGGAGGACCCGGCGCGGGGCTGGCCGCCGGAAGCGGCGCGGACGTAGCCGGGGTCACGGCCGCAGACGAGTTGGAGGATCTCCTCGACGTCCTCGCGGAACGCTGCCGGCACCGCCACTGAAGGAACGATTCCTCCCGTGCCGCGCACGGCGAAGTACTCGATCTCCGCCTCTTCGAGGATGGCCACGAGCAGATGGAGGTTGCGCGCCCTCGCGGCCCATTCGGTGGCACCGGGCACGACCATGGCCCGCACGTGCTGTCCGTCGAGGCGGACCACCCGGAGGGCTTCCCCCGCGCCGCGCCCGGCGGGGCCGCGGGCCCCTCGGAGGGCGACCCTGGCCAGGGCACCGCGCGTCGCGTCGGCCGCCGTCAGGAACCGCATGACCCCCTGGCGCAGCGGCCGGGGGATCCGGCGGACGATACGTCGGCGGGCCCTCACCGGCACCAGCGACCTGTACGTGGCAACGAGCGCACTGGCCTCAGGATTACCCGGGCTCACTCAGACTCCTCAGCACCATGAAGCAAGGGCTGAGACCCCCCTCATGCCCCCGAAAACGATTCACTCACCTGCCGTTCACTTCCGGACGAACGGATCAGGCCACCGGATCTTCACATCTTTGCCAAGTCATTGTCTATACGTTTTCATACCTGTGAGATGCGTGTCACTTACATTTCAACTAACTATGCACCGGTACCCGGTCATGCCGGGACGGACCGCCCCATTACCAGTCCGGCCTCGTCCGACTGGCGCGCCACGCGCAGCACGCCCGCCTCGTCCAGGAAGGCGAGGACCACGCGCCCGTGCGCGTCCCGGGCCAGCGCGGGACCGTGCGCGGACCGCTCCCCCGTGGGCGACCACCACACCCCGCCACCCTCGTTCTCCGTCCCGAAGGCCGCGAGCGAGATCTCCCCCGCCCGGTCACGGACGGCCAGCACCGTGCAGTCGTACCCGTCGAGAGCGGTGCGCAGGGCCGCGATCCGGCCGGCCGCGGGCCCTCCGCCCAGCGGAATGACCCAACTGCCGGGACGGTGGGCGACGATCCCGTCCGTCGCCATGTCCGTCCAGTAGAAGGTCGCCCGTTCCGGGGCGGTCTCCAGCACGACGGGACTGCCCTCGGCCGCGGCGACGCCCAGGTTGGGGCGGCGCTCCGGCTCACCGTCCGGTGCCGACTGGGACCAGTGCATCGCGGACCCCTCGCCCGGCACGAACAGCTCGATCCGGCCGCTGCCGGTGGCGGTGGCCGTCATGCCCGCGCGGACACCGCCGCCCCGCAGGTCCCGCCAGGGCTCCCACCGCCCGTCCGGCGCCTCCCGGCGCAGGCAGACCCCGCCGCCCGCGTTGCGGACGAACACATGCACCCGCCCCGACGCGCTCACGGCCGCGACCGGCGCCCCCACCAGCGCCGCCCGCTCCGGGGTCCGGCCCGGATTCCCCATCGAGCGCCACTCGGTGACGGGCCGGCCGGTCTGGTACTGCACCGCGTGCACGATGTCGACCGGGGCGGCGCCACCCGGTTCCCGCCGGGCCACCAGGTGCACATAGCCGTCGGCCCCCTGGGCGGCCGAGACGTCCGTGATCCCGGGCGCGGCGAAGAAGTCCGGTCCGCTCCACTCCGGGCCACCCGGGCGCTCCTCCGTCCAGCGAAGCAACCCGCCGTCGGCGCGCGCGTAGGCGGTGAGCCTGCCGTCGCGACCGCCGACGAGCCATCGGCCGTCCACGACACCGACGGCTCGGGGGCCTTCGTACGGCGCCCGGCCCGCGTCCCCTCGCGGCGCGCCGCCGCGTCCGCGTCCGGCGCGCCCGGTTCTGGCCCCCATCCGGTGCCCCCTCCTCCTCGTCCTCCGGCAGTCCGCCGTCGGCGCCGACCGCCTCCCGGGCCTCCCTGAAGTCACCCGCCCGCTGGTCCGCGTTCATGTTTTCGTCACTCCGACCGCACAACTGTCCGGGCGGGGTGTCTATAGTGCAACGTCATCCGGCAGATCACGGACCGGCCCTCCCCCCACCCGAGTCCCCACGCCACCGCATTCGCCCTCCGGGGCACGACACCTGAGGACTCGAACCAGGATGAGCCACGTATCGACGCCGTCCTCCGCCGACGCCGACACCGGCACCGCGCCACCGCGCGGCGGGGGACGCGGCCGCAAGCGCGAGCGCACCGGCAGGCGCCGGACCGGACGCTGGATCCTGCTCTCCCTGGCCGTGCTGGTCCTCGCCGGGGCGGGTACCGGTTACTGGCTCTACAGCGGGATCGACGGCAACATCAAGGGCGTCGACATCGACCGGTCGATCGGCGACGACCGGCCGGAGAAACTGCCCACCTCGGGCCAGAACGTCCTGATACTGGGCTCCGACTCACGGGCCGGTGCCAACGCGAAGCTGAACACCGGCGACGTCTCCGGCGCCCGTTCGGACACCGCGCTGGTGATGCACATACCCGAGGGCCGCAAGAAGGCCGTCGCCGTCAGCATCCCCCGCGACACCCTGGTGACCCGCCCCGAGTGCACCAAGGCGGACGGCACCCAGGTCGCCTCGGCGAAGCGTGTGATGTTCAACTCCATCTACTCGCAGGTCGGTCCGGCCTGTGTGGTCAAGACGGTGGAGCAGATGTCCGGGGTCCGCATGGACCACTACGTCGAGATCGACTTCGCCGGCTTCCAGGGGCTGGTGGACGCGATCGGCGGTGTGACCGTCACCGTCGACCAGGACATCCACGACTCCTCCAGCGGCCTGGACCTCACCAAGGGCACCCACCGGCTGAACGGCACCCAGTCCCTGGAGTTCGTCCGCACCCGGCACGGCATCGGCGACGGCAGCGACCTCGGCCGCATAGGCCTCCAGCAGCAGTTCATGATCGCGCTGCTCGCGGAGATCCAGAAGCAGGACCTGCTGGGCAGCCCGGTCAAGGCGTACAAGATCGCCGACAAGCTCACCGCCGCGCTCACCACGGACTCCGAACTCGCCTCCCTCACCAAACTCGCGGAGTTCGGCCGCAGCCTGAACGGCGTCAACCCGTCCACCATGGAGACGATCATGCTCCCGGTGGCGTACGACAAGGTCGACCCGAACCGCGTGGTGGCCGCCGAACCTCAGGCGTCCACGCTCTGGAAGGCGATCCGCGCCGACACCACGATCCCGGAGTCGGCGAAGAAGTCCCCTGCCACGGGCGGGAACTGACGGCAGGTCAGACCTCGCTCCAGGCCTCCAGGGCCAGCCCCGGCTCGTCCTTGCGCCGGGCGAGGAGGAGCCGGCCGCCGGCCGGGGACAGGCTGGCCGCGGTGACGCGGCCGGCCTCGTCCGTGGCCAGGGCGACCGTCGCGTCCACCGGGAGCTGCGGGCCCGACTCCGACCACCAGGCACCGGCCCGCTCGTCCTCGGTCGGATAGGCCGCGAAGGCCACCCGGCCGCTCGCCGAACGCTGGGCCAGCAGGGTGCAGTCGTGGCCGTCGAGTTCGCAGCGGACCGCCGCGACCGGGCCGGGTCCGGCGGACGGCAGCAGGGCGTGCGGCTTGCCGCCGGGGCGCCAGGCGCAGAGGTCGCCGGAGTGGTCGGTGTAGTAGAGGGTCGTGCTCGCAGGCGAGGTGGCGAGGGCGGCGAGGGTGCCCGGCCGGACCGGCGCCTCCAGGGCCTCCTGGAGCACGGGCGGCCTGCCCGCCTCCTCCTGGCGCCAGTGCACGATCCCGTCGGGTACCGCCGCGTACACCTCGACGCACCCGGACTCCCCGGTCACCGCCGCGAGTCCGTCCTCGACCAGCCGCCCCTTCAGGTCGCGCCAGGGGTCCCAGCCGCCCTTCTCCTTCTGGGCGACCATGCTCACCCCGCGCCCCCGGTTGCGGACGAACACATGGGCGCGGCCCGCCGCGTCCACCGCGACCGCGGGGGTTCCGGTGACGTCGCCCTTCCTGCTCGGGTGGCCGATCGACTGCCAGTCCATGGCGGCCAGATGCGGACGGTAGTGAGTCGAGTGCACGAGGCCCGACTCGCCCTTGACGGTGGGCCTCCAGGCGACCAGGTGACCGTACCCGTCGGCGCCCTGCCCCACCGAGAAGCCGGGGTGCAGCCGCTGGTCGCCGCCCATCGGCCGGGGCGCGCCCCAGGGGCCGCCGGGGGCGCGTTCCGCCCGGCACCACACGGCGTCGCCCGACGGGAGGTAGACACTGAGCCGGCCGTCACGGCCGCGGAGGAGCCAGTCGCCGTTCACCGCTTCACTGTATGCGGGGCCGCCCCGGGCAGTGGCGCGGCCCCCGGCGTGCGAGGCTGGGGGCATGGATGACGAAGCTGCTCTGCTGGTGGTCGTCGACGGCGCGAACGTCGTCGGGTCGCGGCCGGACGGCTGGTGGCGGGACCGCAAGGGTGCCGCCGAACGGCTGCGGGACCGGCTCGCCGAGCACGGGCTGCCCGGCCGCCCCGCCCCGGTGGAACTGGTACTCGTCGTGGAAGGCGCGGCCCGTGGGGTGGCGTCGGTGCCCGGGGTGCGGGTGGAGTCGGCGCCCGGCAGCGGCGACGACCGGATCGTGGAACTGGCCGCCGAGGACCCCGGCCGGCCCCGGCTCGTCGTCACCGCCGACCGGGAACTCCGGCGCCGGGTCACCGAGTTGGGCGCCGAGGTGATCGGGCCCAGCGCTCTGCTGCACTGACCGGACCGCTTCCCGCCGGCCCCGGGGGTCACTCCCCCGGCACCCTGACGTACAGCACCGCCCCGTCCACCTCGCCCGCCTGTTCGTACCCCGCCGCGAGCAGCCTGCGCAGGCCCGGGATCCGGGCGGGGCCGTACGGTCCGCCGCGGGAGTCGTCGATCACCAGGGCCGGCGGGCGGGCGGCCAGCTCCGCGCGGAAGACCGGCCAGGTGCCCTCGACGGCGTACTTCTCGCCGACCTGCGGTCCGTCCCGGCCGCCGCTGAAGTTGGTGAGGAGACCGGCGGTGAGGTAACGGGTGGCGGGGGCGCGGCCGGCCAGCCAGTACGTCTCCGGGTGCATGCCCCAGACCAGCACCCGGTCACCGGGCGCGGTACGGCGGTCGAGGGTGAGCGCGAGCCGCTGCGCGTGCGCGAGTTCGCCGCGCGGCGCGAACATCCCCCAGGCCAGGAACAGGGCGCAGGCGCAACAGGAGGTGCGGACGGCGGTCATGGCCCGTTCCCGTGGCAGGACCTGGAGCGCGGCCGTGGCCAACAGGGCCAGCGGCGGGGTGAGTTGCAGGAAGTAGTGGCCGAAGAAGTGACAGCCGAGGGTGACGGCGACGGCCGACGCGGCCAGCCACAGCCACAGGTCGACGGCCCCGGTACGGGCGATGCGCAGGGCGCGCGCGACCGGCGGGAGCAGACCGGCGCAGGCCGCGGCGAGGATCGCGGTGTTGGTCAACGCCCGTGCCAGGACGTGCAGTTCCGAGCCGGTGAAGGAGGAGGCGTAGGCGCCGGAGCCGGTGACCGTCCAGAAGGCGAAGCCGGCCGGGTCGGTGACCAGGGCCGCGCCCAGCACCGGCGGGACGGCGCCGGCGGCCAGTCTCAGCGTGGCGGCGCGCGTCGGGCCGTACCGGTGCAGGAGGCAGAGCACCGGCAGCAGCACCGCGCCGCCGGTCTGCTTGGTGAGGAAGGCGCAGGCGACGGCGGCCCCGGCGGCGGCCCAGCGGCGGCGGTCGGCACACCACATCGCGGCCGCCGTGCACGGCAGTATGAAGACCTCGAAACCGGCCGCCTGGGCGTCCTCGGGGTTGAGCCCCACCGAGACCAGCAGATACAGCACTCCGGCGGTGCGGCCCGCACGGTCGCCCCAGCGGCGGCGGGCGAGCGAGGCCAGCAGTACGGCGGTGGTCAGCTGCGCGAGCACCGCGACGGCCCGGACCGGGGCGAGGGACCCGGACCCGAAGACCGCGAACAGCCCCTCGTACAGCCAGGGCAGCAGCGGCGGCTTGCGGTCCACGACGGTCTCGTACAGCCGGCCGCCCCGCGCCAGTATCTCCGCCTGTACGGCGAGATAGCCCTCGTCCGGGTTCCACAAGGGGCGCAGGAAGGACGGCACCCGGGTCACGCAGGCCAGCAGGGCGAGCGGCGGCAGCAGCCGCGCCCAGTACCCCTTCCCGGCGACTGCGGACCGTGGCGAAGCGAGGGGCGCGGCAAGCATGGGGAGCACGCTATCCGGCCCCGCGGTCCCTTCCGGACGGGACATACGGGGCCAGAGTGGCGAGCCTGGTGATCACGGAGCGTCGGCCGGGGTCCGCTCCCGTGTGGCGAGACGGCTGTGCGAGCGGCCGTAGAGGAAGTAGACGAAGAAGCCGATGACCATCCAGACGGCGAACCGCAGCCAGGTCTCGGCGGGCAGGTTGAGCATCAGCCACAGCGAGGCCAGCACGGACACGACCGGCAGCACCGGGACCCACGGGGTGCGGAAGGACCGCTCCAGGTCGGGGCGGGTGTTGCGCAGGATGATCACGCTGATCGCGACGACGATGAACGCGAAGAGCGTACCGATGTTCACCAGTTCGGCGAGTTCGCTGAGACTGGTGAAGCCGGCGACGATCGCGATGACGACACCGAGCAGGATGGTCGGCCGGTACGGGGTGCGGAACCTCGGGTGGGTGTGCGAGAAGAACCGGGGCAGCAGTCCGTCCCGGCTCATCGCGAAGAACACCCGGGACTGGCCGAGCAGCAGGATCATGCACACGGTGGTCAGGCCGACGGCGGCGCCGAAGCTGATCAGACCGGCGAACCAGGGGTGCCCCGTGGCCTTGAACGCGTCGGCGAGCGGGGCGTCCACGGACAGCTCGCTGTACTTCTGCATGCCGGTCACCACGATGGCCACGGCCACGTAGAGCGCGGTACAGATGATGAGCGAGCCGATGATGCCGCGCGGCACGTCCCGCTGCGGGTTGCGGGTCTCCTCGGCCGCGGTGGCGACGACGTCGAAGCCGATGAAGGCGAAGAAGACCACGGAAGCGGCGGTGAAGATGCCCATCACGCCGAAGTTGGACGGCGCCCAGCCGATCATCAGCTGGATCAGCGGCGCCTTGAGGTTGCCGCCGGCCGGCACGGCCTCCTTCGGCGGGATGAAGGGGGTGTAGTTGCCGCTGTGGATGAAGAAGGCGCCCGCGATGATGACGACCAGGACGACGGCGACCTTGATGGCGACGACGACCGAGGTGACCCGGGCGGACAGCTTCATGCCGACGACGAGGATCGCGGTGAGCACGAGGACGAGGGCGGCGGCGAGGATGTCGAAGCCGAAGCCGTGGGCGCCGTCCCTGCCGCTCAGGTACGCCGGGAGGTGCCAGCCGGCGTTGTCGAGCAGCGAGTGGATGTACCCCGACCAGCCGACGGCGACCACCGCCGTGCCCAGCGCCAGCTCCAGCACCAGGTCCCAGCCGATGATCCAGGCGGGGAACTCGCCGAGCGAGGCGTACGAGAACGTGTACGCGGAGCCGGCGACCGGGAGGGTGGAGGCGAACTCGGCGTAGCAGAGCGCGGCGAGGCCGCAGACGACGCCGGCCACCACGAAGGAGAGGGCGACCGCCGGGCCCGCGGTGTTCTTGGCGGCGGTGCCGGTCAGGACGAAGATGCCGGTGCCGATGATGACGCCCACGCCGAAGACCGTGAGGTCCAGGGCCGAAAGCGACTTCCTGAGCGCGTGCTCCGGTTCCTCGGTGTCCTTGATGGACTGCTCGACGTTCTTGGTCCTGAAGAGGGTACTGCTCACGTGCCTACCTCCCGAGACGGCCGGAGGTGCGTATGCCCGGCAAAGGCAGGTTCACGCAGATGGGCCGGTCTCGCCACCGGAGGGGTGGGAGAGGCCGGCCCATCGGGGTGGTTCGGTCTCGTCGGGGGCTGCCGGGCCGGTGGGGGCCGGTCGCGCAGTCCCTCCCCCAGCCTTCGGCCGGGGGGACCCCCAGCGCCCCTTTCAGGGGCGTTGCACCCTAGTCTCTTGCGGGCTCCACGGAGCTGACATCGGTCGGCTGGCCGTCCAGCTTCGCCACCAGGCCCGTCACCTGGCGGGCGATGTCGGGGGCCGTCAGTCCGATCTCCGCCATGATCTCGGCGCGCGAGGCGTGGTCGAGGAAGCGGGGCGGGATGCCGAAGTCACGGAGGGGGACGTCGACGCCCGCGTCCCGCAGGGCCTGGGCGACGGCGGAGCCGACGCCGCCGACGCGGCTGTTGTCCTCGACCGTGACGACCACCCGGTGACGCTCGGCCAGCGGGGCCATCGCCTCGTCCACCGGCTTGACCCAGCGCGGGTCGACCACGGTGGTGGAGATCCCCTGCCTGTCGAGCAGGGCGGCGATCTCCAGGCACATGGGGGCCAGCGCGCCCACCGACACGAGGAGCACGTCCGGGGTCTCGGTGCCGGGCTCGCGGAGCACGTCCATGCCGCCCACCCTGCCCACGGCGGGTACGGCGGGGCCGACCGCGCCCTTGGAGAAGCGTACGACCGTGGGGGCGTCGTCCACCTCGACGGCCTCGCGGAGCTGGGCGCGGACCTGGTCGGCGTCGCGCGGGGCGGCGAGCCTGAGGCCGGGGACGACCTGGAGGATCGACATGTCCCACATGCCGTTGTGGGAGGCGCCGTCGGTGCCGGTGACGCCGGCCCGGTCCAGGACGAAGGTCACCCCGCACTTGTGCAGGGCCACGTCCATCAGGACCTGGTCGAAGGCGCGGTTGAGGAAGGTGGCGTACACGGCGAAGACGGGGTGCACACCGGCGGTGGCCAGGCCGGCCGCGGAGACCGCGCCGTGCTGTTCCGCGATGCCGACGTCGTAGATCCGGTCGGGGAACGTGTCCGCGAACTTCTTCAGGCCGACCGGCTGGAGCATGGCCGCGGTGATCGCGACGATGTCCGCGCGCTCCTGGCCGAGCTTCACCATCTCGTCGCCGAAGACCGAGGTCCAGTCGGCACCGGACGCCTTGACCGGCAGGCCGGTGTCGGGGTGGATGGGGCCGATGCCGTGGAAGCGGTCGGCCTCGTCCTGGAGGGCGGGCTGGTAGCCGCGCCCCTTCTCGGTGAGACAGTGCACGATCACCGGGCCGCCGAACCGCTTGGCGCGGGCCAGGGCCGACTCCAGGGCCTCCATGTCGTGGCCGTCGATCGGGCCGACGTACTTCAGGCCCAGGTCCTCGAACATGCCCTGCGGGGCGATGAAGTCCTTGAGCCCCTTCTTGGCGCCGTGCAGGGTGTCGAAGAGCGGCTTGCCGACGACCGGGGTGCGCTCCAGCAGGTCCTTGCCGCGGGCGAGGAAGCGCTCGTAGCCGTCGGTGGTGCGCAGGGTCGCCAGGTGGTTGGCGAGGCCGCCGATGGTCGGGGCGTACGACCGCTCGTTGTCGTTGACCACGATGACCAGCGGGCGGTCCTTGGCGTCGGCGATGTTGTTCAGCGCCTCCCAGGCCATCCCGCCGGTGAGGGCGCCGTCACCGATCACGGCGACCACATGGCTGTCGCGTTCGAGCAGCTGGTTGGCCTTGGCGATGCCGTCGGCCCAGCCGAGCACCGTGGAGGCGTGGCTGTTCTCGATGACGTCGTGCTCGGACTCGGCCTGCGAGGGGTAGCCGGACAGGCCGCCCTTCTGTTTCAGCTTCGAGAAGTCCTGGCGGCCGGTGAGCAGCTTGTGCACGTAGGACTGGTGGCCGGTGTCCCAGAGCACCTTGTCCTTCGGCGAGTCGAAGACGCGGTGCAGGGCGATGGTGAGCTCGACCACGCCCAGGTTGGGACCGAGGTGTCCGCCGGTCTTGGAGACCGCTTCCACGAGGAAGCTCCGGATCTCCTCTGCCAGCTGGACCAGCTCCTCGGGGCTGAGCCGGTCCAGATCGCGCGGTCCCCTGATACGGGTCAGCAGCGGCACCCGTGCCTCCTTGCAGTAGAGCTGATCGAGCTGTTGCCGGGCTCGTCGAGTCTAATGTTCCGCCCGAGCGGGCTGCGTCCGGGCTGTACGTCATACGTCACGCGAACGGCCGTACCCATCGAAAGGGTTCCTGAGACACAGCTGTGGCCCGGTACCTGAAAGGCACCGGGCCACGGGTCCCGCTCAGGCGCGCGTCAGCCGCGCCCCGCCGCCTTCTGGCTCTTGCGGGAGACGGAGTCGATGACGACCGCGCCGAGCAGAACACCACCGGTGATCATGTACTGGATCGACGTGTTCATGTTCAGCAGGTCGAGACCGGTCTGGATGGACTGGATGACCAGCATGCCCAGGAGCGCCGACCAGACCGAACCACGGCCACCGAACAGCGAGGTACCACCGATGACGGCCGCCGCGATGGCGAGCATCAGGGTGTTGCCGCCACCGGCGTTCAGCGTCGCGCTGGCCGTCTGACCGGCGAAGAACATACCGCCGATGGCCGCGAAGCCACCGGAGATCGCGAAGACCGTGATCCGGACCAGCGGGACGCTGATACCGGCACGGCGGGCCGCCTCGATGCCACCGCCGACCGCGAAGACCTTGCGGCCGAAGGTCGTACGGCGCAGCACGAAGTCGACGATCACCAGGGAGGCGAGGAAGATCACCAGCGCGTTGGAGACACCCGCCGCGTTGTTCAGGACGGCCGCCGCGACGAAGGACGCGATCGCGAGCAGCACGACGCGGACGATGATCTCGCTGGTGGGCCGGAACGGCACGCCCGCCGCACGGCGCCGGCGCTGCTCGTTGAACTGGCCCAGGGCCGACAGGACGACACCGAGGCCGGCCAGCAGGTAGGCGCCGATGATGGCCTGGTCCATGAAGAAGGAGGACTGGCCGAGGATGTGCACCGGGCCGGAGTCGGCCGGGATGTTGATCGTGCCGCTGTCGCCCAGCAGCCACAGCATCAGACCGTTCCAGCCGAGGAAGCCGGCCAGGGTGACCACGAAGGCGGGTACGCCGATCCTCGCGAAGAACCAGCCGTGCAGCGCGCCGATGCCGATACCGGTGATGATCGTGAGGACCAGGGCCAGCCACTGGTTCATCCCGTGGTTGACCACGAAGACGGCGAACACGGTGGACGCCAGGCCGCTGACCGAACCGACGGACAGGTCGATCTCGCCGAGCAGCAGCACGAACACCAGGCCGATGGCGAGCATGCCGGTGGCCGAGAGGAAGTAGCTGATGTTGGAGAGGTTGTCCGCGCTGAGGAACAGGCTGTTCTTCGCCTGGAAGATCGTCCAGATGATGATCAGGCCGATGACCACCGGCAGCGAGCCCAGCTCGCCGCCCTTCACCTTGCGCTTGAACTCGGTGACGTAGCCCTTCAGGCCCTCTTCACGGACCAGCAGCCGCGGGTCGACGACCGCGACTCCGGCGGCCGTGGGGTCCTCGGCGGGGGCCGGCACCGTGGCGGTGGCCGCGGCGGCCTCGGCGACCGCGGTCTTCTCGGCCTTGGGCGACTCGTCGCCCTGCACGGTCTTGTTGGATGTCTCGCTCACTTTGCCGCCTCCGTGGTGCGACGCTCCGCACGACGGGTCACGGCGTTGTCCGTGGCACCCGTGATCGCGGCGATGATCTCTTCGTGGCTGGTGCTCTTCACGGGGAAGGAGCCGTTGTTCTTGCCGAGGCGCAGCACGGCGACGGTGTCCGCGACCGCCTTCACGTCGGCCATGTTGTGGCTGATGAGGATGACGCCGAGGTTGCGCTCGCGCAGCCGCTCGACGAGGTCGAGGACCTGCGCGGTCTGCTCGACGCCGAGGGCGGCGGTGGGCTCGTCCAGGATGACGACCTTGGGGTCACCGATCAGGGAACGGGCGATCGCCACGACCTGGCGCTGACCGCCGGAGAGGCTGGCGATCGGGATGCGCACGCTCGGAATGCGGATGGAGAGCGTGCTCAGCAGGTCGCGGGCCTGCTTCTCCATCGTCACCTCGTCGATGACGCCGCGGTGCAGCAGCTCACGGCCGAGGAAGAGGTTGCCGACCACGTCGAGGTTGTCGCAGAGGGCGAGGTCCTGGTAGACCGTCGCGACGCCGAGACCCTGGGCGTCGTGCGGCTTGTTGATGCTGACCGCGTTGCCCTCCCACTCGATGACGCCCTCATCGATGGGATGCACACCCGCGATCGTCTTGACCAGGGTCGACTTACCTGCGCCGTTGTCGCCCACCAGGGCGACGACTTCTCCGGCGTGAACCTCCAGTTCGACGTCGGTGAGCGCCTGCACCGCACCGAACCTCTTGGAGACTCCGCGCAACGCCAGCACGGGCGTAGCGGACACGTGAACCATCTCCTTCGCCGCCTGACCGGCGGGGATGCCGCGCTTGCTGATCAGGCGCGGAGGGACGTGCGGCAGCCCGGGGTTTTCCGGGGCGGACGCACGCGGTTTACAAGATGAACATGCGCGAATCCGTCGCGCTTGGCAACGGGTCCGTCCGACGCCCGCTCCGGCAGCGGGGTATGAAGGCCGGAGCGGGCGTCGGAGGGGTTTCGCGAGACCGCCGGACGGACGGGGCACCTTGCGGAAGGGCCCCTCTGGTCGGGCGGCCGGGGCCCGGGTGTCGTACTGCGATCACCCGGGCGCTGGCGGCCGGAGCCGGACGGCTCCGGTGCTGACTACTGGAGGCCGGCGGCCTTGCAGGCCTTGGCGAACTCGGCCGTGCAGATGTCGGCGACGGTGTACAGCTTGTCCTTGATCACCGTGTCCTTGATGTTGGCCTTGGTGACCGACACCGGGGTCAGCAGCTGGGAGGGCACCTTGTCGCCGGAACCGCTGGTCTGCGTGGTGGTGGCGAGCGAGGAGATGCTCTTGCCCTCGAGCAGGTCCACGGCGATCGTGGCGGCGGCGTCGGCCTCCGGCTTGAACGCCTTGTAGACGGTGGAGGACTGGGTGCCGGCGACGATGCGCTGGATGCCCGCGAGCTCCGCGTCCTGACCGGTCAGCGGGATGCCGCTGATGCCGGCGCCCTTGAGGGTGGTGGCGATACCACCGGCCATGCCGTCGTTGGCGGAGTAGACGCCCGCGATGTTCTTGGCGCCCAGCTGGGTGATGGCCGCCTTCACCTTCTGCGCGGCGACGGTGTCCTTCCACAGGCCGGACTGCTCGTAGGCGATGTCGACCTTGCCGTCCAGGGCCTCGTGGGCACCCTTCTTGAACTGGGCGGCGTTCGGGTCGGCGTCGTCACCGTTGATCATGACGATCTTCGACTTGGTGGTCGCCTTGGAGCCGAGGGCGTCCAGCAGGGCCTGGCCCTGGAGCTGGCCGACCTTGACGTTGTCGAAGGAGACGTAGGCCGAGACCTTGCCCTGGGCGAGGCGGTCGTACGCGACGACCTTGATGCCCTTGGCCACCGCGGCGTCGATGGAGGACTTGATGGCCGCGGAGTCCTGGGCGGAGATCACGATGACCTTCACGCCCTTGGTGACCATGCTGCTGACCTGCTGGGCCTGCTTGGCGGCGTCACCCGCGGCGTTCGCGTACTCGACCTTGCAGTCGGCACACAGCGAGCTGACCTGCGCCTCGAAGTACGGCTTGTCGAACTTCTCGTAGCGCGCGGTCACGCTGTCGGGGAGCAGCAGGCCGATGGTCTTGCTACCACCGGAGGAGCTGCTGCTGGACGAGTCGCTCTTCTTGTCGTCGCCGGCCTTGCCACAGGCGGCGAGCGACAGCGCCATGGAAACCGCGGCGGTGCCGATGACGACTCTACGCATCGTTGCGTTCATTTGAGGGGTGCCTCCCTGACAGGGCCGCAACGCTGCGGCCGAGGTGGCTCGAAGTCAACTCGGCCGCAAGTTCGACGTCAAGAAGTAAATACTTAACGAGATGGCAACGGCGCCATTCGTTCTCTAAGTGAAGGCAGGTGCAACAGCCGGCAACGTGCCGTCCAAAAGGGTCGAATCGCCCATCTCGCTGAGCGCGAGAGCGAGCGCCCCGAGCACCTCCGCACGGCCGCCCAGCGCCCCCGGGAGCACCGAGAGCTGGCGTGCCGCGCTGGGGATCGCATAGCGGCCCACGGACTCCCTGATGGGCCCCAGGACCAGCTCTCCGGCCTCGGCGAGATCGCCGCCCAGGACCACCCGGCTCGGGTTCAGCAGGTTGCAGAGGTTGGCCACACCGCTGCCGATGTGACGGCCCACGTCGGCGACGACCCGGCGGCAGCCCGGGTCGCCGTCCCTGGCCAGCCGTACGACGCCTTCCATGGTCAGGTCGGTGCCGTGACTGGGCTGGAGCAGCGGCAGCACATAGCGGGCCGCCGCGAAGGTCTCCAGGCAGCCGCGGTTGCCGCAGCGGCAGACCGGGCCGGCCTCGTCGAGTGTAATATGTCCGATTTCTCCGGCGGTACCGCCGGGTCCCCGGTAGATCTTCCCGTTGATCACCAGCCCGGCGCCGACACCGCTGGCGACCTTGATGTAAGCAAGATCACGTACGCCCTTGCCGCTGCCCCAGACCAGTTCGCCGAGGGCACCGAGGTTGGCGTCGTTGTCCACGTGCACGGGGACGCCGAGACGCAGTCTCAGCTCCTCGGCGGGTCTCGCGCCGATCCAGCCGGGCAGGATCGCGCTGGAGCCGAGGGTGCCGGACTCGACGTCGATCGGACCGGGGACGCCGACGCCCACACCGGCGATCTTCGAACGGTCCACACCGGTCGCCGAGATCAGGCGGTTGACCAGTTCTTCGGCGCGGTCGAAGCCCTGGCTCGACGAGGCGTCCACGTCCAGCGGCTCGGACTCCTCGGCCAGCACCTGGTGCGCCAGGTTCCCGATCGCGACGCGCAGGTGGGTGTGGCCGAAGTCGATCCCTATGACGATCCCGGCGTCACCGCTGAGACTCACGCTGCGGGCCCTGCGGCCGCCCGCCGACGTGGGCGTGACCTCGACGGTTCCGCCGTCCTTCAGCTCGCGCACGATGTTGGAGACCGTCGCGGCCGAGAGGCCGGTGGTGCGCGCGATCTCCGCCTGCGTGAGCGATCCGGCCAGGCGTACCGCCCGTACGACACGTTCCAGGTTGGCTCGGTGCAGCGACGACTGCGACCCCGGAGTCTCCATCGACCCATCCACTCCCGCCATCGGAGGCGGCCACGGCGCCGCCAAGGTGACCCAGGCCACACCTCTGGAGCCGGGTCACTTACAAGTTATGAACTCCAAGCTCTGCTGAACGGGTTACCGGCGTCAAGTCCTTGACAGAAATCGTTGGCGGTTCGGAGGTCGCCTGAGAGACATGCGATGGACATGTCTAGGCCACTGGACTGGGGGGGTGCCGAGGGGGGCCGTGACCGGGTGCGCGTGCATCGTGGCTGGTCGCGCAGTTCCTCGCGCCCCTTTGGAGGCGCAAACGCTTCGTTACTTCAAAGCTCCCGCCGTCAGTCCCGCCACCACCTGGCGCTGGAAGACGATGTACGCCGCGAGCACCGGGAGCATCGCCATGACCAGGCCCGCGAAGAGGCCCGACCAGTCGCCCTTGTAGCCCTGGCTCACCGCCAGCTGGACCAGGCCCTGGGTGAGGACGTGCTTGTCGGGGTCCGTGTTCAGGACCGTCGGCAGCATGTACTGGTTCCACTGGCCGAGGAAGTTGAAGATCCCGACGCTGATCAGGCCGGGCTTCGCCATCGGCAGCATGATCTGGAAGAACGTGCGGGTGTGCGAGGCGCCGTCGACGAAGGCGGCCTCGGCCACCGAGGTCGGCAGGGTGCGGAAGAACGCCGTGAGGAAGAACACCGTGAACGGCAGCGAGTACGCGATGTAGACCAGGATCAGGCCGTGGATCGTGTTCAGCAGGCCCATGTTGTTCACGACGTAGAACAGCGGGACCAGGGCGAGCATGATCGGGAAGCTCATGCCGCCGATGAACAGGTAGTAGATGAACCGGTTGCCCGGGAAGTCGAAGCGGGCCAGGACGTAGGCCGCCATCGAGCCGAGGACCAGGGTGCCGATGAGCGAGCCGCCCACCACGAGGATGGTGTTCAGGAAGTAGTCGCTCATGTTCGCCTGGGTCCAGGCCCGCGACCAGTTGTCGAAGTGCAGCTTGTCGGGCAGCGCCCAGGGCGAGCTGAAGATCGACCTGTCGTCCTTGAAGGAGGTCATCACCGCCCACAGCAGCGGGGTGACCACCATGACCGCCCAGATGATCAGGATGCCGTGGGAGAAGGCGTTGAGGACCCCGCCCTCGCGCTTCGCCCGGGGCGGCTCCGGCGCGGCGGGCTCGACCTTGGTGACGGTGACATCGGACTCGGTCGTCGTCATGGCTTCAGTACTCCAGCCGCTCGCGACGGCCCAGCCGCATCACGACCGCCGCGAAGGCGAGCGTGACGACCAGCAGGGCGACGCCGATGGTGGTGGCGTAGGCGGCCTGACCGTCCCGGAACGCCTTCTGGTACACGTACAGGACCAGCACAGTCGTCGAGTAGTCGGGGCCGCCCGGACCGGTCGTCATGATCTGTACGACCGCGAACGACTCGGCGCCCAGGGCGAGGATTCCCATGTACACCCAGCCGGACTGCACGGTGTCCCACAGCAGCGGCAGGGTGAGGCGGAAGAACGTGGTGGCGCGGCCGGCGCCGTCCAGCAGGGCGGCCTCGTAGAGATCCGTGGGGATGGACGCCATGCCCGCGGAGAAGAGGACCACGAAGAAACCGACCGTGGACCAGACCAGTACCGCCATCACGCACCACAGGGCGAGGCTCGGGTCGCCGAGCCAGAGCGGCTGGAGGCCGTCCAGACCGATCCCGCGCAGGAGTGAGTTGATCGCGCCGCTGTCCGGGTTGTACGCGAAGGCGAACAGCAGCGAGACGATCGCGATCGAGAGCACCTGCGGGAAGAAATAGACGATCTTGTAGAAGGAGGAGCCGCGGACCCCGGAGACGACCGGGCCCCCGCGCCTTCTCCGGCCGCCGACATTGATCATGAAGGCGAAGAACAGCGCGAGGCTGATCGTCACCAGCGGCAGCACGACCGCGAACATCAAGCTGTGCTGCAAGGACTTCCAGAAGATGTCGTCGTGGATCATCCTCCTGTAATTGTCCAGGCCGACCATCTTGAATTCGGGGCTGAGGCCCGTCCAGTCCGTGAACGAGTAGTAGATGGACTGGACGAAGGGCCACACCACGAAGAGCGCGTACAGTCCCAGGGGCAATGCCAGAAACCCCACGATGAACCGGTACTTGCCGTGCTGCATCGCCACTCCGGTGCCGTCAGGTCCGTCGGTTACTGGTGCTTGTAGTGCTTGATCGAGGTGTCCTTGGCCGCCTCGTCGGCGAAGCCCTGGATCTTCTTGATGGCCTCCGCCGGGGTCAGCCGGCCGGCCATCATCTCGCCGAGACCGGCGACACCGATCTTCTCCTTCTGGAGCTGTACGTACCAGTCCTGGAGCCGCGGGTTGACCACGTTCGAACCGGCCAGCTTCAGCGCGGCCACACCCGAGGTGAGGCCGGGGGTGAGGGTGATGCCGTCGGTGCCGCCGTTGTAGGCGGTCAGCGACTTCACCTTCGACGTGAAGTTCTTGGAGGAGGCCTCGCTGAGCATGATGCGCAGCTGCTCCATGCCGCCCTCGGCGTTCTTCGCCTTGGCCGGGACGATGAACGGCTCGCCGCCGGAGGCCCAGATGGTGCCGAACGGCATCTTGTCGCTCTTGTCGATGCCGGTGGGCGCGGAGACCGCGAGGTTGAAGTCGGCGGGGATGACGTTCGCCGACTCGTTCTCCACCCAGGAGCCGTTCGGGATGAACAGCGCCTTGCCCTGCGCCCAGGCGGTCTGCGACTGGATGTGGTCGAGACCCGGGGTGCCCTTGAGGATGTAGCCCTTCTTGTAGAGCTCGTAGTACGCCTCGAAACACGCCTTGACGGCCGGGTGTTTCCAGGCGTTCGGCTCCAGGTTGTCGATCGCGTTCAGGACCTCCACGCCGCCGACCTTGCCGATCATCGGGTAGAGCGAGAAGGGGATGTAGTACGGGTACTTGCCCGCGTAGGTCCAGCCGGCCATCCCCTTCTTCTTGGCCTTCTCACAGACGGCGATCATCTGGTCCCAGGTCTGCGGGTACTCCGCGTCCAGCGAGTCCAGGGCCTTCTGGGAGTACCAGACGCCGTAGACCGTGTAGGCGTAGTACATGATCCAGACCGGGTCGCCGTCGAACTGGCCCATCTCGACGATGCCGGGGCGCAGCGTGTCGCGCACCTTCTTGTTCGGGTCGTCGTACGACGGCGCGTCGAGCAGCGGTGTGAGGTCGGCCAGCTGGTTCTTGCCGACCAGCACGCCCATGTCCATCTGCTCGGCGCCGGAGTTGTCGATGAGGTCCGGCGGGGTGCCCTGGTTGAAGCGGGGCTGGAGGGTGGACTGGATCTTCTGGGTGGCGGAGAACTTGACCTTGGCCTTCGGGAAGTCCTTCTGGTAGATCTTCACCGCGTCCTGGGCGTACTCCTTGCCGAAGCCGCCGTCGAAGAGGACGAATTCCAGCTGCGCGGTCTCGTTGACGCCGAGCGGGTTCTTCGCCGTCTTCTTGCCCGCATTGTCCTTGGACTGGCCGCCACCGCCGCTGCTGGCGCAGGCGGAGAGGAATCCGACGGTGGGGACCGAAATCAGGCCGAGCGCGGCGGACCGCTTGATCAGATCGCGGCGGCCGACACCCTCGGAACCGGGGGTCGCCGCGGAATCGGAACCGTGGCTCGCTGCGGAAGTGGATCCCATGCTCAAGTCCTCGCCTTCTCCAGGACTCAGGCGGTGAACCGGATCCTCCCGGCACCGCGGTCGGGTAGTGCTGGGTCATGCAGGAAGTCATGCGGGAAACGCCGACAGGTATAGTCCACTTCCCGCCAGCGGGGCAAGATCGAATGCAAGGTTCGCCGCTGGTCTTTTCCTAGTTGAGACCTCTCGGAAATATGAGCGACCTGTGTACGCCTTGCCGGAAAAAGACGCGACATAGCCCCCTGAATGCCGCAGCCAACACCCTTGACATCACCGGCCACTTGACCACCTACTGGTTCCTGCGCCAGTCAGCTGACAACGTTGTCTCACGTGGCAGGGAGGGTACCCGTTTTGATGCAGCGGAAGACGCAGCGAAGAACAGGACACAGATCCGGTACGGCGGTCGTGATCACGGCCGCCGTGGTCATGGCGCTGAGTTCCCAGGCCGCGGTCGCCCTGCCCGCCGAGGCGCCGGCCGCCACGACCCGGTTCGCGTCCTCGTTCGAGTCCGGCGATCCGGCACCGGACTGGACGGACACCGTAGACACGGACCCGACGGGCGCCCCGCGCGCCTCGGGCGTCGACGGCGGCTACAGCACCGGCATCCCCGGCAACGTCACCGACCACGTGACCGATCTGCGGGCGAGCGGCGAGAACACCGGCGCCGGCGAGGTGAAGGAGAACCTGGCCGACGGCGAGTCGGGCACCAAGTGGCTCACCTTCGCACCCACCGGCTGGGTGGAGTTCGACTTCGACAAGGCCGTCAAGCTCGTGACGTACGCCCTCACCTCGGCCAACGACTACGACGAGCGCGACCCCAAGGACTGGACCCTCCAGGGCTCGACCGACGGCAAGGACTGGAAGACCCTCGACACCCGGACCGACGAGTCCTTCTCCGAGCGGTTCCAGACGAAGTCGTACGACCTCTCCGCGCCGGCCGAGTACCAGCACTTCCGGCTCGACGTCACGAAGAACAACGGCGCCCCGGACATCCTCCAGATCGCCGACGTCCAGTTCTCCACGGGCGGCAGCGGCGGCCCGGTGCCGCAGGACATGCTCTCGCTGGTCGACCACGGGCCGAACGGCTCCCCCACCGCGAAGGCGCGGGCCGGGTTCACCGGCACCCACGCGCTGCGCTACGCCGGCCGGCACACCTCGACCGGCCGCGCGTACTCGTACAACAAGGTCTTCGACGTGGACGTGAAGGTCGGCCGCGACACCCGGCTGTCGTACCGGATCTTCCCCTCGATGGCCGACGGCGACCGGGACTACGACGCCACCGACGTGTCGGTGGACCTGGCCTTCACCGACGGCACCTACCTGAGCGAGCTCGGAGCAGTGGACCAGCACGGGTTCACGCTCTCCCCGCGCGGGCAGGGCGCGTCGAAGGCGCTGTACGTCAACCAGTGGAACGACGTCTCGTCGGAGATCGGCTCGGTCGCGGCGGGCCGGACGGTCGACCGGATCCTGGTGGGGTACGACTCCCCCGCGGGCCCGGCGAGGTTCCGCGGCTGGATCGACGACGTGTCCCTGAGGCCGGTGGCCCCCGAGAGGCCCCGGGCGCACCTGTCCGACTACGCGCTGACCACCCGCGGCACCAACTCCAGCGGCAGCTTCTCGCGCGGCAACAACTTCCCGGCGACGGCGCTGCCGCACGGCTTCAACTTCTGGACGCCGGTGACCAACGCGTCCTCGCTCAGCTGGCTGTACGAGTACGCGCGGGCCAACAACGACGCCAACCTGCCCACGATCCAGGCGTTCAGCGCCAGCCACGAGCCGAGCCCCTGGATGGGCGACCGGCAGACCTTCCAGGTGATGCCCTCGGTCGCGGCCGGCACCCCGGACACCGGCCGGGAGGCACGCGAACTGGCCTTCCGGCACGAGAACGAGACCGCCCGGCCCTACTACTACGGGGTGCGGTTCGAGAACGGGCTGAAGGCCGAGATAGCGCCGACCGACCACGCGGCCGCGCTCCGCTTCACCTACCCGGGCACGGACGCGAGCGTGGTGTTCGACAACGTCACCGAGCAGGCCGGCCTGACCCTCGACAAGGAGAACGGGGTCGTCACCGGCTACTCGGACGTCAAGTCCGGCCTGTCCACCGGCGCCACCCGCCTCTTCGTCTACGGCGTCTTCGACAAGCCGGTGACCGGTGGCGACTCCAGCGGGGTGAAGGGCTACCTGCGCTTCGACGCGGGCGACGACCACACCGTGACGCTCCGCCTCGCCACCTCCCTGATCAGCGTCGACCAGGCGAAGGACAACCTGCGCCAGGAGATCCCGGACGGCACCTCCTTCGGCACGGTGAAGACACGCGCCCAGCGGGTCTGGGACCGGCTGCTCGGCAAGGTGGAGGTGGAGGGCGCGACGGCCGACCAGCTGACCACCCTCTACTCCAGCATGTACCGGCTGTATCTGTACCCCAACTCCGGCTTCGAGAAGGTCGGTTCGAAGGACCAGTACGCCTCCCCGTTCTCCCCGATGACCAGCCAGGACACCCCGACGCACACCGGCGCGAAGATCGTGGACGGCAAGGTCTACGTCAACAACGGGTTCTGGGACACGTACCGGACGACCTGGCCGGCGTACAGCCTGCTGACGCCTTCCCAGGCGGGCGAGATGGTCGACGGCTTCGTCCAGCAGTACAAGGACGGCGGCTGGACCTCCCGCTGGTCCTCCCCCGGCTACGCCGACCTGATGACCGGCACCTCCTCGGACGTGGCGTTCGCGGACGCCTACGTCAAGGGCGTGCACTTCGACGCCGAGTCGGCCTACGACGCGGCCGTGAAGAACGCGACGGTGGTACCGCCGTCCTCGGGCGTCGGCCGCAAGGGCATGTCCACCTCCCCCTTCCTCGGCTACACCAGCGACGACACCCGCGAGGGCCTGTCCTGGGCGATGGAGGGCTACGTCAACGACTACGGCATCGCCGAGATGGGCAAGGCGCTCTACAAGAAGACGGGCGAGAAGCGGTACAAGGAGGAGTCGGACTACTTCCTCAACCGCGCCCGGGACTACGTGAACCTCTTCGACTCCGGGGCCGGCTTCTTCCAGGGCAAGGACGCCCAGGGCAGGTGGCGGGTGGACTCGTCGTCGTACGACCCGCGGGTGTGGGGCTACGACTACACCGAGACCAACGGCTGGGGTTACGCCTTCACCGCCCCCCAGGACAGCCGGGGCCTCGCCAACCTGTACGGCGGCCGGTCCGGCCTCGCCGACAAGCTCGACGAGTTCTTCGCGACGCCCGAGACGGCCTCTCCCGACTTCGTCGGCTCCTACGGCGGGGTCATCCACGAGATGACCGAGGCCCGGGACGTCCGGATGGGCATGTACGGCCACTCCAACCAGGTCGCCCACCACGTGATCTACATGTACGACGCGGCCGGCGAGCCCTGGAAGGCGCAGGCCCACGTCCGGGAGGCGCTCTCCCGGCTCTACGTCGGCAGCGAGATCGGCCAGGGCTACCACGGCGACGAGGACAACGGCGAGCAGTCGGCCTGGTACCTCTTCTCGGCCCTCGGCTTCTACCCGCTGGTGATGGGCAGCGGCGACTACTCGATCGGCTCCCCGCTGTTCAAGAAGGCGACCGTCCACCTGGAGAACGGCCGCGACCTGGTGATCCGCGCGCCGCGCAACAGCGCCGGGAACGTCTACGTCCAGGGCGTCCGGGTCGACGGCCGCACCTGGAACTCGACCTCGCTCCCCCACTCCCTCGTCTCCCAGGGCGGGACGATCGACTTCGCGATGGGCCCCGAGCCGTCGGCCTGGGGCACGGGCAGGAACGCCGGTCCGGTCTCGATCACCCAGGACGACAAGGTCCCGGCGCCGCGCGTGGACGTCCTGAAGCCTCAGGGCGCCCTGTTCGACAACACGTCGGCCACCCAGGAGACGGTGGCGTCGGTGGACCTGCCGGCGACCGGGCCGGTCAAGGGGATCCAGTACACGCTCACCTCACCGTCGGACCACGCCAAGGCCCCGACGGGCTGGACCCTTCAGGCCTCGACGGACGGCACCGACTGGCGGACGGTGGACCGGCGGACGGCTCAGACCTTCGACTGGGACCTCCAGACCAGGGCGTTCACCGTCCAGCAGCCCGGGACGTACGCGCACTACCGGCTGGTCCTGGACGGTGAATCGACGCTGGCGGAGGTGGAGTTGCTGGCCTGAGGCCACGGCACGGCAGGACCGGGGGCGGGCCCGAAGCGGGCCCGCCCCCTCTCCGTTCTCAGCCGGTGGCGAGGGTGAACACGTGCAGGTCGCCGTTGTCGGGCAGCCGGACGCTCCTGACGGTCTTCCCGTCCGGCGCGGTGAACGGCTCGGTGGCGAAGACATAGGTGGCCACCGGGTCCTGGTCCGCGCCCGCCACGTTGCGGTACGCGCTCCTCGCCACGATCTCGTTGCCGTACTGGACCGAGCCGCCTCCGCCGCCGATGGTCCAGTCGGTGAAGGAGAGACCGACCGTGCCGGTGGTGCCGTCGGTGTAGGTGACGGTCGCCATGGCGGACTGGTTGCCGTTGGTGGCGCTGCCGAGGAACGACAGCCTGGCCGCGGGGGTGGGGAGTTCGATGGTCTGGGCGTTCGCCGTCGCGTTGTCGGGGCGGCCCGCGGGGGCGTCCGGCCAGGTGAAGGCCAGGCCGTCGACCGTGCCCTGGGCGCCCGCGGTGAGACCGCCCGCCGCGAGGGCCTGGCGGGAGTAGCTCCAGCCGCCGCCGTCGAAGTCGGCCTCGGCGTGGTCTCCGGAGTCGTCCGAGACCCCGGTGTTGTCGTAGGCCGCGAGCAGGGTGCCGGGCGCGGCCACGGTCAGGGCGACCGGCTGGGCGTAGGAGCTGTCGGCGGAGGTCACCGTGACCCGCGCGTCGTAGTGGCCCTGGGGGGTGTCGGGGGTGGTGGCGAGAGTGATCCGCTGGGAGCCGTCGGTCACGGTGCCCTCGGCGGGGGTGGCCGTGACGCCGTCCGGGGTCTCGACGCGGAAACGGACCTCGGGGCCGGTGCCGCCGGTCAGGGACAGCGCCCGGATGTCGACCTGCGCGCTGTCGCCCGGGGCGAGCGTCGCGGCCGTCGGGCCGACGCCGATCTGGTACGGCTGCTCACCCTGCCGGAAGGACGGCGGCGGGGACGCCGTGCCCCAGGTGCGGTTCGGGGTGGCGGAGAGGGTGTAGTCGAGCCGGCCGCCGTCGCGGACGAACGAGCTGTCCAGCCAAGGACGGTCGCTGGTACGGCCGTCGACCTTCAGGGACTGGACGTACGGGGCGCCCGACGCGGCGCCCCGGGCCCGTACGGAGATGTCGTTGCCGTCCGGGCGGTCGATCTCCACCCGCTCGAACAGGGGTGAGGCGAGGACGAGTTCGGCGCGGGACGGGACCTGGGGGTACATGCCGAGCGCCGAGAAGACGTACCAGGCGGACATCGCGCCCAGGTCGTCGTTGCCGGGGATGCCGCCCGGGCCGGTCGACCACAGGGAGGTCACCGCCGCGCGGACGGTCTCCTGCGTCTTGTAGGGGGCGCCCGCGTAGTCGTACAGGTAGGGCACGTTGATCGAGGGCTCGTTGTCGAGTTCGGACTTGTCGCCGCCGCTGCCGGTGAAGGCCCAGCCGCCGTCGCTGTCGTGGAAGAAGGCGTCGAGGCGGGCGCGGGCCCGGTCGGTGCCGCCCATCGCGGCGAAGAGACCGGCCGGGTCGTGCGGAACCATCCAGGTGTACTGGGCGGCCGTGCCCTCCACGAACCCGTTGCCGGTGGCCGGGGTGAAGCCGGTGACCCAGCTGCCGTCCGCCCTGCGGTTGGCGATGTAGCCGCCGGTGGGGTCGGCGGCGATGTCGAAGTTGTTCTGCCACCACTGGGCGCGGTCGGCGAAGACGGTCGCCGTGCTCTTCTCCCCCGCTGCCGCGGCGAGTTGGGAGAGGGAGAAGTCGGCGGTCGACATCTCGAGGGTCTCGGCGGCGCCGCCCCAGGCGTTGGAGACAGCCGGCATGTAGTGCTTGTCCAGGTATTTGTCCAGGGACGGGCGCTGGCCCACGGACAGCACCGGCTTGCCCGCCGCGGAGAGGTCCTGGGCCGTGGGAACCGTCGCCGCCCGCACCAGGGAGGCCAGCGCGCCCTTCAGGTCGAAGCCGGTGCCGCCGAAGGCGCGGATGCCGGCCAGGGCGGTCGGCGCGGGGTCGCCGTTCATCACGTGGGTGCCCTTGGCGCCGTGCAGCCAGCGGTCCCAGGTGCCGCCGTTCTGCCGGGCGAGTTCGTAGAGCGACTGGGCGACGTCCGAGCCGGTGCGCGGGTCGAGCAGGGTCAGCAGCTGGACCTGGTCGCGGTAGACGTCCCAGCCGGAGAAGGTGCCGTACTGGGCCCGGTGACCGCGGCCCACACGGTGGACCTCGTCGTCGCTGCCCCGGTAGCGGCCGTCGGCGTCGCTGATCACGTTCGGGTGGAAGAGCGAGTGGTAGAGCGCGGTGTAGAAGGTGGTGCGCTCGGCGTCGGTGCCGCCGCCCACCCGGACGGCGCCCAGGCGGTCGCGCCAGGCGCGGTGGGCCGCGGCTCGGACGGCGTCGAAGGAGCGGCCCGGCGGGTTCTCCGCCCTGAGGTTGGCCTCGGCGGCGGCCCGGCTGACGTACGAGATGCCGACCTTGACGTTCACCGGCCCGCTGCCGGGCGCGAACTCGACGTACCCGCCGGCCCCCTTGCCCGCCACGGGCCGTCCACCGGTGGCGAAACCGCCGGTGCCGCCGGACGCGCTGGTCGAACCCGGGCTCAGCCTGTCGTCCTGCCAGGTGCCGGTCGCGGCGAAGGCGCGGTCGAAGCGGGCGGTGAAGTAGAGGGTGTAGTAGGCGCGTCGGCCCTCGGGATCGAGGTAGCCGCAGAAGTCGCCGGAGGTGACCGAGCCGGAGACGGTCCGGGTGTCCGGGTCGATGGTGACCGTCGAATCCGCGGAGCCCACCTCGGAGTTGGCGGTGCGGACGAGGAGCGAGGCGGGCTTGTCGGCGGGATAGCCGAACCGCGCCGAGCCGGTGCGGGCGGTCGCGGTGAGGTCGGCGGTGACCCCGGAGGCCAGGCCCACCTTGTAGTGGCCGGGCTCGGCGGTCTCGTCGGTGTGGCTGAAGTCCGAGGCGTAGACGGCGTCCTTGGTGTCGCTCGCGGGTGACGAGGTGACCTCGCCCGCGTACGGGAAGAACGGGATGTCGCCGCTGCCGCCCGCGCAGCCGGTGCCGGACATGTGGGTGAGGCTGAAGCCGCGGATACGGGTGGCGTCGTACTGGTACCCGCCCGGCGCGGCCGTTCTGGTCGCGTCGCCTCTGGTGTTCTCGGGGCTCCAGGAGAGCATGCCGAACGGCACGACGGCGCCCGGGAAGGTGTCCCCGCCGTTCTTGCTGCCGATCAGCGGATCGACGTACGCGGTGGGGTCCTTGACGAGTTCGGGTGGTGCGGTCGCGGTCGCCGCGAGGGCGGGGGTGGCCCCGCCGGTCGCGAGTACCGCGGCCAGCAGCAGGGACATGGGTCGGAAACGCATGACGCGGCCCTTCCTCCTCCGGACGGGTCGCGCACCACAGGTCGCACAAGCCGCAGGGACAGTAACGTGCGCCACCGGTAGCACGGAAGACCGCGAGCGCCGGGTGCCGTCGGCAGTCCGGGGGCGGGGTTCACCCGGTCGGGCTACCCGAAGTGGGTTGACATCGTTGTCGGTTGGGGCGGTAGAGTCATGTACAGACCATCAGACAACGTTGTCGCCCGTCACGGGACCGACACAAGCCGCACAGCAACGCGAGCACGGCCAGAAGCACTTCGAGCAACCCCCATCCGGACAGGCCGCCCACCCCCCTCGCCTGCCCGGCTCGCGGACCCGGTGTGCACCGACACCGGGTCCGCCCAGAGCGGATCCCGTACGTCAACCGACCTGACAGGGCAGGTCGGTGGCGCTGTCCCCGCCGTCGCCCTGGACGACGTAGCCGAACGTCGTGCTCTGCCCGGGACTCAGCGAGCCGTTCCAGTCGGCGTTGTGGACCATCACGTCCTGTCCGCCGTAGGTGGCGTTGCCGTTCCAGAGGCTGGCCACCGACTGGCCGCCCGGCAGCGTCCAGTCGACCATCCAGCCGAGCATCGCCACGTCACCGCTGTTGGTGACGGTGACCTCGGACTGGTAGCCGCCGGGCCAGCTGTTGGTCGTGGTCCGGGTGGCGGTGCACGTGCCGGGCGGGGGCTGGGTGGGGTTGCCCGGGTCGTGGATGCCGGTGACCTCGCCGTTGCCGCCGTCGAAGACGACGTCCGAGCAGGAGTAGAAGGTCTCCGTGCTGTCCGAGCGCTGCCACACCATGTAGATGATGTGCCGGCCGGTCTTGTTCGCCGGAAGCTGCCCGGTCCAGGAGTAGTTGGCCTCGACCGTGCCCGGACTGCCGTTGAGCGGCGGGTGGTCGACGGTCAGGAACGGTGTGTCCTCCATCTCGTCCCAGGTGAGCGGCCGGGTCGGGTCGTAGCCGTCCTTGGTGACGTAGACGTAGAACCAACCCGGGTGCGCCGCCCAGGCGTTGTAGGAGAAGTCGACGGTCGCGCCCGAGGTGAGGTGGGTGACCGGCCAGTCGTCGCGGGGCAGGTCGAAGCCGGTGAAGTTGGGGTTGCCGCCGCTGCACAGCTCCCCGTCGGGGACGAAGCCGCGGGTGCGGCCGGCGCCGTCCGAACGGAGCACGGAGAACCAGTTGTAGAACGGTGTGGTCCCGCTGACCTGCTGGGCCGCCTTGCAGGCCGGGTTCACGGGCTTGATCTCGCCGGTGTCGGTGAGCGCGTCCTGCCAGCACAGGAAGGTCCGGCTGCCCGGCTTCATGGGCGTGCCATGGGCCTGGGCCGGGGCACCCGCGGCCAGGATCAGCGCCAGGGCGGGCACGGTGGTGAGAAGCGCGAGAAGGGTCAGGAAGAGGGCGCGGCCCCGGGTCGGAAGGGGTAATCGGGGGATTCCCGGGCGGTAGGGATGCCCGTTGATTGTCATATGCATGACATTTCAGCCTCTGTGTGGGGTGAACGGTCGTGCGCGGGTCGGGTGCTGACGGCGGGACGGGAGCGCGCCCGGCGCGCCGGCGGGTTCCGGTCCGCCGGCACATGGGAGCGCTCCCATCCCGCTCTTCTGTGAAGCTAGCGCGGACGGGGGCGGCTGTAAACGGTGTGGAAGGGACGCACCGTTCCGGTCGTGACGCGGCATCCGGTCCGTGGACCCGGGACACCCGTACCGCCCCGCCCGGCGACCGGGAAGTACGGCCCGCCGTCCCAGCGGCGTCCCGGCGGCTCCGCGACGCCGCAGGTCAGAGCGCTGCCGACATCCCGCCCTCCCAGGGTGCCCGGATCCCCTTGGCGGGCGGCGGACCGCCCCGAAAGCCTTCTGCCGCCAGGCCACCGGGGCACCGGGGCCGGGCCGAGGCCGAACGGTGAGATCCCCGCCGGACCAGCGGGGGTCGTCGGTGAGGTGGCGGGGACCTGCGTCCCGACGCCTCCAGGACCGCGCCGCCGCCCTCGACGGAACCGACGGTGCGGCACCGAAGCCGCCGCACCGCACCACGGCGAGGGCAAGCGCCTCGCCCGAACACACGGGAGGAACCATGAAGAAGCGCGGGATCACCGCCGTCGCCGCCGGCCTCGCGGCCGTCGCCCTGGGGTTCACGCCGGGCACGGCCAACGCCGCCGACAACCAGCCGCTCAGCGCCAGCACCACGGGGGCGTCCGTCTCGCTGACCGTCGACTGGACCGGTTCGGAGTCGTTCACCCTGCGCAACGTGAAGCTCAGTGACACCTCCTGTGACGCCCACCCGGTGTACTTCCACGTCACCGCGCCGGGCTTCCAGTTCCCGAACCACTGGAACTCCAGCGGCTGCGGCACCACCAGCACCTGGAGCAGTCTGTCGGGCAGCCTGGAAGGCGGCATCCACAGCCTCGGGGTGACGGTCTGCCGCGACACGACCTTCGACAACTGCAACTCGTCGGGCGTGTCGATCAACCCCTACGACTGATCCCCCGACAGCCGATTCCCCGACGGCGTCGGCCGTCGACGACCTGCCCGGCGGCCCGGACGACGTCCGGACCGCCGGGTTTTCCTGTTCCGTGTACGGCCTCATACCCGAGGCCGACGCCGGGGCTGTCGCGCACCCGCCGCTGTCGCTGAGGCCGACCGGCGTCCGGATCAGTCCAGATACGGCGGCAGCGTGTCGCCCTTCTTGAAGTCCGCTATGTGGATCTCGCAACTCTTCGCTGCCGCAGCGACGTTGAGAGCATCGGCCCAGGCGTTCAACTCCAACGTGCCGTCGTCAGGCATGCCCCTCAGCCCGACATAGTGCGTCTTGCCGTCGATGAGGCCCGTTTTGTCGCGAAGCAGGTGAATGTGGGGGTTCCTCAACCGCAGGTAGTCCGTGGCCGTGTCGGCCGGCGGCGGCACAGTTGTCTCCGGCCCCTCCGGTGGCACCGGCACATGCGAGATCGGCTTCCAATCGCCTCCCGCCCACAGGGACCATTCCCCGGTGGGGTTGTTGTCGGGATGCGGGACGATCAGCACGTCGGGGGTGAGGATCTGGAGGTACAGCGAGGCCCATTCGAAGTACGTGTCCGAGTAGCCCTTGGTTATCAGGTCCATGTTCAGCGACAAGATGCCGGTCTTGCTGGTCGCACGGATGGCCGCGGGCCCGACGAAGAGGATGTCGGACGTACAGGTGGGCGGGACTTTGTCGTACGTGACCATGGGTGGCTCCCTTCGTGTCCCGAGGCAGGCACGGTGCCTCGGGATCTTCCGTGGAGACGGGATGGGGCCTGTCGGTGTGAGCTGCTGCGTTTCGGTGTAGTCACGAAGGCCGAGCTCACCCGGACTTCCATTCAAGCACCGGTCAAGTGGGGCTGCGAGTTGAGAGAGTTGGGTGGGCCGAGACGGTGACCGCGGCCAGCCGCTGTGCGGTCCGTCAGCCTGTGCGGCTACCGGACGACGTTGATGACGACACGGACGCCGACTCCGTTGCCGCCGACGCCCATCAGGGCGATCCCCGACGAGAACGGCCCGAGAATGCTTTGCGGAGTCTTTAACCCGCAGCGGACTGCGTGAGCCCCGACGCCTACGCCCCCTGGAGGGAACAGGACAGGCCACGGCCCGAGACGTGGACCTGGCCCAGGAACGACCGCCCCGCGCTCCGGATCAGATCGACCGCCCGGTTTTTCCTAGACCGGCGCGGTCCGGGCGCGTAGCGGCGACTCGGCGGGCGGGAGTTCGGTGACCGGGAGTTCCACCGTGAACTCGGTGCGCCCCGGTGCGCTCTGGACGTCGACACGGCCGCCGTGGGCCGCCGTGATCGCGGCGGCGATCGCCAGGCCCAGGCCCGAGCCGCCTTCCGGGACACCGGCACGGGTGCGGGAGGTGTCGGCCCGGGTGAAGCGTTCGAAGACGGCCGGGAGCAGGTCGGGCGGGATGCCGGGGCCGTCGTCGCGGACCCGGATCACCGCGGTGCCGGGGGTGGTCTCCAGCGTGGCGGTCACGGTGGTGCCCGCCGGGGTGTGCACCCGCGCGTTGGCCAGCAGGTTGGCCACCACCTGGTGCAGCCCGGACTCGTCGCCGCGCACCAGCAGCGGTCCGTCCAGGGCGAGTTCGAGCCGCCAGACATGGCCGGTACCAGTCACCCGCGCGTCCCACACCGCCTCCGCGAGCAGCGCGGCCATGTCCACCTCGGCGGACGGCAGCGGGCGGCCCTCGTCGAGGCGGGCCAGGAGCAGGAGGTCCTCCACCAGGCTGCGCATGCGCGCGGACTCGGCGTAGACCCGGCGCCAGGCCAGGCCGGCCTCGATACGGTCCGTGCCGCGGTTCATCAGCTCCGCGTACCCGGCGATCGAGGCGAGCGGGGTGCGCAGTTCATGGCTCGCGTCGGCCAGGAACCGGCGCATCCGCTCCTCGCTGCGGCGCACCCGTTCCTCGCCGCGCTGCCGTTCGGCCAGGGACGCCTCGACGTGGTCGATCATGCGGTTGAGGGCGGCGCCGACCTGGCCGGCCTCGCTGCCGGGGTCGGTGTCCCGCTCGGGCACCCGGGTCAGGCCGGTCGCCTGGCCCCGGCCGAGGGGCGCGTGGGAGACCTCGACGGCGGTGGCGGCGACCCGGCCGAGGGGGCGCAGTTGCCGTCGTATCACCACCGCGCACACGGCTCCCGCCGCGGTCAGGCCGACCGCGGCGACCGCGAGCTCGATCTCCACCAGGCCGTCGATCGTGTCCAGCACGTCGTCCATGGGCAGCCCCGTCAGGACCCGGATACCGCCGGCGTCCAGGGCGGCGACCCGGTAGGTACCGAGGCCGGGGACCGTGCGGGTGCGGGGCGAGCCGTCCTGGGCGATGCCCTCCAGGGCGGCGGTCTGGGCGGTGCTGAGCGATCGCGGGCGCGTGTCCTGGCCGACCACGGCCGCGCTGAGGATGTCGCCCCTGGCGTCGACGCGGGCGGCGAGCAGGCCCGCAGACCGACCGCCCTCGTCGAGGAAGGCCAGGTCGTGGGTCAGCTCCGGGTGCAGGGCGGCGGCGCCGGCGTCGCGTTCGACGGCGTCGCCGACCCGGTCGTCCAGGTTGCCCATCAGATAGGCGCGTTGGGCGAGCACGGTGGTCAGTACCGTCACGGCGCAGACGCAGACCAGGACCACGGTGACGAGGACGAGCAGACGGGTGCGCAGCGACCGGCTCCGCGGCCGGGGCGTCGCCTGCCGGGCGGTCGGCCGGGCGGTCATCTGCCACCCTCCGCGGGGCGTACGACGTGTTCCGCGGGGCGTACGACGTGTTCCGCGGGGCGTACGACGTGTTCCGCGGGGCGTGCGGGGCGGAACACCGGAGGCCGGCCCCGGCCGTTCGTGCGGCGCAGGCCGGCGAGGTCGCCGCCGGGCCGCTGGGCGCCGGGGCCGCCGGACGCGGGACGGGGTCGCCGGCCGGCGTCCGCGACGGCGGCGGAGAGCGGCGCGGCGAGACCCGGTTCGTCGTCGACGACCAGGACGCGGACTCGGCCGGTTCGGGACCCTGCGGTGGCGGACATGTACCAAGTCTGTGCCGGTTGGCTGGGGGAACCCTGTGTTCCGACTGAGCTTTGGCGATGTCACGTGTAGGCAACACGCACAGGGGGCGGCGGCCGGTGGCGGCAACACGGAAGGGCCGCGCCCCCGTTGACCGGGGACGCGGCCCTCACAGGACCCTGCGGGCTGCTGCTGACTACTTGCGGATCAGGCTGCGCAGCACGTACTGCATGATGCCGCCGTTGCGGTAGTAGTCGGCCTCACCGGGGGTGTCGATCCGGACGACCGCGTCGAACTCGACGCCCGTGTCGGTGGTGACCTTGACCGTGCGCGGGGTGGTGCCGTTGTTGAGTTCCTCGACACCGGTGAAGGAGAAGGTCTCCTCGCCGGTCAGGCCGAGGGACTCGGCGGTGGCACCCTCCGGGAACTGGAGCGGCAGGACGCCCATGCCGATCAGGTTCGAGCGGTGGATGCGCTCGTACGACTCGGCGATGACGGCCTTGACGCCGAGCAGCGCGGTGCCCTTGGCGGCCCAGTCGCGGGACGAACCGGAGCCGTACTCCTTGCCGGCCAGGACGACCAGCGGGATGCCCTGCTCGATGTAGTTGCGCGAGGCGTCGTAGATGAACGCCACCGGCGCGTCCGCCTGGGTGAAGTCGCGGGTGTAGCCGCCCTCGGTGCCCGGCGCGATCTGGTTGCGCAGGCGGATGTTGGCGAAGGTGCCGCGGATCATGACCTCGTGGTTGCCGCGGCGGGAGCCGTAGCTGTTGAAGTCGCGACGCTCCACACCGTGCTCGGTGAGGTACTTGCCGGCCGGGGTGTCGGCCTTGATGGCGCCGGCGGGCGAGATGTGGTCGGTGGTGACCGAGTCGCCCAGCTTGGCGAGGACGCGGGCGCCGGCGATGTCGGTGACCGGGGCCGGCTCGTGCTGCATGCCCTCGAAGTACGGGGGCTTGCGGACGTAGGTCGACTCGGCGTCCCACTCGAAGGTGTTGCCGGTGGGGACCGGGAGCGACTGCCACTGGGCGTCGCCGGCGAAGACGTCGGCGTAGGACTTGTTGAACATGTCCTCGCCGATCGCGTTGGCGACGACGTCGTTGACCTCGGCCTCGGTCGGCCAGATGTCGGACAGGTAGACCGGCTTGCCGTCCTGGTCGGTGCCGAGGGCGTCCTTGGTGATGTCCACCTTCATGGAACCCGCGAGCGCGTAGGCGACGACCAGCGGCGGGGAGGCCAGGTAGTTCATCTTGACGTCGGGGTTGATCCGGCCCTCGAAGTTCCGGTTGCCGGAGAGGACCGAGGTGACCGCGAGGTCGTGGTCGTTGACGGCCTTGGAGACCTCCTCCGGCAGCGGGCCGGAGTTGCCGATGCAGGTGGTGCAGCCGTAACCGACCAGGTTGAAGCCGACCTTGTCGAGGTAGGGGGTCAGGCCCGCCTTCTCGAAGTAGTCGGTGACGACCTTGGAACCCGGGGCGAGCGTGGTCTTGACCCAGGGCTTGCGGGTCAGGCCCTTCTCGACCGCCTTCTTGGCCACCAGGGCGGCGGCGACCATGACGTACGGGTTCGAGGTGTTGGTGCAGGAGGTGATGGCCGCGACGGTGACCGCGCCGTGGTCGATCTCGTACGTGGTGCCGTCGGGGGCGGTCACGGTGACCGGGTTGGACGGGACACCGTTGGTGGTGGCCGGGGCGTCGGAGGCCGGGAAGGACTCCTTGCCCGCCTCGTCGGCGGTGTCCACGTAGTTGCGGACGTCGGTCTTGAACTGCTCGGCGGCGTTGGCGAGGACGATGCGGTCCTGCGGGCGCTTCGGGCCGGCGATCGACGGGACGACCGTGGAGAGGTCCAGCTCCAGCTTCTCGGAGAAGTCGGGCTCGGCCTTCGGGTCCAGCCAGAGGCCCTGCTCCTTGGCGTACGCCTCGACGAGCGCGACCTGCTGGTCGCTGCGGCCGGTCAGGCGCAGGTAGTTCAGGGTCTCGCCGTCGATCGGGAAGATCGCCGCGGTGGAGCCGAACTCCGGGGACATGTTGCCGATGGTGGCGCGGTTGGCGAGGCTCGTGGCCGCCACACCCTCGCCGTAGAACTCGACGAACTTGCCGACCACACCGTGCTTGCGGAGCATCTCGGTGATGGTGAGGACGAGGTCGGTGGCGGTGGTGCCCGGCTTGAGCTCACCGGTCAGCTTGAAGCCGACGACGCGCGGGATGAGCATGGAGACCGGCTGGCCGAGCATGGCGGCCTCGGCCTCGATGCCGCCGACGCCCCAGCCGAGCACGCCGAGGCCGTTGACCATGGTGGTGTGCGAGTCGGTGCCGACCAGGGTGTCCGGGTAGGCCTGCCCGTTGCGCACCATCACCGTGCGGGCCAGGTGCTCGATGTTCACCTGGTGGACGATGCCGGTGCCCGGGGGGACGACCTTGAACTCGTCGAACGCGGTCTGGCCCCAGCGCAGGAACTGGTAGCGCTCCTTGTTGCGGCCGTACTCCAGCTCGACGTTCTGCTTGAAGGCGTCGTTGGTGCCGAACTTGTCGGCGATGACGGAGTGGTCGATGACCAGTTCGGCCGGGGCCAGCGGGTTGATCTTCGCCGGGTCGCCGCCGAGCTCCTTCACGGCCTCACGCATGGTGGCGAGGTCGACGACACAGGGGACGCCGGTGAAGTCCTGCATGATCACGCGAGCCGGCGTGAACTGGATCTCCTGGCTGGGCTGGGCCTGCGAGTCCCAGCCGCCGAGGGCGCGGATGTGGTCGGCGGTGATGTTCGCGCCGTCCTCCGTGCGGAGCAGGTTCTCCAGCAGCACCTTCAGGCTGTACGGAAGGCGAGCCGAGCCTTCCACCTTGTCCAGCCGGAAGATCTCGTACGACTCGTCGCCCACGTGCAGCGTGCTGCGGGCGTCGAAGCTGTTCGCCGACACGACAGTCTCCTTCATTGATGTGCGCGTACCACCACGATCCTGCCGCCACGCCGACTTGGCCGTTCCACTAAGGTAAGGCTAAGTTAGGTAACCCTTAGTCGGGTGGCGGTCCCGGTGCGCCTGGCAGATATCTCGATGTCGAGATAACTCTAGTACACCAGGGCCGGATGGTCATGCCCGGCGCCCCCTCTCCGCGTCGGCGGAAGTTCACGCGCTCCTGTCGCGAGCAAAAGCAACAGCACTTGTATAAGCACTGTTACGATGCGGTCCATGGCCGACCCCCGTTCACCCGATCCGACGCAGGAGAGCCTCTGGCGGCCCCTGCGGCTGCTCCAGGCGTCGATGGACGCCGACATCGCCCGGCTCTACGCCGAACGGCAGATCGACGGGCTCAAGCCCAGCTACGTCATGGAGTTGCTCCGGCTGCACGCCCAGGGGCCGATGACCATCGCGGAACTGGCCGAGTCGGTCCAGCGCACGCATTCGGCGCTCAGCCAGAAGGTCGCGGCGATGCGCGAGGCCGGGTGGGTACGGACCGTCGTGGGCGACGACGCGCGCACCAGGCAGGTGACCCTCACCGACAGGGCCCGGCGCGTCGTGGGCCGTCTGGCCGCGGAATGGCGGGCCACCGAGGCCGCCCTGGCCGAGTTGGAGGCCGAGATCCCCTACCCGCTCTCCCGGGTCGTCGCCGACATCGAGCGGGCTCTGGAGCACCGGAGCTTCCACGACCGGATCGCCGGGAAACTGGCCGAGGACCCCGGATGGGAATGAGACGCACGCTGATAGACGTGACTCCGTTACGGAGCTCACCCCCGTTCCGGCGGTTGTGGATCGGACAGACCCTGTCCGGTTTCGGCAGCCAGATGACCCTCGTCGCCGTGATGTTCCAGGTCTGGCAGTCGACGAGGAGCACCACGTGGACGGGTGCCGTCGGGCTGGCACAGGCGATCCCCGTCGTCGCGTTCGGACTCTTCGCCGGGTCGCTCGTCGACCGGGGGGATCCGCGGAGGTTCCTCCTGCTCACGACCGGCGGGCAGGCGCTGTGTTCGCTCCTTCTCGCAGTACAGGGCTTCTTCGGCCGCCTCCCCGCGGCCGGCGTCCTGGGGCTGGTCGCACTCCAGTCCTGCTGCGGCGCGGGCGGCGGCCCGGCCGCACGAGCCGTCCTGCCGCGGCTGCTGCCCGAGCACCGGCTGGCCGCCGGGCTGGCGTTGCGACGGATCGCCTTCCAGGGCGCCATGCTGCTCGGTCCCGCACTGAGCGGACTGGTCGTGGGCGGACTGGGAGCGGGTGCCTGCTACCTGCTGGACGCCCTGACCTTCATCGCCGCGCTGTACGGCGCGTTCGGCCTGCCGCGGGCGGAACCCGCGGCCGGGCCGGCTCGCTCCGGGCCGCGCGGAGTGCCGGCCGGTCTGGCCTTCCTGGGCCGCACCCCCGTCATTCGTGGCGCCCTCCTCGCCGATCTGGCCACCACGGTGCTGTCCATGCCCGTCAGCCTGTTCCCCCTGGTCAACGCCGAGCGGTTCGGCGGCGACCCGCGCACCCTCGGACTGTTCCTCACGGCCGTCGCCGTCGGCGGTGTCGTCGCGTCGCTGTTCTCCGGGACCTTCACCCGGTCCCCGCGCCCCGGCCTGGTCATGCTCGGTGGATCCGCGGCCTGGGGTGTCTCGTTGACGCTGTTCGGCCTGTCCTCCGGCCCCTGGGCCGGTCTGGCCTTCCTCGTCGCGGCCGGCGCCGCCGACACCGTCTCCGTCGTGTCCCGGAGCACGGTCGTCCAGCTGCACACCCCGCACGATCTGCTCGGCCGCGTCGGCGCCGCCGAGCAGATCGTCGGCCAGGCCGGACCCGACATCGGCAACCTGCGCGGCGGTCTGGTCGCGGACGCCACCTCGGGCACGGCGGCGCTCGTCAGCGGCGGTCTGCTCTGCCTGGCCGCCGTCGCCATAGTGGGCGCAACCACCGCAGAACTACGCAATCCAACCAGCGATCGGCCGAACGGGTAGTCTCGCTGACACGACGTCACTCGAACGGACCCCCCAACAAGTGCCATCTCATATCTGAGATAACCTCTGTCTCATGTCAGACGACTACCTCGTACGCATCGGCAAGCTCATCCGTGACGCCCGGCAACACCGCGGCTGGACACAGGCACAGCTGGCGGAGGCGCTCGGCACCAGTCAGAGCGCCGTCAACCGCATCGAACGCGGCAATCAAAACATCAGCCTTGAGATGATCGCCCGAATCGGTGAAGCCCTGGACAGCGAGATCGTCTCACTGGGCTACGCGGGCCCGATGCATCTGCGGGTGGTCGGCGGTCGCCGGCTCTCCGGTGCGATCGACGTGAAGACCAGCAAGAACGCCTGCGTGGCCCTGCTGTGCGCCTCGCTCCTCAACAAGGGTCGCACGGTGCTGCGCCGGGTGGCCCGCATCGAGGAGGTGTACCGCCTGCTGGAGGTACTCAACTCCATCGGCGTGCGCACCCGCTGGATCAACGACGGGGTGGACCTGGAACTGGTGCCGCCGGCCGACCTCGACATGGCCTCGATCGACGCCGAGGCCGCCGTACGCACCCGCTCGATCATCATGTTCTTCGGTCCGCTGCTGCACCGCATGGACCACTTCAAGCTGCCGTACGCCGGCGGCTGCGACCTGGGCACGCGGACCATCGAGCCGCACATGATCGCCCTGCGCCGGTTCGGTCTCGACATCGCGGCGACCGAGGGCCAGTACCACGCCCAGGTCGACCGGGCGATCCGGCCCGACCGCCCGATCGTGCTGACCGAGCGCGGCGACACCGTCACCGAGAACGCGCTGCTGGCCGCCGCCCGCCACGACGGCGTCACCGTCATCCGCAACGCGTCCTCCAACTACATGGTCCAGGACCTCTGCTTCTTCCTGGAGGCGCTGGGCGTCCGCGTAGAGGGCATCGGCACCACCACCCTGACCGTGCACGGCGTCCCGAACATCGACGTGGACGTGGACTACTCCCCCTCCGAGGACCCGGTCGAGGCGATGAGCCTGCTGGCCGCGGCGGTGGTGACGGAGTCGGAGCTGACGGTGCGCCGGGTGCCGATCGAGTTCCTGGAGATCGAGCTGGCGGTCCTGGAGGAGATGGGCCTCGACCACGACCGCAGTGCCGAGTACTTCGCGGACAACGGCCGCACCCGCCTGACCGACCTCACGGTCCGCCCCTCCAAGCTGGAGGCGCCGATCGACAAGATCCACCCCATGCCGTTCCCCGGCCTGAACATCGACAACGTCCCCTTCTTCGCCGCCATCGCCGCGGTCGCCCAGGGCAAGACGCTGATCCACGACTGGGTGTACGACAACCGCGCGATCTACCTCACCGACCTGAACCGCCTCGGGGGGCGCCTCCAGCTCCTCGACCCGCACCGGGTCCTGGTGGAGGGCCCGACCCGCTGGCGCGCCGCCGAGATGATGTGCCCGCCGGCCCTGCGTCCCGCCGTGGTCGTCCTGCTGGCGATGATGGCGGCCGAGGGCACGTCGGTGCTGCGCAACGTGTACGTCATCAACCGCGGCTACGAGGACCTCGCCGAACGCCTGAACTCGATCGGCGCCCAGATCGAGATCTTCCGGGACATCTGACGCGCGGTATCTCCGGGACTTTTGGCGCGCGGCGGGCTACGGGCAGGCCGAAGGTCACGGCTTCAGCGCCACGGCTCCCAGCTGGGGTACGACCGCGGGGTCTTCCCCGGGCTCCGGCCGCCACAGCGAGCAGGACACGAGCCCGGGCTCCAGGAGCGTGAGCCCGTCGAAGTACTGGGCGACCTCCTCGCTGCTGCGGGCGGTGACCGGCGGTTTGGCGTTGGCGTTCCAGAACTCCATCGCCTCGAGCTGGAGGTCGCCGCCGAGTTCGGGCTCCGTGGTGGGGTGGGTCAGTACGAGATAGCTGCCGGAGGGCAGGGCTTCCACGAGCCGACGTGCGATGGCCCGCGCCTCGTCACCGTCGAGGACGAAGTTGAGGATGCCGAGCAGCATGAGTGCGGTGGGCTTGGTGAAGTCGAGGGTGCGTCCGGAGACGCGCAGAATGGTGTCCGCGTCGTGCACATCGGCGTCGATGTAGTCGGTGGCGCCTTCCGGGGAACTGGTCAGCAGGGCGCGGGCGTGCGCGAGCACGACGGGGTCGTTGTCGACGTACACGATCCGCGACTCGGGGGCGATCCGCTGGGCGATCTCGTGGGTGTTCTCCAGGGCCGGCAGACCGGTGCCGATGTCGAGGAACTGACGGATGCCGTGCTCCTCTGCCAGACAGCGCACGGCGCGGCCGAGGAACTCCCGGTCGGCGCGCGCGATGTCGCGTATGACGGGGATCATTCCGGCAACATGATCGCCTACCTGCTGGTCGACCTCGTAGTTGTCCTTGCCGCCCTGCCAGTAGTTCCACACGCGAGCGTTGTGCGCCGTCTTGGTGTCGAGTCGCTGCCCTGCGGCGGTGGCGCCCTGGTTCTCGCTCACGTCTTCCTCTCCTCGCATGCTCAAGAACCGCATGTAATAAGGCACTTGCGGTCACGGCTGCGCCATCGCACATCGGTGGGCGTCATTCTGCCGTACCCCGCCGTCGTCGTGTCGGGGGGTGCCGGTGATGGTCAAGAGTGCGTCATGGGGCGGTGGCTGGTGAGAGGCGCGCGGGTCGGTCGCGTACTGGACGGAGCAAGCAGCTGTGACTCCCGACGAAGGGCGACTCCTTGAACCCGCGACGCATCGTTCCGAGCCTCGTCGTAGGGCTGGCCTCCGCGTTCCTGCTGGGTGCCTGCGGCTCCTCGGCCGACACCGGCGGTGTCGCCCCGGTGACGCCGGCCGCGTCGGACCCCGCGCCCTCCACCCCGGCCGCCGCCTCGACGCCGGGCGACGGCGGCGGGTCCGCGAGTACGGCCCCGGGTGTGACCACCGGAGTGGCGGCCCGGGCGGTCGACGGGATCGGCACCGTCGTCACCGACGACAAGGGGATGGCCCTCTACCGCTTCGACGAGGACCAGCCGAGTCCGTCGAAGTGGACCTGCTCCGGCACGTGCACGAAGACGTGGATCCCTGTCATCGTGCCGGAGACCGTGCAGGCCTCGGGGGTCCGGCAGAGCCTCCTCGGTACGGTCCACCGGAACGGTCGGACGCAACTGACCCTCGCCGGCTGGCCGCTCTACCGGTACGTCGGCGACACGGCGTCCGGTCAGGTGAACGGGCAGGGGAAGAACGGCGAGTGGTACGCGGTCACCCCGTCGGGACAGAAGTCCACCACGACGGGGTGACGGTGACGGCGGGCCGGCTCCGACTCACCGTCAGCCCTTCCGGTTCCGGTCGGCCCACCAGGAACTCCCGTGCGCCGTAACGGATTTCCAGGACCTGTTCCGCTTGAACGGTATCTCGAAGATCTTCGAGAACAGCCACGCCGTGAACACCGCGACCGGCAGGCCGACGACGAGCGTGAAACAGAACGTGGGCAGTCCACGTGCCACGAAGTGCGGGGCGACACGGCGGATCACCGTCATGACGATCGGCAGATGGATCAGGTAGAGGCTGTAGGAGAGGTCGCCGAGGGCCCGCACGGGACGCGTCGTCAACAGCCGTACGAGAAAAGCTGGTTGACCGGTGGCGACCGCGGCCAGGAGCATCGCCATGGCCGGCGCGATGGCCAGGTCGATCCAGAAGTAGTGGTTCACCGTCCACACGGAACCCCGGAGGGCACCGAGCGCCAGGACGGGCAGCGCGGCCAGGACGGCGAGCCACCCCCACGGCAGCCGCCGGACCCGGTCCGACGCGCCGACGACGCCCGCGCCGATCACACCGGCGGCGAACACCGGAGCCAGATGCGGGGCGAGCCAGTTGTCGCCCTCCACGGGGGACGCGCCGGCGGCCATGAGTCCGCCGGCGGCCACCGGGAGGGTGACGCACGCGGCCAGGACCGCGGCACCCCACCGCCGGCGCAGGAACAGCAGGACGGGGAAGAGGAGGTAGAGCTCGGCCTCCACCCCTATCGACCAGAACGCGCCGTTCGGCGTCGGAGCGGTGACCACGTCCTGGGCGAGGAGGCCGTACACCAGCACGGTCGTGCCGGTGGGCGGCCCGAAGTGCGAGGCCGGCACCACGAGATACGAGACGAGCAGACTCATGGCCAGCGCGGCCCAGTACGGCGGCAGGATGCGCCAGGCCCGGCGGCGCAGGAACTCGCCCACGCCGCCCGACCGCCAGCCGTGCCGGGCCGGGGAGATCGCCAGCGAGAACCCGGACAGCACCAGGAAGAAGACGACGGCGAGCCGCCCGAACATCAGGCCGTCCAGCCAGGGCGGCGCCGAACTGTCGGGGTAGCCGGGGAAGGTGTACAGCCAGCAGTGGAACAGGACCACGTACAGCGCCGCCAGTCCGCGCAGCCCGTCCAGGCCCCGTACTTGCCGGCGGTCCCGGGCTCCGGCCTCCCGCGACTCTGGCGTCTCCCCCGTCTCCGGCGTCTCCCCCGTCTTCCGCGCTTCCCGCGTCTCCTGCGCTTCCCGGCGAGCGGGGGCGGCCAGGTCGAGGGCGCTGCCCGCCGAGCTGTTCGAGTGCACTGAGATCGTCCGGCCCTTCCCCTGGTTCACCGGCCCCCGTGCGCCGGCGACGTCGCCGGGCGGCCCGGTGCCGTCCGCGGCAACTGGTACGTGACGCCGGTCCGGGCCGTTCAACGGGCGGCCACCGCGGGGATTGACGGCACCGCATTTACTTAGAGTAGCCTTGCCTAAGTTGACCGTCTCCGGAGGGTGGCCGGTGGGATCAGGGGAACTGTCGGGGCGGGACGTCCTGGGGAGCGCGGTCAAAGGGCAGGGACGGCGGGTCGCGGCCGGTTCGGTGCTCGGCTCTCTGCACCAGCTCGGGGAAGCCCTGGTCCCGGTGCTCGTCGGCGTGGTCGTGGACCAGGCCGTGGCAGGACAGGACGCCGGGCGGCTGGTGCTCTGGCTGGCCGTCCTGGGCGTCATGTACGTGTGCCTGTCGTGGAGTTTCCGGCTCGGTGCGCGGGCCGGTGAGCGCGGCGCCGAGGAGGCCGCCCACGAACTGCGGCTGGCGATCGTACGCCGTGTCCTCGACGCGCGGGGCGGGGCCGAGAACGACCGGCTCTCCGGGGAGCTCGCCAACGTCGCCACCGAGGACGCGAAACGGGTCGGCGCCGTCAACATGGCGCTGATGAGCGGGATCTCGGCCGCCGCGGGCATCGCCGTGAGTGCCGTGGCGCTGCTGCTCACCTCTCTGCCGCTCGGTCTGATCGTGCTGCTCGGCACGCCCGTGCTGCTGTGGCTCGGACATCTGCTCAGCAAGCCGCTGGAGCGGCGCAGCGCGGCCGAGCAGGACCGGGCCGCGGGCGCAGCCGGGGTCGCGGCCGACCTGGTGGCCGGGCTGCGGGTGCTCAAGGGGCTCGGCGCGCAGCAGGCGGCCGTCGAGCGGTACCGCCGCACCAGCGGGGACTCGCTCGCGGCCACCCTGCGCGCCGCGCGTGCCGAGTCCTGGCAGACAGGACTCGTCCTGGCCCTCACCGGCGGGTTCATCGCGCTGATCGCCTGGGTGGGCGGACGGCTGGCGCTCGACGGCTCCCTCACCCTGGGGCAGTTGGTGTCGGCGGTCGGCCTCGCGCTGTTCCTGCTGGGGCCGTTGGAGACGTTCGCCTGGGTCAACGCCGAACTGGCGCAGGGGCGGGCCTCCGCCGCCCGGATCGCGGACGTGCTCGCCGTCCCGCCCGCCGTCGTCGGCGGGGACGAGCCGGTCCCGGACGTGGTGCGCGGGGAGCTGCGGCTGCGCGGGGTCCGGCTCGGCGGGCTCGCGGGGCTCGACCTCGACGTGGCCGCCGGGCGGCTGACCGGCATCGCGGTCACCGATCCGGCCTGTGCCGAAGCCCTGTTGAGCTGCCTGGGCCGGGAGGCCGACCCGGAGTCGGGGTCCGTCGAACTGGACGGGGTGCCGCTGACCCGGCTGGACCCGGCGGGGCTGCGCGCCACGGTGCTGGTCGCCGCGCACGACGCCGCGTTGTTCGAGGGGTCACTGGCCGGGAACGTACTGCCGGAGGACGCAGGAGTGGACGACGGAGACCGAGGGGAGCCGGATCCGAGGACGGACGCCGCCATGGCCGCCGCCGACGCCGACGAGGTCGCCCGGTCACTGCCGCACGGCGCGGCCACCGGGGTGGGCGAGGGCGGCCGGTCGCTGTCCGGCGGGCAACGGCAGCGCGTCCTGCTGGCCCGGGCCCTGCGCGCCGGGCCGCCCGTCCTGGTCGTGCACGATCCGACGACGGCCGTGGACGCCGTCACCGAGGCCCGAATCGCCCAAGGAATACGGGAGTTGAGACAGGGGCGGACGACGGTCGTGGTGACCAACAGCCCGGCGCTGCTCGCCGTGACCGACCGGGTGGTGCTGCTGGACGGCGGCCGGGTCGGAGCCGAGGGCACCCACGCCGAACTCGCCCGCACCGACGAGGCCTACCGCACGGCGGTACTCGCATGACCGGCGCCACAGGACCGAACGGAACCGCGAAGCCGCACGGGAGCATCGGGCCGAACCAAGGTGTCGATCCGGACGGGACCGCGAAGCCGCACGGGACCGCGGACCCGCACGGGAACGTCGGTCCGGACGGCGGCATCGGGCCGGGCGGAGGAGACGGGCCGCGCGGAGGAGACGGGTCGGGCGGGAGTGTCGGGTCCGGCGGGAGTGTCGGGTCCGGTGGTGGGCGGGATCTGCTGCCTACGGCCTCCGCCGCCCGCACCCGGGCCGTCGTCCGTGAACTGTTGCGTCCGCAGAAGGCGTTGGCGATCGCCGGCTTCGGCACGCTGGTGGTCGCCACGGCCGTCGGACTGCTCACCCAGCCACTGCTCGGGCGCATCGTCGACGTGGTCACGGAGCACCGCTCCCCCGCCGCGCTCACCTGGCCGGTGCTCGGGCTCGCCGGCGTCGCCCTGGTCCAGGGTGTCACGACCGCGCTGGGCATGTCCCTGGTCTCCCGGCTCGGCGAGACCGCGCTCGCCCGGCTGCGCGAACTGTTCGTGGCACGCGCGCTGTCGCTGCCGTTGGAGCGGCTGGAGCGGGCGGGCTCGGGCGACCTGAACGCCCGGGTCACCCGGGACGTCTCCCGGGTCGCCGACGCGGTCCGCGGCGCCCTGCCGGAACTGGCCCGCTCCGCCCTGTCGATCGTGCTGACTTTGGGCGCCCTCGCCCTGCTGGACCGGCGGTTCCTGCTGGCGGCACTGGTCGCCGTGCCGGTACAGGCGCACACCGCGCGCTGGTACGTCCGCAACGCCGTGCCCCTGTACGCGCGGGAACGGATCGCCACCGGGGCGCAGCAGCAGCAGTTGCTGGACACCATCGGCGGGGCGCGGACGGTCCGGGCGTACCGGTTGCAGGACGGCCACACCCGCCGGGTCGACGAACGCTCGCGGGCCGCGGTGGAGCTGACCATGCGCGGGGTGCGGCTGGTACTGCGCTTCTACAGCAGGCTGCACATCGCGGAGTACCTGGGTCTCGCCGCCGTACTCGTGACCGGGTTCCTGCTGGTGCGGTCCGGAGCCGCCTCGGTCGGCACGGCGACGGCCGCCGCCCTGTACTTCCTCAGCCTCTTCGGACCGGTCAACACCGCGCTCGTACTGCTCGACGACGCCCAGTCGGCGACCGCGGGACTGGCCCGCCTCGTCGGGGTGGTCGACGAGCCCGCCGCCGGCGCGGACCCGGACGGTCGTACGGCCGCCGCGGACCCGGACGGTCGTACGGCCGCCGCGCCGGGCCCGCACGCCGTGACCGTCACCGGAGTCACGCACGCCTACGCGCCCGGCCGCCCGGTCCTGCACGGCGTCGGCCTGGAGGTGCGGCCCGGGGAGCGGGTCGCGCTGGTCGGCACCACCGGGGCGGGCAAGACGACCCTCGCCAAGCTGGTGGCCGGACTGCACCGTCCGCAGGCCGGCCGGGTCGACGTCGGCGGCGCCGAACCGGACGCCGCCGGCGGTCTGGTGGGCCTCGTCACCCAGGAGGTGCACGTCTTCGCGGGGCCGCTCGCCGACGACCTGCGGCTGGCCCGCCCCGAGGCGGCCGACGGGGAGCTGCGGGAGGCGCTGGCCACCGTGGGCGCCCTCGGCTGGGCCGAGGCGCTGCCGGACGGTCTCGACACGGTCGTCGGCGACGGCGGCCACCGTCTGACCGCCGACCAGGCCCAGCAACTGGCGCTGGGCCGACTGCTGTTGGCGGATCCTCCGGTCGTCGTACTGGACGAGGCGACCGCGGAGGCTGGCAGTTCGGGCGCCCGGCTGCTCGACGAGGCCGCCGAACGGGCGCTCCGGGGCCGTACGGCACTGGTCGTGGCCCACCGGCTGAGCCAGGCCGCCACCGCCGACCGGGTGGTCCTCATGGACGGCGGCCGGGTCGTGGAGGAGGGCACCCACGACGAACTCCTGGCAGCCCGGGGCCGGTACGCGACCCTGTGGCGCGCCTGGACGGACCACCGCGCCCCCGCAGGAAAACCGGCAATCGCCGACACCCCCGACGGAAAACGGGCCACCGCCGACGCCCCCGCAGGAAAACCGGCCACCGCCGACGCCCCCGCCTGACCTCCCGCACGCGCGAGACCCGCCGCAGGACCCGTTGCAGAACTCTTCGCAGAACCCACCGCAGGACCCGTCGCCGAAGAACAGAAGGATCACCCGATGCCCCGCGCCACCAGAGTCTCCAGGCTCACCGGTCTGCTCACCTCCGTGCTCCTGCTCGCGGCGACGGCGGTCGCCTGCGGCTCCTCCGACTCCGGGGACGGCTCCGGCTCGTCCTCGGCCGGCGGATCTGGCTCCTCCGCGTCCGCCGGCGCCTTCCCCGTGACGATCGCCCACAAGTACGGCAGTACGACGATCAAGTCCGAGCCCGAGCGGATCGTGACCGTCGGCCTCACCGACCAGGACGCCGTCCTCGCCCTCGGCAAGGTGCCGGTCGGCACCACCGAGTGGCTCGGCGGCTACAAGGGCGCGATCGGGCCGTGGGCGCAGGACAAGCTGGGCGGCGCGGCGGCGCCGACCGTGCTGAAGGACACCGGGACCGGCCCGCAGGTGGAGAAGATCGCCGCCCTGCGCCCGGACCTGATCCTCGCCGTCTACTCGGGGCTGACCAAGGCCCAGTACGAGAGCCTGTCGAAGTTCGCGCCGGTCGTCGCCCAGCCCGGGCAGTACAACGACTACGGCGTGCCGTGGCAGCGGCAGACCGAGGAGATCGGACAGGCGCTCGGCAAGGCGGACCAGGCCAAGACGCTGGTGGCCGGGGTCGAGGCCAGGTTCGCGGCGGCCGGGAAGGCGCACCCGGAGTTCGCCGGCGCGAGCGCCGTCATGGCGACGCCGTACGAGGGCACGTTCGTCTACGGGAGTGAGGACCCGCGTTCCCGGCTCCTCTCCGACCTGGGCTTCTCGCTGCCGAAGGACCTCGACAAGGTGATCGGGGACCGGTTCGGCGCCAACATCAGCAAGGAGCGCTTCGACCTGCTCGACCAGGACGTGGACGTGTGGATCGTGCCGGACACCACCACGGCGGTCACCAAGCTGCACGCCGACAAGGTCTACGCCGACCTGAACGTGGTGAAGCAGGGGCGTGAGGTCTTCATCAAGGAGACCGGCGACTACGGCAACGCGGTGTCCCTGTCGACCGTGCTGAGCATCCCCTACGTGCTGGACCGGCTGGTGCCGCAGCTGGCGGCGGCGGTGGACGGCAAGGCCTCGACGAAGGTGGCGCAGCCCGCCGCGTAGTCAGGACGGAGAAGCGGGGGCCGGTCCGGGACCGGCCCCCGCTTCGGTGCCTCAGGCGCCTTCGACGAGACTCCTGGGCCGCAGGTCCGTCCAGTTGGCCTCGATGTGCTCCAGGCACTCCTGCCGGCCCGCCGGGCCGTGGACGACCGTCCAGCCTGCCGGTACGTCCACGAAGTCGGGCCACAGGCTGTGCTGGCCCTCGTCGTTGACGAGGACGGTGTAGACGCCGTCGGGGTTCTCGAACGGGTTGCTCATGTCAGCGGGTCCTTGCCTTCCGGTCGGTGCGGTGCGGGGTGGATCGGTGGGGTGTGCGGTGGTGGTCAGGTCAGTTCGTCCGCGCGGCGCACCAGCGCGGTCAGCGCCCGGAACCAGCTCTCGGCCAGCTCCCGTACCTCGTCCTCGGTGAGGAGTCCGGCCGCGTACGCCCAGTGGGCGCTGAGCTCCGGTCCGGCGGGCCGGTCCTCGGTGAGGGCGTTCAGGGTGAGCGCGTGGGACATCGGCATGCCCGGATCGGCTTCGAGGTCGGCTGCGTCCTCCTCGGGGGCGTAGGACCAGTCGGCGGCTTCGGGTCGGCCGAAGCGGCCCATGTAGTTGAACTCGATCCGTGGCTCGCCGAGTTCGGCGAGTCGCGGACCGGTCCCGGGGTTCAGGTGGCGGAGCAGGCCGTGGCCGATGCCGGCGGCGGGCAGGGCGGTGAGGTGGTCGCGGATCCGGGCCACGGCCGCGTCCAGGGCCGGCCCGCCGGCCACGGCGTCGGCCGGGCCCGGGTCGAGCCGGACCGGGACGACACTGGTGAACCAGCCGACCGTTCGGGACAGGTCGGCGGCGCCCGCGAGGTCCTCCGCACGGCCGTGGCCCTCCAGGTCGACCAGCACGGGCCCGCCGGCCGCCGTGCCGCCCGGCGTCCGGGCCGCCCGCCACTCGCCCACGGCCAGCGCGAACGCGGTGAGCAGCACGTCGTTGACGTTCGCCCCGAAGGCGGCCGGGGCCCGGCTCAGCAGCGGGCCGGTGACCTCGGCGGGCAGGGTGAGGGACAGGTGGCGGGTGGTGGCGACCGTGTCCCGCGCGGGGTCGAGCGGGCGGGGCAGCGGCAGTTCGGCACCGGGGGCGAGGACCGCGTGCCACCAGGACAGCTCGTCCTCGGTGGCCGGGTCGACCGCCCGCGCGCGGAGCAGCCGCGACCAGCGGCCGAACGACAGTTCCACGGGCGCCGGTTCGGGGATGCGGCCGCCGCGTACGGCCGCCCAGGCGCCGGCCAGGTCGGGCAGCAGCACGCGCCAGGAGACGCCGTCGACCACCAGGTGGTGGACGAGGAGCAGCAGCCGGCCCGGCCGGTCCGGGCCGGCGTCGAACCAGACCGCCCGCACCATCGCTCCTGACTCCGGGTCGAGTCGGCGCAGGGCGGTCTCACCGTGCCGGGCGACCGCGGCCCGCAGCGCGGTCTCGTCGGCGGCGTCCCGTACGTCGACCCGGGTGAGCCAGGTCCGTACGTCGGTGTCCCGTGCGGCCGGCACCCACAGGACGGGCTCCGGTTCGCGTACGAGCCGGGCGCGCAGCATGTCGTGCCGTCCGGCGAGGGCGCCGAGCACGGCCAGCAGCCCGGGTTCGGTCAGGTCGGCCGGGGTGCGCAGGAGGGCTGCCTGGTGGTAGGCGGCGAGCGGGCCGCCGCGGTCGAGCAGGGCCCGCATGATCGGGGTGAGCGGTACGCCGCCCGTGCCGTCGTCGTGGGCCGCGTGCCGGTCTCGCGTGCCCAGCGGCACGGCGACGGCGGCCAGGGCGGCGACGGTACGGTGCTGGAGGACCTGCCGGGGTGTGATCCGCAGGCCGCCGGAGCGGGCGCGGGCGACGAGCTGCATGGCGACGATGCTGTCCCCGCCGAAGGCGAAGAAGTCGTCGTCGGTGCCGATCGCCGCGGCGGGGATGCCGAGGGCGTCCGCGAACAGGTCGCGCAGGGCGCGCTCGGTGTCGTTCTCCGGGGCGCGGCCGCCGCCCACGGCGGTGAAGTCCGGGGCGGGCAGGGCGGCCCGGTCCAGCTTGCCGTTGGACAGCAGCGGCAGCCTGTCCAGGACGACGACGGCGGCCGGGACCATGTAGTCGGGCAGGACGGCCGCGGCGTGCGCCCGCAGCTCCGCCCCCGCGGTGCCCGCGGCGACGGCGTACGCGACCAGCTGCCGTACCCCGGGGCGGTGTTCGCGGGCCACGACGACGGTCCGGGCGACGGCCGGGTGGGTGTCCAACGCGGCCTCGATCTCGGCGAGTTCGACGCGGTAGCCGCGGATCTTGACCTGGTCGTCGGTGCGTCCGGCGAACTCCAGCAGGCCGTCCTCGGTCCAGCGGGCCAGGTCGCCGGTGCGGTACATCCGCGTCCCCGGCACCCCGAAGGGGTCGGCGACGAAGTGTTCGGCGGTGAGGTCCGGCCGGTCCAGGTAGCCGCGGGCCAGTCCCGGTCCTGACAGGTACAGCTCGCCGGTGACGCCGGGCGGGACCGGGCGCAGGGCGGTGTCCAGGACGTAGGCGCGGGAGTGGTGGACGGGTCGTCCGACGACCGGGCGGGTGCTGTCGCGGACCCGGCCGACGAGGGCGTCGACGGTGGCCTCGGTGGGGCCGTACAGGTTGACCGCCTCGGTGTCCGGGAGGGCGGCCAGCCGCTGCCACAGCGACTCGGGCACGGCCTCGCCGCCGAAGCCGACCAGCGCGAGCGGGCAGTCGCCGTCGGGTCCGATCAGCCCGCTGTCCGCCATCCGGGCCAGCAGGGAGGGGGTGACCTCGATGAAGTCGATGTCCTGTGCGCGGACGAAGGCGGCGAGGAGTTCGGGGTCGCGGCGGGTGTCGTCGTCGGCGATGTGCAGGGCGTGTCCGTCGAGCAGCCACAGCTGCGGCTGCCAGGAGGCGTCGAAGGAGAACGACCAGGCGTGGGCGACGCGCAGCCGGCGGCGGCCGGTGCGGTCCTTCGCGAGGTCGTGCAGGTCGTGGCGGTGGCTGTGGAAGAGGTTGGCGATCCCGCGCTGGGTGACGACGACACCCTTGGGGCGGCCGGTGGAGCCGGAGGTGTGGATGACGTAGGCGGGGTGGTCGGGGCCGGGGGCGATGGGTTCGGCCTGGGGCAGGCCGTCCGTCGGGGTGTCCAGGAGGAGGACGGGGGTGTCACCGGCGGGCAGGCCGATGGCGGTGTCGGAGGTGGCGAGGACCAGGACCGGGCGGGCGTCGGCGAGCAGGGCGGTGACGCGGCCGGCGGGCAGGCCGGGGTCGAGGGGCAGGTAGCCGGCGCCGGCCTTCATCACGGCGAGGATGGCGGCGATGTGATCGGCGGTGCGGGGCAGGGCGAGGGCCACCAGCCGCTCGGGGGCGGCGCCGTGTCCGGCCAGGACGCGTGCCAACTCGGTGCTGCGGGCGTCGAGTTCGGCGAAGGTCCAGGTGGTGCGGCCGTCGGTGACGGCGATCGCGTCCGGCGTGGCGGCGACCTGTGCGGCGAACAGCGCCGGGACCGTGCCGAGGCGTTCGGCGGCCGGCAGCGCGGTGTCGTTCCAGGTCTCCAGGACGGTGTACCGGTCCTCCGAGCCGAGCAGGTCGAGGCGGCCGACGGGACGGTCCGGGTCGGCGGCCATGCCGGAGAGGAGAGCGGTCAGGGCGTCCGTGATCCGCCGTACGGTGGCCGCCTCGAACAGGTCGGGGCGGTACTCGGCGGTCACCCGGAGGCGTTCGGCGGGTTCGACGGCCCAGGCCAGCGGGTAGTGCGTGGAGTCGGCGTGGTCGCGGACGGTGACGCGCGGCGCGTCCCCGCTCACCTCGTCGCGCTCCGCCACCGGGTACGACTCGAACACCACGAGGGTGTCGAAGAGTTCGCCGAGGCCGGCGGCGCGCTGGATGTCGGCGAGGCCGAGGTGCTGGTGGGCGATGAGCCGGGACTGTTCGTCCTGGAGCCGTTCCAGCAGGGCTGCGGTGCTCTCCCCGGGGCGGATCCGCACCCGGACCGGGAGTGTGTTGATGAACAGGCCGATCATCGCCTCGGAGCCGGGCAGTTCGGGTGAGCGCCCGGCGACGGTGGCGCCGAACACCACGTCGTCGCGCCCGGTGAGCCGGCCGAGGAGCACGCCCCAGGCCGCCTGTACCAGGGTGTTGACGGTGACGCCCCGGCGGCGGGCGAACGCCTCCAGCGCCGCGGTGCGGTCGGCGGCCAGTTCCACGGTGTGGGTGTCCGGGACGGTGGCGGTCCGGTCGGGGTCGGCGGGTGCGAGCCGGGTGGGTTCGGCGAGGCCGGCGAGGGCCTCGGACCAGGCGGCTGCCGCGACGGCCGGGTCCTGGACGGCCAGCAGCCGCAGATGGGCGCGGTACGGGGCGGGCGGGGCCGGGGTGCGGCCCTCATAGCGGGCCCACAGCTCGGCGGTGAGCAGCGGCAGCGACCAGCCGTCGAGGAGCAGATGCTGGTGGGAGAGGACCAGCCGGTGCCGGTCGGGGCCGACCCGGGCCAGCAGCAGCCGCAGCAGCGGCGGTCGTCCGGGGTCGAAGCGGCGCCGCTCCTGCTCCAGCAGCCGGTTCCACTCCCCCGGTCGCCCGGGGAGGTCGAGCTGCCGCCAGGGCAGCACGGCGGTGCGCGGTACGACGGCCACGGGCCGCCCGCTGGACAGGTACCGGAAGCCGCCGCGCAGGTTCTCGTGGGCGTCGAGCAGGCTCTGGCCGGCGGCCCGCAGCCGGTCGGCGTCCAGGGGTCCTTCGAGGTCGTAGGAGACCTGGACGGTGTAGACGTCCGGGCCGTCGTCGTCGGAGTCCAGGGCCGCGTGGAAGAGGAGCCCGGCCTGGAGCGGGGAGACGGGCAGCACGTCGGTGCCGGCGGGCAGGGCGGCGAGTTCGGCGCGCTCGGCGTCGGTGAGGTCGAGCAGGACGGTGTCCTCGCCCCGCTCCTCGGTGGCGGCCGTCCTCGTCACGGCGGCGAGTCCGGCGACGGACTTGTGCCGGAACACGTCGCGCGGGCTGAACGCGAGGCCGGCGGCGCGGGCCCGCGCGACCAGCTGCATGGCGACGATGCTGTCCCCGCCGAGGGCGAAGAAGTCGTCGGTCGCACCGACCCGTTCGAGGCCGAGCACCTCGGCGACGAGGGCGCCGAGGGTCTCCTCCAGCGGGGTGCGTGGCCGGGTGTCGGTGACCTCGGCGGCGAAGTCGGGCGCGGGCAGGGCCCGGCGGTCCAGCTTGCCGTTGGGGGTGAGCGGAAGGGCGTCGAGGACGATCACGGCGGCCGGGACCATGTGGCCGGGCAGGGCGGCCGCGGTGTGCGCGCGCAGCGCCGCGGGGTCGGCGGTGACTCGTGCGGCCGGGACGACGTACGCCACGAGGCGGTCCGCGCGCATGATCACGGTCGCGTGGGCCACGCCGGGGTGCCCGGCGAGCACGGTCTCGATCTCGCCGGGCTCGATGCGGAAGCCGCGCAGCTTGACCTGGTCGTCGGTGCGGCCCAGGTACTCCAGCTCGCCGTCCGCAGTCCAGCGGGCCAGGTCGCCCGTGCGGTACATGCGGCTGCCCGCCGGGCCGTACGGGTCGGCGGTGAACCGCTCGGCGGTCAGTCCGGGGCGGCCCAGGTAGCCGCGGGCCAGCTGGACGCCCGCCAGGTACAGTTCGCCGGCCACGCCGGGCGGCACCGGACGCAGGTGGGCGTCGAGCACCTGGGCGCGGGTGTTCCACACCGGGCGGCCGATCGGCACCGTGACCGGGTCGGCGGGCACCTCGTGGGCGGTGACGTCGACGGCGGCCTCGGTGGGGCCGTACAGGTTGTGCAGGCGGCTGTCCGGCAGGACCAGGTGGCAGCGGGCGGCCAGGGCCGCGGGCAGGGACTCGCCGCTGCACATCACCTGGCGGAGGGTGGTGCAGTCGGCGGCGGTGGGCTCGTCGAGGAAGGCGCGCAGCATCGACGGCACGAAGTGGGCCGTGGTGATCTGCTCGCGACGGATCAGTCCGGCCAGGTACCGGGGGTCCTGGTGGCCCTCCGGGCGGGCCACGACGAGGGTGGCGCCGGTGACGAGCGGCCAGAAGAACTCCCACACGGACACGTCGAAGCCCGCCGGGGTCTTCTGGAGCACCCGGTCCCCGGCGGTGAGCCGGTAGGTGTCCTGCATCCACAGCAGCCGGTTGGCGATCGCCTCGTGGGGGACGGAGACGCCCTTGGGACGGCCGGTGGAGCCGGAGGTGTAGATGACGTAGGCGGGGTGCCGGGGGTCGGGGGCGGTGGGCAGCGGGCCGTCGGCCCGGTGCCCGGGGGTGCCGTCGGCGGCCACCGTGAGGCGGGGCACGCCGGTGTCCGGGAGGGCGGCGCCGTCGGCGGTGACCAGGCAGACGGGACGGGCGTCGGCGAGCGTGTACGCCAGCCGCTCGGCCGGGTGGCCGGTGTCGAGGGGCAGGTAGGCGGCGCCCGCGCGGTGCACGGCGAGCAGGGTGACCACGAGGGCGGCGGAGCGCGGGAGGGCGACGGCGACCGTGGCCTCGGCGCGGGCGCCGTGCGCGGCGAGGGTGCGGGCGAGCCGCTCCACCCGCAGGTCGAGTTCGGCGTAGCTGAGCGCGGTGTCCTCGAAGACGAGTGCCGTGGCTCCCGGGGTGCGGGCCGCCTGGGCGCGGAACAGCTCGGGCAGGGTGCGGGCGGGGACAGGCCTGGCGGTGTCGTTCCAGCCGGTGAGGACCAGCGCGCGTTCCTCGTCGCGCAGGACGTCGAGGGCGGAGACGCGGCGGGCGGGGTCGGCGGCGACCTGGGCGAGCAGCGACTCCAGGCGCCGGGCGAGGAGTTCGGCGGTGCGCTCGTCGAAGAGGTCGGCGCTGTACTCGATCCAGCCGTCGATCTGCTCGCCTCGCTCCACGAAGTCGAAGCCGAGGTCGAACTTGGCGCTGTCCTGGCCGACGGTCTCACGGCGGACGGCGAGGCCGGGCAGCACGAGGCCGTCGCCCTGTTCCGCGAGGTGGACGACCATCACCTGGAACAGCGGGTGCCGGGCGAGGGAGCGTTCCGGGTTGAGGGCCTCCACCAGCCGCTCGAAGGGCAGGTCCTGGTGTTCGTAGGCGGCGAGGTCGGTGTCCCGGACGCGGGCGAGGAGTTCGGCGAAGGTGGGGTCGCCGGTCAGGTCGGTGCGCAGGACCAGGGAGTTGACGAAGAAGCCGACCAGGTCTTCGAGGGTCTCGTCGGCGCGGCCCGACACCGGGGCGCCGAGCGGGATGTCCTCGCCGGCGCCGAGCCGGTGCAGCAGGGCGGCCACGGCGGCCTGGGCCACCATGAACATGCTGACGCCGTGCTCGCGGGCGAGGCCCCGCAGGGCGCCGGCCAGGGCGGGCGGGACGGTGAAGCCGGCGGTGCCGCCACGGCCGGTTGGCTCGGCGGGACGCGGCCGGTCGGTGGGCAGGTTCAGCTCGGCGGGCAGTCCGCGCAGGGCCTCGGTCCAGTGGGCGAGGAGTCCGGGTTCGGCCGCGGTCAGCAGGTCGCGCTGCCAGAGCGTGTAGTCGGTGTAACTGGCGGGCATTGGCGCCCAGTCGGGGGCCCGGCCGGTGCTGCGGGCCGCGTAGGCGGTGGCGAGGTCGGTGAGGAGGGGGCGGTCGGACCACTCGTCGGTCGCGATGTGGTGCAGCAGGAGCAGCAGCACGTGCTCGTCGGGCCCGGTGCCGAACAGGGTTGCCCGCAGGGGGAGTTCGTGCGCCAGGTCGAAGACGTGCCGGGTCTTCGCGGCAAGGTCCTCGAACGCGGCGCTCTCCAGGGGCACCTGGACCTGTGCCGGGTTCAGGACGTGCTGGTGCGGGACTCCGTCGATGGCCGGGAAGACGGTCCGCAGCGGGGTGTGCCGGGCGGCCACGTCGTTCAGGGCGGCCTGGAGGGCGTTCCGGTCGAGGGCTCCGGTGAGCCGCCAGGCCGAGGGCAGGTTGTAGGCCGTGCTCGCGCGGTCGACCTGGGAGAGCAGCCAGAGCCTGCGTTGTGCGGAGGAGAGCGGGAGCGGTTCGGGGCGCGGGCGTGGGGCGGCGAGCGCGGGCCTGGTCCTGTCGGCGGTGTCGGTGCGGGCGGCGAGGCGGGCCACGGTGGGCGCCTCGAAGACGGCGCGGACGGTGAGGTCGGCGCCGAGCGTGGTGCGGATGCGGCTGACCAGGCGCATGGCGAGCAGCGAGTGGCCGCCGAGGGCGAAGAAGTCGTCGTCCGCACCGATCCGTTCGAGGCCGAGGACGTCGGCGAACAGGGCGGCGAGGATCTCCTCGCGCGGGGTGCGGGGCGGGGCGCCGTCGCCGGTGCCGGCGGTGAACCCGGGGGCGGGCAGGGCCTTGCGGTCGAGCTTGCCGTTCGGGGTGAGGGGCAGCGCGTCGAGGGTGACGTAGGCGGCCGGGACCATGTGGGCGGGGAGGGCGGCGGTGGCGTGGGCGCGGAGCGCGGTCGCGTCCACCACCGGGCCCGCGTCGGGGACGACGTAGGCCACGAGGGTCTGGTCGCGGACGGCGACCGTGGCGTGCGCGACGGCCGGGTGGGCGGCGAGCACGGCCTCGATCTCGCCGGGCTCGACGCGGAAGCCGCGGACCTTCACCTGGTCGTCGGTGCGGCCGAGGTACTGGACCGTGCCGTCCGGGGCCCAGCGGGCCAGGTCGCCGGTGCGGTACATCCGGCCGCCGGCGGGGCCGAAGGGGTCGGCGACGAACCGTTCGGCGGTCAGTCCGGGCCGGTCCAGGTAGCCGCGGGCCAGCTGGACGCCCGCCAGGTACAGCTCGCCCGGGACGCCGGGCGGCACGGGGCGCAGCCCGGCGTCGAGGACGTACAGGCGGGTGTTCCACACCGGGCGGCCGATGGGGACGGTCGTCGCGTCCGGGGTGATCGCGACGGCGGTCACGTCGACGGAGGCCTCGGTGGGGCCGTACAGGTTGTGCAGTTCGGCGTCGAGCGTCCGGTGGAAGTGGCGGGCGAGGGCGGCCGGCAGCGCCTCGCCGCTGCACAGCACGCGGCGCAGGGCGGTGCGGCCGGCGGCGGTCGGTTCCTCCAGGAAGAGCTGGAGCATGGAGGGCACGAAGTGGACGGTGGTGACGTCCTGTTCGCGGATCAGCGCGGCCAGGTACGCGGGGTCGCGGTGGCCCTCGGGACGGGCGACGACCAGCGTGGCGCCGGTGATCAGCGGCCAGAAGAACTCCCACACCGACACGTCGAAACTCGACGGCGTCTTCTGAAGCACCCGGTCCTCGGCGGTGAGGCCGTAGGCGTCCTGCATCCACAGCAGACGGTTGACGATGCCCTCGTGGGGGACGACGACGCCCTTGGGACGGCCGGTGGAGCCCGAGGTGTAGATGACGTACGCGGGGTGGCGCGGGTCGTACGACGCGGGCAGCTCGCCCTCGGGGCCGGTGGGCAGGGCGTCGCGGATCACGCAGACCGGGCGGGCGTCCTCGACCATGAGGGCGAGCCGGTCGGCCGGGTGGTCCGGGTCCAGCGGCAGATAGGCGGCACCGGCGCGGTGCGCGGCGAGCAGGGCGACGACGAGGTCCGCCGAGCGTGGCAGGGCGACGGCCACGGTGTGTCCGGGGCCCGCGCCGAGACCCACCAGGACGCGGGCGGTGTGATCGACCCGGGCGTCCAACTGGGCGTAGGTGAGCCGCTGTTCCTCGAAGACGAGGGCGGTGGCGTCGGGGGTGCGGGCGGCCTGGGCGCGGAACAGTTCGGGCAGGGTGGTGGACGGCAGCGGGTGCGCGGTGGCGTTCCAGCGGGTGAGGACGTCGGTCCGCTCGTCCTCGGCGAGGACGTCCAGGTCCCGGATCCGCACGTCGGGTCCGGCGGCGACCTGTGCAAGGAGCCGTACCGCGCGGTCCGCCAGCCGGGTGGCGGTGCCGGCGTCGAAGAGGTCGGTGGCGTACTCCAGGAGCAGCAGCACGCGGTCGGACTCGTCGACGTAGGTGAAGTGCAGGTCGAACTTGGCCTGGCCGGTGTCCATCTCGAACCACTCGGTGGCCAGGCCCAGGACGTCGGGGTCGCCGTCGGGCCGGTGGTGGTGGCCGATCATGACCTGGAACAGCGGGTTGCGGCCGGCCGTCCGGGGCGGGTTGAGGGCCTCCACCAGCCGATCGAAGGGCAGGTCCTGGTACTCGAAGGCGGACAGCGACGATTCCCGTACCCGGGCCAGGAGTTCACGGAACGTCAGCTCGTCGCCCGACAGGTCGGTGCGCAGGACCAGCGTGTTGACGAAGAAGCCGACCAGGTCGTTGAGGGCCTCGTCGGTGCGGCCCGCGACGGGGGCGCCGAGCGGGATGTCGTCACCCGCGCCGAGCCGGTGCAGCAGGGCCGCGGTGGCGGCCTGGAACACCATGAACAGGCTGGTGCCGGTGGTGGCGGTGAGGTCGCGCAGGGCCCGGCCGGTGGCGGCGGGCAGTTCCAGGCGGACCTTGCCGCCCCGTCCGGTCGGCTCGGCGGGGCGCGGCCGGTCGGTGGGCAGCGGCAGTTCGTCCGGGAGGCCGCGCAGGGCGTCGGTCCAGTGGGCGAGTTGGGCCTCGCCCGTGGCGGCGAGCAGGTCCCGCTGCCAGAGGGTGTGGTCGGCGTACTGCACGGGCAGCGGTGCCCAGGCCGGGGCGGTGCCCGTGCGGCGGGCCGCGTAGGCGGTGCCCAGGTCGGTGAGGAAGGGGCGGTCGGACCACTCGTCGGTGGTGATGTGGTGCAGGACCACGGCCACCACGTGGTCGTCGGCGGCGACCCTGAACACCTCGCAGCGCAGCGGGAGTTCGGTGGTCAGGTCGAAGGGGCGGCGCTGGGCCGACCGGATCAGCGCGGGCAGCGCGTCCTCGGTGGTGTCGGCGACGGTGAGGACCGGTGCCGCCTCCCCGGCCGGCACGATCCGCTGGTACGGCTCGCCGGTGTGGACCGGGAACACGGTGCGCAGGGCCTCGTGGCGGTCGGCCACGTCCCGCAGGGCGGCGCGCAGGGCCTCGGTGTCGAGGTCGCCGCGCAGCCGGAAGACCAGCGGGAAGTGGTAGGCGACGCCGCTGCCGGTGATCTGCTCGACGAGCAGCAGCCGGCGCTGCGCCGGGGACAGCGGGACGCGGTCGGGCCGGTCGGTCACCGGGGTGACGGGCGGCCGGGCGGGACCGGCCTCGCCGACCCGGGCGGCGAGCCGGGCGGGCGTGGGGGCCTCGAAGAGGTCGCGGATGGCGAGTTCGGCGCCCAGTTCGGTGCGGGCGCGGCTGACCAGCCGGGTGGCGAGCAGGGAGTGGCCGCCGAGGTCGAAGAAGTCGTCCTCCGCACCGGCCTCGGGCAGCCCCAGCACCTCCGCGAACAGCCGGCACAGCACCTCCTCCCGCGGGGTGCGCGGGCCGCGTCCGCCGCCGAGGGCGACGGCGGGCTCGGCCTCCGGAAGGGCGCGGACGTCGAGTTTGCCGTTGGCGTTCATCGGCAGTCCGTCAACGGTGACGAAGGCGGCCGGGACCATGTACTCGGGCAGTTCACGGCCGAGGTCCGCACGCAGCCGCCGGACCAGGGCGCCGGTCTCACGGGCGGCGGTGGGGTCGTTGGCGTAGGGGGCGGTGCCGCCGCCGGGGCGGAACAGGCCGCCGGTGAGGCGGTGTCCCGCGCTCAGGAACACGGCGTCGTACGTCCCGGCCTGGGCGGACCAGGTGGTGAGGACCCGGTGTCCGGCGTCGGCGCCGAGCGCGTGCAGGGTCTCCGGGTCGATGCCGTCCGCGCGGAGGCGGCCGTCGGGGATGCCGGTGACCCGCAATGCGGCGGGGAGCCCGGCGCGCGGGCGTCCGCCGACGCGGGCGATCAGTTCCCCCGCGTCGCGCAGCAGTCGTCCGACAGCTCCGGAGGTCAGGCCGCCACGGGCTAGTTCGCCCACGGTGTGCGCGGTGCCCCACTCGACGGTCGGGGCGTCGGCCAGGTGGATGTCGGGGGCGCCCGCGTACAGGACGACGTCGTAGCGGTGCCGGGTCAGTTCGTTGTGGTGCCGGCCGCGCTTGGTGCGCAGGTCGGCCCCGTACCCGAGAGTGGTGAAGTAGTCGGGGTCGACGAGGAGTTCCTTCTCCAGACGGAGCCCGCGCTCCACCGCCCCGGCCAGGTCGGCCTCCGCCGTGCCCCGGGCGCGCTGGATCTCCGTGTGGAAGGCGCGGGCGAGCCGCAGGTTGCGGACGTCGCCCACGAACAGGGCGCCGCCGGGCGCGAGCAGTGCCATGGCGCCGTCGATGACGGCGGCGAGGTAGTCGACGCTCGGGAAGTACTGGATGACGGAGTTGACGACGATCGTGTCGAAGTGGCCGGCGGGCAGGCCGGTCAGGTCGTCGGCGGGCCGGCAGCGCAGTTCGACCCTGGCGGCCAGCTCCGGGTCCCGTACCCGGAGTTCCGCGCCGATCTTGCGGATGACGGGGGCGGCGAAGTCGGTCGCCCAGTACTCCTCGGTCTCGGGGGCGAGCCGGGACAGGAGCAGTCCGGAGCCGACGCCGATCTCGAGGATCCGGCGCGGGTTCAGGGAGCGGATGCGGTCGAGGGTGGCCTCGCGCCAGTCGTGCATCTGCTCGAAGGGGATGGGCCGGCCGTCGTAGGAGCTGTCCCAGCCGTCGTACCGCTCGGTGAAGACGGCGGTACCGATCTCCTCGTACTCGTCGGAGTAGATCTCCTGCCACTCCCCCACCTGCGCGGCCTCGGCGGCGGAGCGTTCACCGGTGTCGGCGCCGGCGGGCACGACGTAGCCGACGAGGCGTTCGTCGCGGACCACGACGGCGGCCTGGGCGACCAGCGGGTGGCGGCTGAGGGCGGTCTCGATCTCGCCGGGTTCGACGCGGTAGCCACGGATCTTGACCTGGTCGTCGGTGCGGCCGAGGAAGTCGATGTTGCCGTCGGGGTTCCGGCGCACCAGGTCGCCGGTGCGGTACATGCGTTCGCCGGGCTCGCCGAACGGGTCGGCGACGAACCGTTCGGCGGTCAGTCCCGGCCGGTCGAGGTAGCCGCGGGCGAGGCCGATGCCCGCGATGTACAGCTCGCCGGGCACGCCGTCGGGCACCGGCCGCAGCCAAGGGTCCACGATGTGCGCGCGGGTGCCGCGGATGGGCCTGCCCACGGTGGGGGCGACGGAGTCGAGGGTGCCGCCGCCGAGGGTGTTGATGGTGTACTCGGTCGGCCCGTACAGGTTGTAGCCGTAGGTGCCGTCGGTGTCGCGCAGGGCCGTCCAGACCGTCTCCGGGACGGCTTCCCCGCCGAGCAGCACGAGCGGCGGGACGTGACCCTCCAGCAGGCCCTGCTCGATCAGCAGCCGGGCGTAGGTGGGGGTGACGTTCACGACGTCGATGCGGTGGTGCTCGCAGTAGGCGACCAGTGCCTCCGCGTCCCGCCGCAACTCCTCGTCGCAGACGTGCACTTCGTGGCCCTCGACCAGCCAGAGCAGTTCCTCCCACGACATGTCGAAGGCGAAGGACACGGTGTGCGCGACGCGCAGCCGCCGGCCGCCGGCCGCCGCGATGGCCGGTTCGAAGATCTCCTTCTGGTGGTTGAGCTGCATGTTGGTCAGGCCCCGGTAGGGGGTGACGACGCCCTTGGGGCGGCCGGTGGAACCGGAGGTGTAGATGACGTACGCGGGGTGTTCGAGGCTGAAGCGGCGGCGGACGGGGGTGTCGGGCAGTCCGGCCAGCTCTTCCCGGACCGCCGGGTCGTCGAGCGGCACGCGGGGCGTCTCGGTGTCCAGGGTGGCGGAGACGGCCGCGTTGGTGAGCAGCAGCAGCGGGCGGGCGTCGGCGAGCATGAGGGAGAGCCGGTCGGCCGGGTGGTCCAGTTCCAGCGGCAGGTAGGCGGCGCCGGTGCGCAGCACCGCGAAGAGGGCGACCACCATGTCCGGGGAGCGGGGCAGGCCGAGGGCGACGACCCGCTCGGGTCCGGCGCCGCGCGCGATGAGCAGGCGGGCCGTGCGGTTCACGGCCGCGTCGAGTTCGGCGTAGGTCAGGGTGTGCTCGCCGAAGACCAGGGCGCGGGCGTCGGGGGTGCGGGCCGCCTGCGCCGCGAGCAGGTCGGCGATGGTGTCCTCGGGGCCGGGCACCCGGCTCGCCGCCCACTCCGCGCGCAGGGCCGTGTGCTCGGCGGGCAGCAGCGGGTCCAGGGAGCCGACGGGTGCCGTGAGGTCGGCGGTGAGGCGGTCCAGGAGCAGGGTGAAGCGGTCCAGCAGGGCCTGGGCGCGGTCCGCCGGGACCAGGTCGGGGCGGTGGGTGAGGGTGACCGCGATCCGGTGGCCGGGGGTGACGACGAGGTTGGCCGGGTAGTGGGTGGCGTCGACGTTGGCGACGGCCCGCGCGCCGTGCCGGGTGCCGAGGGCCGCCAGCCGGTCCTCGGTGTCGTTGTTGCGGAGCACGAACAGGGTGTCGAAGAGTTTGCGGTGGCCGGTCTCGGCCTGGAGCACGCCGAGGCTGAGGTGCTCGTACGGCATCAGGTCGAGGCGTTCGCCCTGGATCCTGCGGAGCAGTCCGAGGACCGGCTCGGCGGGGTCGAAGGCGATCCGGGTGGGGACGGTGTTGAGGAAGAGGCCGATGATGTGCTCGACGTCGTGGACCTCGCTGGGCCGGCCGGCGACCGTGGTGCCGAACACGACGTCGGGGCGGCCGGTGGCGGAGGCGAGGGTCAGTCCCCAGGCGGCGTTGAGGAGGGTGTTGAGGGTGAGGCCGTGGACGCGGCCGGTCTCCCGGAGCCGGTCGCCGAGTTCGGCGGTCAGGCGTACGTCGAGCTGGTCGGGGATGACCGGTTCGAGGCCGTCGGCCGCGGCCGGGGCGAGCAGGGTGGGTTCGTCCAGACCGGCCAGGGCGGTGCGCCAGGCGGCGGTGGCGGCCGTGTCGTCCTGCCGTTCCAGCCAGGTCAGGTAGTCGCGGTAGCTGCCGGGTGCGGGCAGCGCGGAGGCGTCGCCGCCGGTCTCGTACAGCGCGAACAGTTCGTCCAGGAACAGCCAGGCCGACCAGCCGTCCCAGAGGATCAGGTGGCGGCCGATCACCAGCCGGTCGCCGCGTCCGGAACCCAGGCGCAGCAGGAGCAGCCGGAACAGCGGGGGCTTGGACAGGTCGAACCGGCGGTGCCGCTCGGCGTCGGTCAACTCCCTGATGCGCTGGTTCTGTTCCTCGCCGGTCAGGTGCGAGAGGTCGACCTCTTCGAGCGGGATCTCCGGGGACTCGACGATGAACTGCGCCGGCTGGTCGAGGCCGTCGCTGGTGAAGCCGGCGCGCAGCCCGGGGTTGCGGTCCAGGACGGTGCGGACGGCGGCCCGCAGCCGGGCCGCGTCCAGCCGGGTGGCGAAGTCGAAGGTCTCGTGGACGGTGTAGACGTCCAACGCACCCTGGTCATAGGCCGAGTGGAAGAACAGGCCCTCCTGGAGGGGGGCCAGCGGCCAGACGTCGGCGACGGCCGCCGGGGCGGCGAGCGCGCGGAGCCGCGCGTGTTCGGCGTCGCTGAGGACGAACTCGGCCGCGGGGGCGGGCACTTCCCGGCTGACGGTGCCGGTGGTGGCCGCGAGGGCGGCGGGCGTCCGGTGGGTGAACACGTCACGGGGGCTGAGGTCCAGGCCGGCCGTGCGCGCCCGGCCCGCGACCCCGATGGAGCTGATGCTGTCGCCGCCGAGCCGGAAGAAGTCGTCGTCCGGTCCCACGTCGTCGATGCCGAGGACCGCCGCGAAGATCTCGGTGAACCGCCGCTCCAGCGGCCCCGCGGGCTCCCGGCGGGCGGCCCGCTCGGTGCCGGGGGCGGGCAGCGCGGCCTGGTCGAGCTTGCCGCTGGGGGTGAGCGGCAGGTCGGCGAGGACGACGTACGCCTCCGGGACCAGCGGTGCGGGCAGCGCCTCCGCGAGGGCGGCGCGCAGTCCGGCGGGGTCGGCGACGGCACCGGACGCGGGCACCGCGTAGGCGACCAGACGCTGGTCGCGGACGATGACGGCACCGCGCGCGACCGCCGGGTGTCGGCTCAACGCGGCCTCGATCTCACCGAGTTCGACGCGGTTGCCGCGCAGCTTGACCTGCCGGTCGGTGCGGCCCAGGTACTCGATGACGCCGTCCGGACGGCGGCGCACCAGGTCGCCGGTGCGGTACATGCGGGCGCCGGGCGTGGTCGCGTAGGGGTCGGCGACGAAGCGGTCGGCGGTGAGCGCGGGCCGCCGGTGGTAGCCGCGGGCCAGCTGGACCCCGGTCAGGTACAGCTCGCCCGGGACTCCGTGGGGCACCGGGCGCAGGCAGCCGTCGAGGACCCGGAGGCCGGTGTTCCACACGGGCCGGCCGATGGGCACGGTGGTGTCGGGCGCGCCGTCGTGGGCGTGGTGCGTCACGTCGACGGCGGCCTCGGTCGGGCCGTACAGGTTGTGCAGGGGTACGCCGGTCAGCTCGCGCCAGCGGGTGGCCGCCCGTCCGGGCAGGCCCTCGCCGCTGCTGAGGACGCGGCGCAGCGAGGCCGCCCAGGACGGGTCAGCGGTCACCTCGGGGGAGGCGAGGAACGCCTCCAGCATCGACGGCACGAAGTGCATCGTCGTGACGGACTCGGCCCGGATCAGGCGGGTGAGGTGGCCGGGGTCGCGGTGTCCGTCGGGAGCGGCGAGGACGACGGCGGCGCCCTCGCACAGCGGCCAGAAGAACTCCCAGACGCTGACGTCGAAACCGGCCGGTGTCTTCTGGAGCACCCGGTCGGTGCCGTCGAGCCGGTACGCGCCCTGCATCCAGGCGAGCCGGTTGCCGATGGCGCGGTGGCTGACGACGACGCCCTTGGGGCGGCCGGTGGAGCCGGAGGTGTAGATGAGGTAGGCGGGGTGGTCGGCGCCGAGCGGCGCTGACGGCGGTACGTCCTGCGGGTCGTCGTCCTCCGCCTCGACGTGCAGGACGTCCAGTCCGTCCGTCCCCGGCAGCCGTACCTCGTCCCGGGCGGTGGTGACGACGGTGCGGGCGCCGGAGTCGGCCAGCATGTACGCGATGCGGTCGGCCGGGTAGTCGAGGTCGACCGGCAGGTAGCCGGCGCCCGACTTGAGCACCCCGAGCAGGGCCACCATCAGCTCGGCCGAGCGCGGTACGGCGACGGCGACGAACTGCTCCGGCCCGGCGCCCCGGGCGCGCAGCCGCCGGGCCAGCCGTTCGGCGCGGGCGTCGAGTTCGGCGTAGGTGAGGGTGGTGTCCGCGAAGACGACGGCGGTCGCGTCGGGAGTGCGCGCGGTCTGCGCGGCGACGGCGGCGGGCAGGGTCGTGGCGGGTACGGCGTGCCGCTCGCCCTCGGGGTGCCCGCGCTCGGCGTCGGTGAGCAGGTCGAGGGCGGCCACCGGGCGGGCGGTGTCGTCGGCGAGGGCGTTGAGGATCAGGGTGAGGCGGGCGGCGAGGGTCTGGGCCGCGGTGCCGGGGACCCGGTTGGCGTGGTGCTTCAGACGCAGGTCGAGCCGGCGGCCCGGCTTCACGATCAGGGCCAGCGGATAGTGCACGGCGTCGTGGAAGGCGTGCCCGGTCAGGCGGACCGTGCCGGTCGGGTCGGTGAGGTCCGCCTCGGCGGGATAGTTCTCGAACACCACCAGGGTGTCGAAGAGTTCGCCGCCGCCGACGTGGCCGGCGGCCCGCTGGATCTCGGCCAGGCCGAGGTGCTGGTGGTCGAGGAGCGCGCTCTGCTCCCGCTGGAGGCGTTCCAGGACGGTGCCGAGCGTGTCGGCCGGGGTCCAGCGCAGCCGGGTGGGCAGGGTGTTGATGAAGAGGCCGACCATCGACTCGATGCCGGTCACGGCCGCGTCCCGGCCGGAGACGGTGGTGCCGAAGAGCACGTCCTGGCGGCCGGTGAGTCCGGAGACCAGCAGGCCCCAGGCGGCCTGGACGACCGTGCTCAGGGTGACGCCGTGGTCGCGGGCGCGGGCGGTGAGCCGGGCGGTGGTGCGCTCGGGCAGTTCGACGCGGATCTGGGCGGGCTCGACCGGCCCGGCGGCCGGGGCCTCGACCAGGCGGGTGGGCTCGTCGACGCCGGCCAGCGCGGCACGCCAGGCGTCCCGGCCGGCCTCCCGGTCGGCGCGGGCGATCCGCGCCAGGTAGGCCCGGTAGGGACCGACTTCGGGCAGGGGAGCGGGTTCCGAGCCGTAGAGGGCGAGGAGTTCGCGGTGCAGGACGGGCAGCGACCAGCCGTCGGCGATGATGTGATGGAACGTCAGGATCAGGCGGGCGTGGTTCTCGTCGAGGTGGATCAGGGCGCAGCGCAGCAGCGGCGGGTGGGCGAGGTCGAAGGGGCGGGCGCGTTCGTCGGCGGCGACGGCCGCCGCGAGGCCCGCGCGGACGGCGGTGTCCTGGGCGGACAGGTCGACCTCGTGCCACGGCAGGTCCAGTCCGTCGGCGATCAGCTGGACGGCCCGGCCGTCGGGGAGCCGTCGGAAGCAGGCCCGCAGCGGGGCGTGCCGGTCCAGCAGGCGCCGGGCGGCCTGCCGGAGGAGGCCGCCGTCGACGGGTCCGGCGAGTTCGATCACCTGCTGGACGACGTAGGCGTCGTGCTCGGCGCCGTCGACCAGGGCGTGGAAGAAGAAGCCCTCCTGGAGCGGGCCGAGCGGCAGGACCTCGGCGACGGTGAGCGGGGAGTCGCCTTGGAGCGCGACGAGTTCGCCGGTGGTCGGCGGGTCCCAGGGAAGGCCGGTGGTGCCGGTGGTGCCGGTGGTGCCGTCCGCGTCGGCGGCGGTGCGGGCGACACCGGCGAGCTGGGCGACCGTGCGGTGCCGGAAGACGTCGCGCGGGGTCAGTTCCAGACCGGCGCGGCGGGCCAGCACCAGCAGCTGGATGGCGACGATGCTGTCGCCGCCGAGCACGAAGAAGTCGTCGTCGACGGTCACCGAGGGCACCCGCAGGGCGCGGGCGTACAGGTCGCACAGCAGCCGCTCGCGTTCGGTGCGCGGGGCGCGGCCCGAGCTGAGCAGGGCGTGGTCCGGGACCGGCAGGGCCGCCGAGTCGAGCTTGCCGCTGGGGGTGACGGGCAGCCGGTCCAGCGGGACCAGGGCGGCCGGGACCATGTACTCGGGCAGGAACTCGGCCGCGTGCGCGCGCAGACGCACCATGAGGGCGCCGACGTTGCGGAACGGGGCGGGGCGGTTGGCGTGCGGGTGCGGCCGGCCGGGGACGTAGAGCGGGCCGGGCCCGGTGTCGTCGCCGAGGGTGAACACCGCGTCGAGGCTGCCGTCCTCGGCGTCCGCGGTCCAGGTCAGGGCGGCCCGGTAGCCGTGCCCGGCGGCGGTCTCGTGCAGGGCTTCCGGGTCGACGCCCGCGCTGCCGGTGCGGCTGCTGTCGTCGAGCGCGCCGAGCGCGGCCAGGTCGGGGGCGAGCCGGGCGTTGGGGATGCCGGTGACGCGGAGCCGGGCGGGGCGGTCGGCGCCGAGGTGGTCGCCGAGGGCCTGCGGGGTGCCGAACGTGGACCAGGCGAGTTCCGGTCCGGTGGGCGCGGGGGCCGCGGTGCCGGGGCGCAGGACGACGTCGTACCGGTAGCGGGTGAGTTCGTTGTGGTGGGTGCCGCGCTTGATCCTGATGTCGGCGGTGAAGCCGTCCAGGGTGGCGAAGTAGTCGGGGTCCAGGAGGAGTTCGCCCTCCCAGGCGACGGCCCGGTGCACGGCTGCGCGCAGGGTCTCCTTGTCGTCGTCGGTGGCACGCCCCGACTCGACGGCGGCGGCGAGGGTACGCAGCAGGCGCAGGTTGCGGACGTCGCCGACGAACAGCGCGCCGCCGGGGGCCAGCAGGCGCGCGGCGGAGCGCAGTACGTCGGTGAGGTATTCGACACCCGGGAAGTACTGGGCGACGGAGTTGACGACGACCGTGTCGAAGTGGCCTTCCGGGAGGCCGGTCAGCTCGTGGGCGGGGCGGGCGAGCAGGGTGACCTTGCCGGTCAGTTCCGGTACGCCGTCGACCTGGGCGCGCAGGGCGCGCACCGCCTCCTCGGAGAGGTCGGTGCCGACGTACTCGGTGCAGCCGGGGGCGATCCGGGACAGCAGCAGGCCGCTGCCGACGCCGATCTCCAGGACCCGGCCGGGCCGCAGTCCGCGGATCCGGGCGACGGTCGCGTCCCGCCACTCGCGCAGGTCGGCGAGGGGCAGCGGCAGGCCGTCGTACATGCTGTTCCAGCCCGCGAAGTTCTCCTCGAAGCCGTCGGATCCGGCTGCCGTGTAGAGGAGTTCGTGCAGGTCCTTCCAGTCGGCCACGGCCTCTTCGGCTCCGGCGGCGGCGTCCAGGGCCGGCACCACGTAGGCGGCGAGGCGGCGGTCGCCGGGGCGGTCCTCGCGGACCACGACGGCGGCCTGTTCGACGGCGGGATGGGCGCGCAGCACGGACTCGATCTCGCCGGGCTCGACACGGAAGCCGCGGATCTTGATCTGGCTGTCCACGCGGCCGTGGAACTCCAGCCGGCCGTCGGACTTCCAGCGGACCAGGTCGCCGGTGCGGTAGAGCCGTTCGCCGGGGGCGCCGAACGGGTCGGCGACGAACCGCTCGGCGGTCAGCGCCGGCTGGCCGAGGTAACCGCGGGCGAGGCCCGCGCCGCCGAGGTACAACTCCCCCACCACACCGGCGGGTACGGGCCGCAGCCGGTCGTCGAGGACGTAGGCGCGGGTGCCGGGGTCGGGGACGCCGATGGGCACGATGGTGCCGGCGGGGGTGTCCGGGTCGCACCGGCCCAGCGTGGAGTTGGTGGTGGCCTCGGTGGGGCCGTAGGCGTTGAACATCGTCCGGCCCCGCGCGTAGCGGCCGACGAGTTCCGGCGAGACGCGTTCGGTGCCGGCCAGCAGCGTTGCCGTGGGCGGGAGCCGGACGTCCTCCGGCATGGCCGCGAGGAGGGCGGGCGGCAGGATCATGAAGGTGATGCCGTGCTCGTTCGCGTAGTCCGCGAGGGGCGCGCCGGGCACCCGGCGGTCGGCGGGTACGACGACCAGGCGGCCGCCGGAGAGCAGACCGAGGCAGAGGTCCCAGAAGGCCACGTCGAAGCTGGGCGAGGCGAACTGGAGGACACGGCTGTGCGGGCCGATCCCGAACCGCTCGCGCTGGGTGGCGACCAGTCCGGCGACACCGGCGTGGGAGAGCACCACACCCTTGGGACGGCCGGTGGAGCCGGAGGTGTAGATGACGTACGCCGCGTGCGCGACGGTCAGCTCGTCGGCGGGCGCGGGGTCCCGGTCCGGGTGGGCGGCGAGTTCGGCGAGGGTCCCCGGGGCGTCCAGGACCAGCGGGTCGAGGCCCGGCGGCAGGTCGGGGACCGTCTCGGCGGTGGTGACGAGGCAGACCGGGCGGGCGTCCTCGAGCATGTACGCGATGCGGTCGGCCGGGTAGTCGGTGTCGACCGGCAGATAGGCGGCGCCCGCCTTCAGTACGGCGACCTCCGCGACGATCATGTCCGCCGAACGCGGCACGGCGAGCGCCACCACCCGCTCGGGGCCGGCGCCCCGGGCCACCAGCGCGTGGGCCAACCGGGCCGCTCGGGCGTCGAGTTCGGCGTAGGTGAGACGGACGTCCGCGTGGACCAGGGCCACCTCGTCGGGGCGGGCGGCGACCTGGTCGGCGAACAGGCGCGGCCAGGTGCGCGGGGGCACGTCGTGGGCGGTGTCGTTCCAGCCGTGCAGGATCACCTGTCGCTCGTCGGCGCCGAGGAGTCCGAGGTCGGCGAGCGGTGTGCCGGGGCGGCCGAGGGCGTCGGTGAGGAGCGTGGCGTAGTGGCCGAGGACGCGGTCCACGGTGGCGGGCTCGAAGAGGTCGGCCGCGTAGTCGGCGCGCAGCCGGCCGTCGGTCACGGACAGCGCCAGGTCCAGCGGGCCGCCCTCGTCCCAGGGGGCGGTACCGAAGCCGGTGGCGCACAACAGGCTTGCGCCACGGCCTGGTTCGGGTGCGAGCAGTCGTACCAGCTCGGCGGTGGGCAGGCGGTGGGCGGCGGCCTCGGTGCGGACGGCCGTGACGTGCTCGCGCAGTTCGGCGAACGTCCGGTCGTCGGCCACCGACAGCCGTAGCGGGAGCCCGTCGTGAGCGGTCGTCAGGTCGTGGGCCGCGCTGCCGCCGTACCGGTGGAGCAGGGCGGCGAAGGCGGCGAGCAGGGTGGTCTCGTCGGCCGTCGTGTCGAGCGGCACCGTGCGGACGGCACGCGGCCGCCGCCCCTGCGGGCGTGGCGGGTACGGGTGGTCGAGCGGCAGTGCGGTCTCCGGCGCCGGGACGGTGAACCGGTCCCGCCAGAAGGTCTCGGTGGGTGTCGTCCGCGCTGCCGGTGTCGCAGCGGAAGACGATGAAGAAGGTGCGGAAGAACGCGTGTTGCCCGACACAGCTGCCCGTGCCTCCCCATAGGTGCGCGACGGCTCGGCGGAGCCGCGACCGCTCGAATAGTAAGGTAAGGATTTCCTAACTCAACAGTGCCCATGTGGTTTCGGCGGTCCAAGTCGCAGCGGCTGAGGTTATGCTCACCTAACCTGCTATCAGGACTGTTCGCGGTCCGCCCGGACGACGGCATGGAGACCCGCAAGTGGCTTCAGGCAGAAGGCTTCGCGCCACGGCGCTGGTGACGGGGATCGTCGCCCTCCTGGTCCTCCTGTCCCTGCTCTCGGTGGCCCTGGGCGCGTTGAGCGTCCCGCTCGACCAGGTGGTCCGCGCCGTCCTCGGCCGTCCGCCCAGCCGGCTCGTCGACAACGTGATCTGGTCGGTGCGCATCCCGCGCACCCTGCTCGGACTCACCACGGGCGCCGCGCTCGGCATGTCGGGCGCGCTGATGCAGGCCCTGACCCGCAACCCCCTCGCGGACCCCGGGATCCTCGGGGTGAGCGCGGGCGCGTCCTTCGCGATCGTGGTGTCCGTGGCGGTGTTCGGGGTCGGATCGCTGTACGGCTACGTGTGGTTCGCGTTCGCCGGGGCGCTCGCCGCCAGCGTCCTGGTCTTCCTCCTCGGGCGCCTCGGCAGGTCCGGGGCGACCCCGGTGAAACTGGCCCTCGCCGGCGTGGCCGTCACCTCGCTGCTGTCCTCGCTGACCAGCGCCGTGGTCCTCACCGACCAGGACGCGCTGGACCGTTACCGCTTCTGGTCCGCCGGCACGCTGGCCGACCAGGACTCCGGCGACCTGGTGCGCATCCTGCCGTTCCTCGCGGTCGGGGCCGTGCTCGCGCTCGCCTGCGCGCCCGCCCTGAACAGCCTCGCCCTCGGCGACGACGTGGCCGCCTCCCTGGGCCGGCGGCTGGGCCTGGTACGGCTCCAGGGCGTCACCGCGATCGTGCTGCTGACCGGCGCCTCGGTCGCCGTGATCGGCCCGGTGGTCTTCCTCGGCCTGGTCGTCCCGCACATCGCCCGGCTGCTCGCCCAGTCCGCGGGCATCGGCCCCGACCACCGCTGGCTGCTGCCGCTCTCCGCCGCACTGGCTCCCGTACTGCTGCTGTCCGCCGACATCGCGGGCCGGATGGTGGCCCGGCCCACCGAGATCCAGGCCGGCGTCCTCGTCGCCTTCCTCGGCGGCCCGTTCTTCATCGCCCTGGTCCGCCGCCGCAAGCTCGCGGAGGTGTGAGCGTGCCCGCCCCGCCCTCGCCCGCCCCGTCCTCGCCCGGCGCTCCCGCCGGGCCCGCACAGCCGGCGGCCGGCTCCCCGACGGACTCCCGGAAACGGTCGTCCTCGGTACGGCCCGTGCTGCGCGACCGGCCGTTCCGGCTGGCCGTGCCCCCCGTCTCCGGCATGCTGCGACCTCGCCTGCTGCTCACCGGAGTGCTCGTCGCCGTGGGCACGTTCACGTTGTTCTGCTGGGGTCTGGCCGTCGGCGACTACCCGGTCACCCTGCCCGGGGTCGTCAAGGCGCTGTTCGGCGCGGGCGATCCGGGAACCGTCATCGTCGTCCAGGACCTGCGGCTGCCCCGCGCCCTGACCGGGCTGCTGGTCGGCGTCGCGTTCGGGGTCTCCGGGGCCGTGTTCCAGACGATGACCCGCAACGCGCTGGCCAGCCCCGACATGATCGGGCTCACCGAGGGCGCCGGCACCGCGGTGGTCGCGGCCGTGGTCCTCGGCTGGACCGGCGGCCTCGGACTGTCCACGCTGGGGCTGCTCGGCGCCCTCGCCACCGCGCTGCTGGTGTACGCGCTGGCCTGGAAGGGCGGCGCCACCGGCTACCGCATCATCCTCGTCGGCATCGGCGTCTCCTGGATCTGCACCAGCGCCACCGACTTCCTGGTGGCCCGCGGGAACCGGTTCGAGGCCGAGGAGGCGCTCGGCTGGCTGGTCGGCAACCTCAACGGCCGCACCTGGGGCCAGGTGGACGCGCTGGCCATCGCACTGGCCGTGCTGCTGCCGGTCGCCCTGGGGCTGGGCCGCTGGATGCGCACGCTCCAGCTCGGCGACGACGTGGCGGCCGGGCTCGGCACGCCCGTGCAGCCGGTCCGGCTGGCGCTGCTGCTGACCGGCGTGGGCCTGGTCGCCTTCGGCACCGCGGCGGCCGGACCGGTGGCCTTCGTCGCCCTGGCCTGCCCGCAGATCGCGCTGCGGCTCGCCGGCACCCCGGCACCGCCCCCGCTCGTCTCCGGTCTCACCGGCGCGTTCGTCGTCCTCGGCGCCGACCTCCTCGCCCGCGAGGCGGTCCCCGGGACGGAACTGCCGGTCGGGATCGTCACCGGCGCCCTCGGCGCGCCGGTCCTGCTGTGGCTGCTCGTCCGCGCCAACCGCGCGGGATCTGGAGGCTGATCCGATGTCGACCACCGACCCGCGGCCGACCCCGTCCGCCCAACGACGCCCTGTCGGCGTGGAGTTGCGGGCACGCGGGCTGCATCTCGCCTACGACGGCCGGCCGGTGGTGGAGAACCTGGACCTCACCGTGCCCACCGGCCGTATCACCGCCATCGTCGGGGCCAACGCCTGTGGGAAGTCGACCCTGTTGCGCGCCCTCGCCCGGCTGCTGGCTCCGCGCGAGGGCGTGGTCGAACTGGACGGTACCGCCCTGCGGTCCATTCCGACCCGCGAACTCGCCCGCCGGCTCGGCATCCTGCCGCAGACCCCGGTGGCGCCGGAGGGGCTGACCGTCGGCGACCTGGTGGGCCGCGGCCGGTCCCCGCACCAGACCTGGTGGCGGCAGTGGTCCGCGGCCGACGAGGAGGCGGTCCGGGCGGCGCTGGCGGCGACCGGCCTGACCGGACTCGCGGACCGGCCGGTGGACGAGCTCTCCGGCGGCCAGCGGCAGCGGGCGTGGATCGCCATGGCCGTCGCCCAGGGCACCCCGGTCCTGCTGCTGGACGAGCCGACCACCTACCTCGACCTCGCCCACCAGATCGACGTACTGGACCTGATCACGGACCTCAACCGGCGCGAGGGCCGCACGGTGGTGATGGTGCTGCACGACCTCAACCAGGCCTGCCGGTACGCCGATCACGTGATCGCCATGAAGGCCGGCCGGATCGTGGCCGAGGGCGCGCCGGCCGAGGTGGTCACCGAGGCGACCGTCGAGGACGTCTTCGACCTGCGCTGCCGGATCACCCCGGACCCGGTCAGCGGCACCCCGATGGTGATCCCGCTGGGGCGCCACCACCACGACGGCGACGCCCGGGAGACCGAGGACGCGGTACCTGCGGCGCTCGACTGACGGGCCGTCGGCACGGGACGAGGGCGATCGCGGCCCCGGCGCAAGTGCGCCGGAGCCGGGCGCCGTTCAGGTCACGGACGGGACGTGAGGAGCAGGACGCCGGTGCGCAGGACGCCGGTGCCGGTGCCGGTGCCGGTGCCGGGCCCGGCCGCCAGGAGCCGGGGCGCCGGAAGGCGGGGCACCGGAAGCCGGGGCACCGGAAGCCGGGGCGCCGGAAGGCGGGGCGCCGGGAGCCGGGGCGGCCTGGAGCCGGGGCTGCCGGGAGTCGCGTCAGGGGTGGGACGTGAGGTATCCGCCCATCGTGCGGAACCAGTCCGTCGCGGCGTGCTCCGTGCCGTCGTCCGTGCGGACCCGGCGGACCAGCAGCCCCCGGCCGCGGCCGGTGTGGGCGTCGGGGCCCGCCACCACGACCACGCCGTCGCCCTCGCGGATGAAGATCCGGCCCGGCGTGCCGCCGTAACGCCCCGCCGAGACGGCCGCGGAGACGATCCTCAGCCGCTCGCCGCCCTGGAAGGCGTAGGCGTTCGGATACGGGTCCGACTGGGCCCGTACAAGGCGCTCCAGGCGTTCCGCGGGCCAGCTCCAGTCGATCCGGCTGTCCTCCGCCGAACGCTTGTGGAAGAAGCTGGCCCGGGTGCGGTCCTGCGGTATCCACCGCCCGGCGTCCCGGCCGGAGGCGATCAGGTCCAGGGACTCGCGCACGATGGGGGCGATGAGGTCGACGGTCCGGTGGAACAGGTCGGTCGCCGTGTCGGCGGGCCCGACCGGCACGGAACGCTGCACCAGGACGTCCCCGGCGTCGAGTTCGGCGTTCATCCGGTGCGCGGTGACCCCGACCCGCTCCTCGCCGTTGATCAGCGCCCAGATGATCGGGGAGAACCCGGCGTAGGCCGGCAGCAGGGAGTCGTGGATGTTGAGGGTGCCGTGCGGGGGCAGGTCGAACAGCTCCGGGGGCAGCCAGGTCCGCCAGTTGTTGGCCACGATGATGTCGGGCCCGGACTCCCTCACCGCGGCGAGGAGTCCGGCGTCGTCGGGGCGGTTGCGCAGCAGGACCGGCACGTCGTGCTTCTCCGCCAGCTCGGCGACGCTGTCGCCCCAGATCTTCTCGTAGGCGTGCTCGCTCTTCGGGTGGGTGACGACGAGGACCACCTCGTGGTCGGAGCCGAGCAGCGCCTGCAACGTGCGGTGACCCCACGTCTGGTAACCGAGCATGACGACCCGCATGAATGGCCCTTCCCTTCAACGACTCCATTGCTAGGTAAGCCTTACCTTATCTAGCATGAGGCTGCCTGAGGGAGGCGATGCCACGGTGAAATCACCGGTCATGGGTTCCGATGTCGTCCACGACATCGTCGGGATCGGTTTCGGTCCGTCAAATCTCGCTCTGTCCATCGCCGTCGAGGAACACAACGCGAGCCTCACGGCGGACCGCCGGCTGAACGCCCTGTTCCTGGAACGCCAGCCACGGTTCGGCTGGCACCGGGGCATGCTGATCGACGACGCCACGATGCAGGTCTCCTTCCTCAAGGACCTCGTCACCCTGCGCAACCCGACCAGCGACTACAGCTTCCTGTGCTTCCTGCGCGAGCAGGGCAGACTGATCGACTTCCTGAACCAGAAGACGCTCTTCCCGCTGCGGATGGAGTTCCACGAGTACTTCGAGTGGGCGGCGGCGCGGGTCGCGCACCTGGTGTCGTACGACAGCGAGGTGCTCGCGGTCGACCCGGTGGCAGACGAGGCCGGCCAGGTGGTGTTCTTCGACGTCACCTGCCGGGACACCGCGCGCCCCGGGGGCACCGTGACGCACCGGGCCCGCAACATCAGCGTGGCGACGGGACTCGAACCGCACGTCCCTCCCGGCCTCGATCTGGCGGAACGCGTCTGGCACAACAGCGAGCTGATGCAGCGCTCGGAGCAACTGGCCCGGTCGGGGGCGCCGGTGCGGCGGGCGGTCGTGCTCGGCGCCGGGCAGAGCGCCGCCGAGACGGTGGACTACCTGCACCGCGCTTTCCCGGACGCCGAGGTGTGCTCGGTCTTCGCCAAGTACGGCTACACACCCGCCGACGACAGCCCGTTCGCCAACCGGATCTTCGACCCGGAGGCGGTCGACGTCTACTTCTCGGCGCCGTCCGAGGTGAAGCAGTCCCTGCTCGACTACCACCGGTCCACCAACTACTCGGTGGTCGACATGGATCTCATCGAGTCCCTGTACGCCACCGCGTACCGGGAGAAGGTGGCCGGCCGGGAGCGGCTGCGCTTCCTCAACGTCTCCCGGGTCCGGGAGGTCGCTCCGGGGCCGGACGGCGGCCTCGGCGTCACCGTCGAGTTCCTGCCGACCGGTGAGCGCCGGGCGATGGCCGCCGACGTGCTGGTGCTCGCCACCGGCTACCGGCCCCGGGACCTGGCCGGGCTGCTGGGCGACACGGCCAAGCTCTGCCTCAAGGACGACGGCGACGAGATCCGGGTCGGCCGCGACCATCGCGTGGAGACGGCGCCCGAGGTGCGCGCCGGCATCTACCTCCAGGGCGGGACCGAGCACACCCACGGGCTCACCAGCACCCTGCTGTCGACGGTCGCGGTCCGGGCGGCGGAGATCCACGGGGCCCTGGTGGCCGACCGGGCGGCAGCGGCCTGAGCCGCCCCCGCACCCCCGTGGCCCGGACACCCCGGCCCCGCCCGGGCCACGGACCTCTCCCCACACGCACACCACCCACCCACCCACCCCGGCGCACCACTTACCCGCCGCCGCTCCCCCGGAACACCCTGCCCTTCCGGAACGCCCGGGGGCAGGCGCCCCGTCAGGGGCGCGGGGAACTGCGCGACCGACCCCCACCGAGCCCGCACCCGCCCACGAACCCGCCGACCACCCGGCCCCGCGCACCACCTGCCCGGGCGGGGCGGGGCGGTGTCGCGGTCTCAGTACGGGCCGTGGGTCCAGCGGCCGTCCGTCATCGTGGCGTGCACCGGCATCGCGCGCAGCGTGTCCAGGTCCGCGTCCAGCGGGTCCACGTCCACCACGACCAGGTCGGCCGGGTCCCCGACCCTGATGAGGCGTCGCCCGCGGGCCGCGGCCGCCAGCGCGTCCCGCAGGGGCAGGCGCTGCTCCGGGTGCCAGGCGGGGCGGTCGTCGTCGGTGCGGCCGACCGCCGCCGCGACGGCCAGCCACGGGTCGAGCGGGGAGACGGGGGCGTCCGAGCCGAACTCCAGTCGGGCACCGGCGGCCAGCAGGTCCGCGTAGGCGAAGGCACGTCCGGTACGGCCGGCCCAGTACCGGTCGGCCACGTCACGGTCGTCCGTCGCGTGCCGGGGCTGCACGCCCGCGATCACGTCCAACTCCGCGAAGCGCGGCAGGTCTTCGGGGCTGAGCAGCTGGGCGTGCTCGATCCGGCCACGGCAGCGCACGGTCTCGAAGGCGTCCAGGGCCACGGTGTTGGCGTGGTCGCCGATGGCATGCACGGCGGGTTCGATGCCGTGGGCGGCGGCCCGGCGCATGAGCCGCACCAGGTCCCGCGGTGACGTCTGCTCCAGGCCGTGCGAGCCGTCCGTGTGCTCCAGGCCCGGGTAGGGGTCGCGGCACAGCGCCGTACGGGTGTTGAGCGAGCCGTCCGTGAAGAGCTTGAGCGGGCCGACCCGGACCAGGTCGCCGTGCCCGCCGATCCCGGACCCGGTGCGCAGGCCCCGCGCGACGGCCGCGTCCAGGTGCTCCGGATAGACGGCGGCGGACACCCGTACGGCGGGCGGGAGTTGTGCCGAGCGGCGCTCCCAGGCACCCACCGTGTCGCCGAACTGGAAGTCGATGACGCCGGTGATCCCGCGCGCCGCGGCGGCCCGGCAGGCGTCGGCGACCCAGCCGTCCACCGTCTCGGGTGACGCCTCGGGAAGCGCCGAGAGCACCTCGTGCCCCTCGTGTTCCCGGACCAGACCGGTCGGGTGGTCGCCCCGGCCCGCCAGCGCCAGGCAGGCGGAGTTGAGCCACACGGCGTGCAGATCGGCGCTGACCAGGGCGACGGGCCGGTCCGGTGAGACCGCGTCGAGGAGCCGCTTGTGCGGGGCGTCCGGCCACAGCGCGTCCCGGAAGCCGTACCCGAACAGCACGGTCCCGGCGGCCGCGCCGCCCGCGTGCCGCCGCACCCGGTCGGCCGCCTCCCGCGCGGAGCCGGTGCCGGACAGGTCCAGCCGACGGCGCACGCCGGCCCACTCCGCGAGGTGGACGTGGGCGTCCCACAGTCCGGGCAGGAGCACCCGGCCCTCCAGGTCGACGACCCGTTCGTCCGCGGCCGTCCCGACGGGCGCGGAAGACCCCCGCTCCCGCTCGGCGATCACATGGGTGACCCTGCCGTCCGCCACCCGCACACCGACCAGCGGTCCGCCCGCCCCCAACCGCACCCGGCCGAGCGTGACCGCGGGGCGGCGGGGGGTCCGCGCGAAGTCCGTCATCGAGCCTCCAGCCGTGACGCCCTGGACGGGATCGCCCCGAACGGCGCCAGCAGAAACTTAGGGTTACCTAACTCATTTGATCGCACCAGGGCTTCCGGACGCAACAGTCCACCCACGGGGGAACCGGCTCGGCCGGGCCGGCGGACGGGGGGCTGACTAGGGTGGGGGCATGGACGCTCGTACAACTACCGGCTCACCGGCAGCCGTTGACCCCGCCGAGCTGCCGGCCGACCCCTACGCCGGGTACGCGCGGCTGCGGGAGGCCGGGCCCGTGCACCGGATCGCCGGGACCGACGGGCTGCCCGCCTGGCTGGTGACGCGGTACGAGGACGTGCGGCAGGCGCTCGCCGACCCGCGGCTCTCGCTCGACAAGGCGCACGCCCGGCCCGGCGGCTACCGCGGGCTCGCGCTGCCGCCCGCGCTCGACGCCAACCTGCTGAACATGGACCCGCCGGACCACACCCGGGTCCGGCGCCTGGTGTCGCGGGCGTTCACCCCGCGCCGCGTCGCCCTCCTGCGCGAACCCGTCCGGCGGACCGCCGACGCGCTGCTCGACGCCGTCGTGCCGCTCGGCCGTACCGACCTCGTCGCCTCCTACGCGGCGCCGCTGCCCATCGCCGTCATCTGTGAACTGCTGGGGGTCGCCGAGGGGGACCGGCCGGACTTCCGGTCCTGGACGGACGCCCTCGTGGTCCCCGACCCCGCGCGGCCCGAGCGCGCGAAGCGGGCGGTCGGCGCGCTGCTCGCCTTCTTCGCCGGACTGCTCGCCCGCAAGCGCGCCGAACCCGCCGACGACCTGCTCTCCGCCATGATCGCCGTACGGGACGAGGAGGACCGGCTCAGCGAGGACGAGTTGATGTCCCTGGCCTTCCTCATCCTGTTCGCCGGGTACGAGAACACCGTCCACCTCATCGGCAACGCCACCCTGGCCCTGCTGACCGCCCCCGCCCAGCTGGCCGCGCTGCGGGCCGACCCCGCCCGGATCGGCCCGGCCGTGGAGGAACTGGCCCGCTACGACGGACCCGCCCCGCTCGCCATCCGCCGCTTCCCCACCGAGGACGTCACCATCGGCGGGGTCACCGTCCCGGCGGGCGAGACCGTGCTGCTGTCCCTGGCGGCGGCGCACCGGGACCCGCGCCGCTTCCCCGAACCCGACCGGCTGGACATCGGCCGGGACGCCACCGGTCACCTGGCCCTCGGGCACGGTATCCACTACTGCCTCGGCGCGCCGCTCGCCCGCCTGGAGACGGAGATCGCCCTCGCGACCCTCCTGGAACGGCTGCCCGGCCTCGAACTCGACGTACCTGTCGAGCAGTTGCGCTGGCGCCCGTCGATGCGCACCCGGGGGCTGCTCGCCCTTCCGGTGCGCTACTGACGGGGGCGCCGAATCAGGCCGCGGTGGAGGTGTCCCGGCGGGAGACCGCCAGGTAGCCGACGAAGCAGACGATGGCCGCCGTCCAGGCGAGGGTGACCGGTCCCAGCCCGAGTCCGAGACCGCCCCTGGGGCGGCCGACCGCCATCCAGTCGGCGAGGGAGGCACCGAGGGGGCGGGTGATGACGTAGGCCGCCCAGAAGGCGGGCACGGCGTTCAGGGCGCCGGCCCGGTGGACGAGGGCGGGCACGCAGATCGCGGCGCCGAAGAGGACCGCCGAACCGAGGTAGCCGAGACCGGCGGTGGCGGTCAGGTCGCCGGCGGCGGTGCCGAGGGCGAAGGTGGCGAGGACGGCGGCCCAGTAGAAGGCCTCGCGACGGCGGGTGCGGATGCCGTGGATGGACAGCGTCCGCTCGACGGCGTACCAGAGGGCGAACACCGCGGCCAGCGCGACCAGGAAGAACGGGGTGGACAGCGTGTACGGCACGCCGAGGCCGACGTGCAGGACGTCGGCGGCCATCGTGCCGAACACGCTGACCATGACGACGGCGGTCCAGTAGACCCAGGCGACGTACCGGCGCACGGCGAACTGCACGGCCAGCGAGACGGCGAGGGCGAGCCCGCCGAGCGCGACCGCCGGCACCGGACCGAGGACCTTCGCGAGCAGGTCCGAGGCGGTCTCCCCCATCCCGGTGGTGAGCACCTTGATGATCCAGAAGTAGGCGGTCACCTCCGGCACCTTGTTCGCCAGGGCGCGCAGGGGGGCTCGGGGTCGGTCGTCGAGGAGGTGCTCCGTGGTCATGAGCCGCACGATGACACGGGACACCTTCGGTGCCACAGATGCCTTTGCCATTGTTTTGGGGCTTCTGGTGCATGGCTTTCACCAGGGCCCCGGCAACCTGAGCGCAACCTGAACGTCCCTGCGAATGCCCTGTTCACAGCGGTTCCCGAGGTGATAGAGGTGGCGGTTCGCCCGATGGTCTAGAGTTCCCGGAGTACGTCTACACCCCTGTAGTCGCTCAGGGATCGGAGAGACCATGCGGCACCGGATCCTGGTCGTCGAGGACGATCACGCCCTGCGTGACGTGCTGCGCCGCGCCCTGGCCGACGAGGGCTACGAACCGGTGCCCGCCTCCGACGGCACCACCGCCCTGCGGCTGGCCGAGACCGGACTGTCTGCGGCCGTGCTGGACGTCGGGCTGCCCGACGCGGACGGCCGGGACGTGTGCCAGGCGATGCGCGCCAACGGCTTCACTGCCCCGGTCATCCTCCTCACGGCCCGGCACGGCCTCACCGACCGGCTGTCCGGGTTCGCCGCGGGGGCCGACGACTACCTGCCAAAGCCCTTCCATCTCGCCGAACTCTTCGCCCGGCTGCGGGCCACGCTGAAACGGGCCGGCCCGCCGGCCGCTGCCACCGCCGGGGATCTGGTCCTGGACGCCGCCCGGTACCGGGCGAGCGTGGGCGCCGCCGAGGTCGGCCTGTCGCCGACCGAGTTCCGGCTGCTGGCCACGCTGGTCGCCGCGGACGGCGCCCTCGTGAGCCGCCGCGACCTGGTCCGGGCCGCCTGGCCGGACGGAGCCCAGGTCAGCGACAACACCCTGGACCAGTACCTGAGCCGGCTGCGGCGCAAGCTGCGCGAGGCCGGCAGCGACCTGACCCTGCGCACCGCCCGCGGCATCGGCCACCGCCTGTCGTGACCACCCCCGCCACCCCCGCCGCTCCCGCCACTCCCGCCGCCCCTGACGCCCCGCACCGCCAACCGGCGTCCGACAGCTCGCGCCCCCAACCCACCCCTGGCAC
>NZ_LBMU02000120.1 GCF_001005085.2 Streptomyces humi
GGGAGAGTAGGACGCCGCCGAACAAATATTGAAAGGGTTGGGCCCTGAACTTCGGTTCGGGGTCCAACCCTTTTTTGTTTTACGTAACTTGACGTTCACGTTCCGCGTCGAGCATCCCAGCATGGGTACTGCTGCAATGCTCAGGGCCGCCGGTGTCGGAGTCGGTGACGAGGTCGTCGTGCCGGCGTTCGGGAACGCCGAGGTCGCCGAGGCCGTGACACTGGCCGGTGCGCTCCCGGTGTTCGCCGACATAGATCCGCTGACCTACTGCCTCGACGCGTCGGCGGTGGAAGCGGCGATAACCGCCCGGTCCGCGGCGGTCGTTGTCGTACACCGCTTCGGACGGTGGGCGGACATCCGGCGGTTGCACGCGCTGGGACAGCGGCACGGGCTGCTGGTCCTGGAACAGGGCGAGTCAGAGGCGCCGTACGACGAGATCGCGCAGCGTCGGCAGCGGGCCGGTTACCTCGACGCCAAGCTGCGCGGGGTGCGGACCCCGGACGGCGGCGACGGGCACACCTACCAGCAGTACGTCGTGCGCGTGCCCGGCAACGGCAGGCCGGACCGGGACGCCTTCGCCCGGGCCCTGCGGGGCAAGGGAGTTGACTGCCGGGTGCCGGTGAAGACGCCCGTGCACCGGCTGCCGGAGTTCCGGCGCTGCGTCTCGCTGCCGGAGACCGAGCGGGCCGCCGACGAGACACTGGCGCTGCCCGTCGACGCCTCGTTGACCAAACGGGAGATGCAGCGGATCGTGTCCGCCTGCAACGCCCTGGGTGGACTGCTCCAGCCGGCCTTCTGAACGAGTTTGGGAACTCGGGTCCGTTCGGGGTATGATCTATTCCGTTGCCGCGGGGGAAACCTCGAAAAGCAACAGGCCCCTATAGCTCAGTCGGCAGAGCGTCTCCATGGTAAGGAGAAGGTCAACGGTTCGATTCCGTTTGGGGGCTCCGACAAAAAGGCCCCACCCGTTCGGGTGGGGCCTTTTTCATGCCCTCTTTCCCCGGCCCGCTCAGTCCAGCTGAAGGCCGGGGACCCGCATCGCCAGAATGGCCATGTCGTCCGAAGGGGCGTCCGACGCGAAGCGTTCCACCGCGCGCATGATGCGTGCGGCCACCGCGCCCGCCGTAAGGCCCGTGCAGGTCGTGAGAACGTCCGCGAGCCCGTCGTCGCCGAGCATGCGCGTGCCCTCACGGCGTTCGGTCACACCGTCCGTGACACACAGCAGGACGTCGCCCGGGTCCAGGGTGACCGTCTGCTCGTACAGCTCCAGGTCCTCGATGACGCCGAGGAGCGGCTGCGGTTCGGCGGCGGCCTCCACCGTGCCGTCCTGGCGCAGACGCAGCGGCAGCGGGTGGCCGGCGCAGACCACCTTCATCTCGGCGCTGCCGTCCTCCCGGGGGCGCATCTCGCCGTACAGGAGGGTCAGGAAGCGGCTGCGGTCGCCCTCGTCCAGGATGGCCGAGTTCAGGCGCTCCAGGACCGCGGGGCCGCTGAGGCCCTCGCGGGCGAGCAGGCGCAGGGCGTGCCGGGCGAGGCCGGTCACGGCGGCCGCGTTCGGGCCCGTGCCGCAGACGTCGCCGATGGCGAAGCCGTACGCGCCGTCGGAGATGGGGAAGACGTCGTAGAAGTCGCCGCCGACCTCGTTGCCCTCGCCGGCCGCGCGGTAGATGACCTCCACCTCGACGCCGTCGATGTGCGGGGTGCCCGGAGGCAGCAGGCTGCGCTGGAGGGCCTGGCTGATGGCGGTGCGCTCCGAGTACAGCCGGGCGTTGTCCAGGGCGAGGGCGGCCCGGCGGGAGAGGTCCTCGGCCAGTTCCAGGATCTCCTGGCGGAAGTGCTCGTCGGTGGGTTTGCCGAGCGTCAGCATGCCGATGACGCGGTTGCGGGCCACCAGGGGGAGGACGACGGTCTCGCCGCCGACGGCGGAGGCCGTGGCGAGGGTGGGGCCGATGCCGGAGGAGACCTGGCGGGCGGGGCCGCCGGTGAGACCGAGGCTGCGCATGGAGCTGCGCAGGGCGGCCTGGTGGGCGTGCTCGCCGGGGGCGGTCCACACGCGGGCGCCGGGCGTGGGCACCGGGTCCGGCGGGGGCACCTTGGACAGCAACGACTTGATGCCGTCGATGAGTTCCTCGTCCTCGTGCAGGACGTACGACAGATACGGGTCGGAGGCTTGATCGGCGATCGTGTAGACGGCGCACCAGGTGGCGAGGGTCGGGACCGTCATCTGGGCCATCAGGGCGAGGGTCTGGTCCCGGTCCAGGGTGCCGGCGAGCAGGTCGGAGGCCTCGACCAGGAAGCTGAGGGAGCCGCGGCGCAGCCGCTCCAGCTCGCCCAGGCGGGCGGACTCGACGGCCAGGGCGATACGGTCGGCGGCGAACTGGAGGCGCAACGCCTCCTCGTTGGAGTATCTGCCCGCGGCCTCGGCCGCGACGCCCAGGGAGCCCGTCAGGCGGCCCTCGACCTTCAGCGGGACCGTGACGACCGAACGCATGCCGGTGCCCGCCAGGAGTGGCACGGCGCCCGGTACGGCCGTCAGATCGTCGTGTACGGCCGGCATCCGGGCCGAGCCGTAGCGGCCGGGGCCCGCTTCGACGGGCACGCGCGCGAAGCGCTGCCGTGCGGAAGGCAGGCCGGTGGAGGCGCGGACCTCCAGTTCGGTCTCGTCGTCGGTCGCGAGGAGCAGGAAGGCGGAGTCGCCGTCGAGCATGTCGCGGGCGCGTTCCACGGTGCGCTGGAGGAGGCCGTCGAGGTCGTCCGGGGCGGGGGAGCCGATGAACACCTCGAAGGGGTCCGCGTTCTGGCCGTCCGCGGTGCCGGCGTCGGAGGCGGGGACGCGCAACGGGGTCTGCAAAACGGCGCGTTCGTGGTCCCGTACGAGCAGGCAGACCGTGGAGGGCTCGCCACCGGTGTCCCGGACCCTGAGGTGCGAGGCGTAGACGGGGGTGACGCGGCCGTCGGCGCCGCGGATGCCGTAACTGCCCTCCCAGCGGGAGAGTTGGAGGGCCTCGGCGATGCCGGTGCCGGTGCCCGGGGTGTGCGGCCAGGCGGCGAGGTCGGTGAGCGGCTTGCCGGTGACTTCGGCCGCGGTGTGGCCGAAGATGTCCTCGGCGTCCTCGTTCCAGGCCGTCACGGTGCCCTTGCGGTCGATTTGGACGACGGCCACGCGGACCCGGCCGTCGGCGAGGGGCAGCAGGTCGGCGGGGAGCGACGGTCCGGCGGCTCGGGTGCCGACGGGGCGCTCGGGGAGGTCGAGCTGGAACCAGACGTTCTTGTGGGTGGGCGTGTACTCGACGCCCCAGCGGGCGGCGAGGGCCGCGCAGAGCTGGAGGCCGCGTCCGCCCTCGCGGTCGGGGCTGCCCATGTTGACGGCGGATCCCTGGAGCGGGACCTCGCGCTCCGGGTAGCGGTCGGCCACCTCGATGCGTACGCCGTCCTCGGTGCGCAGGCACAGGACGTCGGCGTGGGTGCCGGCGTGCACCACGGCGTTGGTCACCAGTTCGCTGGTGAGGACCACGGCGTCGTCGACGACGTCGGCGAAGCCCCAGCCCTGGAGCGTGTCGCGGACGAAGGACCGGGCGGTCGCGACCGATCGGCCGACCGGCTCGAAGGTGGCGGCCGCGCGCGCGGTGATCACAGAACTCCTCGACCGTGTCTCGACATGCGGGCCTTCCCGGCCGGCCGGCTCGTGCCGCTGCTGCGGCATGCGCTCGCCCGTGGGCCGTGGCTCCGGGTTGTGTCCCCCGGGGATCACTCCGGTGGTCATGGTCTGCGGCCGCCCCTCCGAATGCCCGCTCGTTCTCGTGCCACCGCCCAGGCCGGACGGACCGGTGCGGCTGGACAGCCGCATGCAAGGTTACTTACCTTCGCCGTCCGAGCGGATGCCGGTCGCCAGTGTTCACGCCCCAGGGTGTGCGGACGATGTGCGAAGCTGCCGAACTGTTATGGCCTGGTTCGGACGGGGTGAAACACTGGGCAAGCTTCTGGTGAAGGTCCGATCAGCCTGAGTGCGTTCCGTGTACGGCGGGCAGCAGCCCCTGGTGTGACCGGATCCCATCTGGCAGAAATACGCATCAGTAACTGGTACGCCGAAGTAAGCGGTACGCCGAGTATGGCGGTATCCGGGTACAGCAGTAACGGTCGACCCCTGCGGGAGGGACACAGTGGAGACTGGCGCAGCGGCGCGGGGCACCAAGGCGCGCGCGAAGGGCGGACAGTCCCTGAGCAGGCGGCGGGGCGGCGGCGGGACCACGGAGGTGGACTCGGCTTCTCTGGACCGGCTGCTGGTGGCCCTGGTGGCGATGCGGGACGGGAACTTCCGCAAGCGGCTCACGGTGTCCGGGGACGGCGTGATGTCGGAGATCGCGGCGGTCTTCAACGAGGTGGCGGACCGCAATCTCCACCTCACGGGTGAGCTGTCGCGGGTACGGCGTGTCGTGGGACGTGAGGGAAAACTCACGGAACGGCTGGAAACAGGTGCCTGTGAGGGTTCCTGGGCGGCCGCCGTGGACAACTCCAACGCCCTGGTCGACGACCTCGTACGGCCGGTCTCCGAGGTGGGCCGGGTCCTGACGGCGGTGGCCGAGGGTGATCTGTCGCCGCGGATGGAGCTGCGGACGCCGACGGCGGACGGGGCCGGGCATCCACTGCGCGGTGAGTTCCTGAAGGTCGGCAGGACCGTCAACAACCTGGTCGACCAGCTGTCGACGTTCACCGACGAGGTCACGCGGGTGGCCAGTGAGGTCGGCACCGAGGGCAAGCTGGGCGGCCAGGCGCGCGTGCGTGGCATGTCGGGTTCCTGGCGCGACCTGACGGACTCGGTGAACACGATGGCGTACCGGTTGACGGCGCAGGTGCGGGACATCGCGCTGGTGACGACCGCGGTCGCGAAGGGTGACCTGTCGCGGAAGGTCACCGTGCAGGTCGCCGGCGAGATGCTGGAGCTGAAGGAAACCGTCAACACGATGGTGGACCAGCTGTCGGCGTTCTCCTCCGAGGTGACCCGGGTCGCGCGTGAGGTGGGTACGGACGGCATTCTGGGTGGTCAGGCGCACGTGCCGGGGGTCGCGGGTACGTGGAAGGAGCTCACGGACTCCGTCAACACGATGGCCGGCAACCTCACGGCCCAGGTGCGCGGGATCTCGGAGGTGACCACCGCGGTCGCCAACGGTGACCTGTCACGCAAGGTGACCGTCCCGGCGCGGGGTGAGGTGGCCCAGCTCGCCGAGACGATCAACCAGATGACGGAGACCCTGCGGATCTTCGCGGACGAGGTCACCCGGGTGGCCAACGAGGTCGGTGGCGAGGGGCGGCTCGGCGGGCAGGCGAACGTGCCGGGCGCGGCGGGCACCTGGAAGGACCTGACGGACTCCGTCAACACGGTGTTCCGGAATCTGACCACCCAGGTGCGTGACATCGCCGCGGTGACGACGGCGGTGGCCAACGGCGACCTGTCGCAGACGGTCACGGTGGACGTGGCCGGCGAGATGCTGGAACTGAAGAACACCGTCAACGGCATGGTCGACCAGCTGTCGTCGTTCGGTGCCGAGGTGACCCGGGTGGCGCGGGAGATCGGTGTCGAGGGTGAGCTGGGCGGCCAGGCGCAGGTGCCGGGCGCGGCCGGTACCTGGAAGGACCTGACGGACTCCGTCAACACGGCGTTCCGCAACCTCACCGGCCAGGTGCGCAACATCGCCCAGGTGACGACGGCGGTGGCCAACGGCGACCTGTCGCAGAAGGTCACGGTCGACGTCTCCGGCGAGATGCTGAAGCTGAAGAACACCGTGAACACGATGGTGGACCAGCTGTCCAGCTTCGCCGACCAGGTGACGCGGATGGCCAGGGACGTGGGCACCGAGGGCCGGCTGGGCGGTCAGGCCCGGGTGGACGGTGTCTCGGGCACCTGGAAGGAGCTCACCGACTCCGTCAACTTCATGGCCGGCAACCTCACCTCCCAGGTGCGGCAGATCGCCCAGGTGACGACGGCGGTGGCGCGGGGCGACCTGTCGCAGAAGATCGACGTCGACGCGCGCGGTGAGATCCTCGAACTGAAGAACACGATCAACACGATGGTGGATCAGCTGTCCGCCTTCGCCGACCAGGTCACGAAGGTGGCCCGCGAGGTGGGTACGGAGGGCCGGCTGGGCGGTCAGGCCCAGGTGCCCGGTGTGGCCGGGGTGTGGCGGGACCTGACGGACTCCGTGAACGGCATGGCCGGCAACCTGACGGCGCAGGTCCGCAACATCGCGCAGGTGGCGACCGCGGTGGCCCGGGGTGACCTCTCCCAGAAGATCACCGTGGACGCGCGCGGTGAGATCCAGGAGCTGAAGAACACCCTGAACACGATGGTCGACCAGCTGTCGTCGTTCGCCCAGGAGGTCACGCGCGTCGCGCGCGAGGTGGGCACGGAGGGCATCCTGGGCGGTCAGGCCGAGGTGCAGGGGGTGGCCGGTACCTGGAAGGACCTCACCCAGTCCGTGAACTTCATGGCGAACAACCTGACCATCCAGGTGCGCAACATCGCCGAGGTCACGACGGCCGTCGCGAAGGGCGACCTGTCGAAGAAGATCACCGTTGACGCGAAGGGCGAGATCCTGGAACTCGTCACGACGGTCAACACGATGGTTGACCAGCTGTCCAGCTTCGCGGAGCAGGTGACCCGGGTGGCCCGTGAGGTGGGCACCGAGGGCATCCTGGGCGGTCAGGCGCGCGTTCCGGGTGTCACGGGCATCTGGAAGGACCTCAGCAACAACGTGAACCTGATGGCCAACAACCTGACCATGCAGGTGCGGAACATCTCCCAGGTGTCGGCGGCGGTCGCCAACGGTGACCTGACGCGGCAGGTGACCATCGAGGCGAGCGGTGAGGTGGCGCAGCTCGCCGACACCATCAACCAGATGGTGAAGACGCTGAGTTCGTTCGCCGACCAGGTCACCAAGGTGGCCCGTGAGGTGGGCACGGACGGGATCCTGGGCGGCCAGGCGCACGTGCCGGGTGTGGCGGGTACGTGGAAGGACCTCACCGAGTCGGTGAACCAGATGGCGTCCAACCTGACCGGGCAGGTGCGCAACATCGCGATGGTGACGACGGCCATCGCGAAGGGCGACCTGACCAAGAAGATCGACATTGACGCGCGCGGTGAGATCCTCGAGCTCAAGACGACGATCAACACGATGGTGGACCAGCTGTCCAGCTTCGCCGAGGAGGTCACCCGGGTGGCCCGCGAGGTGGGCACCGAAGGGGAGCTGGGCGGTCAGGCGCGGGTGCGGGACGTGGACGGCACCTGGCGCGACCTGACCGAGTCGGTGAACGAGATGGCCGGGAACCTGACCCGGCAGGTGCGGGCCATCATGCGGGTGGCCACCGCGGTGACCCGCGGCGACCTGAACCTGAAGATCGACGTGGACGCCTCGGGCGAGATCCTGCAATTGCAGGACTACATCAACAAGATGATCGCGAACCTGCGGGACACCACGATCGCCAACGAGGAGCAGGACTGGCTGAAGGGCAACCTCGCCCGGATCTCCGCGCTGATGCAGGGCCGCCGGGACCTCGCGGACGTGGCCGCGCTCATCATGAGCGAGCTGACGCCGGTGGTCTCCGCGCAGCACGGCGCGTTCTTCCTGGCGATGCCACTGGTCGACGGGAAGGACCTGAGCGCGGAGAGCGAGGAGGCGTACGAGCTGCGCATGCTGGGTTCGTACGGCTACTCGATGGGCTCCATGCCGACGTCGTTCCGGCCCGGTGAGGCGCTGATCGGCACGGCCGCCCACGAGAAGCGCACGATCCTGGTGGAGAAGGCGCCGACCGGTTACCTGAAGATCTCCTCGGGGCTGGGCGAGGCTCCGCCGGCGCAGGTGATCGTGCTTCCGGTGCTGTTCGAGGGCAACGTGCTCGGCGTCATCGAGCTGGCCTCCTTCACGCCGTTCACGCAGATCCAGAAGGACTTCCTGAACCAGATCGCCGAGATGATCGCGACCAGCGTCAACACCATCTCGGTGAACACCAAGACCGAGGTGCTGCTGAAGCAGTCACAGGAGCTGACCGAGCAACTTCAGGAGCGGTCGGCCGAGTTGGAGAACCGGCAGAAGGCCCTCCAGGCGTCCAACGCCGAACTGGAGGAGAAGGCCGAGCTGCTGGCCCAGCAGAACCGCGACATCGAGGTGAAGAACACCGAGATCGAGGAGGCCCGGCAGGTGCTGGAGGAGCGCGCCGAGCAACTCGCGGTCTCCATGCGGTACAAGAGCGAGTTCCTCGCCAACATGTCGCACGAGCTGCGCACTCCGCTGAACTCGCTGCTGATCCTGGCCAAGCTGCTCGCGGACAACGCGGAGGGCAACCTGTCACCGAAGCAGGTGGAGTTCGCCGAGACGATCCACGGCGCGGGGTCCGACCTGCTTCAGCTGATCAACGACATCCTCGACCTGTCGAAGGTCGAGGCGGGCAAGATGGACGTCTCCCCGACGCGTATCGCGCTCGTGCAGCTCGTGGACTACGTGGAGGCGACCTTCCGGCCGCTGACCGCGGAGAAGGGCCTGGACCTGTCCGTACGGGTCTCCCCGGAGCTGCCCGCCACGCTGCACACCGACGAGCAGCGGCTCCTCCAGGTGCTGCGCAACCTGCTGTCCAACGCGGTGAAGTTCACCGACTCGGGGTCGGTGGAGCTGGTGATCCGGCCGGCGAGCGGTGACGTGCCGGCGGGGATCCGGGAACAGCTGCTGGAGGCGGGTTCGCTCAGTGATCCGGACGCGCCGCTGATCGCGTTCTCGGTGACCGACACGGGCATCGGTATCGCGGCCAGCAAGATGCGGGTGATCTTCGAGGCGTTCAAGCAGGCCGACGGGACGACCAGTCGCAAGTACGGCGGTACGGGCCTCGGGCTCTCCATCTCGCGGGAGATCGCGCAGCTGCTGGGCGGTGAGATCTACGCCCAGAGCGAGCCGGGCCGCGGTTCGACGTTCACGCTGTACCTGCCGCTGCACCCGAGCGAGCTGCCGCCGCAGGGTTACCAGCAGTCCGTGCCCGCGCTGGAGGCGGGGGACCTGGTCGCCTCGCAGAACCACAACCGGGAGTTCTCCGGCGTGGAGATCGAGACGCCGGCCGAGGTGAAGTCGTACCAGGAGACCCAGAACGGCGCCGCCGCGCTCTTCCGGCGGCGGCGCCGGGGTGCCCCGCAGGTGCCCGAGACCTGGCCGGTGCTGGCCGAGCAGGAGGTGACGACCCCGCAGCCGCGCCGGGGAGTGCGGTTCGGCGGGGAGAAGGTGCTGATCGTCGACGACGACATCCGCAACGTCTTCGCGCTCACCAGCGTCCTGGAGCAGCACGGTCTGTCGGTGCTGTACGCCGAGAACGGCCGGGAGGGCATCGAGGTGCTGGAGCAGCACGACGATGTGGCGGTCGTCCTGATGGACATCATGATGCCGGAGATGGACGGTTATGCGACGACGACGGCGATCCGTCGTATGCCGCAGTTCGCCGGCCTTCCGATCATCGCGCTCACGGCGAAGGCGATGAAGGGCGACCGGGAGAAGGCCATCGAGTCGGGCGCCTCCGACTACGTCACCAAGCCGGTCGACCCCGATCATCTTCTGGCGGTGATGGAGCAGTGGATGCGCGAGGAGTGACCGAATCGATCAGGAGTGATGTGAACGTTTCGGGAACCTTCTGTGAGCACGGGGAGTTGCTGACCCACGGTGGCGGAACCCGTGTAGAAGTGCGGGATCGGGGGAACCTTCTGGTCTCCGGCTGCGTTTCTGCTACGTGCACAGTGACATCGCGGTGACAGGGTGTGGCGACAGGCGGGGTGCGGCTACCATGACCGGCACAAGGACGGGCGGCGAAACGGAGTCGTCCCCTGGGGCGGCGCCCGGTGCACATCCGGGGCGAGGAGGGCGGGCCATGGTGCAGAAGGCCAAGATCCTCCTGGTCGATGACCGGCCGGAGAATCTGCTGGCGCTGGAGGCCATCCTCTCTGCGCTCGATCAGACACTGGTGCGGGCATCGTCCGGGGAGGAAGCACTCAAGGCACTGCTCACGGACGACTTCGCGGTCATTCTGCTGGACGTCCAGATGCCGGGCATGGACGGTTTCGAAACCGCGGCGCACATCAAGCGCCGGGAGCGGACCCGGGACATCCCGATCATCTTCCTCACGGCCATCAACCACGGCCCGCACCACACCTTCCGGGGTTACGCGGCCGGCGCGGTGGACTACATCTCCAAGCCCTTCGACCCGTGGGTGCTGCGCGCCAAGGTCTCGGTCTTCGTCGAGCTGTACATGAAGAACTGCCAGCTCCGGGAGCAGGCGGCGCTGCTGCGCCTCCAGTTGGAGGGCGGCGCCAAGGGTGGCGCGGTGGCCGGCAAGGAGTCCGCGGGGCTGCTCGCGGAGCTGTCGGCGCGGCTCGCGGCCGTCGAGGAGCAGGCCGAGGCCCTGTCCAAGCAGTTGGACGACGAGTCCGCGGACGCGGCCGCGGTGGCCACGGCGGCGCATCTGGAGCGCAAACTCACCGGCCTGCGCCGGGCGCTCGACGCCCTGGAGCCGGGCACGGGCGGCGCCACTCCGCCGCTTCCGTCGCAGAACTGACCGCCGCGGCCGACACAGTTGCCCATGAGCGTGCGTCAGTTCCGCGCCCCGGCAGGGGCGACACGAACGGGTGAAGCAGTGGGCACACGTGTCCCCCGTCGCATCCCCCGGTAATCTCACACCCATGGCCTCACGTCCCTCGGCAGCCAAGAAGCAGCCCGCGAAGAAGGCCGCTCCCTCGAAGGCTCCGGTGAAGAGGGCCGCCGCGAAGAAGGCTCCGGCCAAGAAGGCGCCGGCCAAGAGGAGCGCGGCGAAGAAGTCCGCGCCGGCACCCAGGCCGGCGCCCAGTCCCACCGGGGGCGTGGTCCGCCTGGTGCGCGCCCTCTGGCTGGGCCTCGCCCATGCCGTCGGCGCGGTCTTCCGCGGCATAGGACAGGGAGCCAAGAACCTGGACCCGGCCCACCGCAAGGACGGCGTCGCCCTGCTCCTGCTCGGCATCGCCCTGATCGTCGCCGCCGGCACCTGGGCCGACCTGCGCGGCCCGGTCGGTGACCTGGTCGAGATCCTCGTCACCGGCGCCTTCGGGCGGCTCGACCTGCTGGTGCCGATACTGCTCGCGGCCATCGCCGTACGGTTCATGCGCCACCCCGAGCAGCAGGACGCCAACGGTCGGATCGTGATCGGTCTGTCCGCGCTCGTCATCGGCGTGCTCGGCCAGGTCCACATCGCCTGCGGCTCGCCGGCCCGCAGCGACGGCATGCAGGGCATAAGGGATGCCGGCGGCCTCATCGGGTGGGCGGCGGCCACCCCGCTGACGTACACCATGACCGAGGTCCTCGCCGTACCCCTGCTGGTACTGCTCACGGTCTTCGGGCTGCTGGTGGTCACCGCGACACCGGTGAACGCCATCCCGCAGCGGCTGCGCACGCTGGGCGTGAGCCTCGGGCTGCTGCGCGACCCCGAGCCGGACGAGTACGGCGAGTACGGCGAGCACGGCGAGTACGGCGAATACACGGACGACGACGAGCGCTACGACGAGCAGTGGCGCGAAGCGCTGCCCGCGCGCCCCCGTAAGCGCACGAGCGCCCCCGGGAGCTACGACCCCGACGGCGCCGAGCAGGAGGCGCTCACCAAGCGCCGGGGCCGCCCGAGGCGCTCCGCGGTGCCGCAGCCCGACATGGGCCGCCAGCCGGACGCCGTGGACGTCGCGGCCGCGGCCGCCGCCGCACTCGACGGCGCGGTCCTGCACGGCATGCCGCCCTCTCCGCTCGTCGCCGACCTCACCCAGGGCGTCAGCGTCGGGGACCGCGAGGAGACCACGCCCGCCCCCGTGCCGGCCCCGAGCCCGAGCCCGAGCCCGAGCCCCGTACCGGCCGCGCGGCCCAAGCAGGAGAGGCTCAAGGGCGAGCCGGTCGTCGCGGACCTCACCAAACCGGCGCCCGAAGAGCCCCGGGACCTGCCCCCGCGTGCCGAGCAGCTCCAGCTCTCCGGCGACATCACCTACTCGCTGCCCTCGCTGGACCTCCTCACCCGCGGCGGCCCCGGCAAGGCGCGCAGCGAGGCCAACGACCGGGTCGTCGCCTCGCTCACCAACGTCTTCTCCGAGTTCAAGGTCGACGCGGCCGTCACCGGTTTCACCCGGGGGCCGACGGTCACCCGCTACGAGGTCGAGCTCGGCCCCGCCGTGAAGGTCGAGCGGATCACCGCGCTCACCAAGAACATCGCGTACGCCGTCGCCAGCCCGGACGTGCGGATCATCAGCCCGATCCCCGGCAAGTCCGCGGTGGGCATCGAGATCCCCAACACCGACCGGGAGATGGTCAACCTCGGTGACGTACTGCGGCTGGCCGAGTCCGCCGAGGACGACGACCCGATGCTGGTCGCCTTCGGCAAGGACGTCGAGGGCGGCTACGTCATGCACTCGCTGGCGAAGATGCCGCACATGCTCGTCGCGGGCGCCACCGGCTCCGGCAAGTCGTCCTGCATCAACTGCCTGATCACCTCGGTGATGATGCGGGCGACCCCGGAGGACGTGCGGATGGTCCTCGTCGACCCCAAGCGCGTCGAACTCACCGCCTACGAGGGCATCCCGCACCTGATCACGCCGATCATCACCAACCCCAAGCGGGCCGCCGAGGCGCTCCAGTGGGTCGTGCGCGAGATGGACCTGCGCTACGACGACCTGGCCGCGTTCGGGTTCCGGCACATCGACGACTTCAACAAGGCGATCCGCGAGGGCAGGGTCAAGCTGCCCGAGGGCAGCGAGCGGGAGCTTCAGCCGTACCCGTACCTGCTGGTGATCGTCGACGAGCTGGCCGACCTGATGATGGTCGCCCCGCGTGACGTCGAGGACGCCATCGTGCGCATCACGCAGCTCGCGCGCGCGGCCGGCATCCACCTGGTGCTCGCCACCCAGCGGCCCTCGGTCGACGTGGTCACCGGTCTCATCAAGGCGAACGTGCCCTCCCGGCTGGCCTTCGCCACCTCCTCGCTCGCCGACAGCCGGGTCATCCTCGACCAGCCCGGCGCCGAGAAGCTGATCGGCAAGGGTGACGGTCTCTTCCTGCCGATGGGGGCGAACAAGCCGACCCGTATGCAGGGCGCGTTCGTCACCGAGGAGGAGGTCGCCGCCGTCGTCCAGCACTGCAAGGACCAGATGGCGCCCGTCTTCCGGGACGACGTCACCGTGGGCACCAAGCAGAAGAAGGAGATCGACGAGGACATCGGCGACGACCTCGACCTGCTCTGCCAGGCGGCCGAGCTGGTCGTCTCCACGCAGTTCGGCTCGACGTCCATGCTCCAGCGCAAGCTGCGCGTCGGCTTCGCCAAGGCGGGCCGGCTGATGGACCTCATGGAGTCCCGCGGGGTGGTCGGGCCGAGCGAGGGGTCCAAGGCACGTGATGTTCTTGTGAAACCCGATGAGCTGGACGGAGTGCTCGCCGTGATCCGTGGGGAGTCTGAAGGGTAGGTCTGTCTCAGGGGCACGGGCGCCTGTAGGCCGGGTGGAGGCATGTCGTGATCCACCCGTTAGAGATCGTCGGGCAACCGTTTCCCTTTGACGAACGTCAAGTTGAGCGAGAGGAAAGGTGTGTACTCCATCCTGGGGTGCACACCTGACCTGTCATCGGGGTGTCCGGCCATACCGATGGCGTACAAAGTCGTATCGTCCGGTTGCCTCACCCTTTCGTACCCCCCCTAGACTGAACCTCCAGCACAGGTGGCTAAACGCTCGAAAGGCGCCCCCGTGTCCATCGGCAGTAACTCCCCTGAAGACGAGCGTCCGTTCCCAGACGTGTCCGAGGAAAACCGCCCCTCCGTAGGCCGAGCCCTCAAGCAGGCCCGCATCGCCGCCGGGCTGACCGTCGACGACATCAGCGGGAGCACCCGGGTCCGTATCGGCATCGTGCACGCCATCGAGGCCGACGACTTCGCCCCCTGCGGCGGCGACGTCTACGCGCGCGGGCACATCCGGACCCTGGCCAAGGCCGTCGGCCTGGACCCCGAGCCGCTGCTCGCGCGGTTCTCGGCCGAGCACGGCGGTGGGCGGCCCGCGCCGACGCCCGCCGCACCCCTGTTCGAGGCCGAACGCATCAGGCCCGAGCGACGCGGACCCAACTGGACGGCGGCCATGGTCGCCGCCATCGTCGTCGTGATCGGTTTCGTCGGCTTCACCGCCTTCAAGGGCGGCGACGGCGACGACGCCAAGCAGTCGGTCGCCGAGGGAGCCACCCCGTCGACCAGCAAGCCGGTCTCGCCGACCCCGAAGGAGAGCAAGCCCGGCAAGGCCCCCGCACCCTCGGACAGCGCGATCGCCGCCGCGCCCCAGGACAAGGTCACCGTCCAGGTCAGCGCGGCCAACGGACGCAGCTGGATCTCGGCCAAGGACCACAACGGCCGGATGCTCTTCGACGGGCTCCTGAAGAAGGGCGAGTCCAAGACCTTCCAGGACAGCTCCAAGATCAACCTGATCCTCGGTGACGCCGGAGCCATCCAGCTCTACGTCAACGGCAAGAAGATCGAGGACCAGTTCCAGCCCGGCGCCGTGCAGCGTCTCACGTACACCAAGGGCGACCCGGAAGTCGGATAACCGTTCGCACCGAGCACGTACCCAAGGGGTTGGCCATGATCGGCCAGCCCCTTCGACGTGGGGTGTCGGTGAGACAAAGTAGTCTTGAGCCCATGCCTGAACGCCGTACCGTCGCACTTGTCACTCTCGGCTGCGCCCGTAACGAGGTGGACTCGGAGGAGCTCGCAGGCCGTTTGGAGGCGGACGGCTGGCACCTCGTCGAGGACGCTTCGGACGCCGACGTCGCCGTCGTCAACACCTGTGGTTTCGTCGAGGCCGCGAAGAAGGACTCCGTCGACGCCCTCCTGGAGGCCAACGACCTCAAGGGCCATGGCAGAACCCAGGCCGTCGTGGCGGTGGGCTGCATGGCCGAGCGGTACGGCAAGGAGCTCGCCGAGGCGCTGCCCGAGGCGGACGGCGTGCTCGGCTTCGACGACTACGCCGACATCTCCGACCGGCTCCAGACCATCCTCAGCGGCGGCGTCCACGCCGCCCACACCCCGCGCGACCGGCGCAAGCTGCTGCCCATCAGCCCCGCCGAGCGACAGGACTCGGCCGCCTCGGTGGCGCTGCCGGGCCACGCGCCGGCCGACCTCCCCGAAGGCCTCGCGCCCGCCTCCGGCCCCCGTGCGCCCCTGCGCCGCCGCCTGGACGGCTCCCCGGTCGCCTCGGTGAAGCTCGCCTCCGGCTGCGACCGGCGCTGCTCCTTCTGCGCCATCCCGTCCTTCCGCGGCTCCTTCATCTCGCGCCGCCCCAGCGACGTGCTGAACGAGACCCGCTGGCTGGCCGAGCAGGGAGTCAAGGAGGTCATGCTGGTCTCCGAGAACAACACCTCCTACGGCAAGGACCTCGGTGACATCCGCCTCCTGGAGTCCCTGCTGCCCGAGCTGGCCGAGGTCGACGGCATCGAGCGGGTGCGCGTCAGCTACCTCCAGCCCGCGGAGATGCGCCCCGGCCTGATCGACGTACTGACCTCCACCCCCAAGGTCGTCCCGTACTTCGACCTGTCCTTCCAGCACTCCGCCCCGGGCGTGCTGCGGGCCATGCGCCGCTTCGGTGACACCGACCGCTTCCTGGAACTGCTCGACACCATCCGCGGCAAGGCCCCGCAGGCCGGTGTCCGCTCCAACTTCATCGTCGGCTTCCCCGGCGAGTCCGAGTCCGACCTGGCCGAGCTGGAGCGCTTCCTGAACGGCGCCCGGCTGGACGCCATCGGGGTCTTCGGCTACTCCGACGAGGAGGGCACCGAGGCGGCGACGTACGAGAACAAGCTCGACGAGGACGTCGTCGCCGAGCGGCTCGCGCACATCTCCCAGCTCGCCGAGGAACTGGTCTCGCAGCGGTCCGAGGAACGCGTGGGCGAGACCGTGCACGTCCTCGTGGAGTCCGTGGACGACGAGGACGGTGTCCACGGCCGAGCGGCCCACCAGGCGCCCGAGACGGACGGGCAGGTACTGCTCACGAGCGGCGAAGGGCTGCGCCCCGGTCGTATGGTCGAGGCCAAGGTGGTCGGGACGGAAGGTGTCGACCTGGTGGCCGAGCCGTTGCTGGGCTCGCCCGTGTGGAGTGAGGAGGCCGGCAGATGACCGGAGTCCCGGCGTCCGCCGCGGGCGGCTCCTCCGGCGCGCCCGGCGCCCCGGGCTCCGCCGCCACCTCCGGTCCACAGCGCGGTCCCCACGACGGTCCGCAGGACGGCTCGCAGAACGAGGAGAAACCGCCACGCGGCGGGAAGATCGCGGCCGCCGCCGTCAACCAGGCGAGCCTGTGGAACGTCGCCAATCTGCTGACCATGCTCCGGCTGGTCCTGGTGCCCGGCTTCGTCGCCCTGATGCTGGCCGACGGCGGCTACGACCCGGCGTGGCGCTCCCTCGCCTGGGCGGCCTTCGCCATCGCCATGATCACCGATCTGTTCGACGGACACCTGGCCCGTACCTACAACCTCGTCACCGACTTCGGGAAGATCGCCGACCCGATCGCCGACAAGGCGATCATGGGAGCGGCGCTGATCTGCCTGTCCGGGCTGGGTGATCTGCCCTGGTGGGTGACGATCGTCATCCTCGCCCGGGAACTCGGCATCACCCTCATGCGTTTCGTGGTCATCCGCTACGGCGTGATCCCGGCCAGCCGCGGCGGCAAGCTCAAGACACTCACCCAGGGTGTGGCCGTGGGCATGTACGTGCTGGCACTGACGGGGTGGCTGGCGACCCTGAGGTTCTGGGTGATGGCGGCGGCCGTCGTGCTGACGGTCGTCACCGGCCTCGACTATGTGAGACAAGCCATTGTGCTGCGCCGGCGCGGACTCGCCGAGCGGGCAGCGGTTTCGGAGGAGACGGAAGCGTGAGTTCCACGGCCGCCGAACTGGTGCGACTACTGACGGTGAGGGGGCAGACCCTCGCTGTCGCCGAGTCGCTGACCGGCGGCCTGGTCGCGGCCGAGATCACCGGCGTCCCGGGGGCCTCCAAGACCTTCCGCGGATCCGTCACCGCCTACGCCACCGAGCTGAAGCACCGGCTGCTCGGGGTCGACGCCACCCTGCTGGCCCAGCGCGGGGCGGTGGATCCGCAGGTCGCGGCCCAGATGGCCGCCGGGGTGCGGAAGGCGCTGGGCGCCGACTGGGGCCTCGCGACCACTGGCGTCGCCGGCCCCGAACCCCAGGACGGCCGCCCGGTGGGCACGGTGTTCGTGGCCGTCGACGGCCCCTTCGCGGCAGATTCCGGTTCTGCCGCTGGCGGAAAAGTGGCAGCCCTGCGGTTGAACGGCGACCGTGCGGAAATTCGTAGAGAGAGTGTACGGAGCGTACTCGCGCTGCTTCTGAAGGAGCTTGCGAGCGAACAGACCGGGAATGAGCGGACACAGGATACGGAACAGAACGGGGGGTTTTGATGTTTGCAGCCCTGAGTGAACACGACATCGCTCCCCGCACGGCCGCGGCGCAAGGCGGTACGGTGGGGCGTGAAGGATGCGGCTACGCGGTCCGAGGAGGGAGCCACCGATGATTCTGCTCCGTCGCCTGCTGGGTGACGTGCTGCGTCGGCAGCGCCAGCGCCAGGGCCGTACTCTGCGCGAAGTCTCCTCGTCCGCCCGAGTCTCGCTCGGCTATCTCTCCGAGGTGGAGCGGGGGCAGAAGGAGGCATCCTCCGAGCTGCTCTCCGCCATCTGCGACGCGCTGGACGTACGGATGTCCGAGCTCATGCGGGAAGTGAGCGACGAGCTCGCCCTCGCCGAGCTGGCCCAGTCCGCCCAGGCCACCGAGTCCGTGCCGACGTCGGTTCGCCCGATGCTGGGCACCGTCTCGGTGACCGGTGTGCCACCGGAACGGGTGACCATCAAGGCACCCGCCGAAGCGGTGGACGTGGTCGCGGCGTAACGCCCGTGCGGGCGTAGACCGACGTGGTGCCGACCCGGCGCCGAAGAAGTGCGCGAGGCCCCGGCCGAGCCGGTCCAGGCAGCTCCTGGAAGGGCGTGGCCGGGGCTTTCGCGCGTCCTGCGTCGGGGGTGCGTCCGTTTGCCGGTATCCGGTGCTGCGGTCATGGTGGAGTGACGTGACAGGGGGCCGAGCACCGGAGAGAACGCATGTACGTCGTGAAGAGCCCACTGCCCGACGCGGACCTGAAGACCGTGGCCGACGCGTTGCAGGGCGCCCTCGTCGACCTGGTGGACCTGGCGCTGGTCGCCAAGCAGGTCCACTGGAACGTGGTCGGCCCCCGCTTCCGGTCCGTCCACCTCCAGCTCGACGAGGTGGTCGACTCGGCACGGACGCACTCCGACACCGTCGCGGAGCGGGCGTCGGCGCTGGGCGTCTCACCGGACGGACGTGCGGCCACCGTGGCCGCGGGCAGCGGAATCTCCTCGGCGCCGGCGGGCTGGGTCAAGGACTCGGACGCGGTCGGGGCCCTGGCGGACGCGCTGGGCGCGGTGATCACCCGGATGCGGCAGCGGATCGCGTCGACCGCGGAGCCCGATCCGGTGTCCCAGGACATCTTCATCGCCGTCACGGCGGATCTGGAGAAGCACCACTGGATGTTCCAGGCGGAGAACGCGTAGCGGAGGCAGACGCCGGCCGACTGCCGTTGCATCGGTGAGCCCTCGGTGCGCCTTCCCGGCGGCCAGGGCGGCGTTCTAGCGTCCGGCTGGAGGTGGCGGCCATGGTGGGGCGGATAGTGCGCTGGGGGGTTGCCCTGGGATTCACGGCGGTGTGGTGGTGGGCGGTGCTGCGGATCGTCCTCGTGGACGGCGCCGGGGCGATCGAGGGGGCCGTGGCCGCCGGGGGATGGGGACTGAGCCTGCTGCCGGTGAACTGCGTGCCGAGGTCCCGGGCGGCGGGAGCCCTAGGTCCGGGCCGGTGGCGGGCCGCCTGGCAGGGGCAGCGCCCTACCAGGGCATCGCCACCCCTCCGTTCGGACGCAGGATCTGGCCTGTCATGAACGACGAGGCGTCGCAGGCCAGATAGAGCACGGCGTGCGCGATGTCCGCCGCCTCACCGACCCGGCCCAGCGGTGACAGCCGGGCCATCCACGCCTCCGTCCGCCGCTGCTCGGCACTGTCGTCGCGGTCGGTCATGGGTGTGCGGATCCAGCCCGGCGCGACCGCGTTGACGCGGATGCCCTGCCCGCCGACCTCGTTGGCGAGCGTCCTGGTCAGCTGGACCACGGCCGCCTTGGCGGCGCTGTAGCAGAGCAGGCCGGGGCCGCCGGTGTCGATCGCGCCGGACGCCATGGTGACGATGCTGCCCCCGGTCCGCCGCTCCAGCATCAGCCGGGCCGCCTCCTGACAGCTGTGCAGCACGCCCTTGAAGTTCACGTCCAGGACCCGGTCGAGGTCCTCGTCGCTGGTCTCCAGGACCGGACTGCGGTGCATGATCCCGGCGACCGCGGCCATCACGTCCAGTCGCCCGCAGGACCGCACGGCTTGCGCCAGCCGGGCCCGGTCGGTCACGTCGAGGGTGTGGGTGCGGGCGGTCCCGCCGGCCTCCTTGATGAGCGTGGCGGTCCCGTGCAGGCCGTCCGCATCCCGGTCGGCACAGTGCACGGTCGCGCCGGCCTCGGCGAGCAGGACGGCCGAGGCCCGGCCGATGCCGCTGGCGGCGCCGGTGACGAACGCGGTGCGTCCGGTGAGGTCGTACGCGGCGACTGGCATGAAGGGACCGTACGAGCGTTTCTGACGGTCCGTCAATTAGTCGGGCGTGTTCCGCGGCCCGGAGGCGAGCCCGGGGCCGGGCCGGTCTGGCAGGCCGGGCACCAGTAGGTGGGACGCTCGCGGGAGCCGTCGCCCTGGTCGGCCAGGCGGACCGGGGTGCCGCAGCGCAGGCAGGGGCGGGACGCGCGGCCGTAGACGAACAGGTCCTGGTTGCGCAGGCCCGTGGTCCGGCGGATCGGGCGGTCGCGGTTGGCCTCCAGGAGCCGCTGGGCGACACCGGGGAGGTGCGCGGCGCGGTCGGCGGGGAGCGCGCCGACCGGAAGCCAGGGAGTGGCGCCGATCAGGAAGCAGAGCTCGCTCTTGTAGACATTGCCGATGCCGGCGAGGTTGCGCTGGTCGAGCAGGGCCTCGCCGAGCGGGCGGGCGGGGTCGGCGAGCAGGTTGGCGAGGGCGCGGTCCGGGTTCCAGTCGGGGCCCAGCAGGTCGGGACCGAGGTGGCCCACCGCGCGGTCCTCCTCGCCGGTGCGCAGCAGCTCCAGGACCTGGAGCCGGTACCCGACGGCCGTGCGGTCGGCGGTGCCGAGGACCACCCGGATCTGGAACGCGGGGCCGCCCTTCCAGGGCTCGCCGGTGCGGAAGACCTTCCAGGCGCCTTCCATCCGCAGATGCGTGTGCAGGGTCAGGTCACCCTCGAAACGGGTCAGCAGGTGCTTGCCGCGCGGCACGGTGCCGAGCACGGTACGGCCGGCGAGGTCGACCGTGGCGTACTGGGGCACCCGGAAGTCGCTGCGGGCCAGCACCTTGCCGGCGAGTGCGTCGTGCAGGCGCCGCGCGGCCTGCCAGACCGTGTCACCTTCGGGCATGGGTCAAGGGTGGCACGGGGGTGGCCGCCGGGGGCGGCGAGGGCGCATGGGGCGCACGGTGTCCGCGGCGGCTTCTCCCCGGCGGCTGGACCCGGCGGGCGTCCACCTCACGCCCGTAGCCGCAGGCCGCGCGGGGTCGCGATGAAACCCGCCGCTTCCAGGACGGTGCCCAGCGGGGAGGTGAGGGCCGCGGCGCCGTTGACCCGCTCCACCGTCACGGTGCCCAGGCTCCCCGCGCGGGCGGCCGCCGCCAGCGCCTCCGCCGCCGTGCGCAGCCGCGCGTCGTCGCTGACGGCCGTGTCCGGGGCGGCGGGCCAGGCCAGCAGGGTCTTGCCGCCGCGCTCCATGTACAGCGTGAGCTCACCGTCGACCAGGACGACCAGGGAACCCGCCTTGCGGCCCGGCTTGTGCCCGGCCTCGGTCGGCGGCTCGGGCCAGGCGAGGGCGGCGCCGTAGGCGTTGGCGGGGTCGGCGGCGGCGAGGACGGCGGCTCTGGGGTCGGGCCCGGCTGAGGTGCGGGCATGGTGGTTGCCGTAGGTGTGGGGGGTGGCGGGACTGCCGCCCCGCGGGCCGCCGTAGCCGGGGGCGGCGAAGGGGTCGGCGGGGGCGAGGTCCTGGGGGGAGACGTAGTCGCCGGGGGCGGCGGTCGGACCGGGCGGCCACGTGAAGTCGCCGTCCAGGCCGGCGAGGTCGGCTTCGCCGAAGGGACCCAGGGGCGTGACGGGCGCGTCGGCGCCGAAGGCGGCCGCCGCGGTACGGCCGCCGTTCCCGAAGGCGGTGCCGGCACCGCCGCCGAAACCGGCGCCGTTCGGGAGGCCGGTGCCCGGGGCGCTCTCGCCGCGTTCACGCGCGTTGGACACCGCGCGCAGCCGGTCGACCGCGCCGTCCATCGCGAACTGGGCGGCGCCCAAACCCTCGACCACGTAGCCCCGGCGCGCCTGGCCGCTGTCCTCGAACGCCGACAGGACGCGGTACACCGCCGAGAAGCCGCCTTCGACGCCCTCCGCCGCGACCGCGCCGCGGGTCACCACCCCGTGCCGGTCCAGCAGGGTGCGGGCCAGGGCGTGGGCGCGCACGGTGGTGTCCGGCTCACGCTCGGGCAGCAGGGCCCAGCGGCCGGCAACCGTCGGCGGGCCGGTACGGGAGGCCGTGCGGGCGGCGGCCGTCAGGGAGCCATAGCGGCCGCGCGGGACGGTGCGCTTGGCGCGGTGGGCCGTGGCGCCCGCGGTGCGGCCGGAGCCCAGCAGGGAACGCATCGGGCCCAGTGTGTCGTTGGTGAGCCGCCCCGACCAGGCCAGGTCCCAGAGCGCGTCGGCCAGTTGGGGATCGGTGGCGTCGGGATGGGTGGTGGCACGGACCTGGTCGGCGATCTGACGGAAGAACAGGCCGTAGCCGCCGGAGAGGGCGTCCAGCACGGACTGGTGCAGGGCCGTCAGCTCCAGGGGGTGCGGTGGCGGGAGGAGCAGGGGCGCCGCGTCCGCCAGGTACAGGGAGACCCAGCCGTCCTTGCCGGGCAGGGCCCCCGCGCCGGCCCACACGATCTCGCCGGCCGCGGTGAGTTCGTCCAGCATGGAAGGCGTGTAGTCGGCCACGCGGGAGGGCAGCACCAGCTTCTCCAGGGCCGATGCCGGGACGGACGCGCCCTGCAACTGCTCGACCGCGCGCACCAGTCCGTCGAGGCCGCGCAGCCCGTGCCCCCGGCCGATGTGCTGCCACTGCGGCAGGAACTGGGCCAGCGCGGCCGGTGCCACCGGCTCCAGTTCGTGGCGCAGCGCGGCCAGGGAGCGGCGGCGCAGCCTGCGCAGCACGGTCGCGTCGCACCACTCCTGGCCGATGCCCGCCGGATGGAACTCGCCCTGCACCACCCGGCCGCCCGCGGTGAGCCGCTGCAACGCGCCCTCGGTGACCGCCACGCCGAGCCCGAAGCGGGCGGCCGCGGTGGCCGACGTGAACGGGCCGTGGGTGCGCGCGTACCGGGCGAGGAGGTCGCCGAGCGGGTCCTTCACGGGCTCGGTGAACGCCTCGGGGACGCCGACCGGCAGGGCCGTGCCGAGGGCGTCGCGCAGCCGGCCCGCGTCCTCGATCGCCGCCCAGTGGTCGGTGCCGCCGATACGGACCCTGATGGCGCGGCGGGCACCGGCGAGCTCCCGCGCCCACTGCGGCTCGGCGCCCCGCTCCGCCAACTCGGTGTCCGTCAGCGGCCCCAGCAGCCGCAGTACGTCGGCGACGCCTTCCAGGTCCTTGATCCGGCGGTCCTCGCCGAGCCACTGGAGTTCACGCTCCAGTTCCGTGAGGACGTCCGCGTCGAGCAGTTCGCGCAGCTCCGCCTGGCCCAGCAGCTCGGCCAGCAGCCGGGAGTCCAGGGAGAGCGCGGCCGCGCGGCGCTCGGCGAGCGGGGAGTCACCCTCGTACAGGAACTGGGCGACATACCCGAACAGCAGGGAACGGGCGAAGGGGGAGGGCTCGGGGGTGGTGACCTCGACCAGGCGGACCTTGCGGGACTCCAGGTCGCCCATCAGCTCGACCAGTCCGGGGACGTCGAAGACGTCCTGGAGACACTCGCGGACCGCTTCCAGGACGATCGGGAACGAGCCGAACTCGCTGGCCACCTGGAGGAGCTGGGCGGCACGCTGGCGCTGCTGCCACAGGGGAGTGCGTTTGCCGGGGTTGCGGCGCGGCAGGAGCAGCGCGCGGGCGGCGCACTCGCGGAAGCGGGCGGCGAACAGGGCGGAACCACCGACCTGGTCGGTGACGATCTGGTCGACCTCGCCCTTGTCGAAGGCGACGTCGGCCGCGCCGACCGGGGCCTGCTCCGCGTCGTACTCGCTGCCGGCCCGCACGGGTGCCTGGTCCAGCAGCTCCAGGCCCATCAGGTCGGCGTCGGGCAGCCGCAGCACGATCCCGTCGTCGGCGTGCATGACCTGGGCGTCCATGCCGTACCGCTCGGACAGGCGGGCGCCGAGGGCCAGGGCCCAGGGGGCGTGCACCTGGGCGCCGAAGGGGGAGTGGACGACCACCCGCCAGTCGCCCAGTTCGTCGCGGAAGCGCTCCACGACGATGGTGCGGTCGTCGGGGACATGGCCGCAGGCCTCGCGCTGCTCTGCCAGGTACGACAGCACGTTGTCCGCCGCCCACGCGTCGAGGCCGGCCGCCAGCAGCCGCAGCCGGGCGTCGTCCTTGGGGAGTGAACCCACCTCGCGCAGGAACGCGCCGACCGCGCGGCCCAGTTCGAGCGGGCGGCCCAGCTGGTCGCCCTTCCAGAAGGGCAGCCGGCCGGGGACACCGGGCGCGGGGGAGACCAGGACCCGGTCCCGCGTGATGTCCTCGATCCGCCAGGAACTGGTGCCCAGGGTGAAGACGTCACCCACCCGGGACTCGTAGACCATCTCCTCGTCCAGCTCGCCGACCCGGCCGCCGCCCTTCTTCGGGTCGGCACCCGCGAGGAAGACGCCGAAGAGGCCGCGGTCGGGGATGGTGCCGCCGGAGGTGACGGCGAGCCGCTGGGCGCCCGGGCGGCCGGTGACCGAGCCCGTGACCCGGTCCCAGACCACGCGCGGGCGCAGCTCCGCGAACGCGTCCGACGGATAGCGGCCCGCGAGCATGTCCAGGACCGCTGTGAACGCCGACTCCGGCAGGGAGGCGAAGGGGGCCGCGCGGCGGACCGTCGCCAGCAGGTCGTCCACCTGCCACGTGTCCAGCGCGGTCATCGCGACCAGCTGCTGGGCGAGTACGTCCAGCGGGTTGGCCGGGACCCGCAGGGACTCGATGGAACCGGTGCGCATCCGCTCGGTCACCACGGCCGCCTGCACCAGGTCGCCCCGGTACTTCGGGAAGACCACGCCGGTGGAGACCGCGCCGACCTGGTGTCCCGCGCGGCCCACGCGCTGGAGTCCGGAGGCCACCGACGGCGGGGACTCGACCTGGACGACCAGGTCCACCGCGCCCATGTCGATGCCCAGTTCGAGACTGGAGGTGGCCACCACCGCGGGCAGCCGGCCGGCCTTGAGGTCCTCCTCCACGAGCGCGCGCTGCTCCTTGGAGACCGAGCCGTGGTGCGCGCGTGCGATGACCGGCGGGGCGCCGTGGGCCGCGCCCGAGCCGCCCATCAGCTCCGCCGGGGAGTGGTGTTCGTCCAGGGGCTCGCCGGTCACCCGCTCGTAGGCGATCTCGTTGAGCCGGTTGCACAGGCGCTCCGCGAGCCGCCGGGAGTTGGCGAACACGATCGTGGAGCGGTGGGACTGCACCAGGTCGGCGATCCGCTCCTCCACATGCGGCCAGATCGACGGCTTCTCCGCTCCTTCGCCGCCGTCGCCGGCCGGGGAGCCGCCCAGCTCGCCCATGTCCTCCACCGGTACGACCACGGAGAGGTCGAACTCCTTGCCGGACTTGGGCTGGACGATCTCCACCTTGCGGCGCGGCGAGAGATAGCGGGCCACCTCGTCCACCGGGCGGACCGTCGCGGACAGGCCGATACGGCGGGCGGGCCTCGGCAGCAGTTCGTCCAGCCGCTCCAGGGAGAGCGCGAGATGCGCGCCGCGCTTGGTGCCGGCGACCGCGTGCACCTCGTCCAGGATCACCGTCTCGATGCCCGTCAGCGCGTCGCGGGTGGCCGACGTCAGCATCAGGAACAGGGACTCCGGGGTGGTGATCAGGATGTCCGGCGGACGGGTGGACAGGGCGCGGCGCTCGGCGGCCGGGGTGTCGCCGGAGCGGATGCCCACCCGCACCTCCGGCTCGGGCAGGCCGAGGCGGACGGACTCCTGGCGGATGCCGGTCAGCGGACTGCGCAGGTTCCGCTCGACGTCGACGGCGAGAGCCTTGAGCGGCGACACGTACAGCACCCGGCAGCGCTTCCTCGGGTCGGCCGGCGGCGGGGTGGAGGCCAGCTGGTCCAGGGCCGCGAGGAAAGCGGCCAGCGTCTTGCCGGAGCCGGTCGGGGCGACCACCAGCACGTCCGAACCCGCGCCGATGGCCTGCCACGCACCCGCCTGGGCCGCGGTGGGCGCGGAGAACGCCCCCGTGAACCAGCCGCGGGTCGCGGGGGAGAAGCCGTCGAGGGCTCGGTGAGCGGATTTCGCCATGCGTCCATCCTGCACCCCACCACCGACAATCAAGCTGACCTGCGTAAACGCGGGTTCCAGGGGTCGGGGGGCGGCGGTGAGGCGGTGGCGAGGCGGCGGTGAGGCGGCGGCCCGTGCCGTAGCCGCGTGCGACGAGCCGGGGCGCGAGCGGGGGGCCTGGGCGGCCCCGGCGCTTGGTGAGCGCCTCCTAGGGGGGCGGGTGTGGGACGGGCGGGCAGGCCAATGCAGGAGTGGGGCGGGTGAGGCAGGTGAGACG
>NZ_LBMU02000121.1 GCF_001005085.2 Streptomyces humi
CCACCGACCCCACCAACGCCCACTCGGCCGCCCCCACCAACAGCCACCCCACCAACACCCACCACCCGGTCGGCCTCCCCAACGCCCTCCCCGCCGGCCCCGCGAGCGGTGGCGGGGCCGGTGGACCGGCCGTCGTCCGGACGACGGCCCTGCGTGACGGCTTCTGGTGGCACCGCACCACCCTGCCGGTCCCCGCAGGTGAGGCGCCGCGGCCCGCCGCCCCGCCCGGCACCCATCTGATCCTCGGCGGCACCGGCGGCATCGGCGGCACACTGGCCGCGAACCTCCTCCGGCACCCCGGCAACCGGGTCCTCCTGGTCGCCCGTGGCACCGACGGAGTACCGGCCGCGCTGCGACGGTTCGGCGGTCGCGTCACTCTGGTCACGGCGGACCTCGCGGCCGAGGATCCCGCGGCGGTCGCCGACCGGCTGTCGCCGCTGCTCGACGGCCTCGCCGGCATCGTGCACGCCGCCGGCACCGCCGCGGGCGGGCTCCTGGCACGGCGCGAACCGGCCGCCGCCCGCCGCACCACGGCCGCCAAACTGCGCGGCGCCCTGCTCGTCGAACTGCTCGTCGCCGAGCACGCCCCCGACTACGTCCTGTACTGCTCCTCCGCGGCGGCCGGACTCGGCGGGGTCGGCCAGTTCGACTACGCGGCCGCCAACGCCTGCCTCGACGCCCACGCCCACCGCGCCGTGCCCGGCGGCGACGCCACGGTACGGATGAGCGTCGGCTGGGACGCCTGGCGGGACGTCGGCATGGCCCAGGCACACGCCGCCCACGGGGACGCCCGGCACCGGGAGCACCTGACCGTGGCGCTCACCCCGGAGGAGGGCACGGCCGTCTTCGAGCGCGCCCTCCACCTCCAGCTGCCGTACCTGCTGGTCAGCACCACGGACCTGACGGCCGCGCGGGCCTTCTACGCACCGCTCGCCGCCGACGGGCCCCCGGCCCGCGTGCCGGGTGACCCCGGCACGGAGATCACCGAGATCGTCAGGTCCCTCCTCGGCGTGGACGCCGTCGACCCCGAGACCCCGCTGTACGACCTGGGCGCGGACTCGCTGACCCTGCTGGAACTCCTCGACGAGATCGAACGCCGGCACGGCACCGGCATCGAACTGTCCCGGCTGAGCCACCGGGTGAGCCTGACGGAGATCCTCGGACACGTCGGCGTCGCCACCGGCTCCCAGGGCGGGGTGGACGCGCCGCACGGTCGGGTGGACGTCGACGTGTGGCAGCGCGGGGCCGGCTCGGACGTGCTGTGTCTGGTGCATCCGGTCGGCGGCGACGTCCAGGCCTACCGGCCTCTGGTGGCCGCGCTGCCCGACGACCTCACCGTCTGCCTGATCGCCGATCCCGGCCTGCGCGACCCCGGGCTGCCCCACCGCACGATCGACGAGCGCGCCGGGCACTATCTGGCCGCCCTGCGGCGGGAGTTCCCGGAACCCGGACGCCGACTACGGCTGGCCGGCTGGTCGTTCGGGGCATGGACGGCGCTGTCGATGGCCGCGCTCGCCGAGGCGGAGGACCGGCCGGTGACCGCCCTCCATCTCCTCGACCCGCCGCCGCCCGGAGCCGGACACCGCCTCGCCGGTTACGACGAGGAACAGATCCAGGCCGTCTTCACATGCGAACTCAGCGGCAACGGCAACCGCGGCGACACCGCCACGGGCACCGGCACCGGCACCAGCACCGGCACCGGCACCGGCGCGGACACACGCACCGCCGGCACCGACACCGCCGACACCGGCACCAGCACCAGCACCAGCACCAGCACCAGCACCACGGACACAGGCACGGGTGCCGGTACCGGTACCGGCACCCGTGCGGGAAGCCTCCCGGAGTCCGGTCGTGCCTACGCGGAGCGGCTCGCGCGCTGCTGCCGGGCCAACCTGGCCGCCATGGCCGGACACCGGCTGCCCCGGCTGCACCGGACACCCACCGCCGTCTGGCTGGCGACGCGACCCGTCGGCGAGGCCACGCTCGCGCCCGAGCCGACCGCCCCCGGCGCCTGGGACGCCCATCTGCCGGCGCCGTACCGGCTGCGCCACGTCGACGCCGACCACTACCAGATCGTCGCCGAGCCGTACGTGGGGGAGATCGCCGCCACCATCGCCGAGGCACCGTCCGCCGCCCGCACCGCGGCCCGGCCCGCCACCGGCCCGGCAGGCGGTCCGTCCGGCGCCCGGCCGCAGCCCGCCGGCCGGATCTGAGGAGGCCACCCGTGCAGCATCCGTACACCCGCCTGCCCGCGCGGTCGTTCTGGCGCACCGCGGTCGCCGAACCCGACCCGGCGGACATCGACGGCCTGTGGACGCCGAAGTTCGCGATCGGCCAGGACGATCCCGTCATCACCGCCGGTTCCTGCTTCGCCGCGCACATCGGCCGGACCCTGCTGGCCGAGGGCATGCACTGGTACGACGCCGAACTCCCGCCCCCGGGCCTGACCGCCGCCGAACAGGCGGCCCGCGGCTACCGCCGTTTCTCCTTCCGGACCGGCAACGTCTACACGGCCGCCGCGCTCCGCCAGTGGGTCGCCTGGGCGCTGGCCGAGGAGAAGCCGCCGGAGGAGGTCTGGGAGGAGGACGGCCGCTTTCACGACCCCTACCGGCCGGCCGTGGAACCGGACGGCCACGCCTGCGCCGACGACGTGCTGCGCGCCCGCGCGGTCACCCTGGACGCCGTCCGCACCGCCCTCGTCACCGCCGACGTCCTGGTGTTCACCCTCGGGCTGACCGAGGCCTGGCACGACCTGCGCACCGGCACCGTCCTGCCGATGTGCCCCGGGACCGTACGCGGCCGCTACGACCCCGGCCGGCACGTCCTGCACAACCACACCGTGGACCGGGTGCTCCGCGACCTCTCCGACGTGCTCGCGATGGCGCGCGGCGTCAACTCCCGTCTGCGTACCGTCCTCACGGTCTCCCCGGTCCCGCTGACGGCGACCGCGACCGGCCGTCACGCCCTGGTCGCCACCACCCACTCCAAGTCGGTGCTGCGCGCGGCGGCCGGTCAGCTCGCCGACGCCTCGGACGACGTCGACTACTTCCCGTCGTACGAGATCGTCACGGGCTTCCCGTACCGGGCGGCGTTCTTCGAACCCAACCTGCGCACGGTCAGCCCCGACGGGGTGGCCTTCGTGATGCGGCACTTCTTCCGCGCCGTCCGGCCCGGGACCGACCCCGCGTCGAACCCGCACACGCCCGCACGCGCCCCCGCACCCGCACCCGCACCCGCACCCGCACAGACCACCCCCGTCACCGGCGGAGAGGACCACTGGTGTGACGACGCCGTGCTCGACTACCACGCCCCCCGTGCCCGCCCGGTTCCTCCTGCTCGGTGACTCCCACGCCGGCTGTGTGGGACGGGCCGCGCGACAGGCCGGTCTGCCCTTCGTGGGCGGACCGGTCGGCTCGGGACGTGACTTCCTCGGTCCCTTCTTCGACGTCGCCGACGGCGCTGGGGAGGGTGAGCCGGTCTTCCGGGACGGGGAGGCCGGGCGGCTGGTCCGGGAGTTCCTGGACGCGCTGGAGGTGACCGGGCTCGCGGGGCTCGAGGTGCCGCTCGTGTGCACGTTCGGGCTGAGTGCCCACACCGTGGCCACCCGGCAGAACTGGGACGTCCACCGTGACCGGCACGGCACCGTGCCCGAGGGGTTCCTGCGCAGCACCCTCTTCGCCGACCTGGTCCGGGCCGCGGTCCGCGGCGCGCTCGCCTTCTACGACCACACGGCCGCCCTCGGACTGCGGGTGCTGGCCCCCCTGCCCCCGCAGCGCGTCCCCGGCATGTCCGACCCGACCGTGTTCTTCGCCGCCCAGACCGTCGTCGGCTCCGAACTCGCCGCCCGCGGAGTGGAGATCGTCGACCTGCGCGCCCGCGTCACCGACGGCTCAGGACGGCAGCGGCCGGTCTTCTGCCACGCCGACGACACCATCCACGGCAACCTCGCCTTCGGCCGCCTCGTGATCGCCGAACTCCTCGACCGCGGCCTCTGACCCCACTCCCCCGTTTCCGGAATTCCAAGGAGATCCCTCATGGAGGACTACGCACTGCGGGCCGTCGAACGGCTCACCACCCGTCCCGCCGAGCCCTACGAGACCCTGTCCGTCTCCCCCATCACCCCGGTGCTGGGCGCCGAGGTCAGCGGCCTCGACCTCGCCCGTGAACTGACGCCCCAGCAGGAGAAGGAGCTCAGGCACGCGTTCGGGACCCACCACGTCCTGGTCTTCCGCGACCAGGACCTGACCCCCGAGGCGCACAAGCGGTTCGCGGGCGTCTTCGGCGAACTGCACCCCGTCGCCCTGGCGGCCGAGGGATCCGACCCGCACATCCTGGAGATCAAGGCGGACAAGGACTCGAAGGCCGTGGCGGGCAACGGCTGGCACTCCGACGGCACCGCCGACGCCGAGCCCTCCCTCGGCTCCATGCTGTACATCACGAGGATCCCCGAGGGCGGCAGCGGCGGCGACACCCTGTTCGCCAACATGCACCTCGCCTACGAACTGCTCTCCCCCGCACTGCGCGGGTTCCTGGACGGCCTGACCGCCCTCCACGACGGCGCCAAGCCCTGGACGGACGCCGGGCTGACCCCGCCGCCCGAGTACGACGTGCCGCGCACCGAACAGCCGGTCGTGGTCCGCCATCCGGAGACCGGCCACCGGCTGCTGTTCGTGAACGCCCCGTACACCTCGCACATCACCCAGCTGGCGCGCGCCGAGAGCGACGCCCTGCTGGCGATGCTGTACGGGCACATCGCCCGTACCCCGCTGCTGCACTGCCGGGTCCGCTGGCAGGAGCGCACCCTGGTGTTCTGGGACAACCGCAGTGTCCAGCACCACGCCGTGTGGGACTACTTCCCGCACACCCGGGAGGGCCGCCGGGTGGCGATCGACGGCACGAGCCTGCACGCCTGACCGGGCCGGAGGAGAGCGGACATGACACACACGGCGGGCAACGCCACGACCACCGCCACGACCACCGCCACCGCCACCGCCACGGTCGACCAGGAGTCCTTCCTCGCCGCCTTGCGGAGCGGGTGCGTCGAGTCGCCCGCCGTCGGCGTTCCCGCCTGGCTGTGGGGTCTCGCAACCGCCGTCCACGGTGAGCTGCCGCCGTCCGACGCGGACGTCTGGGCGGCCCGCCTGCACGGCCTGCTGAGCACCGCGCGGACGCCGGCCGGGTTGCGGTCCGTGCACATCTGGCAGGCGGACACCGTGCTTCCGCTGCTCACGGCCGGGACCGGCGGGGACGCGGTGACGGACCTGCACCGGGCGGCGGCACGGGGCGCGCCCGCCGACCGGGACACCTGGGGGTCGGCTCTGGGCCCGGTGCTGCTGAGCCTGTTCGAGGCCGCCTACGACCGGGCGTCCGCCTACGCCGAGGGACACGCCGGCGCCCGTGACTACGCGCTGGCCAACGGATGTTCCACGGCCGAGGCGGAGGCGTACGGCCACGAGTACGCGCGGCTCAGCAGCGGGGCGAACGCCCGTGCCTTCGCCGAGGCCCACGCGGAGGCCCTGGGACCGGCGCTCGGCGCGGCGTACGCGGCCGACGACGGCCGGGCCTACGCCGGCACGTATCCGGGAGCACAGCTGCGCGCGGTCGTACGGGCGGCAGCGGCCCGGGAGAACCGCCGCCCGGCCCGGCACCTCGCCGAGGGCCTCCTCACGGCCCTGTCCCCCGCGGGGACCGGCTAGGTGTGCTGTCCCGGGACAGGGAGCCGCCGTCCTCGCGGCTCACCTCGTGGTGACGGCCGCCGGGGCCGGGCAGCGGTTTCAGGTCGACCTGGATGCGGTGAGTGGAGTCATGGCTCACCGAGCCGCCGACGCGGGCGTCGACCACGCCCAGGCGCAGTCCGGCGCCGCCCTCACCACCCCGGTGGAACTGCACCGAGAACTCCAGGCTGACCTGCTCCACGCTGAACCGCCAGTCGCTCTCGGCCCCTTCGGCCTGCGCCCGGACCAGCTCCGCGCGCACCGCGCCGATGGCCTCCGCGAGGCCGATCGGTTCAGGATCCCCCATGACAACACCCCGCCGGCTTCCGTTGACTGACCGATCCGAGCCGCTCACAAGTCTAGGGACGCACCATGCCCCGCGCGTAGTGTGAGACAGCATGGGGGAACTGCGTGCGGACTGGAGACTCAGGCTGCGACGCGAGGACGCGCACGGCCCCGTCTGCGGGGCCGGTGTACTCGTCGACCAGCACACGGCGCTGACCTGTGCCCATGTGGTGCGCCACCCGGACGCGACGATGTGGCTGGAGTTCGCCGAGAACGGTGAGCTGGAGCCGGTCGCCGCACGGGTCATGCCGGGCGGCTGGCTACGGGACGGCGAACGCGGCGCGGACGTGGCCGTGTTACGACTGGACAGCCCGCGTCCGCGGGCCCGTCCCGCTCCGCTGGAGCGCCGGCTCACGGCCGGCCTTGAGGTGTACGCGACCGGCTACGCCGAGGGCTTCGACGACGGCATGAGCCTGTGGGGCCGGATCGGCGGAGCCAGCGGCGACCGGGTCCAGCTCGACTCCCTCACCAAGGCGCAGGTGGTGCGCGCCGGTTTCAGCGGTGCCGCCGTGTGCACCCGGCCCCGGGACGGTGCGCCCACCCGCGTGGTCGGGCTCGTCGTCAGCTGGCGCGGCGACCTGGGCGCGCCGCTGCCCGAGGAGAACCGGCTCGCCTTCTCGTACCTGGTGCCTGTCGACCGCATCGCCGAACTCTCCCCGTTCGTGGCGGGGTTGAGCGGCCCGGATGCCTGGGACCACGGGTTCGAGGAGCGGGTGGAGCGGTGGTTCGACGACCCGGACGAGGAGCCGGTGAAGATCAGCGTGGTGCCCCCCGGAAGCGGCAAGGAGCGGTCGCTGGGTCATCTGCTGCACCGCGCCGACGTGGTCCATCGCGGCGGTGACGGCAGACCGCGCCTGGCCGACCACGCGCTCGGGGTGGGCTCGTTCCCGGTCGGCGCCTATCTCGCCCACTGGGAGTGGCTGCTCGGCACCCGGAGCCGGCCCGCGCCGGCGGCGGGGGCCGCGCCCGCCCGGCCGGTCACGGTCGTCGTCCACGGCCTCGACGAGGACCCGCAGCCGGGCCCGCTCATCGAACTCCTGGCTCGATTAAGGGAGTTGGAATTCCGTCTGCTGCTGACGTTCCGCCGTGAGGGCGGGGCCGGCTGGGCCGCCGCCCGCGACGACCTGCTGCGGCCCGCGCTCCTGGACCACGCGGACGCCCTGCTCGGCCGGCTGGAACTCGCCGAGTTCGGCAACGCGGTCCGCCGGGGCGTCGTCGCCAGCGCCTCGCTCGGTTCCGTCACCGAGACCGCCGACCTGCGCCGGGCCGAGCGCCGCCGGATCGACGGCGTACCGGACCCCCAGCAGCAGCTCGCCCGGCTGCGCGCCCTGGTCAGAACCCTGCGCACCGACCTGAACCGCCACGACACGGCCCACCGGGAGGCCCGGTGATGCGGCCCGTGCGGCGGGGACAGGCGTCGCGGTACCCCGGGCGGCGACCGGCGTCGCCGCGCACCGGGCGGGGAGGGAGGTGGCCGTGGCGGTGACGAGTTGTCCGCACCGGCGTTTCGACGGGGCTCCGTGCGGCGGGGCGGTGCTGGCCACCGGCTGGTGCGGTGTGTGCGGCCGGGCGGCCGACGGGCCCGGGCTGCCCGTGCTGCCGGCGGAGCCACGGGGCCTCGGCCCGGACCGACTCCTCGCGCTGCCCGAGCGCACCGCCCGTCCCGCCGGGGCCCGCCTGATCCGTCCCGAGGCACCGCTGAGCATCCGGATGGGCTGTTCGGCGGCGGACTGCGGCATCACCTTCGCCCCGCCCTACACCGCCGGGCCGGTCCCCCTCAAGGGGTACTGCCCGGCCTGCGGCGCGCGCTACTCGTACGAACCGGAGCTGAGCCGGGGCGAGATGCTGCGCGACCAGTACCGGATCATGGGGCCCATCGCGCACGGCGGCCAGGGCTGGGTCTACCTCGCCGAGGACACCCACCTCGGTGACGTCGTCGCCGTCAAGGGCCTGCTCAACCGCTACGAGCACGACGGCGCCCGGCTCGCCGACGTCGAGCGCCGCAACCTGGTCGCCATCCGCCACCCCCGTATCGTCCAGATCCGCGACTTCGTGGCCCGGCGGGACGACAGCGGTGAGACCACCGGCGGCCACATCGTCATGGACGACGTCGGCGACGGCACCCTCGCCAAGGTCGTCGAGGAGACCCGGCGCGGCGAGTCGGTCCTCGACATCGAACACGTCGCGGCCTACGGCTGCCACATCCTGGAGGCGCTCGCCCATCTGCACGACGGCGGTGAACGGGTCTTCGTCTACGGCGACATGAAGCCCTCGAACGTCGTGCACCACGGGGACGGCGTCAAGGTCATCGACCTCGGCGGCATGCGCGAGGAGGGACAGAGCCTGCCGCCCGCCCATGTCACCCCCGAGTACATGGCGCCGGAGACCGCGTTCTCGGGCCTGCCCACCGTCGCCCACGACCTGCACACGGTCGGCGTCACCCTGCGGGAGCTGGCCGGCTGGGCGGTGACCGAGGTGCCGGGTCTCGGCACCGACTCCTTCCGCCGGGTCGTCGAGCGTGCCGTCCGCGAGGACCCCGGCCGGCGGTTCGCCGACGCCCGCGAGATGGCCGGCCAACTGCGCGGTGCGCTGCGGGAGATCCGTGCGCTGCGCGGCAAGAGCGATCCGCCCGAGCCGTCGGACTACTTCCGGCCGTCCCCGCAGCTGCTGGGCGCCCGGCTCGGCACCGTGCCGGGCATCGAGCACTGGCTGCGCCGTCCGCGCCCGGACCGGTACGCGCCGCCGGTGGCCCCGGCCCTCGACCTCGGCGCCCCCACCCCCGCCGAGATCGCCGGCTGTCTGCCGGTGCCGCGGCGGTACCCGGGCGACCCGCAGACCGCCCGGTTCGAGGTGAGCAGCGGCTACGACCCGGGCCAGCTCCTCGGCCAGGAGGACGAGAAGCCGCGTTCGGTGGAGATCTGTCTGCACAACGTGCGGGTCCTGCTCGGCCGCAACACCCGGGAGGACCTGGAACTGGCGCAGGCGGAACTCGACACCGCCGACTCCATCCCCGGGCCCTCGGCCGTACGCCGGTGGCGGCTGGAGTGGCACCGTGCCCTGCTCGCGCTGCGCAGCGCCGGTCCGGACGCCGACCGGCAGCAGGTCGCCGAGGCCAGGACCCACTTCATGCGGGTCCATCTCGAACTGCCCGGCGAGTACGCGCCGAAGCTGGCGCTGGCCTACTGCGGGGAACAACTCGGCGACGACACGGCCGGGCCCGCCGCCGCGGCACTGTACGAGGCGGTGTTCGCCCGCAACCCGGCGCACGGCGGAGCCGCGCTCGGCCTCGCGCGGCTCGCGCTGCGCGCGGGTGACCGGCGGGCCGCCCTCGACGTGCTCGGCCGGGTGGGGCCCGGCACCCTGGACCACACGGTCGCCAGGATCGCCGCGCTGCGGATCCGGGCGGCCCGGCTGCCCGGGGACGTCGACCCGCTGCCCGCGCCCGCCGAAGTGGACGCGGCGCTGGCCGAACTGCCCCGGCTGGTGGGCCGGGGACCGGGCGCCGGCGAGCCGAGCCTGTCCGAGGACGAGGCGCTGCGGCTCCGCATCGAACTGCACGAATGGAAACTGGACGCGTTGCACAGCCTCGACGACCGGCCCGGCCCGCCGGGCGGCGGTGCCGGCCGGCTGGACGCCCGCGGGCTGCGCCGGCTGAGCGCGCCGGAGCGTGAGCTGCGTGCCCGCATGGAGTCGCTCTACCGGCAACTGGCCGCCCGCCACCACGAGTCGGCGGCGGCCCACGAACACCTGGTGGACCTGGTGCACGCCGTACGCCCACAAACGGTGTTCTGACCACGAACAGACTTCCTGACCGCACACAGAGTCCGACCGCAGCAGAGCCCCGACCGCGAACCGAGTCCGATCACAGCAGAGTTCCGACCGCGTACACAGTCTCCACCGCAAAGCAAGTCCGACCGCACGCGGAGTTCCGACCGCACGCAGAGTTCCGACCGTAAGCAGTGTTCCGGCCGAACACGGTGTTCCGGCCGTGCCAGGGAAGGAGGGGTGAGGCAGGGGATGAGCAGCCACACCCGGCCGGCGCAGCCCGGCATCCGGCTCCGCGTCGATCTCGACGGTGATCCGCGCCCGCACCGGAGCGCGAAGATCGAGGCCCGGCTCCGGGTCGACGTGGCCGCCGACGGCGCGCCCACCGACCTGCCCGCGGTCGAACTCGCCGTCATCATCGCGGTGGACGTCGCCGAGTCCCGCCGGGCGGCCGTCCGGCACGCGCTGCCGGCCGCGTTGCGCGCGCTGCCCGACCGGATCTCGTTCGCCGTGCTGGGCGGCGGCCCCGAGCCGGTCCGCTGCTATCCGCTGGACGACACCGAGTGGGCCGTCGCCGACCAGAACCAGCGGCGCCGGGCTGCCTTCGCCGCGGGCGCGCTGTCCCTGCACCGGGACGCGCCGCGGCCGGCCGGCTACGCGCGCTGGGTGGCCGCGGCCCGCGCCCTGCTCGACGGCCGCCCGCTGTCCGTCCGGCACCTGATCCTGATCACCGACGGGAGCAGCGCCGCCCGGGAGACCGGCCTCGAGGAGGAACTGGACGCCTGTGCCGGGCTGTTCACCTGCGACGTGTTCGCGGTGGGCGCCGACTGGTCCCCCGATCCGCTGCTGGCCCTCGCCGAACGGCTGCACGGGACCGCCCAGTTCGTCGACGACGGCCTCGGCCGGGCGGTCACGGACGCCATCGCGCGGTTGCGCCGGGTGCACTCGCCCCAGCTGCCGATCGAGGTCACCCTGCGGCCCTCGGTGCGCCAGGTGTCGCTCAGCGAGAAGGCACCGCGGCCGCACCGCCTGGGCGGCCTGCCGGAGCCGGGCCGGCCGGACCGCTGGAGCTTCCCGACCTACCAGTGGGAGCAGGGCAGCCGCGACTACCTGCTGACCCTGGTCGCCGACGCCGACAACGACCCGCTGGAGACCGAATTGCAGTTCGCCATGGTGTCCGTCGGGGACGTGCACGAGCCCGTCGTCGCCCGCTGGCACCTCGCCGACCGGTCCGCGCCGCCGCTCGCGGCCGGCGCGGACAGCGTGCTCAGCCTCAACGCCACCGGCCGGATGCGGGGTGCGCTGCGCGAGGGGCTGGCCGCGCTGCGGGAGCAGCGCCGGGACACCGCCGAGACCTGCCTGGGGCAGGCGGCCCGGCTGGCGGCCCGGTTCGGCACCGGGTGGGTGCTGGACGAGATCGCCACGGTCGCCGACATCGAGGACGCGGCCGAGGGACGGATCCGGCTGCGCGCGGTCGACGCCGGCACGCTCGGCTCGATGATCCTGCGCGCCGGGTCTGGTCCCGGCGCGCCCCCGCCGGACGGCGCCGGTGTCCGGCCCGGCCCGCGCTGCGGCAACTGCGACACCCGGGCCGGGAGCGAGGCCCGTTACTGCATCACCTGCGGGAAGGAGCTGCTGTGACGACCGTACGCGTCGCCTCCTCACGGCGGTACTCCCCCGCCGTCCTCTGGCGCCGGCGGCTGGCCCCCTGGCGCACCCGCCGGCTGCTGGAGACGCACCTGCTGGTGCTGTTCCTGTGCGCGGCCGTCGCCTCGACCGCGCTGTTCTTCTCCTACCGGCAGACCCAGCGCGGCGCCACCGCCCTCGCGACCCGTGAGGCGCCGGCCGTGCAGGGGCTCGCCGGCACCCGGCTGGCCGCGGTCCGCGCCGACCAGGAGGCCCGGGCCCTGGTGCGGATGCACCTGGTCGACGTGGCGGGCTCGGGCGAGACCTACCGGTCCCAGCTCTCCGCCGCCGACCAGGGCCTGTCCCGGATCGCGGACCGCACCGACCAGGACCTGGGCACGGTCATGGGTCTGCTGAACACGTACAGCACCTCGCTCAACCTCGGTACGTCCCAGTACCGCGACCAGCCCCTGATGCGGGAGCAGAAGCTGGACGAGGCGCACTCGCTGCTCACCCGGGACACGGTGGGGCTCGCTCCCCGCCTGAACGAACTACAGCGGACCCAGCTGCGGCACGCCAGGGTCACGGCCGCCATGGGGCGGTGGCAGCAGGCCGGTTGGTGGCTCGCCGAACTCGCCCTGGCCGCACTGGCGCTGACCCTGCTCTCGGCGCTGTTCGTGCTGCGCGACCGCTGCGGCCGCGACTGGAACCCGTACCTGCTCGCGGCCCTCGTCCTCACCGTGCTGCTCGCGGTGTTCCCGGTGCTGACGACGTCCGCCACCGAGGGCCGGCTCGACGGGGCGCTCAGGGACCTCCAGCAGATCACCGGCCTGTCCCGGCAGACCGGCGCGGGGCTGGTCGAGGCGCAGCAGAGCGTCACCAGGACGTCGGAGGAGGTCCGGCAGCGACTGGACGACGACGCCTGGACCGACCGGGTGTACCTGGCCACGGTCGTCGGCGGCCTGCTGGTCGTCGTACTGCCCACGCTGGGGCTCGGTCTCCGGCTCGACAGCGACTACTGGAGGCGGCGGTGACCCGGCGGTTCAAGGTACTGGTCGTGCTGGTGGTCATGGCGCTGATCGCGGCCGGCGGCATGGTGGTGGCCTGGGCCCGGCACGACGACGGGCAGCCGGTGACCATCCTCGGCACCTGGACCGGCGACCAGGCGGACCAGTTCGAGGAGGTGCTGCGGGGCTTCGGCATCCCCTTCCAGTACCAGGGCACCGCGGCCCAGCGCGATGTGCTGCTCTCCGAGGTCCAGTCAGGAGAGCCGCCGGACATCGTGATCATGCCGGGCATCGGCCAGCTCGCCGAGTATGCCGACCAGGGCCGTCTCAAGCCGCTGAACCGCCTCTACGACCCGGCGCAGTACGGCGCGCCGTGGAACGCGACCGGTACGGACTCCTCGTCGGTGTACTGGGTGCCGGTCAAGGCGGACCTGAAGAGCATCGTCTGGTACCGGCAGGGCGAGAAGCCCCCCGACTCGCCCGCGCGGCTGCGGAGTTGGTGCATCGGCATGGGAGACGACGGCGCCTCCGGCTGGCCCGGCACCGACTGGATCGAGGACCTCGTGCTGCAACACGCGGGCCCGGCCCTGTACGAGAAGTGGGCGCTGGGCACGGGCAAGGCGCAGTGGTGGCGGAGCGCTCCGGTGCGCTCCGCCTGGGAGGCGTGGGCCGGGCTGCTCGGGCAGGACCGGACCGCGGCCAGGCACGCCCTGCTCACCGACCACCGCGGCTCCCCGAAGAGCCACGGGCTGCTGTTCGACGCCTGGGGCAGGTGCGGCCTGGAGCACCAGGGGTCCTTCGCCCGCTCCTTCTACCAGTCGGACGCGCTCCACGCGGGCCTGCTGGACTCCGCTCCGCTGCTGCCCGGCGGCGGCCCGGTCCTGGCCCACGAGGTCACCGGCGACTTCGCCGCGCTGTTCAGCAGCCGCTCCCCGGCCAGGGAACTGATTCGGAAGCTGGCCTCGAAGGAGGGCCAGCAGAAGTGGGCCCGCCTCGGCGTCTTCTCGGCGAACCGCCAGGTGACATCGCAGCGCAGCGCGATCGACCGCGAGATCTCCGAACGGCTCCGGACGGGCCCGCGCTGCCTGGACGCCTCGGACGTCATGGCACCCGCCGTACGGGACGCCTTCTACGAGGCCGTCCTGCAAACCATCGCCAGGATCGCCGCCGGCCAGAACCCCGGCGTCCCGCGTCTCCTCCAGGACGTGCAGCGGGTGCAGGACGCCCAGTCCGCGCAGGACGACGACGGCAGAACAGCGCCGAAGACGGTGTGCAGTACGCGGTGAGCGGCCGGCCGGCACTCCGCCTCCCGGCCCGCTCGCGCACGCCTCGGTCTCTTTGTTGGAACGTCATGACAAAGTGATTGACATCCCCTGGGAGCGACCCCATAGTACGTGTCACTAGAGCGCGCTAATAAAGCGCTCTAGCCCCCTCAGGAGCCGTCGGCCGCACCCCTGGCCGGCGGTACGGAGCTCCATCCCCGCCCGTGCGAGGCACCCGGTCGGCCACCGGTGCCCCACAGCCCCCACCGCCGGCGGCCCTCCCCCGTTATCACCGCTCGTTCCGCTCCCCAGAGCCGATCCATACCGCACAGCGAGGTGCCAGGGACATGCACAGAAACCACCGAGCCGCAGCCATGGCCGCCACCGTCCTGGCGGGCGCCCTGCTCGCCACGGGCTGCTCCAGCAGCTCCGGCGGCAAGAAGTCCGAGGACAGCGGCGCGGCCGCGGCCGCGGGCAAGGCGTCCACGCCCCGCATGACGGTGGCCATGATCACCCACGCCCAGCCCGGCGACACCTTCTGGGACCTGATCCGCAAGGGCGCCGCCGCGGCCGCCGCCAAGGACAACATCAAGCTGGTCTACTCGGCCGACCCGAGCGCCGCCAACCAGGCCAACCTGGTGCAGAACGCGATCGACCAGAAGGTCGACGGCATCGCCCTGACCGCCGCCACGCCCGACGCCCTGAAGGCCGTCGTGGCCAAGGCGAAGACCGCCGGCATACCGGTGGTCGGCTTCAACTCCGGCCTGGACGCCTGGAAGAAGCTCGGCATGCTGGAGTACTTCGGCCAGGACGAGAACATCGCCGGCGAGGCCTTCGGTGAACGCCTCAACCAGCTCGGCGCCAAGCACGCCCTGTGTGTCGTGCAGGCCCAGGGCCAGGTCGCCCTCGAAGCCCGCTGCGCGGGCCTGACCAAGGGTTTCAAGGGCAAGACCGACAAGATCTACGTCAACGGCACCGACATGCCCTCGGTCAAGTCCACCATCACCGCCAAGCTCCAGCAGGACTCCTCGATCGACCAGGTCGTCACCCTCGGCGCCCCGATCGCCCTGACCGCCGTCCAGTCCGTGAAGGACGCCGGCAGCAAGGCCGAGGTCGCCACCTTCGACCTCAACAAGGACCTGGTCTCGGCGATCCAGAGCGGGTCGGTCGAGTTCGCCGTCGACCAGCAGCCCTATCTCCAGGGCTACCTCGCCGTCGACTCGCTGTGGCTCTACAAGAACAACGGCAACTACAGCGGCGGCGGCACCGCCCCGGTCCTGACCGGCCCGGCCTTCGTCACCAAGGAGAACGCCGACACCATCGCCAAGTTCGCCGACAACGGCACCCGCTGACGACGCGTCAGTACCCGTCAGGCACTCGGGCCGTCTCCCTCGGGGGGCGGCCCCGTCGTGCCCCGCACGACCAGTTTCGGGTCCAGCACCGCCTCACGCGGCGCCAGTTCGGGATTCTCCAGCCGCTCCACCGCGAACCGCACCGCGTACTCGGCCATCAGCCCGGCGTCCTGACGCACCGTGGTGAGGCCGACCGGCATGAGGTGGGAGAGGTGGCTGTCGTCGAAGCCGACCACGGAGACGTCCCGCGGAACCTCGATCCCGCCGCGCGTCATGGCCATCATCACGCCCATCGCGCAGCGGTCGTTGCCCGCCAGTACCGCCGTCGGCAGCGGCAGGCCCCGCTCGCGTTCCGCGAGCAGCAGCCGGCCGGTCTCGATGCCGGACTGTTCGGTGTGCGCGCCGGGTATCACCCGGATCTCCCCGTCGAGGCCGCGCCGGCGCATCGCGGCCCGGTAGGACCGGCGCCGCTCGGCCGAGCCGGGGCCGTCGCCGCCGTCGATGTGCAGGATCCGGCGGTGGCCGAGCTCGACCAGGTAGTCCATGGCCTGCCGGACGCCCTTGCTCTCCGCGCTGTGCACGAAGTCCACCCGGGCCCGTGGCACCCGCCGGCTGACCGACACCGTCACGGCACGCTGGCCGAGACCGTCCAGGTAGGCGGGCTCCGCGTCCGGGCCGAGCAGTATCAGCGCCTCGCAGCGATGCCCGAGCAGCGCCTCGACCGCCTTCTCCTCGCTGCGACCCTGGGCGGCCGCGGAGAGCAGCACGTCGTAGCCGAGCCGCTCGGCCTCGGGGTAGATGCCCTCGATGAGGTCGGTGTGGAAGGTCTGGTGGACGGTGAACATGACACCGAGGGTGCGACTGCGGCCCCGGGCCAGCAGGCGGGCCGCGCTGTCGGGGCGGTAGCCGATCTCGTCGGCGACCCGCAGCACCCGCTCGCGCGTCTCCTGGCTCGCGCCGGGCTGGTTGCGGAACACGATCGACACCAACGCCCGGGAGACACCGGCCCTTTCGGCGACGTCGGCCATCGTCGGCCGCTGCCTGCCCGCTGCATCCACCTGTGCACCCACCCTTCGACAGAGCCCACCCTAGGGCCTGCTCCCGACGGCTCCGGGAAATCCCCCGGCAACAAGGTATTGACATGACATTTGGACAGGGGCCATCGTACTCGCACTAGAGCGCGCTAGTAGAGCGCGCCAGAGGCCCGTTCCAACGGGCTGCTCCACACCCCCCGGCCGACCTGTCTCCGGACCCCCGTCCCCTCCCCCGAAGGACACGCCATGGCAACGGCGCCAGCCCCCCTCCGCACCACAGTCGGCAACCTCTGCCTCGGCTCCGCCCCCGACTCCTGGGGCATCTGGTTCCCGGAGGACGAGCACCAGGTTCCGTACACCCGCTTCCTCGACGAGCTGAAGCAGGCCGGCTACGAGTGGTTCGAACTCGGGCCGTACGGCTACCTCCCCACCGACCCGCGACGGCTGAAGGCGGAGCTCGACGCCCGTGGCCTCCAGGTCTCCGGCGGCACCGCGTTCGGCGCGCTGCACCGGCCCGAGGCCTGGGACGAGATGCTCGCCCACGTCCGCCAGGTCGCCGGCCTGACCCAGGCCGCGGGCGCCCACCACCTGGTCCTCATCCCGCCCATGTACCGGGACGAGAAGACCGGCGCGTTCACCGAGTCGCCCGAGCTGACCGCCGAGCAGTGGGCGGGCTTCGGCAAGGCCGCCGACCGGCTGGGCAAGCTGCTCCTCGACGAGTACGACGTGCGCCTCGTCGTCCACCCGCACGCCGACAGCCACATCCAGACCCAGCCGGAGATCGAGCGGCTGCTCAACGAGTCCGACGGCCGCTACACCAACCTGTGTCTGGACACCGGGCACGTCGCCTACGGCGGTGGTGACAACGTCGACCTGATCCGCCGCTTCGGCGAGCGCGTCGGCTACGTCCACATCAAGCAGATGGACCCCGAGATCCTGGCCCAGGTGGCCGCCGAGGACCTGGGCTTCGGCGAGGCCGTCAAGCGGGGCGTGTGCGTCTCGCCGCCCGCCGGCGTGCCGAACCCGGCCGACGTGGTGGCCGAGCTGGCGAAGCTCGACGCCGAGCTGTTCGTGATCGTCGAGCAGGACCTGTACCCGTGCGCCCCCGAGGTGCCGCTGCCCATCGCCACCAGCACGCGCGAGTACCTGAGCGGCCACGGCCTGTCGGGTACCCGTCGCCCGAACCCGAACCGGTAGGAGGCGGCCACATGAACGTCAGGGACGACGCGATCCAGGCCACCGCCCCCGTGACCGACCAGCCCTCCCCGGCGGTCTCCCGGCGGCTGCGGCTCATCACGATCATCGCCACCTTCGGCGGACTGCTCTTCGGCTACGACACCGGTGTCATCAACGGCGCGCTGCCGTACATGAGCAAGGACCTCGGGCTGAACTCGGTCACCGAGGGCATGGTCACCAGCTCGCTGCTGCTGGGTGCCGCGCTCGGCGCGGTGGCCGGCGGCCGGCTTTCGGACGCGCGGGGCCGCCGCCGTACGATCCTCACCCTCGCGGTGCTGTTCTTCGTCGGCGCCCTCGGCGCCACCCTCGCCCCCACCACCGCGGTCATGATCGTGGCCCGCTTCGTGCTGGGCCTCGCGGTCGGTGGCGCGTCGGTGACCGTGCCGGTCTACCTCGCGGAGATCTCCCCCGCCGAGCGGCGCGGCGCGCTGGTCACCCGCAACGAGCTGATGATCGTCAGCGGCCAGCTGCTGGCCTTCACCTCGAACGCGGTCATCGCGAACGTGGGCAGCGAGTCCGGTGGCATCTGGCGCTGGATGCTGGTGATCGCCACCGTCCCGGCCGTGGTGCTGTGGTTCGGCATGCTGGTCATGCCGGAGAGCCCGCGCTGGCTGGCCTCCCGGACCCGCTTCAACGAGGCCCTGGAGGTCCTGAGGCAGGTCCGCTCCCAGCAGCGCGCCGAGGCCGAACTGGCCGAGGTCTCCGCGCTCGCCGTGAAGGAGGAGCAGGAGAAGCTCGGCGGCTGGCAGGACATGAGGGCCACGCCGTGGCTGCGCAAGCTGATGTTCGTGGGCTTCGGCATCGCGATCGTGCAGCAGATCACCGGCGTGAACACGATCATGTACTACGGCACCCAGATCCTCTCGGACGCCGGTTTCGCCTCGGACACCGCGCTGACCGCCAACATCGCCAACGGCGTGATCTCCGTGCTCGCCACCTTCGTCGGCATCTGGCTGCTCGGCCGGGTCGACCGCCGGCCGATGCTGATGACCGGCCAGATCGGCACCACGCTGGCGCTGCTGTTCATCGGTGTGTTCTCGCTGGTACTGCCCACCGGGGACGGCCGGGCCTATGCCGTGCTCGCCATGACGGTCACCTTCCTCGCCTTCCAGCAGGGCGCCATCTCCCCGGTGACCTGGCTGATGCTCTCCGAGATCTTCCCGATGCGGATGCGCGGCTTCGGGATGGGTGTGGCGGCCGTCGTGCTGTGGCTGACCAACTTCGTGATCGGCCTGGTCTTCCCGTCGCTGGTGTCCGCGATCGGGATCTCCAACACCTTCTTCCTGTTCGTCGTGGCGGGGATCTTCTCGCTCACCTTCGTGAAGCTCTACGTCCCCGAGACCAAGGGCCGCACCCTCGAAACCCTCGAAGCCGAACTCCGGGCCCGCTTCTCCTGACCCCCCTTAAGGAATGACCATGACCGTTCGTGTAGGAGTGATCGGCGCCGGCTGGATCGGCAAGGAGCACATCCGGCGCCTCACCGAGACCGTGACCGGAGCCAGGGTCACCGCGGTCACCGACATCGACCCCGTCCGCGCCGGGGAGGCAGCGGCCGACGCGCCCGGTGCCCGGGTGCTGGCCGACGGCGCGGCCGTGGTCACCGCGGACGACGTGGACGCCGTCCTCGTCACCTCCTGGGGCCCCACCCACGCCGAACACGTGCTGAACGCGATCGCCGCCGGGAAACCGGTCTTCTGCGAGAAGCCCCTCGCCACCACCGCCGAGGACTGCCTCAAGATCGTCGAGGCCGAGCAGGCACACGGCCGCCGCCTGGTCCAGGTCGGCTTCATGCGCCGCTACGACACCGGCTACCGCCAGATGAAACAGATCATCAAGTCGGGAACGATCGGCGAACCGCTGATCGTGCACTGCGCCCACCGCAACCCCACCGTGCCGGAGAGCTACACCTCCGCGATGGCCGCGCTGGACACGGCGGTCCACGAGATCGACGTGCTGCGCTGGCTCCTCGACGACGAGATCGTCTCCGCCCAGGTGGTCCTGCCACGCGCCACGAGCAAACGGTCCGAACACCTGAAGGACCCGCAGATCATGCTCTTCG
>NZ_LBMU02000122.1 GCF_001005085.2 Streptomyces humi
CCGCCGGCCGGACCACGGCCCGGAGCGTCGGTCGAGCCGCCGGCCGAGGCGGTCGCACCGTTGATCCGGGGCGTGGCGGTGCTGGAGGCGCTGACCTGGGCGGGCGGGACGCTGAGCGCGAGCGCGCTGGAACGGCGTACCGGCCTGGCCCGTTCCACGGTCGACCGGATCACGGCGACCCTGGCCCGCATGGGACACGTCCGTCTGGACGGCCGGGACGCGGTGCTCACCCCGCGCGTGATGGAACTGGGCAACGCCTACCTGGCCGCCCTCCGCCTCCCCACGCTGCTCGACGCGCACGCCGACGCGCTCGCCGACGAACTGGACGAGTCCGTGTCCCTGGCGGTCGCCGACGGGGACGGCATCCGTTTCATCCACCAGGCGACCCGCCGTCGGGCGATGTCCGTCAGCTTCCGCATCGGCGACCTGCTGCCGGCCGAACGCACCGCGCCCGGCCCGCTGTTCGCGGCCCATTGGATGGACGCCGAGTGGCGGGCCTGGCGCACCCGCCGCACCGCGGACCCCACGGACGCGGGCTTCCCGGCCGTACCGCCGAGGGGGCCGGGCGGTACGGACGACTTCGCGGCACGGGCGGACCGGGCCCGCGAGGACGGCTGGGCCCTGGACGACCAGCTGATCGAACCGGGCCTGGTGGCGGTGTCGGTGCCGGTCCGGGACCCCGCCACCGGCCGCCCGGCGTGCGTGGCGAGCGTGGTGAGCCACACCAGCCGCCACACGGCCGCGGACCTGCGCGACACCCTCCTCCCCCGCCTCCGCACGGCGGTGACGGCGATGGAACGGGAACTGCGCGAGGCCCACCCCCCGGAGCCGGGCCCGCCCCCGTCGGGCCTGGCCGGCTGGACGACGGCGTCGAAGCACGAACTGGGGCGTGACTTCGTGGAGTCCCTGGCCCGGGGCCTGACGGTGCTGACCGCCTTCGGCGAGGGCCGCCCGGCCCTGACCCTGACCGACGTGGCGAAGGCGACGGGCCTGGCCCGGGCGACGGCCCGCCGGGCCCTGATCACCTACGAACACCTGGGCCTGGTGACGGCACGGGACCGCACGTTCGCCCTCACCCCCCGGGTGCTGTCCCTGGGCTACCCCCCGCTGTCCCGCACCACCCTCTCCCGCCTGGCCGCCCCCCACCTGCGCGCCCTGGCGGACCGCCTCCACGAACCGACGGCACTGGCAGTCCCGGTGCCGGGCACCGCTCCGGAGGAGATCCAGTACGTGGCGGTGGCGGCCACGAGCCGGGTCCTGACCGTGGACATCACCGTCGGCACCCGCCTCCCGGCAGCCCACACCGCCCTGGGCCGAGCCCTCCTCACCCCGGACGACCCTCCCGGGTACGCCCTGGCGGACGAGGAACTGGAGTCGGGTCTGCGGTCGATCGCGGTACCGGTACGCGACCGGACGGGCCGCCCGGTCGCGGCGCTGAACGTGGCCACCCACGCGGCCCGCCGCACCCTGGAGGACTGCGTCACGGACTTCCTCCCCGCCCTGCACGCCACGGCGGCCGACATTCAGACCGACCTGCACACGGCCGCCCGCTTCACCCACATCCCACTGTCCTGACACCTCCACACCCCACCAGCCATATCCGGTACGCTGACGCCTACGGCCCACGGGCCACGATCCACCCCGCCTTCGTAGCTCAGGGGATAGAGCACCGCTCTCCTAAAGCGGGTGTCGCAGGTTCGAATCCTGCCGGGGGCACTGCGCGTTACCGCTCTGACCTGGGATTTCTTCCCCGGGGAGGGGTTCTACTCGGCCTCGGGCTCCTCGTCCGGGGCCGTTTGCGTGAGCGGATGGGAAGCTGATCTCCCGGATATCACCCACCGGATCAGCATCGGACGACTATCTCCCACCCTCCTGCACCCCCGCGGCAACCTCTTCGAGAAGAGCGGGGCACACCACACCCCGCGTGGCATACTTGAAGTATGGCAACCCGGAAGATCACCATCACCGTGCCGGAAGAGCTGGTGGAATCGATCAGGGAACGCGTCGACGCGCGCGGCGTGTCCGGCTACATCGCGGCCGCCGCCGCTCATCAGGACGCCATGGACCGACTGCGCGAGTTGGCCGAACGCCTCGAAGAAGAGCACGGCGCCGTAACAGACGACGAGCAGCAAGCAGCGCTGGATCGCATCGCCGCCATCGACGGCTGGCATGACGAACAGCGATCACATTCGGACGAGGACGCGTGAGCCGCACCACCCGAGCGAAGCTACACCGGCCGCGGCAGCGCGTCTTCGTGTTCGACTCCGAGGCTCTGTCCAAGGCGGTTCAGGGCGATCGGGAGATGGCTGCGCTGATCAAGACGGCTCCACGGCTCGACATCCCGATCGTCACCTCGGCGCTCACGACCTTGGAGGCCTGCGACCCTCGTGAAACGTCGAGGCAGGCACTGTGGAACTGGACACTGTCCCGGATCCGCATCGCGCACACGGACGACCAGGTGATCGCCATGGCGCGCGACATGCTGAAGGCGGCCGGCCTGCATGGGCACAAGTACGCCATCGACGCCGTCCTGGCAGCTGTGGCCGGACGGGAAGCCGCGCAAGGAGCCCAGGCAACCGTCTTCACCTCCGACACCGACGACATGAACCAACTCCTCGCGGGACACTCCGTGCGAGTCGAGAAGGTCTGACGAGAAGCCGCCCGCGCCTCACCCCGAGCACTCGCCAACTCCCCGAACAACCCGGGCACTCGTCGGACGACGCGGTGACCGCATTCGTTCAGGCGGTTCAGGCGGTTCAGGTGACGAAAGCCCCATCACAACACCCCGTTCAGAGGTATGCGGGGATCAAATCCGCTGGGACGGCAACAAGACCGCTACCGCAGGGGCCGACGCCCACGAACGCTCTTAGGTCAAACACCCCCAGCGGGACTGCGCACTTCGGGTGCGCAGTTGTTCAGCAGAGTCGTCCGCTTCTACGGTCGGTCTTCATCAGCCCTTGCTCATGGCGCAGTTGAAGGGGGCCGCGCTCATGTCGTATCCGCCGGCCGGTGACGAATCGATGCTCGGACGAGCACAGATCGCCACGCTCGCAGGCGTAGGCCGACCGACCGTGACGGCCTGGGAAAGACAGGAGACCGACTTCCCTTCGCCGTGGCGCTCCAACGGGCAGGACTACTTTCGACGGTCGGAAATCATGGACTGGCCGGACCGACGGCCGGTGCCGTCCGGGCGGCTCGTCGCAGGAGAGCCCGTCGGCACCACCTACGGGGACCGTGCCCGGAAGGGTGAAGAAGCCGGGAGGTCCCCAGCCGATGCAGTGAGGCACCATCTCGGCGTCTGGTCGTCGTACCGCATCCCGACCGGAGCTGTCGATGAACCCCACCCCGAGAACCGGCGGATCGTGACCGATCTGATGGGCAGCCCCGTCGACCGGGTACGGGAGCGGCCAGCTGTTCCCGTCGTGTTCCCACGGCATCTGAAGGACCGTGCCTGGATTCCCTGGCTCCTGGTGATGGTGCTGTTCTCTGCCCTTGTCGCGGTACGCGTCGGATGTCTCAAGGTCCTCGACGGCACCCCGGCCTCGGGGGCCCTGCTCTCGTAGTCCGACAGCTGCGTCAGCGCGGCTAGCCAGCTCCTTGTAGATCTTGCTGGGACCGTGCGCGCCAGTACCCGCTCCGCCGTAGGCGAGAGGCACCCCGACGCATGAGCGACGCGTGAGCGGACCGCCCGGCACCAAGTGTCACGAGCTGGATCAGGGACGAAGCCGCGTGGCGCTGATCAGGCGAAACAGTGCCACGCGGCAGTGCCGAGCACCACCCGGCCGGGATTCGATCCCACTCCTGAAGCGGGTGTCGCAGGTTCGAATCCTGCCGGGGGCACAGTGAGAAGGGGCCGGTTCAGGGGGGGGTTCCTGCTGAGCCGGCCGGCCCTGCGTCGTGTTCGGGGGCGGGTCGCACGCGGGTCACGCGGATGCCGCGTCTTCTGGGCGGGAGCCTCTCGCCCCGCCCTTCCCGCCGGAGAGTGCGGGAATCATCCGTCTGTTCGTGAGCCGTGATTGGGGCCGGGGGGCGATGGCCGGGGCGCCCGAGGCCGCTCAAGAGGGGTCGGCGGCGAACCAGGCGGAGCCCGGTGACGATCAAGCCCTCTACCAGAGGGGACCCGGTAGAGGGCTTGTCGCTGTGGTCGGCGGTCCGCCGACCAGGGAGTCCCGCGATCGGGTGATCAGAAGGAGACGGTCAGTCCCACCTGGTGGTACTGGCCGACGGTGTCCAGGACCTCGTCCTTGACCGCGCCGATCTGGGACACGAGGTTCGAGCTGCTGATCGCCGTGGGGCCGGCGGTGATACCGACCTGCGGGCTCAGGCCACCGGAGACGGTGTCGAGCTCGGCGTCGGAGATTTCGAGGGTCTGAACCTGGGGAGCGGAGTTCATGTCGAAACTGCCCTTCGTATGGATGTTCCACAAGGGGGAGCGGCCGGACTGGGGACAGATGGGCGGCCGCGACCGCGGCCCGCGCCGTCCCTCTCCGGGGCCTTGGCGCGATCCCTGCGGCGCGAAGGATCAAATCATGGAGCATGCCCGGCATCCAGTGGGTCCTTGCTCCCAGCAGGGCAGTTGAAAGGATCGCCCACTCATCCGTGCGCGGATGCACACGAATTGGGGGCGGCCTCTCTACATATAGAGCCGCACATCGCGACCGGCGGCTGCCGTCACGTCTGCTCCGACCCGGACAACTCCTCATCAACCGAACCTTCCTGTGCCGTAGTTGCGCGTTCACTGTGCAGATCCAGTTGCGGCGGTAGATCAAGCTCGCCGTGGGGTCGCGGCCGTGGGGGCAGGTCGCCGAGCGTCGCGACGGCGAGCAGGGTGCGTGTCAGCGGGTTGAGCAACGCGGGGTGGGCGGGGACGCCGTCCCGGCCGCGGTGAGCGGGGCGTCCTCGGGCGGGTGGGGAAGTCATGGGCGGCTATATGGACGGCGCGTTCATTACGTGCTTATATGTACGCGTCGTTCATTTACAGTTCCCTGGAAGGAGAACACCATGAGTGCACCCACCAACCGTGTCGCCCTGGTCACCGGCGGCTCCGGCGGCATCGGCCGTGCCGTGGCCGAGCGGCTCGCCCAGGACGGTCTCGCGGTCGCCGTGCAGTACGCCGGCAACAAGGCCAGGGCCGAGGAGACCGTGTCCGCGATCACCGCGGCCGGCGGCAGGGCCTTGGCGGTGGGGGGCGACGTCGCCGACGAGAACGCGATGAGCGCGGCGTTCGACGCGGTCGAGGCGGCCTTCGGCGGCGTCGACGTGGTCGTGAACACCGCCGGCATCATGGTCCTGGGCCCGATCGCGACGTTCGACCTCGACGACCTGGACCGGATGCACCGCACGAACATCCGCGGCACCTTCGTCGTCTCCCAGCAGGCGGCGCGGAGGCTCCGAGCGGGCGGCGCGATCGTCAACTTCTCCACCTCGGTGGTCCGTACGCAGCTGCCCGCCTACGGCGCCTACGTCGCCAGCAAGGCAGCGGTCGAGGGCCTGACCCTCATCCTGGCCCGGGAGCTGCGCGGCCGGGACATCACCGTCAACGCCGTCGCCCCCGGCCCCACCGCCACACCGCTGTTCCTGGACGGCAAGGACGAGGCCGCCGTCGCGAACTTCGCCAAGGCGACCCCGCTGGAGCGGCTGGGCCGGCCCGAGGACATCGCCGAGGTCGTCTCGTTCCTCGCCGGTCCCGCGCGCTGGGTCAACGGACAGATCCTCTACGCCAACGGCGGTCTCGCCTGACCTCCTGGCTCCCGCGCCGCCCCCATGCCCCCCACACCCTCACGCCCCCACGCCGTCCGGCCTTGCTGACACGTCTGACCCGTCTGACCCGTTCGACCCGTCCGACCCGTCCGACCCGTTCGACCTTGCCGAGAGGAACCACGTCCATGTCCACCACCGGCACCATCGTCGTCATCACCGGCGCCTCCAGCGGTTTCGGAGCCCTGACCGCCCGCGCGCTGGCCGACGCCGGCCACACCGTCTACGCCGGCATGCGCCAGACCACCGGCCGCAACGCGCCCCAGGTCCGGGCCGCCGCCGACTACGCCCACGAGCACGACGTCGACCTGCGCTCCATCGAGCTCGACGTGAACTCCCAGGGCTCGGTCGACACCGCCATCGCGCGGATCGAGGCAGAGCACGGCCACATCGACGTGCTGATCCACAACGCCGGGCACATGGTGACCGGGCCGGCCGAGGCGTTCACCCCCGACCAGCTCGCCGAGCTCTACAACGTGAACGTGCTGTCCACCCAGCGCGTCAACCGCGCCGCGCTGCCGGGCATGCGCAGGCGGGGGCAGGGACTGGTGCTCTGGGTCTCCAGCACCAGTGTCAAGGGCGGTACCCCGCCGTACCTCGCCCCCTACTTCGCCGCCAAGGCCGGCATGGACTCCCTCGCGGTGTCCTACGCCGGCGAGCTCGCGCGCTGGGGCGTGGAGACCTCGATCGTCGTTCCCGGCTCGTTCACCAGCGGCACCAACCACTTCGCCCACTCCGGCCGCCCCGACGACACCACCGTCGAGGCCGAGTACGAGACCAGGTACGCCGGCCTGATGGACCAGGTGGCGGCCAAGCTCGCCGCTCTCGCCCCCGAGGAGGCGTCCGCGTCGCTGGTCTCCGACGAGATCGCCCGCATCATCGCCCTGCCCGCCGGAGAGCGCCCCTACCGGGTCCACATCGACCCCGCCGACGACGGATCCCAGGAGGTCTCCGAGGTCGCCGACCGTATCCGCCGTGAGTTCCTCACCCGCATCGACCTCGCCGACCTGCTCACCGTCCAGCTCTGAGACCCCGGGGCCGGGACGGCGAGTACGGCCCCGGCCCCCGCCCGAGACACCGGGGCCGGGACGGGCGAGCAAGGCCTCGGCCCTCGCCCGTCCCGGCCCCCCTACCACCGAGGCGATCACCGTGACCACCATCGAGACCCCGGCCGCCGTCCAGCTGTTCATCGAGGCGACCAACCGTGGCGACGCCGAGGCATTCGCCGCCGCGTTCACCCATGACGCCGTTCTCGACGACTGGGGCCGCGTCCATCACGGCCGCGACGGCGTGCGAGCCTGGGACCGCACCGACAACATCGGCGTCCAGGCACACTTCGAGCTGGACGCGATCACACGCGGCTCGGCCCCCGACACCTACGTGGCGACCCTGACAGTGACCGGAAACGGCCACAACGGGACCGGCCCCATGATCTTCCGCCTGCGCGACGGGCTGATCGCGAGCCTGCGGATCACCCCGTGAGGCCGGCCTCGGCGCCGGCCGCCGGCTCGACTCCGGGCGGTGCTCCGCTGGAAACTGACATCACCCCCGGCAACCGAGCAGGAGCACACGTGGTGAACAAGGCGAACGGCCCCGCCGCCAAGGAAGGCAACGGCCGCGGACGCGGGCGCAGGCCGGCGGACGAGGTCAGAGCGGACGTCCTGCGCACCGCCGGCGACCTGCTGCTCGCCGAGGGCATAGCCGACCTCACCTTCGAACGCATCGCCAGGGCGTCGGGCGTCAGCAAGACCACCCTCTACAAATGGTGGCCGTCCAAAGGGGCGCTCGCCCTGGACGGCTACTTCCACGCCGTCGAGGAAACGCTCGCCTTCCCCGACACCGGAGACATCCACGCCGACCTGCTCACCCAACTTCGCGCCTTCGCCCACGTGATGACCCACACGCCCGGCGGGCGCGTACTGACCGAGCTGATCGGCGAGTCACAGACCGACGAGGACCTGGCCACCGCCTACCGGAAGCTGTACTCCTCGCACCGGCGCCGGCTGGCCGCGGAGCGCCTCCACGGGGCTCAGGAACTCGGCCAGATCCGTGCCGGCATCGACGTGCAGGTCCTCGTCGATCAGCTCTGGGGCGCCGTCTACCACCGGCTGCTCATCCCCGACGAACCTGTCACCGACGACTTCGTCGTCGCCCTCGTGAACAACCTTCTGAACGGGGTCCGCCCGAAGTAGACCGGTCGTGGCCACGGTGAACACCGTGAACACCGTGAACACCGTGAACACCGTGAACACGATGGTGGCGGCGCGTCCTGGTGGGGAACCCCGGTGGGGAATCCGGCTTCGGTGTGTGCGGGTCAGTCCACGCCCGCCGATCTCAGCACCGCCAGTACCGCCCGGGCTTCCCGCACCGTGGGGTGGATCTCGCCGAGATCCGCGGCGGCGTCGTTCACCACCTGCTCGGCGTGTGGCACCCCGCCGGGCCGGTCGCAGCCGAGCATGGCGTGGGACACCCGCAGGCGCAGGGTCAGGGGGTGGCGCGTGCCCAGCCGCGTCCGGGCCTCGGCGAGGAAGGAGCCGCAGCCCTGGCGCGTCTGCGCCATGGACCTGCCCTCCTGTCCACGCTCCCAGCGCATGAGCCGGGCCGCCAGTTCCCGGGCGGCCTCGTCGAGTGGCTCCGTGGGGGGAGGGGGGTCGCCGGAAGAGGGCGGCGGCTCCTTCGCGGCGGCGTCGGCCGGGTGGGGAGTCCCAGGCACCGCCCACGTGGTGTCCTCGGGGGCCCGGGCCCGGGTGTAGGCCAGCGTCCCGGCGCGACGGGTGGCGGGCGTCGTGGCGTGCTCGGCGACGAGCGCCCGTGCCCGGTCGGACAGTGGCGGCGCGACGATCCTGCCCTCACCGGCTCCGGGCACCAGCGCCTCCGCCACCTCACCGGCCGTCGGACGGCGGTCCGGATCGGGATGCAGGCACCACCGGACCACCTTGCCGAGGTCCCGGGGCAGCCCGGTGAGGTCGGGGGTGCCGGCCCGGATGCCGGCGACCACGGACGGTGTGTCCCGGCCCCAGGGGCTGCGTCCCAGCGCGAGGCGGGCGAGGACGGTGCCCAAGGAGAAGACGTCGCTCGCGGGTGTGAAGGTGGGCTGCTCGCGCAGTTGCTCCGGCGAGGCGTACGCGTAGGTGCCGGCGAAGCCGCGGCGTGGCTCGGTGAGCCTTTCGATCTGGGCGATGCCGAAGTCGATGACGCGCGGGCCGTCCTCGGTCAGCAGCACGTTGGCCGGTTTGAGGTCCAGGTGCACGATGCCCTCGGCGTGGACGGCGCTCAGGGCTACGGCGATGCCCGCCCCCAGCGTGCGTACCAGGCCGGTCTCCAGCCTGCCGCAGCGCTCCACGAGTTCCTGGAGCGAGGGGGCGGCCACGTACGGCACCGCCATCCACGGGGTGGGGCCCTCGGTGTCCGCCGCGATCACCGGCACGGTGAACCGTCCGTCGACCCGCTGGGCCGCCCGCACCTCGTGGGCGAAGCCCCGCTTGATCGGCGGAGCCGCCGCGAGGTGCGCGTGCAGCGTCTTGACGGCGACCATCAGCCCGTCGGCGTCCTGGCACAGGTAGACCCGGCCGAAGCCGCCCTCGCCGACGCACTCCAGCACTTCGTACCTGCCGAACGCCGGGGGCCGGCCGGCCCCGGCAGCCCCATCGGCTCCCTCCGCTCCGCCAGCCCCCACCGCTCCGCCAGCCCCCACCGCTCCGTCAGCCCCGTCCGCCCCGAGAGCCCCTTCCGCCCCCTTGGCTCCCTTGGCTCCCTCGGCTCCCTTCGCTCCCTTGACCCCCTTCGCTCCCCCCGCCCCGGCTGTCTCGGCTGTCCCGGTCGGCCCCGCCGCCGCCCTGGCCGCGGGACGCGCCCGCTCCATCTCCCGCCAGCTGCCGATGGCCACCGCCTGGGGGTGCACCGCGGTCCTGCCGTCATCCGCGGCCCCCGGCGACGATTCCGACCAGGTCGTCGGCGACGTCTCCGTACCCGCCGCCCGTGTCCTCGTACCGGGCGGCCCGGTCCGCGCGTCCTGCACCACCACGAACCGCGCCTTCTCCGGTCCGCCCTCCCCGAAGGCGTACGCGTCCACCTGTACGTGCTCGTCGCCCAGGCGGGACACGTAGACGCCCAGCAGCCCCAACTCCGCGCACACCGACGCCTCTTCGGGAGTCCAACGGCGGTCGGCGCGGGCGAAGCACAGGGCCGTCGCCTCGTACCCCCGGCCGGTCAGCCCCCGCAGCACGTCCGTCCACCGCTCCGCCGTCCACGTCCGCCACGACAGGCCGTCCGCGTCGTCGGTCACGACCCTGAGGCGGGTCGCGACGGTCGCGCCGGCCTCCCGCGCGAGCACCGCGCACGCCGTGTCCGGCGCCGCCTGCACCGTCTCCCCCAGCAGGGTCGCGGTCCGTTCCTCGACGCGCAGCGCCGTACGGCCCGCGATCCGGGCGAGTTCGTCGCGCTGCGCGCGCAGGGTGTCGTACGCGGGCGAGCCCGGCAGCCGGCCCTGGAGCTCCATGCACGCGAGCACCTTGTCGAAGCACTCGACGGCCGTCGCGCTGTCCTCCGCCCGCACGGCCGCCTCGGCCTGCGCGACGCGCGCGGAGAGGACCTGGGGGCTGCCCGCGCCGTACAGCTCCTCGGACCGTGCGGCCGCCTCCCCGTAGATCCGGCCGGCGCGCGGGAGATCTCCGGCGGCTTCGACCGCGGCGGCCGTCGCGAGGAGGTCGCGCAGCCCGTCGTGGCCGCCCTCGTTGCCGAACGGCAGTACGCCGGCGACCTCGGCGTAGCGCTGACGGGCGATGCCGACCAGTTGGTGGCGGGGGCCGAGCTCCCGCTGTGCGGTCTGGAGCATCTGGGAGAACGCGCGCAGCGCGGCCGCGTTGTCGCCGCTCTTCTGCTGCCAGTAGCCCACCTCGCACAGCAGGGTGAGCGCCTTCTCCGTGCGGTTCTCGCGCTCGGCGGACCGGCGCATGGCCTCGTAGCGGCGCACGGCCTCCTCCGGCCGGCCCGACCGGCCGTGCCAGTGGGCGAGTTGGTGCCGGGCCAGTTCGGTGTCCGGATGCCGTGGCCCCTGGATCCGCTCCCGGTCGGTCAACAGGCCGACGAAGAACTGGACCGCGAGCTCGGGCCTGCCCGACTCGCCTGTCCAGTGGGCAAGTTGGTGCCGCAGCGCCAAGGTGTCGGTGTGGTGCGGTCCCAGCACACGTTCCGCATGCGCGACCAGTTCCCCGTACCGCTCGGCGGCCTGTTCCGGGCCGCCCTGACGGCCGGTCAGCTCGGCCGCCTTGCCGCCCTCCCGCAGGGCAGCGACGAACCCACGGGGAACCGGCGTCTTCTCGCGCCGTCCGCCCAACCACCTCATCGAGCCACCCCCATCGCCGTCACCGGACGTGTGCCGAGGGGCCAGTATGCTCTACCCAAACGTTTGCGCCAATCGTTTGGGCAACATTGCCCACGAGCTTCCGCAAGTCTCAACTGGCGTGATGTGAGGCGGTCTTACGGCTTCGCGCTCACCGCAGGTCCGGCCCGACCGGCGCACCCGTGGAGGCCCGCACCACGAGTTCGGGCCTCAGCGCCTCCGAGGCGACGGGCTCGCCCGCGATACGGCGCAGGAGCAGCCGCACGGCGTGCCGGCCCTGCTCGGCCATCGGCGAGTGAACGCTGGTGAGCGGGACGGGCAGTTCGGCGGCGAGGGGGGTGTCGTTGAAGCCCGCCAGTGCGAGGTCCTCGCCCAGCCGCAGGCCCAGGTCGCGGGCGGCGCCCATGGTGCCGATGGCCGCGAGGTCGTTGACGGCGAAGACGGCCGTCGGCCGGTCGGGGCCGCTCAGCAGCGCGACGGCGGCCTCGTGCCCGCCGGCGGTGTCGAAGCGGCAGTGCCGCACCCGGTGGGCGGGCAGCGGCAGACCGGCCTCGCGGTAGCGGTCGGTGAAGCCGGCGGTGCGGTCGGTGCCGGTGCTGGCGAAGGGTTCGCCTGCGATGACGGCCACCCGGCGGTGGCCCAGGGCCAGGAAGTGCTCGGCCACGAGCCGGCCGCCCAGCGGGTCGTCACAGGTGACCGCCGGATGCCCGGTGTCGGTGCGGCGGTTGACGAGCACGAAGGGCGTACCGTCCAGGGCCGGGTCGGCCAGCGCGGCCCCGTCCAGGTGGGCGTCGCCGATGATGAGACCGTCCACCCGGCGCCCCAGGACCATGCCGATGCGCTCGCGCTGGGTGGCGGGGTCGTCGTGGGTGTTGGTGACGAAGGTGGACAGACCCCGCAGGGTCGCCTCCTCCTCCACGCCCTCGTAGATGGTGGCCACCACGATCTCCGACAGCCGCGGGAAGAGCACCCCGACCAGGTTGCTGCGCCGGGTGCGCAGGCTGGTGGCGTGCGGGTTGGGCCGGTAGCCGAGTTCGTCGGCCAGTTCGCGGATCCGCCGGGCGGTGTCGCCCGACGCCGCGCGGCCCCGCTCCCCGGACGGGCCGTTGAGGACCCGGGAGACCGTCGAGACGTGCAGCCCGAGCCGATCCGCGATCCCGCGCAGTGTCACCGGACCACCGTCGCCCGCCATACCGTCTCCCGCCTCGCCGTTCCCGAACGCCCCCATTCTCTCAACGGCGCGCGGTGGAGCGCGTGTACGTGGGGCGCTCCCGACAACGCCGCGCCGGTGCGGGTGCGTGATCGGGTGCGGCGCCGTCGTGGCTGGTCGCGCAGTTCCCCGCGCCCCTGAAGGGGCGCTCACACCGACGCCCCTGGAAGGAGCGCGGGGAACTGCGCGAGCAACCCCCACGCACCCGCACCCGATCACGTACCCGATCACGCACCCGAACCCGAGGACGCACCCGACAACGCCGCGCCGGTGACAGGCCACGCGGCGGGTCCCGCGGTCGCCCAGTCCCCGCAATCCCGCAATCCCGCAATCCCGCAGTCCCGCAGTCCCGCAGTCCCGTCGTCGGCGTGATGCCGGTGACCGCACGCGCTGGGGCGGTGCTGGGGCCCGCTCACGTGTCGCGGTCACCGGCGCGGCGGGGAGCCAGGCGGGCCGGGCGGTCCGGCGTGCCGGGGTGCCGGGCGGGCCGGGCGGTCCGGCGTGCCGGGGTGCTGGGGTGCCAGGCGGTTCGGCGTGCCGGGTGCTGGGGTGCCGGGCGGTTCGGCGTGCCGGGTGCTGGGGTGCTGGGCGGTTCGGCTAGGCGGCCTGGGTGAGTTCGGCTCGGCCGAACAGCAGCGCGTAGCCGGACGGGAGCCGGTTCAGGATGCGGGTGACCAGGTCGGGGCCCGCGTGGGCCGCGACGGCGCAGAAGACGGACCCGGTGTCCCAGCGGGTGGTGGCCAGGGAGGCGCCGGTGCGGGCGGCGAGGTCCTTGACGAAGGACCAGCCGGTCAGCGGCTCGAGGTCGGGGACCTGGGCGGTGAGGATGCGGGCGGCTTCGAAGGGGAGGCGGGCGGCCAGCTCGACTCGTTCGTCGCCGGTCAACTGGCGTCCCAGTCCGGCGAGGGCGAGGCGGACGGCTTCCTCGGCCTTCTCACGGGTGGGGTATGCGCCGTCGTGACGGACCCTTTCCAGCATCTGCTCGTACGCCCGTCCGTAGGGCTGCTGGAGTGGTGCGCTGCGGTCGGACATCACTGCGGTGGTTGCCTTTCTGTCACCGGGGTCGTGGCGGCCGGGGTGCGGTCACCGGTGGGTGGGTGGGTGGGTGTGTGGGTGGGCGGACGCGCTCGGCAAACGCCCGTGGGGCGGGCGCGCCGGGCTGGGCGCGCACCTTGGCGGTCCGGTGGGCGCCCAGCTGGGCGAGCGGCACGCGGAGGACGGGGGTCCGTCCTCCGCCGTCGTCAGCCCGCGGCTGTCCGGCTCAGCCGGAGATCTCCTTGCGGTCGGATCCGACGCTGATGGCGATCTTGCGCGGCTTGGCGCGCTCGGCGATCGGGATGCGCAGGGTGAGCACACCCGCGTCGTAGTCGGCCTCGATGTGCTCGGTGTCCAGCGTGTCGGCCAGCACGATCTGGCGGGAGAAGACGCCGAGCGGCCGTTCCGACAGGTCCATCTGCACGTCGTCGGCCTTCGCCACGGGCCTGCGCTCGGCCTTGACGGTCAGCATGTTCCGTTCGACGTCGATGTCGATCGCGTCCGCGGTGACGCCGGGGATGTCGAAGGCCACCACGTACCGGTCACCCTCGCGGTAGGCGTCCATCGGCATCGGGGACGGCCGCGACCAGGTGCCCGGGCCCATCAGGTGCTGCGTCAGCCGGTCCAGCTCACGGAAGGGGTCAGTGCGCATCAACATGGGAAAACACCTCCAGGGAGATCAGGCAGTTGCTGCCAATGCGCCTCACTGAAACCGTTGTAGCATGTCATCCAATGGATGACAAACACGAGTGTCACCCGATGGATGACCAGCCGAGGAGGTGGCCATGACCCCGGCCTACCAGCCGACGCCGGACGGCGTCGGCGCACCGAACCCGGCGTCGTTCCTCGCCGCGGCGGCAGCCCTGCGGGCCATAGACGACGCCCTGCGGACCGTGCGGCACGAGGACCGCGACACCACCGACGCCCGGCATGTCGCCCCGGAGCACGTCGCGCCGGAGAAGGCCCTGGCCTCCCTTCTGCTGCTGCGGCAGGTGCGCGAGCAACTCGCGGGCTGGGAGACCGGCCTGATCGAGACCGCCCGCGAGGCGGGTGCGAGCTGGGCCGACCTCGCCCACCCCCTCGGCGTCTCCAGCCGCCAGGCCGCCGAACGCCGTTACCTGCGGGGCCGGCCCGGTCCCGCGGGAACCACCGGCGAACAGCGCGTCCAGGCCACCCGCGAACGGCGTGCCGCCGAACGCACCACCGCCGACCGGGCCCGTCGCAACGCAGCCGATCTGCGCCGCATCGCCGGTCAGATCACCGCCCTCACCGACCTGCCCACCGCCGCCCGTGATCCGCTCAGCCGACTGCACGCGGCCCTCGCCCACGACGACCCCGCCGTCCTCGTCCACCCCCTCAACGCCACTCGCCCCCACCTCGCCCCCGGTCACCCCGAACTCGCCGCCCAGCTGGACGCGTTGACGAACCCGGACCCCGAACCGGAAGCCCCTCAGCCTCCGCGGTAGCCGGTGCCCGCGGCAGCCGGTGCCCGCGGCAGCCGACGCCTCGGCGCCGGCACCCGCCTGTTCGACGGCGTGGACTCGACGTCCGGGGCGTGCGGTCCGCCGGGGGCGAGGAGCTCGTCCTCGACGGACACGGGCTCGGGTGCGACGAAGCCGTCCAGCGACATCGTCACGCTGAAGAACACCTTGCCCGCCGTCAGCCCCCCGCCGCCTTGCGGAGGGTCGCGGTGACGTAGGCGGCCAGGTTGTCCAGGGTCTGCCGGCCGCCCTCGACCGCGTGGTACTTCTCGACCGCCTCGTCGCGCAGTTCCCTGGTGGGGAACACCGTCCGCATCACGAGCCGGGTCGCCGCGCCGTCCTGGGCGAAGGTCAGGACGGACTCGAAGGCGTCCGGGTCGTCCCGGGTCTCGCCGTGCAGCAGCTCGATCCGCTCCGGCGGGACGATCCGCAGCCAGCGGATCCACTCGGAGTAGTCGGTACCGTCCGGCCCGTGCAGGACGAAGATCCAATCCCCGCCCTCGCGGAACTCGAAGGATCGCGTGGTGGTGGTGAACCCCTCCGGCCCCCACCATCGCGACAGGTGCCGGACCTCGGTGAACGCCTCGAACACCAGCTCCCGCGGGGCGTCGACGACCCGGGAGATCACGATCTCCCGGTCGCCGGCCGTCACCGGCTCCGCCCCAGCCGCAGCCCCCGCCGCTACCCCCGCCGCAGCCCCGGCCGCTGCTTCCACCGCTGCCCCGGCCGCTGCCCCCGCCTCCGCTCCTGCGTTCGCCCCTGCCCCGGCCCTTGCCCCTGCCCCTGCCCCTGCCCCGGTCCCTGCCATCGGTCAGTCCTCCTGCCGTGTCCGCTCGAGGTCCTGCACGTAGGTGTCCAGCCGGTCGAAGCTCTCGTTCCAGAACCGCTCGAATCCGCCGACCCACTCATGGACGGGCCGCAGCCCCTGGGCGTCCAGGCCGTAGAGGCGCTGCTTGCCCGCCTCGCGGACCCGCACCAGCCCCACCTCCCGGAGCACCCGCAGGTGCTTGGAGGCCCGCGGCTGGCTCATCCCCAGCTCCTGGGCCAGGTCGGTCACCGGCCGCTCACCCGCCCGCAGCAGCGCCAGGATGTCCCGGCGCTGCGGCTCGGCGATCGCGTTGAACGCGTCCGACGTCGTCGCTGCTCGTGCCATGGCGTCATCGTATGCCCATATCGGCATGCGTCAACCCGGGCACGGGAGGCAGGAGGGGCGACGCGTGCGAGAGGTGCGGTGCCGCGGGCGGTGGCTAGCCCGCGGAGCAGAGGCCGTCGTTCGGGCAGAACACGGCACTCGTGTAGTTGTAACCGCTGTGTACGGTCACGGGATTCGGGTCGGGCGGGAAGTTGACGTAGGAACCCGTGTCGGCCGTCGCCGTGAAGTGGACCGTAGTCCCGATGACGAAGCCGGTGGTGCAGGTGCCGGTCGGGTCGGGCGCCTGGTCGCCGCCGTACGGATCCCACGCCGGGATATGGCAGTTGATCCCGGCGGGGCTGCTGGTGACGGTCCCGCCGCCCCAGCCGTCGCCGACGTACGCGCTCAGTTGGGCGGTGGACTGGGCCTGCGCCGAGACGGCGAAGCCGATCGCGGCGGCCGTGGCGAGTGCGGTGATGACTCCCGTCGCGCTCCAGACGCGGTTTCCGTACCTGTTCATGGGCGGCTCCTCTGCTCGAACCGGCCCCCTGTGACCAGGCTATTCGCCCCCTTGGGGGTTGTCATGTCCTCAGATAGGCGAGGACGGCCAGCACCCTGCGATGGGACTCGTCCGTCGGAGGGAGGTCCAGTTTGGTGAGGATGCCGCTGATGTGCTTGCCGACGGCGGCCTCGGACACCACCAGTTCGCGGGCGATCGACCCGTTCGACCTTCCCTCGGCGATCAGCGCCAGGACCTGACGCTCGCGCGGGCTCAGCCGCTCCAGCGGATCGCGGCGGCGGCGCAGCAGTTGCCGTACGACCTCGGGGTCGACGACCGTGCCGCCTTCCGCCACCTTCCGGAGGGCGTCGACGAACTCCTCGACCTGTCCGACCCGGTCCTTGAGCAGGTAGCCGATGCCCGTTCCGTCGCCGGAGTCCAGCAGTTCGGCGGCGTACGTCCGCTGCACGTACTGGCTGAGGACCAGGACCGGCAGCGTGGGCCGCCGCTCGCGCAGCCGCAGCGCCGCGTGCAGTCCTTCGTCCTGGAAGCCCGGCGGCATGCGCACGTCCGTCACCACGATGTCCGGGACGTGCTCCTCGGCCGCGGCGATCAGCGCCTCGGCATCCCCCACGGCCGCGACCACCACGTGACCGCAGCGGTCGAGCAGGCCGATGAGCCCCTCCCGCAGCAGGACACTGTCCTCGGCCAGAACTACCCGGAGCGATCGGTGCGTTCGCAAGGAAACTCCACACTCAGCAGTGTCGGTCCGCCGGGCGGACTGGCCAGTGACAGTCTGCCATCCAGTACCGACACCCGGTCGGCGAGACCGGTCAGCCCGCTGCCCGCGCCGGCGTCCGCGCCGCCCCGGCCGTCGTCCCGCACCAGGAGGCGCAGACGCCCGTCGCGGTGGTCGCCCGACACCCGCGCGCGGCCGGCCCCACTGTGCCTGTCGACGTTGGCGAGGGCTTCGCAGACCACGAAGTACGCGGCGGACTCCACGGCGGCGGGAAGCCGCCCCGGCAGCGCCAGTTCGACGTCCACGGGCACCGCGCAGCGGTCCGCGGCGTCGGCGACCGCCGCTTCGAGGCCGTAGTCCGTGAGCACCTTCGGGTGGACGCCGCGGATGAGTTCGCGCAGTTCCGCGAGGGCCTTGCCGGCCTCCTCGTGGGCCTTCGCGAGCTGGTCGGCGAGCGGTCCGGGCGGCGCGTCCAGCCTGGCCAGACCCAGCGTCATCGTCAGCGCCACCAGCCGCTGCTGGGCGCCGTCGTGCAGATCGCGCTCGATGCGCCGCCGCTCCGCCTCGAAGGCGTCCACCAACCGCACGCGTGACCGCGTCAGTTCGACGACCCTGGCTCCCAGGTCGCTCTCGCGCGGGGCGATGAGCAGACGTGTCAGTCCGGCCCGGGCGCCGGCCGCGACCCCCAGGACGTAGCCGCCCAGAGCCAGGGCGAGCAGCCCGAGTACGGCGACACCGAAGGCCGCCGGCCAGGTGGTGACCGTCCATGCCTTGAGGACCTTGGTCTCCCGGCCGCCGCCGACCGTGGCCATCAGCAGCGGGGTCGCGACCACGGCCAGCGGGCAGAGCAGACCGACGGTGATCGCGAGGGCGTCGACCGGCCACAGCAGCACCGCGAAGAGGAAGGCGTGGCCGAGCTCCCGCCAGGTGGTCCGTTCCCGCAGCCGGGTGGTCAGCCAGGACCGCGGTCCCCCGGCGGCGGGCGGCTGGTGCGGGTCGGGGGCCGGGTCCCGGTCGATGAGGCGCAGCCGGTGCCGTTCCGCCCGGGCCACCGGGATCCCGGCGAACGCCACGAGGACGAGCAGCGGGAGCCCCACCAGCACGATCGCGAGGGCGCCGCTCACCGCGACCGCGCCCAGCAGACCGACGAGGGCGACCGCGCCGGCCAGCGCCCCCGTGAGCAGGTAGCCGGCGGAGCGCCACGGCCACGACGACAGCAGGAAGCCCGGCCGGGACATGGCCTGCCACACGTTGCGAGGGTGCATGAGCGCCACCGTAGAAGGCCCGGACCGCCGGTGCCATGGCCTCAGCGGGACCCCCGGGGGTAGGCCTGGCCCTACCCCCGGTGTCGTTCCTGCCGCAGTGCGCCGCGGTGTCCCGCCACGGTTTCGTGGGGCCATGGAGACACGGAGCCGTTGGAGCCGTTGGAGCCGTGGGGCCATGGAGCCGTTGGAGCCGTGGGGCCATGGAGCCGTCGAGCCGTCGAGCCGTCGAGCCATGGAGCCATGGAGCCGTCGGGCCATGGAGCCGTGGAGTCATCGGGCGGACGGATCGCTGTGCGGAACAGCCGTCTGCCACACGACCGACACCGAACGAGTAGGGGCATATGAACCAGGACGCGATCCAGTTGCGCTCGGTCAGCAGGCGGTACGGGTCCGGTGACGGCGTGGTGAACGCGCTCGACCGGGTCTCGCTCGCCTTCCCGGCGGGGTCGTTCACCGCCGTCATGGGCCCCTCGGGCTCGGGCAAGTCGACCCTGCTGCACTGCGCCGCCGGTCTTGACCGCCCCACGTCGGGGTCGGTGACCGTCGGCGGGACCGAGCTGACGCAGCTGAGCGAGACCAGGCTGACCCTCCTGCGGCGCGAACGCGTCGGCTTCGTGTTCCAGGCGTTCAACCTGCTGCCCTCGCTGACCGCCGAGCAGAACGTGGCGCTGCCCCTGCGGCTGGCCGGCCGCCGTCCCTCCAGGGCCCGGCTGCGCGAGGTGCTCGCACAGGTCGGTCTGGCCGACCGGGCCGGCCACCGGCCGGCGGAGCTGTCCGGCGGCCAGCAGCAGCGGGTCGCCCTCGCCCGCGCCCTGATCACCCGCCCCGAGGTGCTCTTCGGTGACGAGCCGACCGGCGCCCTCGACTCACGGACGAGCCGCGAAGTGCTCAGGCTGCTGCGGGACATGGTCGACTCCGAGGGCCAGACGGTCATCATGGTCACGCACGACCCGGTGGCCGCGTCGTACGCCGACCGGGTCGTCCTCCTCGTCGACGGGCGGGTCAACGGCGAGCTGGTGGGGGCGGGCGCCGACGGCATCGCCACGCACATGGCCGAGCTGGAGGCCGCGTCGTGCTGAGTGTCATGAGTGTCGCGCTGCGCACCCTGCGCGCCCGCTGGACCACCTTCGCCGGCGGCTTCGTCGCCCTCTCGCTCGGTGTCGCGCTGGTCGCCGTGATGGGCCTGGCCCTCGCCTCGTCGCTGGACGCGCCCGACCGCGGGCCGGAGCGGTTCGCCGCCGCTCCGGTCGTGGTCAGGGGAGCGGACAGCCTGCGGGTGTCCACCCCGGTCGGCGAGCGGGTGCAGCAGCTCGCCCAGCCGCGCGCCGTGCCGCCCGGGACCGTCACGGAGCTGAGGAAGCTCGGCACGGTCGTCGAGGACCGGTCGTTCGCCGTCCGGGCCCGGGGCGGGCCGGGCGACCTGGTCGGTCACCCCTGGTCCGTCGCCGCCTTCGCGCCCTACACGCTCGACGCGGGCCGCGCTCCCCGTTCGGCCGGCGAGGTCGTCGTCAGCGGCGACTGGGCGAGACCCGGCGAGCGGGTGCGCACCGACCACGGGACCGTGCGGGTGGTGGGCACCGTCGCCTCGCGGGGCTTCGAGCACGCCGTCTTCTACACCGACGCCCGAGCCGCCCGACTGTCGCCCAGGAGCATCCAGTTGGTCGTGGAGGCGGACGCGGACGCGGTCCGCGCGGCGGTGCGCGGCAGCGCCGGCGTGCGGGTCCTCACCGGTGCCGGACGCCGCTGCGCCGACCCGGATCCCGACCGGGACGAGAAGGCGCTCGTCGCGATGAACGCCCTGTTCGGCACCGCGGGCGGCGTCACCGCCTTCGTGTCGGTGTTCGTGGTGGCGTCCACCTTCGCGTTCTCGGTGGCTCAGCGGCGCCGCGAGTTCGGGCTGCTGCGCACGGCCGGGGCGACGCCGGGGCAGCTCCGCGGGATGGTGGTCGCCGAGGCCTTCCTGGTCGGCGTGCTCGCCTCGGCGGTCGGCTGCGTCCTCGGCGCGTACGGCGCGCCCCGGCTGGCGTCGTGGGTGGTGGCCGGTGGTCTCGCCCCGGCCTGGTTCCGTATCGGCGACGCCGTCTGGCCGTACTGCGCGGCCTTCGCGACGGGGCCGGCCGTGGCGCTGTGCGGGGTGGTGGCGGCGTCCTGGCGGGCCGGCCGGACCGGACCCGCCCAGGCGCTGCGCGAGGCGTCGGTGGACACCCGGACGATGACGTGGGGCCGTCTCCTGTCCGGCACCGGACTGCTGCTGACCGCCGTCGTGACTCTGGCCCTGTCCCTGTACGGCGACCCCGGTGACCTGCTGCACCGCAAGACCTACGTGAGCAGGCCGATGCTGCTGATCACCGCCGTGGCGCTGCTCGCACCCGTGGTGGTGCGTCCGCTGACCCGGTTGCTCGCCTGGCCCGCGGCCCGGCTGCCCGGCGCGGGCGGCATGCTGGTGCGGGAGAACGCCGCCGCCGGGGTCCGGCGCACCGCCGCGATCGCGGCACCGGTCCTGGTCACGGTCGCGCTGACGGGCTCGCTGCTGGGCGCCACCGCGACCCTGAACGAGGCGAGGGCCACCGAGGCACGGGAGCGGACGGCCGCCGCCTTCGTCGTCGTCCCGGGCGGTGCGGGCTTCGCCCCGGAGACCCTGCGCGAACTGCGTGACGTGCCCGGCGCGGAGGTCTCCCCCACCGCGTCGAGCGCCGTCTACGTGCTGGAGGACGGCGTCTCGCTCAACAGGGCCGAGGCCCGCGCGGCGGACCCCGGCCCGCTCGCCGCCACCACCCGGCTGCCCGTCGCCGCCGGCCGGGTGGGCGACCTCGACGACGGCTCGATCGTCGTCAACGAGGAGTGGCAGCGGCACACGGTCGGAGAGCGGGTGCGGGTGTGGCTCGGTGACGGTACGCGCAGGACGCTGCGGATCGCCGCGGTGATGACCACCGGGACCGGCGACAACGGGGTCTACGTCACGCCGCGCAACGCTCCGGGCGCGTCCGTGGACCGGGTCGACGTGGCTCTCGGGCACGGGGCCGACGCGCGGGCCGTGGCCGCCGGGTTGCGGGCCGCGGTGCGCGCCTCGGGCGGCCGGGTCCTCACCGGGGAGCAGTGGCTGCGGGCCGGTCGCCCCGGGACGGACCGGACGACCCGCACGGGGCTCCTGCTGGTCCTCGGCATCGCCCTGCTCTACACCGGCATCTCGCTGGCCGGCACCATGGTCATGGCGACGTCGGACCGGGTGCGCGACCTGGCGGTGCTGCGGCTGGCCGGCGCCACCCGGTGGCAGGTGCTGCGGCTGGTGGGCGCCGAGGCGCTGGTGGTCGTGGCCGTGGGCGGGGTGCTCGGACTCCTCGTCGCCGCGCTCGACCTGGCGGGCATATGGGGCGCCCTGGGCCTGCTGTCCGTGCGCGCACCGGTCCGGTTCCCGTGGACGGCCGTCGGCACGGCCGTGGGCGCCTGCGCGGTCCTGGCCGTGATCTCGTCCGCCGCCCCCGCCGCCCTCGCCCTACGCCACGGGACGACACAGCCGACGGCCACCCGGGAATGAACCAGGGGCGGATGGATCGGCGGGGGGGGCCGGAAGTGAACCACCGGGCAGCGGGATCGGCGGCGGTCCGTGAGTGAGCCGCTGGGCAGGCGGACCGGACGGGAACCGGGAGTGAACCACCGGGCGGCCCGATCGGACGGGGATCGGGAGTGAGCTGCTGGGGGGCGGAGTCGGTGAGGGTCGCAGGTGGCGGGATCGGCGAGGGTGTGGGAGTGGGCGGCCGGGGCGGCTTCCGGATGCGGGTGCCGCGGCCGCTGGATACGCTCGCTCAGTGGCCGGGTGACCGATGGCCCGAGGCCGCGGCGCAGCAGCCGCCCCACCCCGCCCGCGGAAACGCGAAATTCCGCAGTCCCCACCGCAGTGTTCACGCCTCCACGGGAGGAAGGTTGCGATGAGGTTCATCCGCATGCGTACCGCAAAGGCCACGGCGGCCGCCCTGGTCGCCTTCCCGCTCGCGTTCGGCGGCCTGGCGTCGCAGAGCCAGGCGCAGGGCGCGTCCCCCAGCCCGTCCGGGACGTTCGGTCCCGGCTGTTCCGGGCTCGCCCAGAAGGCCAACACGGCCAAGGACAAGGTCGTCGAGGCCGCGGCCGCCTATCCGCAGCTCAGTCAGCTGGTGTCGGCCGTGGTCAGAGCCGGGCTGAACGGCACCCTCGACGGGAAACCGCACATCACCGTCTTCGCCCCCAACGCGCAGGCCTTCCAGAAGGTGACCGCGTCGCAGCTGTCCTCGCTGCTCGGCAACCAGGGGCAGCTGAAGAAGGTGCTGACCTACCACGTCGTGGACCAGCAGATCAATCCGGACCAGCTCTCCCACGGCTCCTTCACGACGGTGGAGGGCAGCAAACTGACCACGTCGGGGTCGGGCACGTCCTTCAAGGTCAACGGCAAGGCGAACATCGTCTGCGGCAACATCAAGGCCGCGAACGCCACCATCTACGTCGTCGACACGGTTCTACAGCCCCCGTCCTGACGCACGGGAGCACAACCCGCGGACAACCGCGTACAACCGCGTACAACCGCGGACAACCGCGGACAGCCTCCCCGGAAGAAACTCCGGGGAGGCTGTCCGGCGATCAGTGCCGGGCGGTGGTTCAGTACTGCTCGGTCTCCACGAAGCCCGAACCGCCGTTGTCGTCCGCGTCGAAGGCGGCGGCGGTCGGGTCGAATCCGGGCGGGCTGTCCTTGAGGGCCAGGCCCATGCCGGCCAGCTTCGCCTTGACCTCGTCGATGGACTTGGCACCGAAGTTGCGGATGTCCAGGAGGTCCGCCTCGGAACGCGCCAGGAGTTCGCCCACCGAGTGGACACCCTCGCGCTTGAGGCAGTTGTAGGAACGGACCGTGAGCTCGAGCTCCTCGATGGGAAGCGCGAGGTCGGCGGCCAGGGCGGCGTCCGTGGGGGACGGGCCCATGTCGATGCCCTCGGCGTCGATGTTCAGCTCGCGGGCGAGACCGAACAGCTCGACCAGGGTCTTGCCCGCAGAGGCCATGGCGTCACGCGGACGCATCGCCTGCTTCGTCTCGACGTCGACGATCAGCTTGTCGAAGTCGGTGCGCTGCTCGACACGGGTCGCCTCGACCTTGTACGTGACCTTCAGCACCGGGCTGTAGATGGAGTCGACCGGGATCCGGCCGATCTCCTGGCCCACCTGCTTGTTCTGCACGGCCGAGACATAACCACGGCCGCGCTCGACCGTCAGCTCCATCTCCAGCTTGC
>NZ_LBMU02000123.1 GCF_001005085.2 Streptomyces humi
GGTGGGGTGAGGGGGGTGGTGGGGAGGGACGGTCAGGCGGACGCGGGGGCGCCGTCGTCCGGCCTGCCCTCCAACTCCCGGATCAGGGGCAGCACTCGCTTGCCGAAGTACTCGACCTCCTCGTGGTAGTGCAGGAAGCCGAGCAGGAAGAGGTCGACGCCGAGCTTCTTGTACGCCACGACGCGTTCGGCGATCTGCTCGGGCGTGCCGATCAGACCGGTGCGGAAGCCGTCGTTGTACTGGACGAGGTCCTCGAAGGTGGAGTCCTGCCACATGCCCTTGCCGTCGGCCGCGGACTGCCCGGCCTGCTTGACGGCCGCGCCGAAGCCGGCGACGGCCTCGTGGTCGGCCCTGGCGATGATCTCGCGGAGGGTGTCGCGGGCCTCGGCCTCGGTGTCGCGGGCGATGAGGAAGCCGTTGAGGCCGAACTTCGGTGCCGTGCGACCCGCTTCGGCGGCGGACTTGCGGACGTCGTTGATCTGTTCGGTGACCCCGTCGAAGTCCTTGCCGTTGGAGAAGTACCAGTCGGAGACCCGGCCGGCCATCGCCCGGGCGGCGGTGGAGTTGCCGCCCTGGAAGATCTCCGGATGCGGGCGCTCGGGGGTGTTGAGCGGCTTGGGCTTGAGGGAGAAGTCCCGGAGCCGGTAGAAGTCACCGGCGAGTTCGGTGTGGTCCTCGGTCCAGATCTGGCGCAGGGCGCGGATGAACTCCTCGGCGCGGCGGTAGCGTTCGTCGTGTTCGAGCCAGGGCTCGCCAAGGGCGGTGAACTCGCCCTTGAACCAGCCGGAGACGACGTTCACGGCGAACCGGCCGTTCGAGAGGTGGTCGGCGGTGGCGCCGAACTTGGCGAGTACGCCCGGATGCCACAGGCCTGGGTGGACGGCGGCGATCACCTTCAGGCGTTCGGTGGCGAGGAGCAGCGCGAGGCTGAAACCGGTCGACTCGTGCTGGTACTCGGCGCCGTAGCTGGCCATGTAGCGGACCTGGCTGAGCGCGTACTCGAAGCCGTTGTTCTCGGCGAGGACGGCGAGTTCACGGTTGTAGTCGTAACCCCAGTCGGTGCGTTGCTCGATGGTGCTGGTGACGAGTCCTCCGCTGACGTTGGGGACCCAGTAGGCGAATTTCAGGGGCGCGGCGGGCATGCGGAACTCCTGTTGCGGGTTTCTCTCGGGCGCGCCGGAATTCAGGAGGTGCCAGGCACGGCGAATGCGCCGGACACGGGGCGGTGAATTCAGGCGGGAAAGGTGTGGCGGAGAGCGCGGCGGATCTTGGTGAGCCGATCAGGCCGCGGCGCGACAGGAGGCGCTGGAGACGCGCGCGAGGTCGACATGGCGTCGCCGCGTGAGGTCCAGTCGCATCTTCATGCCGTCGATCGTCGCAGTCGGCGCCGAGACCAGTCAAGGAAAACCCGACCGTTCTCGCATCGCGGACCATTGAATTTCACGAACGTGTGACAGGAAAACCCTTGAACCCGGCCCGAACGACCGCGCATTCTGCCGGGGTGCGGACCGAACAGCTGGAATACATAGCGGCCGTGACCCGGCTCGGCTCCCTGCGCCGGGCGGCCGAAGAACTGCGCCTGTCGCAGCCCGCGTTGAGCGAGACGGTGCGGAACCTGGAGCGGGAGCTGGGCGTCGACCTGCTGGAGCGCAAGCGCACCGGGGCGACGATGAGCGCGGCGGGGCAGGAGCTGATGCCCCGCATCGCCGAGGTGCTGGAGGCGGTGGACCGGCTCCGGGCGGCGGCGGGCGAGCAGTACCGGATCAGCCGGATGGTGCGCGTCGGCACGGTCAACGCGGCGACCGTGCCGTTGCTCATCCCGGTGCTGCGGGACTTCCGCGCCACGCATCCGGTCACCCAGGTCGAGGTGGTGGGCGCACAGCAGACGGAGATCCAGCGGGCGCTCGCCGAGGGCGGGTTCGACCTGGGTCTGGTGAACCATCTCGACGGCGACGACGTGCCGGTCGGCTTCGAGACCACCGAACTGCTGCGCGGGCGGCCGGTGGTGTGCGTACGGCCGGACAGTCCGCTGGCCGGCCGGGCCGAGGTGACGCCCGACGAACTGCTCTCCGTGCCGTTGATCGCCATGCGGACCGGTTATGTGATGCACCGCTATGTGCACCGGCTGCTGGCGGGGCGGGCGCCCACGTTCTCGTACTCCACCGACGGTGCGGAGATGGGCAAGCTGATGGTCGCGGAGGGGCTCGGGGCGACGGTGCTGCCGGACTTCAGCGTGGTAGGGGACCCGTTGGAGCGCGCGGGGACGCTGGTGTGCCGGCCGCTGGCCGGGGACACCACCCGGGTGCTGCTGATGCTCCAGCGCCGGCGGGCCGCATCGGTACCGCAGGCGGCCCGGGACCTGCACGCGGCGTTCGTGCGCCGGGCGGCCGACCTGGCCGACCTGGCCGACCTGGCCGGCGCGGCCACCCCGCCCCACCGGCCGTGACGGCTCACGTCCGGCCCCCGGGCGATCCGATGACTCACCTCGCCGCCGTTCCGGTGCTCCGCCGCCGTTCCGGTGCTCAGTCGCCGGGGACCAACCGGGTGCGCGGCGCCGAGGCGAGCTGCCGGGCCGCGGTGGGCGTCCCGATGGTCCGCGACCTGCCGGCCGGCTGACACCCGGTCCGGGCATGGTGTCCGCGCACACATGCCCCCGCCACACCCCGAGGTCACGCCTCGGGGTGAGCGGCCCACCCCGATCGTGTGGCGTGGGCATGTTTCACCCCGTTCGCCCATGGCGCTTCGCTACGGTTGGTGACGCTCCGTGGGCGGCGCCCCTGATCCGGTCCGCAGAGCGCTGACAGGGCATTTCGGACCGGGCTGCGGACCGGGCAAGGAGACAGCATGCTCGCGGACTCGATCGTCTTCGGAGCCGGGGGCTTCATCGGCCGCTCCCTCGTGGCGGAACTCCTGCGCCGGGGCCACCCGGTGGCGGCCGCGGTACGCGGTTCCGGTGCGGGGCTGACGGCCTGGCTCGACGGACAAGGGGTGGACCGCACGGCCCTGACGGTCGTCCGGGCCGACCTCACCTCCCCCGGTCTCGGCCTCACGGACGAGGGACTGACCGGGGTGCGCGACGTCTACAACGCCGCCGCGCGCTTCGCGTTCGGCATGACGGCGGCGGAGGCGCGCGCGGTCAACGTGGCGGGCGCCGCGCGGGTGGTCGAGTGGTCGGCTGCCCTGCCGAAGCTGCGCCGGCTGGTCCACATCAGCGGCTACCGCATGGCCGCGGCGGAGGACGTGGCGCCGGACTACCGCGCGCACGGGGCGTACGAGGCGTCCAAGCAGGAAGGCGACACCGCGGTACGGACCCGTGCCCGCGAACTGGGGGTCCCGTTGAGCATCGCCAACCCCAGTACGGTGATCGGACCCGGACAGTACCTCGGCCTGGCCACGGTGGTCTCCGACCTGTGGCGGGGCCGGCTGCCCGCGCTGCCGGGCGGCCCCGACGTCTTCGTGCCGGTGGTGACCCTGGACCACTTCGTCCGGTTCCTGGCCGCCCTCCCGGACGACCAGGAGAGCGCGGGCGGCACCTACTACGTGCTGGACGACTCGACGCCCGAACTGCCCGGGCTGGTCGGCCTGCTCGCCGAACACATGGGGGTGCGCCCGCCCCGCCGGTCGATCCCGGTGGGCGTGCTGCGCAGGCTGCCGCGCGCGCTCACCCGGGCGGACCCCGAGACCCTCTCGTTCCTGTCGGCCGACCGCTACGACACGGCCTCGGCCCAGGCCCTGTCCGCGACCCACGGACTGTCCATGCCGCCGGTCGCGACCGCCCTGCGGCAGTGGGCCGACGACCTGGTCGCCACCCGCTTCGGCCACGGTGCCCCCTCCCGCGGACCCTACGGCTTCGCCGACGTGGGCGGCTGCCGGACCTGGATGACGGGCGAACCGCGGCGCCCCGGTTACGTCCTGCTGCACGGGCTGCTGCTGAGCGCCGACGCGTGGGCGGGGACGGCGGACCGGCTCGACGCACCCTCGCTCGCTCCCGACCTGCCCGGTCTCGGCAGGTCGGGAACGGGCGGGCGGCCGGTCGAGGAGTGGCTCGCCGAGTTGCTGGACCCGGTGGAGACCCGGCCGGTGCTCGTGGCGCACTCCTTCGCGTGCGGCCCCGCGCTGCGCTACGCCGCGGCCCGGCCCGACCGGCTCGCGGGCCTGGTGCTGGTCTCACCGGCGTTCCTCCAGCCGCCGTCCTCCGCGCTGCTGCGCTCCCCCCTGGCCGCGCCACTGCTGCGCACGGCTCCCGCGTCCCGGCTGGGCCGTTCGCTCGGTCTGCCCGAGGACGCCGGCCTCGACGCCCTCACGCTGGACCTGCGGCGTGCCGGGACCGCCCGCCGGGTGGCCGCCGCGATGCGCACGGCCCACGGGCAGCGCGCGGAACTGCGCCGTCTGCTGCGGGAGACGCGCCTGCCCGTCGAGATCGTCGTGGGGTCCGGGGACCCGCTCGCCGAACCCGTGGACACGCCGGTCACGGTGATCGAGGACGCCGGACACTGTCCCCAGGTCAGCCATCCGGTGTCCGTGGCCCGCCTCCTGACGGCCTGCCGGGACCGGGCCGGCGTCCACTAGCGGCGCGCCGCGGGCCGTCAGCCGTCCTGTCGGGTGAAGACGAGGACGACGTTGTGGCCGCCGAAGCCGAAGGACGTGGACAGCGCCGCGTGGGCGGCGGTGCGCCGCGGTGCGCCGGACACCAGGTCCAGTTCGATCCCGTCCGAGACCTTCTCCAGATTGCGGACCGCGGGCACCACACCGTGCGCCAGGTTGAGGACGGTGAAGACGGCCTCGACCGCGCCGGAGGCACCGAGGAGGTGACCGGTGGCGGACTTGCATGCGGTGACCGCCGGATGCGGACCCACGGCCTCCCGCACGGCCCGGGCCTCGGTGACGTCACCCAGGGGCGTACCGGTGGCATGGGCGTTCACATGGCCGATGTCGGCGCCGGTGAGGCCGGCGTCCCGCAGCGCCGCCCTGATGGCCCGCACCTGCCCCTCGGCGGCGGGCAGCGTCACGTCGTACGCGTCGGACGTGACACCGGCGCCGGCCAGGGCCGCGCGCACCCGCGCCCCGCGCGCCCGCGCGAAGCCGGCGCGCTCCAGTACGACCATGCCCGCGCCCTCGGCCATGACGAACCCGTCACGCTCGTGGTCGAAGGGCCGGGATGCCTGCTCGGGGGCGTCGTTGCGCTGGGAGAGGGCGCGCATCCGGGCGAACGCGCCGAGCGCCAGCGGGTGCAGACAGGCGTCCGTCCCGCCGGCGACGACCACGTCGGCGCGGCCCGCGCGGATCAGCAGCGCACCGACCGCGAGTGCCTCCGCGCCGGACGCGCAGGCACTGGTCGGGGCGTGGGTTCCGGCCCTGGCCCCCAGCAGCAGACCGACGGCCGCGGCGCTGCCGTTGGGCATCAGCCGGGGCACGGTGTGCGGCGAGATGGCGCGCGGGCCGCGCTGCTCCAGCCGGTCGTCCTGTTCGAGGAGCGTGAGGCCGCCGCCGATGCCGGTCCCCACGACCACCGCGAGCCGTTCGGCCTCGACCTCGGGAGCACCGGCGTCCGTCCACGCCTCCCGGGCCGCCACCACAGCGGCCGCCTGACTGCGGTCCAGCCGGCGCTGCTGGACCCGGTCCAGCAGCGGGACGGGGTCGTCACACATGTGCCCGGCGATGCGCACGGGCAGTTGCCCGGCCCAGGGGGTGTCCAGCCGGGACACGCCGGACCGGCCGGACAGCAGCGCCGCCCAGCTGGCGGGGACGTCACCGCCGAGCGGGGTGGTCGCGCCGAGTCCGGTCACCAGGACGTCGGTGGCCGCGGGTGTGCCCCGGGCGGTGCCGGGCCGGCTCGCCTCAGTGGTCGCGGTCAGCATGGCGGACTCCTTCCGCGCGGTGTTCCGGACGCGTGCGGTGCGTGGCCGGTGCGGGTTCCGTCCGTGTCTCCCCCGGGGCTCGGGGGAACCCGGGCGACACCAGCGCGATGATGGCGATCAGCAATTCACCGGTGGTGAGAATTTCTTCGGTCCTTTTCATACCCTTTCCCGGCACTCGCGGATATCGACCGACTGCTTCGATGAATCTACGCGCCCGAAAGGGCACCGCGCCTCATTCTTTTTCACGAGATCCGGGCGGGACCGGCGGACCACACAAAGGACCATTTGCATGATTAACAGTCCGTCGGCAGTCTTATTTTATGCAGATCACCCGGCGGCAGCCTCCCAAATGCACGTGTTGCAGCGAGGCTTAGGCACGCCTCATAGTGAGGTAGTAATGCCACGGGGGAGTCAAACGCACCGCACCTTGCATTCTTTCACCACGCTCGAAAGAGGTAGGTAATTCGTGCCGCGATACAGTGAGGGGCAGTTATTCTCAGCCACCCAGGACGTACGTGTCCTGCGCTGGCCGGTCGAGGTGCAGGAACTGGAGCAGTTGCGGCGCCGGGGAATCCCCCGCCTCCTCGTGGTCGAGAACGGCGACACCCCGCCGGTGCCGAGCGACTCACGGGAGGACTGGATCCGGGCGCCGGTCAGCAGGGCCGACTTCGCCGCCCGGGTCGCGGCGCTCCGGGCCAGGGCCGGCACACACCGCGTTCCCGTACTCGATCAGGACGGGCTGCTCCGGTACGGCAGCCGGATGGTCCCGGTGTCACCGACCCAGACGAGCCTGCTGCAACCGCTGGTCGAGAGGTACGGCACGCTCGTGCCACGGCACGAGCTGATCGCCCTGCTCAGCGCCGGCCGCGGGACGGCCAGCCAGAACGCCCTGGACCTGAACATCATGAGAATCCGGCGCAAGCTGGCCCCTCTGGGGCTGCGCATCCGGACCGCCAACGCCCGGGGATACCTCCTCGAATCCGGCGAGTGAGCCCACCAACGGGCACCAGGACGAGCCCTGTTGAACGCCGTCGCGTTCAACAGGGCTCGCGCGGAGCGCAGTGGGCTCACTGGAGCACCGCCGGAGCACTCGGGCCGAGCCGCCCGCACCTCACCCACCGCGCATGACCCCCGTGCCGTACGCGAGGTGCCGGCCGGCCCGCAGCGGTCCGGGATCCGGACCGGGCGACACCACCAGGCCCGTCCGGTAGGCATGGATGACCGCGTGCACCCGGTTGCGCAGATTCAGCTTTTCCAGCAGCCGCTGCACATGCGACTTCACGGTGTTCTCGCTGAGCACCAGCACCGCGGAGATCTCCGTGTTGCTCAGCCCCTCGGCCAGCAGCCGAAAAACCTCCCGCTCCCGGCGGGTCAGCGACTCGATTCCCCGCGCGTCCACGGCGGGGACGCCGGGGAACTCCGCCGCCGCGGGCGGTCCGCCGTCGCCGCGCGCCGAAGGCGCCCCCTCGTCGAAGAAGATCCGGTAGCCGGCCGCCACGACATGGATCGCGGACAGCAACTGCTCCGGGGTGACACCGTGGTGCACGACGCCGTTCGCGCCGGCCCGGAAGGCGCGCCGGGCACCCGGGCTCCCCTCCTGGGCCAGGAGCAGGACGCCCGGCCCGTCCCCACCGCGGCACACGGACAGTTCGCCGACCAGTTCCACGGCGTCGGCGGCGCCGGGCAAAGCGCCGGCCAGCAGCAGGCACGGCCGCAGGGCACGGGCGCCGGCCACCGCGCTCGCCCGGTCGGACACCTCGCCGACCACCTCGATACCGCCGTCCTCGTCGAGGACCGAGCGGATCCCGGTACGGGCGATGGACCGGCCGTCCGCCAGCAGGATCCGGATCGGCGGGCTCGTCACGGTCGCCTCCCCAGCGGACGGCACATGTGTCTCCTCCACACGGGCTTCCTCCGCATGGGCTTCCTCCACATGGGTTCCCTCCGCATGGGTTCCGTCCGCATGTGTGGCGTGCACGGCGTCAGGCGCGACGGGGGCACCGTCACACCGGGTCGCCCACACACCCCGGCACGGTCGCCTCGGGGTCGGCGGACCGGCCGTCGTACGGGCGCCTCGGGGTCAGCAGGACCGCCAGCGCCCCGCAGGCGATCAGCACGACCCCGGTCCACACCGCCGGGATCATGCCGTCCGTGAAGGTGTCCGGCGTGGACAGGCCGCCGTGCGCGGAGAACACCGAGGCGAGCACCGCGATACCGAGCACACCGCCGAGTTCGCGCACAGCGTTGATCGCGCCGGACGCCATGCCGCGCTCCCCCGCCCCGACCGCGCTCATCACCATGTTCGCGGTGGGCGAGAAGTAGAACGTCATACCCAGACCGCACAGCACCATCGCGGGCACGAGCGACGCGTAGGGGACGTCGGGCGAGACCAGGGCGGCGATCCAGCCCAGCCCGGCGGCCTGGAAGGTCAGTCCGAGCGCGACGATGGTCCGGCTGCCCACCCGGTCGGAGAGCAGTCCCACCAAGGGGGCCACGAAGACGGGCACCGCGGTCCACGGCAGGATCCGCAGGCCGGCCTCCAGGGGCGAGTAACCGCGCGGCCCCTGGAGGAACTGGGTGAGCAGGAAGACCGAGCCGAACATGCCGGCGAACATCAGCAGCCCTGCGGCGTTCATCGCGCTGAAGGTCCGGTGACGGAACAGCCCCATCGGGAACATGGGCAGGGCGGAACGCAGTTCCCACAGGACGAAGCCGGTCAGCACGGCCGCTCCCCCGGCCAGCGACAGCAGGACCCGCGCGCTGGTCCAGTGGTCCGCGTGGCCGTTGACGATGCCGAAGACGATCCCGAAGAGCCCGGCACTGGCCAGTGCCGTGCCCACCAGGTCCAGCCGGGGGCTGGGACCGTGGCTCTCGGTGAGCTTCCACCGGGCGACCGGCAGCACCACGGCGCCGATCGGCACGTTGATCCAGAAGATCCACTGCCAGCTCAGGTGCTCCACCACCGCGCCGCCGAGCAGCGGGCCCATGGCGATGGCGACGCCCTCCACCGCGCTCATCGCGCCCAGCAGGGCCCCGCGCCGCCGCGGGGGCGCCACCTCCGTGAGGATCGTCAGGTTCAGCGGCATCAACAGCGCGGCACCCAGGCCCTGTACGGCACGTGCGGCGATCAGGGCGCCGATGCCGGGAGCCAGCGCGGCGGCGGCCGACGCGCCGACGAAGACCCCCATCCCGGCACCGAACATCCGGCGCCGGCCGAACCTGTCCCCGAGGGCGGCACCGGTCAGCATGAGCACCGCGTAGGTGAGGGTGTAGGCGTTGACGGTCCACTCGAGCTGCTGGATGCTCCCGCCGAGATCCCCCCGGATCGACGGCAGGGCCGTGATGACGACGAGGTTGTCGAGCGACACCATGGCCACGCCCAGGCCACAGCAGAAGAAGGTCCACAGTACGTTGCGTTGCGGCACACTCATGTCCACCTCCGTGATCGGAATGCCTCAGCGGCCGGCCGCGCGTGCTCACCCGGCCGGTCGCCGGTGGACGCGCGGCCGAAGGGGGTGCGTCTCAGTTCCGGAGGGCCCGGGACGCGTCGTGGTCCGCCGGGGTCACGGCGGCCCGGACCGCGCCGGACTGCCGTAGCAGCCGCAGGAGTCGTGGCAGCAGCGCCGCGAGCTCCACCGGCCGGCGCGCCCGGTCGCGCCACTGTTCGGCGAGCGGCCTGGCCCGCTGGTGCACGTCGAGCCGGACCTCGGGCCGCACCCGCCGTCCGGCCAGCAGCCGCACCACCATGTGGGAGCTGATCACGCCGAACGCCGTCGCGGTGTAGGCGACCTGGGGAAAGCTGTAGTCCGGCCGGGCGTGGTTGGCCCGGATCTCGGCCAGCATGTCGGTGGGCACGTGCCGCAACGGCACCGCCCGGCGCAGCAGTTCCCACATGTCGAGCCGGTCCGCGTCGTGCGCACCGATGGCGCCCGCGAAGGGTGCGCGGACCCGGCGGTAGTCGTAGCAGCGGACGTACTGGGTGCCCGCCATGTCCCAGCCGGTGATCAGGGGCAGCCCGCGGCGGACGGCGTGGCGGTGCAGCAGCAGTTTGGCCCGCCACCCCTCGGCGGTCGTGACGTCCACGCCGTCGATGATCACCTGGCAGGAGGCGGTCAGTTTCTCGACGGTCTGCTCGGTGACCCCGTCGGTGAAGACCTCGACCGAGGCGTACGGGTTGATCGCGCGTACCCGTTCCCCGGCCAGCTCGGCCTTGTTCCGGTCGAGGTCGGCGGCGGTCGCCGACTGCCGGTTGAGGTTGTTGAGTTCGTACGTCCCCGGGTCGGCGAGGACGAACCGCTGCACACCGAGCCGGGTCAGCGGTTCGACGGCGGCGCCGCCGATCGAGCCGCAGCCGGCCACCAGGACGGTGGCCGCCCGCAGGGCCCGCTGGTCGGCCGCGGCCACCACGCCGGCGTTGCGGGCGGTCAGCTCGGCGTAGAAACCCGCTTCCGCCGTGGGGTTCCGGCCCGGCCCGGGCAGCGGCTCCCTGGTTTCCTCCGTCACCTGGACGCTCCTTCCTGTGCGGGACCTGAACGGTGTGCCGTGCGCCGGCTGCGGGCCGCCAGGGTGGTGATCACGGCCTGCCACGAGGTCAGTTCGCTCGTCCCGTCGAGGTAGGAGCGGACCACCCGCTGGTACCAGACGACGTCCGTGGGCACCGGCGCGACGAACGGTTTGGCCACGACCGTCTGCCGGTAGATCGGCGCCATGGGGTCCGACTCGTCGAGGGTGGGCGAGGTGCCCTCGACGACGTGGGGATCGAATCCGACCAGGCGCAGGTGGCGCAGGGCGACGTGTTCCTTGGCGTCGCCGAGCACGATGCGCACGGCGCCGCCCAGCGCGAGCACGGCCTCGCCCATGCCGAGGATGAGATGCCAGGGGACGCGGACGTACTGCTCGCCCCGTGGCATCGTCTGGTCGCGCAGGAAGCGCTTGAACTCGTAGGCGTGGTGGGTCCCGAGGCCGGGCCCGGCGTACCTGCCGAGCAGGTCGACCCCGTGGGCGGCCTCCGTCGGGAACGGGGTGCGGCCCGCGGAGTCCAGGGGAAGGTTCTCCTGGTCCGCCGAGCAGGCCAGTCCGACGTAGCCGCGGATCTTCCCGGTGCGCGTGCACAGGGTGACGGTGTGGATGTTCTCCACGGCGCGCGGGCATGGCAGCGGTTCGTGGAAGGCCGCGGCCCGGTGGACGGCGTCGGCGGAGATCCAGTTCAGCCGCAGGTACTGGGCGAGGCGGAACCCCAGCATCCCCTTGAGGTAGCGGGCGGGGAACTGGCTGTCGCGACCCGTGACGGTGACCAGTGCGCCGTGCGGGTCCTCGACGACGGAGAGCGGTTCGCCCGTCATCTCCGAGGGCAGCCGCCGGTAGCTCAGCCGCTCGTGGAGGCTGACGATGTCCCGGGCGTAGCGCCGGGCCCGGGGGTCCCGGCCACCGGTGTGCTCCCGGGCCGGGGCGCGGCGCGGCGCGGCTTCGGTGGGCCGGCCGGCGGCGCTCACCACTCGTCCTGCTCGGCGTAGAGGCTGTCGGTGATGGCGAGGGCCAGGACTTCGGGGGTGCCCTCGTAGATCCGGGTGCCCAGCGCGTCCCGCATCATCTTCTCCACGCCGTACGAGCGCAGGTAGCCGCGCGCGCCGAGCAGGGAGAGGGCCGTCTCGGCGACGTCGATCGCGGTCCGGTCCGCGAACAGCTTGGCCGCGGCCGGTTCGTAGACCGGTGGCGGCAGCTCGTTGTCGACCTTGTCGGCGGCCCGCAGGTACAGCATGCGGGCGGCGTCGACCTTGGCCGCCATGTCGGCCAGTTTCGCGGCCGTGAACTGCTGGTCCTTGAGGTGCCGGCCGCCCTGGACCCGTTCGCCGCACCAGGTCACCGCCTGCTCGAGGGCGCTGCGTGCCACGCCGGTGGAGATGCCGGCGACCGCGGCGCGGGCCATGTTGCTCTGCGCCATGTTGATGGCCATGCCCTCGCCCTCCGCGCCGATCATGTACTCGGCGGGCACCCGGACGTCGTGGAACTCCAGCTCGCTGCCCAGGCACGCGCGGTAGCCCATCTTGTCCGCGACCGGTCCGCGGACCACGCCGGGCAGGTCGAGGGGGACGATGAAGGAGGTGAGCCCGGTGGCGCCCGCGCTGCCCGCCATGTTGGCGAACACGGAGGCGAAGGCGGCGACCTTCGCGTTGGTGATGAAGCGCTTGCGGCCCGTCAGGACGTAGTGGTCGCCGTCCCGGCGTGCGGTGGTCACGTTGCGGGCGTGTCCCGCCAGGGACGGGATGATCAGGTCGCAGCCGGCGTCCTCCTCGGTGACCGCGTTGCAGGCGAGAACGGGTTCGTCGCCCGAGAACAGGGGCAGGAAGCGGGCTTGGAGACGAGGGTCGCCGGACAGCAGGACCGGCGCCTGGCCGAGCAGGGTTGCCCCGAAGACCAGTGCCGTGCCGGGGCAGACGGCGGCCACCTCCTCGAGCGCGGTGGCGACGCCGAGCATCCCCACCCCCAGGCCGCCGTACTCCTTGGGGACGGCCGCGCGGGTGAGGCCGATCCGGTGGCCGTGGCCGACGGTCTCCCAGTCGAAGTGCGCCGCCGGCGCCTGGTCCAGGTCCTGGACGCGGGGCTTGACGACGTTCCGGGCGAAGTTCCGCGCGGCGTCCCTGAACTGTTCGACCTCGTACGGCAGTACGTCGAAGTTCAGCGCCGCCTCGGACACGGATTCGGACAGAGCGGTGTTCACGGGGAATGTCACTCCTTACGCATGGATTCCGTGGTCGGGACGGATGCGCTACGGCCGGTCACGCGCCGATGCCGGAGGCGGCGGCGATGTCCGGGTACCGGTCGAAGGCGGGCCGCAGCATCGGCACCAGTTCCAGCACCTTGGCCACCTTGCCGCGGATGCGGAGCCGGCCCGTGGCGATGGCGACGGGTACCAGGAGGCGTCCCATCCACAGTGCGTGGGCGGTGTCGCAGGTCATCCGGAGGGTGATCGCCGCGGGTCCCTGCGGCTGCTCGCCGGCGAAGACCCCGTGCGGTGCCACGTAGATCTCGCAGTCGGGCTTGGTGTGGACGAGCCGGACGGACAGTTCCTCCTGCCGGGCCCTCGCCACGAAATCCTCGTCCTCGAGCAATACGCCGAACAGACTGCCGAAGACTTTTACGGCCATTTCACCGGACGGAAAAACAGGCATGTTGTTCCCCCTTTGGTGGCTGTCGCAGAAAAGCGCCTGCGAATGACGATAGGGGCGGCCACATCCGGCTTCCACCGCGCCAACACAAGTCCGAAGGGAAGCGAACAGGACACGGAAAGAGGGCGCGACAATCGGCGTGAGGGAAACAGATGAAGGAAAGGGAATTCAACCGGGCGGCTGGAGCGGGGGGCGTCTGATCCAGCCCAGCGAGCGTTCGACGGCGCGCTGCCAGTTGTCGTACTCCGACTCCCGGTGGCCGGGGTCCATCGCGGGCAGCCAGCGGGCGGCCGGGTGCCAGTTGCGACGCAGCACCTCAAGGTCGGACCAGTAGCCGGCGGCGAGCCCGGCGGCGTAGGCGGCTCCGAGGGAGACCGTCTCGGAGACCATGGGCCGTACGACGGGCACGTCCAGTACGTCGGCGACGAACTGCATGAGCAGGTTGTCGGCCGTCATGCCTCCGTCCACCTTGAGTTCCTTCAGTCCGACGGAGGAGTCGGCGTTCATGGCGTCGACGACCTCGCGGGTCTGCCAGCCGGTGGCCTCCAGGACCGCCCTGGCCAGGTGCCCGCTGGTGATGTAGGAGGTGAGGCCGACGATCACGCCGCGCGCGTCACTGCGCCAGCGCGGTGCGAACAGGCCCGAGAAGGCGGGGACGATGTAGCAGCCGCCGTTGTCCTCGACGCTCCGGGCGAGTGTCTCGATCTCCGGGGCGCTGTTGATCAGCCCCAGCCGGTCGCGGAACCACTGGACCAGTGAGCCGGTGACGGCGATCGACCCCTCCAGGGCGTAGGCCGGCGGCCGGTCCCCGATCAGGTAGGCGACCGTCGTGAGCAGTCCGTGCCGGGACCGCACGACGTCGGTACCGGTGTTGAGCAGCAGAAAGCTGCCCGTTCCGTAGGTGCACTTGGCCTCGCCCGGGGAGAAGCAGGTCTGGCCGAAGAGAGCCGCCTGCTGGTCGCCGAGCGCGGCCGCGATGGGCACGCCGGCGAGCAGCGCGGCGGCCTCGCCGTAGATCTCCGAGGAGGGCCTGATCTCCGGCAGCATCGCACGGGGGACGCCGAAGAACGCCAGGAGTTCCTCGTCCCAGGCGAGTGTGTGGATGTTCATCAGCATGGTGCGGCTGGCGTTGGTGGCGTCGGTGATGTGCAGGCCGCCGTCGGCACCGCCGGTGAGGTTCCAGATCAGCCAGCTCTCCATGGTGCCGAACAGCACCTCGCCGTCCCTGGCGCGCTGTTCCAGGCCTTTGACGTTGTCGAACAGCCAGCGCAGCCGCAGCGCCGAGAAGTAGGTGGAGGGCGGCAGGCCGCACCGGTCGAGGAAGAACTCCGCCCCCGGGTCCTGTCCGAGGTCCTCGACCAGCGGCGCCGTGCGGACGTCCTGCCAGACGATCGCGCGGCCCAGCGGGGTGCCGGTACGCGGGTCCCAGAGCACCGTCGTCTCCCGCTGGTTGGCCAGCCCGATGGCGGCGATCTGGCTCGCGTCGACGGCCGTACCGGCGCCCGACATGGCCTCGGACATCACCCGGCGCAGGTTGTGCCAGATCTCGACGGCGTCGTGCTCGACCCAGCCGGGTTTCGGGAAGTGCTGCTGGTGCTCCCGCTGCGCGACGGACACCAGCCGTCCACCCCGGTCGAAGAGGATGCATCGGGTGGAGTTGGTGCCCTGATCGATGGACATCACATACCGTTCCACCATGATCGGGAACCGCCTTCCGATGGGTCGCGGAGGGAACGCGAGCCGCGCGGGCCTGGGGGTCTACCTACCAGCGGGCGGCGCCCAGGTCCCGGGAGATCGCCCGCGCGGCCTCGCGGATCAGCGTGATCAGGTTGGGCCGGGGCCTGGACTGGCTGTCGCAGATCCTCTCGACGGGCCCGGAGAGCCCGATGGCGCCGACGACGAGACCGCCGTGGCCGCGGATCGGCACGGCGAGCCCGGCCTCGCCCATGCTCATCTCCTGTATCTCGGCGGCCCACCCCACCTCCCTGACCTCGGTGAGGGCCCGGGTCAGCCGGTCCGGGGCGACCAGGGTGTGCCGGGTGTACGGCTCGAGGCCCGACTCCAGCGCGTCGTCCAGGGGTGCGGCGCCGTAGGCCAGCAGCACCTTGCCCAGCGAGGAGGCGTGCAGGGGCAGCAGCGAGCCGACGTCCAGGGTCTGGAGTGTGTCGTCGGGCCGGAACACATGGTGGACGACCAGGACCATGCCTTCCAGGGGGGTGCCCAGGCGCACCGCCTCCCCGCTGCGGGCGGCCAGGGCGTCGGCCCAGTTGATGGACCGCGACCGCAGTTCGTTGACGTCGAGGTAACTCGTGCCGAGATGCAGCAAGGCAGCTCCGAGCTGGTACTTTCCGGTCGCCGGGTCCTGCTCGACGAAGTCCACGTGCTGGAGGGTGCGCAGGATCCCGTGGGCGGTCCCCTTGGCCAGCCCCAGGGAGGCCGCCACCTCGCCGAGCCCGAGGCGGCGAGGCCCGCCGGCGAGCAGACGCAGGATCGCGGCCGCCCTTTCGATCGACTGGACCGGTCCGGCCATGATCCGAGCTTATTACCGCTGGGACGGGTCTGCCGCGCGGGCGGCGGCCGTCCGCGCGGTCGCCGCCCGCGTCCCGCGGTCCGGTCGGGACGGCGCCGTTCGGTAATGCCGACCGACGTTCATTGACCGAAGCTCCGGGGCTCCTTAGCGTGCTATGAGGTCCGGCACATGCGCCGAGGTGTGTGACGCGGGGCCTGTGAACCTCACCCCTGGAGACACAAGATGGCGGTACAGCTCAACACCCTGGTGCGGGAGGCAAGCGAACACGTTTTCCCCATGCCTCCTGTTCCCGGCGCCGTCTCGGACGTACGCCGACGGGCCGGTGCGGTTCTGGCCGCCTGGAAGGTGTCCCCGGAGATCGTCGAGGACGCGCTGCTGGTGGTGTCGGAACTGCTCACCAACGCGATCGTCCACGCCCTGCCCCCGGCGGTGCTGCGGCTCCGCTGGATGCGCGACGCCGGCCTCGGCACCCTGCACATCGAGGTCACCGACGCGGGCCCGTCCTGCGCGGCGCGACAGCAGCGTGCGGGGATCGACCCGGACGAGCACGGGCGTGGCGAGGAGATCGTCCACGCGCTGGCGACCCGGTACGGCATGCGCACGTCCCGGCGCGGGGTGACCCGCTGGGCCGAGCTCGTCGCGGTGTGACCCCGCGGGCCACCACCCTTCACGCGCGTCCCCTCGTTCCCCCGGCCGGTGCCGTGGGAACGGGGGGACGCGCGCCTGCTCCTCGGAGGTCGCGGCCCGCGACGGGACTTCTCGAACGTTGCGGCCCGACGGGACTTCTCGAACGTTGCGGCCCGACGGGACTTCTCAGAGGCTGCGGCCCGACGGGAACCCGACGCCCGCCTCCTCGGCCGTGAGCCGGCCGGCGGCCGGACCCTCGACGGCCCCGACGGCGGACCGGGAGCGGTCCGTGTTCTGCATCCGCAGCAGCAGCAGCGCCGCGTCGTCGTGCAGCCGTCCGCCCACATGTGCCAGCAGCTCGTCGTGGACCGCGGACAGGACGTGCTCCGGCTCGCCGGACGCGTGGCGTGCCACCCCTTCGACCAGCGGGTAGAACGCACGCCCACGGTCGCGGGCCTCGGTGACCCCGTCCGTGTAGAGCAGCAGCTGGTCGCCGTCGGAGAAGGGCAGGACCTCCAGGCACGGGGGCTCGCCCACGAGGGCGCGCAGGCCGAGAGGCGGAGCGGGCCGGGTGGACTCGACCGCGGTGACGTCTCCGGACGCGGATATCAGCAGCGGAGGCGCGTGTCCGCAGTTGACCATCTCCAGCTGTCCCTCGGTCGGGTGTCCGACGACGACCGCGGTGACGAAGTCGTCGGGGCCGAGGTTGCGTGCGAGGCTCCGCTCGATCCGCCCGACGACGGCGAGCAGGTCGGGCTCGTCGTAGGCGGCCTCCCGGAAGACCCCGAGGACGAGGGCGGCGGTGCCCACGGCGGGCAGTCCCTTGCCGCGTACGTCGCCGACGATCAGCCTGACCCCGTGCGGGGTGGAGACCAGGGCGTAGAGGTCACCGCCGATCCGGGCCTCCGCGGCCGCGGCGCTGTAGCGGACCGCCACCCGGAAAGGGCCCACGGTCCCCGGGACGGGCTGGAGCACCGCGTGCTGGGCGGCCTCCGCGACCGAGCGCACGGCGGCGAGCACCTGTTCCCGGCGGCACCGCAGCGCACTGGCCAGGGCGCTCGCCAGAGTGACGGCCAGCAGGGCCGACAGGACGACCGCCAGCGCGCGCCCCGGTACCCCGTCCGCGGCGGCCAGTGTGCCGCCCAGCACGGCGGCGAGGAGACCGACGCACAGCACGCCCCGGGGGCCGCTGGTGCTGGCGGCCAGCGCCGGCCCCGCCGCGAGCAGGGGGAGCCAGAACAGTCCCGATCCGCCGAGGGTGTCCACGAACACGACAGCGGACACGATCAGTACCGGCACCACGGGGACCCCGGCGGCCAACTGCGAAGCGGCGCGGCGGGGGGCTGATGCCCCCGGGTCCGCCGTCCGCTTCCTGAACGGCCACAACGGCCAGTGGTCGTCGTGATGGTCTCGCGCCTGCCTCATGTTCCGTCCGCAATCCTCACCTGTACGGAGTTTCCCGGTTGTCCGTTTCATCCAGGAAAGAGGTTCGGCCGGTACGTCACAAGGAGAGGATTTTCAGATAGTGAGCGAGAGGCTTCGGGTGACCCGGTCGGCGGCCGGGAGCAGCCGGGCGCGCAGTTCGGGGAGCCGGGAGAGCCGTTCCGCCGGCAGCGAGACGCCGAGGGAGCCGAGGACGTCACCCCGGTAGATCGGGACGGCGACGCACACCGTGCCGAGCGCGTACTCCTCGAGGTCCGTGACGGCCGGCGCCAGGGGCGAGGTCTCCAGCTTGCGGAGCAGCTCGGGCAGGCTGGTGATGGTGCGCGGGGTCAGGTCGGCGAGGTGGTGCCGGGACAGGTAGTCGCGGCGGGCGTCCTCGTCCAGTTCGCGCAGGACGGCCTTGCCCAGCGCGGTGGCGTGTCCGGCGTCCTCGAAGCCCACCCAGAGGTCCGTCCGGGGTGTCCGGGGGCCGTCCACGATCTCGGCGACGCTGATCTCGCCCTCCTCGTAGAAGGTGAGGTAGGTGGCGGTGGCCAGTTCGTCGCGGAGCGCGGCGAGGGTCGGCCGGACGCGGCTGAGCAGGGTCTGACCCTGGCCCGCGGTGTGCAGGGTCAGCAGTTTGTCGCCGAGGACGAAGCCGCCGTCGTCCAGCTTGCGCAGGTATCCGTCGTGGACCAGGGTCCGCAGCAGGTGGTAGGCGGTCGCGAGGGGCAGCCCGGTCTCGCGCGCCAGCTGTTTGGCGGGCGCTCCGTTCACGTGCGCGCTCACGGCCTCCAGCAGACGGAAGGCGCGCTGCACCGACATGATGAGCGTGGGGCTCTCGTGGACGCTCATGCCACTAGCGTGCGCCTGGCGCCCGCCGCTAGCAAGGCGCGGCTCCGGCGGCGCCCGGCGGGCCGCGTCACGGGTGAATCTCCGTAGCGCAAGAAAAGGCGTCGGGAAAGGGCGTCGCCCCACCGCCGGAAATTAATGCCACCGGGCCGCGGTAATGGCCACCGGACGACCGGGGTACCGGGCTCGGCGTCATCGCGGGAATGGGCGCGGTCGCCGCACATGAATTACCGCCGCCCGTTCGTCGCGCCGGGAATTCACGTGTGGTCAGCGGCGGGCCCGGGGCGCCTCCAGGTGGTGCAGGCGCAGCGCGAGCTGGATCTCGAGGGCGCGTTCGGGCTGCTGCCAGCCGTCGCCGAGGAGGCGGGCGACGCGGTCCAGGCGCTGGGCGACGGTGTTCACGTGCACGTGGAGCTCGTCCTTCGTGCGGGCCGGGCTCATCCCGGAGGCGAAGTACGCGTCGAGGGTGCGCAGCAGTTCGGTGCCGCGCCGCTCGTCGTACGCGACGACCGGGCCGATGGTGCGCCGGACGAATCCGCTGACGTCCCGTTCGCCGGCGAGCAGCAGGCCGAGGAAGCCGAAGTCCTCGGCGGCGGCGCCGTCCCCGCTCCGGCCGAGGAGACACAGCGCGTCGAGGCAGCGGCGGCCCTCGGCGTAGGCGGCGGCCACGGTGTCCGGGGCGGTGGCGAGGCCGGCGACGGGAGCGGAGGCGCCGACGGTCACCGGCCGGCGGACGGCAGTGCCGAGGTGGCGGGCGGTACGCCGGGCCAGGTCGGTGGCGGTGTCGTCGGCGTCGAGGGGCAGCAGCAGGACGGTGCCGCCGTCGCGGGCGGCGGCCAGGCCGTGGCGGGTGCCGGCGAGCCGGGAGGCGGCCGACCAGAGCCGGCGGCGGGTCTCCCGGCCGTCCTCGTCGCCGGCCGGCGGGTCCGCCAGGCGGGCGGCGAGCACGACATGTGTAGCGTCGAGGTCGGCGTGCGAACGGGCCGCCCGGTCGCGCAGTTGCCGCGGGTCGCGGTCCCGGGCGTCGAGGAGGTCGTCCAGCAGTTCGCCGCGGACCCGCTGTTCGGCCTCGGCCGCGGAGCGGCGGGCGAGCAGGAGCAGTGAGGTGACCATGGCCGCGCGTTCCAGGGTGCGCCGGTCGACGGGGTCGAGGTCCGGATGGCCGCGCAGTACCAGCGCGCCGAGCAGCTCACCGCCGGCCGCGACGGTGGCGGTCCAGTCGTCCCCGTGCCGTACCGCGTGCCCTTCCACGCGCGACCTGTGCACCGCCCCGGCATCGGCGGTTTCGGTGAACTCGACCGTGCTGCCGAGGACTTGGGAGACCGCGGCGGCCACGTCCTGGACCCCGCCGCCGCGCAGCACCAGTTCGGCGAGCCGGTCGTGGATGTCCGAGGCACGTTCGATGCCCGCGCTGCGGTCCTTGATGATGCCGTTGGCCCGCTCCAGGTCGGCCATGGCCGACCGGGTCTCCGTGAGGAGGTTCGCCGTGTCGATGGCGGCGGCGGCGAGCGCGGCGAACGAGCCGAGCAGCGCGATCTGCTCCCGCTCGAAGACGCGGGCCCGCCGGTCCGCCGCGAACAGCACGCCGATGACGTGCGCCCCGAGCATCAGCGGCACTCCGAGGATCGCGACCAGCCCCTCGTCACGCACTCCCGCGTCGATGGTGAGGGTGTGCTGGAAACGGCCGTCCTTGAAGTAGTCGTCAGTGACATAGGGCCGCGCGGTCTGCGCGACGAGCCCGCCGAGCCCCTCCCCCATGCCGAGCCGGAGCTGCTGGAAGCGGGCCGCGACCGACCCCTCGGTGACCCGCATGTAGGTGTCGCCGCGCGCCGGGTCGTTGAGGCTCAGGTAGGCGACGTCCGTGCCGAGCAGGGAACGGGCTCGCTGGACGATCGCCTGGAGCACGGCGTCCACGTCGCGCAGTCCGGCGAGGTCGTGCGCGGTCTCGAAGAGGGCGGACAGCTCGGCCTCGCGGCGCCGTCTGCCCTCCAGCTCGGAACGGACCCGCAGCGCGAGGAGCTTGGCCCGCTCCAGGTCGGTGATCCGCTCCGGTGTCCGGCCCTCGGCGCGGGCGGTCAGCACCGGCTGCTCGTACGCCTCCGCAGAGGCGCCCCTGGCCAGCAGTTCGAGGTACGACAGCTCGGCGGCCCCGGACGGCTCGGCACCCCTGTCGAGGGTGTCGAGGGCTGCTGCCGGGGTCGCCGGGCCGGCGGACTGCACGTGATCGCGAGACATGCTCACAGGATTCCGCATCCCGCCCGCGGCCCGTCAGGCCTGTGGAAAACCCACGGACCGCGGTGACCCGGTCCGTCAGTGGGCCGTCCGGCCGCCGTCGAGGACCAGCGAGGCGCCCGTGGCGAAGGATGCCTGGGGGCCGCGGAGACAGGCCCATGGTCCGGTCCTGGGCGGCCCTCCCCCGTCCGCCACAGAGCCGGACCACATACTTCAGCTGAAAGTCGTGGAGTCGAACCATGTGGGTGCGTCCGACATGGCCTGCTTGATGCGGAAGACGCCGAACTCGTGCAGCTCCGGCAGGGCGTCCACGGCGAACCAGGCGACCTCCAGCGACTCGTCGTCGTTGACCCGGGCCTCGCCGCCGACGGCCCGGCAGCGGAAGGTGATGTCCATGTACTGGCAGACGTCGCGGTTCGGATAGGTGACCGGTTGCAGAGCCTGGACCAGGACCACCCGCTCCGCGACACAGCGCACCGCGGTCTCCTCGAAGACCTCCCGCACGGCACAGGCGGCGGGCTGCTCCCCCGGCTCCGGAATGCCGCCGATGACCGACCACTGGCGGGTGTCGGTGCGGCGGCCCAGCAGCACTCTGCCGTCGTCGTCGAAGACGATGGCGGTGATCCCGGGCAGCCACAGCAGCTGGTGGCCCGCGGAGGCCCGGATCGTGCGGATGAAGTCAGGAGTAGCCATGAGCCGACCCTAGCCGCCCGGTTCTCCCCGCCCGGCCTGAACCACGGTGCGTACAGCGGCTGTACGGCTACGCGTCACCGGCGCGCCGACGGCGCAGCCCGGACCCGACCGCCCAGCCCACACCGCCGGCGGCAACCAGCACCAGGGCCATCTCGGGCAGGATGCCCAGCTTGGTCGCGGGCGTCTCGGAGGTGCGCAGCGGCACCTTCTGGACCAGGTAGGCGGGCACGAACATGCCGGTCCTCTGGGTGATCTTCCCGTCCGGCATGATGATCGCGCTGACCCCGCTGGTCACCGGCACGGTGACGGTACGGCTGTGCTCGACGGCACGGATACGGGACATGGCGAGCTGCTGGTAGGTCATCTCGCTGCGGTCGAAGGTCGCGTTGTTGCTCGGCACGGAGATCATCTGCGCGCCGTGCGTGACCGTGTCCCGCACGTCCCAGTCGAAGGCGGCCTCGTAGCAGGTGGCGAGCCCGACCTTGGTTCCGTCGATGTCGAACACGCCGGGCTTCGTGCCGCGGCTGAAGTCCTGGCGGACCATGCTGGTCCAGTCCTTGTTGATGGCGCCGACCAGGCCGCGCAGCGGGAGGTACTCGCCGAACGGCTGGATCTGCCGCTTGTCGTAGGTCGCCGTCGGTCCCTTGACCGGGTCCCACAGGATCTGCTCGTTGAGCAGCTTGCCGTCGCGTTCGACGACTCCGCCGACCGAGATCGGCACGCCCATGGCCCGAGAGGCCTCGTCGATCACGGCCGCCGCGTCGGCGTCGGCGAACGGGTCGACGTCGGAGGAGTTCTCCGGCCACAGCACGAAGTCCGGCTTGGCGACCTTGCCCGCCTTGACGTCGGCGGCCAGCTTGAGCGTCTCCTTCACGTGGTAGTCGAGCACGGCCTGCCGCTGGGAGGCGAAATCGAGGCCGGCGCGCGGCACGTTGCCCTGGATGACCGCGACGGTCGCCGAGCCGCTCTCCGCCTTGTCGCTCACCAGGGTCCGCGCCGCGACCGCGCCCACGACCGGGACCGCCACGCTGAGCAGCGCCGCGGCCGCCGCCCCGCGCCGGATCTCACGCGTCCGCCGTCCCTCGGCGACCAGCCGCCCCACCTCGTACAGACCGAATCCGCACAGGACGACCGCGAAGCCGAGCACCGGGGTGCCGCCGACCGCCGCGAGCGGCAGGAAGACGCCGTCCGCCTGACCGAAGGCGATCTTGCCCCAGGGGAAGCCGCGGAACGGCACGCGCGCGCGTGCCGCCTCACCGGCGATCCACAGGGCGGCCGCCCACACCGGCCAGGCCGGCAGCCTGGAGACGGCGGCGACGCCCACCCCGACCAGGGCGATGAAGATCGCCTCGATGGCCACCAGGGCGAGCCACGGACCGGGGCCCACCTCGACGCCGGTCCACACCAGCAGGGGCAGCAGGAAACCGAGCCCGAAGAGGTAGCCGAGGCCGAGGGCCGCCTTCCAGGAACGGCCGCGCAGCACCCAGCCGAACCCGGCGAAGGCGGGCAGCGCCAGCCACCACAGGGTGCGGGGCGGGAAGCTGACGTACAGCAGCACTCCGCTGAGCGCGGAGGCGGCGGCCGGGACCAGTCGGCGGAGCAGCGCGAGGCCGCGCGCACCGGGTGCGGGGCGTGGCGTGAGCTGGTCCGACTGGTCCACGGAGGTTGCGGTGACGGTCACTCCGGGAGTGTACGGCGGTTGACCATACGGCCGACAGCGCGGTCTCGGCATGCAGGAACCGCACCGTTCCTGCGCAAGTCGTCCACAAAACGGGCATCACCGGTTACGGTGTGGCGAGACGGCGGCGGGGGCCGCCGGACGGGTCGGGGGACCGGGTACGGGGGGCGACGGTGGGGTCGACCGGGATGATGTCCGCTGCCGGTACGGAAGCGGACATCGACAGACGAAACGTTTCTGACGCGTGGGGCGTCGTGGTGCTCGGGGCCTGTGCGGTGTGGCCGCTGATCTCGGCGACCGTGCGCGACGGACGACCCGAGGGCGTGCTGCTGGCGGTGCTCGCCGTGGCCGCGGGCTATGCGGCGGGCCGGATGTCCGGGGCGCTGCTGCCGGTGGCCGCCCCCTGTGCCGGCGCGCTGGCCGGGCTGGGGCTGGCTGTGGCGGGTCCCCATGTGGCGCCGGGTCCCCAGTTCACCAGCCTCGGGCACGCCGGGGCGGTCGCCGCACTGCTGGCCCTGGCGACGGGCGGCGCGTGCTGTGCCGCCTGGGCGACGCCGGTTCCCGCGCTGCGCCTCGGGTTGTGGACACTGGCCGCCGGGATCACGGTGGCCGGGGCTGCCCTGGACTCGGCGGCCGGGTGCGCCGCCAGTGCGGCCGTGCTGCTCTGCTCCCTCGCCGCCGGCCGGACGCGGCACCGGGGCGCGGGCGTCGCGGGGCTGGCGCTGGCGGCCGTGCTGGTGACCGGCACGGTCTGGGCGGTCGCCGGGAACGTGCTGCCCGCCGGACCCTCCTCGGCCCTGGAAGGCCTCCTCACCTCGCACCGGGTCCGGCTGTGGCGGGACGCCCTGCGCCTCGCGCACCGGAACATCGCGCTGGGCGCCGGTCCCGGCCGCTTCGGCGAGCTGAGCGGTTCCGCCTCCGACACCCTGGCACCCGACGGCAAGCCGCACTCGGCGCCCCTCCAGCAGGCCGCCGAACTGGGCCTGGTCGGCGGGTTGCTGCTGGCCGCCGCGTTCTGCTGGCTGCTCTACGCCCTGTGGCGCTCGCCCCGCTCCACGCCGGTCGCCCTGACCGCGGGAGCGGCGCTCACGGTGCTGGCCGCCGTCGCCGCGGTGGGCGACGCGCTGAGTTTCACGACGGTGTCGGCGGGCGCGGGCCTGCTGGCGGGCCTGGCCACGGCACGCCCCTGGGCCGCGGGCGTCCCGGCCGGCTGAGACACAGGCTGAGACACAGGCTGAGCTGAGGCGCATGGGGCCGCGCCACACGTGCCGCCGTCCGTGCACGCGCCGGTGTCAGTGCGCGGCACCCGGTGTGATGGTCCGCAGACGTTCTCTGATCACATGCACCGCCGACTCCGCGTTGTCCACGGTGATCGTGAAGGTGTGGCCGTCCCACAGTCGCAGGACGATGCCCTCGCCACGGCGGACGACGACGGCCGTGCCCTTCTCGGGGCGCCAGCGGTAGCCCCAGCCGCCCCAGTGGCGCGGGGTGATCTGCGGGGTGAAGTCGGCGCCGGCCACATGGGAGAGCGGAATACGGCGGCGCGGTACTCCTATGTGACCGCAGCGGATCTCCAGGCACTCCCGGTCGAGCTTCAGGTCGACGTGCACGAAGGCGAGGGTGCCGAAGAGGACCAGCAGTCCGGCGGCGATACAGCCCACGACGGACATCACCAGCGGGGCGCCCGAGGTCCAGGCGGAGTCCACGGCCAGTTCGATGCCGAGCGCCATGCAGGCGGCGCCGCCCAGTGCCAGCAGCCATTGGACCCGGTTCGTGGCACGGCCGGTCCAGACGTCGGGGTGCGGGCCGTCCTCGTCCGCGGAGTGGCCGTGGGGGTGGTCCCTCATGTCAACGAGACTACTCAGGTTTCGCTGCGCGGCTACCGCGTCGCGGAGGGTGAGTGCTCACATCGGGGGTATCCGCGGCCGGCGGAGGCTCACTGGGACACAGCGGGAGCGGCGGGGTGTCCGCAGTGCGCGGAGGCTCACTGGGACACAGCGGGAGCGGCGGGAGCGGCCGTCCGCAGCAGGCGGGCCTCGGCGTAGCTCAGGGCGGCCTCGGGCAGCTCGCCCTCGCGGCCGTTGAGCAGCACCGTCACCAGGCCGGTGGCGGGTGCGCCGGGAGCCGGCGAGGCCCCGATCCGGCGCAGTGCCTGCGCGGCCACGGCATCGGCGGAACCGTGCAGGGCGAGCGGCGTGCCGCCGGACCGCCGCACCGCGGCACGGATGCGTTCCGCGACGAGTTCGTAGTGGGTGCAGCCCAGGACGACGGTGGTCACGTCGTCGGGGGTGAGCTCGGCCGCGGCACGCACGGCGGTGTCGATGGCCGCCTGGTCGGCGTGCTCCACGGCTTCGGCCAGCCCCCAGCAGGGCACCTCGGTGACCGGCACGCCGTCGGCGAAGTTCTCGATGAGGCCCCGCTGGTAGGCGCTGCCCGTGGTCGCCGGGGTCGCCCAGATGGCGACCGGGCCGCCGCCCGCCGCGGCCGGTTTGATCGCCGGGACCGTGCCGACGACCGGGATGCCCGGCTCCAGACGGGCGCGCAGCGCGGGCAGGGAGTGCACGGTCGCCGTGTTGCAGCCGACGATCAGCGCTTCGGGCCGTCGGGCCGCCGCGGCCTCGGCGACGGCGAGCGCGCGTGCGGTGACGTCCTCGGGGGTGCGCGGACCCCAGGGCATGCCCTCGGGGTCGAAGGAGAGCACGAGATCGGCGTCGGGGCGCAGCCGCCGTACCGCTGCGGTGGCCGCCAGCAGACCGATTCCGGAGTCCATGAGCGCGATCTTCACCCGGTCACGATAGACGATGGGCCCTTGGGGACCGGTCCGGTGGGGCAGACTGCGCGCGTGAGCGCCATCGCATGGACCGCCGCCGTATCCCTCGCCGCCTGGCTGTGGCTGCTGCTCTGCCAGGGCTTCTTCTGGCGCACCGACGTCCGGCTGCCGCCCCGGCGCGATCCGGAGGAATGGCCGGATGTGTGCGTGGTCGTCCCGGCCCGGGACGAGGCGGCCGTGCTGTCCCTGAGCCTGCCGTCCCTGCTCGCGCAGGACTATCCGGGCCGGGCCGAGGTGTTCCTGGTCGACGACGGCAGTACGGACGGCACCGGGGAACTGGCCCGGGAACTCGCCGGGCGCCATGGCGGCCTGCCGCTCACCGTGGACTCGCCCGGTGAGCCGCCGGCCGGCTGGACGGGCAAGCTGTGGGCGGTACGGCACGGGATCGGGCTGGCCCGCGCGCGCGACCCCGAGTACCTGCTGCTGACGGACGCGGACATCGCCCACGCTCCGGACAGCCTGCGGCTGCTGGTGGCGGCCGCCCGCACGGGCGGCTTCGACGTGGTCTCGCAGATGGCCCGGCTGCGGGTGGAGAGCAGGTGGGAGCGGCTGGTGGTGCCCGCCTTCGTCTACTTCTTCGCGCAGCTCTACCCGTTCCGCCGGATCGGCCGCAAGGGGTCGCGTACGGCAGCGGCGGCGGGCGGGTGCGTGCTGCTCCGCGCCGGCACGGCGGAGCGGGCGCGGATCCCGGACGCGATCCGGCACGCCGTGATCGACGACGTGGCCCTGGCCCGCGCCGTGAAGGCCGCCGGCGGGCACGTCTGGCTGGGGCTCGCCGACCGGGTGGACAGCGTGCGGCCCTATCCCGGACTGCACGACCTGTGGCGGATGGTCTCCCGCAGCGCGTACGCGCAGCTGCGGCACAACCCGCTGCTGCTGCTCGGTACGGTCGCGGGTCTCACGCTGGTGTACCTCGTCCCCCCGGCGGCGGTCCTGTCCGGCGCGGTCGCGGGCAGCGCGCCGGCGGCCCTGGCGGGCGCGGCGGCCTGGCTGGTGATGACCGCGACGTACCTGCCGATGCTCCGCTACTACCGGGTGCCCCTCCGGCTGGCTCCCCTGCTGCCGTTCACCGCGTTCCTCTACCTGCTGATGACGGTCGACTCGGCGGTGCGGCACTACCGGGGGCGCGGGGCGGCCTGGAAGGGCCGCACCTACGCGCGCCCCGGCGCGGTCGCCGACGAGGGGTGACCTCCGGCGCCGGTCACTTGCGGCCGGGGGTCCAGTTCATCCCCCAGCTGTAGGCGCGGTCCACGGTGCGCTGCGGGCTGACCCCGCGCTCCGGGACCAGGTAGCGCGCCTCGCGCTGGACGACGAGGTCGCCGCCCGTGTTGCTGATCAGGGCGAGCGCGCACACGGTCGAGGGAACGGTGCACTCGTCGAGTGAGAAGTCGACCGCGGCGCCGTGCTCGGGCTGGAGGGTGACGGTGGCGTGCAGGTCGGCGAAGGAGGAGGCGCCCTGGTAGATCGTCACGAAGACCAGGATGCGCCGGAAGTCCTGTTTGTGGTCGAGGTTGAGGGTGAGGTTCTCCCCGCTCGCCACGGCTCCCGTGCGGTCGTCGCCGTCGAGGTGGATGTACGGGGGCCGGTTCAGCGAGCCGAAGGCGTTGCCCAGCGCCTGGACCACGCCCTTGCGGCCGTCGGCGAGTTCGTAGAGGGCGCACAGGTCGAGGTCGAGGTTCCCGCCGCGCCGGCCGCTCCAACCGGGGAGCTCCTTGCGGACCTGCCAGTTGAGGTTGACGCGCAGGGCGCCCGAGGTGCCGCCCTGCTTGGCCAGGGAGACGGAGGGCGCGGCCTTGGTGAGCGTCACCTTGGACAGGCGTACGGGGGCGGCCGAGGGGGACGGCGGGACGGGCAGCCCCGCCGAGGTCGGCGCCGGGGACTGCGGGAAAGGGAGCCCTCCGGGCGGCGGCGGAACCGGGGCGGGGGCCGGGGGGACC
>NZ_LBMU02000124.1 GCF_001005085.2 Streptomyces humi
GTAGGCCTCGCCCTCGTCGCGCAGCACGTCGGCCTCGGCGACGATGACCAGGGCCGGGGGGAGGTCCTTGAGCTGCTCGGTGGTGGCGCGCAGCGGCGACGCGGTGATCTGGGCACGCTCGGCCTCGTCGGTCGTGTACTGGTCCCAGAACCAGAACATGCCGTCGCGGCGCAGGAAGTAGCCCTCGGCGAACTGGTGGTAGGAGGCGGTGTCGAAGCTCGCGTCCGTGACCGGGTAGAACAGCACCTGCTGGAGCAGCGGGACACCGCCGCGCTCCTTGGCCATCAGGGTGAGCGCGGCGGCCATGTTGCCGCCGACCGAGTCACCGGCGACCGCGATGCGGGTGGCGTCCAGGTCCTTGGTCGCCCCCTGCTCCACGACCCACTTGGCGACGGCCCAGTTCTGCTCGATCGCGACCGGGTAGCGGGCCTCGGGCGAGCGGTCGTACTCGGGGAAGACGACGGCGGCGTTCGCGCCGACGGCGAGTTCGCGGACCAGGCGGTCGTGGGTGTGGGCGTTGCCGAAGACCCAGCCGGCGCCGTGGATGTAGATGATGACCGGCAGGGTGCCGGTGGCGCCGGCCGGCTTCACGACGCGGGCCTGGACGGTTCCGGTGGGACCGCCGGAGACCGTGATCCACTCCTCGTCGACGGCCGGCTTGGCGATCTCGCCGGACTGCACCTCGTCGACGGCCTTGCGGCCCTCCTCCGGGGCGAGGTCGAAGAGGAAGGGCGGGTTGGCGGTGGCCTCGACGAAGGCCTGGGCGGCGGGTTCGAGGACCGGCTTGACGGGCGTGGGGGCTTCGGACATGACGGGTCTCCTGGGATCGCGTGCGGCGCACCGGTCGTTCCGGTGCCACCGTGCCTCCACGCTAGGAGCGCCCCGGCCCCGGCAGTTGACCGCGAGCGCACAGCCGGTGGCCCGGCAGCGCACCCCGGGCCGGACCGGCGCCCGCTCGCCGGTCGTCTCCGGCAGGTCATCTCCGATCAAGATGACTGACATCCCCGATGATCGCCGTGAGGTGGGAAGCACAGCGGCCGGCGGAACGCTGTGGGGTACGTGAGTGCACTGCCTCCTGTGAGGAAGGTCCCCGTGTCCCAGTCGTCGTCCGAAGTCCGCTCCCCGCGCCGGGGTGCCGCCGAGCCCGCCCACGGCGTGCCCGGCTGGCTGATCGCGCTGTTCGCCGTCGCCTCCGGGATGACGGTCGCAAACCTGTACTACGCGCAGCCGCTGCTGGCCGAGCTGCGCGGGGTCTTCCACGTCGGCGAGTCCACCGCCGGCACGCTGATCACGCTCACCCAGGTCGGCTACGTGATCGGCATGGTCTTCCTGGTCCCGCTGGGCGACCGGCTGGAGAAGCGGAGCCTGGTCACCGCGCTGCTGACGGTCACCACGCTCGCGATGGTGGCGGCCGGCCTGGCGACCGGGTTCCCCATGCTGCTGGCCGCCTCGCTGGTCAGCGGTGCCACGTCGGTGGTGGCGCAGATCCTCGTGCCGTTCGCCGCGAGCCTGGCGCCCGACCACGCCCGCGGCCGGATCGTGGGCCGGGTGATGAGCGGCCTGCTCACCGGCATACTGCTGTCCCGCACGCTCAGCAGCCTGGTCTCCGGCGTGGCCGGCTGGCGGGTCGTCTACCTCGGCTCAGCCGTGCTGATGGCCCTGCTGGCGGTGGCGCTGCGGCTCGCCCTGCCGCGGCACGCGCCGACCACGTCCGTGCCGTACCACCATGTGCTGCGCTCCACGGCGGCCCTGGTGCGCACCCACCCGGTGCTGCTGCGCCGCGGCCTCTACCAGGCGGCGATGTTCGGTGCGTTCAGCGCCTTCTGGACCACCGTCTCGTACGTCCTGACCGGCGCCCGGTTCCACTACTCCGCCGTCGGCGTCGGGGTGTTCGCGCTGGTCGGAGCCGCCGGTGCGGCCGTGGCGCCGCTCGCCGGGCACTGGGCGGACCGCGGACTGACCCGGCCCATGACCGGCGCCGCGCTCGGTGTGGCCGCGCTGGCCTTCGCCGTGGCCGGGCTCGGGCAGCACAGCGTGGTCCTGCTCGCGCTCGCCGCCGTCGCCCTGGACATGGCCGTACAGACCACGCTGATCCTCGGCCAGCACACGGTCTACCAGCTGGACCCCCTCGCCCGGGCCCGCCTGAACAGCGCCTTCATCGCGATCTTCTTCATCGGCGGCGCGGTGGGCTCGCAGGCCGGCTCCATCGCCTACCGGGCCGGCGGCTGGACCGCGGTGAGCGTCTTCGGGGCCGCCCTGCCGGTACTGGCACTGCTGTACTGGCTGACGGAACGGCGCCCGGGGGCGGAGCACTCGGCGTAGAGCCACGGCGGAACCGGTGGCCGCGCCTAGGATGCGGCGGAGATCGTCGCCCGGCTCGGACGGGCGCTGTGTCGGTGGGAGCGGATGATGGACCTGCGGCAGATGGAAGTGGTCGTCGCGGTGGCGGACACGGGCGGGTTCACGGCGGCGGCACGGCGGCTGCACGTGGTGCAGTCCGCCGTCTCCGGTACGGTCCGCACCCTCGAACGCGAGCTGGGCACCGCGCTGTTCACCAGGACCACGCACCGGGTCGGGCTCACCCCGGCCGGCGAGGCGTTCGTCCCGGCGGCCCGGCAGGCGCTGCGGGCCGCCGAGGCGGCCCGGGAGGCGGTCGACGCGGCGAAGGGCGAGCTGCGCGGCCGGGTGACGGTCGGCACCATGCAGGGCGTCTGGGCGGACCTGCACCTCGCGCTGGCCGCGCTGCGGGCGGAGCACCCGCGGGTGGGCGTGCGGCTGCGGCAGGCCGCGGTCGCCGACATCCGGCAGGGGCTGCGCGAAGGCACGGTGGACCTGGCGGTGGTGGCGCTGGACCGCCGTCAGCAGCGAGGACTGGTGACCCGGCTGCTGGCCCGCGAGGAGATGGTCCTGGTGGCGTCGCACCGCCGGACCCTCACTGCGAGCGGGCCCGGCGGCCGGGTCGACCTGGCCGACATCGCGGAGCTGCCCCAGGTGGAGTTCACGCCGGGGTGGGCGATCCGGGACGCGGCCGACCGCTCGTTCCGCGCGGCCGGCGTCGAACGCGCCACGGCCTTCGAGGTCAACGACATCGTGGCGGCGTCCGAACTGGTCCGGGCCGACCTCGGCGTCTGCGTCATGCCGCCGACCATCGCCGGCCGCTTCCCGGACCTGGCGACCTACCGGTTCACCCGGCACGCGCCGACCTGGAAGGTGATGGTGGTACGACCGCCCGGCGAGCCCCCGGCGGCGGCCGCGGCCCTGCTACGCCACCTGAACTGACCGCCCGGTGCCGCGGCCCGGCCGGGTCGGAAGGTGTCTGTCGCCGGGCCGGTCAAAGGGTGTCTGTCGCCGGGCCGGTCAAAGGGTCTGTGTCGCCGGGCCGGTCAGAGGGTGTCTGTCGCCGGGCCGGTCAGACGGTGTCTGTCGCCGGGC
>NZ_LBMU02000125.1 GCF_001005085.2 Streptomyces humi
TCACCGCATCGAACAACGCGCTGCTGTACTGAATCTCCGCCGTGAGACCGCCATTGGACTCCGCCAGGGCCAGGACCAGGTCGTACTTAACCGGCAGCGATTCATGGGCACCGCCGGCCGGGCTCGTGCCGACGGTCGGGGCCGCCTCGCCCGGATCCGCTGCTGCGTAGGTGAACAGGACCTGGAAGAGCGGGGTGCGCGAGCGGTCGCGCTCGACGACCAGCTCGTCCACCAACTGCTCGAAAGGCAAGTCCTGGTGCGCGTAGGCGCCGAGCGCCGTCTCGCGCACACGGCCGAGGAGTTCGGTGAAGGTCGGATCGCCGGACAGATCCGTCCGCATGACCAGTGTGTTCACGAAGAACCCGATCAGATCCTCCGTCTCGGCCCGGTTCCGGTTCGCCACCGGGGTGCCGACCGCCACGTCCTCCGCGCCGCCGTAGCGGCCGAGCAGCACGCTGAAGGCTGCCAGCAGCGTCATGGACATCGTCGTGCCGTTCGCCTGCGAGAGCGTACGCAGCGCATCGGCCGTGGGGGTCGGCACGACGAACCTGCGCACCGCACCGTCGGTGGACCGGACGGGCGGACGGGGCCGGTCGGTGGGCAGCTCGAGAACGGGGACACCGGCCAACTGGTCCCGCCAGTAGTGCAGCTGGCTCTCCAGTACGCCCCCGGTCAGCCACTGCCGCTGCCAGACCGCGAAGTCCGCGTACTGCACCGGCAGCGGCGGCAACGGGTTCTGCTCCCCGTCCCGGAACGCCTCGTACAGCGTGCGGAGTTCGCGCTGGAGGACGCGGTCGGACAGGTCGTCGGAGACCACGTGGTGTGTCACCAGCACCAGTACGTGGTCGTCCGGGGCAAGGCGGATGAGGACGGCCCGGATCAGGGGTCCGCCGGCCAGGTCGAAGGGCGTGACGGCGTCCGAGGCAGCCAACTGCCGGGCCGCCAGGTCGGGATCGTGGGCCCCGGACACGTCCACCACCGGCAGCGGGAAAGCGGAGGGCGGGTCGATCACCTGGTGCGGTACTCCCTCGGTGTCGGTCACCAGCCGGGTGCGCAACACCTCGTGCCGGGCGATGAGCGCCCCGAGGGCCGCGCCCAGCGCGGAGACGTCGACGGCGTGCCGCCAGCGCATGGGCGTGGGGAGGTTGTACTCGACCGAGCCGGGTTCCAACTGGTCAAGGAACCAGAGTCGTTGCTGCGCGAACGACAGCGGCAGCGGACGGTCGCGGTCCGCCGGTGTGACCGGCGGCAGGACACTCCCCCGGCCCGCGCCGTCGATCACGGCGGCCAGACCGCGCACGGTGGGCTGGTCGAAGAGCGCGGCCAACGGAATCTCCACCGCGAACACCTCACGCACCCGCGAGACGATCTGCGTGGCGAGCAAGGAGTGTCCGCCCAGGTCGAAGAAGCCGTCCAGCGCGCCGACCCTGTCCACACCCAGCACCTGCGCCCAGATTCCGGCGAGCAGTTCCTCGGTCGCGGTCGCCGGGAGCAGGTACGCGCCCTCCAGACCGGATCGCAGGCCCTCGGGTTCGGGGAGGGCGGCGCGGTCGATCTTTCCGTTGGGAGTGAGCGGCAGGGCCGCCAGCCCGACGAACAGGGACGGCACCATGTACTCCGGCACGACCCCCCGCACCCGGTCGCGAAGCTCGGCCGACGAAGGAACGTCCTCGCCCGGCCGTGACGGCACCACATAGGCCACCAGACGGCGCTCCGCGCCCTCACCGTGCCCGACGACCACCGCTGCGCCGACTCGCGGATGAGCGCTCAGCGCGGATTCGATCTCGCCGGGCTCGATACGGAAGCCGCGCACCTTGAGCTGGTCGTCAGCCCGGCCCAGGTACTCCAGACGGCCCTCGGACAGCCAGCGCACACGGTCGCCGGTGCGATACAGCCGAGTGCCGTCACCGCAGAAGTGGTCGGGAATGTAGCGCTCGGCGGTCAACGACGCACGGCCCAGGTAGCCACGGGTCACGCCCATGCCACCGATGAACAACTCACCCGCCACGCCCACCGGCACCGGGTGCAGCCGCTCGTCCAGGACATACACCCGCGTGTTGGCGATCGGCGAACCGATCGACAGCGGGCCATCCGTCACCCGGTCACAGGTGGACCAGATCGTCGTCTCCGTCGGGCCGTACATGTTCCACACCTCGGCACCGCTGCTCAGCAGCGCCTCCGCCAGTCGGGCCGGCAGCGCCTCACCACCCGACAGCACCCGCAGCCCTTCGACACCCGGCCAGCCGTCGGCCAACAGCATCTGCCACAACGACGGAGTCCCCTGCACCACCGAAGCACCCGTCCGCACCAACTCACCTGCTAGACGGCCAGGATCAACCACCGTCTCATGCGGCGCCACCACCACACGGGCACCGGTCACCAGCGGCAACCACAACTCCAACCCCGAGATGTCGAAGCCCAACGTGGTGACCGCCAGCAGGACGTCACCAGCGCTCAGGCCCGGCCTCTGAGCCATCGCGGTCAGGAAACCGACCACGTTCCGCTGCCCGACCAGCACCCCCTTCGGCCGACCCGTCGAACCGGACGTGTACAACACATACGCCAACCCATCCGCACGCACCGAAACGTCCGGAGCCGAAGACGGCAACCCGGCAAGGGCCACACCCGTGTCAGCGTCGTCCAGCCACACCGCCGTCCGCACAGGCAGACGACCAGCCACCGACCGATGCCCCACCAACACCGAGCAACCACTGTCCGCCAGCATGAACTCCAACCGATCCGCAGGAAACTCCGGATCCAACGGCAGATACGCACCACCGGCCTGCCACACCGCCAACACCGCCACCACCATGTCCACACCACGCTCCACACACAGCCCCACCACCGACTCCGCACCCACACCCACCGACCGCAAGTAATGGGCGAGACGGTTGGCCCGCGCCATCAACCCGCCATACGTCACCACCACATCACCCGACACGACCGCCACCACATCCGCAGCCCCCGCCACCCGCCTGGCGACCAGCTCCCCCACCCCGCCGACCGACGGCACCACAGCAGCCGTGGCATTCCAGCCCGCCACCACCTCATCCCACTCACCCGACGACAACACCGGCAACTCACCCACACGCCGGCCCGCGTCCTCCCCCACCGCCTCCAACACCGTCACCAGATGACCGGCCAACCGCTCCACCGTCACCGCATCGAGGCGGGCGCGGTCGTACGAAAGCTTGATCCTGAGGTCCCGGCCGTAGCCGGCGGTGATGTGGAGGGGGTAGTTGACCTGTTCCCGGCCGTAGTTGAAGCCGGCCTGGAGGCCGCTTGCCGCCGATGTCTCCCGGCCTTCGGCGAGGGTGTGGTCCGGGTAGTTCTCGAAGACGAAGAGGGTGTCGAACAGAGGCTGTCCGGGCGGGAGTTCGCTGCTCTCGTTGATCGTCACCAGTGGTGTGTGTTCGTAGGCACGGCCGCGCACCTGCTCGTCCTGCACCGCCGTCAGCCAATCGACGACGGTCCGTTCCCGGTCGACGTGGACGCGGACCGGCGTGGTGTTGATGAGGAGTCCGACCATGTCGTCCATACCGTCGATCTGGCCGCCCCGCCCGGAGGACGTGACGCCGAAGACCACGTCGTCCGAGCCCGCGTACAGGGACAGCACCAGGGCCCACGCACCCTGCACCACCGTGTTGACCGTGAGCCGGTGGCGACGGGCGAACTCCGCCAGACCGTTCGCCGCGGTCGCGGACGGCAGGGAGACCTCGTGGTCGTCCCGTCCTCGATCGCCGGTGGCTCGCTCGACGCCGAGGGTCGTGGTCTCGGTGATGCCCGCCAGCCGCTCGCGCCAGTACGCGCGTGCCTCGTCCAGGTCCCGGCCGGCCACCCAGGCGGCGAAGTTCCGGAAGGGTGCCCGTGCCGCGAGGCGCGGTTCGGCACCCGTACGGAGGGCGTTGTAGGCCTCCAGCATCTCGCCCAGGACGATGGGCAGACTCCACCCGTCGAGCAGGAGGTGGTGGTAGCTCCAGACGAGTTGGTGCCGGTCCTCGGCCAGTCGTAGCAGTGTCAGCCGGACCAGTGTGGGGGCCGAGAAGTCCGCGCCCCGCTGCCAGTCCTCGGCGAGGTGGTCCTCGATCGCCCGCTGCTGGGCGTCCGCCTCCAGGTGCGAGAGGTCCAGGAGGCTCAGCGGCAGGGGGACGGACCGGGAGACCACGGCCAGTGGCTCCGGTACGCCGTCCCACACGACCGTGCTGCGCAGCACCTCGTGCCGCGAGAACACCAGCCCGCAGGCCCTCTTCAGCGCGTCGAGGTCGAGGTCGCCTTCCAGCAGCAGGCCGTTCTGCACCCAGTACATGCCCGGGTCGGCGGACAGCCGGGTGTGGAAGAGCATGCCCTGTTGCAGGGCGGTGAGCGGGTAGATGTCCTCGACCGCCGTCGGCAGCTGTTCCTCGACGCGGTCGAGGGTGGACTGGTCGAGGGGGGCGAGGGGGAAGTCCGACGGGGTGTGACCGCCGGCCCCGGGGCGGCAGCAGTAGTCGATCAGGTCGGTCAGGACTTCGAGGTACCGCTCCGCGAGTCGCCTTACCGTCGCTTCCTCGTGCACCTCACCGCCGTACGTCCAGGTCATCTCCAGTCCGCCGTCGGACACACGGCAGTTGACGTCGATGAGATGGGTGCGGTCGCCCTGGGCCGACCAGGGGCGACCCAGTGATCCGCGTCCGGGCCGGAAGCGCCGTGTGTCCTCGGTCGTCTCCCGGTCGGGGCCTTGGCCGCCGAACTGGCCGAGGTAGTTGAAGCTGACCTCAGCACCCGGGCCGGGCGCGGGTGTCCAGTCCGTCAGGTGGCGCAGGAGGCCATAACCGAGACCCTTGCGGGGCACCGCCCGCAGGTACTCCTTCGTCCGCCGCAGCAGATCACCCAGGTCACCGTCCGCCGGACCCGACAGGGCCACCGGATACACGCTCGTGAACCAGCCCACGGTCCGTGACACGTCGACATCGGCACCCACGTCCTCACGGCCGTGACCCTCCACGTCCACCACCACCGACGGAGCACCGCACCACTCGGTGAGCACCGCGCCCAGCGCGCTCAGCAGCACGTCGTTGATCTGCGTGCGGAACGCCTGCGGCACCTCCCGCAGCAACCGCTCCGTGTCCTCCGCACCGAGGGTGGTGACGACGTCCTGAGTCGCGGCCACGGGGTTGGGCCCTGCGGTGTCGCGGGGCAGGGGCGTCGCCTGTGCCGCGGTCCCGTGCCAGTACTCGGCCTCCGCCGTGGTCTCGGGGGAGGCGGCCAGCTCCGCCAGCCGTTGCGCCCACCGTACGAAGGACGTCGTCTTCGGCGGGAGGACCACCCGTGCGCCGGCCGCGGCCTGTTCGTACGCCGAGGCCAGGTCTTCGAGCAGGACCGGCCAGGACACCGCGTCGACCACGAGGTGGTGTGCGACCACCAGGACCAGCCGGCCTGCATTCCCGCAGTCGAACAGCACCACCCGGAGCAGCGGACCGTGCCGCAGGTCCAGGCTCGCCTGGGCCCGGGTGGCCTGCGCCTCCAGGGACTCGGCGGCCGTGTGGATCACGGACACCACATCGGCCGGTTCCTCCGTCACGACGCGGCCGGTCCAGGTGCCGTCCCGGCGCTCGAACCGCGACCGAAGGGCGTCATGCTGGTCCAGCACCGCGCGGGTCGCGGTCCGCAGTACGTCGGCGTCCACCTCGCCGGCGACCTCCCACACCGCCGACTGGTTGAAGTGCCCGGCCTCGGGCAACTCCCGGTCGAAAAACCACCGTTGGATCGGGGTCAGCGGGAACTCGCCGGATACCACGCCCTGGTCGGCGTCGGCGCCGCTCTCGGCCGCCGCCACGGACGCCAGACCGGCCACCGTCTGGTGGTCGAACAGCTGCGCCGCGGTGACGTGCACGTTGTGCTCACGGACGCGGGCGACGACACGGATGCTGCTGATGGAGTCGCCGCCGAGGTCGAAGAAGTTGTCGTCGACGCCGACGCGGTCGACACCGAGCACCTCCGCCCACGCGTCGGCGACGACGCGCTCGACGCCGGTGCGGGGTGCGACGTAGGCGCGGGCGGAGTCGGCGCGGGCTCCGTCGGGGGCGGGCAGGGCCGCGCGGTCGATCTTCCCGCTGCGGGTCATCGGCATCCCGGCCATCTCGGTGAAGACCGCCGGGACCATGAACTTGGGCAGGTGGTCGGCGACGTGGGCGCGCAGCTCGCCGACGGGCGGCATGCCTTCGGCCATGTCGGCGGGGACCAGGTAGGCGACCAGTTTGCGGTCCGTGCCGCTGCCGTGGGCGGTGACGACCGCCGTCCGGACGCCGGGGTGGCCGGCGAGGACGGTCTCGATCTCTCCGGGTTCGATGCGGAAGCCGCGCACCTTGACCTGGTTGTCGGCGCGGCCGACGAACTCCAGCTGTCCGTCGGGGAGTCGGCGGGCCCGGTCGCCGGAGCGGTACATGCGGGAGCCGTCGGCGGCGAACGGGTCGGCGATGAAACGCTCCGCGGTCAGCGCGCCGCGGCCGCCGTAGCCGCGGGTGACTCCGGCGCCGGCGATGTAGAGCTCGCCGGCCACGCCGATGGGGGCCGGGTCGAGGCACGCGTCGAGGATGTGGACGCGTTCGTTGAACAGGGCGGTGCCGATCGGCGGGGTGCCGTCGGCCACGACGTCGCCCGCGGTGCTGGCGATGGTGGTCTCGGTGGGGCCGTAGACGTTGAGCAGCCGCAGGCGTTCGCGCCAGACGGCGGTGAGCCGGGCCTCGACCCGTTCGCCGCCGACCAGGACGGCGGCGAGGTCGGGGAGGCCGTCGGGCGGCAGCACCTCCAGCAGGGACGGGGTCATGAACGACAGGGTCACCGCGGTGCGCCGCATCAGGGTGGCGAGCCGTTCCGGCGGGGTGCGGTCCTGGCGTTCGGCGACGACCAGGGTCGCGCCGGTGGGCAGCGCCATCACCACCTCCCAGACGGAGGCGTCGAAGCTGAAGGAGGCGAAGCCGAGGACGCGGTCGCCGGGGCCGGCGTGCAGCAGGGGCCGCATCGCCTCGGCGAGGGTCGTCACGCCCCGGTGGGGCACGTGGACGCCCTTGGGGCGGCCGGTGGAGCCGGAGGTGTAGATGACGTACGCGAGCTGGTCCGGCAGGACCGTCACGGGCGGTGCGGTCGCGGGGAGGGCGGCGAGGCCGGCCAGGGTGTCCGGGTCGTCCAGCCACAGCACGGCCTCGGGTGCCGCCTGCGCGGCCAGGCCGGCGGCCACCGCCTCGTGCCCGACCAGCACCGACGCGCCGCTGTCGCTCATCATGAACTGGAGGCGGTCGAGAGGGTAGGCGGGGTCCAGGGGCAGATAGCCGGCGCCGGCCTGCCAGGCGGCCAGTGCGGCGACGGCCATGTCCGCGTCGCGGTCGAGGCACAGCGCCACGACGGACTCGTGGCCGACGCCGAGGCTCCGCAGCCGGTGGGCGAGGCGGTTCGCCCGCTGGATCAAGGCGCCGTAGGTGAGGGCCCGTTGTCCTGTCACGACGGCCACCGTGTCGGGGGTCGCGGCCGCCTGCGCGGCGATGAGTTCGTGCAGGCCGCCCGTGGCGGGCAGGTCGACGGCGGTGTCGTTCCACCCGTGGACGAGCAGGTCGCGCTCGGCCGGCGGCAGCAGGCGCACTTCGCCGACGTGCTGGTCGGCGTCGGCGGCGACGGCGTCGAGGAGGGCCGTCAGGTGCCCGGTCATCCGCTCGGCGGTCGCCGCGTCGAACAGCGCGGTGCTGAACTGGAGTTCACCGGTGAGGGTGCCGTCGGTGTCCGCCAGGGTCAGGACCAGGTCGGCCTTGACGGGGATGCGCTCCGGGCCCGTGGGCGCGGGGTCCGGTTCCTGGGGCTGGGCCGCGCCGTCGCCGGGCTCGCCGGGCACGTAGCTGAACATGACGTCGTAGAGCGGGGTACGGGAGCGGTCCCGTTCCGGGACGAGGGCGTCGACGAGGCGGTCGAACGGCAGGTCCTGGTGGCCGTAGGCGTCCAGGGCCGTCTGCCGGACCCGGCCGAGGAGTTCGGTGAAGGAGGGGTTGCCGGACAGGTCGGTGCGCAGCACGAGCGTGTTGACGAAGAAGCCGACGAGGTCCTCGGCCTCGGCGAGGGAGCGGTTGGCCACGGGGGTGCCGACGGCGACGTCGTCCGTGTCGCCGTAGCGGGCGAGCAGCACGTCGAACGCAGCCAGGAGGGTCATGAACATGGTGGTGCCGTGTTCGCGGGAGAGCGTCCGCAGGGCCTGCGCGGTGCGGGGGTCCACGGTGAACCGGGTGACCGCGCCCTCCGTCGACCGCACGGGCGGCCGGGGCCGGTCGGTGGGCAGCTCCAGCACCGGGGCCTTGTCCAACTGGCGGGTCCAGTAGTCGAGGTGGCGGTCGAGGACGTCACCGGTGAGCCACCGCCGCTGCCAGACCGCGATGTCGGCGTACTGCACGGGCAGTGGCGGCAGCGGGTCGGGCTCGCCGGCGCGGAACGCCTCGTACAGGGCGGACAGGTCGCGGCGCAGGATCCGGTCCGACCACTCGTCGAAGACGACGTGGTGCAGGGCGAGGGCGAGCAGGTGGTCGTCCGGTGCGAGGCGGAGCAGGGTGGCGCGGACCAGCGGGCCGTGGGCCAGGGCGAAGGGCGTGAGGCCGTCCGCACCGACCGTGCGGTCCGCCTCGCCGTGCGGGTCGGCGCTGCCGGAGACGTCCACCACCGGCAGGGGCACGGGGGCCGGCGGGTCGACGACCTGGTGCGCCACGCCGTCGGCGTCGGCGACCAGGCGGGTGCGCAGCACCTCGTGGCGTGCGACGACCGCGTCCAGGGCCGCGCCGAGGGCGCGCAGGTCGAGGGCGCCGGTGAGGTGGACGCGGGCGGACATGTTGTACTCGGGCGAGCCGGGCTCCAACTGGTCGAGGAACCAGAGGCGTTGCTGCCCGAAGGACAGCGGCAGGGCGTCGTCCCGGCCGACGGGCCGGACTGCGGGCGCGGCCGACAGGCCGGAGCCGTCGATCAGCGCGGCCAGGCCGCGTACGGTCGGCCGGTCGAACAGGGCGGAGAGCGGGATCTCCACGGAGAAGGTCTCCCTGATCCGGGAGACGACCTGGATCGCCAGCAGCGAGTGGCCGCCCAGGGTGAAGAAGCCGTCCTGCGCGCCGACCCGGTCCACGCCGAGGATCCGCGCCCAGACGCCGGCGAGCAGTTCCTCGGTCTCCGTGGCGGGAGCGACGTACGCGCTCGCCTGCCCGGCCCGGATCCCCTCCGGCTCGGGCAGCGCGCCGCGGTCGGTCTTGCCGCTCGGCGTCAGCGGCAGGGAGGCCAGCTCGACGAACAGCGACGGAACCATGTACTCCGGGAGCCGCTCGCCCGCGAAGGCGCGCAGCTCCGCCACGGCCGGGATGCCCTCGGCGGGGTCGGCCGGGACGAGGTGCGCGACCAGCCGCCGTTCGGTGCCCTCACCGAACGCCGAGACGACCGCCGTACGCACCCCCGGGTGCGCGGCGAGCGCGGCCTCGGCCTCGGCCGGTTCGATGCGGTGGCCGCGGACCTTCAGCTGGTCGTCGGAGCGGCCCAGGAACTCCAGCCGCCCGTCCTCGAGCCACCGGACGCGGTCGCCCGACCGGTACAGCCGGGAGCCGTCCCGGGCGAAGGGGTCGGCCACGAACCGTTCGGCGGTCAGCGCCGGCCGTCCGCCGTAGCCGCGCGCCACCTGCGGGCCGCCGATGAACAGTTCACCGGCGACGCCCACCGGCACCGGCCGCAGCGACGCGTCCAGGACGTGGACCCGGGTGTTGACGATCGGGCCGCCGATGGGCGGGGTGCCGTCGGGTCCGGTGCCGTCGGTGTCGGCGACGGTCGCGCACACCGTGGTCTCGGTCGGCCCGTACGCGTTGAACAGCCGGTGGTGTTCCCGCCAGGCGGCGGCGAGCCGCCCGTCCAGCCGTTCGCCCGCGGTGACGAGGGTGCGGATGCCCGCGAGGTCACCGGGGCGCAGGGCGTCCAGGAGGGACGGCGGCACGGTCGCCACGGTGACCGCGCTCCGGGCGACGAGCGCCGACAGCCGTTCGGGGTCGGCACGCTCCGCGGTCCGGGCCACGACCAGGGTCGCGCCCGCCGTGAGCGCCATGACCAGTTCCCACACCGAGGCGTCGAAACTGAACGGCGCGAACCCGAGCACCGTGTCGTCGGGGCCCGTCCCCAGGGCCGCACGCTGCGCCGTGGCCAGGCTGACGAGCCCGTGGTGGGACAGGTGGGCGCCCTTGGGGCGGCCGGTGGAACCGGAGGTGTAGATGACGTACGCGAGCTGGTCCGGCAGGACCGTCACGGGCGGTGCGGTGGCGGGGAGCTGGGCGAGGCCGGCCCGGGTCGCCGGGTCGTCCAGCCACAGCACGGCCTCGGGCGCCGCCTGCGCGGCGAGGCCGGCGGCCACCGTCTCGTGTCCGACCAGCACCGAGGCTCCGCTGTCCGTGAGCATGAACCGCAGCCGCTCGGCCGGGTAGTCCGGGTCCAGCGGCAGGTACGCCGCTCCCGCCTGCCACACCGCGAGCACGGCCACCGCGAGATCGGCGCCGCGTTCCAGGCACAGGGCGACCACGGACTCGGCGCCGACGCCCATCGCCCGCAGCCGGTGCGCCAGCCGGGCCGCGCGCCGCGCCAGTCCGTCGTAGGTGAGGAACGTGTCGCCCGCCACGACGCCGACGGCGTCCGGGGTGGACGCCGTGCGTTCGGCGACCAGTTCGTGCGCGCCGGCCGCGGCGGGCAGCGGTGCGGCGGTGTCGTTCCACGCGCGGACGAGCAGGTCACGCTCGGCCGTCGGCAGCACGGGCAGGTCGCCGACGGTGCCGCCGGTGTCGGAGGCGATCGCTTCGAGGACGGTGCCGAGGTGGCCCGCCATCCGGGCGATGGTCAACTCGTCGAAGTGGGCACGGTCGTAGGAGAGCCGTACGACCAGTTCGCGCGCGGAGGACGCGATCACGCCGAGGGGGTAGTTCGACTGGTCCCGCCCGTAGTTGGCGCCGGCCCGCAGCGCTTCGTCCGCCGCGTACCGTGCCTGCCCGCCGCCTTCGACCAGGGCCTGGTCCGGATAGTTCTCGAAGGCGAAAACGGTACTGAACAGCGCTTCGCCAGGCGGCAGTTGACTCGCCTCGGTGATCGTGACCAGGGGTGTGTGCTCGTACTGCCGGGCGCGGACCTGCTCGTCCTGGAGTCCGGCCAGCCATTCGGTCACCGGCAGGTCCCGGTCGACACGGACGCGGACCGGGGTGGTGTTGATCAGCAGTCCGACCATGTCGTCCATGCCGTCGACCTGGCCGCCCCGGCCGGAGGACGTCGCGCCGAACACCACGTCGTCGGTGCCCGCGTACAGCGCCATGACGAGCGACCAGGCGCCCTGCACGACGGTGTTCAGCGTCATCCGGTGCCTGCGTGCGAACTCCGCCAGACGGGACTCGGCGACCGGCGCCGACAGCGGGACCCGGTGCTCGTCCCGCCCTTGCCGGCCGGTGGCGCGCTCCACGCCGAGCGCTGTGGCCTCGGTGACACCGGCCAGCCGCTCACGCCAGTACGCCCGGGCCTGCTCCCCGTCCTGACCGTTCACCCATGCCACGAAGTCGCGGAACGGCGCGCGCGCCGGCAGCTCCGGACGGCCTCCCGCACGCAGGGCGCGGTAGGCGTCCAGCACCTCCGACAGGACGAGGGGCACACTCCACCCGTCGAGCAGCAGGTGGTGGTGGCTCCACACCATCTGGTGCCGGTCGTCGGCCAGCCGGATCACCGCGATCCGTACCAGTGTCGGCCCCGAGAAGTCGGCCCCCCGCTCCCAGTCGGCCTCCAGGTGCTCGGCGACCGCGTGCCGCTGGGCCTCCCCGTCGAGGTGCGCGAGATCCAGCAGACGCAAGGGCAGCGGCACGGACCGGGAGACGACGGCCACCGGCTCCGGAAGCCCCTCCCACACGACCTTGGTGCGCAGCACCTCGTGCCGTGAGAACACCAGCTCCCAGGCTTCCCGCAACGCGTCGAGATCGAGCTCCCCTTCGAGCAGGAGCCCGTTCTGCGCCCAGTACATGCCCGGCTCGGCGGCCAGGTGCGTGTGGAAGAGCATGCCCTGCTGCACGGCGGTCAGCGGGTGGACGTCCTCGATCTCCGTCGGCAGGTGTTCCTCGATACGGTCGAGGGCGGCCTGGTCGAGACGGGCCAGCGGGAAGTCCGACGGCGTGCGGCCGCCGACGTCCGGACGGCAGCAGTACGCGATCAGCTCGGCCAGCACCTCGACGTAGCGCTGCGCCAACCGCCGTACCGTCGCTTCGTCGTGCACGTCACAGCTGTACGTCCACTCCAGCGCGAGTCCTTCGTCGACGATCTGCCCGTTGACCTCGACAAGGTGGGTACGGGTGCCGTCGCCGGACCGGGACCCGCCGAGCGACCGCCCCGACGGACGGAAACGCCTCGGCTCGCCCGAATCGGTACGACGGCCGCTCTGGCCGAGGTAGTTGAAGCTGACCTCCGCACCGGGGCGGCCTGGCTCGGGTGTCCAGTCCGTCAGGTGGCGCAGGAGGCCGTAACCGAGACCCTTGCGGGGCACCGCCCGCAGGTACTCCTTCGTCCGCCGCAGCAGATCACCCAGGTCACCGTCCGCCGGGCCCGACAGGGCCACCGGATACACGCTCGTGAACCAGCCCACGGTCCGTGACACGTCGACATCGGCACCCACGTCCTCACGGCCGTGCCCCTCGACATCGACCACCACCGACGGGGCATCGCACCACTCGGTGAGCACTACGCCGAGTGCGCTCAGCAGCACGTCGTTGATCTGCGTGCGGAACGCCTGCGGCACCCCCCGCAGCAACCGCTCGGTCAGGTCGGAGTTCAGCGTCGCGCGCACGTTGCGCACCGAGGCGTTTCGGTTCGGGCCGTCGTGGTCACGCGGCAGCGCGGTGTCCGCCGCCTCGGTGCGCCGCCAGTACGCGGCCTCCTCGGCCGACTCCGGGGCACCGGACAGCTCCGTCAGGCGCTCGGCCCAGCGGATGAAGGACGTCGTCTTGGGCGGCAGGACGATCCCGACGCCGTCGGCGGCCTGGTCGTACGCCGAGGAGAGGTCTTCGAGGAGTACGGGCCAGGAAACGGCGTCCACGACCAGGTGATGGACGGCGACAAGGAGCAGCCGACCCTGCTCACCACGCTCGAAGAGCGCCGCACGCAGCAGCGGTCCCGCACCCAGGTCGAGACTCGCCTGCACCCCAGTGGCCTGCGCCTCCAAGGTCTTTGTGCTCGCACCGACCGCATCGACCGTCGTGAGCAGGTCGGCGGGCTCGGCGGCCACCACGCGGCCGATCCACCGGCCCTCCTCGCGCAGGAACCGGGAGCGCAGCGCGTCGTGCTGCTCGACCAGGGCGTGCAGGGCGATCCGCAGCACCTCCGGATCGACCTCGTCGGAGACGTCGAGGACCACCGCCTGGTTGAAATGGGACGGGTCGGCCTGCCCGCCGTCCAGGAAGGCCCGCTGTACGGGTGTCAGCGGGAAGTCCCCCACGACCAGGCCCTGTTCGGCGTCGGTGGGGTTCTCGGCGGCCGCGACGGTCGCCAGCGCCGCCACCGTCTGGTGGTCGAAGAGCTGGGCCACGGTGACGTGCACCCCGAGTTCACGGGCCCGCGCCACGACCCGGATGCTGATGATGGAATCGCCGCCGACATCGAAGAAGTTGTCCTCGACACCCACCCGCTCCAACCCGAGCACCTGCGCCCACACCCCGGCCAGCACCCGCTCGACCTCGGTACGCGGCGCCACATACACACCCGCCGACGCCACACGTTCACCATCGGGAGCAGGAAGCGCGGCCCGGTCGAGCTTGCCGTTCGGAGTCAGAGGCAGAGCAGCGAGTTCGGTGAACACGGACGGAATCATGAAGGCGGGCAGGTGGGAAGCGGCGTGGGCGCGCAGGTCGGTGACGGGCGGGACGCCTGCCGTCACGTCCTCGGGGACCAGGTAGGCCACCAGTCGGCGGTCGTCCTCGGCGCCGAAGGGGACCACGACGGCGGTACGAACCTGGGGATGCGCGGTCAGGACGGCTTCGATCTCACCGGGTTCGATACGGAAGCCGCGGACCTTGACCTGCTGATCGGCCCGGCCCACGAAATCCAACCGCCCGTCCGGGAGCCAGCGCGCCCGGTCACCCGAGCGGTACATACGCGAGCCGTCGGCCGCGAACGGGTCAGGGAGGAAACGTTCGGCAG
>NZ_LBMU02000126.1 GCF_001005085.2 Streptomyces humi
GGACGAGTAGGCCCTGTCCGCCAGGACCATGTCCGGCCTGGTGCGCCCTTTGGATGTTCACCGGGCCGACGCTGTGGTGTCCGAATCCTTGGTCAGGATGTGATCGAAGGAAATCACCGTGAACTCGTTGTAGTTGTCCGGGGAGAAGCGGATTTCCTCCTCCCAGTCATGGAGCATGACCGTGCGCTTGCCGGTGATCTCCCATGTTCCGTGGTAGATGTTTTGGGTGCCGTGCTGGTCCTCGTGCCACTCGTGGTCGCGGCTGAAGCGGATCTGTTGATGCAGGTCGGTGTCGCGGTGGTTGTTCCACACGCCGATCACGTCTGCCTCCGTGATGGGCCTGTCGATGCCCGGGGCACTGGATGTGCCGCTGGGTGTGGAAGCTGTCTGCCGCTGAGCAGACGTCCTGCGGGAGCCGTCGTCCGCCCGGGCGTCCGAGTCGCAGGACGCCAGAGTGAGCATTAGGGGACCCGCCGCCAGCAGAGCGGCGGCCCGCGGTGCGACTCGCCTCGTTTTCATCGTCCTTCACTTTCTTCTCTCATGAACTGCTTCGGTGGCCGCATCGTCGCCACGGCGACCTCGCGTGGTGGTCGGCGGCCCGCGTCGTGCCGGGGCGATCAGGGACGCAGGAAGGTCTTGATGGCGCGGCGTTCGTCCATGGCCTGGTAACCCTCGGCAGCCTGGTCGAGGGGCAGGGTGAGGTCGAAGACGCGGCCGGGGTTGATCTGTCCGGTCATGACGCGGTCGATGAGGTCGGGCAGGAAGCGGCGTACGGGGGCGGGTCCGCCCTGGACGGCGACGTGGGAGTAGAACAGGGAGGCGCCGTCGATCTGGACGCCGTGCGGGACACCGGCGATGCCGACGCCGCCGCCGGGGCGGGTGGCGCCCAGGGCCTGCTGGGTGGACTGCTCGGTGCCAACGCATTCCAGGACGCGGTCGGCGCCGATGCCGCCGGTCATGTCCTTGATGCGGGCCACGCCTTCGTCGCCGCGTTCGGTGACGATGTCGGTGGCGCCGAAGGCGCGGGCCAACTGCTGGCGGCTGTCGTGGCGGGACATGGCGATGATGCGCTCCGCGCCGAGCTCGCGGGCGGCCAGGACGGCGGAGAGGCCGACGGCTCCGTCGCCGACGACGGCGACGGTGTCGCCGCGCTGCACGCCGGCGGCGATGGCGGCCCACCAGCCGGTGCCCATGACGTCGGAGCAGGCCAGCAGGTCGGGCACCTGGGCGTCGGTGGGCAGGTCGGAGGTGGGGACGAGGGTTCCGTTCGCATGCGGGATGCGGATGTACTGGGCCTGGCAGCCGCCGACGAACTCACGGTGAAGGCAGTTGCTGGGGTAGCCGTTGCGGCAGTTGGGACAGGTGCCGTCGCTGGCGAAGAAGGAGCCGACGACGAACTGACCGGGCCGTACGTTGGTGACTTCGTCGCCGACTTCCTCGACGATGCCGGCGTATTCGTGGCCGATGGGGGCGGGGTCCTTGACTGGGTTGATGCCGCGGTAGTCCCACAGGTCGGAGCCGCACACGCAGGTGGCGAGAGCGCGGATCACGGCGTCGGTGGGCTTGAGGATCTTGGGGGTGTCGCGGTCTTCGACGCGGACGTCGCCGGGGCCGTAGAGGATGGCTGCACGCATGTCGGGTACTCCTTGCTGATCTTCAGGGTGGTTCGGAGAGGAGATTCAGAGGTCGCGGGTGCGCGGGGCGGCGTACTCGGTGTCGGTGACGTGGTCGAGCCAGGTGACGTCGTCGCCTTCCCACAGTGCGATGTGGGTCATGAAATGGTCGGGGGCGGCGCCGTGCCAGTGCTCCTCGCCCGGCGGCGTCCAGATGACCTGGCCCGGGTGGGCTTCGAGGATCTTCCCGCCGCGGAACTGGATCAGGGCGATGCCCTGGACGATGTACAGCGTTTGGCCGATGCCGTGGGAGTGCCAGGCGGTGCGGGCGCCGGGTGCGAAGTGCACCGCGTTCGCCCGCGTCGTCGACGGCTGCTCGCCGCGGTAGATGACATCGGCCCAGGCATCGCCGGTGAAGTTGGCCTCCGGCAGCTTGCGGGAGGCGGGCCGCTCGATCAGCTCCATGAGTTCGCTCCTTACATGAGGGCGCCACGCGGGGCGGGCGGCGCGACGGGTTGGGGTGCGCCAGCCGGCGGGTCAGTTGTGGAAGAGGTCCTTGGCCACGGCCATGGCGGACATGGCGCGGGGCCAGCCGGTATAGAAGGCGAGGTGGGTGAGGGCCTCGACCAGCTCGGCTTCGGTTGCGCCGTTGTCCTTGGCGCGGCCCAGGTGGTGGCGCAGCTGGTCGGTGCTGTCGCTGGTGACCAGGCACGCCACGGTGATGAGGGACCGGTCGCGGGGTGTGAGGCCGGGGCGTTGCCACACCTCGCCGAACAGGACGTCGTCGGTGAAGTGCACCAGCTGGGGGGCGAAACCGCCGAACATCCGGGCCGCACCCGAGGGCTGCTTCTCGGACATGGTGTGCTCCCTTTCGGTCGGGCTGGGTGAAACGGGCGCAGAGGTGGGGGTTACTGGATGGTGTAGCCGCCGTCGACGGCCAGGGCGTGGCCGATGACGAAGCTGGCCTTGTCGCTGGCCAGCCACAGCACGGCCTCGGCGATCTCTTCGGGGCGGCCCAGGCGGGCGATGGGCTGCTGGGCGAGCAGGGCGTCCATCGCCTCGGCGTCGGTGGTGGTCATCCGCTCGACCATGGGGGTGGCGATGATGCCGGGGCATACGGCGTTGATGCGGATGCCGCGGGCGGCGTACTCCAGGGCGGCGCTCTTGGTCAGGCCGAGGACGCCGTGTTTGGAGGCGTGGTAGGCGCCCAGGCCCGCGATGCCGATCAGCCCGCCGATGGAGGCGCAGTTGACGATCGCGCCGCTGCCCTGGGTGCGCATCTGCTGCAGCTCGTACTTCATGCAGTTCCACACGCCGCGCAGGTTGATGGCCTGGACGCGGTCGAACTCGGCGCCGTCGGCGTCGGCGGTCTCCACGTTCGGGGTCTGCACGCCGGCGTTGTTGTACGCGAAGTCCAGGCGCCCGAAGGCGGCGACGGTCTGCTGCACGAGGTCGGCCACCTGGGCTTCGACGGCGACGTCGCAGACAACCGGCAGTGCCCGGTGGCCTTCGGCGATCAGATCGTCGGCGGCTTGGCGGACCGTCTTTTCGTCGATGTCGGCCAGGACCACGGCCGCTCCTTCGGCGGCGAAGGCGCGGGCGGTGGCCAGGCCCATTCCGGCGCCGGCGCCGGTCACCAGCGCCACCTTGTCCGTGAACGTGTTACTCATTGCGCTGTTCCTTTGCTCTGGTGTCGGTCGGGGGTGTGTCGGTTCGGCGGCGGTCAGACAGCTCGGCTGCGGCCCAGGCGTGGGGCGGCGAGTGCCGCCAGCAGGGCGATGACGGCTGCGAGGGTGAGGCTGATGCGCAGGCCGTGCTGGAAGCCGGCCGGGGTGGAGATCAGTGCGCCGAAGACAGCCACGGCCAGGGCGCCGCCGAGCTGGCGGCTGGTGTTGAATACGCCGCTGGCGGTGCCGGTCTGCTCGGCGGGCACGTGCTCCAGGAGCAGGGCGGTGGTCGGGGGCATCACCAGCGGGCCTGCCATGCCGACGGGTATCAGCAGCAGCGCGCTCGCCCATACCGGCAGCGAGGCGGGCACCAGTGCGAGGGTGATCGATCCGGCCGCGATCAGGACCAGTCCGGCGATGACCGGCACGCGGGACCCGGTGCGCTCGGCGATCCGTGCGGACAGGGGGGTCAGGCAGGCGCTGAGCAGCATCATCGGCAGGAACGTGAGTCCGGCGCCCAGCGCCGAGAGACCGTGCTGCTGCTGGAAGTACAGGGAGAACAGGAACGGCAGCCCGTAGAAGCCGACCATGAACGCGAAGCCGATGCCGGTGGCGACGACCATGGTCGGGGACCGGAACAGAGCCAGGGGCACCATCGGATGGGCCACCTTGGCCTGCGCCGTGAAGAACGCGGCCAACGCGACGAGGGCGACGGCGAGCGAGACGAGGACCTGCGGCGCGGTGAACCCGGCGTCTCCGGCTTCGATCGCTGCGAAGGTGAGACCGCCCATCGCGAGGATCGCGGTGATCTGGCCGATCCAGTCGAAGGGGGCGGGCCGGGTCGGCGAGGGCTGGGTACGGCGCAGCAGCACCAGGGTGATCAGGCCGACCGGCAGGTTGACGAGGAAGATCATCCGCCAGGAGGCCAGGCTCAGCAGGCCGCCGAGCACCGGGCCCGCGGCAGCGGCCACGGCGCCGCCCATCGCCCACACGGCCACCGCGCGCGCCCGGCGGGCCGGGTCGGGGAACGCCTGGCGCACCAGGGCCATGGAGGTCGGCATGGTGACGGCCGCGCCGATGCCCTGGATGACACGGGCGGCGATGAGGGCCGGCTCAGTGGGGGCGAGCCCGCAGGCCAGCGACGCGATGATGAACAGGCTCAGGCCGCCGGCGAACGCGCGGCGGGCCCCGATCCGGTCCGAGAGGGCCCCGGCGGACAGCAGCAGCGCGGCGAACATCAGGGTGTAGGCGTCGACGACCCATTCCAGGCCGGTGATCCCGCCGCCCAGCGCGTCACGGATCGAGGGCAGGGCGACGTTCACGATCGTCGCGTCCAGGGTGATCACGAAGAAGCCGAGGACGGCGGCGGCCAGGGTCGCGGTGGCGTGCCGATTAGTCTCGGGCGCGCCCATCTCCGACGACCGGTGCAGCGAAGCGGTGAGAGGCATGACGGTCTGTGGTCCTTTTCAGGGAGAGGAACGATGCCGGCCATGACGGGCCGGTCACCCACCCACAGAACCACACACCCCATCTGACCTGGGAGTCCTTGTCAGGAGGGGTACTGTCAGGGACCCTCCGGCGGGGGCTGTGTCCTACGCTGAAGGCGTGCCAGCCGACACCGTCCGTGAGGACATCCGCCACTTCCTCACCAGCCGCCGCGCCCGTCTCACCCCGCAGCAGGCCGGTCTGCCGGACTTCGGCGGGCGGCGCCAGGTCAGTGGCCTGCGGCGCTCGGAGGTCGCGCAGCTCGCCGCGATCAGCGTCGAGTACTACACCCGCCTGGAACGCGGCAACGTCGGCGGCGTCTCCGAGGAGATCCTCGACAGCCTCGCCACCGCCCTCCAGCTCGACGACGTCGAACGCGCCCACCTGGCCGCTCTCGTCCGCGCCGCCAACTCCCCACACCGCACTCTTGACCGCGACGGCGGCACCGCGCACGTCCGCGCCAGCATCCAGCAGATCCTCGACGCGATGACCGGCGCCGCCGCCTTCGTTCGCAACGCCCACCTCGATGTGCTGGCCACCAACCAGCTCGCCCGCGCCCTGTACCAGGACGCGCTCGACACCACCGAGCAGCCGCCCAACCTGGCCCGCTTCGTCTTCTGCGACCGGCGTGCCCGCCGCTTCTACCGCGACTGGGAGCAGATCGCCCATGCCGCCGTCGGCAGCCTGCGCACCGAAGCCGCCCGCACCCCCGGCAACACCGATCTCGCCGACCTCATCGATGAACTCGTCACCCACAGCCCCGAGTTCGCGATGCGCTGGGACGCGCACGATGTCGAGTACTACCGCAGCGGACAGCAGCACTTCCACCACCCGGCCGTCGGCGACCTCGACCTCGACTACGACGCTCTCGAGGTGCCCGCAGATCCCGGGCTGACCATCGTCACCTACACCCTGGCCCCCACCACACCCCACGCCCCCGCATTTCTTCGGCTTCAGACGCAGGCCCCGGCCTCCGACGAGACAGCATCCAGCCCCGCCTGAGGAGCCCGTACCAGCTACGGCCCTCACGAGCCATCCCCGTCTCGTTTCTGTCGGTTCGTGCGGACGGGCAGCGGATGCGCACCGTCCGCACGAAGACGATCATGAAGGGAGGAGGCGCACCCAACGTGCTCCGACTGGAACTCCTCGCGGTGATCGGCAGGGCCGTACTGGTCTGCGGCGCGCTCGCGCACCGGCTGCACATCGGCCGGCCCGTCCTCCAACTCGCCACCGGAGCCGTGCTCGGATCCCTGGCCGCCCTGCGTTCCGTGGAGGACGCGGTGCTGCTCCAGATCCAGGCGCAGCTCGACGCCGAGGAAACCCGCCTGCGCCGCACAGCATCCGCCGGATACCAGCAGACCACCAGGCCGTGGGATACGAAGATGCAGGCGGCGTCGCTGGATCAGCCGGTGAAAACGGCCTCGGCCTGGTCGCGCCGCTCGTGCAACTCCCAGTACATGGGCGCGATCTGCTCCGGGGTGGCTGAGGGGATGCCCTCCGGTCCGCCCTCCCCGATCCACGTGCTGATCGCCACGTGTGCAGCGTAGATGCCACTGCCGGCCAGCTCGTTGTGCAGGTTGATCACCCAGTTGCGCAGCGCGCCGCCGGCCGCGTTGACGTTGCCGAACATGGGCACCGGGTTGATGGAGCCGCCGCCGGTGGTGAACAGCAGCGTCCCCGCCCCGGCCGCACGCATGGCAGGCAGCACCGCGCGGGCGGCGGTCACCGCGCCGTAGAAGGTGTACTCGATCTGCGGCTGCAGGTTGTCGACCGTGACCTCGCTGGGGGCGGCCATCGTGAAGCCGGGCACCGGCGAGTGCGGAGCCGGGGAGTACTCCAGTACGTCGATGGTGCCGAAACGGGCGCGCACCGCATCCAGGGCGGCCGTCAGAGACGGTCGGTCCAACACATCGGCAGGGAACGCCGCAGCCGTGATGCCCTCCTTGCCGAGCAGGGCGACGAGGTCGTCCAGCTTCTCGGGAGTGCGGGCGAGGAGGGCGACCTCGAAGCCGCGGGCGCCGAAGGTGCGGGCGATGGCCAGGCCCATACCGGGGCCGGCGCCGACGATAGCGAGAGTAGGCATGATCAGTCCTCTTTCATGGGGAGTGCGTAGGGGGAGGTTCAGGAGGCGGTGACGGCGAGCTTGCCGAGAGCGCCGGCGCCGAACGCCGCGAAGGCGTCCGGCGCCTGCTCCAGGGGGTAGGTCGCGGTGACCGGGACGCGCAGTGCGCCGGAGGCGGCATCGGCGGCCAGGACGGCGAGGGTCCGCGGGTTCGCGTCGGCCATCACCGAGTGCGCGGTGACGTCCCGGCCTTCGACGGCATCGGGGCCGAATCCGAGGGTCGAGGCGATCCGGCCGCCGGCCCGCAACAGGCCCGCGAGCTGGGCGCCGTCACCCGCCAGATGCAGTACCGCGTCCACCCCGCCCGGAGCGAGAGCGCGGACCTGAGCTTCAAGGTCTGCGGCGAAGTCGACCAGGTGGACCTCGACATCCGTCAGCGCGGACACGAAGTCGGCTTCCTTGCCGGGGCGGGCGGTAGCGATCACCTTCGCACCCCGCGCGGCAGCGATCTGCACGGCCAACGCGCCCACACCACCGGTAGCGCCGGAGATCAGCACGCTCTCGCCCGGCTTCAAAGCCACTGCGTCGACGCTGTCCAGCGCCGCCGTCCCGGCCAGCCCCAGCGCACCCGCATCCCTCACCTCCAGGCCCTCGGGTATCGCCGCGACGCCGTACCCCGCGGGCACGGTCACGTACTCGGCCAGCGAACCGGTGCCCAGGAACGGCTTCATCACCACGCCGAAGACCGCGGCACCAACCGCGAAGCCCTCCACGCCCTCACCGAGCGCCTCAATGGTGCCCGCGAAGTCCTTGCCGAGCACCAGCGGGAAACGGTGCTCCATCGACCCTTGCAGATAACCGGCCGCGGTTGCGGCATCGAATCCGTTGACGGACGAGGCGGCCACCTTCACCAGCAGCTCTCCAGCCTCGGGACGTGGCGGATCCACCTCACTCACGGAGGGGGCCGCGGGGACGGAGTCCAGGGTTACGGCACGCATGGCCATCACCTTTCACATAAGTGGAACGGTCTTCCCGTTTCTCTGCCGTCAGCGTAACAACACAAGTGGGCAACCTGTTCCACTTCGCTAGGATGGGGTCATGCCCACACCCGCAGCACCCCCCGACCCCCCCGGTCATCAGCCCAGCACCGGGCTGCGGGCCGACGCCGAGCGCAACCGGGAGAGCATCCTCGCCGCCGCCCGCCGCCTCTACGCCACCGAAGGACTCGGCGTCTCCATGGCCTCCGTCGCCCGCGAGGCCGGCGTCGGCAAGGCCACCTTGTCCCGCCGCTTCGCCACCCGCGAAGCCCTCATCACCGCGGTCTTCAGCGACCGCATGGACGGCTACGCCATGGCCGTCACCGGCGCGCTCGCCGATCCCGACCCCTGGCACGGCTTCACCGGCTACATCCAGGCCGTCTGCGCCATGCAGGCCGCCGACCGCGGCTTCGCCGACGTCCTGACCATGACCTTCCCCGCCGCCAAAGCCCTGGAAGACCGCCGCACCGAGGCGTACGACGGCTTCGTCGAACTCATCGCCCGCGCCAAGGCCACCGGCCACCTTCGCGAGGACTTCACGCCTGAGGACCTCGTCATCCTGCTGATGGCCAACGCCGGCGTCATCGCCGCCACCGGCGACGACGCCCCCGACACCTGGCGCCGCCTCGTCGGCCACATGCTGCGCTCCTACGCCGCACCCGGCACCGCCATCCCGCCGCTGGCGCACGCGCCCACGCCCACCACCCTGTACCGCGCCATGATCCGGCTCGGCCACCCCCGGCCCAGGTCCTGACTCCCGCAGGTGGCCGCGAAGATGACGCCGAGGCTGACCATCACGGCACCGCCCTCTGCGCCGATCATCGACAGGCGGCGGCCCGAACCGGCGAACCGGGCGCAGGCAGACGAGGCTCCCGGTCCCCGGCGACCCCAGTCAAAGTAGCGGCATTGCGCAGGGTGGCGGCGGACCAGCCGGTGGCGTGCGCGAGTCCTGGGCGGCCGACCGCCTGACCGCGATCCTCTCGGGTCACGCCGTTCGCGCCGCCGCCGAGATGACCGCCCAGGCCAAGCGGGAACACCTGTCAGCCGCCCGGCGCGAGGCCGTCGATGCCTGCCACCGCTACCTGACCGGCCACCTCGATGAGCTCCGCTACGACACCGCGCTCAGCAACGGGTGGCCGATCGCCACCGGCGCGGTCGAGGGCACCTGTCGCCACCTGATCGCCGACCGCCTCGATATCACCGGCGCCCGCTGGGGCCTTCACGGAGCCGAAGCCGTCCTGCGACTGCGCGCCATCGTTTCCAACGGCGACCTCGATCCCTATTGACGCTTCCACACCGCACGCGAGCACGAGCGCCTCTACACCACCCCGGACCAGCGGCGACTGGACCTCGCCGCTTGATCACGGGACTACTTGCGGACAGACTGCGACCCATGAGGTTCACAGGCGTGCCCACCGACGCCCAGACCACCCGCGTCGACGCGGTTCCCTCCTTGCACGGGCAGGCTCGCCAGTGAGCGCCAGCCTGCCCTTCTTCCGCTACCACCCCGACCCTGTCGCAAGCGGATCCATCCGCGAGAGCGCCGAGACCTGCGCCTGCTGCGAGCGCAGCACCGGGTGGATCTACACCGCGACCTTCTACACCGCCCAGGACGTCAACGGGCAGTTCTGCCCCTGGTGCATCGCCGACGGCAGCGCCGCTGAACGATTCGAAGGCGAATTCACCGACTCATACGGGCTCGACGGCGTCAGCGCGGAGACCCTGGAGCACGTCACCCGCCGCACCCCCGGCTTCCACGCCTGGCAGGACCCGCACTGGCTCGTCCACTGCAACGACGCGGCCGCCTTCATCGGCGAGGTCGGATACATCGAACTCGCCGCCCACCCCGACGCACTCGACCAGCTTCGAACCGACCTACGGATGGGCGGTTGGCACGACGCATCCCGGCTCGAGAACTTCCTGACCCACCTCGGGCAGGGCGCAAGCGCCATGCTCTTCCGCTGCACCGTCTGCGGCACCCACCTCGCCTACACCGACGCTTCATAGCCACGCCCAGGCCAGACGCGCCTTTCCCTTCAAAGGAACTGCACCCATAGGAGATGGCCGGCCGTATCGGTCACGACCTGCACGTTAAGCAGCCGCGACGTACCCGGCCCGGCAGTTCAGTCGGCAGCATGCCGCGCGCCGTGCGACGCCTGTCGACGCTCCGCTGCTCGTGGCCCCTGATCGCGCGGCGGTCGGCGCAGGGTCCACACGCACAGCAGCCCCGTAACCAGGAGGAGTCCCGCCTGCACGTTGAGGGCGACGACGGTGTCCAGCATCCCGGTCAGCATGCCGGCGGTCAGCATGCCGACCGCCTGCAGCCCGTCGGAGAGCCCCAATATGGAGCCCATGACGCGGCCCCGTACGTGCAGTGGCGAGAACTGCTGGATGAGCGAGAGCCACGCCGCCGCCAGCCACACCGCGGGGATGCCCGCCGCCGTGAACAGCGTCACGAACACCCAGAACCGGGGGGAGACCAGCGACAGGTTCCAGGTCGCCGCGCTGATCACGCCGTAGCAGAGGACCCCGACGGCGAGGAGCCGTGAGACACCAATGCGGCGCATCAGCAGGCCTGTGGTCACGGTTCCGGCGAAACCCCCGAGGGCCTGCACGCCACGCAGCACGCCGGCCTCGGCGTCCCCGCCTCCGATGAGGTCGGTGACGAAAAGCAGGAACAGCACCACGAACAGGCCCTGGGCGACGGAGAGCAGGGCCACACACAGGGCGGTGGCCCGCAGCGCCGGGATCTTCCAGACCGTGCTCAGGCCCTCGCCGATGCCGCGCCAGAAGCCGGTGCCCGCCTCCGTGTCGCGGCTCGCATCCGTCCTCGGGGGGATCCTCCGGGAGAGGGTCGCGGCGCCGAGGAACGCCCCCACGCCGAACGCCACCACGTAGGGCAGCCCGGCCGCGCTCAGCAGCAGCCCGCCTACCGGGCTTCCGATGAGCCTGCCCAAGGAGGAGTTCAGTCCGATCGAGGCGTTGGCGCTGACCAGTTGGTCCTCGGCCACGAGGGTCGCCAGCGTGACGTTCTTAACCGACCTGAACGTCACCGACAGCGTGGCCTCGGAACCCGCCACCAGGTAGACCACCCACAGCTGGCCGGCGTCCTGTACGGCGAGCAGCGGCAGCAGCATCGCCGCCTGGAGCGCGCTCACCAGGACCAGGAAGCTCCGGTGGTCCCAGCGGTCGGTGACGGCGCCGGCGAACAGGGCCGTGACCAGACTCGGCAGCAGGCCGATCATGGCGACCACGGAGGTGATCAGCGGCGAGTCGGTGATCTGCAGTACATACAGGGGCAGGGCCAGCTGCAATACCCACTCGCCGACCTCGGCGAGCAGCCCCGCCGCCCACAGGCGCGCGAAGGCGGCCTCCCGTAACGGATGTTGGGCTCGTCCGTCAGTCACCCGGTCTGCCCCGCGGCATCGAGGCGCGGAAAGAGCCGGAGTCCTACGTACGCCAACTCCGCCTTGTCCGGCGCGTCCTGCCTTATCGTCGCCAGGTACGGACGCAGCAGGTCGTTCATCTTCGAGCCCAGCTCGCCCAACTCTTCCGGTGTCGCCCGGAGCACGAAGCCGTCGAACCGGGCCACTGTGAGCCACTCGGGATCGACCGTGCCCCGGTTGTTCAGAAACCGCTTGGTCAGCCGTCCCTCCTCGGTCATGCTCGCCGCCATCACCTGGTCCTGGGCCTGGCTGAGTACGGGCTCCGTGCTCAGTTCCCCGAAGTCGAAGCCCACTTGGGTCGCCTGCCATGGGCGTTCGCGCTGGTTGGGTGCTTCGGTCAGCTCCACCAGGCCGAACTCCGCGAGGTGGCGCAAGTGCCAGCTGATGTTGGAAGGGGTCGAGCCGACCTCGGCCGCGCACTCGCTGGCCGTGCGAGGCCCCACCGCCATCAGGTACTGCAGGGTCGCGAGCCGCAGCGGGTGTGCCAGGGCGCGCAGCCGCCGTGGGTCGTCCACGGTGCGGCGCTGGGGCAGATCTGTCGGGTCAGTCACCTGAAAGATTCCTTTCGAAAGCCTCCTTTCAGTTTCCCCACGGTTCCCGCCGCTGTCTAGGCCCCGGAGTTTCGGCGGCCGTCCGGCCGTCCGGCCGCGCGGTTGTGCCGCCGCCTATGGCTGGTCGCGGGCCGGACCCGGCTGCTCAGGCTGCTGACGGCGCCGACGGTGCCGGACCGCGCGCCGCGGGTGCTGGGGGTGGACAAGTTCGCCTTCCGTAAGGGCTGCACCTACAGCACTGTGCTGGTCGACGTCGAGGCCGGCCGGGTGGTGGACGTGCTGCCCGACCGCACCTCGGAGACGTTCGGGACCTGGCTCACCGAACATCCCTGGGGTTCTCCGGCTTCCTCCACCAGGACCTCGACGCAGTGACCGCCGGCCTGACCCTGCCCTGGAGTTCTGGAGCTGCCGAAGGAAACGTGAACCGGGTGAAGACACTCAAGCGAGCCATGTACGGCCGAGCCTCGTTCGAACTCCTCCGGACCCGGATCCCCACCCGGCCATGAGCTTCACGGAACTGCGGGCAGAGCCGGAACGGGGCCCTGGCAAGATTTCCGTGAGGCTGGGGTGTGCCACCGTGCGCCAGTGACGCTCCGTCACAAGTGGTGGCGTCGGAGCAGGGCCATGAGGATGACGCGGTGGCGGAGCAGGGGGACGCCCGCGCGTCCGGCCATCAGCCGCTTCTGAAGCTTCAAATCGGTGATGCGGCCCTCGTTCACACCGGAGTTGAACGGGGTGGTGATGCCCTGCACGACCGCCGCCTGGTCCTCGCGGAGCGCACTGGCCAGGCTGGCCAGTGCGGGAAGACGGGAGGCTGTGAGGTGATCGAGCCAGTCCGACAGCGGGGTCGCATCGCGACTTTCGAGCATGGCGGCGAACTGACGCACCAGACCGTGGGTTCGCTGCAGCTCCGGGCAGTGCTCGAACAGCCGGCGTAGAGCCTCGGCTGCGTGCAAGCTGCGGCGGGACGGCGCGGTGATGATCCACCGGGCGACTTCGCGGGGTGAGGGCGGCCGTTCGCGCGGGGTGTCGATCGGCAGGCCGCGCCGCAGGGGCGCGATGGCCATCTTGACCCGCTGGTAGTGGCCGCGGTAGCCCTTGGCGACGATCTCCTGGTGCAGCACCGTCGCGGTGTGCTCGCCTTCCTCCCACCGCTGCCGAAGGTAGTCCAGATATGGATCAAGGCTGGTGGCTCGGCGGGGCTGACTGCGCCGTACGCAATCCTGCCAGGTGGCGGCCTGCGCGTATTTGCCCTGGTGCGCCGGTTCAGGCCGAGTTCGCGGGCTGCGGCACTGAGCGAGCAACTGGTGTCCATCACCGCGTGCACCGCCTCGAACAACCGCTTCGCGTGGCGGCGAGCTCGCGTGTCGGCCCGATCGGACGGTCCTGCCAGGGTCGTTGGTGGCGGTGCCGGTTCGGGCTCGGGAACTGCGGCGGGCAGGCAGCCGCGGTGGGCGGCGGCGATGTCCCCGATCCGCTTCGACAGCCCCTGCCACAGATGGAAGCGGTCGCTGACCTGCACGGCGTCCGGCGCGCCGTCGGCGATGCCCTGACGGTAGACCAGTGAGCCGTCCCGGCAGGCCACCTCAACACCGGGGTGCGCCCGCAGCCAGGCGGCCAGCTGCTCGGAGTCGCGCCCGGCCCACAGCTCGATCGGCAAGCGGGTCTCGGCGTCCACCAGCAGGGTTCCGTAGACGTCCGCGTATAGGGCGAAGTCGTCCACGCCCAGCACTCTCGGGGTCGCGGCTGGCGGTAGCGGCAAGCGCATCAAGTGGAACAGCACGCTGGTCCGCGACAGCGGCACCTTCAGGATCTGCAGCAGCCGCGCGCCGGCACGTCCGGCAAGGAGCACCCCGGCCATCTCCACCAGGTGCTGCACCAGCGGGCTGCGGCGCTGGTAGCGCACCGTCAGCCCCTCGACCTGCTCGGCAAACGTCCGCCGGCCGCAGCGCGGGTTGTCGCAGAACAACCGCCGCACCGATAGCCCGATCAGCACCGGGCGCCCACCGACGGCGACATCGGCCAGCGTGCGGCCATAGCGACTGTGCACCCGCGCAGAACCACGACCGCAGTCCGGACACGCCACCGTCACCTCGCGGGTGCAGGCGCTGATGCGGACCACTCCGCCCGCCACCCACACTCGTTCCACGCGCACCGCATCAAGGTGCGGAGACATGATCGGTAAGAGGTCATCACACTCGCCGACAGTGCCGCCACTTGTGACGGAGCGTCACCGGCGCACGGTGGCACACCCCAGCCTCACGGAAATCTTGCCAGGGCCACTTCCACACGTACGCGGACACCGAGGGACTCGGCGAGTTTCTCGACCCTGCGGGTGGAGACGCCCAGCAGGTAGGCGGTGGCGACCACCGAGATGAGGGCCTGCTCGGCCCGCCGCCTGCGTTCCAGGAACCAGTGGGGGAAGTAACTGCCCTGGCGCAGCTTGGCCACGGCGAGTTCGACGGTGCCGGCTCTGGTGTCCCACTCGCGCGGGCAGTCCCCGTTGCGGTGGTTGACCCTCTCGTCGCTGACCTGCCCATATTCGGCGCCGCATAGAGCGTCCGCTTCCGCGGACATGAGCGCGTCGGCGAACGACTTCACCATGGTGCGCAGCAGATCGGGACTCGCCGCGGCGAGGTTGTCCCCGTCGAGGGCGTGCAAGGGCAGACTGTCTGGTGCGGTCATCGTGCTGATCTCCTTCAAAGACTTGGTCGTCTTGAAAGATCAGCCGGTGGCCGTTCGTCTATGCGGGCACCATCCTGATGCCGGAGCAAACCCCCGGATCAGGTCGAACCCGTGCACCACTTCCCTGGACGCAACCCGCGGAAGCGCCGGCGGGCCTCGCCCAGGCCATTGCCGTCCTGGCCCGAGCCCAACAGGACGCAGTCTGGAACCGCACCCAGGCTGCCAACAAACTACGTTCCCACCTGCGTGAATACTTCCTCGGCAATCTCGCCGCCGTCCAGCCGATCCTCGGCGGCCTGTGCTCATCCGCCGCCCGCGTGCTGCTGGCAGCGGCGTCCACGTCGGCCCGAGCCGCCCGGCTGACCAAGACCTAGCTGCGGGCCGCACCGAAAAGAGCCGGACGCCAACGCGGGATCAAGGCCGAGGTCACACGCGTACACGCGGTCCTGGACGACGGAACTGCCGACGTCCCGAGGAACGCTCGACCGGGCTCACACCGCACAGCGAATCCTCCGCAGCTCGTTGGAGTGCCGGACGCGATCTCCGCCCCTGGACCCACAGAAGCCCACCTCTGCCCCCCGGCGGGGGGCGCCTCCAGCGACGGCTACGCCTCGTCCGACGGCCCAGGCTTCTGCTGCCCCTTGCCCAGGAGGCGGCCGTAGGCTCCCGCCGGGACGAGCAGTCGCCGGACCGACGACGGGGCGCCCCCTCTTTGGGTTGGCGCCCCGTATCTGTGTCTCGGCCAGGTCAGTCGGCCGGCGTCAGCGCGACCTCGGCACTGCCCGAGAGGGCCGGCAGGCCGGCCGGCGGGGAGTCCGTGTAGGTGGCGTTGAAGACCGCCTTCAGGTTGTCCGCACCGGCATGTCCGCCGTCCACGAACGTTTCGAACGATCCGGAGCAACCGCTGCTCGAAGACAGCGGGTGGCCGTGCGAGTCGTGGCCGAGGATGAACGAGACGGTGACCTTCGAGCAGTCCACCGGCTGGTCGTCGGTGATGGTGACCTGCCAGGTGACCGTGTCACCCCAGTGGAACGCCGTGCCGCCGTGCGGAGCCGGGTCGGTGGTGAGTGAGACGACCGGTGCCTTGTTCCCGACCACGACGGGAACGGATGCGGAGGCTGAACGTCCGGTGCTGTCGGTGACCTTCAGCGTGGCGTCGTAGACGCCGTTCTTGTCGAAGGTGTGCTTCGGGTAGGCCTCCCTGGAGTCCACGGTGCCGTCGGCGTCGAAGTCCCACGCGTAGCGCAGGGCGTCACCATCGGCGTCCTTCGTGCCGGCGCTGGAGAACTGGACCGTGAGCGGGCTGGTGCCGTTGACCGCGTCCGCGGCGGCCTTGGGCTCCGGGGTGCGGTTCCCGCGGGTGAAGTCGATGCGGGAGAGCTGGGCCTCGGGCAGTTCCGCGAAATACCCGGTGCCGTACTCCAGGACGTACAGCGCGCCGTCCGGGCCGAACTCGGCGTCGATCGGGCCGTCCGTCGTGATCGTGGGGATCGCGTCCTCGATCTTCTGGACCTCGTTCTTCTTGCCGAGGGTGATGGCCTTCATCTGGTCGCGGGTCCACTCGTAGAAGAGCGGCTTTCCGTCGAAGTACTGGGGCCAGCGGTTCTGGGCTGTGTTCCGCTTGTCGTAGCGGTACGCCGGACCGCCCATGGGGCCGATGCCGCCCGTGCCGAGCTCGGGGAACGTGTCGGAGGCTCCGTAGCCGTAGACGATCTCCGCGTCCGTGACCGGTGGCAGTTCTCTGCGGCCGGTGTTGTGGCGCGAGTCGTTGACCGGCTTGGCGCAGTCGAACGCGCCGCCCGAGGTCTGGGTCGCGAAGTCGTACTCCTGGTAGGGCTGGTCCCGGGTGACGCAGAACGGCCATCCGTAGTTGGCGGGGCGGTCGATGACCATCCAGCGTCCCTGACCGGCGGGGCCGCGGCCGGGATCGGCCTTGTTGGCGTCGGGCGAGTAGTCGCCGACGTAGACCGCGCCGGTCCTGTCGTCCACGGCGAAGCGGAACGGGTTGCGCAGACCCATGGCGTAGATCTCGGGACGGGTCTTCGGGGTACCCGGCGCGAAGAGGTTGCCGTCCGGGACGGCGTAACCGCCGTGGCGCTTGGCCTTGATGCGCAGGACTTTGCCCCGCAGGTCGTTCGTGTTGCCCGCAGTGCGCCGCGCGTCGTAGGCCGGGTTGCGGTCGGGACGGTCGTCGAGGGGGGCGTAGCCGTCGGAGGCGAACGGATTGGAGTCGTCACCGGTCGACAGGAACAGATTGCCCTTGTGGTCGAAGTCGATCTTGCCGCCGACGTGGCAGCAGATGCCGCGGTCGGCGGGTACGTCGATGACCTTCTGTTCGGTGGCGAAGTCCAGCTCGTTACCCACCAGTTTGAACCGCGACAGCCGTGTGACGCCCTTGTACCGGGCGAAGTCCGCGGCCGTCCCGAACTGCGGTGCGTCCCCCTCGTTGACGCCCGGGGTGGCCGGGTCGTCCATGGGGGTGTCGAGGCGCGGCGAGTAGTAGAGGTAGACCCAGTGGTTCTTGGCGAAGCCCGGGTCGACGGCGATGCCCTGCACGCCCTCCTCGTCGTGCTGGTAGAGCCCGGCGGGGCTCTTCTTCATGTCTGCGGCCAGGAAGTTCACGCCGCTTCGGGGGTCGTGGATCCGGACCTCTCCGGTGCGCGCCGTGTGCAGGACCCGCCGGTCGGGCAGGACGGCCAGGGCCATGGGCTCACCCGGGCGGTCGTTGAGGGTGACCTTCTGGAAGTCCGACGAGGCCGGCGGTGCGGGGTCCGATGGGGTGGCCTGGGCCGGGGAGAGCGGCAGGAGCCCGACGGCTCCGGCCAACGCAGCCGCCCCCACGAGGGTGACGATCCGTCTGTTGCGCACTCAGAACTCCTTCGGTCTGGTGATGGCTGATCAAAAACCGCGGAGAGTAGCTGAGTTGGACGCTAGGGCGCCTACTTTCACCTCGTCAAGGACAAAGTTTTAACTTTTTTGAGGAAAGTTTGTCCAGGTATATCGGGCCTTTTCGGGCACGCCTGGGACCCGCCCGGCGTCGATACGCCGGGCGGGACTCCTGGGTAGTTCTCCCTCAGTTACATGCGCGCAGGGCCGCGAGGTTGTCGTAGCCGATCCGGGCGAACTCCAGGGACTGGCCGGGGACGCTCGTGCTCGGCGCGTTGTCCTGCTCGACCATCGGGTTGTGGTAGTTCTTCGCGCCCACCTGGGTGAAGAACCTGCGGTAGTCGATGTCGCCCGTGCCGAACGGCACCATGTCGTAGCCCAGGCCGCTCTGGGTGTTCACGACGCCGTCCTTGGCGTGGAAGAGCGGGAAGCGGTTGGTGTTGCGGACGACGAGTGCGGCCGGGTCGAAGACGTCCTCCCGCTGCGAGCCGTCATGGGCGGTGTACGTGTGGAACTTGTACTGGGCCACGTGTGCCCAGAAGACGTCCAGTTCCAGGTAGACGTTCTTGCGGTCGGTCGTCTTCAGGAAGTACTCCAGCTTCCGTGTGCCGGAGCTGCGGGTCGGACGGCCCTGGGAGTCGAGCGGGCCGCCGTCGAGCAGGAAGTCGTAGGCGCTGTCGTGGTTGTGGGTGTAGAGCTTGATGCCCTCCCTGCGGGCGATGGCACCCAGGGTGTTCCACTTCTGCGCGGCGGCGTCCCAGTCGGCCCGGTAGGGGGTGTTGGTGGGGTCGGCGCCGGTGCCCATATGCTCCATGCCGAGGATGTTGGCGATCTCCAGCCAGCGCTTGAAGGCGTCCACGTCGGAGGGCGTCAGCGGCCAGGACGGCGGGATGAAGCCGTGGCTGCCCTGCGCCCTCAGCCCGTACTCGTCGAGCCAGGAGCGCAGCAGCTTCGCGCCCTGAACGGTGCCCAGATCGGCGCCGCCGGGCGCGTTGGCGTGCTGGCCGAAGCCGGCGAACTCCACCTGGCGGTAGCCGAAGCGCGACAGCTGCCGGAACACCTCGCGGAAACCGGAGGGCAGGTCGGAGGCGAGCGGGTCGCGGCCGGTCGCGTCACGGACGGTGTAGAGGATGATGCCGCGCTTGTCCGGCGGGACCAGGGTGGCGCGGCCCCGGTCGTGGCCGGCGGCTTCGGATCTGCCCTGCGCCAGGGCAGGGGCGGCGCCGAAGACGGGAGCGGCGATCGCCCCGGCGGTGGCGACCGTGCAGGTGCTGAGGAAACGGCGGCGGCTGACGCCGAGGGTACGGCGCAGGGCGTCGCCGGTGACGGCTTCGTCGTTGAACGCGGTCACAGTGGTTCTCTCTTTCGTCGTCGCGGTGCTGCGGGTGCCTGACGGCCGCCGTCTCAGGAGAGTCCGGCGAGCCTCAGGAGAAGGGACTTCACTTCGGTGGCCGCTACGCGGCCGGACACTGCGCGGGGGGTGGAGACCAGGACGAGCGGACCTTCTTCGTCGCTCGCGGGGCGGCGGCCGTGGCTGCCGCGGATGGGTGAGGGGTCAAGAGGTACGACCGCGAGCCGGTACCGCATGCCGAGCTTCTTGCGGGCCACCGCCTTGGCGGCTCTGAGCCGCACGTAGGGATCACCGGGGTCCATGAACAGCTCGACGGGGTCGTAGCCGGGTTTGCGGTGGATCTCGACGAGCTGGGCGAAGTCGGGGGCGCGGGCGTCGTCGAGCCAGTAGTAGTACGTGAACCAGGCGTCCGGGGCGGCGACCGCCACCAGTTCGCCGGAGCGCGGGTGGTCGAGTCCGTTCGCCTTCTTGCCGTCGTCGTCGAGGATCTCCTCGATGCCGGGAAGGTCCTGGAGCGCCTCCCGGGTGGCTGCCAGGTCCTCGGGCCGGCGGACGTAGACGTGCGCCAGCTGGTGGTCGGCGACGGCGAAGGCGCGGGAGGCCATCGGGTCGAGGTACTCCATGCCGTGCTGGGTGTGGACCTCCAGCAGCCCGGCGCGCCGCAGGGCGCGGTTGATGTCGACGGGGCGGCTGACGGGGGTGATGCCGTACTCGGACAGGGCTACGACCGTGCGGCCCTCGGCGCGGGCGTCGTCGAGCAAGGGGCCGATGACGGCGTCGAGTTCGGTGGCGGCGCGGTGGGAACGGGGGTCGTCGGGGCCGAACCGCTGGAGGTCGTAGTCGAGATGGGGCAGGTAGCACAGGGTCAGGTCGGGCCGCCGGGTGCGCATGACGTGGCGGGTCGCGTCGGCGATCCACCGGCTCGAGACGATGTCCGCGCCCGGCCCCCAGAAGTGGAAGAGCGGGAAGGTGCCGAACTTCTCGGTGAGTTCGTCGTGCAGGGCTGCCGGTCGGGTGTAGCAGTCGGGTTCCTTGCGTCCGTCGGAGTAATAGACGGGACGGGGGGTGACGGTGATGTCGGTGTCGGCGCCCATGGCGTACCACCAGCAGATGTTGGCGACCGTGTAGCCGGGGTGGGCGCGGCGCGCCGCGTCCCAGAGTTTGTCGCCGCCGACCAGTCCGTTGTGCTGGCGCCACAGGAGTACGTCGCCGAGCTCGCGGAAATACCAGCCGTTTCCGACGATGCCGTGCTCGGCGGGAGGCTCGCCGGTGAGGAAGGTCGACTGTGCGGTGCAGGTGACGGCCGGGAGCACGGTGGACAGGTTCGCCCGCGAGCCGGAAGCGGCCAGCGCCTTGAGGCGGGGCATGTGGTCGAGGAGACGCGGGGTGAGGCCGACCACGTCGAGGACCAGGAGCGGAGTCGGGTGGACGCTCATGGCAGCTCCTTCAGGCCGAGGCCGGTGAGCAGGTCGCGGGCGAGGGCCAGTTCGGCCGCGATGCCCTCCACGAGCTGGGTTCTGGTGCGGGGGCGCAGCTTCGGCGGGAGGGCCTGCCAGGTATAGGTCTCGACTTCGAGGTGACGGGTGTGGGGCTCGGTACCGCCCACCAGCAGGGCCAGGGCGTCCTGGAGCACGTGCAGGGTGGAGGTGAGCGGTGCGGCGGGCGGGGCGTGCAGGGGGACGTGGAAGTGGGCGCGCCAGGGTGTGTCGTCGGGCAGGGCGTCGCCCGCCAGTGCCTCGCCGAGGTCGTCGGTGCCGTGCAGACCGGCCGGCGTGCGGGCGCGGGTCTGGTGCAGGAAGCGCGGTTCGGCGAAGGCCGCGAGGGCGTCGCGGACCTCTGGCAGACGGGGATCCTCGGCGTGCAGGGCGGCCGACAGCTGCGCCTTGGGGACGCCGATACCCGCTGCGTCGAGCGCGGTCAGTGCGGTGGCCGGGTCCTCGAAGGAGGTGGCGAGATGGCAGGTGTCGACGCACACGCCGATACGGTCGCCGGGCAGGGCGGTGAGCGGTCCGATCGCGTCCGCGGTCGTCTCCACCGTGCAGCCGGGCTCCGGTTCGAGGGCGACGCGGACCGATTTGCCGGTCAGTTCCTCCAGCGCGTCGAGCCGCTCCGCCAAGGTGGTCAGCGCGGCACCGGCCGTGGCGGCGGCGCGTTCGTCGTAGTCGGTCCGCCAGGCCAGCGGCAGGGTGGAGATGGTCCCCTCGCTGACGTCGTCCGGTAGCAGCTCCGTCAGGAGCCGGGCCAGGCCGGTGGTGTACGCGAGGCGTTCGGTGTCGGCCCAGTCAGGCTTGTAGACGCGGTACTTGACCTCGTCCGCGCCGAATCCCTCGTAGGGGAAACCGTTGAGGGTGACGACTTCGAGGCCGCGCCGGTTCAGCTCGGCCCGGAGCCGCCGCAGCGCCGCCGGGTCGGCGATCAGCGCGCGTGCGGCGTCGCCCGCGAGCCACAGGCCGATGCCGAGGCGGTCGCGTCCCAGGGCTCTGCGGACCGGCTCGCAGTGGTCGCGGAGTTGGGCGAGGACACCGTCGAGGGTCTCGGCGGGGTGGACGTTGGTGCAGTAGGCGAGGTGCACCGTCGAGCCGTCGGCATGGCGGAAACGCATGGTCACTCCCCGCCGCGCAGGACGGAGTTGCCTTCGTGCAGGCCCTCCGGCTTCGGGACGTCGAGCCGGAGACGGCCGCTGAGTCCGTAGAAGGCCGCCGGGTTGCGCCACAGCACCTGGTCGACGTCGTCCTCGCCGAAGCCGGCCGCGAGCATGGCGTCGGCGACCTTGCGGGTCTTCAGCGGGTCGCTCTTTCCCCAGTCGGCGGCCGAGTTGACGAGGATCTTCTCCGTCCCGTACGTCTTCAGGATCGTGACCATGCGGTCCTCGTCCATCTTGGTGTCCGGGTAGACGGAGAACCCGAGCCAGCAGCCGCTGTCCTTCGCGTGCTCGACGGTCGTCTCGTTGAGGTGGTCGAGCAGCACCCGCTCCACCGGCAGACTCGACTCGCGCACGACGTCGAGAGTGCGGTGCAGACCGGCGAGCTTGTCCCGGTGGGGCGTGTGGACCAGAGCGGGCAGGCCGTGGGCGGCGGCGAGCTGAAGCTGGGCGGCCACCGCGGTGTCCTCGGCCGGTGTCATGGAGTCGTAGCCGATCTCGCCGACGGCGACGACGCAGTCCTTGGCCAGGTAGCGGGGCAGGGCGTCCAGGACCGGCCTGCAGCGTGGGTCGTTGGCCTCCTTGGGGTTGAGCGCGAGGGTGCAGTGGTGGGCTATGCCGTACTGGGCCGCGCGGAAGGGTTCCCAGCCGAGGAGGGCGTCGAAGTAGTCGTAGAAGCTGGCCGGATCGGTGCGGGGCTGCCCGAGCCAGAAGGACGGTTCGACAACAGCGCGTACACCGGCGGCATACATCGCCTCGTAGTCGTCGGTGGTGCGGGATGTCATGTGGATGTGCGGGTCGAAGATACGCATCAAAGCTCCTTGGGCTCTTCGCCCGTCAGGGTCAGCACGCGACCGAGGTCGTCGGGGACCTCGCGGCCGGCGGCCGTCCGCTCGGCGGCGTAGTCGGTGAGCATGCGGGCCAGTTCGCCGTCGCCAGCCGCGCGTCGCGCCAGGCTCGCGACCGCGTCGAGGGTGACGCCGGTGAACAGGCACTTCAGAACGGCGTGACGCCAGGCGTGCGGGTCGAGGTGCACGGCGGTGTAGGGACCGACGGCGGCGGCGACGAGCCGGGTGTCGTTGCTGCGCAAGGCGTCCTCGACGAGGTGCAGGGCGTGCGGTCCGTCGACCAGCGTCGGAAGGGCCCAGAGCACGGCGCGGCGTTCGGCGGCACTGCCGTGCCGGTAGAGCCGGGTCAGGGTCTCCGGTCCCGCCTGGGCCTCGGTCAGCAGCAGCGTGCGGACGGCGTCCGCGTTGTCATGACCGCAGTGCCGTCCCGCGGCGGCGAACCGCAGCTCCCAGGTATCGGCCGCGTACGGGGCCGGCGCCGTCGGGGGTGCTGTCGGTACGCACGCGGCGTCGGCCAGCGCCTCGGCCAGCCAGGCGCGTGCCGCGTCGTCGGGCAGCAGTGCCTCGACCTCGGCACGGGTCCAGGGAAGTGGGTGCGTCACGTGGCGGGCGCTCCCTTCGCGGTCGTCGCCTCCACGGTCCGCAGGAACTCGATGGAGGACCGGGCCAGCTCCGGCCCCGCGTGGGAGTGCCGGGGCAACTCGACGACGGTGAGGCCCCGGTAGCCGGTGTCGGCGAGTGCGTCCAGCACGGACGGAAAGTCGATCTCGCCGTCGCCCAGGGGCAGATGCTCGTGCACCCCGCGGCGCATGTCCTCGATCTGCACGTGCCGCAGCCAGGGCCCTGCTTCCCGGACGCACTCGGCGGGCGTGTCCGGCTCCAGGCACTGGCAGTGGCCGATGTCGAGGGTCAGGCCGAGCGGAGAAGGGTTGCCGAGCACGGTGCGCAGGTGATGGAAGTCGGCGAGGGTGGCGAGGAGGTGTCCCGGTTCGGGTTCGATCGCGATCGGCACGCCGACGGCGGCCGCCGCGTCGAGGACGGGAAGCAGCGCCTCCTCAAGGCGCCGCCACGCGGTGTCGTCGTCGGTGCCGGGCGGGGTGATGCCGCTGAAGCAGTGCACGGCGTGGGCCCCGAGGTCCGCCGCGACCCGAACCGCCGTGAGTAGCAGCCGGGTGCGGGCGGCACGGCCCTCGGTGTCCGCGTCGAGCAGCGACGGACCGTGCTTGCGGCGCGGGTCGAGCACGTACCGCGCGCCGGTCTCGACGGTGGCGGTGAGGCCGAGTTCGCCGAGCCGCCGGGCGACCCGGGCGGTACGGGCGGCGAGATCGTCTGCGAGCGGGTCGAGATGCATGTGGTCGAGCGTGAGTCCGACGCCGTCGTAGCCCAGGTCCGCGAGCAGGCCGAGGGCGTCGTCGAGACGGAGGTCGGTGAGGCCGTTGGTGCCGTAGCCGAGGCGCAGTCGCTGCCGGCCGCTCATGTGGGGCTCACCTTCGGGGCAAGGGCACGGGCCGCGGGTGCGAACCCGAGCACGGCGAGTGCGGTGCCGTTCGCCCCGCACCGGGCGGCGAGCGCGGCCTGGAGCGGGATCATGGCGCGGATGCCGCCGCCGACTGCGCGCTGCGTGAGGGGTGGGGACGGGTTGAGGGCGGCGTGCAGGAAAGGACCGGCGGCGGTGCGGACGTACGCGGCGGCCGACAGCACCGGGACGGGTCCTGCCGTCGCGCGGGACCGGGACAGCAGCAGACCCAGCGTGGTCGTCAGGCCGAGCGCGGCGAGGGGGGTGAGCGTCGAACCGCCGTGCGCCTCGTGCCGCGATACGGCGGTGACGGCGTAGGTGTGGGCGGCCAGCGCGGCGGCCGGAGCCGCGGCGCGGAAGGCGGTACCGGGCGTGGCAGGAGCTCCCCCGCTCCACCCTGTCCCGTGCCCTCTCCCCCGGCCGGGCAGCGCGGACGGTGGTGGGTCGGCGGCTCTGCGGGCGGTCGGCGTCATGGTGGGCGCGGACATGGTTGCCGTGGCGCCCAGCAGGAGGTCCAGGGCGCGGGCCGCGGCCATCGCCGCCGGGGCGGCGGGGGTGTGCTTCAGCCGGAGGTCGTACGCCCAGACCGTCGCGGTCAGGGCCGTCGCCACCGTGAGTGCGGGCCGGCCGGCGCGGGCGGCGGACGTCAGGCCCGCCGCGGTCAGGAGTCCGGCCGCTGCCAGCGCCGCCGTCGGGGAGATACGGCCGGAGGGAACGGGTCGGTGAGGGCGGTCGAGAGCGTCCTCGTCGCGGTCGGCCCAGTCGTTGAGTGCCATGCCCGCCTCGTAGAGAAGGAGCGAGGCGCACGCGGCGTACGCCGTGCCCCGGTTGGGCCGCAGTCCGGTGGCCGCGGCGCCGGCGAGGGCATCGCCCGGCACGGTGAACAGCGCGGAGACGCGGAGCAGTTCGGCCCAGTCCCGCAGCCGCACCCGGGGCCCGCGCCGCGGTGCGGTGCCCACGGGCCCCTGGCCGTTTCCGGCTGCGGTGGACTCCGGAGCGTCGGCGGGCGCGGGTGGGGCCAGACCGGGCGGAGCGGATCGGATCACTTCGTCCCCCGCAGTCGGTCGGCGAACGACAGCAGGGCGGTGAACTGCTCCGAGAGGCCGGACGGGCCCGCGTCAGGATCCTTGAAGTAGAAGCCGAGTTCCGGGAGCGGGCCGGACAGGCCCACCTCGTGGGAGCGGGCGACCAGGCGCGCCAGGTCCAGGACGAGCGGTGCCGCCAGGGCCGAGTCGCAGCCCTGCCAGATGGTCTGGAGGATCGTGCGCGAGCCGAGGAAGCCTTCGAAGGCGATGTGGTCCCAGGCGGTCTTCCAGTCGCCGAGCACCGGTACGTCGTCGATGTGCACCTCGCCCTGCGGGGTGTGCCCGAGAATGTCGGCCAGGACGCGTTCCTTGCCGGCGTTCTTCGCCGCGGCCGCGCCGGGGTCGGCCAGCGCCGCCCCGTCACCGCCGCCCAGCAGGTTGGTGCCGGACCAGGCCCGTACCTCCAGGACGCGCTGGACGAACATCGGGGCGAGCACGGCCCGCAGCAGCGTCTGGCCGGTCTTGCCGTCACGGCCCGCGTGGGGAAGTCCGGCGGCTGCGGCGGCTGTGGTGAGCGTCGGGGTGTGCAGCCCGGTGGACGGCGTGAAGTTGACGTAGGGGCAGCCGGTTCGCAGGGCGGCGGCCGCGTAGAGGGAACTGGGCGGTAGTCGCGGGTCTTCGGGTGCGGGCGGCGGTTCCGTGGAGGAGACGTTGACGACGACCACCCGTGCCAGTGCGTTGCGCATGCGGAACGAGGTGAGGTCGGCGGCGAAGTCCGCGACGAGTTCCTCGTCGCTGCGCGTGTCGCCCGGGAGCGGGCCACCGAGCCGTATCTCCTCGTCCGCGGCCCGGAGTTCGGCGTGCACGGCCGGTGCGAGTCCGTGTGGCAGGACGCCTGCGTCGGTGAGCTGGTCGGCCCGTTTGGGCAGCGGGCAGTGGGCGGTGTCGTGGCCGCCGAAGACGAGTGAGGACAGGGACGGCAGGCCGGTGCCGTCGAACGGTGGTGTCTCGGTGACCATGCCGGTCGGTCGGTGCAGTCCGGCGGTGACCGCCGCGCATCCGGCGACGGCGGTGGTGGCCACCGATCCGCGGGCTCCGACGAACCAGACACCGGTGCGTGTGGTCTGCCCACCGGTCCGGGGCTTCGATGCGTTCCCGTCGTTGTTCACGGGTGCCTCCCTGCCATGTCGATGTTCCGTTGCGGTTGGAGGACGGTGGGCGGGTGCGGGGCTGGTTTCCCCGCCCACCGTCGGCATAGGAGCGGGCCTTGGCCGCGGCCCGGGAGGGCGACTCCCTGGCCTGCGCGGTTACGGCGAAGGAGTCGGCGGTGAGTTGTGCGTGATTCGTGGCGGCGGCCGGCCGTGTGGTGTGCACCGATGCCGTCCGGCGGACGGAGCAGTGCGCGGCGCTGCCGGTGGGGTGTGCGCCGTCGCTGTCGGACCACTGTGTGGTGCCTGTGTCTGAGACGGGACCGTAACCCGGTTCGTCCCCTACAGAAAGACCTTACGCAGAAAGAAGTCGAACTTTCTCCAGAGACAGGACAAAGGAGGGTTCGGGCAGCCCGGACCCGCCCGGCGACCGTCCGGCGCCGGGCCTTCGTCTGGCTGGATCCAGGGAGCGATCGTCCCGAGTGGAGGTCCCTAGTTGTCGCCGCCTCCGAAAGCGGCGTCGAAGGACGCGGAGGGCGGTTCGAAGTCGAACCGCTTCAGATGGGCGAGCGCTTCCGGCGCGCCGGTGAGGCGGTCCATGCCGGCGTCCTCCCACTCCACGGAGACCGGCCCGTCGTAACCGATCGAACGCAGCATCCGGAAGACGTCCTCCCAGGGGACGTCTCCGTGTCCGGCGGAGACGAAGTCCCAGCCGCGCCGCGGATCGCCCCACGGCAGGTGGGAGCCGAGCCGCCCGTTGCGCCCGTCCAGACGCTTGCGGGCCTCCTTGCAGTCGACGTGGTAGATGCGGTCCCGGAAGTCGTAGAGGAAGCCGACCGGGTCCAGGTCCTGCCAGACGAAGTGGCTGGGGTCGAAGTTGAGCCCGAAGGACGGCCGGTAGTCCACCGCCTCCAGGGCGCGTCGGGTGGTCCAGTAGTCGTAGGCGATCTCGCTCGGATGGACCTCGTGGGCGAAGCGGACGCCCTCGGTGTCGAACACGTCCAGGACCGAATTCCAGCGTTCTGCGAAGTCCTCGTAGCCGCGTTCGATCATCCGTTCCGGCACCGGCGGGAACATCGCCACCAGATGCCAGATCGACGACCCGGTGAATCCGACGACCGTGTCGACGCCGAAGGCCGCCGCGGCACGCGCCGTGTCCTTGATCTCGGCCGCGGCCCGCTGCCGTACGCCCTCCGGCTCCCCGTCGCCCCAGATGCGGGCGGGCAGGATGCCCTGGTGCCGCTCGTCCACGGGGTTGTCACAGACGGCCTGGCCGACGAGATGGTTGGAGATCGCCCAGCATTTCAGACCGTACTTGTCGAGCAGGGCGTGCCGCGCGGCCAGGTAGGACGGATCGGTCAGGGCCTTGTCGACCTCGAAATGGTCTCCCCAGCAGGCGAGTTCGAGGCCGTCGTAGCCGAAGTCGCGGGCCAGCCTGCAGACCTCCGCCAAGGGCAGGTCGGCCCACTGACCGGTGAACAGGGTGAACGGGCGGGGCATGGCGGCTCCAGGTGAGACGGGGGTTCATGCCGGATCGCTACCGGACTTCGGCCACGACGGCCTGGACAGGGGTGTACACAGAGTTCTTCTGCGCGCTCTCCTCCACGGCGGCGAGCACGCGCTGCACCTGCAGACCGTCGGCGAACGACGGGATCGGATCGGCGCCGGAGGCGATGGCCTCGACCAGATCACGGGCCTGGTGGGCGAAGGTGTGCTCGTAGCCGAGCGCGTGGCCCGGCGGCCACCAGCCCTCCAGGTACGGGTGCTCGGGCTCGGTGACGACGATCCTGCGGAACCCCGCGGTGGCGGCGGGCTCCCGGTGGTCGTGGAACCACAGCTCGTTGAGGCGCTCGAGGTCGAAGGCGAGCGAACCGAACTCGCCGTTCACCTCCAGGCGCAGGGCGTTCTTGCGCCCCGATGCCATCCGGGTCGCCTCGAACGAGGCAAGGGCCCCCGAGGCGAGCCGGCCGGTGAACACGGCCGCGTCGTCGACCGTGACCGGCCCGCGCCGGGTGCCGCCGGAAGCGGTGAGACCAGAGGAGACACCGTCGAGACGGGGGCGTTCCCTGACGAAGGTCTCCAGCTGGGCGGAGACCCCGACCAGCGGCTCACCCGCCAGGTACTGGGCGAGGTCGACGATGTGCGCGCCGAGGTCGCCCAGCGCCCCCGACCCCGCGTGTTCCCGCTGCAGCCGCCACGTCAGGGGGAAGTCGGGGTCGACGAGCCAGTCCTGGAGGTAGCAGACCCGAACGTGGCGCAGCGTGCCCAGCCTGCCGGCCGCGACGAGGCGGCGGGCGTAGGCGAGGGCGGGCACGCGCCGGTAGTTGAAGCCCACCATCGCCAACTGCCCGCGCGAACGGGCCGCTTCGGCGGCCGTCACCATGGCCTCGGCTTCGGCGACCGAATTGGCCAGCGGCTTCTCGCACAGCACGTGCTTGCCTGCCTCCAGCGCCGCGATCGCGATCTCGGCATGACTGTCGCCCGGTGTGCAGATGTCGACGAGTTGTACGTCGTCGCGGGCCACGAGGGCGCGCCAGTCGGTCTCCGCCGCGGCCCAGCCGTGCTTGTCCGCCGCCGCCCGCACTGCGTGCGCGTCGCGGCCGGCGATCGCGGCCAGCACCGGCCGCAGCGGCAGGTCGAACACGTGCCCCACGGTGCGCCACCCCTGTGAGTGCGCGGCGCCCATGAACGCGTAGCCGACCATCCCCACGCCGAGTGCCGGCGGGGCGGTCCGACTGTCCCTCTGTTCCATACGGATCTCCTCGTCGGAGTGTCACTGACTCATCGCTGTGTTCGCGGTGCCCTCGGCCCGGACCGGTCAGATGAAGCCGGTCGACAGGTACTGGTCGACGTTGTCCTTGGTGACCACGGCCGAATACAGCGTCACCGAGGACGGGATTTCGAACTCGGCGAGGCCGCCGACGCCCTTGCCCTGGGCGAGCGCCCGGGCCAGGTCGATGGCGGAGGCGGCCATCGTCGGCGGGTACAGGACGGTCGCCTTGAGCACACCCTTTCCGGCCTTGATGGCGTCCATCGCGGACTTGGCCCCCGCGCCGCCGACCATCAGGAAGTCGTCGCGGCCGGCCTGGTCGATGGCCCGCAGCGCGCCCACGCCCTGGTCGTCGTCGTGGTTCCACAGGGCGTCGAACTGCGGCTGGGCCTGCAGCAGTTGCGCCATCTTGGCCTGGCCGGACTCGACCGTGAAGTCGGCCGCCTGGCGGGCCACCTTGCGGATGTTGGGGTAGTTCTTCAGTGCGTCGTCGAAGCCCTTGGTGCGCTGCTGGGTGAGTTCGAGGTTGTCGAGGCCGGCAAGTTCGACGACCTTGGCGTTCTTCCTGCCCTTGAGCTGCTCGCCGATGTAGTGGCCGGCGTTGAGCCCCATGCCGTAGTTGTCGCCGCCGATCCAGCAGCGGTACGCCTGCGGGGAGGCGAAGACGCGGTCCAGGTTGACGACGGGGATGCCGGCCCTCATCGCCTGCAGACCGACCTGGGTCAGTGCCTTGCCGTCGGCCGGCAGGATCACCAGGACGTCGACCTTCTTGTTGATCAGCGTCTGGACCTGGCCGATCTGCTGGGCGATGTCGTTGGAACCCTCGGTGATCTCCAGCGTGACGTCGGAATACTTCTCGGCACGGGACTTGGCGTTGTCGTTGATGGCGTTGAGCCAGCCGTGGTCGGCCTGCGGGCCGGCGAAGCCGATGGTGACGGCCTTGCCCGGCTTGTCGTCCGCGACCGGGGCGTTGTCCGCGGCCGCTTCCTTGTTCTTGGGCTCGTTGCTGGTACAGGCCGTCAGCAGCGCACCGGCGGACACGGCCGCGGTGCCGAACAGCAGCGCTCTGCGGCTGGTGGCGGGGGTTCTGGGCATGGCGGATCGACCCTTCGACTGGGCGGTGTGTGTCGGATGGAGGCTGTGGGGGTGCCGGATGGTGGCTGTGGGGGCCGGACAGCGGTGTCAGGGGCCGCCGTCCGGCAGTGTGGGGCAGAGCGTCGGGTGGCGCCGACGCGTCAGGCGTCGCCGTGCGGCGAGCGGCGCTGGACCAGGACGGCGGCGACGATGATGGCGCCCTTGGCGATCTGCTGGACAGCGGTCTCAAGGTTGTTCAGGGCGAAGATGTTGGTGATGGTGGTGAAGACCAGCACCCCGAGGACGGAGCCGACGATGGTGCCGCGGCCACCGCTGAGCAGGGTGCCGCCGATGATCGCGGCAGCGATGGCGTCCAGCTCGTAGAGGTTGCCGTTGGTGTTCTGGCCCGACCCGGCGAGCACGATCAGCATGAACGCGGCAATTCCGCAGCACAGTCCGGACAGCAGGTACAGATACAGACGCTGGCGGCGGACGTCGATGCCGGCCAGGCGTGCCGCTTCCGCGTTGCCGCCGACCGCGACGGTGCGGCGGCCGAAGGTGGTGCGGTTGAGCAGCAGCCAGCCGATGACGGTGACAGCGGCGAATATCAGAACCAGGGGCGGGATGCCGAGGACGTAGGAGTCCCTGGCACCGAGATCGAGCACGGATCCGACGGTCACGATCTGGGTGGTGCCGCCCGTGATCTGCAGCGCCAGGCCCCGGGCGGAGGCGAGCATGGCCAGCGTCGCGATGAACGGCACCATCCTGCCGTAGGCGATCAGCAGACCGTTCACGAGACCGCAGCCCACACCGACGACCACAGCGGTGAAGAGGATGCCCGCGAAGCCGAAGTCCTGTGTGGCCACCGTCGTCGCCCACACCGAGGCGAGCGCCACCATCGCGCCGACCGACAGGTCGATCCCACCGCTGGTGATGACGAACGTCATGCCGACGGTGACGACGCCGATCACAGACGCCTGGGTGAGGATGAGCTGCAGATTGCTCGTCTTCAGGAACTCGTCCGGTGCGGTGATCCCACCGACCGCGACGAGCACGGCGAGGACACCGAGCAAGGAAAGGGTACGCACATCCCCCCACCCGGCCAGTGGTCGGCGCACTCCCGAACCCTCCTTGTCCGCCGCGGCCTTGGCGGTGGACGTCGGCGCGTCCTCGTGTGCCGAAGCGGCTGGCTGCGTCATGATGTCGGGCTCCCTTCCATCACAAGATCGAGTACACGGTGCTCGTCGAGCTCCCGGGCGTCCGCCGTGTGCACGACGGTGCCTTCACGGAGCACCAGCACCCGGTCGGCGAGCCCCAGGACCTCAGGCACCTCGCTGGACACGAGCAGTACGGCCAGACCCTCGTCGGCCAGGCGGCGGATCACCGTGTAGAGCTCCGCCCGGGCACCGATGTCGACACCCCGGGTGGGCTCGTCCAGCAGCAGCACCTTGCAGCCGCGCAACAGCCAGCGTGCGAGCACCGCCTTCTGCTGGTTGCCGCCGGACAGCGTGCTGATCGCGGCATCGGGATTGTCGGGCCGCAAGGACAGCTCCCGGACCGCCTGGTGCGCCGCAGCTCGCTCGGTACGCCGGTCGAGCCAGCCCGCGCGGGCGAACCGGGACAGGGTGGAGATCGAGACGTTGCTGCTGACGGACTCCAGCATCAGCAGGCCCTGGGCCTTGCGTTCCTCGGGCGCGAGGCCGATGCCGGCGCGCACGGCGGCCCGGACGCTGCCGGGACGCAGCGGCGTGCCGTCGACGAGGACACGACCGCCGTCGGGCTTGCGCGCCCCGTAGACCGTCTCCAGGATCTCGCTGCGCCCGGAGCCGACGAGTCCGGCCAGGCCGACGATCTCACCGGGCCGCAGTTCCAGATCGACGGGCGCGAACTCCCTTCGTCTGGTGAGCCCTTCGACCCTCAGCACCGGCTCCCTCCCCTCGGCGAACCCGGCCTTGGGTCGCTCGGGAAAGACGTACTCCACATTCCGCCCGGTCATCAGGGCCACGACCTCATGGGTCGGAGTCGACTTGGCAGGCAGACCGTCGGCGACCGACCGGCCCTCCTTCAGAACCGTGACCCGGTCTCCGATGCGCCGGATCTCCTCCAGGCGGTGGGAGATGTAGATGACGGCGACACCCTCGCCCGTCAGATCGCCCACGATCCTGAACAGGTTGTCCACCTCTTCGGGGTCGAGCGCCGCCGACGGCTCGTCCATTACGATCAGCCGCACGTCATGGGACAGTGCGCGGGCCATCGAGACGATCTGCTGCTGTGCCGCGGACAGTTCACCGACGAGCCGTGCGGGGTCGATCTCCGAGTGCCCGAGACGCTTCAGCAGTTCCGCGGTCGCCGTGCGGGCGGCCGAGCCGTGCACGACGAACCCGGCAGAGGTCGGTTCGTGTCCAAGGAAGACGTTCTCCGCGACGGACAGCCCCTCGATCAGGTCGAGTTCCTGGTAGATGGTGGCGATGCCGAGACGCATGGCGGCGATCGGCGATCCCAGGGTCACGGGCTCGCCCTGCCAGGTGATCTCACCGCCGTCGGGCTGGTGGGCTCCGGCGAGCACTTTGATCAGGGTGGACTTGCCGGCGCCGTTCTGGCCGAGGAGGCAATGGACTTCGCCGGCCTGGACGTCGAGGTCCACACCGTCCAGGGCGCGGACGCCCGGGAAGGACTTGGTGATGCCGGACATGGTGAGCAGGGGTGGTAGTGGTGCCATGGAGGATCCCCTCGGCGGATGCGGGCCGTGAGTGGGCAGGGCTGGACAGGGCGGATCGGGTATGAGGGCAGCTACGGGGCGCCCCTGGCATCGTGCGTGCCGGGGCGTACGAGTTGTGCCGGAGAGGGCCTGACGGCCATGCGATCAGCGCGGTGGCCGGACCAGGTCACCGAGCGTCATGAAGTGGTGCAGCGCTCTAGGGGGTCGGGGTGGCGGCCCGGGATGGCGGCCATGCCGTGGGATTGCGGCGATGCCATCGGATCGCGGTGGCATTCGGGATGATCTGTGTCCGGTCAGGCAGGCGAGAAGACGTGATCGCTGATGAGCCGTGCCGCGCCGATGACTCCGGCGTTCGGCCCCAACTCGCCCAGCACGATGGGCAGGTTGCGGGTGGCAAGCGGCAAGGACTGCTGGTACACCTGGGTCCGGACACTGGCGAGCAGCGTGTGGCCAAGTCCGGTCACACCACCGCCGATCACCACCAGGCCGGGGTTGAAGAAACTGACCAGTCCGGCGATGACCTGGCCCAGACTCTTCCCGCCCTCCCTGATCAGTTCGAGAGCCACCGGATCGCCCGCCACGGCGGCTGCCGACACGTCCGCGGCGGTCAGACGCCCGGCCGCCTCCAGCCGGGCGGCAAGCTCCGGCGACCGGCCCGCTCGCGCGGCCTCCTCCGCGTCACCGGCCAGCGCGGCACCACTGAAGTACGCCTCCAGGCAGCCTCGGTTGCCGCACACACAAGCACGGCCTCCCGGTTCCACCGGGATGTGCCCGATGTCACCGGCGCTGCCCGACGTCCCCCTGTAGACCTCGCCACCGACCACGATCCCGCAGCCGATGCCGGTGCCGATCTTGATGCACAGGAAGTCACGCGCGGAACGCGCCACGCCCGCGTGCTGCTCTCCCACGGCCATCAGGTTCACGTCGTTGTCGACCATGACCGGACAGCCAAGTTCCTGGCTGAGTGCCTCCCGCACCGGGAAGCCGTCCCACCCCGGCATGATCGGAGGCGCGACCGGCACGCCTTCCGGAAAGCGGACCGGCCCCGGGACCCCGATGCCGGCGCCGTCGAAGCCCTCCACGACACCGGATGCTTTGAGCTTGGCAGCCATCGACAGCACTTGCTCGAAGACCGCCACCGGCCCTTCACGGACATCCATCGGGTGGTTCAGGTGCCCAAGGACCTCCAACTCCGCGTTCGTCACGGCCACATCGATCGACGTGGCACCGATGTCGACACCGAGGAAGCGCAGCGTCGGCGCGAGCCTGATGTTGTGCGAGCGTCGCCCGCCGCGTGAGGGGGCGAACCCGTCCGCCACGACCAGCCCCGTCTCCAGCAGCCGGTCCACCTCGACAGCCAGCTTCGAACGCGACAGATCCACCAGGTCACCCAGTTGGGCACGGGAGTTGGACCCGCCATCACGCAGCAGGCGAAGCAGCCGCGCCTGATGTGTGTTCTCAGGTCGAGCAGTCATGCGTCTCACGAACCCCTCCCCTCGTCCCAGGCTAGGGCCCAGGCCTCTGTCTGCGTCGGCAAAGTCCTCTGGCTTCGGGAAGGAACGTAGCAGCGATTTGCCAAACCGTGAAGAACTTAGGAGCGAAACGGATCCAACTTTTTCCACCCTGAGGACAAAGTCTGCGTGGAGCCCCATTCGGAGCCACAGCGCCGCCGACGCCGGCCGAGCCGATCGACGTGGCGTTCTTGAGGCACGAATACCCGGCCGGGGTGGCCGAGGACGGAGTGAATCCGCTGCAGGCCGCGGTGGTGAGCGCGGCGGCGGGGTGCCAGCCCCCCCGTCGCACCGAGGGCGACGACGCCGGCGGCGCGGGCCGCCGTCATGTCGGTGGGGCTGTCCCCGACGAACACCGCGCGCTCAGCCAGGACGTTGAGCCGCTCCAGGCGAGATCCAGCCCGTCGGGCGCCGGTTAGGTCCTCCAGGGTCACTCGGTGGCCGAGAGCGCAGGTGGTGACCGCCGCGAGGGTGGCCCGTACCGCCTCGGCACTGTCCAGCAGCACCCCGTCCACGTCGAGCAGAGCCGCGTCGCGGGTCACCGCGTGCCGCCCGGACCGCGGACCAGCGCCCGCAGGACCATGCGGTGGCCGGCGAGCAGGGCGGTGGCGCCCGCGTCCCCGGTCCAGGACGCACACGGCCGCCTCGACCAGGGCGCCGCCCCTCCGCAGGAGCCGTGTACTGCGCAGAGGCTGGTGCCGCTGCGCGCGGTGTCGCCGACCAGGACGGTGTGTCGGCCGCCGAGATCGGCCCTCTCGATCTGCTGCCACGTGCCGTGCGCCTGGCATGCTGTGTGACAGCCGGGGCGCCGGCTACGTAGGTGCGCCGAGGCCGGAGCCGAACCCGGACCGAGCTGGTGGCCCACGGCCTCACTGGCGAAGCGGCTTCGGACTGGCGCAATGCCTGGCCCGGCGACCGATCCCACCAGTCGCCGGACCGGGCGCTCAGTCAAGGCTCAATGGATGTTCTGCGGATGTTCGGAGCGCTCCTGGACCACCGGACGTGTCACGGGTGCGGTGTCGATGATCCAGACGTTGCGCTGCCCGTCGGCCAGGAATGCCGAGAGCGCGAGGAGGAGTGCTCCCGCTGCGGCGATGAGAGCGACCAGGAGTGCGCCGCCGACGCCGTGGGTGTCTGCGAGGCTGCCGGAGAGGGCCTGTCCAGCGGCTGCGCCGAAGGGGCCGCCGGCGCACAGGATGGTCATCGCGACTGCGGCCCGTTCCGCGGGGGCAAGGCGTTCGGTCAGTGCGTACAGGCTGATCATGTACGGGGCGACGGTAAAGCTCGCGACCGCGACCGCCGCGGGGAGAGACACCAGTTGTGCGCCGAGGAAGAGGATCAGCATGCCCGCGCAAAGGATCGCGGCGAAGGAGACGTAGCGGGCGCGCAGGGAGAACTTTTGCGGGAGCCATGCGCAGGCGGCGCCTGCAAGGGCGCTGCCGATGCCGAACTCGGCGTAGACGAGTCCCGAAGCACCGGGCTTTCCGATCGTGCTGGCGTAGGCGGTGACGGCCGTCTGGACTGCGCCGAAGATCGCCCCCATGGCGACCATGGCGAGGAACATCACGGTCAGGGGGCGGCGGGGCAGGTAAGGCCTTTCCCCCCGATCTGACGGCTGCTGGTGTGTGGTGGGGTGGGCGTAGACGAGGGCGAAGGGGAGGGTGCTTGCTGCGAGCAGAGCCATCGTCGCGACCGCGGGCGCGAGGGGGCTGAGGGAGGCGAGCAGGCCGACGAACGCGGGGCCGGCGACGAAGCTCAGTTCGTCGGCGGACGCCTCGTAGGACAGAGCCGGGGACAGCAGGTGGTGTTCGTTGCGGGACTGCACCAGTCGTGACCAGTGCACCCGTACGAGAGGGCCGGCCTGGGGCTGGGTCAGGCCCACCAGGGCGGCCGCGGCGAACATGCTCGCCCGGCTGGCGTGGCTGGCGGCCAGCAGGGCCGACCAGGCTGCGAGGTTGGCGATCGCAGCGGCGGCTCCGACGGTCCGGTGGCCGTGACGGTCGGTCAGGGCTCCCACCAGGGGTCCGCCGATGGCGATGGCGATGCTCTGGGCCGCGCTGGCGAGTCCGGCGAAGGCATAGCTGCGGGTTGCTGCCTGGAGCAGGATGAGGGTGGAAAGGGCTGAGGTCGCGTACGGCAGGCGGGCCAGGAATCCCAGGGGGAAGAAGCCGACGCCTGCAACACGCAGCAGGAAGCGGTAGGACACGTTGTCTCCGACGGGCACGTCAAGGGGACGCGCCACCCAGCCACCAACGCGTCGACGAGCCCGATTCTGATCATCAACGTAGCGAAGGCGGCTGAGAGCTGTACAGATCCCTTGAGAAAGGCGGCTGGGACGATCTGATCAGCAACGGGCACGAGGGCTGTCAGGCCGCCCTCCCTGGAAGGTCGGCTCGGTGTACGGGATGGTTCGGGATCACGCAGGGCTGCTCAGCTTGTTGAGCAGGAGGTCGCGCAGAGCGTCGATGTCCGCGTCGAGTGCCACGTCGATCTCGCGTCCGAGCCGTGCATTGCCGTATCCGGAGCGGGTGTCTGTGAGGGTTGCGCCGCGTACCGACGTGGAGTCGCACACCACCTCGACTGCCAGTCGCCGGCACTCAGTGTGCCGGGCCAGATCGCCTCGGCGACGGATACCGCGTCATGCAGGACAAGGCCGTCCACTGCGAGTCCACGCTGATAGTGGGGCGCGGTAGGGGGAGTGCGCAGGTGCTGTCGTGGCGCTGCCCCGGCGTCAGAAGGATCGCGAGAGGCCGGCCGCGACCGTCGCAGGCTAGGTGGATCTTGGCGGTCAGGCCTCCCCGGGATCGGCCGAGGGCGTGATCGTCCGGTTCGTCCGGCCTGTTGATCCCCCTTTTTCTGCCGGTGGCGGCGGCGTGCTGGTGGGCGCGGACGATGGTGGAGTCGATCTGGACGAGCCAGTCGATGTCACCGGCCGCGTCCGCGGAGGCCTGGATCTGCTGGAGGGCGTGGGTGAAGACGCCGTCCAGGGCGTAGCGGCGGAAGCGGGTGTAGACCGTCTGCCATGGCCCATAGCGTTCCGGCAGGTCACGCCAGGAGATCCCGGTCCGGATCTTGTAGACCATTCCGTTGATGACCTGCCGGTCCGACACCCGAGGCCGGCCCGTCGCGGCCCGCGGTATCAGCGGAGCGAGTAACTCCCACTCCTGATCGGTGAGTTCATGGCGGCGTATCACCTAAACATGATCCACCACCCCATGATCTTTGAAGACGGGCCCTAGTTGACACAAGGCAACACTCGTGACCTGCGCTGATTCGCGTCCCGGCCCCGCGGCCTCTCGCACCCGCACGGAGTGTCCATCCAGCAGGGCGCCACCGCCGTGGCGCCGGACGGGCGCCATTCGTCATGCGAGCCATGCGGACTCCTTATGGCGTATGCGTGGGGAGACGTCCGAGTGGCCCGCGGCAGCCGGCGTGCCCGTGGTGCCGGGTGCGGCCGAGTGCCCGAGGTGCCGGTGTACGAAGTGGATGGCCATGGCGCCCTCACCGGCCGCGGAGGCCACCCGTTTCACCGAGCCGCTGCGGACGTCCCCCACCGCGAAGACCCCGGGGAGGCTGACCTCCAGGGTCATGCACGGGCGCCCGCGGCCTTGCCACACCTCGGGGGAGGCGCAGGCTTCCTGAGCCTCAGGGCCGGTGAGGACGAAGCCGCGGGAGTCGAGGGCGATGGTGCCGGCGAGCCACTCGGTGTGAGGGTCGGCGCCGGTGAAGACGAACAGGCTCCGTGCCGCGAGCCGGCGGTGCTCGCCCGTGCGGTTGTCGACCACGTCGAGTTCCTCCAGCACTTTCTCGCCGATGACCTCGGCGACCTCGGTGTGCAGCATGACCTCCACCCGCGGATGGCGCTCCACCTGTTCGACCAGGTAGCGGGACATGTTGGCATCCAGGCTGGCACCTCGGACCAGCAGGTGGACCTTCGGCGCGTATCCGGCGAGGAACAGCACCGCCTGGCCCGCCGAGTTGCCTCCGCCGACGACGGCCACCGGGTCGGTGCGGCACTGCTGGGCCTCGTAGACGGTCGCCGAGTAGTGCACGCTCGTTCCCTCCAGGCGTTCGATGCCGGGCACCTGGAGCCGGCGGTAGCGGGCGCCCATGGCCAGGACGACGGCGCGGGCGGCGATCTCGCTGCCGTCGGCGAACGCCACGACGTAGTGGTCGTCGTCCTTGGCATGGAGACCGGTCGCCTCCAGCGGAAGGCTGATCCCGGCGCCGAACTTGTCGGCCTGGAGCACGGCGCGTTCGGTGAGCTCGGCTCCTGAGATACCGGACGGGAAGCCGAGCAGGTTCTCGATGCGGGACGACGTGCCGGCCTGGCCGCCGGTGGCCATCGCCTCCACCACCGTGGTGCTCAGGCCCTCGGAGGCGGCGTACACCGCGGCAGCGAGGCCCGCGGGTCCGGAGCCCACGATGAGGACGTCGCCGTGACGGTTACCGGCGGGCAGTGACGGCAGGCCGATGAGCCGGGCCAGTTCCGCGTTGCTGGGGTTGCGCAACAGGGTGGTGTCCCGCCAGATGACGAGTGGTGTCTCCGCCGGGCCGACGCCGAAGCGGCGCAGCAGCTCCTCGGCCTCCTCGTCGGTCTCCAGGTCGATCCACCGGTGCGGCAGCCGGTTGCGGACGGCGAACTCGCGCAGCCGCCTGGTGTCGGGCGAGTAGCGCGAGCCGACGATGCGGAAGCCGGCGCCCTGTCCGACGAGCAGCGCGCGACGGCCCAGGCAGGCGCGCAGCACGACGTCCCCGATGCTGGAGTCCCGGGCCACCAGGTGGCGCAGCTGGTCCAAGGGGACGACGAGGACCTCGCCGGGCTCCCTGGCGACAGCGGTGTAGAAGGCCACCTGTCCGTGCAGCAGGCCGAGTTCGCCGATGAAGCGACCGGGGCCGTGCACGCGTAGCACGTGCTCCTCGGGAGTGCCGTAGTCCTCGACGACGGCGACGGAACCGCTGAGGACGACGAAGAACGTCTCGCAGCGCTCCCCCTCCCGGATCAGCACCTCATTCGGAGCCATGTTCCGGCGTTGCCCGTGCTCCGCCAGACGTGCGATCTGATCCTCCGTGAGGCGCGGGTACGCGCCGTAGATGTCCGGGGTCTCCCAGAAGGCGGCCTCGCCCGCTTCGTCCGGCACCGGTGCTTCGCCCGGCCGCGGCTGGTCGCCGGACATCAGACGAACGCCTCGTGGACGAAGCACCAGCGCCAGTCCTCGCCGGGCTGGAACGACTGCACGATCGGATGGGCGACGGCAGCCGCGTGCTTGCGCGCGTGCTTGTTCGGCGAGGAGTCGCAGCAGCCGACATGCCCGCAGGTCAGGCAGAGCCTCAGGTGGACCCATGGGGAGCCGAGCCTCAGACACTCCTGACACCCTTCCGGGGTCAGCGGCTGGACCGGCCTGACAAGCGCGAGGTGGGGGTCTGCGTGCAGGGTCATCCGGATCACCCTTTCCGGGTGGTGATCGACTGTTCCACCCACTGGCGCAGAGCGGGGGCGGGCGCGGCCCCCGTCTGCCGGGCGACCGTCTCGCCCTGGTCGAGGATCAGCAGTGTCGGTACGGCCTGGACCTCGAAGCGCTGCGACAGTCGCGGGTTCCTGTCGATGTCGACCTTGACGAGTTTGATCCGGCCGGCGAGATCGGTGGCGACCTTCTCCAGCGCGGGGCTGACCATGCGGCAGGGGCCGCACCAGGTGGCCCACAGGTCGACCACGACGGGGACGTCGGCCCGCTCGGCGACCTCGGTGAAGTCGTCGTCGCCCGCGTCCACCATCCACGGCAGGGGCTGCTTGCAGTGGCCGCACGTGGGGCGGCCCTCCGCGGCCACGGGCACCCGGTTGGTGCGCCCGCAGTTCGGACATCTGACGGTCGTCGCCTGCGTCGTGCTCATGCCGCCCGCGCTCCCTTCACGTCCTCGGGCTGGTCGTAGCTGACCACCAGCTCTCCGTGTTCGGCGTCGACGCGGACCGTCGCGCCGTCCTGGACGTCACCGCGCAGCAGGGCGCGCCCGACCATCGTCTCGACCTCGTGGGAGATGTAGCGGCGCAGTGGCCGGGCCCCGTACACCGGGTCGTAACCCTGGTGGGCGATCACCTCGCGTGCGGCATCGGTGAGTTCGACGGTGATGCGGCGTTCGGCGAGGCGGCGGCGCAGCTCGTCGAACTGAAGCTCCACGATCCGCTCGATCTGCCGCTCGCCGAGCGGCTTGAACAGCACGATGTCGTCGACGCGGTTGAGGAACTCCGGGCGGAAGTGCCCGCGCAGCTCGCCCATCACCAGGGCGCGGGCGTCCGGCTTGATCTCGCCCTCGGCGGTGGCGCCGTCGAGGAGGTGCTCGGAGCCGATGTTCGACGTCATGATGATCACGGTGTTGCGGAAGTCGACGGTGCGGCCCTGGGAGTCGGTGATGCGGCCGTCGTCGAGGACCTGTAGCAGGGTGTTGAAGACATCGGTGTGCGCCTTCTCGATCTCGTCGAACAGCACGACCGAGTACGGCTTGCGGCGCACGGCCTCGGTGAGCTGGCCGCCTTCCTCGTAGCCGACGTATCCGGGCGGTGCGCCCATGAGCCGGCTGACGGTGTGCCGCTCCTGGTACTCGCTCATGTCGAGGCGGACCATGTTCTCCTCGGAGTCGAACAGGGCCGCCGCGAGGGTCTTGGCCAGTTCGGTCTTCCCGACGCCGGTGGGGCCGAGGAAGATGAACGAGCCGATGGGGCGGCGCGGGTCGCGGATGCCGGAGCGGGCGCGGATGATGGCGTCGGCGACGAGTTTGACGGCCTCGTCCTGGCCGATGACGCGCTCGCGCAGGATCTCGTCGAGGCGCAGCAGCTTCTCGCGTTCGCCCTCCTGGAGGCGGGCGACGGGGATGCCGGTCCATGCGGCGACGATCTCGGCGATCTCCTCCTCGGTGACGACCTCGCGCAGCAGCCGGTTCTGCCCCTGTTTGGCGGCCAGTTGCTCCTCCTCGGCGTTCAGCCGGCGCTCCAGGTCCTGGAGGCGGCCGTAGCGGAGTTCGGCGGCCCGGTTGAGGTCGTAGGCGCGTTCGGCCTCCTCCGCCTCGAGGCGGACCTGCTCCAGTTCCTGGCGCAGCTCCTGCACGCGGCGGATGGCCTGCCGTTCGGCCTCCCACTGGGCCCGTTTGGCGTCGGCCTCGCCGCGCAGGTCGGCCAGTTCCCTGCGCAGTTCCTCCAGGCGGGCCTTGCTTGCGGCGTCGGTCTCCTTGGACAGGGCTGCCTCCTCGATCTCCAGGCGGGTGACGCGGCGGGTGATCTCGTCGAGTTCGGCGGGCATCGAGTCGATCTCGGTACGCAGCCGGGCGCACGCCTCGTCGACGAGGTCGATGGCCTTGTCGGGCAGGAACCGGTCGGTGATGTAGCGGTGGCTGAGGGTGGCCGCGGAGACCAGCGCGGTGTCCTGGATCTTCACGCCGTGGAAGACCTCCAGGCGTTCGCGCAGGCCGCGCAGGATGGAGATGGTGTCCTCCACGCTCGGCTCGTCGACCAGCACCTGCTGGAAGCGGCGTTCGAGGGCGGCGTCCTTCTCGATGTGCTTGCGGAACTCGTCGAGGGTGGTGGCGCCGATCATGTGGAGTTCGCCGCGGGCGAGCATCGGCTTGAGCATGTTGCCCGCGTCCATGGCCCCTTCGGCGGCGCCCGCGCCGACGACGGTGTGGAGTTCGTCGACGAAGAGCAGGATGCGCCCCTGGGCGGCCTTCACCTCGGCCAGCACGGCCTTGAGGCGCTCCTCGAACTCGCCGCGGTACTTGGCGCCGGCGACCAGGGAGCCCATGTCGAGAGCGAACACGGTCTTGTCGCGCAGGCCCTCGGGGACGTCGCCGCGGACGATGCGCTGGGCCAGGCCCTCGACGATGGCGGTCTTGCCGACGCCGGGATCGCCGATGAGGACGGGGTTGTTCTTGGTCTTGCGGCTGAGGATCTGGGTGACGCGGCGGATCTCCGCGTCACGGCCGATGACCGGGTCCAGCCGCCCGGACCGGGCCTCCAGGACCAGGTCGCGGCCGTACTTCTCCAGAGCCTCGTAGGCGACCTCGGGGTTGGCGGAGGTGACGCGCTGGTTGCCGCGGACCTGGGTGAGCACGTTCAGGAACGAATCCCGTGTCACACCGTGCTCCTTGAGCAGGCGTCCGGCGGCGGTCGCCGAGCCCTCCTCGGCCAGGGCGAGCAGGAGGTGCTCCACGGACACGTACTCGTCCTTGAGGCGTTTGGCCTCCCGCTCGGCGGCATCGAGCAGGCGGGACAGGCGCTGGGTGACGAAGACCTGGCCGGGTGCCGCACCGGGACCGGTGACCTTCGGGCGACGGGAGAGTTCCTCGCGAACGGCCGCGCGCAGTTCCTTGGGCTCGGTGCCGGCCTGTTGCAGCAACCGTGGGATCAGGCCGTCCTCCTGATCGAGGAGCGCGAGCAGCAGATGTTCCCCGTCGACCTCGGTGTGCCCCATGCCGACGGCCGCGCTCTGGGCCTCCTGGAGGGCTTCCTGGGACTTCTGGGTGAGACGGTTCATGTCCATGGGGGTGTTTCACTCCTCGTGCCGCGGCCGCGCAGGGCGGCTTCGAGCAGGCTGATGCGGTCGAGCAGGTCGAGCACCAGGCCGATGGATGCGTAGTTGAGGCAGAGTCCGGTGCGCAGCCGCTGGATACGGGCGAGAATCGCCGGGGCCGTGGGGTCGAACACCAGTCGCCCCGCGGAGTCGCGTTCGGCGTCGACCAGGCCGAGGGCGACGAACCGGCGGATCAGATCGGGGTGGAGGCCCGAGCGAAGGGCCACGGCGGCCAGGGAGAGCCTGGGGACGGGTACGAGCGCGTACCGGACAGCCGTCGAGGCGGTGATGTCGGCGCCCGTGCGTACGGGGCGGGCGCCCACGCCGGTCCGGCCGACGCCTCCCGCTCCCGCGGGTCGGTCGTTCATCGCGTCCTCCTGGGGTCGAACGAGGAAGTGGCGGCGAGCTCCTCGAACAGTTCGCGCTCCCGGTCGCTGAGGACGGGAGGCACCATGACGCGGAGTTCGGCGTACAGGTCGCCGTTCGCGCCGCGCGGGTTCGGCATGCCCTCGCCGCGCAGCCGCAGCCGCCGGCCGCTGGACGAGCCCGCGGGCACTGTGACCTTGGCCGTGCCGCCGCCGGGCGTCGGCACCGGCACGGTCGCGCCCAGGGCCGCCTCCCACGGGGCGACCGGGACCTGGACGTGCACGTCACGGCCGTCCAGCCGGAACCGGGGGTGGGGCTGGACACGCACCCGCAGGTACAGGTCGCCCGCGGGGGCGTCACCACTGCCCCGGCCACCCTCCCCCGCCAGCCGGATGCGCTGCCCGTCGGTGACGCCCGGCGGCACGTCGACCTCGTAACGCCGCGGCTGCCCGGCCGGCCCGGCGAGTGTGACGGTGCGACGGCCGCCCCGGTACGCCTCCTCGACGGTGAGCGGCAGTTCCGCCTCCTGGTCCGCCCCGGGGACGCCGCCTCGGGCCGCGCCGCCTCCGAACATGGAGCCGAGCAGGTCCTCGATGTCGATGCCCTCCGCGCCGAAGCCGTCCCCGAAGTCGTCGCCGAAGCCGGTGGCGTACCGGACGCGAGGACCGCCACCGCCTGCGGTCCGACCGCGGAAGCCGCCGCCCGCTCCCGCCGCGACCCGTTCGTCGAAGTCCTCGGGGATCTTGCGGAAGTCCTCGCCGAAGCGGTCGTAACGGGCCCGCGTCTTCGGGTCCGACAGGACGCTGTATGCCTCGTTGAGGTCCTTGAAACGCTCCTCCGCCTCGGGGTCCTTGTTGACGTCGGGGTGGTACTTACGGGCGAGTTTGCGATACGCCTGCTGGATCTCGTCCTGGCTCGCGGTCCGCGACACGCCCAGCACCTCGTAGAAGTCCCGTGCCATGACCGGTCACTCCCGCTTCGCGACCGTCACGGCGGCGGGCCTGAGCTGCCGTTCGCCGTCACCGTAGCCGGGACGCAGCACCTCGACGACGGTGCCCGGTGGGGCGTCGGGGTCCTGGACGACACCGACCACCTCGTGCCGGGCCGGGTCGAAGGGGACGCCGGTCTCCGCGTGCCGCGGGTAGCCGAGCAGTTCGAGGACGTTCACCGCCTGGTCGCGTACGGCCCGGACGCCCTCCACGATCGCGCCGGGATCGGCGCCGGCGTGGGTCAGGGCGAGTTCGAGGTTGTCGAGGACGGGCAGGAAGGCGGCCGCCGTGCGGGACCGCTCGACCGCCCGTTCCCTCTCCAGTTCCCTGGCGTGACGCTTGCGAAGGTTGTCGAGGTCGGCGAGTGCGCGCCGCCAGCGGTCCTCCAGTTCCCGGATCGCGGTCGTGTACTCGTCCTCGGCAGGCGTGGGGCCGGCGGCATCGGGTCCCGGTTCACCGTTCGCCGCTTCGGGCCGGGGCGGGCCCGGTCGGGGCAGATCCTCGCGAGGAGGAGGTCCGGCGCCTTCCGGGACCCGCACGTCCGGATCCGACGCCGCCCGGTCGGGTTCCTGAGGGTGGGTGGGCATGGCGCGCCTCAGCCCTTGTCGAACTCGGCGTCGATGACATCATCGTCACCGCCACCGTCAGTCATGGGACCACCGGTGTCGGTGTCCTGGCCGGGACCGCCGCCCGCGGCGGAGGCGCCCTGATGGGATGCCAGCCCGGCGAGCACCTGCTGGAGTTCGGAGGTCAGAGGCCGCACGCGCTCCACGCCCGCCTCGTCCTTGACCGCCGCCCGGGCGTCGGCCACGAGCATCTCGGCGCGCGCCTTCTCGTGCGCGGGCGCCGCGTCGCCCAGTTCGGCGAGACGCTTCTCGACCTGGTACGCGACGGCGTCGAGTTCGTTGCGGGCGTCGACGGCCTCGCGGAGTGCCTGGTCCTGGCCCTGGTTGCGCTCGGCCTCCTGGACCATGCGTTCGACCTCACCGCGGTCCAGGTTGGAGCTCTCGCTGATGGTGATGCCCTGTTCCTTGCCGGTGTCCCGGTCGCGGGCCTTGACGTCGAGGATGCCGTTGGCGTCGATGTCGAAGGTGACCTCGACCTGTGGTTCGCCCCGCGGCGCCTGCCGGATGTCGGTGAGCTGGAACCGGCCCAGGGCCCGGTTGTCGGCGGCGCGCTCGCGCTCGCCCTGGAGGACCACCACGTCGACGGCCGGCTGGTTGTCCTCGGCGGTGGAGAAGGTCTCGCTGCGGCGCACCGGGATGGTGGTGTTCCGCTCGACGATCTTCGTCATCACTCCGCCGCGCGTCTCCACGCCCAGCGACAGAGGTGTGACATCGAGCAGCAGGACGTCCTTGACCTCGCCCTTGAGCACCCCGGCCTGGATCGCGGCGCCCAGGGCCACGACCTCGTCGGGGTTGACGCTCATGTTGGGTTCCTTGCCGCCGGTGAGCCGGCGGACCAGAGCCTGGACGGCGGGGATGCGGGTGGAACCGCCGACGAGGATGACCTCGTCGATGTCGCTCTCGCCGACCTTCGCGTCGGCCATCGCCTGCTCCACCGGTCCCAGGCAGCGCTCCACCAGGTCGCTGGTGATCTGCTCGAAAGTGGACCGCATGATCGAGTCGGTGAGGTGCTTGGGGCCCGAGGCGTCGGCGGTGATGAACGGCAGGCTGACCTGCGTCTGCGTCACCGAACTGAGCTCGGTCTTGGCCTTCTCCGCCGCCTCGAACAGTCGTTGCAGCGCCTGCGGGTCCTTGCGCAGGTCGATGCCGTTCTCCTTCTGGAAGTCGTCCGCGAGGTAGTCCACCAGACGCCGGTCGAAGTCGTCGCCGCCCAGGTGGCTGTCACCGGCGGTGGAGCGCACCTCCACCACGCCGTCGCCGACGTCGAGGATGCTCACGTCGAAGGTGCCGCCGCCCAGGTCGAAGACGAGGACGGTCTCGTGCTCCTTCTTGTCCATGCCGTACGCGAGGGCGGCCGCCGTCGGCTCGTTGATGATCCGCAGCACCTCAAGACCGGCGATCCGTCCGGCGTCCTTGGTGGCGGTGCGCTGGGCGTCGTTGAAGTAGGCGGGCACCGTGATGACTGCCTCCGTGACCCGTTCCCCCAGCTGCTTGGACGCGTCGTCGGCGAGTTTGCGCAGCACCTGTGCGCTGATCTCCTCAGGCGCGTACAGCTTGTCGCGCACCTTGAAGCGGGCCGCCCCGCCCTCGCCCTCGACGACGTCGTACGCCACCGCCCTGGCCTCGTCGGAGACCTCGTCGAAGTGCCGGCCGATGAACCGCTTGGCCGAGTAGATGGTGCCCTTGGGGTTGAGGATCGCCTGGCGCCGGGCCAGCTGGCCCACCAGACGTTCCCCGGTGTCGGTGAAGGCCACCACGGACGGTGTCGTGCGGTTGCCCTCGCTGTTGGGCACGACGGACGGCTCGCCGCCCTCCCACACGGCGATCACCGAGTTGGTGGTGCCCAGGTCGATGCCCACTGCCTTGGCCATGAGGAACTCCTTCCGCGGCGGTCGACGTCCGTCGGCGACCGTTCTTCCTCCGGGCCCTGTCCGCCCGGCTTCGAAACTCGTTCAGCTGGGGGCGGGGTGGCTGCGCGGGCGCCGGCCCCCGGAGGAGGCGCTCTCCGTGTTCGTGCCGGCACGGCTGTCCAGCCCGGCGACCAGCCGCACGGCCTCATCGGCGACGTCCTCGTCCGCCACGACGTCGTACCGGCTGGGCTCGATCGAGCGGACCGATGCGAAGTCCCGGCGGCCGCCCTGGGCCGCGTGCAGCAGCACGCCGAACAGGGCACCGACGACCGCTCCGAAGATCAGCCCGTACAGGGCGAGGAGCAGACCGGAGACAACCGGATTCAGCCAGTTCAGCAGCCCGAAGATCCAGCCGACGAGTACGCCGGGCAGCGCTCCGGTGGCTGCGCCGTGGAGGGCGGCGTCGCCGTACCCCATTCGACCGATCACTTGTTCGACCATGCGCATGTCCCGACCGATGATCGCGACCTTCTGGACGGGAAAGCCCTGGTCGGCGAGGTGATCCACGGCGCGTTCGGCTTCCTGGTACGTGGAGTAGGTGGCAACGGCCCTGCGGGCCTGCTCGGACATGGCCACTCCTTCCCGCCGGCGGACCGCCGAGCGGTCCCGACAGGCCCCAGAGTGGCGCTTCGCCCGGTCACCCCGCCTGCGCCCAGCGGGTCGAAAAGTGGCACCGGCGGTTGGTCTGCGAGGACAGGAGGCGGGTGGTCGCCCGCACCGGCGCGGTGCGCGAGTGGGCCGACGTTACGGCAACCGCGGGACCCGACCTGCCGCGGCAGCCCCGCAGCCCGGCATCAGCCGTCGCCTGGGGCAAGAATGACCCCATGCACATGGTGATCGCGGGTGGACACGGAAAGATCGCGCGCCGACTGACCCGGCTGCTCTCGGCGCGCGGCGAGAACGTCACAGGGCTGATCCGCAACCCGGAACACGCCGACGACCTGCGCGCGGACGGCGCGGAACCGGTGGTGTGCGATCTGGAGCACGCCTCGGTGGACGAGGTGGCCGGTCACCTTCGCGGCGCCGACGCGGCACTGTTCGCCGCGGGCGCCGGACCGGGCAGCGGCGCGGCTCGCAAGCAGACGGTGGACCGGAACGCGGCGATCCTCCTCGCCGACGCGGCCGAGCGCGCCGGGGTGCGCCGCTTCCTGGTGATCTCCGCGATGGGCGTGGACAGCCCGCCGCCGCCCGGCACGGACCCGGTGTTCGCCGCCTACCTGAAGGCCAAGGGCGAGGCGGACGCCGACATCGCCTCGCGTCCGGGACTGGACTGGACGATTCTGCGCCCGGGGATGCTGACCGACGACCCCGGCAGCGGCCGCGTCACGCTCGCCGAGCACACGGACCGTGGCCAGGTACCTCGCGATGACGTGGCTGCGGTGCTCGCCGCCTTGCTCCACGAGCCCAGGACCGCCGGGCACATCCTCGAACTGATCAGCGGATCCACCCCGGTCGAGGAGGCGGTGCGCGCCGTGGCCGGCGGCTGACGCCGCACTCCGCCCTCGCCCGGGATACGGGTGACGACTCGCATCCAGGACCGTTCGAACGGTGAGGTCACGGACGCTGCATCGCGGCCTGAGGAGGAGGATGGACGTGAGCGAAGCGACGGAAGGAGGCCCGTCATGAAATCCCGAGCCCCTGATGACGACGCCTGGTACTCACGCACACCCTCACAGGCCGAGGGCGAGCGGGACGAGGCGAGTGAGCGTACCGGAACGGAACAGCACCCGGACGTCCCCCGGAGCGAGCCGTCCCAGGCGGAGGGCGAGCGGGTCGACGACGCCTAGGGCCAGTGGACGACAGCGTCGCCGGGGACCGGGAGAGGGGTGGTGCACCTTCGGCGCCCGCTCGAAGTCGCCGTAGGGTAACTTGTACCGGCCTTTGGTCTCCTCTCCCGTCTCGTCATCGGTGCCGAGGTACCACCTGGCGTATCGGTGAATCCGTGCTCCTCGAGGTAGGCGTTCTCGTCCGCTGCCGAAGGCCGGTGCCCGCTCCACTCGTCCCGGTCGTCCTGGACGATGCGGTCCTCTTCGGTCGGTTTCCTTGCGTGGTCGAACGCCATCGCGTTCGTCCGCGGTGTCTCAGCCCGCCGGGTCGATTCCGACCGCGTGTTTTGGTCACCGTGCACCGATGGCGATCCGATGCCCGGAGCGCAGCATGGCATGTCGAGCGTTGGCGCTCTCTGCTGAATCACCCGACGTTCCGAAGAGCCCTCGTCGGCTTTTCGTCCATGGAGCAGGAGAAGGAAGCCGAGGAGACCGGGTCCGCACGAGCGGGCAGGTGCCCGCCGGCACCGGTGGTCCGCCCGCCCGCACCGCCGTCACGGCCGAGCGGTCGCACGTCGAGGAGATCGACGGAATGGTGACGGCGCTCGAACGGTACGGGCCCGCTCCGTCGGCGGGCGTCTGAACAGGCCGTCAGGGGTCTCGCCTGGGGCTCTGGCCGTTCGCGCCGGCAGGAAGGATGTGGAAGATGTCCGACGATACGGCCACCCGGCCCGCGGCGTTCGTCTTCGACCTGGACGGGACACTCGTCGACAGCGTCTACCAGCACGTCATCGCCTGGCAGCAGGCGTTGAGCGAGATGGGCATCGGCCTGGCAGTCTGGCGGATCCACCGGAGGATCGGGATGAGCGGTGGCCTGCTCGTGCAGGCCATGTTGCGCGAGACCGGCGTACGGCTGACGCCGAAGGAGGCCGAGGAACTGCAGAACGCCCATCACCGCCACTTCGAAGGCTGGACGAACGCCGTCCGGCCACTGCCGGGAGCCGCCGAACTGCTCCGGACGCTGACGGACCGCGGCGTGCCCTGGACGATTGCCACCAGCGCCCGCAGGGACGACGCCGCACCCATGTTCGCGAGACTCGCCGTGCCGCCTGACGTGCCGACGGTCACCCGCGGGGAGGTCAGCCGCGCCAAACCCGACCCCGATCTGTTCCTGGCGGGCGCGGCGCGGCTCGGCATCCCCGCCCGCGACTGTGTCGTGGTCGGAGACAGTGTGTGGGATCTGCTGGCCGCGCGGCGGGCGGAGGCACTCGCAGTGGGGCTGCTGTCCGGAGGATACGGGCAGGACGAACTGGAGCGGGCCCAGGCGTTCCGGGTGTACGCCGACCCCCTCGACCTGCTGGGGCACATCGACGAACTCGGCGTCCGGGACGCGCACGGTGCCTGAGTGCGACGCATTCAGTTCCTCTTTGGCGATGTCGTTTCGGGGAATTCCGTGACCAGCCGCCGAACCCAGGGGAGATCACATGCCCGGCAATATCGAACGTGCCGCCTTGCGCGCCGCGGCTCAGGCCGCCGAACGTGTCCTGGCGAACGCCGCCGAGCAGGCCGAGAAGGCCGAGCGGCAGTCCCCGCGGGACCGGTACGCCCAGCGCGCCGCCGAGGTCGGGATGCTCACCGGCGCGTTGAGGGTCCTGCTGGACGCGGTGCGTCCCTTTACCGAGGAAGGTGAAGAGGACGGAAAGTGACCGGCGCTTTCGGCACCGGCCATGAGCTTCGCGTCGGTATTTCGGAGGCGCCGTGGACAGCGACGGGTTCGTCCGGTCGTCCGCCGGCCAGGGCGACCGGATCGGCGTGCGTCTGGCGAGTCGGGCGTGCACAAGTCCGGTCGCCCCACGAACCACGAATCACGAACCGCGAATCACGAATCAACAGAGAAAGGATCCACACATCTCGGATAAGCCGGACCGTGAGCGGGTACGCGACATGTCGCTCGATTCTCTGAAGGCGTCGAGGGACGGAGTGATCCCATGGCCGGCAGTCGGGCGCACCGCCTGCACCACCGTCCCTCCCATCGGAAGGGCAGCCCTCCACGGGGCAGCGCCGGGCGGCGCCCCACGGGCGCACGCGGAGCGCCCCGCCCGCCCGCCCG
>NZ_LBMU02000127.1 GCF_001005085.2 Streptomyces humi
GATCGACTCGAAGAGATCGCGCTGGTGGGATTCGCGGTCCCTGCCGACGAGGGCCTGTGCCTCCTCGTCCGTGAGGTTCCTGACGCCCTGCTGGGTGCGGTGGTGGAACTTCACCCAGAACCGCTCGCCCTCGGCGTTGACCAGGCTGTAGGTGTGGGACCCGAAGCCGTGCATGTGCCGGTAGGAGGCCGGGATGCCCCGGTCGGACATCACGATGGTGATCTGGTGCAGTGCCTCGGGGAGGCTGGTCCAGAAGTCCCAGTTGTTCTCCGGGTCACGGAGGTTGGTACGCGGGTCGCGCTTGACCGCGTGGTTGAGGTCGGGGAACTTCAGCGGATCGCGGAAGAAGAACACCGGAGTGTTGTTGCCGACCAGGTCCCAGTTGCCCTCGTCGGTGTAGAACTTCACGGCGAAGCCCCGGATGTCGCGCTCGGCGTCGGCCGCGCCACGCTCACCCGCGACGGTGGAGAAGCGGACGAAGAGCTCGGTCTTCCTGCCGACCTCGGAGAAGATCTCCGCGCTCGTGTACCGCGTGATGTCGTGGGTCACGGTGAAGGTGCCGAACGCGCCCGAGCCCTTGGCGTGCATCCGGCGCTCGGGGATGACCTCGCGGTCGAAGTGGGCGAGCTTCTCCAGGAACCACACGTCCTGGAGAAGCATGGGGCCGCGGGGACCGGCCGTCTGGGAGTTCTGGTTGTCGGGAACCGGTGCGCCGGCCGCCGTTGTCAGGGGCTTCTGGTTGCGTTCGGACACGGCTCGCTCCTCGGTCGGTGCTTCTGCGCATGGGTCGAGGCATGGCGGTCCCCGCCTGGTCTGTCGGTGTGCGAGCTGCCCCGTGCCCGCACACCTGCACACATCCTATGTTGGAACATATCTACGTCAAGAATCCCTCCAAGGCACATACATGTGCAGGACGTGCTCGGCGTTCCGGCACAGACCGTCTCCGTCGGCGCGGCGTCCCCTCATCGGCCGCCCAGGAGCCGCAGGGCCGACTCGGAGATGTAGTAGAACCCGAGACAGGACGTCCCGCGCGGCGGGACGGCGACGGTTGCGGCCTCCCCGGTCGAGGAGCGCCCGAGCAGCCGGAACCCCTGGGTCACCGCGAGCACGTCACCGGCGTACCGCCATATCCGGGCGTGCCGCCCCGGTCCCCAGGGCTCCTCGGAGGGAGTGAGCGTCGGAAAGAGGACCTGCGTCATCTGGTGGAGCAACTCGTCCACGGCAGCGCGCGACACGGCGAGCATCACGCCGTTGACACACATCCCGTCCTCGTGGCGGCCCGCGACGGACGCCGGCAGCGACGCCGGTCCCAGCGCGTAACAGCCCCGCGGGGAGTCCGCGGCCCCGCCGCTCTCCCGTTCCAGGTGCAGAGCCGCTTCGAGGAAGAGAGCGGCCATCGGCTTGTCCGCCCAGATCGCCCAGGGTGTCCCGGCATCGCGGACGTCCGGGTCCAGCCTCGGCAGCAGTGCCTCCCTCGATTCCGGCGCGGCGGACGCCCGCGGCAGACAGGTCTGAGCCAGGACGGCGGAGTGCAGCACGCTCCACACCACGTTCAGGCCCGCCCGGACGTCGACCGGACAACCCGCCCACTGTGCACGACCGTGCGACGTGCCCTCGGCCTCTTCGCCTGAGAAACCCATCCAGTCCTCCGATGCTCGTGGGTCGAAACCCCGCTCACCCCCACACATACATAGAGCGGACGACCCACCCGCCCGGTTCACCGATGTGACATGTTTCCCGGACTCAGGTGTCCCTGGCCGTGCGGGGGCCGCTCTCCCGGGCCCAGGCGAGCGGGTGGTCGGCGGGCAGGTGGGGTGACCCGGTGCCGCGTACCGGACGTGCGGGGTGCGAGATGCTCACATGTGTGGACCCGCGGGGTGGTATACAAGGGGGATTCCGCTCCGACGCCGCCTGTCCGGCTCGCCTTCGCGGCACGTTCCCGTCCCCCCGGGGCGGCAGCGGGACGGCGCAGGCCCTGGTGGCGGCCGCCGCCGCGGTCAGGGCGGGTGAGCGCGTCGTCTTCCGGGTGCCCCGTGATCCCGGTGGCGGGAGGCCACGGCGGAGATCATGGCGGCTGTCACGCCGCTGCTGGCGGAGATCCGCGGCATACCCGCGCCCGTACCGGCCGTGCGGTCGCCGCACACACGTCCGCGGCACACGTCCTGTGCGAGAAGTGTGAACCTCGCGTGGGTCCCGACCGTTTAGCCACTGGGGGGGGTGGCCAGCCGTCATCCCCCGGACCACCGTGTCGCACGTACGGGGAAGAGCCATGGAGCGAGATCAGCAGCGGATCGAGCGAGCGCGTGCGGTGTGGGAGGAACACGTACGGGCCTGCCGTCCCTGTGCGGGCGGTGGTGGCCGGTGCCAGTCGGCGATACTCCTCAGGCGGACCTACAACAGCCTGGTCAGGGCGGCCCGGAGCGACGACCCGCCGCTGCGGGACAGCATCTGAGGGCGGCGTCGGCGGACGGTCACGGCGCCGGGTCCGGCAGGGGCTGCGACAGCTTGTCCAGCTGGGCGAGCCACAGCTCGTTCAGCCGCTCGGCCCAGGCGTCCGACGGGTTGCCGAAGGGCCGGGGGGCGTCGGCGCGGACGCGCCGGGGGGCGTCGGCGCGGACGGCGTTCTCCACCACGACCTCCGTGCCGTCCTCGGTCCCGGTGAGCAGCCACGCCTGGTACAGCATCACGCCGCCCCCGATGCCCAGCCAGCCGATCCGGCGGGGCGGCACGCTCTCCCCGACGAAGACCTCGAACAGGTGTCCCGCCCAGACCACCTCGAAGGTCTGGGCCAGGGTGACGGAGCTCACTTCCTCACACCCCGGCACCCACTTCGGCCAGTTCGCCACGTCGGTGAGCAGCTGGAAGGCCCGCTCGGGCGGGCCGGGCACGACAGCCTGCGCCCGGTGGAAGCTGTCGGCGTCGGCGGGGGAGAAACCGGACGGCCAGTGGATGTCCGGGTGGCTGTCTGAGGTGTCGTACATCCGAGTTCTCTTTCGCGCTGCTGTTCTACCTCGGGTAGGCCGGTGACGGTGCCGGCGGCACGACGGTCCCAGGGCGTTCCCCACGCCAGTGTGCGGTGGAGGGCGCGTGAACGCATACGTCATCTGACTGGGCGCCCCGGGCCGGGCTCCGCCGGCTGGAGGGCGGCCAGGGCGTCGGGCAGGGCGGCCCGGGAGCCGATGCCCAGTTTGGGGTAGATCTGGTAGAGGTGCGTCCCGATCGTCCGGTGCGAGAGGAACAGCCGCTCGGCGATCTGCTTGTTGGTCAGCCCGCTCGCCGCCAGGCTCGCGATCTGCCACTCCTGTGCCGTCAGGGCTCCCCTTCCCTGCCGTGGGCCGGCGGCGGCCGCGTGGCCGCAGGCCCGGAGTCCGGCCGTGGCGCGCGCCGCCCACGGGGCCGCCCCCAGTTCCTCGAAGGTCTTCGAGGCCAGGAGCAGCTGCTCCTGGGCCCGGCCGGTCGCACGCCGGCGTCGCAGGCGTTCGCCGTACAGGAGACGTACCCGGGCGACGTCGAAGGGCCGGTCCGCGGGCTCGACCAGCGTCAGTGCCCGCTCGAACAGGTCAAGGGCCGCGTCGTCGGACGTGGTCAGCGCCTCGCAGGCCAGCACCAGCATGTGGAACCGGGGCGAGAGCCGGGCCATGGAGGACGCCCGCACGGCCGCCGCGCGGGCGGCGGCCCTCGTCGGCCGGTGCCGGACTGAGCCCGGCGGCGCGGGTGAGCGCCGTCACCGCGCCGAGCGCGTCTCCACGGCTGAGCCGCAGGTGGGCGGCGTGTTCCAGCAGCCCGGCGACCGTCTCGTCGGGGCCGTTCATCGGACTGCTGTCTCCCAGGGCCGGCGGCGAAGGCGGGGTCCCGCGCACGGGGTCCGGCGCACGGGGTCCGGCGCCGGGCGGGCGCGGAGTCCGGGCGGCGCCGCACGGTCGCGGAGCCGGACGGGACCGCACCGTCGC
>NZ_LBMU02000128.1 GCF_001005085.2 Streptomyces humi
TGGGGCGTGGTGACCGGCGGTGGCGGCGGGTCGTGGAGCACGGTGACCGGCGGTGGCGGGCGCGGCGACGGCGTGCGGGACGCAGGCCGGTGGGGCGGGCGGCGGCGGTGGGGCGGATGCCGGTGGGGCGGCGGGTGTTGTGGAGCGGGGGCGAACTCCTCGTCACCGTCGGCGTGGTGCTCATGTTGCTGGTCGTGCACCAGCTGTGGTGGACCAACCGGGAGGCGAAGCGGGGAGCCGAGCGGAAGGTGGAGGCGCTGGAACGGGAGTGGGGGAGCGCGGGGGGTTCCGGGGGCGCGGGCGACGGGGCGAAGGACGGCTCCGGTACGACCGGTTCCGCGTCGTCCGCCGGCACCGGCACCGGCAGCGGTACCGGCGGTGGCGCCGGGCGGCGGCAGTCGTCGTACACCACCCGGGTCGTCGCCTCCCAGGCCTACGCCGTGCTCGTCGTCCCGCGGCTCGGTCTGCGCGTGCCCGTCGCCGAGGGCGTCAGCAAACCGAACGTGCTCAACCACGGGTACGTAGGCCACTACCCCGGCACCCAACAGCCGGGCCAGGCGGGGAACTTCGCGGTCGCCGGGCACCGGAACACACACGGGGAGCCGTTCCGGTACCTCCCCCGGCTCCGGCGGAAGGACACCGTCGAGGTCGAGACGAGGGCGGCGACCTACACGTACGTCGTCGACCAGATCCTGCCGCAGACCTCGTCCCGGGACTCGGGGGTCATCAGGCCCGTACCGCGCTCGATCGTGAAGCCGTCGTACGGGTACAAGGAGCCGGGCTACTACATCACCCTCACCACCTGCACGCCCGAGTTCACCTCGCGGTACCGGATGGTGGTGTGGGGGAGACTGGTGTCGACGCGGCCGCGGGCGGGGAGCGGGTGACCCCTCAACTCCCGCCGCCATAGCGGCCCGACGGGCGCCGGGGGAGGGCGTCGGGTGGGACGGCGCCGAGGCCCGGTCGGCGGCTCGTGGTCCCGACAGGCGACGGACGACCGCATCGCCTACCGTGAGAAGGTCCGGTGAGCCCGTGGTCCACGACCTCGGAGTGCTCACCTCCGCAGTCGCGGAACCGTCCGGTGGGGGCCACGGGGGGTACCGGCCGGCCCACTGCCTCGCCCAGGGTCGCAGGACCATGTGGGGGGTCCTTCAGGACATGCGTGCAGAGGACATGGTGGCGACCCGAGAACCGGAGGGATCATGCCCATGTCCCGCCTGTCCCTGAAAGCCACGCTGTGCCTGTTCGTCGCGTTGCTGACGGCAGCGCTGTGGACCCAGCCCGCGAGCGCGTACACCTGGGCCCGGAGAGTCACCGTCTACAACGCCTCCGGCCTCTGCGTCCAGGGAGACGCGGGCATCGACCACAGGAAACCCGGCGTGCTGTCCGGCAACCTCGCCTACTCGGAGACCTATGCGTTCACTCAGGGGTGCGGCACGGGGCTGAACTCGCCCGACGGCTGGGCCGCCACCCGAGTGACCGTCTTCCGGTGGAACGGATCCGCCTGGGCGACCTGCCGTACCAGCGCCTGGAAGTTCGGCGCCACGGGCGTGAACCGGTGGGGTGCGTGGGGACCGGAGCAGGTGCTCGACTGGGGCGGCTGGGCTTCGTGCGGGGCGGGCTTCTACGGAGCGCAGGCCAGGGCCCTGGTCTGGGACGGCTCCCAGTGGCGTGGCGGCAACGTCTGGTCGGGGTTCGAGCAGGCCTCGCCCACGGGGTTCGCGAGCATGCGGCAGCCCGCGCCCGGTTCCGCTCCCGCCGCGCAGTCCGACGTACCCGCGTTCCGCCCGGCGGCCCAGACCCGGTGACGGACAGGAACAGACGGCGGCCGGAAACCGGCGGCGGAGGGCGCGGCCGGTCACGGGCCGGCGCTGGAGGGCGCGGCCGGTTACGGGCCGGCGCTGGAGGGCGCGGCCGGTCACGGGCCGAAGCCGGAGGTCGGGGCCGGTCACGGGCCGGAGGCAGAGGGCGCGGCCGGTCAGGAGCCGGCGGCCCAGGTCGCGCCGGGTGGGCCGCAGCTCCGGCTGCTGGTGTGCCCACCTCCGGCTGCTGGTGTGCCCACCTTCGGCTAGCGCGCCCGCTCCCGTAGCGCGATCACACCCGCCGCCCCCAGCGCCGCCACACCCGCCGACACCACCATCGCCACGTCCGCGCCGTGGGCCAGGCCGCCCCCGGTGGACGTGGCGATGGCGATCGTCAGGGCCACGCCCGCGCAGGAGCCGATGTAGCGGAACGTCTGCTGGGCGCCCGAGCCCATCGCGGCGCGGGCGGCCGGGACCGACTCCACGGCCAGCAGGGGCAGCGCCGCGTTGAGGAGGCCGCTGCCCGCCCCGCCGAGCACCAGACCGGGCAGGAGACGGGGCCAGGAACCGGCGTCCAGCGCGCCCAGCATCGCCAGCGCGCCGCCCGCGTGCAGCAGGAAACCGGCGGCCAGCTGCCGGCGTGGGGCGACCCGGCCGGCCAGCCGCTTCGCCTGCAACGCCACCGCGAAGGACAGGCCGGACCAGAGCAGGAACAGCCACGCCGTGTCCATGGCGGACATGCCCAGCGTCTGCTGGAGCAGCGCCGGCAGGAAGCTGAACAGGCCGATCACCGTCAGACCCGTGACGAGACCGGCGAGGGAGGAGGACAGGAAGCGCGGGGTCCGGAAGAGGGCCAGGTCGATCATCGGGGTCGGCGCGAACCGGCGCTCGATCACGGTGAACAGCGCCAGCAGGACCACCGTCGCCGCCAGCAGCAGGCCGACCTCGGGCCGCAGCCAGCCGTCCCGGCCCAGCGTCAGGGCCGCGACCAGGGACACCAGCGCCAGCCCGAAGGCCAGCGCCCCGGCGATGTCCGGACGGCCGCCGCGCGGGGACCGGGACTCCGCCGGCGAGCGGACGGAGAGGGCCGCCACCAGCAGGGCCGCCGCGCCCAGCACGGCGTACGCCACCCGCCAGTTCGGCATCGCCCCCGCCACCAGCGGGCCGAGCGCGATGCCGCCGCTCACGAACGCGCCCCACACGCCCGTCGCGTGCAGCCGGCCGCGCGGGGTCGGGAACGCGGCCACCAGCAGGCCCAGACTGCTCGCCAGGATCGCCGCGCTCGCCGCGCCCTGCGCCACCCGCGCCAGGGTGAACGCCCAGGTGGAGGTGGTGAGGCCGCCGAGGGCCGTGGTCAGGCCGAGGGCCAGGGTGCCGGCGACGAAGACACGGCGGCGGCCGTAGTCGTCGGCCAGGCTGCCCGCCACCAGGAGGAGGGCGGCGAGGCCGAGCGGGGTCCCGTTCAGCAGCCAGGCCTGCGCGGACAGCGGGGTGTGCAGGGCGGCAGCCGTTTCGCGGAGCGTGACCACGGGGGCGGTGTACGTCATCAGGGCCACGGCGGTCGCGGCGCTGGTGAGGGCCAGGGTGGCACGGGCGCTCGGGGGCGGGGCAGGGTCCGTGCCGGGCGGTGCGCCCACGGCGCCCCCGGGCTTGAGGGTTCTTTCATTGAACCTAGTCATGGCGGTACCGTAACACCATCGGTTCGTTCACTGAACCTTGGACGGGGAAGTTGACTAAGGTGGTCCGCATGGCACTGGGCAAGGACTACGCGACGCAGGAGTGCTCGATCGCCCGCGCGCTGGAGGTCGTCGGCGAGCGCTGGACCCTGCTCGTCGTCCGCGACGCGCTCTACGGCGTCCGGCGCTACAACGACTTCCTCGTCCACCTCGGCATCCCGCGCGCCGTCCTGTCGGCCCGCCTGAAGACGCTCACCGAGGAGGGGATCCTGGAGAAGCGCCGGTACCAGGAGTCGCCGCCCCGCGACGAGTACGTCGTCACCGACCGGGGGATCGCGCTCTGGCCCACCCTGCGCGCCCTCGCCCTCTGGGGACGCGAGCACCTCATGGACCGCCGGCTGCGCTACTTCCGGCACGCCGAGTGCGGGACCGAACTCGGCCCGTACGGCGAATGTCCCGCCTGCGGAACCGTCGTACCCGTCGCGGACGTTCTCATCACGCCGGGGCCGGGACTCGACCCCGACCCGGCCGACCCGGTCAGCCGGGCGCTCCTCAAGCCGAAGCGGCTCCTGGAGCCGTTGGAGACAGATCCGGCATAACGGCGGTACGAGCGGTACGAGCGGTACAACGTCATTGCGTGGGAGGGGGGTTCGGAGATGCGTGTGCACGGCCGTCAGGTCCTGTCGTCGCGTCCCGTCGCCCTTCTCCTGCTGCTGCTGTTCGACCTCCTGCTGCTCGACTCGGGCAGCCTCTTCACCACCGTCGCGCTCGCCGCGACCGCCGCCGTCGGTTCGGCCCTCGCCGTCAGCTGCCTGCTCGCCGCGCGGTCCGCCCCCGCCGTCCCGCTCACCCGGGTCCGTACGGCGATACGCGACCGCGCCCGGCGCACCGCCTTCGTCGCCCAGTGCGATCCGGACGCGAAGGGCCGCACCAGGCCACGAGCACCCGGGCACGCCCTCCGGGCGACCACCGCGTAAGGCATCCGGAACCCGTTCCGGGTGCCCTCGCGCGGGTCGTCATGCCGTCCCACCTCTTCATCACGGCACGGCGAGACCCCTTGGAGGGCTCCCACCCATGTCCGTCTTCGCCGGCCTGGTCGAGCAGCTCGCCGACCTGCTCCAGCCGCTCTTGCTGGGGGCTCCCCTCGGCGGAAGGGGGGTCGACCTCCTCGGTGCCGGGCTCGGAAGCTCCGGCAGCCTGGTCTGCCTGGGGCTGTTCGTCCTCGTCGCCGCCGTCGCCACCTTCAACTTCCTCCGCGCCAGGCGAACGGCGGCGGAGACGGCGGAAGAGGCGGAGACGGCGGAAGAGGCGGAGACGGCGGTGAGCGGCGTGGCGGGCGAGCGGGTGCCGGGGCTGGGCGCGGTCCACCAAGGTCGCGCCGTACCTGTCGTACGTGACGCTGTTCACCGTCGCCGTGGTGCCGCTGGCGGCCGCGCTGTACGTGGTGACCAGTACGGCCTGGAGCGCGGGGAGCGCGCGGTGCTGTACCGGTGAGGAACGGCGCGGCCCGGGACCGTACGGCTACGGTCCAGTACGTGAACAGGCTCTTGCCCGCTGCACGCCCATCTTGGAGGATCGACCAGTCCTCCGATGGCTGCACCCATCGGGCGGGCGCACGCTATCAAGGGAGATGGTGACGACCATGAAGCTGCTGCGAGTCGGTACGACGGGGGCGGAGCGGCCCGCGCTGCTCGACGCCGAGGGGGTCCTGCGGGACCTGTCCGGTGTCGTGGACGACATCGACGGGGCGCTGCTCGCCGACGACGCCGCCCTCGCCCGGGTCAGGGCCGCCGCCGACGCCGGGGAACTGCCCGCGCTCGACGCGACCGGGCTGCGGATCGGACCACCGCTGGGGCGGATCGGCAAGGTCGTCTGCATCGGCCTCAACTACCACGACCACGCCCGCGAGACCGGCGCCGAGCCGCCGGCCGAGCCGGTCGTCTTCTTCAAGGCCGCGGACACGGTCGTCGGGCCGAACGACACCGTGCTGGTGCCGCGCGGGTCGGTGAAGACCGACTGGGAGGTCGAACTCGCGGTCGTCATCGGGCGCACGGCCCGCTACCTGTCCGACGATGAGGACCCGCTGGCGTACGTCGCCGGGTACGCGGTCGCGCACGACGTCTCCGAGCGGGAGTTCCAGATCGAGCGGGGCGGCACCTGGGACAAGGGGAAGAACTGCGAGACGTTCAACCCGCTGGGGCCGTGGCTGGTGACCGCCGACGAGCTCGGGGACCCGCAGGGACTGTCGCTGAAGCTCTGGGTGAACGGGGAGCTGAAGCAGGACGGGACGACCGCCGAGCAGATCTTCTCGGTCGCCGAAGTGGTGCGGTACGTCAGCCGGTTCATGGTGCTGTACCCGGGTGACGTCATCAACACCGGGACTCCGGCGGGGGTCGCGCTGGGCGCGCCCGAGCCGAAGCCGTTCCTGCGGGCCGGGGATGTGGTGGAGCTGGAGATCGGGGGGCTTGGGCGTCAGCGGCAGGAGTTCAAGGACGCCTGAGGGGCGGGGGAGTGCTCTGCGCGGGCGGGTGCGGGTAGTCCGTGGTTGTTCGCGCAGTTCCCCGCGCCCCCAAGGGGCGCGCTCCGGTTGGCGGCGTCAAAGCTTCAAGTACGCCTCCAGGGCCTCCACCACGAAGCGGTGGTCCTGGAGCTGGGGGAGGCCCGAGACGGTCACCGAGCCGACCACGCCGACGTTCTCGACGGTGATCGGGAAGGAACCGCCGTGGGCCGCGTACTCGTCGGGGTCCAGACGGGAGGACTCCTCGAAGGTCGTGCCCTTGGCGCGGAAACGGGCCCCCACCAGGTAGGAGGCCGCGCCGTAGCGCTCCACCACCCGGCGCTTGCGCGCGATCCAGGCGTCGTTGTCGGGGGTGGAGCCGGGCAGGGCCGCGTGGAAGAGCTGCTGGCCCGCGCGGTGGATGTCGACGGCCACGGGGGCCTGACGCTCCCGGGCCAGCTCCACCAGCAGGGAGCCCAGGGCCCACGCGTCGTCGTTGGTGAACTGCCGGAAGACCAGGCGCTGTTCCTGCTTCTCCAACTCCTCCACCGACGGGGTGAGTTCGGGAGTGGACCGCGGGGTGATCTGCGGGTGGTGCATCAGAGGGTCACCGTCACTTTCTCGACCGCCGAACGGCGGGCTGCTTCCAGTACGTCCAGGGTGTCCGCCGCCTCCAGCGCGGTCACCGGGTTGGCGCCCTCGCCCCGCAGGGCCCGGGCCACGGCCGCGTAGTACGCGGGGTAGTCGCCGGGCAGGGTCGGGACGGCCCGGCCACCGCCGGTCAGCGGGGACTCCCCGGCGCCGACCCGGCCGTACAGGGACTCCGGCTCGACGCCCCAGCCGTCCGCGGTGCCCGGCCGGTCGCCCTCGCGCAGCGCCGCCTCCTGCGGGTCCAGGCCGTACTTGACGTAACCCGCCTTCGAGCCGAGCACCCGGAAGCGCGGGCCGAGCTGGGCCGCCGTCGCGGAGACGTAGAGGTGGGAGCGGACGCCGTTCGCGTGGGTGAGCGCGATGAACGTGTCGTCGTCGGTCTCGGCGCCGTCCCGGCGCACGACCGACTCGGCGTACACCTCGGTCGCCGGGCCGAAGAGGGTCAGGGCCTGGTCGACGACATGGCTGCCGAGGTCGTAGAGGAGACCTCCGATCTCTGCCGGGTCGCCGGACTCGCGCCAGCCGCCCTTGGGCTGCGGACGCCAGCGCTCGAAGCGGGACTCGAAGCGCCATGCCTCGCCCAGTTCGCCGTCGGCCAGCAGCTTGCGCAGGGTCAGGAAGTCGTTGTCCCAGCGGCGGTTCTGGAAGACCGAGAGCAGCAGGCCGCGCTCCTCGGCGAGGGCGGCCAGCTCGCGGGCCTCGGCGGCGGTGCCGGCGACCGGCTTGTCCACCACGACCGGCAGGCCCGCCTTGAGGGCGGTCGTCGCCAGCGGGACATGGGTCCTGTTCGGGGACGCGATGACGATCAGGTCGAGGCCGTCGGCCCGGTCGAACAGGTCGTCCGGGGTGGCGACCGTCCGGACGCCGGTGAACTCGGCCTTCGCCTGCGCCTGCCGCTCGGGGTTCGAGGTGACCACCGTGTCCAGGGCGAGGCCCTCGGTGGCGGCGATCAGCGGGGCGTGGAAGACGGATCCGGCGAGGCCGTAGCCGATGAGGCCGACGCGCAGGGGAGTGGCAGCTGTCATGCCCCCCACTTTCGCAACGCTGTTGCCAAAGTGCAAGTGGCGGGGACAATGGGTGGCGTGAACAGGACGAGGAGCGGCGCGGGAAGTGACCCGCGGAGCCGTACGAGGGGCGGGCCGGGCCAGGCCGGGGCGAACCTGCTCGTCGTGCGCAGCCACAACACCGCGCTGGTGCTGGACCTGCTGCGGACCGCCGGGAGCGAGGGCATCAGCCGGCTCGAACTGGCCGAGCGCACCGGACTCACCCCCCAGGCCGTCAGCAAGATCACCGCCCGGCTGCGCGAGGAGGGCCTCGCGGCGGAGGCCGGGCGGCGCGCGTCCACCGGGGGCAAGCGGGCCACCGTGCTGCGGCTGGTGCCGGAGGCCGGGCACGCGGTGGGGGTGCACCTCGACCGGGACGAGCTGCGGGCGGTGCTGGTCGACCTCGACGGGAGGGTGGTGGCGGAGCGGCGCGCGGAACTGGACCTGGGAGCGGGCGCGACGGCCGTGGTGGGGGCGCTCGCGGAGACGGCCGGGGAGCTGATCGCGGACGGGGGCGACGCCCTGCTCGGGGTCGGGGTCGCCGCGCCCGGTCCGCTCGACCACGACCACGGGGTGCTGCACCGGGTCACCGGGTTCCCCGAGTGGGACGGCTTTCCGCTGCGGGACGCGCTCGCCGAGCGGCTGGGGGTACCGGTCGTCGTCGACAAGGACACCAACGCGGCCGCCCTCGGGCTCGCCGTCGGCGGCGAGGGCGGTTCCTTCGCCTACCTGCACCTCGGTACCGGCCTCGGCGCCGGCCTGGTGATCGGCGACAGCGTGCACCGGGGGCCGCGCACCGGGGCGGGGGAGTTCGGGCACCAGGTCATCCAGCTGGACGGGCCGCCGTGCCACTGCGGCAACCGGGGCTGCGTCGAGGCGCTGTGCCTGGCGGCGGTGGACCGGGCGGAACCGGCCGAGGCGGCACGGGTGCTGGGCGCGGGGGCCGCGAACCTGGCGGGGCTGCTCGACATCGACCAGGTGCTGCTCGGCGGCCGTACGATCGCCGCCGCGCCGGAGATCTTCGTACGCGGGGTCGCCGCCGTCCTCGACGAACGCGCCCGGCGCGAGGGCGCCCTCGGCACCACCGTCCCCGTCCGCCTCGTCCCCGGCGGCGACCGCACGGTCGCGGAAGGCGCGGCCCAACTACTCCTGGCCCCCCTCTTCGGCCGAGCGAACGGCTGACGACACGACCGCTCAGCCGACCGGAGGACCGACGGGCGGCGACCGGGGGGCGTCGGGTGGTGGTCGGGGGCGTCGGGTGGTGACCGGGGGGCGTCGGGTGGTGGTCGGGGGCGACAGGGACCGGCCGGGAGGCGGCCGGAGGGCTGGCCGGGGCCGCGGATCGGATGGGGGC